>CALOFE010000089.1:0-139822 GCA_942492455.1 uncultured Planctomycetaceae bacterium | reverse complement strand
CCTCCAAAGCCAAATACGGCAGTGATAACAAAAAAGCAATCGTTGCCGAGATCCTCAAACATGTGCGAGTTCCCACATGAAAGACCCATTGATCGTGCCGGCGTGGGTGTTTGATGCTTGGCGATTTAAGATCACGCAATCCGCGCGGTACTTACTGTATGTTTCGGTGCTCGCCGGCATGGGGTCGATCTCGGTCATGGTCCCGATCTACCAAGTCTTTTGCGGCCTCGCCGGCCTGTTGGTTGTCGCGTGGATTGGCGGCATCATCATGAGCCCCCGCGTGACGATCGAAGGCCGGTTTCCTGAAAAAACGACTGCCGGAAACGACGTCACCGGTCAGTTCCAAGTAACCAATCGTTCCCGCTGGCCGATTTTTGACATCGCACTGGGAGTCTTTCATTTGCCGCAGTCCCTGCGTCAATCCCAGCGCGATATTCCCCTTTCCACGCTGCCCAGCAAAGGGACCGCCACGTTGCCGGTCACCTTGCACGCTTATCGCCGCGGGTTTTACGAATTACCCGATATCCGAGCTTACACGCTCTTTCCCTTTTGGGATTTTTCGTAGCGGCAAAGCACGCAAACCACTCTCCTCCTTGTTAGTCCTCCCCAGCTATCACCCGGTGGTCGGGATCGATGTTCCGGTGGGCCATCGTTATCAACCCGGCGGTATCGCGCTGACATCCAACATCGGCGAATCCCCTGAATACATTGGCAATCGCGAATACGTTTCGGGAGAACCGATTCGGCGACTCGATTTTCGCTCCTGGGCACGCTTGGGCAAACCGGTTGTTCGCGAATTCCACGAAGAATATTACTGTCGCATTACGCCGATCCTCGATACTTACCTCCCGCCGGGCACGAAGCCGACGCGCGCGAAGGAGATTTTTACAACTCGAAGCCGCTGTGAGTCTGGCCGCCTCCGTTACCGGCGCATTGTCGCACGGAGAATACATTATCGATATTTTCGCAGCGGGGCCGGAACTATACGTGTTTCGCGCCGGGCGTCATACGGCGCACTTTGACAACGTGCTGCAAATCCTGGCTTGCGTCGATGCTTGTCGCAATAATCCATTCGATACAATCTCCCCCGCTGTGTCGGAGGAACTAGGAAACATTTCCGCCGATTTGCGTGTTCCTTGATTGGGACGAGTCGCGACAGCAGTTGGCCCGCCAAATTGTCGAAGCGGGAAGCAGCCTCAAGGTCATCATCGCCCGCGATGGCGAAACCACCGTTCCTTTGCATGCTGCGGAAGGGGACGTTTCGCAATACTCCGTGGAGCAAATCCAAAAGGGAGGCTTGGAAATACTGTGAGCGTCCAGCGCCTATTAGGATTTCTGAGCATCGCGGTCCAAGTGACCGTGCTGGGCTATTTTTCTAAGACGGACGTGTTCCCGGTCTGCATTGCCTTGGTTGCATTTTCCGGGCTATTCGTGAAGCAGCAGGTCTCCATCAGCACGCCGGCTGGGGTTTTGGATTACCGTGGGGTTGTTCTTGTCATTTGTCGCCAAGAATTTTATCGCGCCGCACGACTTCACTCCTTCGCAATCGTTCATTCGAACTCCGCTGGCATATGCGATCGCACAGTTTTTTATCGTGGTGCAAACGGCGCAGTTCTATATTCGCCGTGAAGAGGATCGACTGCCGTTGAGCATGCCTGCCTGGGGAATCGCTACGTTGGTATTTCTCGGAGATGTCCAGCCCGACTACAGGCAGATGCCGTATTTTCAAGCTGCGGTTCTCGTATTTCTGGCGTTAGCAACACTGTTCGTTTCCGCAAGTCGTCGCTGCGCCCAGCAACCCGGCACGCGTCGGTGGAGTCGAGCGGTCTTGATGTTATTGACATTGGGACTGGCGGCACCGGTGGGGGATGGGCAGCGTCGGCGGCATTGCGGCAGCACGAACGCGAATTTGATGACCTGATAGCGCGCTACCTAATTCCAGACGATCCCCCGACAACGGCTGGCTTTTCAGGGAATTCTCATCTGGGAAGCGTCGCGGCGACGAAGTCGAATAATGAAACACGAATTGCACTCAGGGTCTATACGGAGCAGTCTCCCGGTTATTTCCGCGGCGCAGCTTTTGATGAGTATCGCAATCCTTCATGGGTGGCAAACCGCGGACGCAACGATGTGGCGCGCGTGACGTTGCTGCCATCGGGCATTTCAACGCCTCCCGGAGAATATGAGTCGTTTCTAATCCCCGAAGCAGGATCGGAGGAATGGATGCAATACAGGTGTGGCCTGCTGCATCTCAGACGCCGGCAGTCTTTTCGCCGCTGGGCACGGCCCTCTTGCAGGCTCCCATTTCACAAGTCTCCCGAAATGCCGACGATGTGTTCCATTCGCCGGATTTGTTGCAGGGCATTCCCTTTCACGTGGCGACTCCGCTGCAGAATCCTTTGAGCCGGCTCTCGCCGTCCGAACGTCAGCGCCTCACACGCATCCCCAATCAATTTGATCCGCGGGTCGGCATCTTGGCAAAACAAATCGGCGGGTATTATCAGACGACAGCAGAAAAAATCGCCGCGGTCAAATCTTATTTCTTAACCAACTACAAGTACCACGTGGGCATCACCATCCCGGCCGGTGTTGAGCCGCTCAGCTATTTCTTGTTGGAAAAACCAGACGCGCATTGCGAATACTTTGCTTCGGGCACCGTTATTTTGTTGCGGTACCTAGGGGTTCCCTGCCGGTATGTGACCGGTTTCGTGGTCTCTGAAAAAAACGTGGTGGGCGGATTTTGGGTCGCCCGAAACCGGCACGCACATGCCTGGGTTGAAGCCTATGACGATCAACGAGGCTGGGTCATCGTCGAAGCCACGCCCCCAGACGGTACTCCCGAAACCAAACCGGCTCCTCTGGCCAATCAATTTCTTGATTATCTCCGCGAAGGTTTTCTCTCGCTGCGAATTCAACTTCAACAAGGCTATATCCGCATCGCCCTGCGTGCCTTATTTCAATCGCGGGCGTTTCTGGTGACCTTGCTTTGTCTGTTTGTCTATGTCTTATATCGCAGCCGTCGCCGACGACCCCCGACCAGTCGCCGTCGGGAAATCCCTGATCCGCGCGTCGATAAACTCCAACAGTTGCTCAAAAAGATGGACGCCCGCATGCGCAAACACAAACTGCAACGCAGCGCGGGTGAAACGTTACACCAATTCTCCGACCGCGTCGCACGCAACGCCACCAACCAGAACCTAGAGTCCGCCGCCCTGTGGTACCGCCGCTATGCCGACGTTCGTTACGGTGGAGACATCAACCCAGAATCCGTCGAACACCTCGAGAACGGCCTGAAGCCCGCCACGTCGTAACTGCCCCATCGCCAAAATTATCGCACGCTCCATTCTGTATCTAATCGTCCTGTTTGGGGTGCCACTCTGCCAGTGCAATTTAAGGTGCGTGTGCTGTTTGCATCACACTGGCAAAGCCAGTGGCACCCAGCCCAATTAATAGGTCAGGACTATTGATACGCCGCGGCTACTGTTTTTCTAACAACAACGGCCGCAGCACTTCCTCAAACGCATTGGCTTGGCGAAAGAAACCCAAGTCGGTCGGGTGCGAACTATCGACCGTGTCGTCGCCGTCCGCCCCCAACAAATGCGCGCCCGGCAAATAGTGCAAACCATTAATCCCTGCGGCCGACAATCGCTCATAACCTTCCCGCAACGCGCGGCGACTTGCGACATGCCGTGCTTGTTTTTCGGGATAGAGAAACGCGTTCGCATAAGTACGGTCTTCGACAAGCAGAATCGGTGTCTCCGGCCGTGCGGCCCGCAGTTGTTTCACCAACGGTTCGATTCGCTGCTCGATTTGTTTGGACTGCATATTCGGCAAGCAGTCGATGACATAGACCGCAGCATCCAGCTCCGCCATCAATTCGCCAATTTCAGGATCCATCGTGCCATTACCCGAAAAACCGAGATTGATCACCGGATACCCAAGCCGCCGTCCAAGAATTGCCGTGTGCACCATCCCCGGCCGTGACGCACTGGCGCCCGTGGGTGATGGACGTGCCATAAAAGACAATCGGTTTGCGCGACCAAGGCTCAGCTTTGGCAACTGTGCTCCCCGCCGGAAATCCCAACTCCACCTTTGTGACGCTGTTGTACAGCGGAAAGTAGAGCAGGTATTCTCGCTCTTTCTCAGGAATTCCTGTGATTAACGTGACACTGTTCTTTTTCGCTTTGGGCATCCCCGTCGCCGCCCATCGCCACTGGCCATCGTCGGTTTTGACGTACAGGTCCAACCCGCTGACACCAGTGGCCGCCATGTGCGGCATCGCCAATCGTGACGTCAGCTCCCACCGCGCGTTGAGCGTGCTGGCATTGGTTTTGAACCGCACGCACAGCCCAGCGGAATTTCGACTCAGATTCCAAACGGGAGGCCGCACTACCCCTTCGGCCTTAGCCGGCAGCCGGTCAAACGGCGATTTAGTCTCCGTCCACCCTTGTCCTTCGATGCCAAACACGCGCGCGTCGAACCACCGCACGCCTTTGGCATCGGTCTCAACCGGCGAAGGCTCAAACGTCTCCGCAGCGGCCGCCGGCGAAGTCACCAGGGCCAATAAAATGGTAAAGCTGACATATCGCAGTTTCGAAATGGGGGGCATTTGTCGAGGAGCTCCTGAAAAAAAACGGTGGATTGCTGTGGTATACTGTAACGTCGGGAGGTACGGGGCGAAACGAATGTGGCGGGACGGTCGCTCAGGCCCGAATTCCTCTGTTTTTCGCCACTCGCATACCTTACAATAAAACAACAGAACTCTCTGTTTGCGATCTTAAGCAACCCTTGAATAAGGTGAGACGATTCGTGATCCTGAACTGCCTTCGATCAGCGAACCGCATGTTATGCCGCCGTGGCTTAGCATTTTCATTCTGCGTGCTCATTGCGTCCGCACCGGCCCTCCAGGCGGCTGATCGCGATAAATCGCAGGAGCAGGGCGATACGCCAACTTCCACAAAGCTGCGCAACCGCACCACGAGCAAGCAACCCTACACAACCGGGGCCACCGGCGAGGCCGCTCGTATTGCCGCCGAAGTCGACACGCTGATCCGCCAGTCCTGGACCGACAACGACATTCGGCCTTCGCCCGAGGCGGACGACGCGGAATGGATCCGCCGTGTTCATCTCGACTTAGTCGGTCACATTCCCACACTAGAACAAACCAAATCTTTTTTGGCCGATCGCGACAAAAACAAACGCGCGGCGATGATTGACCAGTTGATCGATAGCTCCGATTTCGTCGACAATTGGACAACGATTTGGACCAACCTCAGCATCGGCCGCCAGACGCCGCGCCGCACCAGCCGGACCGGAATGGAATCCTTCTACCGACAGGCATTTTCAGAGAATCGGCCCTGGAACGAAGTCGTCCGCGACATCATTTCCGCCGAAGGGCATTATGAGGAAAATGGTGCGGTCAATTTCCTGCTCGCGCAAATGACGGCCCGCGACGAGGCTGTGCAAGCGACCGCGAAAACCACCCGGCTATTTTTGGGCATTCAGGTGCAATGCACACAATGCCACAACCATCCGTTCAACAAGTGGAAGCAGGACCAGTTTTGGGAATTCAACAGCTTCTTCCGCCAAGCTCGACGCATCGATCACCGCAAGCTTGATCCCGACACCGGCCAGATGGTCGATGATTATTCCGAGTTGGTCAATCGGGGCAACGTCGAGGGACCTGTCTATTTCGAGAAACGCAGCGGCTTGATGCAAGTCGCCTATCCCAAGTACCAAGGCAAAACGGTTGATCCCGGTGCCGACACCAATCGCCGTGAAGTCTTGGCCAAGTTGGTCACCACCGTCGATGAATCGTCGCTACAAAGTTCCGGTGCCCGGCCGATGATCGCCGATGCGTTGGCGAATCGTCTCTGGGGGCATTTCCTCGGCTTTGGCTTTACGCGCCCCGTGGACGACATGGGCCCGCATCAACCGGCCAGCCATCCCCGTGTCCTGGAACTGTTGGCAATTGAATTTGCAAAGCACAATTTCGACGTTCGCGAACTGATGCGTTGGATCTGCAACACCGAGGCCTATAACCTCTCCAGCAAATTCGGTCCCAAAAATAAAATCGACGACCCCGCCATCGGTGAAATGCCGCTGTTCAGCCACGTTTATATGAAACAGATGAACGCCGAACAGTTGTTCGATTCGCTACTGGTTGCCACAAACGCACACCAGTCGGGACAAACCGATTTGGAGAAATCCAAACAGCGGCGGCAAAATTGGCTGCAACAATTCGTACGGACGTTCGGTACCGATGAAAACGACGAAGCCACATCGTTCAATGGTTCGATTCCACAAGCCCTGATGATGATGAACGGCGAACTCATCGAAAATGCGGTATCCGCTAAAGAAGGGAGTTTTCTCCACTCGGTCCTAGCGAATTCCGATAACGACAATAAGAAGATCACCACGTTGTATTTGACCGCACTAGGACGCCGCCCGCTGGGCAAAGAACAAAAAGCCGCCCAACAATTGATCAACGGTTCCAGCGACCGGCTGGCCGGCTACCAAGACCTGTTTTGGGCCTTGCTCAACTCCAACGAATTTATTCTGGTCCACTGACACGGCCCCGGTGAAGGGTGCCACTGGCGGCTTGTCCGCCAGTGCTTTTGGACGCAAGCAAACACAATTAAACATCCACACAACTCTCATTGGTGAATATCCATGGCACGCTCCGAATCGAATATCCCCCGCGGCATGTCGCGACGGCATTTCATGCGTCACCTTTCGACCGGGGCGATGACCCTCCCCGCGCTGCAATTCATCAACAACCTCAACGCGCACGCCGCCGACGTGCAGAAAAATCAAAAGTCATGCATCCTGTTGTGGCTCGGCGGGGGTCCTCCAACGATCGACATGTGGGACCTCAAACCGGGCAGCAAAAATGGCGGCGAGTTGTCTCCCATCGCCACCACCGGCGACATGCAAATCTCCGAGGCGCTGCCCAAAACCGCGCAGCAGATGAAACACCTTTCGCTCATCCGCTCGATGAGCACCCGCGAAGCGGATCATGGCCGCGGCCGTTATTACATGCACACCGCCTACGTCCCCAATCCGACCGTCGTGCACCCCACGTTCGGCTCGGTCGTCAGTAAGGAACTCGGCGAACAACGCCCCAACCTCGAAATCCCCGCCTTCATCTCCATTGGCGGCGGCAGCGAAGGACCGGGATTTCTCGGCATGGCCAATGCCGCCTTCAATGTCGACAGTTCGGGTAACATCCGTAATGCTGCCGGCGGTGAATGGGCAAAGTCACGGTTGAATAACCGGCTGTCGATGCTCAACGTGGTCGAGTCCAATTTTATCAAATCCGGCCGCGGCGGACTGCCGCAAGATCACGCCGACGTCTACCACAAAGCTGTCAGCCTGATGACCACCCAGCAATTGGCCGCTTTTAAAGTCAATGACGAACCCGAACAAATCCGTGAAGCGTACGGCAACGACGGCTTCGGTCGCGGCTGTCTGCTCGCTCGCCGACTCGTCGAATCGGGCGTGCCATTCGTCGAAGTCAATTCCGGCGGCTGGGACCTGCACATGGGTGTCTTCGATGCCCTGCGTGATCAACGTCTCCCCGCACTGGATCAAGGCTTAGCGGCGCTGACGGCTGACTTGGCCGATCGCGGCCTGCTGGAGCATACGGTGATCGTCTGCATGGGCGAATTCGGCCGTACGCCGCGCATCAATCAAAACGTGGGCCGCGACCACTGGGCCGCCAGTTGGTCAGCCGTCATCGGCGGTGGCGGTTTGACCGGCGGCATCACCGTCGGCGCCACCGACAAAGACGGCATCGGCATCGAAGGCAAAAGCTACCTCCCCGGCGACCTCTGGGCCACCGTCTCCAAAGCCCTCGGCATCCCGCTGGACATCGTCTACACGACAAAACGCAAACGCCCCATGAAAATCGCCAACGGCGGCAAACCAATCGCCGAACTGATCGGGTAGGCCATCAACGTAGGGTGCGTCGCGACGCACCTTTCTATGTAGGACGGTAGTTGAGCCTCTAAAAAAAGGACTCGCGCAAAGGCGCAGAGCCGCAAAGCAGAAAAAGAGGAAACTCGCGAAACCCCGCGATAACGGATCAGAAGTGCCAGATTCGAACCGATCCGCGTTACGCAACACTTTGCTTTTTGAAATATAACTCTTTGCGCCTTGGCGTCTCTGCGCGAGTCCTTTCTTTTTCAGGATGCATCGCCGCGTACCTTTCTAGGTAGGACGATCGACTCACAATCGCAGAGCCGGTTTCACCCGCAGCTATGGGGGCGGACTGATTGTGACAAAGCAAAGAGGACCGCCATGTCATTCGCCGCCAACATCCAACAAATCGCTCCGGTCATACCCGTCGCCAACGTCAAAGACGCCATCGATTGGTACCAGCGGACACTCGGCTTCAAAGCGGGCTTTATCAACCGTGACGCTGCCGATGAAACCGGCGAGTCCTGGAATTATGCGCTGCTCGACAACAATGGCGCGCAGCTCCATTTGGCAAAAATTGTCACCGACGATGCCACGTTATCCTCGCCGTGTAACTGCTACTTGTTCGTAGAAAACATCCACGCAATTCACGAACATTTATCAGCAATGCAAGCGGACGTTACGCACCTGCAGGCCATGCCCTGGGGGAACCAGGAATGTTGGCTGCACGATCCCTACGGCAATCGCTTGGTGCTCAGTGCCAAAGAATAACGGGACGGTTGCCGGCGAATGAACCAAAATACCGAATCACCGCCCCACATCCACACAATACAAAAACTGTTCATCCCGCAAATACAACTTCCCATCCGCCAGCGCCGGCAGCGCGCGGGTCGTCGATTGGCCGATTTGTGCGCGGGATAGTTCGGTGTATTTCTTGGGCGAGGGTTGAACCAGTACGATTTCGCCGTCCAGTTTGGTGATCAGCAGTTTCCCGTCCGCCATGATGAACGTGCCGATGCCGAAATTGTCTTCCGACCACAACACGCGACCGGTCTTGGCGTCGACGCACCGCAGGTGTAGCGGACTGGCCCGTTCTTGGCCGTGGATGCCGTATAGGTTTCCGTCGTAATATATTGGCGTTGGGTAATGGCTGGAGAGTGCTTCGTCGTTTTCCCAGATCGTTTTGGGAGCGGCGTCGCCCACTTCCACCATCAAGCCGCCCACCCCGTAGTGCGACGTCGCAAACACGCGATTGCCGATCACCAACGGATTGGCCCCGTTCACTGTCGGGCCGCGGCGGCCGAAGGGGATTTCGAATTGCACCGACCCATCGGCCGGATCGAGCGAAACCAGATTCATGCGGGTGATGAAAATCACCTGCTGTTTGCCGTTGAGCGTTGCGACCACCGGGGACGAATAGCTCGCCGTATCTTTGACCGCCTCCCACAGCGTTTTTCCCTTGTCCAACGAAAACGCCACGACCGCCGGTCCGCGAAATCCGCCCACGTTCAACAGCAATTTGTCGTCCACAACAATCGGTGAACTGCCCGCTCCGAAGTAACCTTCCCGCGCGCCGAATTCCTTGTGCGTGTGCCGCACCCAGATTTCTTGGCCGTCCACAAACGACACACACCGCAAATCGCCCGCAGCACCGAACAGATACACGCGGTCCTTATGGATCAGCGGAATACTCCGCGGACCATCGTCGGGATTGATCGAGGGGCGAAACGTGGTGGGGAACTGGTTCTTCCAGCCCGGTTTGCCGGTTTGGGCATCGTAGGCCTGGACGACATCGTTGTCACCGATCCGCTGAAACAAAACGACGCGCCCGTCGGCGACCACCGGTCCGGCCAAGCCGCTGCCGATTTTTTGTTTCCACACGACTTGCGGACCGTCAGCGGGCCAGCTGTCGGCCAGTTTTTCATCCTGGGCGATGCCGTTTCGCGTGGGGCCGAGAATCTGCGGCCAATCTCCAGCGACGGCGGTTTGCCAGCACAAACCCAGAGTGAATGCAAACAGAAACAGTTGGCGCAAGATCAGCGGCATGCGGAATTCCTCGGCGCAAGTGCGTAATGGATGGACCTCCGCTACCGTGCGGAAGTCTCCACGTATGCTACCGATTTCAATCCGCTAGTGAAACGCCGTATTTTATTCTCCGGCGATTGCCGGAGCGTGAATCAGGCCGGCCATTGTTTGCTGCAACTGTCGCAGCGAAAGCCAACCAATGTTCCCGAGCCGGGAATCGGCAGTCCGCCGCGGCTGAGCATGATGTCTTCGCTCTCGACGGGAGTGACCGCCGGGGCTCCGCAATGGCGACAGTTCTTATTTTTGTAGATCACGCTTGCCCGCGACAGCACGTCGAATTGAAATGGGCTGCGAATTTGATGGACGCACGTTTCGAATTTCAGAATCCGCGGCTCACTGTTGCCGCCTGAATATTCCGCGTCGGGATTGTAGAGTTTCAAGTAGCTCATCCTTGAGCACCTTTTGTCTGAGAGCATTCCTGCTCGGTGAACTCCGTGATCGTCTCCGGAAAAAACTCCGTTGCAACTTACCGCGAGGCAAAGTGCATCCATGACGATCGCCGTGGCTTATCAATCATCAGTACCACGGTGACGCAAAAGATAACGGTCGCCAAGCAAATCAACAACTGTCTTTTTGATCAGGTATACCATTCTCATGCTCGGCGACCCGAATTCAATCAAGATTCGCGTCATCTCATTACAAAAACGTTCCCCACAATTCAACATCTCAATTCCAAAAGGGTAGCAGCGATTGCGCAGCAATCGGTGGGCCGCAGGCACTAGAAGCTGCAGTTCAAACGCTCCTAAACAAGCAGGTCTCATGATTAAAGACGACGTCCGTTGCTGCTAGTTGCGCAATCAAAGATGGGGATTGCCTCAACCCTATGCTATACCAGCGCAGTCGCGCAATGTCGACGGACTACGCATCTCAATACCACCGATCACTCAACCGGCACGCCTGCGGCTTCCAGTCGCCGCCGCGCATTATCCGCCCACGGGCCGCGCGTGTCGAATTTGAGATATGTCTGCCAATGTTCGATTGCTTCTTCAATCCGGCCCAGCTGTTGCAGGATCTCCGCCTTGTGCAAATGCGCGTCCGGATATTCCGCATGCACATCCAAGGCGACATCGAATGCCTCCAGCGCAGCTTGTGGTTCCCCACGTTCGGCATGCAAACAGCCCAATTGTGTCCAGGCTTCTAGATAATTGTGGTCCAGCTCGACGGCAACGTGATACCGTTCCAGCGCCCCGTCAATCCGTCCCAGCCGATAGAGTACCTCGGCCAATTGAAAATTGGCGTCCGGGCGATGGGGATCATCAATCAAACAGAGTCGAAACGCTTCCACCGCTTCGTTCAACTGCTGATCTTCCAAATGCCGGCAAGCCGCTTCGAACCAGTCGTCCGCCGTCCAATGCGTCTGCACATTGCGCGGGGCATCTTCTGCCGTGGTCGGTTCTTGTTTAGCGGACGACGTCTCCGGAACATCGAAATCCAACAACCGTTGCCCGCTGACCGTTTCAACCAATCCCCCGTGGTCGCGATAGGCGACATGTTTGTCGCGGGCCAATAGTTCCAGTTGCAACAGCGGTTGATCGATGTCGGGCAGAATATGTTTGAGTTTCGCCAGCCCCGCTTGGATCTCTGCTTTAGAAACCCCGTCGGCGATCATCTCCGCTAACCGTCGCGCGCCGGCCACTTCTTGGAAATTGAAATACGGCAAGCGGAAAACGCGACGAACCGGGCGAATCAATCCCGCCCGTTCCCAACTGCGAATCACACCGACCGGCACGTCCAACAACTGGCTGAGCATCGCCGGCGTATATTGGCGGTGCACCTCCTCGTCGCGACGATCCAACCCCAACATCTCCAGCCAGTCCGATTCCTGCACAATCCGGATCGCAGCCCCTTCGTGCTGCCATTCCGACACCTGCTGCAGCTTGAGCGACGGGCTGCCGTTTTCTTCCAGCGGCCAACCCTCTTCGCCAATGACCAACATGGTCGTCAATCGGCTCACACTGGCAGTGGCGACGCCGCCATTTTTTTCCGTCAATTCATGCGCCTGTTGGTGCGTCATCGAGGCCAACGTGCCTGTGAACGAAAGCCGTTCCTCGGCCAATACGCCATCATGCGCAGGGGGAGTGGGCGTGAGATCAGCGGAGTTCTCGGACATGGGGGAAGAGGCTTTAGGCTCTAGACTGTAGGCTTTCGGAACAACGGTTTATGGACCAAAGGGCTGTCGGTCACATTGCGAACGCCAAGCAACCAACCCGACAGCCTTGAGCCTAAAGTCTACAGCCTCGCGTCAAAAGTCTACAGCCTAAATTCGCGTCTTCCTACTCCTGGGCATCCCAACCGATGCTGGCGGCCAAATCTTCGAGATTGTCGGCCAAATTTACCAGCGACGTGACGTAGATCGCACTCAAGTCCCGTGTCACGTTTTTCAATTCCGCAAATGCCATGGGGGTTACATTTTCCGGATGTATCGACGCCAGCGCAGCGTTACAGCGGGCCGCTTCTTCGTCGGCATTGAGCGACATCATCCGCATATTTGCCGCCAATTCCTGCAGATTCGCCTGCAATTGTGCTTCATTGGGCTGCGTCATCCGTCATTCACCTTCGAAAATGTCAGCGAGAGACCGACCGGCAGCGCGGGCCGGACCATTGTAAGCTTAGCACCCAAAACAGCCTCAAGTGGCCGGATCAACAGGTTTTTTCGCCCCGTTCGGCACTGCCTGCCATTCAGCGTGCCGGTTGCGTCCACAAACCGGCCCCGGCGGGTAGAAAACCGGCCTGTACGTAGCTACGATTAGCGCTCGCTCGCTCAAAATTAACGCTGGGTCCTCACAAATCACGCCCCGTACGGCGTTCGTCGTTTTTTTACCACGGAGCCTTTTTTCGATGTCCGCACTACAAACCACTGATCCCGAAATCTATCAAGCTGTCCAAGACGAACAAACGCGGCAGCGGGATGGATTGGAATTGATCGCCTCAGAAAACTACACCTCGGCCGCCGTTATGGAAGCAGCCGGAACCGTACTGACGAACAAATACGCCGAAGGCTACCCCGGCCGTCGCTACTACGGCGGTTGCGAATACGCCGATGTCATCGAAGACCTCGCCCGCGACCGCGTCTGCAAACTCTTTGGTGCCGAACACGCCAACGTCCAGCCGCACTCCGGCTCGCAGGCCAACATGGCGGTCTATCTCACCGTGCTCAAGCCGGGGGATACGTACCTCGCCATGGACTTGGCGCACGGCGGACACCTCACGCACGGAATGCACCTGAATTTCTCAGGCCAACTTTATAACCCCGTCCACTATGGTGTGCGGGAATCGGATCACCGGATCGATTTCGACAACGTGGCCGCCTTGGCTCGCGAACACAAGCCGAAATTGATCGTTGCCGGGGCCAGTGCCTACCCGCGGGAAATCGATCACCCCAAATTCGCGGAAATTGCCCGTGAAGTCGGCGCGCTGCTGATGGTGGATATGGCGCACTATTCAGGACTGGTCGCCGGTGGAGTGCACAACAATCCGGTCGAGGTCGCCGATTACGTCACTTCCACCTCGCACAAAACGCTCCGCGGTCCACGGTCGGGATTTATTCTCACCAAAGAAGCGAACGCCAAAGATGTCGACCGCACGATCTTTCCCGGCATTCAAGGCGGGCCGTTGGTGCATATCGTTGCCGGCAAAGCGGTCTGCTTCCACGAAGCCTCGCAGCCGGAATTTAAGACCTATGCGCAACAAATCGTTGCCAACGCCAAAGTCCTGGCCGAAGTCTTAATGGCCGGCGGCATCTCGTTGGCATCGGGAGGAACGGACAACCATCTGATGATGGCCGACGTGACCGCGATTGGGCTCACCGGAAAAATTGCCGAAAAATCGCTGGATCGCGCGGGGATCACCGTGAACAAAAATATGATCCCTTTCGACAAACGCAAACCGCTCGATCCCAGCGGCATCCGCATCGGCACCGCTGCCCTCACCACACGGGGGATGAAAGAAGACGACATGAAACGTGTCGGCAGCTGGATTCTGGAAGTCCTCAAAGCACCCGAAGACGAAGCGGTGATCACCAAAGTCCGCGGCGAAATCCAATCGTTCGCCAGCGATTTCCCCGTGCCGGGAATTTAGCGCACCCCGTTCACGACCCCCCCGGCAAAGCCGGGGGCTGATGGATGGTTGCGCCGAATAATTTTCTCCCACCCCCCGGCTTTGCCGGGGGGGCGCGCCGCATACCAACGCCGCCCATCACAATCGAACCACTACATTTCCCCATCCGCGCGATTCGACCACCACGGCAACATCACGCCGCCTTCCATCGACATGATACTGCCGGTCATGTATTCGGCGTCGTCGCTCAGCATGAAGGCGATTCCCTTGGCGATTTCTTCGGGACGCCCCAAACGTCCCCACGGCAAGGCTTTGCCACCCGCCTCAAGTTGTTCTTCGGTGAAGAATTTCCGTTCGCCGGGAGTGTCGATCCAGCCGGGATAGATGGCATTCACGCGAATTCGATGGCCGACCAATTCAATCGCAGCTGTCCGCATCATGTGGTCGATGGCCGCCTTGGCCATGTTGTAGGCCATCGAATCGGGAATCGCCAAAGCTGCATGCGGCGAACTGACAACCACGATCGAACCGCCGCCTCCCTGTTTGATCATCTGCATCGCCGACGCGCGCACGCCATAAAAGGCGCCCCACATCGTCACATCGATTGTGCGGTGAAATCCTGCCATGTCGGCATCGATCATCGATTGCCGGTCGCTGTAGGCGGCATTGGAGACGAACAGATCCAAACTGCCGAACGCCTCAACCGTTTTCGCCACCATCCCTTCCACCGCTGCTTGATCGGCGACATCAGCTTTCAGTAGCAAAGCCTTGCGACCCAGGCTTTCAATTTCGTCGGCAACCTCTTGCGCTTCCGCTTCGCTGCTGCGGTAATTCACGGCCACATTGGCGCCATGCTGCGCCAACTCAATCGCCGCCGCCCGCCCAATCCCCAAAGACGCCCCCGTCACAAGCGCCGCTTTTCCGTCAAACTTCATAATGTTCTCCAACCAAGTTATTGCAACGCCCGTTCAGCAAGATCCAGGCCGTTTTTATTCATTTCTTTCCCCCTCTCCCTCTGGGAGAGGGCCGGGGTGAGGGCCGCACGTTCATCCGACGTACCCACTCCCCTCACAGCACCGGCATGATAATCCATCCGCCCCAAGATTTCGATTCGCCCAACACACAAAGCGAACCACGCGCTAGACAGCCTTTTACAGCCTGGGATATGATCAAACTGACAAAGCTCAAAATCTAAGCCGAAGCCGTGCGCCTCGAATCCATAACGGAGAACATATTACCATGTCCACCCCTTGTTACCTCGCCGTCGACCTGGGAGCGGCAAGTGGCCGCGTGATTGCCGGTCATGTCGAAAATGGCCAAGTCACCCTGGAAGAACTGCACCGCTTTCCCAACGGAGCCGTCAATGTCGCCGGGACATTGCGGTGGGATGTGCTGGCGCTTTGGAATGAAATCCAACACGGACTCACCATCGCCGCGGAAAAATTTGGGAAAAACATCGTCTCGGTCGGTGTCGATACCTGGGGCGTCGACTATGTGCTGCTGGGGCAGGGGGATGAACTGCTGGGACTTCCCTACCATTACCGCGACGCCCGTACCGACAACATCATGGACGTGGCCTTGTCCCACGTTCCCCGGCACAAAATCTTTGAACAAACCGGCCTGCAATTTCTGCCGTTTAATACGTTGTTCCAATTGGTCGCCATGCGGCATGCGCAGCCGCGGATTCTCGATGCTGCCGAGCGACTGTTGTTAATGCCCGACTTTTTTCACTGGTTGCTCTCCGGCAGCCAGGTCATCGAATTCACCAACGCCACCACCACCCAATGCCTCGACCCCAACACCGGCACTTGGGCCGATGACCTGCTGCGCAAGTTTGAAATCCCAACCAATATCTTTCCCGAAATCGTCCCCACCGGCACGAAGTTGGGAACGCTCCGCGGAGAAGTCGCGCATAAAACCGGCCTGGGCAGAATCAACGTCGTCGCTCCGGCAACGCACGACACCGGCGCCGCCATCGCCGCCATCCCCACGCAACACACCGGCCAACCGAATTGGGCCTACATCAGCTCCGGCACGTGGTCATTGATGGGAGTCGAAGTTCCCGAAGCAATCGTTTCGCACCGCGCGCTGGAATTGAACGTCACCAACGAAGGGGGCATCGATGGCACCTACCGGCTGCTGAAAAACATCGCTGGATTGTGGCTGGTGCAGGAATCTCGCCGGTCATTCGCCCAACAGGGCAAATCGTTGGATTACGAGCAACTGCAAAACCTCGCCCGCGACGCGCAGCCATTTCGCTCATTGCTTGATCCCGACGACAGCGCCTTTCTCGCGCCCGACGACATGCCGACCGCCATCGCCGCCTATTGCAGCGGCACCGGACAGCCCGAGCCGGAAACCGAAGGGCAAATCGTCCGCTGCGCACTGGAAAGCCTGGCGCTCAAATACCGCATGGTGCTCGGCTGGCTGGAAGAACTGACCGGTGTGACGACCGAAGTCATCCACATCGTCGGCGGCGGCACGCAAAACGCCTTGCTCTGCCAATTCGCCGCCAACGCCTGCCGCCGCCCCGTCGTCGCCGGACCGGTCGAAGCGACCGCCTTGGGCAACGTCCTCATCCAAGCCCGCACCGACGGAGCCGTCGGCAGTCTGTCCGACATCCGCAAAGTCGTCGCCCGCTCGGTCGAATTGAAGCATTACCAACCCGACAACGTCGACGCCTGGGACGAAGCCTACCGCCGCTACCACGACCTACTCGCCATCCCCCGGCGGTAATCTGCCGGGGGTAGCCACTGACACAATTGAGCGTTCACTATGACCGAAACCACCAACAAAAGCCGTCTGCCTCGTCCAGGTACACTGGTGCTCATTGCTGTGGTGTTGCTGATTGGCGGTGGAGCGTTGATGGTGTGGTTGCCGTATCATCGCGAGCAAACGGCGATTGCAGAGGTTGAAAAACTTGGTGGAGATACAGAGTTAGAGATTGTTCGTCCTTTCTGGATTCCAGATGCGGTGGACGATGAGTATCTGGAATTCTTCGAGAGAGGAAACGTAGTTTTTTTATCCGATACCCAGGTCCGTGATGCTGGGCTTAAGCATCTGCGAGGGCTGACCAAACTCGAATACCTACATCTCGACAATACCCAAGTCAGCGATGCTGGCCTTGAACACCTCCGAGGTCTGACAGATCTTGAAAATTTAGACCTCGGAAATACCCAGGTCAGTGATGCTGGGCTTAAGCATCTGCGAGGGCTGACCAAACTCGAATACCTGCATCTCGCCAACACCCAAGTCAGCGATGCTGGCCTTGAACACCTCCGAAGTCTGACAAATCTTGAAAGTTTAGACTTCGGTAATACCCAAGTCAGTGATGCAGGGCTTGAACATCTCCGACGGGCTGACCAATCTACGGGAGCTTGACCTGCGAAATACTCAAGTCACTGATGCGGGACTTGAGAAACTCCGCGGGTTAACCAAGCTTGTAGAGCTTTCTTTCGCTATGACCCAAGTCAGTGATGAGGGGACTTCAGAAGCTCCGCGGATTGCCGAAGCTTGCCAATTTGCCTCGACGGATACCCAAGTCACTGTGACGATGGACAGCGCACTTGTTCGAACTCAAGTCACAACGCGGGGCTGGAAGGTCTCCCAGGGGCGACAGAACTCGCAAACCTGTGGCTCGACGACACCCAAGTCAGTGATGCTGGGCTGGAGCATCTGCGAGGGCTGACCAACCTTCAGAGTCCTTACCCTCCAGTAACACCCAAGTCACAAAAGCCGGAATCGAGAGACTCCAAAACCCTACCCCATTGCGAAATCGATTGGACACCGCCAGCGGAATAACACCGAACCCCGAACTCAATTAAGCGTGCCCCATGACCGAAACCACCTCAAAAAGCCGTCTCCCGCGCACGAGCATTATTTTGCTTTTTGCTGGGTGCTGCTGGTTGTTGGTGGAGTGTTGATGGTCTGGCTGCCGTATCACCAGGAACAGCAGGTGATTGCTGAGATTGAACGCCTGGGGGGACGAACAAAATCAGAAATCGTTCGTCCCTTATGGATTCCAGATGCGGTAGGTGATGAGGATTTGTGGGTGTTCGAGAGGGTATATGTCGTTGATCTGGGCAACGTCGAAGTTACTGATGCGGGGCTTGAACAACTTCGAGGACTCACTAATCTTAAGACATTAGCGATCTGGAGCACCAAAGTCAGTGATGCCAAGCTTGAACATCTCCAAGGGATGACCAACCTTCAAAAGCTATTTCTAAATAACACCGATGTCAGCGATGCCGGACTCGAACATCTCCGAGGGCTGACCAGTCTTGAACTACTTCATCTCCCCATGACAAAAGTCACTGATGCTGGGCTTGAGCATCTCCGTGGACTCACCAACCTTCGAGATCTGAATCTCTACGATACCCAAATCGGTAGTGCGGGTCTTGAGCATCTGCGAAGAATGACGACGCTTGAACGCCTCAAACTCGACAACACCCGAGTCACTGATGCTGGGCTTGAACATCTCCGTGGACTAACCAAGCTTGAAGTGCTGGACCTCAACAATACCCAAGTCGGTGATGCGGGTCTTGAGCATCTCCGAAGAATGACAACACTAAAACGCCTCCAACTCGGCAGCACTCAAATCACTGACGCTGGGGTTGAGCATCTGCGAGGTCTGACGAATCTTGAGAAGTTGTGGCTCGACAACACCCAGGTCACGCAAGCCGGGATTGAAGGACTCCAGAAATCTCTACTCCGATTGTCTCATCCAATGAACACCGCCAACAGATTTATTCTGAACGACTGACGCAGACGAGCGTTCCTCATGACTAATTCCACCCCCAAAAGCCGCCTACCACGCACGGGCACGCTGGTGCTCATCGCTGTGGTATTGCTGATCGGTGGTGGAGCATTGATGGTGTGGTTGCCGTATCACCAGGAACAGCGAGCGATTGCTGAAATCGAGAGACATGGTGGCCAATTTCTTTCGGCGGTCATTCGTCCCGCTTGGATTCCAAGTGCGGTGGATGTTGAGTATTTGGAAGTATTCGAGAGAGTAACGGAAATATATTTATACGATACTACGGTCAGTAATTTAGGGCTAGAGCATCTCCGAGGGATGACCAATCTTCTAGGTTTAGCTCTCGATAATACGCAAGTCGGTGATGGAGGGCTTGAGCATCTTCGAGGGTTAACCAATCTTGAATTCCTATCGCTCAATGACACTCAAATCAGTAATGCGGGGCTTGAACATCTCCGCGGGCTGACCAATCTAAAGTTTCTAATACTCGACAACACCCAAATCAGTGGTGCGGGTTTGAGTCACCTTCGAGGATTGGCAAACCTTCGAGAATTAAGTCTCCACAATACACAAGTCACACGAGCTGGAATCGAAGAACTCCAAAAAGCCCTACCTGATTGCGAAATCTATTGGACACCGCCAGCAGAATAACGCCGAACCGCGAACTCAATTAAGCGTGCCCCATGACCGAAACCACCAACAAAAGCCGTCTGCCGCGCACGGGCACGCTGGTGGTCATCGCCATCGTTTTACTTGTCGGATGCGGCATGATGATGGTGTGGGTGCCGTATCACCGCAATCAGACAGCCATTGCTGAGATTGCACGACTTGGTGGAAGAACGGAGTCGGAGTTTGCACCTCCACTCTGGATTCCTGACGTGTTGGCTAGTGAAATAATGCCACTGTTCGAAAGGGTCTACCACATTGACTTAACCGAGACTCACATCACTGACGCAGATCTCGGGAATTTCCAAGGGCTGACGAATCTTAAAATCCTGTGGCTAGATAACACGCAAGTGGGCGATGTAGGCTTACAGCACGTCGGAGGGTTGACAGACTGTTCGCAATTATCGTTGCACAACACACCGGTCGGTGACGATGGTATGGAACACCTTCGAGGACTGAAAAACCTGCACGTTTTATGGCTTCATCACACACATGTCACGGAAACAGGTTTTAAGAGACTACAGGCTGCTCTTCCCGAATGCCAGATTCACTGGAGGCCATCAACCCCATGACCGAAGCCACACCAAAAAGCCCTCTGCCGCGTATGAGCATCATGTTGCTTTTTGCTGTGGTGTTGCTGATCGGCGGGGTCGTGTTGACGGTGCGGAGACCGGCCTACCGAGAACAGCAGGCACTTGCTGAAATTGATCGGCTGGGCGGTAGGTCTAAATCGGAAATCTTTCGTCCCCGTTGGATTCCAGAGTCGATTGGCGACGAGAATTTGGCCGTTTACAACAGAGTTATTCTTGTCAATTTATCGAACACCCAAGTCAGCGATACGGGACTGGAGCACGTCGGCGGATTGAAACAACTACGAACACTGCAGCTCAACAACACCCCGGTCGGCAATGCCGGGCTTGAGCATCTCCATGGGTTGGCCAACCTTGAAGATCTAGATCTCAACAATACCCAAGTCAGTGATGCAGGTCTTGAGTCGCTTGGGGGGCTGAATCACCTTTCGGAACTTCGGCTGGGTGGCACCCAGATCAGCGGTTCGGGGCTGGTGTCTCTCCGGGGTTTGACCAACCTAGTTTATCTATATCTCGACGATTCCCGAGTCGGCGATGCAGGGCTTGAGCATCTCGGGGGGGTAAAGAACCTGAGACTTCTATCGCTGAAAAATACCCAAGTTAGCGACGCTGGGCTTGATCATCTTCGAGGATTGCCCCACCTAGTACAACTTATGCTCGATGACACACAAATCAGTGATGCAGGACTTGAGCATCTTCAAGGATTGCCCGACCTAGTACAACTTACTCTCGATAATACACAAATTAGTGATGCAGGACTTGAATATATTCAAAGGTTTCCCCACCTTCATGACCTATCGCTTAACAATACGCAAATCAGTGATGCGGGGCTTGAGCATCTTCGAGGGCTGACCCACTTCATTCAGATTTCGCTCGAAAACACTCACGTTACAAAATCCGGAATCGAGAAACTCCAGAAAGCCTGTCCCAATTGTTACATCTATTGGACACCTCCAGCAGAATAACGCCGAATCACGAACACAATTGAGCGTTTCCCATGACCGAAACCACCAACAAACGCCGCCTTCCACTCACGGGCACGCTGGTGCTCATTGCAGTGGTGTTGCTGGTTGGCGGTGGGGCGTTCATGGTGTGGTTGCCGTATCATCGTAATCAAACGGCGCTGGCTGAAATTGAGAAATTTGGTAGACGAGTAGAATCAGAGATCGTTCGTCCTTTCTGGATTTCAGATACAATAGACGATGAGTATTTGTGGCTGTTCGAGAGGGTGGATTTCGTCGATTTGGGCAATACTCGAGTTGCTGATACAGACTTAAAACATCTCCGAGGTTTGACCAATCTTAGGAGATTAGAGATTTATAGCACCCAAGTCAGTGATGACGGGCTTGAACATCTCCAAGGGCTAACCAACCTTCAACAACTATTTCTAAATGACACCAAAGTCAGTGATGCTGGGCTCGAACATCTCAGGGGGCTGAACAATCTTGAGTTACTTGATCTTCCCATGACTAATGTCAGTGATGCCGGTCTAGAATCTCTTCAAGGACTACCCAACCTTCGAATGCTGAATCTCTACGATTGCCAAATCAGTGATGTGGGTCTTGAACATCTCCGGAAAATCAAGTCGCTACGACGTCTGCACCTCGACAACACCCAAGTTACTGATGTTGGGCTTGAGCATCTTCAAGGACTGACCAAACTTGAAATTCTGGACCTCGATAATACCCAAGTCACACAGGCAGGAATCGAGAAACTCCAGAAAGTGTTAACTGATTGCGAAATCCAATGGACACCCCCAACAGAATAACGCCGAACCACTGACACGAGAGTGCGGCTGCCATGACCGAATCCACCCCCAAACGCCGACGGCCGCGCAAACGCGTGATACTGCTCATCGTCGTGTTGTTGTCGGTGGGTGGGGCTGCTCTGGCTGTTTGGTGGCCGTATCATTGCCAACAAGTGGCGATCGCTAAAATCGATGAACTGGGGGGATTGACACGGTCGGTTATCGTGCGTCCTCGTTGGATTCCTGAAGCGGTCGATGATCGTTATTTGGTCCTGTTTGAGCGAATCGATGCGATCAGTCTGTCAGTTCCCCAGGTCGGTGATGCGGAACTTGAGCAATTTCGCAAATTGACCAACTTGCAGATCCTGATTCTCAACAACACACAAGTCGGCGATGCGGGGCTTGCTCGACTGCGAAAACGGAAAAAGATTTGGGACCTCTCGCTGGATCAGACCCAAGTCACTGATGCCGGGCTTGAGCACCTGCGGGAATTGCCCAACCTGCAATGGCTGAGCCTGAAAAACACGCAAGTGACTGACGCGGGGCTTAAGCATCTGCAAGGACTCACCAAACTTCAACTCCTTTCGCTGGATGACACTCAGGTCAATGATGCGGGACTTGCGCATCTCAGGGGATTGAACAAACTTGTGGCCCTCTCGCTGAATAACACGCAAGTCGGTGACGTCGGGGTCGAGTCGCTCAGTGAGCTAAAGACCCTCAGATACCTCTCTGTCAGCAACACCCAAGTCACGCAATACGGATACTGGAAACTCCGCTTAGCTCTGCAAGGATGTGATATCCGCTGGACGCCCCCAGCGGAATAACCGAGTCCGGATCCCGCGCCGCCGCCTCCCGCCGCCGGCTCGCCTGGTTGTGTCGGCGGGTTGACGGTCTGGTCCATATCACCGCAATCAAACGGCTGTCGCAGAGATTGAACGACTCCGCGGAATCACTTATGAGGTGGTTGTTCGGCCTGCCTGGATACCGGGAGTGGGTACCTGATCGGTATTTGGAAATTTTCAATCGAGTCAGAGACGTGGATTTCAGCTATTTCCCAATTCGGGATGCGAGTCTTGATCATTTACAAGGATTGCCTCACCTTGAGTCATTATCTCTTAAGAATACACATATCAGTGATGCGGGGCTCAATCGTCTACAGGGGCTACCCCACCTTGAAGGACTTTCACTTGCAGAGACTCAAATCAGCGATGCCGGTCTTGAGCATCTCAGTGGACTGCCTCACCTTGAGGTCCTCAACCTCACAAACACTCGGGTCAGTGATGTGGGGCTTGAGCGACTTTGCGAGATGACTCATTTTATAAGCCTCAATCTTGGCGATACTCAAATCAGCAATGCTGGGCTTGCGCATCTTCGCGGGCAGACGAAACTTGAAGGTTTGTACCTCAGTAACACCCGCGTCGATGATGGCGGGCTCAAGGAACTTGGCAAGCTGACCAACTTGCAACGCTTAACGCTGATAACACCCATAGATTGGATCTTCGAGGTTGACCAACCTTGACTGAAAAACTCATGCACGCAAGCCGGGATCAACTCCAAAGTCCACCCGGCTGCAAAGTCCGCTGGACGCCCCCAGCGGAATAATACCGCTGGCAAATGCGACTGAGCTTATAGCGTCCCTCCGCCGGTTACGGATTATTCTCCCCACAACGGCGGCTTCTACCGGGCTGCGCCTACCCCCGATCGCGAAGCGACCGCGGCTCCCATTGATTTTGTTTGCGATTCGCAATCTGTTGCTACATAGTCGCTTACGGGAAATTCTCCTCTCGGGCATCAGTCGGTTTCAAGATGTCTTGTAACGCTTTTGGGGTCACTCCGCTTCACTGGGTAGAGGGAGCAAACAGTTGCTCCTCACCACAAACAAAACCACAAACCGACAGACCCAAACCCCCAACGAGGTGAACCCAATGCGACAAATTCTTATTCAACTGACGACCACCGTTTGCGTTGCCACAGCCCTATTGTGCACGGCGACCACGACTCCTGCGGCGGATGACCTGTTTTCTTCCGACAGCTTGAAACAAGTCTTCAATCCCGCACCACCACAAACCACCACACCACCAAGTCCGCCGGAACAAACCCCGGTGCAGCCGATTCCCCCACAGCAACCGCCCACCCAAACACAACCACCAAGCCGGGCGTTGGAACCTGCGGAAATCCCGAATTTCCTGATGCTGATGGGGTATCAATCCGAGGACCTGGGCGACGGGGTCTTCAAGACCACCTTGAAAAAAGGCGAATGGAACCTGCCTTACGCATTCGTGATCAGCCCCAACAAGGCTCAATTTTGGGTCACCCTGTCGCTGAACACGCTGCAGGAAGGCGTATCGATTCCTGCCGAAAAAATGCAGAAAATGTTGAATTTCAACCATCAATACGGCCCCATGCACTTTGCCTTCAGCGAAAAGACCCGGCGGATTTATGTTTGCCGAGCTTTGGAAAACGATGGCCTGGATCCGGCGGAAGTGAAGCAAGTTATCGAACTGTTGGCCGAATTATCGATCAATAACGAAGACTTGTGGAACCACACGAAATGGCAAACGGCCCAACAGCCGCAACAACCGCAGGTTCAACAACAAACCCCGCAAGCACCGGTGCAACCGCAACCAACACCGGCACACGTCGGCACATGGCGGTCGACCGCACCTGATAACTCGACGTTTCAGCTGACCTTAAACGCCGACGGGAGCTTTGTGCTCTACCACGTGCATGACTCGAAGACCGACAAGTCCGTTGGCCGCTACACCTTGGCTGGAAACAATCTGACGTTGTTGATGACCGAGACAGACAAGTTGGAAGCCTATTTCACTTGGTACAACAACGGTACATGGCGATTCCTGATGAAAGACGCCCAGCCGGGTGCTCAGGGTTTGCTGTTCGCCAAAGCGTAACACCTCCTCTACGGAAATCGTGCGACCTCCAACCGCCCGGATCATTTTGATTCGGGCGGTTTTCTTTATGTCTTTGTCTGGTAATGGGTTGCGGAGAATTTGTGCTCGGGGAGCTACCGGTCATCGCATTTTTTTTGAATCACACTGCAACATTTGCGGCGGAACTTCGCTTGGAGACGTAGCTGGTAAAAAACCACACGATGGTTTCTCCAGCGAAATCAAAATTCTCTGCAAAAATTGCCAAACCGTGGCGCGTTGCTGCTGGAATTGGGCATTACCAAGTAGAGCAAACACGAAACATTTTCTCCCCCACTCAAACACAGACTCGATCACAACCCTAAAGGGATGCCATGAAAACCCTCATTCATCTGACTGCCGTTGTTTGCCTCCTGGCGCTTTCAAATGTGGCTGAAGCCGATTCCAAAACGGGTGGTCGTCGCAGTGGCGGCCATCGTGGTCATCACGGACGCCGGCATCATGGTCGTCACCACGGTCGACATCACGGGCATCACCGCGGCCACTACCATGGTCGTCACTATGGTTATGATTATGGCTACGGGCCGCGGGGGGGATTTGTGAGCGATCCATTCGCCCCGATCGACCAAGGATTCGTTATCGATCCGCTGGTCGGCGAAGCCGAAGTGATTCGTTCATTGGGCGAATTCAATCGCAATACGTCCGAAGCCTTGATCAATCTCGAAGAGGCTCGCCAAAAGGCCATCGAAAACCATCGGTTGAGCGTCGAGACGCGGTACGAGCTGAAACGGCAATGGCGGGAACGTCAAAACGTCCGGTTGAGCCGCCGGAGTCGTCCTCAACCGCGTGACGGAGAATCACGCCAAAAGACGGAGAATCGATTGGATGATGACGAGTTCAATCGCCTGACCGGCGAAATCGAGTGGCCGGAAGTCCTGCTCGACCCACAGTTCGAAGACTACCGCTTCGCTTTTGAACAAATTTTCGCCGATCCGACAACAAAGGAATCGGGGGCCGGCACCAATCTACACCGCGACGTCAACGAACTGGCCTCCTACATGAAGGAGCAATTGCGGTTTCAAGTCGCTGACATGTCGGCTGCCGATTACATCGCTGCCAAGAAATTCATCGACCGATTGCTGAATGAAGCCCGCAGTACCGAGGTGCAAGTGCACAGCAACAGTGCGATCACTGCTCTGAAATAATTGCGACGATTCCTTTCAACTCCAACCCCAATCAAACCCCCGTCTGCGACTTCGTCGCGACGGGGGTTTTAGCATTTTCTCACAAGAAAATATTCGTACCCCATGTTGCTCTGCCCGCGACGGGACTGCATCACCGCAGGCAGCGGCGATTTGACAAACTGGCGACGACTTCACAGACTGAGGAACGATTCTGTTGAAAGTCTCGAATGCTCATTTGTCATTCTTCGTCGAAAGGCTCTCGCGATGCGCGTTTCCCTGGTTCTTCTGTTTGGCGTGTTGTTCGCGATTGTGGCTGACGCCGGAACTCTTGCAGCCGCCGATGCCGACAAGCCGAATGTTTTGTTTTTGATTTGCGATGACCTCAATTGCGATCTCGGTTGTTATGGGCATCCGCAAGTCAAATCGCCCAACATCGATCGATTGGCGCAGCGGGGCGTCCGTTTCTCTAACGCCTATTGCCAATACCCGTTGTGCGGACCAAGCCGCGCGTCATTCATGACCGGGTTGTATCCCGACCAAACCTTGATTCATCGCAACAGTGTTTACATTCGCGAAACTGTTCCGAACGTAAAAACCATGTCACAGATGTTCCGCAATGAGGGACATTTCGCCACACGCATCGGCAAGATTTATCATTACGGCGTCCCCCGGCACATCGGCACTAGCGGACATGATGATCCGTTCTCCTGGGATTACACCATCAATCCCCGTGGTCGCGATAAAGACGAAGAAGATTTGATCTTCAGTCTGATTCCGGGCCAGTTCGGCGGAACGATGAGTTGGCTGGCCGCTGAGGGGACCGATGAAGAACAGACCGACGGCATCGCCGCCACGAACGCAACCGAATTGTTGCAGAAGTATGCTGCTGACAAACGGCAGTTCTACCTAGCGGTGGGACTCTATCGTCCGCACACGCCTTACGTAGCCCCTAAGAAATACTTCGACATGTATCCGTTGGACAAAATTCGCGTGCCAACTGTCCCCGACGGCTATTTGGAAACACTCCCCAAACCAGCGGTCCAATCAATTCGGCGAAAAAAGCAAAACTCAAACCTGCCGGACAAACTCGCCCGCCAAGCGATTCAAGCCTATTACGCCTCGATCACCTTCGCCGATGCCCAAGTCGGCCGCATTCTCGATGCACTGGATGAAGCCGGGTTATCGGACAATACGATCGTGCTGTTCACGTCGGACCACGGTTACCACATGGGAGAACATGGTCATTATCAGAAAACGACGCTTTTCGAAAATGCGGCGCGTGTGCCGTTGATCATCGCCGGCCCCGGTGTCACAGCCAAGGGAGCCAGCACCAGTGCACTCACCGAAATGATCGACTTCTATCCCACGTTGGCCGAAATGACCGGTTTAACGCCGCCGGACTATCTACCCGGCGTCAGCCTCGCGCCGGTGCTGAAAGATCCAACTCAAACTCCTCGCGATTCCGCACTGACACAATACGAATCCGGATACAGCATTCGCACACCGCGATACCGCTACACACATTGGGGGCCCGACGGAGAAGACGGTGCCGAATTGTATGACCACGAAACGGATCCAGAGGAGATGGTCAATCTGGCCAACAAACCGGAGTTCGCCGAATTGGCCCTGCAGTTGTCTAAGCAACTCAAAGAGCGCATCGCCGACGCTCAGCGCAAACCCCCCGGCGTCAACCAAATCCAAAACAGAAAAACCCGCAGAGTTCCAAGATCAAAAATTGGTCCACGATAAAGCTCCTACCGAACCGCGCTCTCAGAACGTTCTCGATTCCACTGCAGTTGGGCCACAAGCACCACAGATCCCAAACCGACCGCTTGCGGTCGTGCGCAGCGACATCTGTGATTTAGACAAACGGCGCGCAGCCCGATTCACAGTTGGGCTACGGTTTTATGTTGCCGAAATTCACCACCGCTAAACAGGTTAGCGCGCGATCCATCGTCTTGAGAGAATTCAGGTTATGGCAACTTCCTTGCAGCTGTGTTTCCAAAAGTCCACACCTTGGTCTCAGGGATGGAAGTCGAAATTGAGAAGGGTACGGGGAAAATCCAAACGTGTTAAGTATTGCCCCAGATTGGAGTTATCTGTGGTGCGATAATTCTGTTTCATCCAGAATCACGCTTGGGCAAATCAATTGGCACCACGATTGCATTAAGAGACTCCCATACAACACAAGACAACACCTCACGCAAACACACCAACCGCGTGAACTCTCCCGCCCCGCTCACCCAGCGGGGTTTTTTTATGCGCGGCTGAAATCACAGGCAGCTAACAGCCCGTTGAAAACGAAAAACATTCGCGAGTCGGGGGCCACTGCTGGCTTGTCCAGCAGTGTTTTTGCCTGCCACACAGTTTGCACTGGCGGACAAGCCGCCAGTGGCACCCTTTTTCGGGCGGGCTGCTAAACAAAGAGCCGCTCCACATCAGCCAGCACGCTTTCCGTAGGCGCAGCCACGATCAAGTGCATCAGCCTCGGCGGTTGTCCGCCAAGGGTGGCCGGTGAAGTCGGAATGATGCGGCAGTCGGCGGGAAGTTTCCGGCGAATGTGCTCCCATGGGGAATCCTCGGATCCCTCCATCGGTTGAAACGGAAGTTGCAACCAGGAGCCCGCTTCACCGGGTAAAAGGCAGCGCCGAAACCCCAAGGCCAACCGGCCCATCGTCAAGCGGGCGTTGATATCCTGCAGTGGACGGATGCGGATTTCTCCCTGCTGATCGCGATACCGCATGGCATCGATGCCCAACGGGCCGAAGTATCCGGTTTGTTGCAAGTGCGCTGCCAGTCGCCGTCCCACGTCCACCGCCGGTTGCCAAGCGGCGGCTGCTGTGTCGGAAATCGTGAGCCGACTTCCACGGTAGTGACCAGTTGCGTCGCACAATTGCGGCGTGATGCCCAACAACTGCGGTTTGCCGTCGCGGGGGATCTCAAATTGCAGCCCGGCTTCATCGATGCGTTGCACCCATGGTTCGAACAATACCGCCCCATCACGCGCGAGTCGTTTTTTGGCCCAGTTGATGGTCGGGGAGTCGACATCCACCCCACTTCCAAGATGCCGTTCGCGACCCGACATGCCAAAGCGCGCTTTGAGCACCCAACCGAGGGAGAAATTCGTTGATTGCCCGATGACCCTTGCCAGTTCATCGAGCGTACAAATTTCCGCAGCACCCTCAAGTCCACAATTCCAACGGGTTTCCAATTCGTGGGCGACGCGGCGGCAGTTCGCCTGTTTCACAACTTCTAACGGCGGATGCTCGACGGATGCCCCTGTGCGGATTGCCAACTTCAAGGCGACGTCTGACCAACCCCACGGAACCAGACTCAGGTCCGGCGGTAAGGACTCTCCGGCGGTCACGAGTCGTGGTCGCGGCATCCCCGCTGCGGTGAGGTCATTGAGATAGGTTTCATCAAATGGAGCCGGACACCACAGGCAGTCCTCTTCATCCGCGAGCGCAATCAGCGCGGGCGTCAATTCCGCATTGATCCGGCCGAGTTTGGAGTCAGCAGACGGAGCGCTGGCGCCGGTCAAATGGTGTTCAAAATCAAAGTTACCGTAGAAGAGGCGGGGCATCTTAAAATTGTAGCGACGCGGCGTTTTGAGAGCACTACAGCCGTCGGGCGACTTTAGCCAAAACCGCGCGCTGCGGGTCAACAAAGGACATTAGGGCGCACAAACGGAATAATTGGAACGACCCGTTCCTACCCCCTGTATAGCACCACAGTTCGGGGGCAAATCGGTGATGCGGTCATTCCGGCTATGACGATCCTAATCCCCGTGCCTGCCGTAGGACATCGGTCAGTCATAAGGTTTTTGAGTTTTAAGAGCCTTCCGCCATTCGACCCCAGATGGCGGTCAAGCGATCCCTTACCCTGAACCAGCAGCCCGCATGTTATTCACCCCCGCAGCGGAACGCGCCCTCGTGCACAGAACGACAGCAGCTCTTGGAGTTGTGGTCTGTCTGTGGTTATGCGCTTTGAGTAGTGGTTGTCATCACGACGTCGCTGTTCCTGAGTTGACGTGCGATATGCGCGGTGTTTCAGGTGATGCCTTGGTCGTGCCGGCCAATGCTCAATGGGTTGATAGCGGAATGGACGTGCAATCGGGGGAATCGGTGACGTTGGTGGCGCACGGGCGAATTCGCCATCTCATCCCCCAAACCGAGCAAGAAATCGAGCAATCCGAAGCGGGACCGGCCGGGACCTTTTTCTATGACGATACTCAGGGCCATCAAGAATTCCCCTTGCCGGCAGCGGGCAGCGGACCGGCGCCCTGTTATTGCCTGATCGGCCGTATCGGCGAGGGACGTCCGTTTTTTGTCGGCGACGGAATGAGCATTGCGGCTGAGTCGACCGGCCGCTTGTATCTGGGCATTAACGACTTCGATGTCACGGACAATACTGGTGAGTTCTATGTCGAGGTCTCCAAACCCGACACCGTGCAGCCCGTGTCGTTCCGGCAGGATGTTCGCCGCGACGCACCGGAAGGGCTTCCGGCGGCGGGATGCTCAGTGGTTGTGTTTTACATTGACGGACTGCGACCTGACGTGTTGGAAGAAATGTCGGCGATGCACCATGTGCCGCATTTGACGGAGCATTTCATCGACGGCGGAACACATATGCGGAACACCTTTACTGCGTTTCCTTCCGATACGATCACCTCCAACGGAACGATGTGGACCGGATGTTTTTCGGATCGACACGGCATCAAGGGGCAAATTCGCTTTAGCAGGCAACGGCTGGAATCAGAGTCCGGTTTAGATCCCATGGGCCCCAGCCGGACATCACGGCTTTTACGGCCACACGGGACGGACAAATTAATACACAATGCCCAGGCTGCCTCGGTCGGCTATTTCGAGGGCAACGAAGCAGAGATTCGTTGGAAGTCCTCAAAGCGGACGGGCATTCCCGCGGTTTATGATTACCTCCGAGTCGACGGCAACGATTGGGCAACCGGCGTTCTGCCCATCATGACCGATGCGCCTCCGTCGATGTGGACGCGGAGTCTCGCGCGGCATTTGCCCTATTTTCAGGCGCATCAGGCCTGGCAATACATCGACGATGCCAACGCGCACTTCGCTGTCCGGCATTTGCTAAATCGCGAACAACCACTGACGGTGATCTGGCTCCCGGAAACCGATTCGGTCAGCCACAAGTATTGCCGCGGTCAGTTTGGCACGACGCGTAAAACAATCGCCATGGCGGACGTGTTAGTGGGAGATGTGACCGAAGAACTGCGGGCGCAGGGGCGGTTGCAGAATACGTATCTCGTGCTGGTCAGCGACCATGGGCATTTGGGCGGCCGCAAGACCCATTTGACGCGGTACGATCTGGTGCATGAATTGTTTTTTCGCGAACGAGAAGTCACAGCCGACGGCCGTTGGGTTGGCGGCGGGTTAGGCCTCTCGGTGCGGCAACACCGATTAGAGAACTGGCACACCGGCGATACGAAAGACAAGATGGTTTACGTCGACGGAAATTCCGACGGAGCCGCACGTATCTTTTTGCCTAGGGGAAGCTATCAGTCAGGAGATTGGAACGGCCCCAACCGTCCGGCCGATTTATTGGCCTACCAAATCGCGCCGCACTTGCCGGCGGTCGATTTACCGCAATACATCGTCAGCTCCCGAGCGGTCAACCATGCCGGAGAGGAACAAAACCCGGTCGATTTGGCTTTGATGAAACTGGATGATCGTTCGATCCTGATTACCACAGCGGACCGCGGACAGGCCATCATTGATCGGCGGCAGCGCAAAAAAGGTGGCTGGGAGTATCGCTATACGGTCGTTGACAATGTCCGTCCCGGTGCAAATGGCGCTGCGGAATTCGATGTCGTGGAGAATCCCAAAACCGATCCGCTTAAACTGCTGCAGGAAGTCTGGCCGCAGTACTTTACCTATTACCACGACGAGGAAAAGTGGCTGCAACTGACGGCGCCGACCGACTATCCCGATGGCGTGGTAACGCTCACCCGGCATATGTTATGGCAGGAGCACCTCAAGGTCCGTGAGCAAGAATACGCTCCCGATCTAGTTGTGACAGCGCGGCATGGATGGTTTTTCGGAACGCAGAACACACCCGGAACGACGCACGGTTACCCATTGGCCGATGCGGTGCGGGCCACGTGGTATGTATCAGGACCGAATATTCGTCGCGGCGCGCGGATTCACGAACCAGCCCGTTTGGCGGATTTAACGCCTACGATTTTGACGATGGCTTCGGTCAATACACGACCGGAGTGGTTTGAAGGAACTGTCCGCCGCACCGTCTTCACGACCGCTGCCGCGGAACCGACCGCGGACGACACTCCAGTGCATTGGCGCGACGTGGATCTGCAGGCATGGGACAAACTGGATTACGCGCCCGTCCCTGAATTTGACCGCCAGCCGATCACCGTCAATCGCCCCGGTAGCCCTTGGGACGTCAACAACATTGCTTACAACGCTTTGACTGTCGGAGATTGGAGCGTCTTTCGTTTGGTGGATGACGCTTTCGCTCCGGGCAAAGATAAAAAGAAGCCTGTTACCGAAACGGTGGACAGCATCGAACGTCGCGGTCGGCGATCCCGTCATAAGTGGGTTGCCGAAGGAACGCACGCATTGAACGTCTCAGAAGTCTCGTTGGGAGACTATAGCCTGACGTCGTCGGGGAATATGTACCGCGCGAACGGTGTTGTCGATTGGTTGCAAAATCGAGGGACACGACTCGACGAGAAAATCTCCGACAAAGTCGGCCGCAACACCGTGCTCGGCGCTCCGAAAGTCAATCGTGCTGTGGACGGCGTGCAGGACGGCTACTGGGATGTCTACAAGTACGTCCAGCGGCTGATGGTCGAAGTCTTGGACGAAACCGTGCTCAATGGTCTTGAGAACAATGTCGACCGCGCGATCAACGCGTCGCGAAAAACACCCCCGGAAGTCCTTGTGCAATAACGTTCCGCACGGCTACGCCTCGCGTGTATCGGGAGCGTTGCGACGTCCCATTAGCTTATGGGCTGCGCCAAAAAAGGCCTCACGCCAAGGCGCAAAGCCGCAAAGAAGACAAAAGAGGGTAAGTTGCCTTTCGGCGTTTGTGAAGACTTGGGAACGTCGTACGGCTATTCGGACCAGCGACGATGTTGAATGTGTTTTTAAATGGGAGGGCGAAGCTCCTGCTGAGCCGCTTTTTTCCCTTGGCGTGCAGCGATCCGACGATTTGGTAAGCGTTTTGGTCCATCGCAGCTCGGCAGGAGCCTCGCCCTCCCGTTGCGCTGAATGAAAAAAACGTAGTCGTATTTCGAAAGCAGACTCGTAGCTCTCACGCAAAGATTCGCGTAGCCAATAAATTCTTTGCGACTTGGCGTGAGGCTTTTTTCAGCAACACAGCAAGCGTCGCAACGCACCGAGGTTAGCAAGCAGTGCGGGGTACTCCATCTCGTCAAAACACGATTTCGATCCGTTGTTTTTCGTCGAGTTTTTTGGAGTGGACTTCGATGATGTCCCGGACCAGCTCAAATTTCGCCGGTGGAATTTCGATGGCGATTTGCCGGGCTTTGGGAATTACCAATTGGCGTGGAAAATGAATTCCCTTCTGCACGCGGCCAATGCTGGCGCGATAGCCGTCGGTGCCGGTCACAGTGCCTGTCACATCTTCGCGCAAGTCACGGATTGGGACAAGGCGATTCAACTGGATCACAATCTTGTAAGATTTGAACGGTTCCGGATCTTCGGGAACGGTCCAGACCGAAAAACTGCCTTGGGTGATCACTTTGCCTTTGTTAGTCGGCATTGCAAACCCGCCGCGCTTCCAGGACTTGCCGTTGCCGCCGTCTTCATTCACTAAGTCCAATGCATTCTGCGGCAGCGCGGGTAAAGTGGCGGCCGTATCGCCGAAATCGCTCAGCACAGTATCCGGGATAAATCGCACATTGTCTGTGATCGATTCTGAATTCAAGGACGATAGTTCGCTGGCATCCGCAAGGGTGTCGGTCAATTCAAATTCCGTGTCAGCCAATGATTCCAATGGCTGCTTTGTATCAACGCTTGTTTCTGTAAACAGCGCGTTGATCGGGCCTCGATCGCCAGGGTGGTCCTCCAGTCGCAGTCCACACAAGTACAACACCAAGGCGATGCCCATAAACAACAGCACATGCACCCCAGCCGACACGACCAACGACATCCCCTCAGGACCGGTCGCCCATTGACGCAGTTCTCGTCGCCAAGTTCGAAACGTCTCCCAGATGCTCGGAGACTCAATTGCGACCGGAGCCAACGCACGTTGCCGTTTTACGGATTCCTGACGTAGACGCGCGCGGACGGAACTTTTTCCGTCACCCGGCTTTTGAGGTGCAGACGCGGTGCGGGTCGAAGTCGACTGCCGTTGCGTCTCTTCAGGTGAATGGGATGTACGAGTGGCCATTGCGCTCCATGCGGAATTTCCTAGCCTGGGGCCGACCACAAAACCCATCGTCGAACGATGACTCGGTGTTCGCCCCTCTATCGATATTATAGCTGTGAACCAGGACAGGGGTAGAGGATTTCCACGAGTTTCAGCCTGCGAAGACGTTCCTGCAGGCAACTACGGCGGGTCAAACAACTTGCGCCAGATCGCCTAACGAGTGTGCTGAGGATGTTCGCCTAATCGATAAACGGGAGTTCAGACCGTTTGTTCACCAAAATATCAGCAAATTTCCGTCCCGTGACCGACAATGGATAGTTGTGAAAGTCAGACGGGCAGACCCAGGCGTATTCTTCGGCATTTGGCTGTGTGGTTGTGCTGGCCAATCTGCCCGTGAAGCACAACAGTTGGATTCTGTACCGGGTGACGCTGTGGCGAAACTGTTTCAGGAGATCCTCGACGTTGGCAGCCAGTCCAAGTTGCGTTTTTAGATGGCCTTCTAGTTCGCCGCGGATTTTCCGCAGATCACGGCCATTGTGGGGGACTGGATATTCGGAAGTTGCAAATCGAGGAAAGTCCCACAACCCGGCCCAGCGTTCGCCGTGCGGGCGTCGACACAACAAGTATTCTTCGTTGTGCACAATCGCGACAGCGGCTTCGGTCACATCGGTGAGTTCCGGCCGTTTTTGTGGAACCGGGATTTGGTCCTGTGTTCCGGATTGAAATGCGCGGCAACCCGATTTGACCGGGCACGCATGGCATTGCGGATCAGCCGGAATACAGACCGTCGCACCCAGGTCCATCAACGCCTGATTGAACGTCCCCGGCTGTTTGCGCGGTAGAATCGATTCCGCGAACTGCCACAGCAACCGTTGTCCGCTGCTTGAGCGCGGGTCCTGTTCGTATCCCAACAATCGGCTGTACAGCCGCAGGGTGTTGGCTTCGACGATCGCCGCAGGACGATCATACGCAAACGAGACAATTGCCCCAGCCGTATAACGCCCAATGCCGGGCAATGCTTCGAGTGACGTGACATCTTGCGGAAATTCGCCGTCCAATTCGGAGACGATGGTGCGGGCCGCCTTGTGAATATTCCGCGCCCGACTGTAATACCCCAGCCCTTCCCACATCCGCAGCACGTCGTTTTCCTCGCCCGTCGCTAACGTCGTCACGTCCGGGAAGCGTGCGAGGAATCGCTTGAAGAAGGGAACGACCGCCGTGACCGTCGTTTGTTGCAGCATGATTTCGCTGATCCAAACACGATAGGGATCGCGGCTATTGCGCCAGGGCAACTCGCGGCCATACCGCGAATACCACCGCCGCAACTGACCACGAAACCGCTGCCGCCAATCAGCATCGAACTCTGCAAGTGTTTCCGTGTCGCTTGATTTCATCCGTGAGGAATCGGGCTTCGTAGATTGAGAGGAGAACGAATCGAAAAATTGAGAGCGTCCGGGAGGGCGAGGCTCCCGCCGAGCCACGATGAACCAAGACGCTTACCAAAACCATTGGGACGCTGCGCTGAAAGACTGTAGGCTTTAGACCGTAGACTTTAGGAAAAGCATGGGCAATCCAACCCTAAGGCCTAAAGCCTGTGGCCTACGGTCTCACCCACGTCCAATTCAGAGGCGGTGAACAACCTCAATCCTCAATCGGGCGTTGTCCCCACGGGATTGGCATCGTGGGGGCGTGGCGTTGGTGGCGGCCGCGTTGGTCTTTGGGACGCGGACCGAAGTAGTTCACGAAGGCGCAGAGTTGTTTGACCGCTTCGCGATACACCCGCTCCCCTTTTTCCGCAGTGGCCAATTCCGCTTCGCCCAACACGCCGGTGTCGGAGTAACTGCTCGTCCAGGACACGAGCGTTGCCGGACCGGCGGAGAAAACATCGACCCAGTTGAAGGGACTGTTTTCCTCGTTGAAGGAAATGACGCCATTCTTAATCAAGTCCGTGCGGACGTTATCGCCGTCCAAATACATGTACATCGACGTTTCGAGTTCACCCGCATGCGCACACCCCCCGGGAAACTTGCTTTCCCGCCAGCTGGGAATGAACTCCGGATCAACGGTGAGCAATTGCCACCAAGCCGCCAGCACACATTCCGCATCGGTTTCTAGATTGGTGCGCCGCGCGACGAGATCCAAGTTGGGCATATTCGAACCATGCCCGTTGAGCAGAATGATCTTTTTAAAGCCGTGGTATGCCAGTGACTTCGTGACGTCGAGCACTTGGCGGATGAATGTCTCGTAGTGCGTGTTGATCGTGCCCGGGAAATCCATCACGTGCCCGGTGTAGCCATAGGGGATCGTGGGCAGGACCAGGATTTTATCCGTCATTTCTTGGCCGGCACCGTGAGCGACTCCACCGGGACAGACCAAATCGACGTCCAACGGCAAATGCGGACCATGCTGTTCGACCGCGCCGACGGGAATGATACAGACCTGACCAAGATCGACGGCATCATTGATTTCGGGCCAGGTCAATTTTTCGTAGCGGTACTCGGTTTCAGCGCGGCTAGGCATCGGGTGGCTCGCAGTTCGGGGTGATAAGAATCGTGGCAAATGAATGTCATGATTCTACACACTTTACCCCGCCATGCCAGCACCCTTCAAGCAATGTTCTGTGAGGAACGCGTAATTCAACATGCCAGCAAATGTAGGGTGCGTCGCGACGCACCTTTCTATATAGGACGAAAAATCCTCCAACCAAGTCTACGCCGCAAACCGATGTGCGAACCACAACCGGTCACCTTCAACCGTCGCCTTACGACGTGGCTTCTTGATTGCGATTCAATTTGGCCAGACGCATCAACCGTCGCGCGTACAACGGAGGTTGCCCCGAAATCTCCGAAGTTTCCGTGGTGGAACTGGATGGTGTCGAAGAGTTCGCTGTCGCTTGCTTCAAGTCTTTGAAGGCCCAGCGGCTCAACGATCCCACGGCCACAGCGGCAAGACAGCCCCACAACAAATGTCCCCAAAACGACGGGGAGACCGGTTCCGTTGCTGTAGCAGCCGGGGCGAGTATCGTGGCGTGAGCCTGGTGACCGGCTGTCGTGGTGGCAATTTCTGCTTTGATCGACTTGAGTTTTTCTTCAGCTGTCTGTGTTTCAACTTGCGCTTGCTGAAGACGATCTTGCAATTCGGAGTGCCGGGTGAGTCGGGCTTGTTCTAAGTCCCATTGGTCTTGCAGATCGTCTTCCCGTGTTTGCTTTTGACGCAAATCCATTGCCAAGGTTCTCAATAACAGCGCCCGGCGATCATTATCGTCCGGCTGGTCGATCGTCGAAATCTGTTGGATTCCAGAACCCGTTTCTGAGAGGTCATCGATTTGCCGCAGCAATTCCGCTTGTTTGGACTGAATTTCAATCATTCGTGGGTGACGCGCGCCATAGTATTGCGAGTACTCACGCTCGGTTTTCCGCAATTGTTGCAATTCGTCGACCAAATCCGCATGGCTCATCACCGCTTGGACGATTTCCTTGGCGGAGCCGGTCGAGAGCTGGGCTGCTACCAGATGCACGGCTGAACCGGTTTCGAGTTCTTGGCTCGCTTCGCGATACCGGTTTTCCGCATCAAGACGATCCGCTTTGGCTTCAACGATTTGGGCGGAGAAACTTTTGATCCGTTCGGTGGATGCCAATTGGGCCGTTTCAGACAGTGATTCCTCATCCATCTGGTGTTTAATAGCGGCAATGGTTACCTTGCTGGTTTGCAGTTGCTGCTGTGTTTCTTGATTGTCCTCTTTTAGCTGTTCGATGCGGGGCAGGGCGACGCTCGATTTGAGTTTCCGTGAGTTCTCCACATAGCCGTCTGCGAGGGCATTCAGAATCGACTCCGCTTCACCGGCGTTCTGGCTGAGACAGCGCAGTTGCAAAGTTTGATTGTCTTCATCGAAGGAAACCGATAATTGCTGCGTGACCGCGTTGAGGTCAAGCAACGGTTGGCCCGCTTTGGTGCGCTGCGCATCAAGAGTGGCGAATGCGTGATCAAAAACCGCTTCAGGAATTTCGGACATCGACTTGGGGTCGACCGGTTGATCATGAGGTTTGACGTTGACCGTCGTTTCCAACACGGTCGTCGCCGTCAGATAGTGGATCAAGCAAACGCCCAATGCAGCGATGGCGGCCGCCCACGGTTTGCGGATGATTTTATGCAGGTTTAGTTTGATTTTCGTTTTCATTTGCTCAACCATCCCTCGACTGTTTGCTTAAGCTTACTTCCGGCCGGACGCTCGACGTGAATCACATCGCCCGGTTGAATGGCCGGAGATTGTTGTGGATTCGCTTCCAGTTCTGCCCACGATCGCGACCAATTGCGACCGGGCCAACCCGTTTCATTCATCCGTATCAACGTGATTTTCAGAGCGTCACCTTCGTTTTTGACCCCACCGGCCAGTCGCACGGCATCCAGCAATGTGATGTCATTGCTGTTGGGGATATTGAATGCTCCGGGGTTTTGGACCGAACCCAAGACTTTAATCGGGGGGACCAATTCGCTAACACCGACGATATCCCCCTCACCAAGTTGCAGTTCGATCAATGCCCGGCGGTCTTCTTCGCGCTGGGCGTCAAACCAGATGATTTCATATTCCGTTCCTGGTGAACCAGATTGCGGCTGATCACCGGAAACCACATTGACTGCTGGGGCCGCAACAATTGCTGGAGCAATCTGATCCGCGGCAATTTCCAAGGAGTCTTCAATCACAGTTTCCGATTCCAAGGCGAGTGGATTGACGGCTCCACCGGGCGTCTCTCCTGGGATTGAATCGAGTGTCTCGTCAGCTAATGCATACAGGGCCGCCGTTTCCGCAATGGGCGCCGCTGCCTGTAGGTTCAGCGGTCGCGCTACAGAAATTTGACCGCCGGCGTTTGTTTTCAGTCCTGCCGAAACCAATGCCGAATAGACGCTGGCATCTTCGCGGGGCAGGGCGATGATTCCGGGGCGTTCGACCGCTCCTTCGACATACACTTTGACGCGCGGAACTTCCAATTCCCGAACAATCACGGTCGGATTCACCAGCAGTTCGCGGCGTTGATATTCATCTTTCAGGCCTTTTTCGATGTCGGCGCGGGTTAGACCCGTGACGACCGGTTGGCCCAATAACGGAATTTCTAAGCTGCCGTCGGTGTGGATCCGGGCCGGGAACGTATGCGGCTCTTCCGGCTGGAACAGATTTGAGACGGTGATTTCCAACAGATCACCCGGTTGGACTTGGGCGGTCTGAGGTGTGGGGCGAATGGAATTGATATCCAGCGGCGGCGACATTTGCGCGTCGTCGTTACTGAAATTGGCAAACCAATTGAGCGCGGGCTGTGCGGCGCCGGCAACCGGTGCTTCAAACATCCGACACCCGGAGCAGGCCAGGAGGGCTAATGTCGGCAGCAGGAGGGCCGCAACGCATTGGGCGCGGTCGCCTGCGCGTAATGGATTCATCATGGGCAGAACCCCATCCGTCGTTGAATCGGCATGCCGATGTCCGACGAATTGTCGCAATGGATTTGAGAGACGGATTTGAGAGACGATTGGCTGAGGGGCGGTGAAATCCCGTGAGAGGCGGAATCCGTGGCCACCGACCCGGCAGCGCGGCGGGTAATACTACAAAGTGGGACACGAGGTCAATATGCCTTGTGGAGGAATTGCGCCGGTTTTAGCGGCAAGGCATGGAATGTGTTTGCCTGGAGACCGTCGAGACAGTGATTCAGACCAGGGAACTAGCCCGCAGACTGCTGGGGATTTTTGCAACGTCCTGTGAGGTGTGATTCGTCGATTCTGTTCGTCGGTGATGGACGGGTCCGGCATCTCACAATTTGCCTAAGCAATTGAACCCAATGGTCGCTCCGATTGTGCCGTTTGTATCGCTGTATTTTTACCACCAGTTGTTGGATTTGAAAAACATGTGTCATTTCTCGCCGGAAACCCTGCATGTTGCCAAATCGCGACCTAAGTTCTGAGTGTGAATAACAAAATCCCTTCTCAGGGAAAGGTGCAAACGATGAAAACGATACTTCTTGTGGATGACTCGCGCGCCGTGCGTTTAGCAGGGCGACGTATTATGGCGGCCATCGGGCTGGATGTGCTTGAAGCCGAGCATGGCGAAGAAGCGCTGAATATGGTTCGCGAACATGAGGTGGACGTAGTTCTGTTGGATTGGAATATGCCCATTATGAACGGGCTGGAATTCCTCAAAGCTCTGCGCGCCGACAACAATCTGCCGCAACCGACAGTCATTATGTGTACCACCGAAAACGACATGGAACGCATCATCGAAGCCATGCAAGCCGGCGCGAACGAGTACGTCATGAAACCATTCACGGAAGATATCGTGCGTGGAAAACTACAAGAGACCGGCGTGCTCGAAATTGCATAACGACCAAGCCTCAGAATCCCCCTACAAGCGAATGCAATCGATCTTGCCAAAACATCCCCAGTCGGCAGTGCCCGGAACACGGAGCGGTTTATGAACGCCAACGATTATGATTACCTGACGAAATTCTTAGTCGAGTCCTCAGGTTTGGCATTGGGCAACGGAAAAGAATACTTGTTGGAAGCGCGGTTGACTCCGTTGGCGCAAAGTTTCGGGATGTCCGATATCCCTGAATTGGTCGTCGAACTTCGCCGCGGACGCGACTCACGCCTCTCAACGGCCGTCACAGAATCGATGACGACCAACGAGACGTCGTTCTTTCGCGATATCACTCCCTTCGAGGAAATGAAAACACAACTTTTGCCCGCTTTGATCAACGCGCGGCGGGAATCGCGACGCCTGCGGATCTGGTGTGCGGCAGCATCCACCGGACAAGAACTCTATTCACTACTGATGCTCATCGACGAATCGTTTCCGGAATTGCAGTCCTGGAATGTTGAAATCGTCGGCACCGATATCGCCGAAAAAATGCTCAAGCGGTCACAGGAAGCGATCTATTCACAATTCGAAGTGCAACGCGGATTGACGACTCCACTGTTGATCAAAAATTTCGAACAGGTTCCTCAGGGCTGGCGGATTAAAGACAACTTGAGAAATCGCGTTCAATGGAAACAACAGAACCTTTTGGACGATTTCGCTCACCTGGGGCCGTTCGACCTGATCGTATGCCGCAATGTGTTGATCTACTTTGAAGTCGCGCACAAACGTGACGTGCTGGAACGCATGCGGAATCAACTTGCTCAGGACGGAAATTTGATCCTAGGAGCCGCCGAGAGCATCGTTGGCATTACCGATCAATTCGAACGCTTCAGCGAATGCCGCTCAGCCGTCTATGTGCCCCGTTAATCAACGAGGCCGTTCCCTCGTGGGTCCTTCACTGTTGAATTCCCATCGAGCCGGTTGCCTTGTTGTGACGTGCGGTGTCGCGACGCGCCCTCTGTTTACTCACGGCCTGGTCTGTGACACGTCTGCCCAATAACCTACGGGAAGCGTCCGAATACCATACTGCTTGGTTCAGTATGAGGACAGCCCATTATTCGGGGGCCACTGGCAGCTTGCTCGCCAGTGCCTTACTAGGCTAGGTTTTCCCTATCCGGGAACGTCGACCCATGCACGCCCTGAGCGGCAAGTCGCTCGATGTCCTCACTCGGGATAGTTAAGGACCCGTGCGAAATCTTGTCGCCGGGCCGTGGCTAAGCGTAGCACCATCTTTTCCCACGTGGGACTATCCCATTCCGGGGCAGCGGGAGCTTCGTTCTCCCGTAATGCGGATCCGTAGCTGCCTGCAGAATGGAAGCCAGGCTCTTAGATCCAGACCGGGCCTTTGACCGGTTTGTCACGCAAGCCGGCATTTTCCAATGCGGTCAGATCAAAGCTGCTGATGCGATTGTGCAATTCAATATCCAGTCGCGAAAAAACGTTGTCGTCGTCGAACGTTTCCCGGACTGTGCCCCGTAGCACAGAATCGAACGCCTGCACGTCATTGTGCAGATGGACTTTGACCTGTTCAAAAGTACTCACCGGCAGCGGCAATCGCAGTTCGATGTGACCGGGCGAAATATTCTCAAATTCACAAATAATTCCCGTCCGCATCGGGTCGCTGTCACGATACAGCTTAATCACCATCGTCCCCAGGTGCCGTTTCTCAGTGGCGCTGGCGGCAGCGATAATCCCTTGCTCATCCTGAGATGCCTGTTTGGCGAGTTCGGCAGCCGTTTCGGCGAAGACTTCGGCGCGTTTCGTCGCCGCCCGTTGCCGGAGGGCTTCGACGTCGATCTCGCCCTCGATGGTCACGCCAAAAAGTCCCGCATTGAATTCCACATCCGCCTTCGTACCGACAACCAAGTCGATAATGTCATCGGTGGTCAGATGGAATCGTTCTTCCAGTAACTTGCGCGCAGCCGGAAATTGCGGCGAGTCAGGCGTCCAAAGCGCCTCCGCCATCAGGCAGCCAGCATGGGTCACTAGCTGTAGTTTGTTGTCGTTATCGATGTCGTCGTGGTGATTCTGTGTCGACTGAACCAGCGTTTCTGGGAATCCCCAACGCGTTAGCAATTGCGCCCCCAATTGGGCATGTGTAAACCCGTACTTGTCTTGTTCGGCACGCAACAACTCTGGGCCGTGTGGGGTTTCTAATGCCATGTTGACGTATTCATCTTGCTTGACTTGTGCAAGCACCAGAACGCCAAGATCGGCCAACAATCCACCGGAATAGGCGTCGTTGTGATCCAACAGATCGGTCCGTTTGGCCAGTCGCGAACTCAGTGTCGCCATGCTGATTGATCGCCGCCAATATTCTTGGCACAACCGACTGGCGGAACCACGTGAAAGTCCGTCGACGAGGCTAAATGTCATTGCGACCAGACGCAGCGAACGCTGGCCAAGCAGCGCAACGGCCTGCCGCAGATTCGTGACTTCACGACGCAATCCGTAACGCGACGAATTGATCGTCCGTAAGATTTTAGCCGCCAAGCCTGGATCGTTTTCCAGGCAGGCAACGACTTCGCGCACGTCGTAGTCAATGTCGCGAGTCAGATTGAGAATCGAAATGGCGACTTGCGGTAACGAATGCAATTCGTTCACACGGTCCAGCACCGAGTCGATTGCTTTGCGGTCATGATGGGTATTGTCAGACATAGCAGTCTCCTTCCAGGAGCGCTTCCATGGGGCCCGAAATCGTAGGAGTCACATGATGTGAAGCCGAATGGCCAATGCGTTTGATCCTACGTAGCAATTCCTTTTTCTAACGCTCCATTAAAACCCTACATCACAAAAACACGCGCGGCAAGAAAAATGACTGCACTTGCCATGTGGCGTTTTGTCAACATCCCGTATTTGAGCCGGCGATACGAAACTGGGACAACACACACATCACGCAATTCGCCACTACTCATCGGATCATTAAAAATCGTCGTCATCTGGACGACGAATCAATGCGCTGGGCAGTCATTAGCCTTTTATTGCCGGCGCTAAGCGCTCCGCACTTCCGCCGATTAAAGCCAGCGCAGCCATGATGTCAGGAATCAAAGAGGGCGTCGCAGGAATTTGCTGCTGCATTATGACGCGATCATCTTGCAGGCAGTCCTGGAGATGGGTTAAGCGTTGGTCCATAGTTCTTAGAAATGTCGCCAACTCTTCCGGAGTCAAATCGTGACGTAATAAGAGCGATTTCCCCGCTTCGCGATGCCGCGTCAGTCGGGCAAGCGTGTCGCCCTGTGTCCGATAAAGGTCTCCGCTGCAATACCCCCGTCGCAAGCGGCCGACGTCATCGAAATGAAAAGCGGGATCCGCCCCAAAGAACAACGAGAATCGCCCATCCTCACGAAACCCGGCAATGACCGTGTTGTCATCATCAGGGAGCGATAATTCGCACCGCCGTCGCAGTGCGGTCGCTTCCTTCATCAGATCTTCACGGTCCGATTCATGCACCGCCATCAACGTACTCCACAACTCCGAGGCAAACATCAAATCATCGTGCCAGAAATGCTCATCATCAGTCTTTCCATCGTAGCGGGAGGACTGAAACCTCCAAGCCATCAAACGGTTGATCAAACCAAGCGGTCCATGAAACGGCCTTTTTCGTCAGAGTCCCGCAGGCCTTTTAATCTGGTTTGCAGTTGCGGTTTATTGCTTAACTACTGTTGGGGTAATTGGTTGTGACGGTTTTAGCATTGTCGGCAGCGTAAAGATTCTCCGCCAAAGAGGTGTTTTTTTGTTGCCCAAACGTCAATTTATCATCATGATAGAAACTTGGGGATGTCTAGAGACTTACAGACGTCCAAGAAGACTGTTGCATCAGGACAAATTTAGAACCAATTCGCGATCAAAGTTTGTGTACGCAGTGGCATTGTTGGAGTTGAGCGGGCCCGTTTTATGTTCATCAAATTTATTAAAATACTGTGTATCAGCCTCTGGTTGGCCGGATTTGTACTGCTCGGAATGTCCTATGCCACATTCTCTAAAACCCACGGCTTGTCGGACCAGACGTTAAATGAGAATGATTCCGCGGTGAGCAAACATGAAAAACAGGCGCAATTGCAAGCGATTGGCGGTGTATCAGCCATTTTGACCGGTGCTTTGGTTGGCTTGCTAACGACGTATTGGGGTAACAAATACCGTCGTCGCCGCGATCGTTCACGCGTCAGTTCCAATGCCGACCATCTGGCCATGCAATATCGTCGTTCCCGTCGCCGACAATCCTCCTGACATCGATGACAACGCGTCCGCGCTGGCCCTGGGGATTTCTCTTCAAAGGGCTCTAGGCAAAAAAGTCCGTGCGAGGTGATGGATTGGATCGCGGAGCACATACCCCGGTTGTGCAACAGTCGCCATCCGAATACGACGATGATTTCCTCCCAGTGAGGCCCTGCATGACCCAGATCGCAAACGAAATGCCGCCACACAGTGCTGCGAATGAAATGCCTTTGGAGGAATTGGACCGCGAACAGGACGTGCGAAACAAGCACGACTTGGTTAAGGGATTGCTCGAAGCCAATGGCTGGGACGCATTGTTGCTCCAAAAACCTTGCAACTTCTCCTGGTTGACTTCTGGAGGAGACAGCTCTGGTCGTGGTTTGGGTGAACCGTTGGCTGCACTCTTTGTGACGCCCGATTCCCGGTTGGTCATCGCCAACAATTGCAATTCTCCCCAGATTTTTGAAGAAGAGATTCCGCAACTTGGATTCAGCCTCAAGGAGCGTCCCTGGACCGAACCTCCGCACGTGTTGCTGGATGACCTCTGCCGTGGCCGCAACGTCGCCAGTGATACGGGAGATCGCGAGACGATTGATGCGTCGAGCGAGATTCGTCATCTGCGATTGCAGTTAACCAGTTTAGAACGAGCGCGGATGCGAATTGTGGGGCGACATGTCACGCATGCCGTCGAAGCAACGGCGCGGACACTTGAATTGGGGCAAACCGAGGCTGAAATCGCCGGCCAATTGTCCCACCGCTTGGTGCACCGGCAGGTGACCCCCATGCAAATGCAAGTCATGGTCGATGGTCGGGGCGAACGCCATCGGCACTGGAGTTACAGCGGCGATCCGCTGCGCAAATCGTGTGTGCTTTCCGCAGTTGGCTCTCGTTGGGGAGTCTGCGTGGCTGCGACGCGCACGGTCTGTTTCGGTCAACCGTCGAATTCCCTCACCAAAGCCTACCAAGCCGCCGCCATGGTCGAGGCGACCGGTATCTTCTTTTCACGGCCCGAGACCCCGGTCAGCAAACTCTTTGGCCGCGTCAGCCGCATCTACGAAAAATTCGGCTACGAACGGGAATGGCGATTGTGCGATCAAGGGGAAATTATCGGGTATCAAGCCTGCGAATTGCCGATTTCCCCCACCAATCACATCCCCCTGACGGCCAACATGGCTCTGCACTTGCATCCAACGATCGGTCCGGCCAAATTGGGCGATACGATTTTGATCGCCGAAAACGGGTATGAACCGCTGCGCCCCATGGAAGGCTGGCCCCAATTGGGGGTCTCTGTCAAAGGGGTCTCAATCGAATGTCCCGACATGCTGGTCCGCGAACCCTGATTTTACTTCGCCGTTCACCCGGAGAAATCACGTGGTCGATGTGCAGGACGCATACCCCACTCCGCCTAACTCCGCGATGCGGGCCATCATGATGTCGGTCACTTCTTGCAGTACTTCTTGCGTCGGTTTGCGGTCGTAGTACGCCGAGAGGTCAATCGGATCGCCGTAGTAGACGCTGACGGGACCGAAGTTATAAAACGGATCGATCATGGTTTCGCCGCCGGGCGAATTGTGAATGTAGACCGGATAGACCGGCACCTGAGACCGCACAGCCAACCAAGCCATGCCGGGGTTTCCCGCCTTTAAGTCTCGTTCGCGATTGATGCCCCCTTCGGGAAAAACCCCGAGCAGTTTGCCGTCTTTCAACCGCCGCAAAGCAGCGCGCGTGGGAGCAAGATCCTTGCCGTTGCGTTGGACCGGAATGGACTGCATCGCAACGGCGATCCAATGCAAAAATTTCACTTCATAGTATTCGCGAGCCATCATAAACCCGATGATCTCACGGCGTCCCATCCAGACAAACATCGGGTCCATCGGGGAACTATGGTTGGCAATAATGATCGCCGGCCCATCCGTGGGAAACGGACAAGGGCGATTCGTGCGGAAGTGAAAGAATGCGCGGACATAAAATCGGTTGACAATCGCCAGTGCCCAGGCATGCCAACCATCCGGCCACCGCGCACCCTGAACCAACAACGTCGCGATCGCGATCGCCATATAGAAGGCCAACGTCCACTTGGCGGCCATGTCCGGTTCCATCGGAGAATTGGTCTCGCAGTTTGTCGTTAGGGTGTGATGTGAATCGTCAACGGGTTTTGCCAAGTCGGTCGTCGAGTCGCTCTGAAAATCGCGACAAATTCCGCAGCCACGCACCCGACCACAACTTTTCCCTCTCCCTCTGGGAGAGGGCCGGGGTGAGGGTTTTCGCTCCGAGGATCGATTTTCATAACCCCCAGAACAGGTCAGACACGTTTCAACACCGGCGGTTTCCCTGTAAGGTTATCGTTGTTGTTGATCCGTGCGTTAAAAACTCTCGTACGACATCAAAAGTTACGCCGCGACGCAACCTGTGTTCGAAAACTCATCGCAGAGAAACCGGTAAAAAATTACCTCTTCCTCTGTGGTCTCTGAGTCCTCTGTGGCAAAATCATATTTCAATGCGTGTGCGGCGTATGAGTTCGTTAGGTGAATCAACCGTCCTACGTGAGAAAGGTGCGTCGCGACGCACCCTACAAAGAAACGGCTGTTAATGCTAATCCAATTTGATGGGCTTAATGCGGATGTTGCGGTAGGCGACCGGGCCGTGGTCACCTTGAATCATCAAGGGGCCGAGTGGTTTTTCGTCTTGGAAGGCAGCTGCGCGGGTCGGTCCGGTGGTCGTGACGTTTTCGTGAATCACCTTTCCATTATGGACGACTTTGATAAATTTCGCGTCTTCAATCTTTTTGCCACTTTCATCAAATCGCGGCGCGCGAAACGTCACATCAAACACCTGCCATTCTCCTGGCGGTAAACTGGCATTCAATCGCGGCGCGTACCCTTCGAAACCGTAGCTCTCTTTTTCATTGTACCGCTTATAAATCCCGCCACAGTCGCTCGACTCGGCCTCTTTGACGCCGTAACTGTCAAAGACCTGCACTTCGTACCGTCCTTGAAAATAGACCCCCGAGTTGGAGCCTTTGGGGACGGTGAATTCGATGTGCGCCTGCACATCGCCATGTTTTTTCTTGGTGAAGATATTCGTGTCGCGACCACCCTTGCCATTAACCATCACCCCCGTGCCGGGTTTTGGAGAGAAGGCTTTGGGGTCGTCGGGATTGAGTGGCACATCGCCGACGATTTTCCAATCCCCAGTCTTTTTCGTCCACCCGTTTAAATCCTTGCCGGAAAAAATCTCAATCCAACCCGTTTCCGCACTGTCATCTTCAGCGGCCAGATTTTGCGCCCAAACCCCTCCGCACAGCAGCAGAGCACACAGTAGGGCGGAGATGCCTGCGCGGCGTTGGAAATGCGAATATTTCACGTGTGGGTTCCTCTGAAGAGCATGATTTGATGGGAAAAATGGGGGAAATCGTCAGCTGCGGTGTGTGCTGTGCATTCTATTCCACTACTGCAAATTTCACAATTTGGAGGCCCTCGATGTCCCGGTTTTTTAAGGTACAAAAATAGTCTAGTGCCATCTCGAAAGATCCGCTAATATCCCGCCACATCCATGGATTGGATTTGTATTTCTGCGTCGAAGTGCAATGCTAAGGATAGCTTGGGGCAATGTTTGTTAATCTGTTCTATCACGTAGTGGGGCGTCCAATTCGCAAGGTTCTCTTCTTGGGCATTCAATTGCTCGAGGCCTTGCTCCTTTACGCAAGAAGAGCATTTCACCTCCATGCGAAGGTGATGGCCATTCTGCACGATGGTCGGGACGCCAAGTGGTTTTGGGACACCGCGCTGGATGAATTGCAGAAGTATTATCGCGATGTGACCATCCGCGTGCAGAGGATGCCCGACCAGCCGAAAATCAGCATCATTTTACCGGTCTATCGTGTCGACCCCGCGGTCTTTCGTGAAACGCTCGCCTCGGTGGCCATGCAATGTTACACAAATTGGGAACTGTGTATCGTCGATGATGCCTCGGGGATGCCGGAATTGCAGCAGATGGTGCGTGATTTCGCCGCCGATTATCCAGGGCAGGTGAAATTCGCGACGAATCCTACCAACGTGCACATTAGCGCGACCTCGAACCGGTGTATTGAGATGGCCACCGGGGAGTATTTGGCGCTGTTGGACCATGATGATCGCTTAACACCCAATGCCTTGGCCGAGATGGTGCGGCACATCAACCTCAACGGTCAATGCGATATCTTCTACTCCGACGAGCGTGTGATTGAGTCGGATGGTAAGGCGACATTTTTGGTGTATTGTAAACCAGATTGGTCGCCGTTTTTTCACCTTTCCTGTAATTACACGACACACTTATCGTTGTATCGCACCGCGATCATTCGCGAGATCGGCGGGTTTCGCGTCGGTTTCGAGGGATCGCAGGATCACGACCTGATGATGCGGGCTGTTGAGGCGACCGATCGACCGATCGTGCACGTGCCGTTTTGTCTCTACCAATGGCGGGCGGTTGAAACCAGCACCGCCAAATCGGCCGACAGCAAGCCGTATGCGGCAATCGCCGGAGTCAAAGCCGTGACCGAAGCCTGCCAGCGGCGGGGACGGCCTGCCGATGTGCAGTGGGAACCAGAATCATTTCACTACCGCGTACGATTCGAACTCCCCGCAGAGTTACCGCTCGTCTCGATTTTGATTCCCACCAAAGACCAAGGCGAGTCGCTACAGAAATGTTTGGAATCGATTTTCACCTCTTCGACTTATCCGAACTTCGAAGTCGTGCTGGTGGATAACGCAACCACGCAAACGACCGCACTGGATGTCATGCGGCAGTTTCAAACGGCGCACCCGAAACAGCTACGCATCGAACGTGTCGACGAGCCGTTTAATTTTGCGAGGCTAAATAATCGCGGCGCCAAAATCGCGCGGGGCGAATACCTCGTTTTGCTGAACAACGATACCATCGTTCAGACGCCCGATTGGATCGAGGAGATGTTGCGACTCGCGCAATTCCCTGAGGTGGGGGCTGTGGGGTGCAAGTTGTTGTACCCCACCGGTGAAATTCAGCATGCCGGTTTGGAACTCCAAGACCGCAGAGTCGCCAATCACTCCTTCAAAGGGTTTCCTGAAAACACGACCGCCTATAACAACATCACCAAGACCGTCCACGAGGTCTCTGCAATCACCGGTGCGTGCTTAATGATTGCGCAGGAGAAATATCATGAGGTGGGCGGCTTAGATGAAGTCTACTTACCCAACGGTTATGGCGATGTCGATTTCTGTCTGCGCTTATCACAGCGCGGTTACGAGCACGTTTATACACCTTACGCGACATTGATTCACGAGGAATCACGATCGCGAGGACGCGCCACCGAAACGTTTGAACGGCAATATATGATTAGCAAGTGGGGGCACCAATTGATGAACGACCCCTACGTCAATCTGAATCTCAATCGTGATATGACGTTCAGTATCGACTCTGAGTTCCCCTTCATCGATCCGACCGGCAAAGATTTTCAAGATCTCTTGCAGGCACACGAAGCAGATCGATTGCAGAAAAAGCAAACGCTGAACCGCGCCGCTTAGCGGTTATGTGCCGTCGGGTGGCTCATGCACTTGTCCAGTAAAGTCGCTCAGGAACGCCAGCAACCGCCGGTTATAAATCGCCGCCAGCCGCAGCCCTTTTTCCAAAGGAAATCCGTTGCGGCGCTGAAGCGATCTCGCCACTTGATCCGGTGCGCGGAAACAGCAGACGAAATGCGGGTTTTGCAAAAATGGCACATAGAGGGGCACCGTTAACGTCGTTCGCGGGTCTTTGAAGCCCCAGATCTCTTTGCCGCTTCCCGCTAGGTCGAGCGTCGACTGGATTTGATCCGAAAATCGAGTAGCCAAGTTGCGAATCGCTTGCCGTGACGGAGGACGGTCCCAACTACCGCCGGCCGCCGACAAGATGCGATCATTCAGCCGCACAAAATGCCGATCCTCAAAATGCCCACGAGGATTCGAACCGCTGGCCGGCAGAAGGTCATCCCCCATGCTGATTTCTTGATGAAGTCCACAAGCGACCAGCGACGTCGCCGAACGATGCATTCCCAGCACAACGATCGTCTTTTGCATACCCAGCCACTCGCCCCACACTGCATTTCACCAACGACTACCCTTGGTGAAAAAGTTGCGCGGCGGCGCGCTGCTATTCCTTGGTCACGACCTCGTCCAAATTCAAAATCAGCCCGGCTACAGCGGAGTAGGCGGCCAATTCAGCCGTGTCGAGTTGCGTGTCACGCGGCGAGGCGCCGATTTTTAACAGCTCCTCCGCTGCGTTGCGGTCTGCTTGATAACCAGCCAAGTGCCGTGTGAAACCAGCGGTGAGGATTTTTAGTTCTGCCTCAGTGGGCCGGCGGGCGGTGGCCAAACGGAAGGCGTAGGTCAGTCGCGACTCGCTCGAATCGCCCCCTTCTAACATTGCCCGTTGCGCCAAATTGCGTGCCGCTTCCACAAACGTCGTCGCATTCAAGAGCGCGAGCGCTTGTAGCGGCGTATTCGTCCGCGATTGCCGCACGATACATGTTTCGCGGCTGGAAGCGTCGAAGGCCATCATGGTCGGCGGGGCGACGGTTCGTTTCCAGAAGGTATACATGCTGCGGCGAAAAAGATCGCTGTCCGTTCCCGGGGTGTAAGTGGTGTTGGCAACTTCTTCCCACAGACCCGCCGGTTGATACGGTTTGACCGATGGTCCGCCAATTTGCTCGACCAGCAATCCCGCAGCGGCCAGCGCTTGATCGCGAATCGTCTCCGCTGACAAACGTTGTCGCGGTCCGCGGGCCAATTGGCGGTTTTCCGGATCACGCTCCCAAAGCTCGCGAGTCACCTTCGACGATTGTCGATAGGCAGCGCTCATCACGATGGTTTTTTGCAAGGCTTTGATATCCCAACCCGATTCGATGAACTCAGCCGCCAACCAGTCTAATAGTTGCGGGTGGCTAGGCTGTTCTCCCTGCGAGCCGAAGTCCTCCGCCGTTTTGACCAAACCCGCGCCGAAATAGTTTTGCCAATAACGATTGACCGTCACGCGAGCCGTGAGAGGATTGTCGGCTGAGATCAGCCACCGCGCCAGTCCCAAACGGTTGTTGGGTTGTCCGCCCGGGAAGGGGGGCAAGCTGGCTGGGATTCCTGGTTGGACCGCGTCGCCCAATTTGTCGTACTCGCCTCGCAGCAACACATGTGCTTGCCGCGGCGGATGCATCTCCTGCATGACCATCACGGTGGGAAAACTTTCAACCAGCCGGTCCCGTTCCTCACGCACCTTCGCCAATTCCTGAAACGCATTCTGCAGCTTTGCGGGGGCTTGTTCGCGAATAAAGTATGCACGCAGCTTATTCCGTTGCCGCTGCGTCCGTTCAGCGGGCTGTATCGCCGCAATGTCGTGGAGCCTGTCGGGCGTTGCTAGTAGGTCGATTTCCTCAGCCGTCAATTGCGTATTGTAAATCCGCACATCATCGATCAACCCTTCAAAGCGCCGCGGGTCCCCGCCGCCTCCGATCAGCAGCGGACGGTCGTTATTGAAGTCTTGATTCAACTCATCGAGATTGATCTTCAATTCGGCAGTGCGGCCGTTGATATAAATCTTGACCCCGGCGGCCGTCCGCGAACCGTCGTAGGTCAATGCGACGTGATACCACTGACCGGGCACGAGCGATTCGCGTGTCTCGACACGTATGGCATCATCCAGCCAACGTTTGACTAAATTGACCTGCAGTTTGCCGTCATGCAGGCAGAACTCGTAACCGTCGGAATACTCGTCGGCTTGCATCTTGCAAACAATCGCTCCCCGCTCGACATTGCGAGGAGAGATCCAAGCCGCGACCGAAAACTTGTCGAGGTAGCTGAAATCGCCGACATGTCCGACGGAAAGCGGTTGTGCAGCATCGAATTCCACCGCCTCGCCAAGATGGCCTGTACTATATTTGGGGGCTTGCGGAATCTTTTCGTCGTCGGTTTGTTCTTCCTTTGATATCTTGGCCAGTGTGTTTTCAGCAGTTCCGTCGAATGGAAAATACGCCGTCAACGCTCGATCGAGGGCCCAGTCTTTTGCCAGGTTCCAATCAAACGTCGATTCCCAGTCACGCTCCGCTTGTTCGATTGCCGGTTGCAGTTTCGTGAATGTTACTTCTGCTGCGATGAGACGTTCTTCGACTTCGGCCAGTTGACTCCGTTGTGCGCGTGTCGGCGCTTTCATCATCGGCGGCGAGTTGCCGTTTTTGACCGCTTTACCGCGCTCGGGGACGTTATTGAAAAAGGAGAAGAGTTGATAAAACTCTTGTTGCGAAATCGGATCGTACTTGTGGTCATGGCATCGCGCGCAGCCAATGGTCAGCCCCAACCAAACAGTGCCGGTGGTTTCTACGCGGTCGACGACATATTCAACGGCGTACTCCTCTTCGATCACGCCCCCTTCGCCGTTACCGCGATGATTGCGATTGAACGCCGTGGCGATGCGTTGTTCCAACGTTGGCTCGGGGAGCAGGTCGCCTGCCAATTGTTCGATCGTGAATTGATCGAACGGCATGTTGTTGTTGTAAGCTTCGATGACCCAATCCCGCCAACGCCACATCGAGCGGTCGCCGTCGGTTTGATAGCCATTGGTGTCGGCATACCGCGCCGCATCTAACCAGTGCGTCGCCATCCGTTCGCCATACCGCGGCGATGCCAACAACCGGTCGACCACCTTCTCGTAGGCATCGGGCGAATCATCGGCCAGAAACGCATCGACTTCGGCAATCGTGGGCGGCAGCCCGGTCAGGTCCAACGTCACACGGCGAATCAACCGCGTCTTATCCGCCGGCGGTGAAGGGGACAAGCCATGCGCTTCCAACTGCGCCAACACAAACGTATCGATCGGATTGCGGACCCAGTTTTCATTCTGAACCGCTGGTAATGCCGGGCGGCGGATTGGTGCGAACGACCAGTGCGTCTGCCATTCCGCCCCCTGTTCGATCCATTTTTTAATCAGCCCAATCTGCCGCGCGGTCAATTGCCGCCCCGAATCAACCGGCGGCATCCGTTCGTCAGCATCTTCGGCGGTGATGCGAAGATAAAGTTCGCTCTCGTCCGGTTTCCCCGGAGCAATCGCCAGATGATCGCCCAGATCCGCAAACGCCGACTCCTGTTGATCCAGCCGAAAATCCGCTTGCCGCTGCTCCTCATCCGGCCCGTGGCAATGGAAACAGATGTCGGACAAGACCGGCCGAATATCACGATTAAAATCAACCCGCTCCGGCAACGCCTCCGCCGCCGGACAAGCAACGGTCGACACGCTCAGAACAGCGACCACCCCGAGCAACAATAACGAATTCCGCAGCGGACAATGTCGCATGGTATCGGTCCCGGTGTGCGTTGCGATGGAGGCTGTGAGCGCCTCAGTCTATTTAACCCGGGTGATGGGGCGTTGGCAAGGATATGGAGGGGACGCCTCAATGCGATTAAGGACTAGGGGCAAACCCCCCCGCGTGGAGCAGATCGCAATGTGGCCGAATTGGAAGTCTTAAAAATCTTCTAATTCTGCACGTTGTCGAGCCGATCTGTCTCTTAGGCGTTCTGCGATTTCTTGCACGGTCGTCATCGCCAGAACCGCGACCACCCCAATCACGCCAAGCGGCAATGTGCCGATTGCAAACCAGCCCATCATTGCCTTCATGTAAATTGGCTTGCCGACGTCGACCCCCAGGCAATTGCAGGGGGCGGGATCACCTCCCGCCATCTGACAACCAAGGTTCCAGCGATGCCAGCCGCTAATAGCACACAAATGACGGGGCTCAGTGCGTAGAACACGATCTTCCCCATCAATAGCAGTGCGGCTCGCCATCTTGGGGTTAGATTTGCCATGAGTTATCTTCCGTGGGAAAATCCATCGTGCCTAATCGAACCTAGAGGCGTCGCGATGTGATTTATTTGGCCGGACACGTGGGTTGCTGTTGTGATGGGGCGGGTTCACTTTTTCGGATTCGGAACGCTTGGATTTTCGGTCTATAGTAATATCGCTGATACACCCTTTCTAACCAGACCGGCGACTGGTTTAGCGGCCGTTGGTGATCTCCACACGACGTAGTGGACCGCCTCCCGTCGCTTCGTCTAACTGGCCAATCCGAAAGTGGCAGTAATACACGTCCCACACACCTCGATCGCCCGTCGGACTCAAACCCAATCGCTCCGCACGGAAAGGCTTCGCGGCTCGCCTTGTAATGCAACATGAAAACTAAATCGACTCCCCAAACTCAATGCCGCACGAAAGCGTTGGCTAGGCGTTGGGAATGGGAATCTGAAAATACGCCACACCGTTCACCCCGCCGCGTCTCGAATCGTTCCGAATATTCAAACGACGGCAGCTGCTCGGGATACTCACGCGAACTGCTCCGATAACGACTCGCAGTGAACATCCAACCTCCATCAGCGGACCTCTTGATTACCATCTCACGCCACGGGTCAAATCCGCCCTGCGTGCGCGGACCATTGTCGAACCGACGGTCTCTTGCAAAAGTCGCGCCTCCACGTGCGATGAAAACGCTCCTACTTGCCACGTCCTTGTAGCTAAGGCGTCCCACGGAACCCTGCACCCAACCCGCATCGGAACCATGCCGTCAATCGCGTGACGTGTTGAAACAGATGCGAAATTTGGACGAACCGCATCGCCGAAAAAATTGCTCGGAGCCTGCAGGCGCAATGTACATGATCCGGAACCGTTCCCCGCGCTGATTACTCCCCCCCCGATCCTCGCGAATGCAATCGTCATGACGGCGGCTGAGGCGTCGCGTTCCCCATCTCCCCGCTTGGGCAGCTGGACTGCCACCTTGTAATTGCCCGCTCTCCTCTGGCACGCCTCCGCCGAAGCACCACACGGCACACGTTGAGCCGAGGCTACGCGCGGATCCGACCATGACGACCATCTTCTTGCTCGCCGCGGACCCCCCCCCACAACCGGCTCGATCTTACGGCCGCCCCAAGCAGATGCCGATCCCGCACCGCCCACACCCGTTTCCTCTCTCCGCAAGTGCCTGCCCACGACACGCTGAGGACGACGCGAACGATCCAACAAACCACTCTCACCTTCCAACCGCTCTCCGCTAGCCAAGCTCACTGGACTCGTTCGCGATCAAATCCCTCGGTTACCCCCCCGCCTTCCATCCCCGACCCCCGCCCCCCCCCCCCCCCCCAACTTCCCTCCCTCCTCCCTCCCCCCCCCCACGACTTCACAAACTCTCCCGCAGCCCCCCCCCCCCCCCCCCCCCAAGTGTACCCTGTCGTCCGGACAATTTTGTGCGTCACGGAGGATCACCCACACCCGCTCGGGCATCCCCGATCCCGGGGGTCCGAGCCTCCGCCCTCCTTAAGCACGATTAGCATTTCTTCACCGCTGTTAATTGGAAAAATCGTGAAGTCACTAGAAAAATCTTCGGGAAGATGCTTAAGCAGGTCATCACGAGGAATCAATATGCAGGGGGGATCCATCGCTGGGGAAGCTACTGGATCCGGTGGCTTTTGAGAATTCGTAAATAAGTTGCATGATGTCGCGCACCCCCCCCCCCTCTCCCCCCCCCCCCCCCGCCTGCGTCATCGTCGAGAGCTTTCCGTCACCAACCGTGATCTCGCAAGCTGGTACGTCAGTATTCGAATGAATCGGCCCCCCCCCCCGCCCGCTCGCTCCCGAGGCCATCACGAAAAGTGACCAGGAAGAGATCAAAACTCATACGAAACCCATACCTTGGGATGATGATTCTCCAACCAAAACCCCCCACTTACACTCATTTCACCACAAGGATCTCTGAAAACTCTACACTTTCCTCCAATTTCTTTTTTTTTTCTCTTACCTCATCCTCTTCTAAATTATTTCAATATTCACCATATTCTATATCTCTCGTTCGGAGAAAGGTGCATCGTTAATCGCCCCCCCGGTATCCCGCCGCCCCCGACCGGGACCGGAAGCGCCCCTTACGGGGGCACCCGAAGCCCGGGCAACCAGCCACGTGATGCTTTCATCTCCCAGAGCATCGGTTACGCTCTCCTTGATTCGAGTCTGTCGTGGTCGATCTCTTGGTCGCAGAGCCGGAGGATTCACTCGCGGCCCGCGGGGGAGCGGGCGAGGGTGTGCCGGCGGATCCCATGCGGCCATTCTCTCGCCGTCGCCGGAGGTCGATCTCAGAGGACTTCGCGATCGAATCCCTTCATCAATTTCGTAGCGTCGCGGATTTCTGTGCTCACGACGGCGAAACGTCCGTGGATCAATGATGGCCTCAGTGGCGGCCGGAGTGCGTTAGGAATCACATTGTCGTCGCCTTCGTTCAGTGATGACGCTCTTGAACTGCTACGTCCGCCGAATCGCTGCGCTGCGAAAGGCCCACGGTGGGGCCCTTGATCGTTATTTAATCGTCCGGATTGATAATCTCCACAGTTGTAGGCCGGCGCTTATGGGCGCCAGGCTCGCTGTAAGCGCAACACCGCTGCCTCGTGAATGACATCAAGCTGTGCGAGCGGCCTCGGTGGAATGTCGGGCCTGTTGCAGAGCATTGGAACACGCAGCGCCGAGCGATGCAAGCGCCGTTTTCGCGGGGTAACGTTCCGGGAGGGCGAGGCTCCGTCCGAGCCGCGAGCTACTATGCGTGTCATCGTGTTCGATGAACTTGCAAACGACGTCTAGCCTCCCGCTGCGGCTCAGCAGGAGCTTCGCCCTCCCGGCGACCGTCTCGGTTCAGCGCAGCGACCAACGGGAGCGGCCTATTCAATTTCGAGTGGCAGCTCGCACCAAGCGGCCCCGCCGCTGTGGCTCAGCAGGAGCTTCGCCCTCCCGGCGACCGTCTCGGTTCAGTGGAGCGACCAACGGGAGCGGCCTATCCAATTTCGAGCGGCAGCTCGCACCAAGCGGCCCCGCCGCTATTTGCGGGGGTCGGTGTTGGCGTTCATGTCTTCCAGTGCGCGTTCGCGGGCGGCGAGGTCGCAGTCGGCGTCGACCATGATGCGGATCAATTCTTCGAACGGCGTGCTCGGTTCCCAGCCCAACGATTCACGGGCCTTGCTGCAATCTCCTTGCAAGAAAGAGACGTCGGTGGGACGGAAAAAGCGTGGATCAATTTCGACGTAATCTTCCCAGTTCAAATTCACACGGTCGAAGGCGATTTCCAGGCAGTCGCGGATGCTGTGCGATTGGCCGGTGGCGATGACAAAATCATCCGGCTCGTCTTGTTGCAGCATCAGCCACATCGCTTCGACGTAATCCTTCGCATAGCCCCAATCCCGCTTGGCATCGAGATTGCCGAGGAAGAGTTTGTCCTGGAAGCCGTGCATGATCCGGCCGACGGCGCGGGTGATTTTGCGGGTGACGAACTGTTCGCCCCGACGGGGGGATTCGTGGTTGAATAAGATTCCGTTGCAAGCATACAGGTCATACGCTTCGCGGTAGTTGATGGTCTGGTAATACGCGTAGACCTTGGCGCAGGCGTAGGGGCTTTGTGGGCGGAATGTGGTGAATTCGTTTTGCGGAACATCGGGAGCTGCTCCGAACATTTCGCTGGACGAGGCTTGGTAGACACGGACCTCTTTGCGGCGGGCGAGTTGCCGGGCGACTTCTAAGATGCGTAATGCTCCGACGCCGGTAATGTCCATCGTGTAGAGCGGTTTGTCAAAAGAGACACGCACGTGGCTTTGCGCAGCCAAGTTATAGATTTCGTCTGGCTCGATATCGAGGATTAACGTATTCAACCCGATACTGTCCGAGAGATCGCCGTAGTGCAACTCGACACTTCCCGGTCCGGGGGCGGCGTTCATGAGATGGGCGATGCGGCCCGTGGTTGTGGTACTAGAGCGGCGAATCAGCCCGTGCACCTCATATCCTTTGGAGACCAGCAGTTCGGCCAAATAGGACCCGTCCTGGCCGGTGATCCCCGTAATCAGTGCACAGCGATTTTCGCTCATCGATGAAACCTTGGCGTGACGAAGAAATTGATACGGGACGTGCTTTTTGTCCCATAATTTGGTGGGGGTTGGGCAAAAGTGCCGCAACTCCTTACTGAATCATACCAGTCAACCGAACCAAAGTCACATGCTGCAGAGCGAAGCTGCCGGTTCTGGCCTGTTTTGCCGCGTGACAGTGCGTTGTTGGTTGTCGATTCCGCCTATTTCGATGGAAATGAATGGTCCGGTTATACCGGTGTTAGTTTTCGCGGCGAATTCTGTCCCCTATAATTGATTACGAAGTGTTGCGGCCGACCGCCCATGTGGCCCGTCCGTGTTTGTTTGGTCAAAAAACAGCTCTTTGATTGTCGGTCGTGCATGTCCTCTTCTAAGTCAATCCCCTGGTGGACTAGCCCGCGAACACTGCTGCGGGCGATTTTGTCGTTGGATGACAGTGCGCATTCTATTGCCAAAGGGACGGCGATCGGCATGTTTTTGGGGCTGACTCCCACGGTCGGCATCCAAATGGTGTTGGTGATGCTGGTCAGCTTGTTCGTGCGGTTCAACCGTAAGGCGGCTTTGATCACGGTCTACATTTCCAATCCCCTGACGATGATTCCGCTGTATTGGGCGAATTATAAAGTGGGGACGCTATTCTTTAAGGACACGGTCAGCCACGAGGACTTCGAGCGGTTGTTGACTTACCACGGCTTTAGCGAATGGCTGGATGCGATTCATGCGGTGTTTATTGATGTCGGTATGCCGTTGTTGTTTGGCTCGGCGATCGTGGCTACTGTGGGCGGAGTCATCACGTATCCCATCATGCGGTGGTTACTGCGCGCCGTTGGCAAGGACAAACCACACGACGTTGAGAAAGCGGCCGATCCTGTCGATACCGTGGAACCGCCCGTGAATAGTGCGGTGAAGGTCGTTGAACGTTCGGTCAATCTGCCCCCAAAAACGAAACCGGCGGAGACCGCTGGGTAATACTGTCGAGTCGGGGAGATGAACGGGGACATGGCCGAGTACCGATATGACTGTCTTTGCGTCGGAATTGTCGTCGCTGACCATGCCTGCACGCCGATCACGTCGCTGCCTGCGGCGGGACATCTGCAAATGGCCGACCGGCTGCAACTTTCCACCGGAGGCTGCGCCGCTAATGTGGCGGTCGATCTGGCCAAACTGGGGCTGCGGGTCGCCATCGTGGGACGTGTTGGCGACGATGTTTTCGGAGGTTTTGTTTCCGAGTCACTCACCACTGCCGGGGTCGATACGCAGTATCTTCTGGAAACACCCGATACGGAGACCAGCGGCACGCTGATTGTGAACGTGGCCGGTGAGGACCGTCGTTTCGTGCATGCGTTTGGCGCCAATGCGGTCTTCGACGGAACCGAAGTGACCGATGAACTCTTGGCCTCTGCGCCAATACTGTATCTCGGTGGATATTTGCTGATGCCCGGATTGACCGCCGAGGCGGTGGCGGATTTGTTTCGTCGCGCTCAAGCGGCGGGGGTGAAAACGGTCTTAGACGTCGCTATTGCCCCCGCGACAGAACTCTGGGAGCGAATTGCGGCCGTCTTGCCCTATACGGATCTGTTCTTTCCCAACGAAGACGAAGCGCGGTTGATGACTGGGTTAGAAAATGTGCGTGATCAAGCCGAGCGATTTCGTTCTGCGGGCGCACGGACGGTTGTCATTACCCGTGGCGAGACAGGAACCGTTTTGGCCAGCGATGGTGAGCTGATCGAAGGGGGCGTGTTTCCGGTATCATTTATCGACGGGACCGGCAGCGGCGATGCCTTTGACGCGGGATTCGTGCTGGGCATGCTCGAGGGACGCTCCAACGCCGAGTGTTTGCGGCTGGGCAGCGCACTGGGAGCCAGTTGCGTCCGCCAAATCGGGGCCACGGCGGGCGTCTTCACGCGTCCGGAGTTGGATGCGTTTTTACGCGAGCACGACTTGCCGCTCGATTAACAGCTGCTGCACGACCAAGTGGCCTGTCAGAGTCTCATTGTCCGTTTGAGGAAACCTGCGCACTCAGGCAGGCTCACAGCGCACAAAAAAACCGGCCGCGTGAAATGGATTCACGCGGCCGGTTTCAATTTTTAACAGTCGGCTTCTCTACAAAGGTGTGAGAAACTTTTGTTTTGTCGGTTCGATCAATCGTCGTAGTCGACGATCACTTTGCCGTTCCGCGAAGTGACTTCGATGCGGTACTTGCCATAGTCGTATTTGACGTAGTGGCCGTTGCGACGCGTCTTGATCTTCGGGCATCCGCAAGGAGGAACGCAGATTTGCACGTTCACACAGGGCGAAGCACAGCAATCTCCACATTTTTGCGGGCAGGGATTGGCGATTTGGATGATCGTCGGGACTGCACACGGGTGAACGTGATGGGGGTCTCTGACCTGCACGCATTCGAACAGCGAGAAGGACTCAACCACGCCGCCCGGATAGGCTTCCATCGGACCGGCGGGAATCGGCTCGATAACCGGTTCGCCTTCGGCGATGGGAGCGGCATAGGTGTCGCCACCACTGGCCGGACCGAGAATCACAGGACCTTCTTGGCCAAAACTGACCGTCGAGGCGCAGAACAGTAAGGCAAATGCCGTCGTAACCATAAGTTTTTTCATCGAAAATGCTCCTTCTCAGATGAACCTTCCGTGCTCAAGCCAAATCTTTCGAAACGTTCGAAGGGTAACTGGATTCGGCACTGAGTTTGTTTGTCTTACCCACAATGAGACGCACTCCGTTTTGTCGTCACACTGCTCGATTTGTTGAGGCGAACCAGATTCGCTGGGTCCATTTTGGGGATCTCGTCACGAGCCGCCGCAAACACTTTGGCTCAGACACGCGAAGTATATCTCAGAAACCGGACCCTTTCAGTCTGTTTTCTAAAATTCCACTTACAAATCCGTACAAAATGGGTGAGTTCTTCCGGTTAGGGATACTAGGAAGATCTTGATTGTGCAAGTCACTCAGCCTCCTTGAGTCCCCTTTTCCGCAAACTGAGAATAATTCCTACCAGTCACCATTATCAGTCTCCGAACGGGATTCCACACAAGGGGGCAAACGCTACTTCACCGCATCCCACAGCCGGCCTCGTCTTGCGGCTGAACTGTCGACCTCACATAATGACCGTCGCTGTCAAAAAAACATTGGGGGATATGCAGTCTTCAGTTGGACACTTTGTACATCTGAAATTTCAGTGGTTGCTCACACAAGTTTCGACGACGACGGCTGTCGCCACAAACCGGATGGGGAGACTAGGTTTTTGAAGAAATTTGACCAACAATCGTTTCTCGAACGCGCGCTCAACGTGGTTGTGCTAGTTGCCTTTTGCACGTTCTGTGGATGCTCAGGCAACGAGCCAACGACGGAAACTCCCACCAACGATCCGACAAACGCACAGTCCGCACCGGGACAGTCTGCACCGGGCCATGCCGCAACAAGCACTGCTACACCGCAAGAGGCTCCGCCGGCTGACGACCCGGCTAAGGTTCCACCGACCATCAACGGAATTCCGCTCGATGTTTGGCCGAATGTTTGGTTCGATGACCCGTTGGCGGTTGCCAACTCGGGAGCAACTGGAAGCACAGCGGCGCCGACTGGTACGACGACCGCAACGACGACGACCACACTCTCCACCAATCCCGCCGCGGTAAATCCAACCCCGAAACCAGCGAACTCCCAGGGCAGTTCCGACGAGGCGGCCGCCTGGGCGACATTGTTATCCGGCGATGGAATTCAACTTGAAGCCAAGACGATTCGGTTGGCGCTCAGGCAGGCATTTCAATCCGTGCAACGGTACAACGGCAATTACAAGGATCTGCAAGTTCAAAGCAGCGTGATGGCCGTGCTGGGCATGATTGCCGAAACGCATCCCGACTCGATCACCTGGAAGGCGCACGGTCCCCAGGTGCGGGATCTTTCCGCAAAGCTCGCGGCGACGGCAACTGGCTTGGGACGCCAACACTTCGACCCGGCATCGAGAATTTATGAACAATTGGAACAACTGCTTTCAGGAAATCAGCCGGCTGATCTCGAACCGCCCAAAACCAATGCACAACTCGACGAATTCGCGCCGCGCAACAACTTGATGAAGCGGATGCAACTTGGCGATGCGTGGTTGAAAGCAAACACCGGGGATGAAAACAGCTTCCGATCGCAGCCCGATCAACTGCGGCATGAGTTGTCGATGCTGGCATTGTTGGCGACGGTGACGGCGCGCAAGGACTATGACATGGCCGACGAGCCGGAATATGTGACGCAATCACAGGCCTTGATCCAGGCGACCCGGGATGCAGCGCAAGCCGCCGAACAGACTGATTTCGCCGCGTATTCAGCAGCACGGGAGCGGATGACCAAAGCCTGTACTGCCTGTCACCTCGACTTTCGGTTCGACGCGGAATAAACTATGCAAGGACAAATCAGTTCGTAGTTGTAGGGTGCGTCGCGACGCACCTTTCGCATGTAGGACGCTTGATTCACATTATCAATTTACAGCGTTGTCGGGGCGGAGAATTGTGCGTAGCGCGAAAACCCTCACCCCGGACCTCTCCCAGAGGGAGAGGGGGTTTGTTTTTTATATCAACTCGGTCGATGCAGTGTTGAGTCACTTCGCAGTTCAAACCTTTTCCATGTGGAGAGGGAACAGCCATGATTGGAAAGGATGCCTGATGCAGCGGATTTCCCACAGTCGTTTGATGATGGCGGCGGTTGTCGTGGGGACAATCGTCGGAACCGGTGCCCCCGCAGCTCGCTGCGATGTGATTGAGTTGAAGTCGGGGCAAAAACTGCAGGGGGAAGTCCTCAAGGATGCCGGCGAGCAACTGATTCTCGATCTGGGAGTCGACATCGTGCGTGTGCCCAAGTCGCGGATTAAGACCCACACCAGCGATGACAAACTGAAAGAAGCCGCGCCGCAGGCGGTCGAGGAGAACGACCTTTACAGCTCCGCCAAACTGCCGCTTCGTTCAGTCAAGGATTTGACGCAACAATTCGGCGAAGCAGTGGTCTTGATCACCACGCCCGGCGGACTGGGTTCGGGATTTATCTTAAACGACCGTGGATATTGCGTCACGAATTACCATGTCGTCGAACAGGAAACCCGCATTGCCGCCACTGTCTTTCATCGCAGTGGGGAAGGGGAGTTTGAGCGACGTCAGATCAATGATGTGAAGATTGTGGCGCTAAATCCATTTTTGGATTTGGCGTTGTTGCAAATTCCCGTTCAGAAGGATTTGAAATTCAAACATGTCTTTATTGCCGAGGATGACGAACTGCGCGGTGGCGATCCGGTCTTTGCCATCGGCAATCCTCTCGGTTTGGAGCGTTCGGTCTCTCAAGGGATTGTCAGCAACCGGAATCGCAACTTCCAAGGCTTGGTGTTCATCCAAACCACAACAGAGATCAATCCCGGCAACAGCGGCGGGCCATTGTTCAATATGCGTGGCGAAGTAGTCGGCGTGACCAACATGAAGCTTTTGTTTGGAGAAGGCTTGGGATTTGCCATCCCCGTCGCCTATTTGAAGCAGTTTTTGAATAACCGCGAAGCCTTTGCGTTCAACAAGAACAACCCCAATACCGGTTATCGGTACCTCGATGCGCCGCGACGCAAAACCGCCGGGGGTCCGGAGCGGAAAAAAACAACGACACCCACCCCGTAAAAAAATCGCCGATAGGCCGCGCTCCCAATAGTAGGGTGCAACATGATGCACCTTTCTTCAACGATCAACGAATTCTCATCGTAGCTATCGACAGGGGATGTTTGTGACCTGCGCGCAATCTATGGCGGGAAATTGGTCGAGATGCCACGTGCCCGAAGTTTGTGAAGCGGTTGCTGGCATGTCAGAGATGAGAACCGACCGGCGATTTCAGGCGCAAGTTGATTTCGGGCTACGACATTTGGGGCTTGTCGACTAGACTAGCCGGACCTGGCCACTAGAATTTCGTCAGGCTGTGGCGGACTTCTCCGTTCTCCAGCCGAACGGCAATCGATGGCCGCGTCACGACGACTTATAAACGGCTGCGAATGTGCGGTGGGCGGTTCCGCCGCCGCGGCCGATGAAATCCAGAAAGGATCAAACGAGACCCATGAAACAGCTTGTCCAATTCTGCCTGAGTGTTGTGGTCGGCTCGACCTTAGTTTTTGCCGCCGCACAATCGGCCCGCGCCCAGGACGAGGCAATTTCCAGCGTACGACGTTTGCCCACGAATGTTTATGCGTATTTGAGCGTTCGCAATACCACCGAGTTGAAGGAAAAATTCAATGCGTCCTTATCGGGGCAGATGCTGAATCATCCCGATTTGGCAACGGTCCGCGAAAGCATCATTGAGGTCATTCAAGGGAAATCCGAAGAATTCGATGAGAAACTCGGAGCGAGCTTGGAGGAATTCCTGTCGATTCCCCAAGGCGAAATCACAGTCGCCGTTGTTCAGCCTCCTGGAAAACCGATTGCCCCGGTTGCCATGATCGACTTCGGAGACAAAGGCGATATTGTCAATACGGTGCTGGCCAAGATCACCGAAGGCATGCAGGAAAAAGGGATCGAACGCTCAACCGAGGAGTATGAAGGCAACGAGATCATCTCGCTCAAGGAGGATGTGGCCGAGGGGCAAGCCCAGCCGACCGATTTTGATCTGGCCTATTGCATCAAGGATTCGTACCTGATCATCGGTAAAGGAAGCGACGTCGTTCAGACGGTCTTGGCACGCTGGGACGGAGAACATGACAGCACGCTGATGAGCAATGACGTCTTTCGATATCTCGTCAAAAAATGCAGTGGTGAAGGCGAGACCTCACCTTCGTTGATCACTTGGTACTTAGACCCGATTGGATTGGTTCAAGTGCTCGCTGCCTCCAACCCGCAGATGGGCATGGTCGTCGGCTTCCTGCCATTGACCGGTTTGAGCAATCTCAAGGCTATTGGTGGGACCGTGTCGATGGGAGAAGGAGATTTCGATACCGTTTCCCGGACGTTGTTCTACATGGAACAACCCACGACCGGATTGCTGAAGGTCTTCAATTTCCCCTCCGACTCACAGGTGCCGCCGGCATGGGTCCCGAAGAATGCGACCAGCTACTTTGCCATCAACTGGGGAATTGATAAAGCCTACCGTTCCATTGAGATGTTGGTCGACACCTTTAGGGGACCGGGCGCATTGGCTATGGTTTTGGACCAGTTGTCTGAAAGTCAATTCAACGGGGACGTACATCTGAAAGATGATGTGATTGATTTACTGACCGGAAAAATCCGAGTCGTCCGCGATATGCCGGATGTCGACGACCCCGAACATACGCGATCGTTGTTTGCGATGGAGGTCAAGAATGGCGAGGATGCCAAAGCTGTTTTGGCCAAGATTGCGAACATGGAAGGCTTTCCGGTCGAAACGCGTGAATACCGCGGTGAAACCCTGTATGAAATCACGATCCCTGCGGGAATGGCAGCCCAACTGAATCCAGGGCAAGCCGTTGGTGGCGGTGAAGAGCAGCTGATCGGGGTCGCGATTGTCAAGGACCATTTGATGATCGGCATGGACGTGACCATTTTGGAGCAAGTGATCCTAGGTGATGCCGATGCCGGTAAGTTGTCTGACTCCGCAGCGTATCAATCAATTGCCAAATATTTCCCGGCCGAAACATCGGCGGTGACATATACCGAAAGCGATGCCGATGTGAAAACGGCATACGAGTTCGTCAAATCGGGGAACAGTGGTTTCATGCTTGGTGAAGCCTTTGAAGAGATTGATTTCTCCCAATTGCCGGACTTCGAGACCATCGCAAAATTCCTCCCGCCGCGCGGCAGCTATATGGTGCCCGATGAGCAAGGATACTTTTTGCAAAGCTTTACGCCCAAGAAGTCCGAAGCGCCGTAACCGAAACCCGTCGACGTGAACGTCGACGCCGTTTAGAAAATGGAAACTGTTAACGGCCTGCACTCCCCGCTAGGGAGCGCAGGCCGTTTTTTTATAGACTCGGAACATCATTCTCAGGAGAATTTCGCGATTTTTGCCAACGCGGGCGATACCTAAGGGGCAAAGCGGTGTTTAATAGGTTGTGAATGATCTACACCGGTCTCCCCGCCGTGGGATAATTGGTTCCCGCGGCCGCGAACATTTTTCGACCCTCCGATTCAGGAAACACAATGATGAAAGTGACACTTTTTTCGTGGTTCGCGGTGTTTGGCCTCTGCCTGGGGCTCTCTCCGTTAGTCGCCACGGCAGATGACGCAGCGGACGGTCCCCAACCGGCCGAACTGTTTGAGACGTTGGACAAAAATAGCGATGGCCAAATCGACGCGGATGAGGTCGGCGAGGAGCGGGCCAAATTCTTTGCGCGTTTGGTCCGTGTGGGAGACGAAGACAAGGACGGAAAATTGTCGAAAGACGAATTCGTCAATGCCACCAAGCCCGAACCCGAGCCGACGGCAACCGCTGGCGATGGGGGCAAGGGAAAAGGTAAGAACAAGAATAAGAGGGGCGGACAAGATCCCAAGAAATTGTTTGGGCGGCTCGACAAAAACGGTGACGGCACAGTGACCAAAGACGAGATTCCCGAGAAACAAAAGAAACGCTTTGACCGCATCTTTACGCGGCTGGATAAAGACGAGTTGACGCTTGAGGACTTTGAAAAGTTTTCCGGCAAAGGCAAAGCGGGCAAGAAAAAAGCCAAGGGTGAAGGCAAAAAGCCCGATGCTGACGGCAAAAAAACTGCCAAAAAAGGCCCCGGTCCTGGCCCCGGTGCTGGACGCCCTGAGGGACGACCGGATCCCGATCGTATGTTCAAACGGTTCGATGGCGATGAAGACGGTAAGTTGACCGTTGATGAAGTGCCGGAAGGTTTCAAAGAACGATTTGCAGCCATGCTCAAGCGTGCCGGCAAAGACGAGGACGGTAGCATCAACTTGAATGAGTTTCGCCGCGTCGCCCGACCGGGTCGTGGCGAGGGAGACGGACCTGGACCGCGGCGTGGAGCTGGACGCGGACGTTTTGGTGGTCCCCCGCGTCCTCCGGCGTTTTTCGCGAAATTGGACGCGAACGACGACAAAAAATTGAGCAAGGAAGAGATGACCAAGATCTTTGAATTGTTTGATGAACTGGACAAAAACGAAGATGGCTTGCTGGACGGCCCAGAATTGCTGGGTGCCCCCGGCCGACGTGGCCCGGGCGGAGATCGACCGGCATTCGGACGACGCGGCGAGCGGCCGGAACGGGGACGTCGTCCTGAAAGTGGCGAAGCAGGGCGGCGCGGCAGAGGTCGCATGCTTCTAGAACGTCTCGACGAAGACAAGGACGGCAAAATCTCCAAAGAGGAAGCGGACGAACGCTTGAAGCGTCATTTCGAAAGAATGGATAAAAACTCCGACGGTTTTCTGGAAGGTCAAGAACTCCGTTTCTTCGGTCGGCCTGATGGGGGGCCGGGCGGTAAAGGTGGCAAAAAGGGCAAGGGGAAAAACAAAGACCAATCTCCTGACAAGTCCGAAGAAAAGCCCGCCGATTCGGCGGATGGTAAAGACGCTTAGCGTTAGCGGCGACTAGTCCGTCGCCTGGTACGATGGAAGAAGTGTTTCTGGCCGAGTGGCTGATTTCTCGAAATCGGCTGCTCGGCTTTTTTTGTCGTCCAACCGCGCATCTTGCGAAGGCCCTTCCGCACTGATACGCTATCAGAGCAGCAATGCTGCATCGGCCGTTGAACGTTTTGATTGAGTTGACCTACTCCTCCGAGATCCAAGGCAGACCAATGACGCAAAACCATATGGGGCAGGACAGTGGAGTTTCCCGACGGGATTTTTTGCGAACCAGTAGCGCCGGTCTGGGGGCAGCCGGCATGGGGCTGGCCGCGACACCCTCCCTGGCCAATACGGACCACACCCGCGGTGCACAAGGTGAGCGGCGCGTGATTCTGTTGTTCCTCAATGGCGGACCGAGTCATCTGGATACCTGGGATCCCAAACCGGAGGCGCGGTCGGAGATTCGCGGTCCGTTTTCAGCGATCTCGACGAATGTTCCCGGCATCCAACTCAGTGAACATTTTCCGTTGATGGCGGCGCGGGCCAATCAATACGCGTTGTTACGCGGTGTCTATCACGAGGAATCGCCGATCCACGAAACCGGCCATCAATTGATCAATACCGGCTTCCTGTTTCGCGGCGGCATCGAGCGGCCCAGTGTCGGGTCGGTGGTGCAGCAGGTGCGCGGCAGCCGTGCCGGCAACGGCTACGTCGTCTTAGGAGGTCGCTTGGGAAACACCGGCGTGAACGTTTCTCATGGGCAGGACGCGGGGGGATTGGGGCGGCAACGTGATCCGGATTACCTCACCGCCAGCGCCGTATTGTCGGCTGAGCCGACCCCGGCGGCGGAGCGTTACGGTCGCACCTCCTTTGGGCAAAATTGTCGAGCGGCGGCGCGGCTGGTCGAATCGGGTGTGGATTTCGTCACGGTCAATATGTTCGAGACGGTTTTCGGGCAAGTGAGTTGGGATTGCCACGCCAACGGCGGCGACTTATCCACAACGCTCGAGGACTATTCCCGGACGGTTTGCCCGATGTTCGACCGTGCCTATACAGCATTGTTGGACGATTTGAGCGAACGAGGTTTATTGGCGTCGACACTTGTTTTGGCAGTTGGTGAATTCGGACGAACGCCGCGGATCAACGCACGGGGCGGACGCGATCACTGGCCCGGCGTTTGGACGGCGATTGCTGCCGGTGGCGACGTTCAAGGAGGCCGAGTTATTGGAGCCAGCGACCGACAAGGAACGGAACCCAAAGACCGCCCGGTGCATGCCTCTGAATTGGCTGCGACGATATATCAGCATTTGGGAATTGATGCTGCCGCCAAACTCAATTGCGGTCGTCACGAGTCACTCGCCATCGCCCAGGCGGACCCGGTCGCCGAATTGACGGCTTGAAATCGTCGGTCACATCCGCGCTAAGGCATAGACATAATCGGCCGAGCTGACCAGCGTCACACCGGCTGCGAAGTGCACGTCGATTTTTCCCTGGCCGTTGAAATGCAGTTTCTGGACCAACGCGCCGGTCGACGGGTCGCAAAACAACACCGGAAAATCACCAGCTTGATTGTGGAAGCGTGGCGACGCCAGTAGGTAACGTCCGCAACAAATGATCTTCCAGGAGACGTTTTCGCCTCCCAAAAACTGTTCCCAGCGGACGTCACCGTCATCAATCTGGTACCTACGCAGAATGCCCTCGTTCTCCACATAGATCGCTTCTCCGTCGATGCCCATGCGGTCGCGAGCATGGGGCAGGATCTTCAATCCCAGCCCAACACTCCATCGCTTCTTTCCGTCGTCCGCGCCAACGCCGATCAATGTGTCGCCATCGACGACGAGGGTGACGTCGCGACCGTTGGTGAGGAAATCAGGAGCGGCGTTGGTGCGGGAAATTACTTGTGGGTATTGCCAGCGGACCGCGCCGTTTAAGTCGTAACGGGTGAAGGTGGTCTCTGCTGCGGAGGTGACGGCCAAAGCCAAATAATCATTCTCAAATCCGCGTGGATCGGCCGACCATGGCTCGTTGGGGGCGGAAAAATCCGCCAATGGCGTACCGTCGGCAGCATTCAATACAAAAACGCGCAGCGGTCCCGTCGTCTGCACGACACAACGGTCGCGGTGCAGAAACCAATGGGGATTGATGGTTCCTTGAGGAGGGCGAAACCGCCAAGTTACTTTTCCGTCGTTAGCTCGTGCGCAGACTAATTCGTTATCCGCGAGAAAGCAGACCAGCGGAAGATGTCCGTCAAAATGCAGTTGGGGTTTCCTCTGTGCATCGTCGGTTGTTTGGTTGGAGGAATTTGCCAGCGATTCATACTCCATCCGCCACAACCGTTGGCCGGTACGCAGTGAAACCCCTTCTAAGCCGCGCGGTCCGGATAACAGCAACCGAGTCCCCGCGTATCCGGCCCACTCAATTTCGTCCGCTACCGCTGCCTGCCAACGCAGGCTGCCATCGATCATGTTGAAACAGTTGAGGCGGTCGGCGGCGATGATCACCGATTGCATTTGTAGTGACGGTGGCGAGCCGACTGGAATCAGCAGTCGACGGTGACTTCCCAGTGGGCGTCTCCAACTACGTCGCAGGGGTAAAATGGCCTCGGGAGGCGCATCGATTTGCGTCAGGTGCTCAAATTCCGGCCGCTCTAATTGGGACTTTGTGTACGAGGCGAATGTCACCGGCGGCTGACTTTCTGGAATCATCGATTCTGGGAATTGGGCAGCCAACTCCAACCAAGACTGCTGCGCTTCTCGCCAATTGTCTGAATGTTCTAGTGCACGGGCCATACCCCACAGTGCCAACAAACGGATTTCATCGTTGCGGTGGTCCAGCAAATGTTCATAAGCCTTGATGGCGCGGTCATAGGCATGTTGTTCGCTGTGAACCGCGGCGACATCGAGCCAACGACGGGCCGCTATCAGCGCATGTGGATAGCGGGTCAAAATGGCGTTGAGCCTGTTGGGGGTGATGTCAGAAGGTAGCGGTTCGATCTCAGCCACGGCGCGACTTTCGATGGTTTCGTAGACAGCATCGCCGTGCAGAGCAAGCAGATTATCGATTTCAGCATCCGCCAGATCGCCGGCGCGGCGCAGGTGGCCCGGTGTCGCATCGATGTATAATTCTGAAAGCTGTGGAGCATCTAGGATTTCCTGCCACGCTTCGACCGCCTCACGCGGCTGATCCGAGGCAGCATAAGCGGTCGCTAGACCGCGCGCGATTTTCAATCGGACTTCGGCAGTCGTCGACAACTGGAACGCATCGCGATAATTTCGCGTTGCGGTATCGCTATCGCCTTCCTTGGCCGCCCGCTGGGCCGACAAGATCAACAATTCGGCCAGTTTCTCGGTGGCAAACGTATTGAGCGGGCGATTATGAAACTGGTCCTGTGGCGCTGCCAGACGAACAGCTTGGCGGTACTCTTGGATTGCCGAGTCCCAATCCCCCGAGGCATGTTCGGCACGCGCCAGACGCAGATGGACAAACGGGTCGTCGGGCGTCGCAGAGATTTCCTCGCGGAGTTTTTTCTTCATACGTCCCCAGAGTGCATAGGCGACCAGCGCCTGCTCCTGGGCGATGACCAACATATTGTCGGCAATCAACAGATTTCCCCCGGTTAATTTCGGGCCGGAGTCGGTTCGCCATTGACCGATGGCGATGTCCGCTTGCGGGTCTCCCGTTAGGGCATTCAAGACCCAGATCGAATCTCGTTTCGGCCACATCACCAAATCCCCGGCCAGAAACCCTCGCCCGTAGCCGTACGACTCTGAATCTTTTTGTCCCCGCCTCCAGTCGAGCCGTCCCGTGTCGAGATCAATGCCCCAAAGATAGTCGCCCGAAACAACTAACCGGTTTTGACGGACTCCCAGCAGATGTCGCACTCCGCCGGTGAGCTCCTTGCTCCATTTGAGAACACCAGTCTTCGCATCGATGCCCATGATCGTCCCCGTCGCGGGCATTCTCCAGAATTGACCGGGACCGGCACCCTGGGCGGCGATGTTCTTCAAGTCCGCCGGCGCGGCCACAACGGTCCCTTGATGATAGAGGCAGGGCACCAAGCCGTTTTTTAATTTTGACATCCAAGATGCTTGTGTGTTTCGCTCGTAAGTGACGACCCAGTTCAACGAACCATCGTGCGCAGCGATCGCGGCGATCGCGCCCTGATTCGTGGAGTAGAACAGTGTTCCGTCACCCAGCGTCAAGAGTTGATGGCTGACCTCCTCCAGGTTTTCCCCAACCGGCGCCAAAAACGCGCACACCTTGCGATTCCACAACAGCCTTCCGTTCTCCGCATCAAAGCAGGCGACATTCGCTTGTGGTTGCGGTGAACTTTTCCTTAAGGCGACATATAGTTTTCCATCCGTCACAATGGGAGAGCCTTCGAATTCCCAGTTCCCAAGATCTGGAGAAAGCTTGCTAGCCTCAATAGTCCATACCGCTTTGCCTTGCCCCGTGGCGATGTTCAAACAGACAAGATGGCTCTCCGATCGAATCAGTTGATTTTCGGTGTTGCGGCTCGTGACCGGAGACCCCATACGTACATACAGTCGACCATCGTGAACGGTCATGGTATAGCGCGGAATCCCGATCCGCTCATTCTCTTTGCCGCGTAGTTTACCGAACGAAGGCAATGTCCGATAAATGACCGCGTCGTTACTGTTCGAGCCTGGCCATGCCGGCTTTCCAGTCAGCAGGTCATAGGCGGAGACCGTGGTTGCGTCGTTGACGAACAGCGTGTCGCCGACGACGACAGGGAAATAGCTCAAATAAACCGGTTTCGCTAATCCACCGCGGCGCGACACTTTTGCAGGGACTGGTGGTGTTAAAGGGTGCGTCCACTGCACGGCGCCGATATCGTCGATGGCTTGTGGAAGCACCGCATTGCGGCTCGCGTTTCCGGCAAATGTTGTCACGTCCTTCTCGGCCGTGGATTCCGTCCAGTGCAGTGCCTCCTCGGCCAAGGTTTTTAAAATATCACTCAGCCGTCCCGTTCGTCCTGCCAATGTGCCTTCTGCGTCGCTGTGCCGCATGGTGAATGCCGCAAGTTCTTGTTCGAAGCGGGGCAAGTCACGTTGAAACAGGCTGCACATCACTAGACGGGCACGCATTTCCGCCAGATCGAGGTCCGTGTCGGGATAAGTCAGGACTGTCAGCGGATCTCCGGCCAACTGTGGCGGTTCGATCGGTAAAGTCATTTCCCAATAACCGCGCGCATCCCCATAAGCCCCGCGTTCGAATGCCATTTCTCCCAACGCCGCTAACGCGTCATCTCCCTGACTGCTTAAAAATGCCAGCTTGACGATCTTTAGCAGTGGCGCTTCTTCATGATTCGCGCGGCCTTCCTCCAGCCATTGACGCGCTTGAGGATCAAGCCGTTGCCGCAAAGTTTTCAAGCCGTCGGCGTTCATCGTCGCCAACAGCGCATGGCACCGCGTCCGCAGGCCGATATAACGTCCGGTTCCCGCTGCAATCAGTTTGTCGCCATGCTGCTCCAGAATCTGATTGGCGAGCTGCACCGCTTCGGACCACTGCTCGGCAAGCAGGTATTCCTCCAGCGCGCTCAGTTTTTTGGTGGCCGACGAATCGGTATCCAGAAACACCGACTCCTGCAGTCGCCCGGCCGGAGCCTGGGCAGTTGCGTCCGACGCGCACGCCGTGAGGCTGATTGCGGAAATCGTCAATATCGCCAATGTGCGGGCGGTCGTCATGAGGGCGGCCATCGATAAGAGAAGGTTGGATCAGGGGCCGGCGATGCTACGAGTGTGTTGGACAGCAATTCTGCAGTTTCAATTGGCGAAGTTTATGCCAGCGTGCTTACTCGCTTTTCAACACCTGTCCCAAACTGAAGATGACGATCGTAATGAGCAGCGAAACGGGCATCACGATCAGCGGAAAGTTGTAGAAATTGATCGAGAAAATCACCATCAGGGGCAAAAACACGAGGCAGCAAAATTGTAACGCGGTGCCAATAGATTGTCGCACGGTGATGTTCCTAACGGGTCGATTTTCTCTCAGACGCCCCGCCTTGCAGCGGGCCGGGCGGGGGCAGGTCTTTTTGCAAACACAAAGCGGCCCCTAGTATTTTACCGCTGTGGACGCGGACAGCAACGATCGTTGGGGGGAATGGGTGATAAAAATGGGGAGAACCTGGGGTTGGGAAAGCGGTGTCGCTCTCCTAGGCTCCTGCGCATGAGAAAAGAATTCGCTAAGCTTTCCCGGTTCTAATGTGTTAACATCAAAGCGGTAGCACATTTCTATGGGAACAGCGTTGCCCAATCAGGCGAATTCATTAGCGGCACGGATTACGGAAACTTGGTCAGCTCAACCATTCGAGGCGATAGCCATGTCTGACATCAACGCCAAAGGTTTGAATCCTTTTGAGAGATTAGCCATATTCGACTTCAGCGCTAAAGCTTGGAATCGCTGGGCGAAAGCCCTTTGCGGGATGTCTGTGCTTTTCCTGATCATCGGGGTCGTGTCAGCAGTTTACCGATGGAATTATCTGAGAGATGCAATAACAACGCACGCCACAATTACGGATTTGATCGAGAGTGAATCAGAGAACGGGGGCACTCTGTATGCCCCGGTGTATGTCTTTACCGATCAAGACGGCCAGTCTGTTAAGGTGATATCCTCCTCTGCCAGCTATCCTCCTCCAGGAATGGTGGGGGACAAGATTGAAGTGCTTTACGATCCAGAGAATCCTCAGCACTCAATCCAGAATCGGTTTTTCAGCGTTTGGGGATTGGCAGCAATAACCGGCGGCCTTGGAGCATTCGAATTTATCGTATTTGGTGCTGTCGCATACTTCACCGGACGGCATCTGAAGAAGAAAGACGCACAAGGTAGTCCACTCACCGGCGTTGGTGGTCTCCAACCCCAACAGTAATTCCGCCGCCTGATCTGCTGCAAGCGTCTTTCTGGTGCTCTGCCCACTCGTAAACTGGGTCGTTTGGTGATTGAGCCACGGAGGCTTTCCGCGTCATCTATTCCGCAATGAACCCATGCACCCGCCCCATATAGTAGGCGAGTAGATAATGGAAGCCGGGTCGGAGTCGCATCCCGTTCCCGCCGGAGGTGAGTTTCCAGGGGTTCCAATCCCAGTAGGTTTCCTGACGTTCGTCGATCGGAAAGACATAGCCATCAACGCGACGACCGATGGGAGCCCCATGCCCATCGTGGTCACCCATTTGTACCAAGTCGAGACGATGGGCGTTGGACATGGGCCATTCGATCAGATCCAACGGATATCGCTGCAGCGTGTCGATGGCTCCTGTGAAACATTCCGCGGGAGGAGACAGGTCCACTTCGCCCCATTGATCAGTACGTGTCTTCCCGAGTGAACAGGCGCCGTAGATAAAGTTCGTGAAGGAATTGCGTTCCGGCCTTTCGTATTTCCAGTTCACCCGAATCGCGTACTGGTACATATTGAGCAGTTTGGGATCCGTTTCGTAGCGGATCAGGTGGTAGTAGTTCATAAAGGCCATGTTGTCATCTGGTTGATGGCCGGGCGAATTGGGGCCTTCCAACAATCGCATCTGAGTCATGCCGTTCATGCCGTAGCCGTGATCGAGCGCAAGCTTCAAGTAGGCTTCGCGGTACTTCGGGTCGCCGGTGATGTGATGCGCGATCAAGAGATAAGTCAGAATGCTGTAGGAATTCAGTCCTCGCTCGGCAACCCAAGCGGAGTTGCGGTTGAGGTCGTCCGGAGAAAAGTGCGCCCACCGTGTCGGCAGGCCGTCGTGATCGACGAGGCTCAAACCGTTTGTCAGAAGGTGATCAATAATTCGCCGCACGACTTTTCGAACCTCGTCTTTCTGCGCCTTGGTCTCGCAGACATGGTCGAAATAAGTAGCCAACCCGAAGAAATGACCATCAAGCTCATCGGAACTGGAGTCACACTTCCAGTACCACTTTCCCGTGGCATCGACCGGTAGTCGCGGCTGGATGATCTTCCACAACGAGTCCCGTTTGGTGCGGCCGATGTCATAATTCAAGTCGTACCGCTGGTTGGGATCAGGGTCGGTAATCGGGATCACGTTGCGAGCGATAAACCCTTTAGGCGCCGGATGCGGTCCGCCTTGGGTGACCTCGCTCAAAAACGATAGTGCCCGGAAGGAGTTCTCAGCATGTTGTCGGTAGGCGGCGTCCCCGGTCACGGTATAGGCCATGCTCATCGCGCCGAGATAAAGTCCCGTGTTGAATCCGTCGTTGTCGGAATAGGTGGGAACCGCCGTGCTTTTGTCCCCTGGTGCGGATAGCACGGCTGGATTGACGTATCCGTAACTTGTTCGGCGGTGATACTTCTCGATTTCAGCTTCGTAGAATTTCGCTTTCTCTTCGAGTGTTGTCGGACGAAACTGGATGCATGAAATGCCGCCGGCGGTGGCGAACCAAGCGTTGCCATCGTCGGTAATGACAATGTCGCGGACATGGTTGTCGAGGAGCCATCGTCGTCCTTGTCGAAATTCCCAGACACCATCGGAGTAGCGAATGGCGCCGTTTTTGGTTCCAAACCAGATTCCTTTGGGACCTGCGGCCATGCAGGTGAATTCGTTGTACGGCAAGCCATCTGTTCCATCCAGCAGCGTCCATTGATCGTCACCGGACCGATTTCCCACACCCTGCGGCGAAGCAAACCACAATCGGCCGTCACGATCATAGACAACGGCGCGGACATCGATAGGAGCCCAACGTCTCCGCTCATCTCCCGGAAGCGCCAAACTCCAGTTCTTACCATCTCCAATGAACAGACCATTCTCGGCAGCAACAGCGATTTCGCCCTCATGCTCGGCGACCGCACGAACCATCCCGCGGCGGCTGACATGCTCTGCCAGCGTCGCATACCAAGGGGACTCGACCGGGAAAAGCCCAGCAGCGACGGAATCGCTTACCGCAACCCAGCTGGGATCCTCGAAACGTGCGATCCCCTTGCTCGTCTTGGCAAAGAGGGTTCCATCGTCGTCGCGCGCAATTTGCAACACACCATTCGACGGCAGTCCGTTGGCAGTGGTATAGGGAATCTGAACCTGTTGATCGAACCGCGAAACCGTAATCGGCAATTCACCAGCCACATCAGCCCCGCCCGCAGTCGTGACCAAAATGGTGCTGAGAGTCACCGCGAACACGCCACAAAGACTCAAGCGATGAAGGAGACCTCGAAATTTTAGCATCATCAATTGGTCCTGCGGATTCCGGTTGGAATGAGTCTGACATCGCACGGCACTGGGTGGAATGCTTAAAATTGTCTCTAACGCGCCGCCTTGCGGCCAAGGGTCGGGAGCAGTTTGTTTGCAAACACGAAGTGGCTCTAGCATTTTACCGCTGTGGACGTGGACAGCAATGTCGTTTGCTGACGCTCCAGTCATGAATACGGACTCACCGTCCACCCACGTCGGTTTTAGGCTCGCGGGTAGGGGCGGTCGATCAGTAATGCTGGGCATTGCGACATTACCATACGTCTAACGCCCCGGATCATCGGTCGGTTACGCCTTGATTTCAACCTCGGCTGGATTCACCGCTTCGGTTCACGCTGTTTTTTTCTCAATATTTTCGCGCACCGTTCACCCGACTGCCCCGAAGGTCTTTTGAAAAGATTCGGGGGAATACATTCGGCAATCAGTATTGTGTAGCCACACACCGGGGCAACGCTTTTGGATGCCACGCCAAACTCTTAAAAGTTCCGACATTGTGCAATGCGTTTCAAATTTGGAACCGCCCCAATATGACGTAATTCCGGGCCGTATTTCATTGTCGGGGTCGAACGGGCAATCGGTGATGTCGAACTCGATGTGGTGATCTCCAGATTCCCAACGTCCAACCCAAGCACTCCAGTCTGGCTTGGCGTCATGCACCAACCCGCAAGGATCGCGTCTGCGATCTCTATTGGGGTGTAGATTTCAGACTTCCAATTGTCGTCGAAACTATACGCAGGGTCGGGAAGATCTATCGGCCCCCCAACAAGCGAAAATTCCGTCAGTTTGATGAGTGAGTCCGACATGTTTTTCCATATGGCGACCAGCTTAACTAGGCGGTGAGGTTATGCGTCGATTGCAGATTCCGCTGGATTCGCCGCTTCGGTTCAAGCTGTTGTAATGCGGTTAGGGGTGTGCGGTTTCAATTTTGAATTGGGAAATTCTCGCCCCAGTTTATTGAGGGGACAAATTCAAGGAATAGCTCCCGCATGAAATCCGTTGAAAAGTACCATTCGTTAAACCCAAAGTCGTAATTTGTTTTGACGAACCATCGGTTGGTCCACTTCCCGACGTGGCAATGTGGAGCCTCTGCTGTGCATACTCGGTAGTTCGAGAATTTTTGGATACATTCACCATGGCTGGGACCGAAACGCTGCCAACACCAGCGATTTGTGAAATCGAGTTCCGGGATTGCCAATTCGAGCATCACGGGATAAGGGAAACTTTGAAGGGTCTGTTGGCGTTCTGTTTGTTGGTCAAGCTGCTCTGCGGCGGTTTCGCCGCCGGTGTCGAGGTATAAGTCGAAACTAGAGAGGATAGCCGTTTGATGCATCATTGATGTTTCGCGTTGCAAGAGAACCCGGTGCGGCGGGAAGTTGAACAATGCCAGGTCAGTTCCCGCGGACCGTTCGCCCATTATGCTGCAAACACCATCACGAATGCAAATTTCGATCGCAATCGAGCAATATATTGAGGTAGTCATCTAGTCGCACTGCTCGCGGCAGAGCTTCAATCCCTTTGTCCCGGCAGGGGCAGTGCATCCTATCGCGTGCACCCCTCGTGACCAGTAAACTAAAGCCCCTCCCGAATTCACCGTTGTCGCAATCACACCACCCAGTTTTTCCCGCAATCCCTTGCAAGCCGTCGTGAAATCCATGAAGATGTTTTCGGTCTTCACGCTGGTCGATGCGCGGGTGTCTGTGTCTTCTGACCGGGCGGGGTTTTTGCTGTTGCCGTCTGCGGAGATTTTCCGGCGGATGTGTGGGGACCGCATTGGATACGTCCCTCGTGGAACGTATTGATGCTGGCTGAGTGGATGCCTCAGTGAGTCTGCTTTTTTCGTCGTTTGTTTCGTCCCCCCACCGACCTACGGGAGTCACCCAACGGATGTCATCGTCTTCCCTCAAGCCGGCTCGGATTGCTTCGCTGGACCAATTCCGCGGCTACACCGTGGCTGGCATGTTTCTGGTGAATTTCCTGGGTGGATTCACCAATTGCCCCCAAGTGCTCAAGCATAGCCACAACTATCTGAGTTACGCCGACACGATCATGCCGCACTTTTTGTTTGCGGTCGGATTCGCCTTTCGCCTGACGTTCGGCCGCCGCATCAGCACCGCCGGTGTGGGAGCAGCATATCGAAAAGTCGTGACGCGATTTCTCGGTTTGATGTTGGTCGCCATTGCCGTTTACGGCTCGGGCCGTGCGGCGGAATCTTGGGAAGAATTGCAACACATCGGCGTGTGGGGCGCTCTCTATTCCCCTATGAAACGGGAATGGTTTCAAACCTTGATGCATATCGCGCTCACAGCCATTTGGATCACGCCGGTGATCCGGTCCTCGGCTGGTGTGCGGATTGCCTATCTATTCGGTTCGGCCGCCTTGCATGTTTTACTGTCGCACTCATTCAACTTTGAATGGTGCAGCACATCTCCCAACGTGATCGATGGTGGACCCATCGGCGTTTTGACGTGGTCAATCCCCGCGCTGCTGGGAACGCTGACCTGCGACGCGGTCGCCGGCGCCGAAGGACGTCCCAATCTGGTCAAGATGTTTGCCTGGTCGATCGTGGTGATGGGCATCGGCTGGCTGATGACCTGCGGCACACGTCTGTACGACGTCACCGAAACCCAAATCGCCGAGCGGGAACAAGATGCCAAGATGCAGAAACTGCTCACCGACGAAATCAATGGGCGAATCGCGCCGCTGAAAAAAGAATTGGGCGAAGTCGGTAAAACAGTCGCCGGTCTTCGCGAACAACTGGACGGCATGTCGTTGTCCGTGGATCAAGTCACCGATCCCCAGGAGCGCGAGAAGCTAAATAAAGAGCTGGAAACCGCGCTCGCTAAGGATAGTGAATTACGCGACAAGATCGATGTCATCAAAGAAGAATTTCAGGCCTATCGCGACGGCACTGAGGTCTTCGTCAGCCAACAACTTGAAATCAAAGCCAAGTTAGCTGAGATCAATGCAAAACTGAACGGCTCCAAGACCGTCGATAAGGTCGTTGATGAAAAGCAACGTGCGAAGCTAACCGCCCAAAAGGAAGCATTGATTCAAGAGGATGCAGCCGCTGCGGCAGGACTCGAGGAACTCAAAGCGAACCCACAGGACCCCAACGCGCCGCAGGTGCGAGTCTTCCGCGATCCCAAACTCGCGATCGATCCCGTATTCCCTTCCCAGGCGCGCATCGATGCCCTCAAGGCACGCTTTGACGAACAAGGCTGGCGGGCGATCGTGGCCGAACCTCCGTTTGTCTATCCCCCGCATACCAAACCGGGCGTGGGCAAGCGATCGGTGATGTTGCGGGAGTGGAATTACTGGATGGTCAGCCAGCGCCAGGGGACGTTGTCCTACACCGTCATTGCGGGGGGGATGTCGATTTTCTTGTATGCGATCTTCTACATCGCCTGTGATATCTGGGGATTGCGATTGGGGTTGTTCACCACATTCGGCACCAACGCCTTGTTCGCGTATGCCTTGCACCCCTTGACCGGCGGAGCCGTCAAAGCCTTCATGCCGCGTGATGTGGCGACATGGTATATGTGGCTCGGATTCGCCGTCTTTATGTTATTCACGTGGCTGTTTGTGCGTGTCCTGGAGAAGAACAACATCTACATCAAGCTGTAGGTGTTACTCGATTATTCGATTCGAAAAAAGACCGGCGGGAATGCTCCCCGCCGGTCTTTGATTTTTTTATGCGAGGCGCGTGTCGCTTCCAGATTGCAGAGACGTGCTTTGCTGGCCGCGCTCGATCTCTATCGTCCGCCTAATAGCGAATGTGCGTCTGCAGGTAGAATTGCGTGGCAGTATCCCGGGGCAGGGCATTGTGCACGTATTCACCGTACCAGAACCACGAGTAGCCAACCGAGACTGAGAAGTTCGGGTTGTACGTATACGTGGCAATCAGGTCCAACTCGTTACCGATGTTTAGGCCTTGGTCGAGCGTTCCCAGCGGTGCGCCGGCGACGTTGTACAAAAAGTCGTTGCTGCTGGCCAAATCAAACCAGTGCCAAGCGGCCGTTCCCGTCCATTTCTTGGCCGGAGAGAAATCAAGTTGTGCGCTGTAGTCGAGCAGGTTTTGCCCCGAGAGGTTGTCCAAGATCCCCCAATAGGCATGTCCCAGCGGATAGAGCACGCTGAAGGTGTTTGTCTCACCGTCGTTGGGATCTTGATCGCCTGAGCCCCAGTAAAACAGGCCCGACAGACGCGGTTGCCAGGGGACCTGCTTCCAGGTGTGACCCAAGATGCCGGTGAAGAATCCCGCGTTGATCCGCTCGCTGTTGTCGCTGCCGAATTGATAGGCGCCTTCAAAGTCCAGGTCCCACACCCGCGTGACGTTGCCACACGCGTCTGTCACTTCGCTGGTCGTATTCCAATGCAAGCCCACAGTATGCCGAAATCCGTCGGCGACATTTTCGACTTGCTGAGTATCCCGCAGCCACAGCCAATACAAATCGACGTAACTGTTCTCGAATCCTCGGTAGGTGGAATAGACACCCGAGAAAAACTGATCGTAGTCGGGTTGATTGAAGTTGTTGTCAAAATCTTCAACCGGGACAACCCCGCGCGCCGCGGCGTTAACCGGGTTGGTGGCGAAGATGTTGAGGTCCCAATCTCCTTCGTTGTAGAGGTATTTGAGCCCCTGGAAGTTCCGCCGCGTATTACTCCAATCCAACGGCGAGACCAACCGCTGTTTGCCATAAAGCATTTCCTGTCGTCCCACGCGAAACGTACCGGGAACATCCAACGTGGTTTCCAGGTTCACGTCAACAAAGGCGTTGAGTACTTCCCAACGATCAACGTCGATGGGCAACAGCGGCAGATCGGGACCCCAGGCGGATGCATCCAGAAATTCCACATAGGCGCGGCCCCAATCCCCCACTTGAAGATTGAAGTATTGCCGCCAGCGCCACAAATTGTACGTACTGCGTCCCGGTCCACCCGGCCGCAGACGGTTGCGTTCGTCCATCGGGCGAAAACGCAATTCGCCACCTGCAGAGAGTATCAGGAAATCGTCCGCCAGATGAATCTGGTTGAGGCTGTCCCCCAGCAGCGGCGGGTCGTTGGGATTGCTCCCGTAGGTAAAGTCGTTGTCAAAAAACAGCGGCTTATACGGATTGATTACTTTCGGGGGCGCCGGTTTGGGCGGCGGGACATAGACCGTTTGCTGCTGTTGTTGATAGCCGGCTGCATATGCGTTTTGATCAGCAGGCGGTTCCGCAGCCTGAGCGAGTCCGGCAGAAACCCCAAGCCCGATGGCGGTCAATGTGGTCAGTACGATGAATCGGTGTGGCATGCCATCTTCCTTGATTGCGCGCACGACGCGATGGGAAATCAACCAGCCTGAGAGGCTCATTGATTCCCCAAGTGCAGCTAGTCGGACGGTTTTGAGATTACGGACCGTAGCAGGATGCGGCCGTAGAGTGTTTGACTCAAAACGCCGGATAAGGACTGTGGAATTGTCCAACAATTCCATCCCTTAATTCGGAAGAATGGTCTCAACCGGTTGAGTTTGCCCGGTCCGCTGTGCACAAGTCCCGGCAATCGCCGCTCTCCAACAGGCAAGGTTTGCCTAACCGGAGCGCTGGGAGCTAGTTCAGCCCAAGCAGTTGGAGGTCGTTGCCAACATCCAACTGCAAGCGAGCGTGGTGCAGATTGCTTAGGGACCGATTTTTCGCGGCGCCATTTTAACCGTCTTGCCCGCCTTGATATCAATCGTAAGCGATTTTTCTAGCCAGCCAAATTTCTCGTGCCAGACGACGAATTCATGTTGGCCGGCCGGGAGGTTGTTGATTTCAAATTTCCCCTGCCGGTCCGTGATCGCAGCATAGGGATGATCAAGTATCAACCAATGCGCTTTCATCCAGCGATGATAATCACTGCTGACAGGGAAGGGGGCGGGTTCCGGTTTGTTGCACATGACCGCTGCGCCTGTACGGTCCTGGGGTCTCAGAGCAAGATTGTAGGGGCTATTTCTACTTGGGCTGGTATGTACATTAGAATTAATGGGGTCGGCGTTTTTCAGCAAAATCGTTTGGTCTGTTTGAGCGATGAGGGCGTGCGGTATAAAGCGGCGGCCTATGGTATCGAAGACGACTTTCTTGCTCTTGCGACGAATCAGACTGGGATGAATCTCTGACGGTGATTTTTTGAGGTAGACGAAAACATTTTTAATGCCCAAGGTTTTTTTGTCGACAATCAGTTCTTCGCTGTGGATCGTTTGTGCTGCGGAGATGGCGGCATCTTTCACATCCGCGTCCCCTTTTTCGACCAGCACTTTAGGTTCCGGCCACTGGCCGTCGAAAAGAAATTGCCCACTGAATGCCCCCCAGCTGGGGGCGGCGCCGACCACATTGAACTCAGCCTGTTCGCCGGGCGCAGCGGCAATGTGTTCAAAGGTGATGTTATGTGTCTTACGGACCTCGACATTATAGGAAACGATGTTTTTCCCCTTCAAATCCTCAAATTCGGCCGTTGCTTGAAAGAATCCTGCGGCACCGACTCCCCCTAAACGCGAGTGAACGTGCCGGGTTTGACCATCGGCTTCAACAGCGACGACTCTTACCTCGTGGCCGATCGCATTGTGGGCAAAATTCAGAACAATGTCGTTGCCTTTGATTTGGCCCGGCATAAATGTGACGCCAAAATTGAAGCCGCCAAACGTGAATGCACTCGCACTTTGTTCATTTCCATTCGAGGTGGCGATCAACTGCCAGTCGCCATTAGGGACGGAGATTCTGAATTTGGATTGTTGAGTTCCCTGGGGGAGCGAGACCAGTTTGACACGCATTTTTTCCAGCGGATTGCCAGCTTGATCCACGGGGACGCTCAGCGAGCCTGAACCGCCGGAGCCGATCAAAGTAATGGTCGTCGCTTGGACTAGATTCTTCGGCACGCCATGAAAGCGAAAAGCGAATTCACGCCCGATCATCTCGCGGCCAAAATGATATCTCCCGCCCGGATGGGCATACGGGGCAGTCTCTAGCGGCGATCCATCGGCCCGCCACCACGGACGGTCTTTGGAGGGATGCTCGGAAACACCGACCAACTCAACGATTCCTCCGTTCGGCAGTTCGGCAAAAAACTCCATCGGTGCGGCGGCGGCAGGTTGTAGTTGGGCCGGTTTCTCGGCGGCCGGATCATCATTTGCACGCACACGCGGCAACACAATCGCGGCCAATAAAATTAAAAACAACGCGGAACGATAGGTGATTCGTCCGGCGACCGGACGCTTGGTATCCAAAATACGAATCAAGCGGTTGCGAAAGATGCGTCCGGGGCGGAAGATCCCCAGCACCGGATCCAGAACCGGTGGTCGCATTTGTGCCGCTTCAACCGCGCGGAGCAGGGCGTTGCCACAGTCGCGACGCGACACATCGGCGGCCAATAATGCGGCATCGTCGCAGGCGTATTCCCGCAATCGGTGGATCATACAGTTCGCCAGCCAAACCGCTGGGTTAAAAACGTGCAGCATCTGTACCAACCTTTGAAACAGCGCGATCCATAAGTCGCCGTGCCGGATGTGCGCGAATTCGTGCAGCAAGATCCACCGCATTTGTGTCGGAGAATATGTCGCGGCAAAATCGGCCGGTAATAGCAGGCAAGGGCGCAGAAACCCCCACACGGCCGGAGAGGAAACATCATGGATGATCACATATTGCACGGTACAGCGTACCCCAGCCGCTCGGCGCAATTCGTCCAGATCGATCGGTAACGCCCTGGGGTCGACCGGTTCGGCGCAACGGATTCGTCGGAAGAGTTGAATCTGAATCCACAGAAACCGCAGAAGCAACGCTGCCACTGCAACTGCCCACGCAAGCATTAGCCATGTCGTCATGTCGACCATCGTTTCTTGCAAAGAAACTGCCGACGGTGCGGGGGTTTGCGGCGCGATGGTTGCCGGAGCGACCTTGTTAGCAGGGGGAATGCTAGGAATGACTGTGGTCGCTTCGGTCGTCTGAATCGCGGCGTCCGGGGCTGCTTCGGGTTTGGATACGGCGAGAATGGGCTGATGTGCTACCGATGTTACGTCTGGTTTGGTTGTGGGATTGTCAGTCGGTTGTTGCCAGTAGTGTCGCGGGGACATACCCGCCAACCAACTCGGACCGGGCATTTCCACCGGCACCATCGCCTTCAATAGCACTAATAGAAACAGCCAATAACCTATCTTCGCCATGTGACGTTTGCGAAGCAATAACCAGATCGCGGTTACGACGATTAGCAGAACGGTGCTGTCAATTAAGCTAGCGTACACATAGTCGAACCAAACGTGGGACAAATCATTGAGCGCGCTGATCGGCTTCATGCTTCGTACTCCTATGTGCGGGCTAGTTGGACGGACAACTCGCGTTGTTGCGTCAATTACTTAATAATCAAACTGCCGTTTGAGGATCACGCGGGGCAGCGGCGAACTACTTGCCGTCCTCGATCTTAACTTTCGTTTCAAAACCACGGACGGTGGAAACGTTTTTGAAGTAGACGTTCTTCAGCTTGCGGACCTCGACACGAAATTCCTTGATGTCTTCCAGTTTGAGGTCATCAAACTCCACAGCCGCTTGATTGAAATCGTTTCCGCCCACTTGGGTGAGGTGCGAGTGGATGTGCCGGGTTTTGCCATCTTGCTCGATCGCGACCACCTGAATCAGTTGGTCTTTAATGTTGTGTGCGAAATTTACGCTGACCTGCGAATTGATCTGTCGCGGCGGCAGGAATGTCACCGTCTGTGCCGGCTCGCCTTTTCGTTTTTTGCTTGAGCCTCCGCCCCCAAAACCGTTGTAGGTGGCGATCGATTTCCATTCACCGACCGGTATGCCAATGCGAAAATCCATGCGTTTCGTGTCATCAGCGATTCCCGCAGATTTGATCCGCAAAAAGGGCAACGGTTTATCAGCAGCATCAACAGGGACGCCCATTCGTCCGGCGATGCCTGATGTGAGAAATGTAATCTCGGCATCGCGGACTGTTTCCGCCCCGAGACCCTGGAATTGAAACGCGAAATCCAGCGCGATCATGTTCTTACGCTGCGGCAATTTTCCCTCGACGCCAGCGTAAGGCAAATCCTCGAGTGGCGTTCCGTCGGCCTGCCACCATGGCCCGTCTTCCGAGGGGTGCTTGGAAACACTGACCAATTCCACTGAGCCACCTCCCGGCAGATTTGCTGTAAATCGCGGGCGGTTCGGTTCAGCTTTGGTAGCTGGAGATCTGCGCAATTTGGATTTCGACTGTGGACGATCGTCCCCATGCACATTGGGGAGCACCAACGCAGCTAGCAATATCAATGCACCGGTTACGTGCAGCGGCATGCGACCGTGCACTCGACGCTTGGTATCCAAAATCCGAATCAGACGATTGCGGAAGACTCGTCCAGGGCGAAAAATCCCCAATGCGGGAGCGAGAGTTGCCGGCCGCACCTGCGATGCTTCGATGGCTCGCAGCAAGGCACCTCCACAGTCACGCCGCGATGCATCGGTGGCCAGCAACGCCGCATCGTCACAGGCATATTCCCGCAACCGGTTGATCATACCGTTGGCCAGCCAGATAGCTGGATTAAAGACATGCAGCATTTGCACCAGCCGTTGAAACAGCGCGATCCACAAGTCGCCGTGCCGGATATGTGCGAATTCATGCAGCACGATCCATTCAATCTGCTTGGGGGAATAGATTTGCGAAAAATCGCTGGGTAGCAATAGGCAAGGCCGCAGGATTCCCCAAACCGCCGGCGAAGAAATCTCATCGGTGACAAAGTACCGCACGTCTTGCCGCACACCAGCAGCGCGGCGCAATTTCTCTAAGTTGATGAGCAATGCATCGTCGACAACGCGCGTCGCTGATCGCAAGCGGCGGCGGAATTGAATGTGAATCCATGCAAACCACGACAGCATGGCACACGCCGTGCTCCCCCAAAGAACCATCAGCCAAGCGGCGGTCGTTAGCGTGGGCTGTTGTTGTGTCTGGATTGCCAACGGGGTCGATATTGAAGTAATGGTTGCCGGCAGGGTGTCTTTGATTGTGGTGGTCGCGAGTACTGGAGCAGAAGCCGCGGTGTCTATTGTTGTGGATGCTTTTGGCTGTAGATCTTGGGAGTTCACCGGGGGCGGTGTGACGTGATTTGTTGGTGCGGGCGGAGACGTTTCCATCCACTGTTGCCATTGTTCCCTTGGTGAAAGCGCTGCCAGCCAACTGGGACCGGGGATATCCATGGGAATAGCTGCTTTCACCAATACCAGCAAAAACAGGCAGCAACCCACTTGTTCTGAGAGGCGTCTGCGCAGCAGCAACCAAACCGCTGCGACGATGCCCAGTAGGACGGTGGTGTTGATCAGGCTGTCGCGCATCTGATTGGACCAAGCCTGGGACATTTCGTTGAGAGCGCTGACGAAATTCATGCGTCGTCCTCCGAAGGGGGGGCCATTTGATCGAGTAGTTCGCGAAGCTCCGCCAGTTCTTCAGCCGTCATGCTGCTTTTTTTGGCCATGTAGGCCAGCAGCGGACCGACCGTTCCATCCAGTGCGTTATCCAGCAGGGAATCGGCGGCGGAGAATAATGACTTCAAAGCGGGGCGCGAGGGGCGGTAGAGAAAACTGTTACCGACTTGCGTGGTCTTGAGGTGTCCCTTTTCCACCAGACGCCGCAGCAGCGTCTTGACCGTGCTGGGAGCCCAGCCTTCGGTCTCGGCGGCGGTCTGATAGACATCCCGGGCAGCGCAGCTCTTGCGTTCCCAGACGATCTTCATCACCTTCCATTCCGCCTCGGACAGGGGTTGGGGGTTGGACATGTAATGCGGTCCTTGTGTCGTTCCGTGAATCAGTTGTCTACAAGTGTAGTCGGTCGGTGCGTGGGTGTCAACACAACTGTTACTTCGGGAACATTAAGCAACGGACCGGCGTATTCGTTTTGCTCGCGGGACCTAGCGGAATGACAGGTAGGCTAGGTTGCATGAAAAAATTAACGGCCAAAGAGCGAAGAAAAACTGTGCCGAATGCGATCCATGAGACTGGGGCCTTTCATCGTGATTCCCGAGATCTCCGTCCCGGGAGGCAAGTCCTTGATCTGCTCATGGATTTGCCCCTGCAGCGACATATGCATATAGATGTCACACGGCTCGATGTTCTCTGGAACCAATTCCCCGCCAAGAGCCGGCGGGTGTTCGCAACTGTATACCTCTCCTTCATCCAGACAGATGCCGAGCGTCATCAAGTCGCCGACCAGTTGCGGCATAAACCATTCTTTCGCATGCTCCGGTTTTTGCATCAGCTTCTTAAAATTCGCGGCACTGGCAGCGACGCGGGTCAATTTGCCCTCCATGGTATCGAGCCAATGAATTTGGCCTTCGGCGTCCCGTAAGAAAAGGTCGCCCATGGCAGTGATGACAACTGGCGAAAACGAGTCATCCACAAGCCATCGCCAATCACTGAGCAGTTCGTCGATATCGATCCCATCCGGAGAGACCGTCATTTCTTTCCAACCAACTTTCATGGTTGAGCGCTCCATACAGCTATTGAGGGGGCTAGTTGCTTACGCCGATGCATTGGTTCGTCGAAACCGGCCGAACGATTGAAACGGCAGTCTGACACACCACGGAAATCATTTCAACAAAAATCTGACCACTCAGACTGTTGTTGCCGGGGCGTTTGCGGGAACCGTCGACGCATCGACGAACATCCGCTGCCACAACTCCAAACAAAGCAGCGACCACAGTCGGTAGCTGTGATCCCATTGGCCGTCGAGATGCTCCTTCACCAACCGCTCCACCGCTTCGGGGCGGAAATAGCCACGGTTCAGTGCGGACCCATCCAGCAGCGTTTCTTGCAGCATCGGTTTCAATTCGTGCCGAAACCAATGGTCCAACGGCACGCCAAAACCCATCTTGGGACGCGACTGGATCGACTCCGGCAGCAGGTCGCCGAACGTCTCCAGCAGAATTCGTTTACCTTGCCGTCCGCGAAGTTTGGCCTGTATCGGCAGGCTGGCGGCGAATTCGGCGACATGGTGATCTAAAAACGGACTACGGCATTCCAACCCATAGGTCATGCTGGCAATGTCGACCTTGTTGAGAATGTCTCCCGGCAGATAAGTCAGCACATCAGCGCAGGTGGTGCGGGTGACGAAGTCGCGATTCGGACATTCTTCGTACGCCCGTAGCAACGGGGCAGCTGCGTCGGCGTCGCCTACTACGGCGCGAAAGTCATCCGTCAGCAAGCCTGCCAAGCGCTGGTCGTCAAAGATGCTGACCCATTTCAAATAGCGCCGCTCCCGCGGTTCGCCCAGTGCGGCCAACAAACGTTTCAGCCGTCGTCGCCGCGATTTCTGTCGGACCGAAGCAGGAAAGTGTTGCCACAATTTCAACGTCGCCATTTTTTGTAGCGGCCGCGGTAGGCCGTCGAACCATTCGGCGATGCGGACCGCTTTGTAACGATCATATCCGGCAAACAGCTCATCACCACCATCGCCTGACAGTGACACAGTGACATTCTGCCGAGTCATCTCCGAGAGATACATCGTGGGGATCGCGGAACTATCCGAGAACGGTTCGTCGTATTGCCAGATCAATTGCGGCAGGATCTTGAGCGCATCGGGTGTCACGATCGCATCGTGATGTTCGGTTCCCAGATGCTCCGCTGCTTCGCGGGCATAGGCGCGTTCATCGAACGCTTTGACAGGAAACCCGATCGAAAAGGTTTGTACGGGACGCTCGGAGAGTTGTTGCATCAGCCCCACGATAATCGTCGAGTCCACGCCGCCGGAAAGAAACGCCCCGAGCGGCACGTCGCTCCGCATCCGCAACCGGACTGCTTCGGTGAGTACCGTGCGAAGTTGCTCGCGAATTTCCTGAGCGGGTGCATTCTCCGGTTTGCTGAAATCGAGTCCGGCGCGTTGCAGTTCCCCTTGGTCGTACCCCGGCTTCCAATAACGACGTATGGTCAATTCACCATTGTTATAAATCGCCAAGTGACCTGCCGGAAGTTTTTGAAAACCGGCCAGCATGCAGCGGGGGGCGGGGACGTATTGATAGGTCAGATATTCATTCAGTGCGATCGGATCAATGTCACGCGGCAGACCGGGGACCTGTAGCAAGCTTTTTAGTTCGCTGCCAAAGAGCAGTCGCTGCGGATCATGCCGATAGATGAGCGGTTTTTGGCCCAGCCGGTCGCGGGCAAGCAACAGTTGTTTTTGGCGATCATCCCAAATGGCGAAGGCAAACATGCCGCGGAGATGCGTGACGCAGTCCGGGCCGTATTCTTCGTAGAGGTGGACGATGACTTCCGTGTCGCAGGACGTACGAAACTGATGCCCGCGTTTTTCCAGGTCGGATTGCAGTTCGCGGTAGTTGTAGATCTCGCCGTTGAAAGCAATCCAAACAGTGCCGTCTTCGTTCGAGAGCGGTTGATGTCCGCCTCCCAGGTCGATGATCGACAAACGACGGTGTCCCAATGCTGCTCCCGGTGGTTGGGCAGCTGAGAGATCGCCAGATGCATTGGATTGATCCGTGGAACGGTAGTAGCCGCTATCATCCGGGCCGCGATGCGCGAGAGCGGTCGTCATCCGCCGCAAGACGTCGATGTCCAGCGGCGGTTGTCCGGCAGTCCAAGCAGCTCCGGTGATTCCACACATGGGGGGAAGGTCGTTTCTGTGAATTAATGTATTACGTGACCGGAAGGGCGAAGCTCATGCTGAGTCGTTTTACTCCGCAAAAGAAAGGCCTCGCGCAAAGACGCAAGGACGCCAAGGAGATATTTTGTGAAGGGAAGGTGTTGTGTAACGCTGCATGATCGTGCGCGACTCATTTGGAAACTGTTACTACTGTTTTATGAGGCGGGTTTTCAATGGTTTTTCCTTTTTCCTTCTTTGCGGCTCTGCGTCTTTGCGCGAGTCCTTTTTTAGAGGTTCATCTCTCGTCCTACGTAGAAAGGTGCGTCGCGACGCACCCTACGGGGTTAATCAGCTAATACTTCACGATACAACTTGGCATAGGAGGCCACCATGCTGGGGATACTGAATTGGTCACGAATCCGTGCGATGGCAGCTTGTCCGAACGCCGCTCGTTGTTCTTTGTCTTCAAGGAGGATGTTCGTATACTTCGCCCGTCCGACGTTGTCGCCGACCGGCACGAGGTAGCCGGTTTTTTGGGGGACGACCAATTCGCGATTGGGCGGAATGTCGCTGGCCACCACCGGCACACCGGCCGCCATCGCTTCCATGATGCTGTTGGAAAGTCCCTCGAAATCACTGGCCAGCCAAAAGACCTCGATCGCCGGGAAAAACCGTGCGGGGTCGGGTTGATGTCCGAGGAAATGAATACGGTCGGTATTTTGCGTTTCGCGAGCAAATGTCTCTAGCTGTTGGCGATCAGGGCCATCGCCGATAATCACAAAATGAATGTGCGGCTGCAAATTACTAATGAGTTCCACGGTCCAGGCGAGGTCACGCACACGTTTTTGTGGCGCCAGTCGCCCGATGAATCCCACGACGCGCGCCTCTTCAGGCAGGCCGAGTTCCTCAAAAAGTTTTCCGCGGGTCACCACGGGAGCGTTGGGAAGATCAATGCCGTTGTAGATCACCCGTAATTTGCGATCGGGGACTCCTTGCTGACGATAGAAATCAGCAACGCTGTGCGAGTTGCCGACGAGCAGATGGGTCCGCGGGATCAGCTTTTTGTCAAACCACAATTGCCATCGCGATTTCCAGGAATCGACGCAGCGTTCCGAAACAATGATTTTCGGAGTCTTGCCCTTACCGGCGACGAGCCGCCCGTAGGTATTGGCGGCGAATAGCCAGGAATGCAAAATGTCCGGTTGCCACTCCCGAATGATCCGCCGCAAACGCGAGAGGGTGAACGGATCGAATTTGAAGCGTTTTCCTAAAACCTGAACCTCAATGCCCTGTTCGGCCAACGTTTCGGCATAGGGGCCGCCGCGCGTTAAGGCGACGACGCGGACGTCGAATTCCTCAGACGCCAATCCCGTTGCCAAAAGCGTGAGTTGCTTTTCGGCTCCGGAGCGGTCCAGGGTGGGAATCAGCAGTAGGATTTTCGTCTTCAAAGCGGAATTCGGCCGAATCTCTTGTAATCATAGGGGGCGTTGTAATAATTCGCCGTATGTGACGGCTGACTTTTTGATATGTCGCTCGGCCGGATAGGTCAAGGTCAGACGTTTCGGCACTGGGGCGCTGCTGCGGGGCGTTTGGCCGAAAGCCGTGTTGTTTTCTAAAGCAATTTCCGCTGCTGCTCAAGCGAGAAGGAGTGATATGCGACGTTTATTCTTTACGCCCTGTTTTCTCTATGTGGTGACAAGTTTGATGACAGCCAGCGATCAATGCCAGGCCCAGGACGCCAATTCCTCGCGTCCGCCGGTGAAACGTCCCCAAACCAAGAGCGAACCGGTGACCGATGTGCTGCACGGCGAAAAGATCGTCGATCCGTATCGTTGGTTGGAAGACCAACAAAGTCCAGCCACCCGCGAATGGATCAAGCAGCAAAATATCTATACCGATGCGATGCTCAAGGACCTGCAGGGGCAGGAGAAAATCACTGCCCGTTTGGGCCAACTGATGAAGGTCGATGCCGTCGGTTTGCCGCAAGCGCGGGCTGGGCGTTATTTCTTCATGAAACGGGGCGCCGATCAGGACTTGGCGGTCATTTGCTACCGCAATGGCGTTGAAGGCGCGGACGAAGTACTGATTGACCCAGCCAATCTCAGCGATGACGGCAGCAAGTCGGTCAGCATTGAAGACATCTCCGAAGATGGCAAATTGCTGGTGTATACGATTCGCACCGGCGGCGAAGACGAAGTCGCTATCCACCTCTTCGATGTCGACGCCCGCAAAGACTTGGGCGACGCATTGCCGCGAGCGCGGTACTTCGGTGCGACGTTAACGCCGGACAAAAAGACGATCTACTATACCAAGCACGACGACGACGGGCCGCGGGTATTCAAGCACACTGTTGGCGACGACATCGCAAACGACAAGCAAATTTTCGGCGACGGGTACGACAGTGGAAAAATCCTGTATGCCACATTGTCGCACGGCGGGCAGTATCTGATTTTCCATGTGCTTTATGGATCGGCAGCCCCCAAGTCGGACTTATACTACCAGGATCTGACGGACGACGGGCCGGTTCGGCCGATCGTCAATGACATTGATGCACGCTTCTTCGGAGCGGCGATTAACAACCGCTTGTTCGTCCGTACGAATTGGGAAGCCTCCAACGGTCGAATTTTAGAGATCGACCTCGAAAACCCCCAGCGCGACAATTGGCGGGAAGTGATTCCACGCAGCGAAGCCGTAATCGAAGACTTTTCACTGTGTGGTGGGAAACTCTTCGTGAACTATCTCGACAACGTGAAGTCGCGCGTGAGCGTTTACGAACCCAGTGGCGAGCATGTGCGTGACGTCGAGTTCCCGGCATTGGGATCGGTGAGCGCAGTGTATGGCGAATGGGAGAGCGACGAGGCCTTTTTCTCCTACAGTTCCTTTCACATCCCCTCAACCATCTATCGCGATGTCGTCTCGACCGGAGAGCGGTCGGTGTGGGCGCGTTTGGCGGTGCCGGTCGACAGCGATCAATTCCAGCTTGAGCAGGTATTCATTACCTCCAAGGATGGCACCCGGGTACCGATGTTTTTGCTGTATGGCAAAGACACGAAACTGGACGGTAATAACCCGACATTGCTGTATGGATATGGCGGTTTCAATGTCAGTTTGACTCCCTCGTTTTCGGCGCGGGCCGTCAGTTGGGTCGAGCAGGGGGGCGTGTATGCGGTCGCCAACCTCCGTGGCGGTGGGGAACTGGGCGAACAATGGCATGAAGCCGGAATGCTGGAAAACAAGCAGAATGTGTTCGACGATTTTTATGCAGCAGCGCGCTGGCTGATTGATCGCGGGTATACCAATCCAGATCGGTTGGCAATCGCCGGCGGCAGTAATGGCGGGCTCTTGGTTGGTGCGGCAATGACACAACATCCAGAGTTGTTCCGTGCGGTCGTTTGTTCTTATCCGTTATTGGATATGCTCCGTTACCATCAATTTTTGGTCGCACGCTTCTGGGTACCGGAGTACGGCTCGTCAGAGGACCTTGAACAATTCAAAGTGCTCCGTGCGTATTCGCCTTATCACAACGTAAAACCGGGAACTAAATATCCCGCCTTGATGTTGATTACGGGCGACTCCGACACGCGTGTCGATCCGCTGCATGCGCGAAAGATGGCGGCGTTGATGCAGGCCTCCGCCACGGACGACCGTCCGATGCTCTTGCACTACGACACAAAGGCGGGGCACTCCCGCGGCCGTCCGGTCAGCACGCAGATCGAAGATTTGGCCTATGAGCTAGGATTTCTCTTCGATCAATTGGGCGTGAAGGTGAAATAATCGCCGCCACAGGTTCAATCACAAGGGGTTTCATCACCCATCAACGCGAGCAGCCGCCCTTCGGCGTACCGAGGGGCGGCTGCTGTTTGTTAATAAGGGATTAGTCAGAGAACGTGGTCGTCTTGAGAAGCGGTCGTGCCGTTGAACGGGCACTGTTTACTTCTCAGCGGAAACAGTAGGGCGGATCTTGCATGGACGATGCCTCCTATGTCTCTACCAAATTGGTACGATACGAAACTCTTCTGCGGTCGGACGGTCAGGATTGTCCGGAATCTAGCGGCCACATAGAGCGGGCCAGCATTTGTCGCGACAACCATTCCTCCGGTTGGAAGACGAAATGAATCAGCACCTCAAACTGCTCACGTAGTATCGCAGCCTGTCGGCAAAATTGCCAGAAAAAAATGGAACGCCAGTTAATAATTTTCCAGGTTGATCAACCGACCAGAACGGCGGAATTCTCGTAGATCTGGTGACTCGTGCACCATGCCCCTGGTCCGAATTATCGAGTCCAATTGTTGTTGACCGGTTTCTGTAATTCTGCGACACTTCCGGCGCCCATCTCAGAATCGTCGGCAAAAGCGTTGCTGGCGAGCGTCACGGAAGGCGACAGAGTTGCAGATGGGCAGAATGTTCCGCCTCAATAATCGTCAATGCGGCGGCCACACCATAGTGCCATTGGCACGAGCAAGCGGACTATCCGCTCGATGCTTCAAGGAGGAAGTATGCGAGTTGCAATCGTAACCGACCACCCATCCCACTCCGCCGGCGAGACGATCATCGCCGAGTCCCTACGGGAGGCGTTTGCCGGACAAATAAGTCCCCTCGAGACGGCCGATGTGGTCATCAGCACCAGCCGCGCCGCTGCTCGCAATGTGACCGCACCGCTCGGTTCGCCGCACATTTGTTACCTCGCAGACACATATAAAGCCCCACAATCCCATTTGATGGCCCAGTCGCCGCAACGACTCAATCGAAGCACCTTGGAAATGTCAGCGGTTTCTGTGGCGCAAACGGAAACGCAGGCAACTGTGCGTCCCGGCCATCAGGGAATCACACATTATTTGGCAGGCAACGGCATCGCCGCCAATCAATTGCGACAGTCAATCGGCCGCCCGGTAAAAGTGATCCCTCCTGCCGTCGATACCCAACTTTTCCGACCGCAAAAGATGCGACGGTCAGAGCATTATTTGACAATCGTTGACGAAGGGAACGTTAACGGATTGGAAGTGGCTATTTCCGCATCGCGAATTGCCGGCCGGGGATTGGTCGTCGTGACCGAACCAAATTTCGAACTGCCCGATTTGCATACCGAGCAATCGCATGTGCAATTCGTGACGGCTGACGCCCCATCCGCACTGTACCTACACCTTTGCGAATGCCGGGCCTTGTTATGCCTCTCATCCGCAGACTTTGATGCCAATGTGATTCGCGCGCAAGCCTGCGGCACGCCGGTAATTGTCCCTGCCGGAGGGGGGATCGAAGAATTGATATTGGATGCCGAACAAGAAGGGCCGGGGACCGGATTACTCTTTGAACCCTCGACGCCCGAATCGATCGCCTCAGCGATGCTCGAATACGAGCGCAGGCCGCAAAAGTGCTCCGCTATGTTGGCATCGGCACACGCTCAGGCGTTTTCCCCAACACGATTTGCCGGGGAAATTCGCGCCTTTGTGGAAGCTGTCGTCACCTCGACCGTCCAGGCTGTTGCCGATGAACCTCTTGGTGGCGAACAACGACGCGCAGCGTAGCGGCCGGTCGAGTAGAGGGTGTCCCTGATGATGAAATCAACTGAGGGGGGCGCCTTGTTCCCCTTTCAGGCTAAAAAAACGTAATTTATAGCTGAAAAATTCAGCAGGTTGTGAGATGATACCTCAACCTTCGGCCTCGCGATGTTTGCGTCTCATTGCGGTCGGCGACGACGGGCGCTCGTTTGCCTTGGTCAGTCGATAATCCTGCCCCAAGTTGCGGAGTGATTGGTCAAAGGCAGGCACGGCGCTGGCTGGTTTTGATTGTTCATCACCCGGGGATCATTCCTATCGTGTTCGGTCCGTTGTATTTTTTGAGTGACCCGCAATTGCTGCTCACCAGCCCGCTGATGTTGATCATGGCGGGGGCGTGGGTATGGATGCTCGTATACTGCATTCGCAATGATCCGGAGCGAAACGTCTGGCTGTGGGTGCTGATCATCATCCCGCCGATCGGCACGCTGGTCTACTTTTTCGCACGTTGGCTGCCGCAGGCACGGTTGAAGCCGCCGAGATTTCTCAACCGGATTTCCCGCGGTAAGGAATTGCAACGGCTGCAAATCGCCGCTCGCCAAATTGGCAATTCACACCAGTTCGTCCAGTTGGGTGACGCCCAGCGCGATACCGGTCGCTATGAGCAAGCGGGGGATTCGTATTTTAAGGCGCTGGAAAAGGAACCGGAGAACATCCAAGCGCTCTGGGGCCTGGCGCAGGTGGAAATGCATTGGAAGCAATACGACAAAGCCCGTCCCCGCCTCGAATCCGTGTTGGCTGTCGACCCCAGCTACAAATTTGGCGATGTCTCGTTGGCCTATGGCCGCTGTTTATTGGAGTTGAACGACCAGGATGCTGCATTCGCTCACCTCACCGAGCACCTGAAACGCTGGAAGACTCCCGAGTCACAAGTTGTGTATGCCCGACTATTGTGCGAACGGGGCGAAACTGCCGCCGCCCGCGAGATGCTAGAAGGCATGATATTAGAAGTCAGCGGCGGCCCCAAGTTTTTCAGGCGCCAAAGCGCCCGCTGGGTCCGCGACGCCAAACGCATGCTGTCAAAAATGCCGCGCCCCCAATAAAAGAGCCACTTAGCGTAGGGTGCGTCGCGACGCACCTTTCGATGCAGCACGAAAGATACCCCCCTACAAAACCAGCGCTGCAAACCATTTTCCCCAGCGGAGAATTCTCGGTGTGCAAACATCAGTAATGTATTGGGTGGTCGGGAAAATCACGTGTAGCTTGAAAACCCTCACCCCGACCCTCTCCCAGTGGGAGAGGGGGAAGTTGTTCTCAACACATAACATGGCACCGCAAAAATTCCCTTTGCCGACAACGAAAGAAACAGACCCACCTTGACGGACCTATCCACGATCGCCGAATGGATCCGCGAGGCTGATTCCATTGTCGCCTTCACCGGTGCGGGAATTAGCACCGAAAGTGGAATTCCCGATTTTCGTTCGCCCGGTGGAATCTGGTCCAAGTCGACGCCGGTTTACTACGACGAATTTGTGCGCTATCCCGAATCGCGTTACGAATACTGGCGGCAAAAGTCGATCGCCCACCGTGAATTCGCCGCCGCCCAACCCAACGTCGGCCACAAGGTGCTAGCCAATTGGGAAACGGCCGGTCGTTTAGACGGGGTGATCACGCAAAACATCGACGGACTGCATCAAGCGGCCGGAAGTCGGCAGGTGCTGGAACTGCACGGAACGGCCCGCTTTGTCGCTTGTATCGAGTGCGAGGCGCGGTTCGATGTGGAACCATGGGTGTTGTATTTTCAGGAGCGAGACGAGGTTCCCCCCTGTCCGGAATGCGGGAGTTGGTTGAAGCACGCAACGGTTTCGTTCGGGCAAGCTCTTCCGCGGGAAGTCCTGTCGGGATCAATGGAACTGGCCCGTGGCGCAGATCTGTTTTTCGCCATCGGATCGTCGTTGGTCGTCGAACCGGCGGCTAGTTTGCCCCGCTTGGCCAAAGAATCGGGTGGGCGGTTGGTGATCATCAACCGCGACACCACCGACCAGGACCGCTCTGCCGATGCCGTGATTCATGCCTCAATCGGTGAGACGTTAGCGGCGATCGATGCGCTGTTATGACGAACCGTCACGCATAAACCCACAGCTCGATATAGCCGTTGATCAAGGTGCGAAACGTCTCCGATAATTCCGAGGCGACCATCAGCGGCATATAGAAGATCAACAGGGTGTCGTTGTCTCCTGTCATCATCGCATCTTCCCATTTCCAATACATAGGGCCGATGGAGAGGACGTAGATCACCAGCAGGATGAACACACGCGTGGCCAACCGCGTGAGCAGTTTTTTGAATCTCGATTTGGGGCGAGGTTGAGTCGTCACGGCGCACAGTTTTCCGAAAGGCGTTGAATTGGGCGATACGGTTCTTGAGCATCGCAGCCCGCTCCGTTAACGATAAACCGAACCCCACCTCGAAACAACGGATTTTTCGGTTGACCGGTCGAATTTATTCGCTTTCGGACGTTCCGGGCGGCAGAATCGCAAAGATCCGCGTCGGCCCGCCGCTGCCGGTTTCGATTTTGATCGGGGCAATCACCAGATAAAACCCGCGTGCCGGCAATTTGTCGAGATACGCCACGTTTTCCAGGGCATATTTGCCTGCGCCGTTGATCGTATGATGCACGGCAAAGTCCTTTGACGGTCCGTGGTCAATGCTCAACGTATCGATGCCGATACCGCGAATCTTGCGCTGCTTGACCAAAAACTGGGCCGCTTCGTCGGAGAATCCGGGGAAATGCAGGCCGCCGCGGACGTCCTGATTTTTGTACCGCGCGAAGTTCGTCCAAAATCGTCCCCAACCGGTTTTCGCCAACACGACGGCCCCCTCGGGGATTTTGCCGTGCTCTTTTTCCCAATCCGTAATGTCAGCGACGCGCATGCGATAATCCGCATCCACTTCCGCTTGTGGCGAAATGTCGATCACCACGCCGGGAGCGAAAAACTGCTTCACGGGAATCTGGTCGACCGAGGGCTGATTCGGCTCGAAATGATTCGGAGCATCGATATGCGTGCCAAGATGCTCTGGTGAAGTGAACGCTTTGGACAATACCCCGTCGTTCTTGAGCGTTGCGATCGTCTTCAAAGAGAAGGGAATATAATCATCCGCCGGCCAATACGGGCTTTCGGCGTTGAGCGGATAGGTCAAGTCGATGATCTCCATATCCCCCGCAAACAGGCTCTCAAGCGTAGGAGCAGGAGCCCTCTTTGCTGCATCTTCAGCGACCGACAATTCCGAAAGCCAAAACCCAAAGGCGGACAGCATGGTGAGAACAACAATGATTAAGACGCGGCGCATGTGTCTCTCCTGAGCCAAAGGGTGGGTTTAAAAGTCGGGCCGGCCGACGGCAAACAATTTAACCAGCGGTTCGCGACCAATGTACCGCCGGGGGGACGTTTTGTGACGCCCCTGCATCCCCGCAGGTAACATTCACCATCCACGGAGCGGTGCCAGTTTTCCAGATCGATTCCAACAATTGTTTTTCACGGAGCGTATCCATCGGCTGCCAAAATCCGTCATGGCGAAACGCCGCTAATTGTCCGTCAGCGGCGATCCGTTCCAAGGCATGTGCCTCAAGCTTGGTCTCGTCCCCGGTGATGTAGTCCAAGACTTCTGGCTCGAACACAAAGAAGCCGCCGTTGATCCAACCTTCCCCAGTCTGCGGCTTTTCGGCAAACGTCGCCACGCGGTCGCCGTCCAATTCCAGATGGCCAAATCGAGCGGGAGGGCGTACAGCGGTAACCGTCGCCAAACGTCCCTGCTGACGATGAAATTCCAGCAACTGCGAAATGTCGACATCGCTCAGGCCATCCCCATAAGTGACCATAAAGGTGTCGTCATCCAGATATTTTCGTAACCGGGCCAGTCGCCCCCCAGTCATCGTCTCCGCTCCGGTGTCGACAATGCCGACTTCCCAATCCGGCGGCGACTCCCGCACGACGCGATGCGTTCCCTGGCTCAGATTGACGAATAGATCATTTTGACGCATATCGAAGTGACAAAAATAATCCTTGATGACTTCCGATTTATAACCGGCTGCAATCAAAAATTCGCGATGACCATACGCCGCATAATAACGCAGCAAATGCCACAGGATCGGCTGTCCGCCAATTTCCACCATCGGTTTGGGAACCCGCGCGGTCTCCTCCGCTAAGCGTGTTCCAAACCCGCCGGCCAATACGACCACCTTCATAATCCGTCCTTATATGCGCTGCATGCGTTTCTGAGGGGCGTATTTTTGAAAATGGGAGGACGAGGCTCCCGCCGAGCCGCGCGCATCCTGAATGTGTCATTTGCCCGCCAATTTTACAAACCACGCCGCACCGACCGCTTTGGCTCAGCAGGAGCTTCGCCCTCCCGTGACGGTCATGACAATCGCGGACGCACGTTTTGAAATCACGAGCATCGGGGCGGTTTTCTAGGTGATTTGAGATAATCGGTCAACTGCAATTCCGCTGTCGATCTTGGTACACTGGCGACAAGTCTCAGCCATCTTAAAACGACACTGACAACGATACTTTCAACTCAAGGGATCAGGCCATGTTTCAGGGACTGCGTTTATTGCTGGTGCAGGCATGTGCGGCGGTTGCCGTGATTGCAATTTGGACGTCCTCGGTCGCCTATGCCGATTCGTATGTCTATCTCTCGGTGGGCGGCGAAAAGCGGATTGCGATTTATAAGGTGAACGACAAGACCGGCGAACTCACGCATCAAGCCGATGTCGACGTCGCCGGCGCCCCTGGGGCCATGGATGTCGACCCACAAGGACGATTTCTCTTCGTCAGCCTGCGGTCGAACAAAGAGTTAGCGGCATTCGCCATTAATCCCGCAGATGGAAATTTGAAGCCCATAAACTCCACCGCTGTGGGCGAAAATGCTGCCTATGTCAAAGTCGACAAGACCGGCAAATATTTGCTCTCAGCCTATTACGGCGCCGGCAAAGCGGCCGTGCACAAGATCAACGAGGATGGGTCCCTCGGCGAGAAACCGCTGCAAACGGTCGAGACGGCTCCCAAGGCACATGCCATTGTTCCCGATCCCACAAACCGCTTTGTATTCGTTCCGCACACGGGACCAAACAAAATCTTTCAATTCGCATTCAACGAACGGCGTGGCATGTTGGTCCCAAACTCGGTGCCCACGGTCACGACACCCGACGCCGACGAGCCACGGCACATCGCCTTTCATCCCAAGTTGGATAGAGCCTACGTCGACAACGAAAAAGGCAACAGCGTCACCGTCTTCGCTTTTGATCCAGCCAAGGGAACTCTCACCGCCAAACAAACCGTATCAACCGTTCCGGATGATTTCACCGAACGGAGTCACTGTGCCGACATCGAAGTCGCGCCCTCGGGCCGATTCGTGTATGCCTCGAACCGCGGACACGACAGCATTGCCGGATTTGCGATTGATCCCAAGACAGGTCTGCTGACGTCGATCGGCCAGACCCCCACAGAGAAGACACCCCGATCGTTCAACATCGATCCGTCCGGCCGCTTTATGTACGCCGGTGGGCAGGGGAATGGCAAATTGGCTGCGTTTCGTATCGACGAAAATACCGGCGGCTTAACACGATTCGCGACGTACGACGTCGGTCCCGGTATTGGCTGGGTCCAGGTGGTTCGTCTGCCCGAAAAAACGGTTCGCAAATTTCAGCCGAATTACGATGAATCCAAGATTCCCACCTACGAACTCCCCGACCCGTTGGTCACGGCCGACGGCGAGAAAGTCACCGATGCCAAGACGTGGTTCGAAAAACGGCGACCGGAAATCTTGGAATTGTTTGAAACCCACGTTTACGGCCGTGCTCCCGGTCCGCCGGCTGAGATGAGCTTCGAGGTCGTCAGCGAGGACAACCAAGCCATGAATGGCAAGGCGACCCGGAAAGAAATCGTCGTGCGGTTTTCGAAAGACGAAAAGGGGCCGAGCATGCGGATCTTGCTGTATGTGCCCAATAACGTCAAAGGCCCAGTGCCAACATTTCTGGGCCTGAATTTTTACGGCAACCATTCGATCAACGATGACCCCAAAATTGCCTTGTCGGTTGCGTGGATGCGGCCGAATCAGTCAAAAGGCATTGTCGACAATCGAGCGACGGAAAAATCACGCGGAACGAGCGCCGAGCGCTGGTCGGTCGACAAGATTATCTCGCGCGGTTACGGCATTGCCACGATCTATAACGGCGATATTGATCCCGATGTGGACGACGGATTTCAAAACGGCGTGCATCCCTTGTTTTACAAACCGGGGCAAACCCGACCCGCCGATGATGAATGGGGCACAATCGCCGCATGGGCGTGGGGCTTGAGCCGGGCACTCGATTATTTTGAAACCGACGATGACGTCGATGAAACCAAGGTCGCCGTGATGGGACATTCGCGGCTAGGAAAAACGGCTCTCTGGGCCGGTGCGCAGGATCCACGGTTCGCCTTGGTGATCTCCAACGATTCCGGCTGCGGCGGAGCCGCTCTGAGCCGGCGGGGAATTGGCGAAAACGTCTGGCGGATCAACACCGCCTTTCCCCACTGGTTCTGCGGGAACTTCAAAAAATACAACGACAACGAACAAGCACTGCCGGTCGATCAACATGAATTGATCGCCTTGATTGCTCCGCGACCGGTTTATATTGCCAGCGCCGAGGAAGATCGTTGGGCCGACCCCCACGGTGAATTCCTCTCCGCCAAATACGCCAGTCCAGTGTACGAGTTGCTCGGCACCGATGGTTTAGGAGCGTCGGAAATGCCGGAGGTTAACGAACCAATCGCCAACACCATCGGCTACCACATCCGCAGCGGCAAACACGACGTGACCGATTACGACTGGGAACAATACGTTTTGTTCGCCGACAAACACCTACGCAATAAAGACAAGTAACCCCCGGCGTAGGGTGCGTCGCGACGCACCTTTCTTGCGCAGAGCGAGAGATGAGCCTTTGAAAAAAGGACTCGCGCAAAGACGCGGAGCCGCAAAGAAGAAAAAGAAGGAATAGGAAAATCATTGAATAGCCCGCGTCAAGAAATCAGTCGTAGCAGTCTCCAGATAAGTCGCGCACGATCAATCAACGATAGACACCACCACCTCTTCACAAGAGAAACCTGGGCACGAAACTCTTTTCTTTCGTCGGCTGCGTCGCGACGCACCTTTCTTGCGTAGTAAGGTTGATGAACCTAACCAACTAATACCTCGCACACGCATTGACAAAAAGAATTAGCCACAGAGAACACCGAGAAAAGCTGTCCTCAGCGTTCATCGTAGTTTAGAGAACTTCTCTGTGCTCTCTGTGGCTAGTCCCTTGTCTGCAAGACCAAGTCGTCACGAAAAACGGGCAGCCCAAATCCCCAAACCGACGGCTTGCCGTCGTGCACGGCGCTCCTCGTCCAGCACAGTGACCGAATGATTTGCGAGGTAATCAACCTGCAATCTCGTTCAACACCGGTTTCTCTTTTTTTCTCTTAGCAACTCTGCGCCTTTGCGTGAGATATTTTTCTGGGAGTAGTTCCCCACTCGCACAACACCGAAACGAAAACAGCCCTCGGCGGATAGCGCCGAGGGCTGTAGTTTTTATAGGAAACCCGACTTGTGTTTCCGCTGAATCCTTAGGCGGCTGCGCGTTGGTAACGGGCGTCGCCGAAGCCCAGTATGGGAACGAAGATCGCACCCAAAAAGGCGATACCCACTCCGTATCCGGCCCCTTTGCCATAAGCCTTTGCAAAATCGATCGCGGCGATAATTCCCACGACCATGCCGACCACCGGAATCAGCAACAGAATGAACCACCATGCCGGTTTGCCGGCAATTTTCAAAAATACGATCGCATTGTAGATCGGGACCAGTACTGCCCAACCCGGTTCCCCCGCCTTCTCAAAGGCCTTCCATACACCGGCAATCACTGCGACACCAATCGCCAACATCACGAATAGGGGAATCAGCCCCAATAATCCGCCGCTGCCACCTTCGCTTTGTGCCAACAATGCTTGTCCGAAATCAGCCATATTGAGTTCTCCTCGCGTTAAAAAAAAAGGTTAATCTGGTGCCTCGTTTGCGCATCTCCATCGGCGTAGCCCATGTGTGAGTCTGCGAAACCAAGCGATAAGCTTGCCCCAACGCCCGCCTGTATTCACAACGTAAAAGAGAGAGCCATGGATCAAAAAAAATGAACGGTTTTGATGCTGTTGCCAAAAAACATCCTGCCGTTGCTGCCATAATTCCACTTTGCGACATTGCCGATAATACGATTCCTGTGGACTCCGGTGTGCTTTGGAATGCTGTTTGGTCGGAGATTGGCTTTGTCTCTCCAACAGGTTGATTCCATTTGCGTCTCCAAACCGGACAGCCAATTTGGCCTTTGTTTAGATTTTGACGCAATAGAGTGGCTGGCCCTGATCATGCGGCTGACAGCCAACGCAGCTTTTATCCGTCCGCCTCTATCTCAAGCGCAACGGCACGTTGGATGTCGTCGTCGGCCTGTTGAGGGCGTCCCAGTTGGCGGCGGGCTTCGGCGCGGCCGCGATAGGCGAATGCGATACTGATGAGTTGCGTACGTCGCATGACCGAGTCGGTCGTGCGCGGTTGTTCCTCCAGCAGTTCGACCGCTTTTGCAAAATCTCGTTCTGCCTGCTTGGCATGGTGTCCGGCGTCTAGATACGCCTGTCCCCGTTGGCTGTAGGCATAAAATGAATCCGGATCGACCGCGACACCTCGGGAGAAATCAACAATCGCTTCGTCAAAGCGGTCTGCTGCCAACAACACTCTAGCGCGTTCGACACGATTGGTCGAATTTTCGCCTTCCAGTTCGATTGCACGATCAAAATCGGCCAAGGCTTGCTTGAGCAGATCATCATCCGGAGCATCCTTATACCAATCGGCCAAACATTCTCCGCGTTCGCTATAATTGTCGGCGTCTTGCGGATCCAACTCGATGGCCTTGCTGAAATCGGCATGGGCCTCTCGATACCTCTCCGATAACAAATAGGACTGACCGCGAGCGTGATACGTGGTGACGGACGGTTCCTTTTCGACCGCTTGCGAAAGGGCAGCAAACCCTTCCTCTTCTAGCCCTTCCATTAATAGGCTACGTCCCCGTTCGATCAGCGCGGGAATACTGTCAGGATTGAGTTGCAACGCTGCTTGGACGGCCATCTCTCGGTGCGCATCGTCCGGCGACAATCGGCCGATGGCCAACAACGGTTCTGCTAACGTCGGGTCGAGCTTATTCGCCTGCATGTAGTAAAAAATCGCTTCTTCGCGGTGTTCAGCCGCTTCGTCAGACTGACCCCGATAGTCGGCCGACATCGCGCTTCCACTGGCCAGGCTTCCTAACGTCATGTATTTCTGGGCGATTTCCTCCGGGGGGCGACCGCGGCCCTCGAGTTCCTTCTCTTCCAACTGTTTTCCCAGAACGTAGACCTCACAGGGGACCGACCACGCATCGGCCAATCGCCGCGCAACGTCAAGCAGAGTATCAACCGGTTGACTGGGGTCTTCGGTCGACGACAAGATTTCAAACAGCGGAAATTGGGTGCCAGCGACTTCAATCTCCACGGTTCCATCATACTTGGGCGTCTCGGTGCCCATTTGTTTCGTTTGCACACAGATGCGTTGAATCTCTGCGAACGGAAATGTCTGCCAGCGCAGACCGTGCCGGAAGCGGATTGTTTCATCACTCCAGTCAATCACCGTTTCACGTGCGCGGTTCGAGCGATTGAAGGGAATGACAACCAGCGCAAACAACCCCGCACAGACTATGGAAACCAGGAATATCGTCTGATAAAAGCTGGCCAAGTTGCCCATCACGAATCCGGCAATGACTAGACCAACAATCGGCACCGCGAGCAGAGCGCCGCATCCCACAGCGAGTGATATTTTCGGCCGAAGAATCGCCACCCGTTTGCCGATCCGCCAATCGGACACGTTTTCTGTAACGGACATAAAGTCGACTTCGGGAACGTCGATCATTTGGTGCTCGGGCATCAATGGTTCCGTTTAAGAGGAAAGGTAATTTGTGGTCTCCCCCCCCCGTAATGCTCAGAACGGAGGGGTGGCGCCGGCCCCTTGTACGTGGTTATCCGATCTTTGTGACACTTTGGAGGGAAAAAAATGGCAATCTACGCATGGGAAGCCAAATTTTTAGTGGTTTGCCTCTGTCCGTTTTCACCTCGGCGCAAAGAAATAGCCATTGGAGTTCTCACACCAATGGCTGGAAGGATTCGGAATAGGAGCGCGGTTCAAATCGCAGACGCCTCTGGCGGGGCCTGCCGATTAAGGCGCTCAAAGAAATCGCTGCAGGCACTAAGAATAGGTGACGAACCAGAACAGAATAAGTTGCCCCAAACTCAGCGTCGTCGCTACGCACATGGCCATGGCTTCGCGGTAGAGATAGAGAAACGCAATCGCCGTCAGGACGAAAATTGTTCCGATAAACTTGCATCCCACGAACAGGGCGACCGATCCGTTGTCGAGATCCATCAGCCAGCAGCCGATGGGGTTGAGTTCATGGATGGTTTCTTGAAATCGGACGAGCATATATGTGTCGTATGCCGAAATCATGCTGATCAGTAGACACATCCCAAACAAGATCACGACCTCTGTCCGTCGTTTTCCTAGCGGTGATATTGCGGTTTGTGGAACGACGGCCAGCGCTCGCTCAAAGGGTAGAATCAGATAACGATGTTGCCGTGCGTACGGTGTGCGATTGGTTTTCATATCAACGACCTCCTTGCCTCAACTCTCCGCCTGCGCCGTTATTCCGGATAGCAGTTTTCAAGTATCTCAAATAAGTGCCTGTCACTAAGTGTTAAAGACGCACCGTCGGCCCTCTGCCAACGAATCCTAGTTCGCGCCGGGAGCTGTTTATGCATTTGCCGTGCCCTTTGCGGTCCTAAACGGGGAAGAATTATTTTTCCCAAAATAGTTGCCGATTTTTGGTCACAATCTGTGATCCCTAAGTACAAGATTGTGAGACGAAGGAATCCCAACAGCGAAAACACGAGAGCATTCTTCGTAACTTGTTTCTGCGATAGGCAGTTAGGGACACAGAAGTAGCATCTCTCAAAATTTATCGCCGGTCGCAGGGCAGGGCGGTTTGATCGGACATGTCACAATTTGCAGTTTTTTTCGCTGAACGGAATCGAAATCCATAGTGCAACAGGGACAGGCGTAGCCTGCCTATTAATGTCGCGACTAGGTGCGCCGCATCGCATTACGAATCCGTCTGGCCAATCCCAACAATTTTAACAGCAATTGATCGATGCGAACCGACTGACATCCCGCTTGAGCGGCAACAGAGAATTCAGTGCGAGACTGAGTCACTGCGACGACCGCACCGATGACCACAGACAACACAGAATCCAAAACACCTCAGAGATAATTCGAATGATGAGATTTGTTCACATTGCGTATGACCTCAACCTGTCACAAATGGCCGACGAGCCGCTTGTCGTACTGGCCAAGGAATGCCAATTCCAACCGGCAGAGCAGGAGTTGCTGTTGCGGTATCGCATGTGGTCCAATCGGTTGATCGTACAACTGGGACGCAAACGCGGGCTGACCCTGCATGAGATTGAGGATGCTGCGCAGGACGCCGTGTTTTCCGTTATCAAAGCCGTACAACGTTATGACACGCGGCAGATGGGCAGAATCCAAGGTTGTTCCTTTCAAGCATTCGTCGGACGTGTCGCGACGGATCGCTTTAAGGACTTTGTCAAAAAGTTGTACCGCATCAAAACTCGCTTTGGACGTTCTTTGCATCGTTACGAGCACAAGGAAACGGGGGACGTGTCCGGGCTGGATGCGAACAGCCGACTTGCCTGTCCCAAGAAGAGCAACGACCCGGTCCATATGTCGCAGCGGCGCGAGATGGATGCGGAGTTACGCCGTTTCTTGGATGGCCTCGACGCGGCTGCCTGCCAATTCATGGAGCACCTACTCGCGGGCGATTCCTTGCGGGACGCCTCTGCGCACGCGGGCTACTCCTACGACAAGGGCAAACGCATGCGGCGCAAACTACGGGGGAAAATCGCCCGCCGTCTGGGCGTGCCCGTTGGGTGAATGACAGGGGGCAGGGAACCGCAGGCCAACTCCTCCCACGCGAGCGGATGTTCGCGAGGGGCAGGGGGAGGATTGGTCCTGGGGCATGTCGTCAAACAGAATCGACAACCGCTGGAATTCTTAAGTCATCACGATCTGGCGTCTGCGAAGCGGGATCCACTTGTTCGAGGGACGTGCTGGGTGGCCGTTTGTGACGCCGCCCTGAGCCCATCGCTAACACGTAGGCCGAGGGAATAAAGTACAACGCCAGGATCGTGGCGCCGCCCACCCCTCCGGAAATTGCAATCGCCATGGGAGGCCAAAATCCTCCACCGGCAATCACCAGCGGTGCGAATCCCGCCATCGTGGTCAGCGACGTGGCGACCACGTGTCTCGTGGAGTGGGTCACGACTTTTCGTACAGCGATGGGGTCTCCTCGACGTGCATCAGGATCTTCACGCAGCGCCGCCAGGACCACAATCGCATCGTTGATCGCAACGCCGGCCAGTCCCATGGAGCCAATAATCGCCATGAAACCAAACGGATAGCCAAACACCGACAATGCGCCCAGTCCCAAGCCCACCGACAGCATCCCGACCATCCCAACTAAGGCCGCTACGCGGAACGAGCCGAAGGACAACACCAACGTCGCCACCATCAGCACTAGCAAGACACCGACGCTGGCCATGAGATTACCAATCGCGTCGTCCCGTTTTTCGGTTTCTCCACCAAACTCATAAGTATAGCCGGGTGGCATTTCAAAATTGGCCTCTTGCAACCGTTGTTGAAACGCCCCCAAAACTGTGGCTGGCAAAACTCCAGCGGAGATAAAACCTTGTACTTCGTTCATCCGCCGCCCATTGAAGCGGGGAATGGCGGAGATTTCCGCAGTGACTTCGACATCGGCAATCGCCGACAGCGGGATGCGCGGTCGCTCGCCGGCCGCATTGGCTGACGACGGCAGTAGTTCCAGCGAATTGATCAAGCTGAGGTCAGCGCGGGTGTCGTTGGAAACGCGTACGCGAACGGGGATCTCCTCTGTGGCTTCCACAATCGATCCACCTGTAGTGCCCTCAAGGGTCGACTGTAACTGATCGGCGATGGCTTGATGATCCAAACCCGCCAACCGTGCTTGTTGTTCATCCACGGTCAATGACAACTTTGGCAAGGCTTCTGCGAGTTCCGAACGCGTGTGAATGACCTCGGGGACGGCTGCCAAATGGGCTCGAAGTTCCTCACCCAATTCGCTCAATTTCAACAAGTCGGGACCGTAAATACGGATTTCAACCGGCGCTCCAAATGGCGGGCCCTGTTCCAATTGTCGCACAAGGATGCGCGAGGACGCAAAAGATTCGTCCAACTCCGCCTGCAATTGATGGATCAATTCCCGTGCCCCTTCAGCCGATTTCAACTGCACCATCGCTTGCGCATAGTGCGACGCGTTTTTTTGTTTGGGCATCAGGTTGTAATAAAAAGCCGGTGCGCTCTCGCCGATGAACCAATCGGCCGAGACGACCGAATCGCGTGCCAGGAGATGGGTTTGGACTTGCTTGACCATCTCCAGCGTTTGTTCCATCGATGCGTGTGAAGGCAATTCCATTTCTACATGAAATTGATCGCGGTCGGCGGGGGGGAAAAACTGCTCCGAGAGCGTCCGGGACTGTACGAAACCGGCAACCGGTAAAATGAGCCCCAGGGCAATGCCCAAGAGTGGGTGCGCGAAAAGTAAGTCCAGGGAACGGCGGTACAACGTGCCCAGACCGGCATGGGAAAATCCATCACGCCACCAACGCCATTCCCGCTGCGCGTGACTCAAACTTTGGCCGATGACCGTCAACGCGGGAATGACAGTCATCGCCAGGACAAACGAACTAGAAATGGCCATGATGACGCTGACGGCAATGGAACCGACAAATTCTCCCGCCGGACCCGGCATCAAGGCAATCGGCGCAAATGCAAATGCCGTGGTCAATGTCGAACCCAACAAGGGAATCGCCAAATGTTTAACGCTCGCTGAAACCGCTTCCCCCGGCGGCATCTGTGCGCGCAAATTCGACGTGACGTCGTCCACAATCACAATGGCATTATCAATCAGCAGTCCCAAGGCGATGATCAAGCCGGTAACCGACATTTGATGAATGGGAATGCCCAGCATCCGCATCCCCGTGAGTACAATCAACGACGACAGCGGCAATGCAATGCCCACGATCAGCGCGTTGCGCCAACCCATAAGCAAGAAGATCACCACAATGACCGCCGCCCCTCCTAGCAGCAAGTTATTAAACAACGCACTGAGTCGCGCTTCGACGTATTGACTTTGTTCGAAAACCGTATTCAGAACGATCCCCGCCGGCAATTGTTTGGAGAATGCGTCCAATGTTGCACGTGAACGCTGTGTCCAATGATCGATGCGTTGCGATTCACGGACGAGGACGCTCAAGGCAATCGCGGGATGACCGTCGACGAGCACCAAACTCTCAGGGGGTTCGGCGATCCCTTTGTGGATTTTAGCGATATCGCCCAGTTGGACGAATTGGCCACCGGCAGCATAGTGAATTGGCATCTGAGCGATTTGCGCCAACGAGTCTAACTCGCCGTTCACTTCCAGCAGTAAGTCCGATCCATGTCCGCGAAATTGACCCGAGGCAACCTTGGCGTCGCTCGCTTCGATTTGTCGCGCAATATCGGTGGTCGTCAGCCCCAGCATCGCTAGTTGCTGCAGATCAATGGCGACGGTGATTTCCTCGGTGGGATCGCCAAAGGTTTCGACATCTTCGGTGCCGGGGATCGCCCGAATCTGGTCCTCCAGATCCTCGGAAAGTCGTCGCAGAATCGCATAATTGGGTTGCGCGTCCTGTTGCCAAGTAAGCGCCACGATCTGAGCGTACGCCTTCATCGGCACGTCTTCAAATTTCGGAGCCGTCGCACCGGGGGGTAGCAGCGGTGTCGCATCTCCTAATTTATCCCGCACGCGTGACCAAATGGGATCCGATTCGTAGACGTCGTCGCGAAGTTCGATCGTTACGACCGAAATTCCCGTGCGGGAGACGGAGCGCAGTTCCTTGATTTCGTCGATGTCTTGGAGTTCTTCCTCCAGTTTTTCCGTCACGAGCGTCTCGACGCGTTCGGGATCGGCGCCGGGGAAAACTGTATGCACCTGCGCCACCCGTTCGACAAGGATCGGGTCCTCCATGCGAGGCAATACGGCGTACGACGACAGTCCCGACACCAAGATCAATACGATCGTCAGTGCCAGCAAGCGTCGATTGCGGTGAAACAGATTGGACATGTTGAAAGTTCGCAGGAGCAAAAACAGTCGAAAGGACTTATTGAATCATGCCGCGGACTTTCTGGCCCGCTACGACGCGATGCGTACCTCCGGTGATAACGTGATCGCCGGGTTGCAAGGTGCCGCGCACCAACACACGTTCTCCTTGTGCGTGCAGAATCTCGATGTCACGCCGCTCAGCTATGCCAGTCGAGGAGTCGTCCAGATTGTCGATGACCAAGACCGACCACAGTCCGCGACTGCTACGACTGAGTGCCGCCGTCGGTAACCAATACCCGTCCGTCGGAACAGTTTCGGGAATAGAAATGCGAGCGACCTCGCCTGGAACGACTGTCTCAGCCGCTTCAGCATCCAACTCCAAGACCACGGTGCGCGTGCGGGTCGTGCTGTCCAATTCGGGTAACACGGTTTTCACTTTCGCCGAATAAGTCCGGTCACCAATCAACACATCTTGTTTCATGCCGGAATGGATCGTTCGCGCAATATCGACCGGTAGACCGATTCTGGCTTCCAAGCTGGTGATCTCTACATAGCGGAAGACCGGCGTATTCGGCGTCACATACGTCCCTTCGTCCATGTGCCGAATGGCGATTCGTCCCTCAAACGGAGCAATCAGATGAGCGTCTTCGACATCAACCGCCAAGTCTTTTAAAGCGGCATCCAATCGCGAAACCGCGGCGCGCTGCGCGGTGATTTTTTCTTTACGCGTACCGGCCAACAATTCGTCTAGCTTTCGCTGGGTGGAATCGAACTTTGCCTTGGCGGAACGTACCCCGAAATTTGAGCGATCATATTCTTCTTTGGAGATCACCTTGCGGCGGTAGAGATCTTCGTTGCGCTGATGCGAGGCCAGCGCATGTTCGTATTGCGAACGCATGTCAGTGACGTCGGCCCGCGCTGCTGAAATGGTTTCTTTGCGAGGACCAGCGAGGTACTCCTCTAACAAAGCCGCTGCTTGTGCGCGTTGCGCCTGAAGTTCCAAACGTTCTGCCTCTAAGTGTCTGACGTCGAGTTGTGCCAGGCATTTTCCTTGATAGACGTCTTCTCCTTCGTCGACGAAAACCTTGATCAAGCGTCCGGCCCGCGCAAATGCGAGCTCACTCACCCGCGCCGCTGCTATCGTTCCTGTGTAGGCCTTCACATCGTCGAACTCTGTCACCTGTTGTGCAACAACTAAATTCACTGGGACGCTCTTTTGTGTAGCGTCCCCCTTTTCTGACTGTGGACCGTTGGCAGCGGCTGCAATCCCCACGGCGACAGCTGCTAGAAGAATCACACTGGCACTCCAGATGAAAGAGCGCCGGGTTGGTTTTTGACGGTTCGTCATTACAGTCCCCAGGGAAGCGGGCTATCCCAAAACTGATTGGAATTCTTCAGCAAAGATTTCGTGGGTGATTTTTTCGGCGACGGCATCGTAATCGTGTTCGCTGGAAAGCGGTCGCCACCCGATTCCATTGAGGATGTGGTGCACGTTTGTTCGCACCGACACAAAAGGATCTTCGACGCCTAAATTGGCCAATGACTCGCCTGTGCTTAATATCGAGTATGCCCCAAAGGTGAGCGACCATAGACCAAACACCAGTTCCTCAGGTGTCGTTTTCGCTGGGAGGACAACATCCCCGCAAGCGACTCCATCACGGACAATCCCGGAAACCAAGTGCATACATTTACCTTCGGCAACTTGCATCAGTTCTCGCCGGTTATGAGATGTTTTTTCCCAAATAGAGCGGGAATTGATGATTTGTTCGACGGCAAAATGATCAGGGAACAGACGGACAAACAATTCGCCGGCGACTCCGATCGCCGTAAGCCGTTCCCGCGAACGTCCCTCAAAAGCGGCGGCCCGCGAAAAAAACTCAGAACGTTTTTCCTGCGTTTCAATCGCCAACGCGATAATGATTTCTTCCTTACAGGAAAAATGCTTGTAAATGGTCCCTTTGGAGTACTCCAACTCCGTCGCAATACGATCCATGTTCAGACCGTGGTATCCCCCTTCAATAAGCATAGGCCGGGAAAGAGAAAGGATATCGGCTTCGCGTTTTTGAATTTCACGTTGTTTGCGTGTGAGGATCTCCATACCACCATTATTGACGCTTCGTCACATTTTGACAAGAGGTCAGTTTGCGATCCATTTCGTGTTGACTACAGCAATGCATCCTGGGTGGATACCCGAATGTGTCAGCTAGTAACGCAGAGGCAAATTCAGAAAAATCGAGAGATTTGAGGGAAAACCCTTAGGTGCTGGGGCGTTTGACCTTGAGGTCATGCAGGCGATTTGCTAGCGTACGGTCGGTCCGGTTTGAGCGAATAGCCCTGCTTCGGCAGGGGCGAGCGCCTATTCGTTCGCCGGGCCATTTTTTTATGCGCTGTGAGCGAGGAAGATGTGAGTCGGCTGTAGGACGGAATTAATTTGTTCCGTCCACCGCTTTGACGGCTAGATCTTGGAAGCCGGCGCGGATGTCTGAGGCATCGCCATTGCCAAAACCGGTCCGTTGAATCATCAACACGTAGATCGTTTGCCGATCCGGATCAGCCCAGCCTTGTGTGCCAAAGGCACCGCCATGACCAAACGTGCCGGGCGATAACATCCTGGTCACTCCTTGGGGATTGCGAACCACACCCCATCCGTAACCCCACCCGCAACCAGGTGTAAAGCCTGCCTCAAGTTCGCCGGTTTGTACGGTCGTCATTTCGCGTACACTCTTTTCGGATACGATCCGGACATCGCCATATTGACCGCCGTCAAGAACCATTTGATAAAACCGGGCCACATCTTTGGCCGTCGAAAAAAGACCGCCTGATGGGTTGGGCGAGCGTCCCGTGTTTAAGTTGCACCACCAATTGGGCTCTGTGACGAGCGCAGATTTATCTTTGCTTGGCTTATACAGCGTAACGATTCGCGTCTGTTGTTCGGTGTTGGGAGAAAATGTGGTATCTGTCATTTGTAGCGGATCGAAGATGCGTTGCTGTAAGAACTTTTCATAAGGTTGTCCGGAGACGATTTCGATGATGCGTCCACAGATGGACAACCCAGGGCTATAGGCCCATTGCGTACCCGGGTGAAATTTCAAAGTCCGTTTCGAAAACTGTTGGACGGTCGCCTCCAGCGTGCCTTGGTTCTGCTGATTCCCAGAGACTCCCGAGGTATGCGTCATCAAATCGCCAATGGTCAGGGGTCGTGCGGGCGGACCGGATCTGAGCTCGATGTCTGCAAAGTCGGGCAGGTATTTCGAAACGGGATCGTCGATAGAGAGTTTCCCCTCATCACACAAAATCATCACCGCTGTCGCCGTCATCGGTTTGGTCATCGAGGCAATGCAAAACAGCGAGTCGGTTTGCATGGGGCGCTGCTGGGCCATATCGGCTAGCCCAACGGCTTTCAAATGAACCACCTTGCCTCGATGTGCGACGAGCGTCACCACACCCGAAACCTGTTGCCCTTCAACGAACGCGTCCATCCGCTGTCCGATTTTTTTCAGCGCTGCCGTATTGGGAAGCTTAGGGTCAGCCGCCGGACTGATTTCTGGTAATGTGGGAATGGTCAGCAAAACTAAAAAGAAGAGAATCCGTTGCACTATGAATCGTCCTGAAAGAGATTGATGAAAAGAGATGATTTTGAAGTGAAGGTGGCGAATGCCGAGAAGTGTTACGAGTAGTATTCATGATCCTGGCTGTGATTGCCAACCAGCGGCTGATTAATCCGGCCGTTACTGGGCAGCAAACGCAAAGTTTTTGGCAGGCCGGGCAATCCGCAAGTAGTCCGCTGTGGCCAGGATGATTGAATCGGTGAGCGAGCCTGCGTTGAAGGCAATCTTGTCGTTTCGCTCGATACCCGTGTCGATATAGAGGTCGAAGGGGAGTATGGGGTGTCCAAAGGGAGGGACACAACCGGGAACTAATCCCGTCAATTCGAGCAATTCGTCCCGTGTAGCAAATCGGGTTTTTCGTACGCCGAGTTCATTGCGGATAGCGGCAGAATCGGCTTTGCAATTTGCCGGCAGTACGAACAGACGAAAGTCCTCCCCAACTTTTAACAGCAGCGCTTTGCCCCCGATGCGTATCTCTTCACCGCGCGCAAGGGCCGATTCTTCCGATGTGAACGTCGGTTGATGATGCACTTCGCGATAGGCGACCTGCTCGACTGTGAGAAACTCACGAATTTTTTCAAGAACGGGCAGTTCAGGCATATCGGAGAAATTGCAGGCTAGGGTGATTCAATTCGCGCGTGGTAACAGCGGTTCGATCACCGACGTCCACAATTCATAACCAGCCGGGCTGAGGTGTAAACCATCTTTGATAAACAGTTCCGGCTTTGGCGTCCCTTGCTCATTGAGCATTGGCTTGGCGATGTCGGCGAAGGTGATTCGCTCATCGGTGTCGGCGAATGCGGCAATCAGAGCATTCGCCTTTGCCATTTGTTCGTACAAGTTCCACCGCCGCAAACTCGGTTTGATAGCGATGTAGACGATATTCGTCTCCGGCAACGCCGCATGGATCTTGCGGGCGAAACGTTGGAAATCTTCGGCGACTGTTTCCGGCGATTGTCCACCGGCAATGTCGTTATCGCCCGCGTAGACGACGATCGTGCGCGGCTGGTAGGGGAGCACGATTCGATCGGCGAAATACAGACTGTCGATCATTTGCGAGCCGCCAAAGCCGTGATTGATCACTGGTCGATCGGGGAAATATTTGGGCAAATCCCAAAAGCGAATGCTAGAACTACCAACAAACAGCGTCCCACCAGCTGCCGGCGGGTGTTGGCGGTCTTGGGCTTCGAACTTTCGAATCGCCTTTTCCCAGCGGCTGAATTTGTGTCCGCGGGCGTCGCTAACGCGGTAGTTGACCGTTCCGCTTAATGTTTCACCCGGTTCGGCGACGAGCAAATGTGACTCCGCTTTCAATCCCTGTTGGTAGAGATTGTGTGCATCGGTCGAGCAGGTTTGGTTTTCCACGCAAAACCAGTTTTTATTTTCCGGCGTATAGACCACCAAATGCGTGAAATCGTCGCTGGCATCTAGGGAAAACTGAATCCCCGCGTCGCGGAAATCGGCCACCGTGGGGTGATCCGACTGCATCCCCGAGTAGACGTCGTCGATGACAAACCCCTCTAGCGACTTTGCAGCGCGGGCATCGAAGGCAGTCCCTTCTAGATCGACCAGTTTTCCAGTCGGCAGTAAGTTCTCGGCCTCCATCCATTGCGCTGCAGGTATCGTGAGAAATGTGTTTTTGCGTTCGCCTTGATACAGAATCCAAGGATGTAGTGCGAAGCCGAACGGTACCTTGGATTTGCCGTGCGTGTTGTCGACTTCATATTTCCAACTCACGCCCTCCGGGCGGACGGTCACAGCCACACGAAGTGTGTGCTCAAGCGGAAATGCGTCGTAATGTTTGGTACCAGGCGCGAAGGCCAGTTCCGCTTCGATCACAGCCTGGTGGGCGTCGACTTCCGTCCGGCGAACCGTCCAGGGGACATTGTGGACCAGACCGTGAATGAAGTTCGTCCCGTCATTGGCATCGAAGTGATATGTTTTGCCTTCAAATGTAAATTGGGCATTGCGTACGCGATTGGGGCTGGGATACAGCAGCGGCACGCCGTACGAAACTCCGGGCAAGTCGGCGAGCACTGGTGGCGTTTTGAGCAATTCGCGCCCGGCATATTCAATGGAGAAAACGTTGAAACCCGCAGCGGGGACCACCCGGATCTTCGTTTGTCCGGCCTGCGCCGTAATCACCTGCCACCCGGTATCGGCGTCGATGTCGTCATGAATCTCAGCTGCCGCTAGCGGCGTCGCGGCGGCGATCAGGAGTAGAAAAATACCGGCACATCGCATACATGAATTCCTTTGTGCGGACGGTTTGAATGGACGGAAAGATGAGTGGAGTCTCCATGACTCGCAAGCCGTTAAAAGTCGTCGTCGTCGTCCACATTGGCCGGTGCAATTGTCCCCATCATGTGTTCAAAAATTGGTTTGGCTGTATCAAACTGTTTGGGACTACAGCGAAAATAGGCATTGTATTTTCCGCCATCCGGATCATACAGCGTCATTCGATAACCGGTCGTGCTCCCAAAGATGAGCCCAGGGTCGGTGAATTTCGAATATTGCGCAATTCCAAAACCGGTTAGCATTTCCTTGGGCTGTCCCTCTTCGAAGTCCGAATTCGTCTCTTGGATTTCCTTGAGTCGGCGTTGGTGGACAGCGTAGGACGGAGCCTTGTCCGGATTGTCAAATCTAGATTGCCCTCCGGTCATCGCGACGTTCATGGCCTCTTTTTGCGGGTCGAATTCAACGATGAAGACCTCCACACCTGCATGGTTAATCCGCAGGAAGAACAATTTGTTGGAATGGCCTCCACCGTGTGAAATGTCCCAGCCTTCGGGGTACTCGATCATCACTTCGCCGTCAGCAGGTTCATAAACCAGATACTTTTTGGGGGCGACCAGTTTGCCGGATTCCGCGATTCGCTTGGCCATCGTAGGCCCAAAAACCGCTCCGAGGATGATCATTGTCAGCAGGACCACACCGCCTGCGATGGCGATGATTTTTTGCAGCTTGGTTGTTTGAGATTTCTTCTTTTTCTTTTTGCCCGTGTCTTCGGCTTTAGCTTTGCCTTTTTTTCCGCGCGGTTTGAGCCTGCGCTTGGGAGCAGCTAGCTGACCAAATTCGTCGGGTTCGTCAGCTTCTGATTCTTCGGTCGTTGCCGCCTTTTGAATCTTTTTAATTTTCCGCCCGCTGACCGGCAATTCCCCAGTCTTCGAGAAGGAGATCTCTCGACCGTAGGGATCAACGCTGCTGCTGGTCTTGCGCCTAGCACCGCCACCGTCGCCACTGGACTTGATCGGCTGGACCACGAACGGTGCCTGGCATTTCCGGCATTTGATTTTTTTGCCCGCTAGACTGGCGTCTTTGAGCCGAAACACGGACTTACACTTAGGGCATCGAGCAGCAATGGTCGACACGAGTCACCTCAGTTTTGAATGACGCAAATAGGGCAGGACACACCTGTTCACAATGAGTTTAATCGGATTGGTGTGGTGAATTCAAATTCTAGCATGCGAAATACAGGGCCAGTCTTGTTGACTGCCTGACCTGTTTCGATGATCAACTGCCCACAGAAACAGTATCCCCGTTTTCGCGCCGCAATAACAGGCGCCGCACACAGTTTTTCAGCCATCTGACGGGCTTGCGGTCAATTTCGACCCTCAAACCCGGCACCGACGCCCCTTCTTTGATTGTGGCAAGGACCGGGATATTTTCAATGATCATGCCCGTCGCGATTCACGAATCGCGCAGAATTCTTTATGCTGGATGCTCGGGATTGCCGTTGCTCCTACTGAAGTCCTAGGAAACTTGAGAGCCGATTATGCTACTGAATACCATGCCGCTGAAAGCCTTCGCCATCGTTTGTCTCGCCGGATATGGGTTATGCATCGCTACCGGGGCGGACGCGGTTGCTGCGGAACAGCCCTCGGTGACCTTCGAAAAAATCCCATTGGCTGTCAGTCCCAACGAGGGATGCGCGGTTGCCGATGTCGACCAGGATGGGAAGTTGGACGTAATTGCCGGCCGCAATTGGTTTGCTGCTCCGGACTTTGCGGCGCGGCCCCTGCGTAATATTGAGGAGTTTGGTGAAGATTACTTGAAGAATAACGGCGACCACGTCTACGACGTCAACGGTGACGGTTGGATCGATGTGATTTCCGGCGATTGGCACGGCGAAGAAATCTTCTGGTACGAAAACCCAGGCAAAGTGGGATTAACCAAGGGGCTGCTCTGGAAGCCCCATTTGCTGAAGAAAACCCGCAGTCGCAATGAGGCGTATTTTCTCCAGGATCTGGATGGCGACAATGTGCCCGAAATCGTTGTCGATTGTTGGGAAACCGAAGCGCCGCTCGTTGCTTGGAAGTTGATCCCTTCTGAGGAAGGTCCGACACTTGAACAACATGTCTTGGGCAATAACGGCTGTGGACACGGTATGGCGTTCGGCGATGTCAACGGCGATGGCCACGATGATATTTTGACGCTTGTCGGCTGGTACGAACATCCGGGCAGTGATGCACTCTCGAAGGAGTGGAAACATCACGCAAGTTGGAATCGTCCGCACGGCAGTTGCCCGTTTCTAGTTGTGGATCTCACCGGCGACGGACGGAACGACGTGATTTGGGGCAATGGCCATGACTACGGCCTGTATTGGCTGGAGCAATTGAACACCGACGAAGACGACACCGCCTGGAAAGAACACCTCATCGATCGTTCTTATTCGCAAACGCATTGTTTGCATTGGGCGGATATCGATGGTGACGGAGCAGGGGAGTTGATCACGGGTAAACGAGTACGCGGTCATGCCGGTCGCGACCCAGGGGGCGTGGAACCGGAATGCCTGTATTATTACGAATGGGATCAGGCCAACCAAAAATTTGAGCGGCATCTCATCAGTGCCGGAGAAGGCATCGGCACCGGCATGCAGATTCGCACGGCAGACTTGAACGACGATGGTCAACTCGACATCGCCGTGTCAGGAAAATCGGGCACCTGGGTCTTGCTGAACCGTGGTGTCGAAAAATCTCCCGCGGCAGGAAAATGAACTAAGGGTCTCACCGATGATTCGTTTAAAACTTGCCGTCGATCAATTGTTGTTCGCCCGCAATTATACGCTGGACTTGTTGGATACGATCGACACTGTTGATTGGTATCAAACACCGGCGCATCACACCACGCACGTGGGATGGCAAGTGGGACATTTGGCTGTCGCTGAATATCGGTTAGCGTTGGTGCGGATCCGTGGTGCGCAGCCGGGTGACGAAAAACTGGTCCCGCCGGATTACTTGCGGCTGTTTGGCAAGAATTCGATTCCATCGAGTAAGCCGGGCGACTATCCCGGGCCCGACGAATTGCGGGCGACGTTGGACCGAGTGCATGTGGCGGCTCTGAATTGTATGCAAAATCTGCCGGTCGAAGAATTGGACATGCCTTTAACCGAGCCGCATCCGGCCGCCAAGACCAAGCTCGAAGCGCTGCTGTTCTGCGGACAGCACGAAATGGTGCACGCCGGGCAAATCGGCTTATTGCGGCGAATCGCGGGATACGCTCCCGTACGGTAGTGCCACTGCGAACGAGCAAACCCCCCGGAGCTGAGGCGTTAGATGTTCGCGAATACCGATTCGAACGCCGCCGGGTCATCGTCGGCAGTCAGACGGTCAGCCATGTCACCTAAAAGTGAGAGGACGCGGTATTCGCCGCGGGGAATCACTTCATGCAACTGCAAGCCGAATTGCCAATAACCACCTTCGACCGGTTTGCGGTAGCGGATTTCGCCTTGGATGAAGTCACAGTAATCCTCGTTCCAAAAGCCAACTGCGACAAGATCGGTCGTGATCGGCCGTTGCGCGAGAATGGCGGCTCCGAGGCTGGATAGATTCTTCGTCACCCCAAATGCGGTGAGTTCGACGTTTGGTTTTTCGTCGATGAACGGAATCAACAAGACGGGCAACGAACGATTGACCCGCAATTCCTGTCGCGTTTCGGAGTCATTGCGTAAAGTGGGTGTCGTGCGGTCGGCGAGACGCCGCATGAAGGCGTTGACTTCGTTGCGTTTTCGGCGGTTTTTGAAGAAAAACATGATCCCAGTCTTAGTCGGCGCAGTTCGAGGGTTGCCCAAATGTAGCCCGCGTTGCGCGCTCGAACTGGGGTAAAGACTAAGAAATGGTGAGTTTCTCCAACAGCATCGGGATGCTTGACGTGATTGTGTGGATTCTAACGGCGGGGCAGTCGACGAAACGGGGATGGTTTCCCGATGTCCACAGCCCCGCTTGCTGGAATCATTAAGCTTCAGGGTCACTGAACTCATCAAATTCATCAAACATGTCGGGGGCACGTCGGTGGTCGTCCCGAGGTTTGGGGGCGACGTATTTGTCCGCGTCCTGAATGGCGAGGCTTTCTAATGGGAATTTGATGATCAGTTTTTCTGACTGCATCTCTTCAAACAAACCGGCGGTTGAACCGGTCTGATGGATGGTGACAGCGTCCAGCGTCAGTGCGCCTTCGGCATAATGCAGATTGCTGGCATGGATCTTCGTTGTGCCGTTCTCCAGCGTCACCGGACCGGTGCACTGGATGGTGTAACTCACCGCTTTTCCCGGAGCAGCACTGCCGGATAATTTGACATCCGCACAAAGCACGCGCAACGTTTCCTGTGTACTGGATGGTTTGGCGGGACGTTTCGAGGACCGTTTGGGCTCCGGCTTATACGATGAAACTTTCTGTTTCGTAATTGCTTGGGTGGGTTTGTAGGGGGCACCATAAGTTGGGATTGCATTGCGATCGACCGGCGCGTCGTCCGCAGTGACTTGCCGCGTTAACAGCAGCACAAAACGAGGGACTGCTGGTTCCTTTTCGGCGTCGTCTTGGGGCGTCGGTGGATCGGCGGGCGCCTCACTTGCAGTCGCTGGCGGATTCAGTGGGGCATCATCGGCCCGAGTCTCGGTGACAACGTACAAGCACATCAGGGCCAGGGCGGACAATTGAACAATATGGCGCATCGAGCATCCTTTCGCAAACGGGGAGCGGGGGCCTTGCGACGGGCGGAAAAGGGGGGTGATCATGCCGGAAATTACGTCCAAACGTCAAGAGGAATCATCCGACCCGCCTCCTGAGCAGGTCGTACGATAGGATCGATGCGCGGCGCATCGCAAGAATAATGTTGCAATCTTCAGTCCGTTCGGTACAAGATGGAGTTGGTGCTCGGGTTTCCACGGTCACAAATACTTTTGAGTGAGAAACCACAGCATGACCGAAATGATTCTCGGCATTGGCCACCAAGAAAGCTTGATCACCGTTCTAGAGATGGCGGAGGAGCATGCCCGCCGCACGCACGGAGCGCCGCGATCGATCGTGGCCCATGCACCGGGAATCGAGATCCACGCCGACCGGAAGAACTTTGACGGACCCTTTGAGACGTTCAAAATCCGCCTGCTCCTCGACGGTCCCTTGTTAGTCGATGTGAAGAACTTCGTGGCGAATTCCGGCGGCGCGCTGACCGCCACCGAAGAGGGGGACACGCTCGAGCTTCTGTGTCATTGCAACGATCTGGAACACGCTGAGGAGACTCGCAAAACCATTGATGGGATATCGCGGTTATTGCCATTGCCGGAGGTTTGGCGATTTCATGGAGAGCACTACCGTAAGGACCATTTGAGCGCTGAAAAAATGTTTCATGCGATGCTCAAATTCAAGGCCAGCGATGTGCACCTCTTCCCCGATGCCCACCCGGTGTTTCGGGTAGACAACGTGGCCCGCAATTCGGAAATGCTCAAGCCGCTTTCAGCCGAGCAGATATTAGCGTTCATCCGCGAAATCGCCCCCGATCGCGATTGGAAGGACTTTGAGAAGCATCGCCAATGCAGTTTTACTTATCATCAAGTCGGTATGGGCTATGCGCGGGTGTCGGCATTTATCAAAGGTGATGTGCCGCACTGTACGATGCGGTTTCTCTCCGAAACCATCCCGTCGTTTGAAGACTTGAACATTCCTCGCGAAATCATGGAGAATCTGGGCCGCGCTCATTTTGGTTTGATCCTGGTGACCGGCATGACCGGCAGTGGCAAGTCCACAACCGTGGCTTCGCTGATCGATTGGATCAATACGCACAAGTCTTTGCACATTTTGTCTATCGAAGAGCCGGTGGAGTATGTGCATCACAACAAAAAGTCGATCATTTCGCAGCGGGAAGTGGGGATCGACGTCGAGTCGTTCCATGAAGCGGTCAAGGCTTCGTTGCGGCACGATCCGGATGTGATCTTCATCGGCGAAATGCGCGATCCGGACACCATTCGATCGGCCATCAATGCCGCTGCCACGGGGCATTTGGTCGTTAGCACGCTGCATGCCAACACAGCCTCGGAGGTCGTGAATCGGGTGGTTAGCTTTTTTGATCCCGTGGAGCGGGACCTTGTCAAATTGCAACTGCGGGATTGCGTGCAGTGCATCATTTGCCAACGGCTGATCCCGAAAATCGGCGGCGGCCGCGCCCCAGCGCTGGAATTCATGTTCAACGACACCAAGCATATTTCCGATAGCATTCTCGCCGGCGACAGTATCGGCATTCGCGTCGGCATGCAGCAGACAATGACCGCTTCGATCATCCTTGAGAAGTATTTGTTACGGATGATCGAAGCGGGCTTGATCGCTAAGGAAGACGCGCGGGAGCATGCCGCCCATGCTGAAGTCCTGGATCAAATGCTCCGCGGGACGTACGTGGTCCCGTCATTGGAATCGATGATGCACAGCCATTGACGCCCACGCATCGTTTTCACGAACTGACGCTTTTCGCGGCTAAGATGCAACAGCGGGGCTTGTACCGGATTGCGACCGTCTCTCTGTTTTTCTCGCGATCCATGTTGGAAACAATCGCGTTAGAAGTTGACTATGCGGAGGGTTGGCCGAATTAGAATACCACAATCAGGCGCGCACCTGATTTTTCGCCGGGCATTATTCATGCGCTGTCGGCGACGTTCCCTCGGCGATTTTTGTGAAATCACGATCGGCAAACTTCTTGACACCGCTGTCTGGGGCGACATAAACTCAAGTCTCTGCGGCTTCCGAAATGGGGAGCTGATTCCCTCAAGCATTAAGCGAAGTCGCAATCGATGGACCTCTACATCATCCGGCACGGAATCGCCGCCGATATTGCCCCCAGTGACCGCGAGCGCCCGCTCACCCCACCCGGCAAAGAGCAAATGCGGCAGATGGCCGCTTGGCTAGCGAAACAGGGGACCGTCCCACAGAAAATCATCTCTAGCCCGCTCGTTCGTGCCGTGCAAACTGCGGAAATACTGCGCGATGGTGTGGGGCTGGACGCTGATGATATGCTCATCAGCAATATCATGGCCCCCGGCGCCGACCCGCAAAAACTGTGCGAACTGCTCCAGGAGATGTCGGCCAAATCCGTGGCGATTGTGGGCCATGCCCCGGACGTGCAAGTCTACACATCCTTTTTCGCCGGCGGCGGCTGGCTCACCTTCGGCCGCGCAAACATCGCCAGCCTGGAAATCCACGGTTCCCCCTGCGCCGAACACGGCGTCCTACGCTGGTTCGTCAGCCCCCGCATGCTGGGATTTTGACCATCGGTCATTGAGCAACGTTGTTAGGGTTCACCACGGTGGCACGGAGACTAGGCCGTAGGCTTTAGACTGTAGACTTTAGGAAACGTTCGAATGATCGAACCCTACAGTCTAAGGTCTAAAGCCTAAAGCCTTTTTTTCTGCCTCCGTGGTGAATCATTTTTCTCACGCGAAGTTCGTCACGTACGGCAGCTTGCTGGCCGTTTCGCGGATTTGTGGTTCGCCTTCGAGCAATTCGCCCAGGTAATCCCATTGCCCGCTGACCAGTGCGGTGCGTGTGCCTTCGTGCACGTGGCAATCGTGTTTGGTGTCGCCGTGCGTGACTGTCGATGTTTCCAGACAGACGGTCAGGTGCAGGCTGGGGTCGGCCTCGATGGCGGCGGTGATTTGTTTCAATTGCTCCGGCGTCGCATGCACGCAAGGGATGCCCAGTGCGGTGCAATTGCCGTGGAAAATCTCGGCGAACGATTCGGCAATGATTGCTTCAATCCCCCAACGCAGCAACGCTTGCGGGGCATGCTCACGGGAGGAACCACAGCCGAAGTTCCGACCGGCGACAAGCACCTTGGCTTCTTGATGGTGGTCGCGGTCAAAGACATGATCGCCATGTTGTTCGCGGTCATCCTTAAAGACGTGATCGCCCAAACCATCGAAGGTGACGCAGCGCAAATAGCGGGCGGGGATGATGCGGTCGGTGTCGATATCGTCCAACAACAGCGGCATACCGGGGCCGGTGACTTTTACAATTTTTTTCATGATCAAAACCAAAATCTAGTGGAATGCCAAACGTGAGGGCGTGTTCTCAAATTGTGTTTTCGTCAATGTCTTTCGACGTTGCGGGAGGGCGAAGCTCCTGCTGAGCCACTTTTACCGCTTCGCGTAGGACGTTGCTTGAAAATCGCTGTTGTTTTGTGGGCGGGCGTATTGGTTGATCGTGGCTCGGCGGGAGCCTCGCCCTCCCGGACCATCAACTTTGTAATGCGCTAAACACCGACCGGGGCGGCGACTTCGCGGACGTCGACCACTTCACCGGCGATTGCCGCAGCGGCAACCATGGCTGGGCTCATCAACAACGTTCGTCCGGTTGGACTGCCTTGCCGGCCTTTGAAGTTGCGGTTGCTGGAGGAGGCACAGAGTTCGCGACCGGAGAGTTTGTCGGGATTCATCGCCAAGCACATCGAGCACCCCGCTGCCCGCCATTGGAACCCGGCCTCTTCGAAGATCTTGTCCAAACCTTCTTCTTCAGCCTGTTTGCGGACTTGTTGCGAACCGGGCACGATTAACGCGCGGACGTGGGCGGCGACCTTGTGACCTTCCGCCACACGGGCTGCCTCACGCAGGTCCGAAATGCGGCCATTGGTGCACGATCCGACAAAGGCCACGTCGATTTTCAAGCCCTTAATCGGTTGATGTTCTTCCAACTCCATGAACGTTAACGCTTCGCGAACGCCGGCCTGTTCTTGTTCCGGGAAACTGTCGACGGAGCCGATTTCTTCGCTGACTCCCACCGACTGACCGGGGTTGATACCCCAGGTGACCGTCGGTTCAATGTCGGCTGCGTCGTAAACGACAACATCGTCGTACTGGGCATCGGGGCCGGATGCCAAACTCAGCCAATACTCAGCTGCCTTTTCAAACGCAGCACCCTGGGGAGCAAACGGACGGCCGCGGATATAGTCGACGGTGGTTTGGTCTGGATTGATGTAACCGCACCGGGCACCCCCTTCGATGCTCATGTTGCAGACCGTCATGCGTTCTTCCATCGTCATCGCATCGAAGACCGTGCCGGCGAATTCATAGGCATAGCCCACGCCTCCTTGCACGCCCAATTTGCGAATGATGTACAAGGCGACATCTTTGGCATATACGCCCGGTCCCAATTCGCCGTTCACCTCAACGCGGCGGACTTTCGGACGGCTCATGGGCAATGTCTGCGAAGCCAACACCGCGGCAACTTGGCTGGTGCCGATGCCCATGGCGATGGACCCGAACGCCCCGTGAGTGCTCGTGTGGCTGTCACCGCAGGCGATCGTCATTCCCGGTTGCGTGACGCCCAATTCCGGGCCGACGATGTGTACCACCCCTTGGCGGTCATCGTTCAGATCGAGCAGCGTGATGCCGAATTCGTCGCAATTCTTTTCGATGGCGGTCATCATCTCTTCGGCCAATCCGTCGGCAAACGGCCGGGATTGGATTTCGGTGGGGATGATGTGGTCGACTGTCGCCAACGTCCGTTCGGGATACATGACCTTCAAGCCCCGATCGCGGAGCATTTGGAACGCTTGGGGACTGGTCACTTCATGAATCAGGTGTTGCCCGATGAAAATTTGCGACTGGCCCGATGCCAATTCCCGGACAACATGGTTGTCCCAAACGCGATTGAACAGGTTTCGTGTATCACTCATAACAAGCTCGAATCAGTTATTCAGCAAAATGTAGGTCAGGCAGCCGCCTGACGGGTTCGTTTATTTGACGTGGATAGGTCCATTCTGTCAGGCGGCTGCCTGACCTACGGATCGGCGATGCGTTCCATCTCTCCGGAAGGGCGAAGCGCCCGCTGAGCCGCGCGACCCATTCAGCATGGGCAAGCCAATCAAGATCGCATGTGCTAGATAATTATCATAATAGCCGAGAAGCAGGGCAACTCAAGTGACGGTCCTGGATTACGGTTTCCCAGGGAGGCCATTTCGCCCTGGTATTCCGCTTCCCATATCAGCAGGACAAGCGGCACATCGCACAGGTTCATTATGGCCCTAAAGGCAATAACAGCCAAAGGATATACGCCACCGGACCGGCGTAGAGAATGCTGTCCAGAATGTCCAACACGCCCCCGAAACCGGGGAGTAACACGGCGGAATCTTTGCGGCCGACATCCCGCTTGATCAGCGATTCGCACAGGTCTCCAATCAATCCCACCACTCCGAGGACCACTCCAAACAGAATCGCCCATTGCGGGGCGCACGGCTTCGTGCCGGGGATCAGCAGTGGGGTTGCAAAGGTAAACCAGGCCCAGGAGGCAGCTCCCGCGCCGAGAACCGCGCCATAGGCCCCCGCCCATGTCTTGCCGGGGCTGAGGCGAGGAATCATCTTGCGTTTGCCGAACAACCGTCCCAGGGTATAGGCCCCAATGTCGCCCGATTTGGTGGCGATAATCAACGACCCCAACGCCAAATAACCGGCATCGGCCCCCGCCACCCATCGCAACTGCGCGGTCACGCTCAACAGGATGCCGATATAGGCGACCGTGAGGACTTCGGCACCGAGCGATTCCATGCTGTTGCCCGGTTCGCGATACCGCAGGGCGGCATGTAAGAACAGCGCCAATAGCGCGACCGTAAATGCCAACAGACACGGTCCCAATGCCCCCACACCGGTCGGTGCGGCCGATTCGTTTCCGGACCAACGCTCAACCCAGTTCGCGGCAACGACAATCACCGAGCAAGCGATCACCATCCGCGCATCGGGCCGAAACGCGCGGGTCTTTAGCAAATCGACCATTTCCCACGATGATCGGGCCGCCAGCGCGATGGCGAGTACACACAAAAATGGCGCCGTCGGACCGAATTGGGCATCGAAGTAAAACCCGCCGATAAAGGCGGGAATCATGATCGCCGAGAGGAACAATCGCCAACCAAGCATGGATGAATTTCTTTGCGTGTGCGGTGAAAAAACAAACCCCCCGGCGGAGCCGGGGGCTGAGAGGTGGAATCAACAAGAGCGTTTTTCCATCAGCCCCCGGCTTTGCCGGGGGATCGTGCCGTTACGGTGATGTGGTCGGCTCGTTCAAACCGCCGAAGCGGCGGTCGCGGCTGGCGAAATCGCGGATCGCCGTGTGCAGGTCCGGTTCGCGGAAGTCGGGCCAGCATTTTTTTGTGACCCAAAATTCCGCATAGCTAATTTGCCAAAGCAGAAAATTGCTGACCCGCATCTCCCCAGCAGTACGAATCACCAAGTCGGGATCGTCACTGCCAGCCGTATAGAGATGTTCGTCGATGGTCGCTTCAGAGATGTCTTCGACTGCAATTTTTCCCGCTTGCGCGTCGGCGGCGATCTGTTTGACGGCATCGACAATTTCGCCTCGACTGCCGTAATTTAGCGCCAAGCAAAGTTTCATGCCGTCGTTGCTGCTGCTGAGATCGATCGTTTTTTGAATCTCCGCCAGCACACTGTCGGTCAACCCGTCGCGGCGTCCAATCGTGCCGAAGCGGATGTTCTGCCGCATGATTTCCGCTCGTTCTTCGATCACAAATTGTTCCAGCAACGTCATGAGCATGCTCAATTCGTGCTGCGGCCGTTTCCAGTTTTCACTGCTCAGGCAATACAGCGTCAACTGCCCGATCCCCAATCGGGTACACTCCTCGACGATCTTGCGGACGCTGGTCACGCCGCGGCGATGCCCTTCGATGCGAGGTAACCCTTTCCCTTGCGCCCAACGGCCGTTGCCGTCCATGATGACGGCAATATGCTTGGGTAGCAGTTCTGCGGGAACCGGAGGGGAATCCGTCGTGGTGGGATGAGGGGATGCAACAGTCACAGGGATTCGCTTTGGTTAGTTGCGCTGCGGAACGGCGAAGTTTCCGCTGAACACGATACTTGCAGGTAGTTTTAGCGACGCCACACGGCTCAACGGGAGCTTCACCCACCCGTTCGAGGTGCCGTACGTCTCAAGGGTACATTTTCCTCTTTGCGTTGCAAAGTATCAATGCCGATTTCGCGGATTTTTCCCGTAAAAGTGACGTTTACTGTGTCGGGATGGCCCGTAAATGTTCGACAGAGTGCTCTTGGACCGGGTAATTCGCGAATTGGATCGTGTAATGTTGTTCGAACCAGTTTTGAATGTCCTCGACCGCATCCGGGTCGAATGACGGTGCCACGTGCAGGGTTTCGCCGGTGACGTTTTCGCGAATTTCCCCCTGTTCAACAATCACCCGACCGCGGCGAATGACGAAACGCGGCAATTCGAACATCAGTTGAATGTCGTTGTCGGGCGTGTAAATCGTGATGTCGGCATCGGCGCCCGGTCCCAGATGGCCTTTTTGCGTCAGCCCCAACATCTTGGCCGGCGCCGCTCGCGTGACGATGGCGATTTCGTTGAGCGTGTATTCCCGGTCCAAATCAGCCAGCGAACAACGCTCCTTCACGCCGGACGGGACACGGTCCAAGACCGCGCGGCGGCGTTCCCGATCCATCAGCAGGGCGATGATTTCGGGATACGCCATGAACGAAGCGCCGTTGGGATGGTCGGTGCTCATCGCTACCCGCCAGGGGTCATTGACTAGCAGATACCATTCCAATCCGATGGCCCATTGCAGCGCGTGCACCATCGATTTGTCTTTGTATTCGATCGGCACAATTCCACAGCCAGCTTCCATTTCGGTATCGCCGGAAAACCATTTACGGCCGGTCACCTTGTGCAGGAAGTAACCCAACGGACCGTCGCCCGTCATCGAGGTCGTCTCGGCAAACATCACTTGGCCGACGTCCACGGTGAGGTTTGGGTGGCTGTTGACGTAATCGGCCAATTGGGGGACCTGCGAACAGAACGTGCTTTGCTCGTCGGGATTGCCGCCGTAACTGTGAAACTGGATGTGGGTGATATGCGCTTTGCGGCCTTCGAGCGCTTTCATCGTTTCCAGCGTCGTCATCCAATTGCCGGGCATACCGAGATTGTTGCAATGGATATGCACCGGGTGCGGCAGTCCCAATTCGCCAGCGGCGTGGGCCACGCCTGTGATGATTTGTCGCGGCGTGACGTCGAAGTAATCGATCGGATCGTCCAGCCCGGTGGCATTGCCGCCGGTCGATTTCCAAACCTCGACTCCGCCTGGATTGACCAGTTTGCAGGAATAACCTTTGGTCGCATTGAGCAGCCAGGCGAGATAGTTTTTTAGTCGCTCCGGTTCCTTCTCCTGAATCTGCCGCATGACGTAGTGGTTGTTGCCGACAAGGATGTAGAATCCCTTATCCAGGATCGGCGTGTCGTGGAATTCCTCGTGCGCGTGCCGAGCGCCGAGTGGGGGAATGGCGGCGTCGAAGGCGGTCGTGTAACCCAGACCGGCGTATTTGTATCCCGTGGCAAATGTGCTGGGGACGCTGCCCATTGTGCCGGAACGTGTGAGCGACGTGCGAGTCACCTTGTCGGCAAGCCGTTTTTCCTCAGGCCGCATTTTACGAGCCACATTCACCTTCGGCCCAGCGATGTGGCAATGCATGTCGACCCCACCGGGCATCACAACCAGTCCCGAGGCATCGAGCGTACGGTCCGGGATGATACTAGGATCGGCAGGCGGCTCGATAAATCGACCGTCATCAATCCATAAATCACGGACCTCGCCGTCGATGTTGTTTAAGGGATCGTAAACCGTACCGCCGCTGATTTTGAAAAGTGACATGGAGGGACATCTGGTGTTAAAGGATCTGTGTCAAACGAATGAGTAGGGCAGGGCAGCAGCGCAACAGAGTGTTAGAGAATCCCTTTTAATGGAATTCGCAGTTCCGGCAACAATGGACTGGTATACTCATCACTATCTTGCAGCGTCGATTCGACAAACTTTTCTCCGTCGCGCCGCAAGATCGTCACACGATGTTCGAAACGGTCGACAATAACGTATTCCTGCACGCCGGCTGTTTCGTAGTCATTGCGTTTGGCAACGTAATCACGATCATGCGCCGGGCGACCGGGGCTGACAATTTCAAAAATGATGTCCGGGACGCGAGCAGGAATCTCTTCGCCCGGCGAATTCGCTAGTAGATAGACGGTAATGTCAGGATGACGATCCGTATCGTCGTCGACGCGCAACCAAGATTCTTGGAATACGTGTTCGACAACATTTGGCCGAGTGAGTTCAAAGGCGCCCGAGATACTTGCGAAGAATGGTTGGTGATCACATGATGATAATGACCGGGCGGTGGCAGCACGATGATTCTCCGTTGAGCGCGTTCGTATTTGCACGGAGGTTGAAAATCCGCTTCGGCGTATTCGTCGGCGGAGAGTTCCAGACCTGCATCCGCGTCAGTGATGAACAATTGTGGTTTGCTCACAGGATGACCTCCACAGGCGGGGCTTAGAGGGCTGCCAATTGCTTTTCGCGAATCCGTGTCTCGATCGCCGTTAGAATCGTCTGGTCGCTGCGATAGGGAGATTCGAATGCTGGTCGCAGGGGGATCGGCACATCGTCCATGCGGTAGACCGTGCCGGGCGTGTTGATACCGTACGTCGCTGAAGTGAATGCCACCGTGGCGATTTTCGCCGTCTCGCTCAGCTTCGGATCTAACACCACGGTGGGGATTTTTGAGAGGTGTTCGCGGGCCGGATGGCTGAAATTCGACATCGGATCCGAAGCGATAATCAATGCGGCATCGGCTTCGCCGCGAGCGAGTGTGTCGGACGTCGTAAATTCGCCCGGATTGAAGCGTGGGTAACCGCGATTGAGATTCACGCCGAAGGGATACCCGGTCGACCAGGCGACGATGTTGTCTGCTCCAGTCACATTTCCATGACCACGCAACGGCTTGGCGGCGAACCGGGTGTACTTGTTCATATCGCGGGCCAGAGCCAGGACCGCTTCGGTGTTGATGTGTTTGCCGCGTGTCATGGTCAGCCCCATGCCAAACATAATGACGCCGAATTTCGCCTCCTTCATTTTGGAGACCAGATCCTCCAGCATGTCCAACGGAATGCCGGTGATCTGTTCGATATCCGGATCGACCTCTACACCGGCGGCGATTCCACGCAGTGCCCAAGCAAGTTCGAAATCGCTCCGCGGCTTCAGCTGCAGGAAGTAATCCATCGCCTTGGCGGTCTTGGTTTTGCGGACGTCAATCAACACGGCCGTGCGGTCCTTGCGGCCGTTGGGCGTAAACAGGCCCTTGGGCATCAGGCTGTACTTGGTGAAGTGTCGCGGATGACTCTCCGGCCGGGTTGCAGCCCCAGAACATCAGGAAATCCGCCCGGTTGTTGATCTCGCCGAGCGAACAGGTGACTTCGCCGACTCCCTGAAATGCCATGCCGGACGGCCCATGGCAGACCGATGTCGTCGTATCAATCGTGCCGCCAATCCAGTCGGTGATGGCGATGGCCACGCGCTGCGCTTCGCTGGTCGTATCAGACAGGCCGTAGGTGATCGGATAAGTGGCGGCCAACAAGATGTCGGCGGCTTTTTCGACGGCTTCTTCGAAGGGGACCGGTTGCCCTGCGATGGTGGCTTCGGGGCGGTCTTCGATGTGGTGGTTGAAAAACCAAGACTTGCCGAGCACGCAGGCGTTTTTGGCCTTGGTGATCTTGTTGCCTTCAACCGTCAATTCCATGTCGTCGCAGACACAGCCGCAAAACGTACAGGTGGCATCTTTGACGATCTTCAACTCTTCGGTCTTGTCGACCGGTAATTCGGCAATACTCATGGGGATCGGTTCCCCCTTCAACAGGGCCGGAGCTATGCAGAAACCCCGGCAAACGAACATCCGCCCTCCTGAGGGCGCGGCCTTACGGCGGTGAATCGATATTTTACGTGTTTTTGTTGTATTTCACCACGGAAGAAGAAAGAGGCTTTAGGCTGTAGTCCGTAGACCATAGGAAAACATGTGATCGCACATCCCTAAAGCCTACAGCCTATATTTCCCTCCGTGCCTCCGTGGTGAATTTCGTTATCATCCCCTGATGTTGGCCAACTCAGGCCGGTTCTAAAAAGACATCCAGCCCTTTACTGTCCGGCATGCCGCTGCCTTGGGTGTCGCCTCCCATCAGTGCGCTGGACCACATGCCGTAGCTGATGAACAACAGTCCCGGCGGGAGTTCGTCCCCTTTGCTGGTTTTGCAGGGGACTGTGACTTCGCCGACGTCATTCCACATGCGGACCTGATCGCCGTCGCTGAGTCCTAAACGCTGCATGTCTTGATCGCAAATCTGCAGCGTGCTGATTTCTTCTAAATAGCCGTCGGTATATTTCCCCTCGTTGAGCGTCGTCCCTTGTTTGCTGGTGCGTCCGGGGATCAAGATGAATTCTTCAGCCATAGGTTTTATGCGGTATTTCCGACCCTGATTCGTTGATCATACATCGTCTGGTTTTGATTTTCGCAGCCACGCTCGTCGAAATCAATCCCCGTCCTCGTGCGATAGCGGCAATGACGTCGAAAGTTCTTAGAACTTAGCAGCTTACGCCGCACTTTACCGGCATTTGATTGCTTCGACCGTTTCCCACCGGTATCATCAATTCTCATATCAACGTCCGCAAACTCCGGCAATTATGAGCACCGGACTGACCCAGGAGATCGGAATGCCACGACCAGACCACCACATGACACTGTTGGGCACAGCGGTGTTGTATCTCGGAATCGGTGTGACCTCACTGGCCACCGCAGGCGAAGCCGATGATTGGCGTCAGTTTCGGGGGCCAAATTGCAGTGGCGTCTCGCAATCTGATTTGCCGCTACCAACGCATTTTTCCGCCACGGAGAACGTTCTCTGGACGCATGAATTGGGGGACGGTGTCGCCTCGGCTGTGATCGCCGATGGCCGTTGTTATTGCACCGGCCTGTTGGGCGACACCGAAACCGAAGGCACGTTTGTGGTGTATTGCTTTGATGCGGCGACCGGCAAGCCGCATTGGCAGCGGGAATTCCCCACCGGCGATTTGCCGCGCATCACCCGCCCAAACAGCCATGCCTCCTCGACGCCTGCTACTGATGGCGAGCGGGTGTATGTCTATTTTTCTACGCTGGGCCTCAAAGCACTCGACTGCCAAACCGGCAAAGACGTTTGGGAGGACGCGATTGAGCCGCCTAATTTTCTGCTCGGTTGGGGGGCAGCCTCTTCGCCGGTTTTAGTGGATGACCTCGTTGTCTTCGCCCAAGATGACGATCTCAATCCTTTCATCGCCGCCTATGAAGCCAAAACCGGTAGCGTCCGTTGGCGCAAGGAACGTCCCGACATGCTCGGCGGCTATGCTGCTCCCGTGTTGTGCACGGCTGATGGGCGGACCGATATTGTGCTGGCCGGATCGGGGAAACTCAAAGGTTATCGGCCGAGTGACGGCAAGGAACTTTGGAATTGCAATACGATGCTGCGGACCGTCATGACCTCTCCGGTTGTGGTGGATGACAGTATTTTTATCTCGATCCAAAGTTATGGCGACACCGATCGTCATCTCAAACCGGCGCTGTTGCAATGGAAAGACACTGACCAGGATGGCAAACTCAGCCGCGAGGAGGTGCCGAAACCGTTTTGGAAAAAATTCGACAAAGGTGATAAGAACAAAGACCAGTTTTTGGTCGACACAGAAATCGATGCGGCATTTCAATCGCCCGACAATATGGTCGGTGGCGGGCAGACGATTCAATCGGTCCGCGGCGGTGGAACGGGAGATGTCACTAAAACCCACCTGCAGTGGAATCTCGACAACCGGTCACCCTCGAATTTGTCCTCACCGTTGGCCGTCGATGGACGGGTGTATGTTGTCAAAAAGGGCGGCCTGTCGAGTTGCTTTAATGCCGATGATGGTTCGACCGTCTGGAAACTCAAACGCGTTCACAACTTCGGCGAGTATTATGCGTCACCCGTTTACGGCGATGGCAAGATTTATTTGACCGGAGAAAACGGCTTGGTTGCCGTCCTGGCAGCCGGTCCCAAGCTTAAGTTTCTGGCAAAGAAAAACGACATGGGTGACAGCATTTTGGCGACCCCTTCGATCGCTGATGGCAAACTGTTTTTTCGGACGCGGAATGGGATTGTTGTTGTGGGCAATGCTGAGTAAGCGAGAGAAGAGTGGCCGGTGGCCAGTGGTCAGTGGCTAGAAATTACATAGGGGGAGGTGGTTATGCGAGGGTGTTTGGGTTCGGGGATCGTGGCTGCGTGTTTGTTGTTGGGGACCTCGTCGTTGGCTGTGGCGGGGCCGGCGGTGGAGGTGGTTGTGGGGGCGGATGCTCCGCCGTTGGAACAATTGGCTGCGACGGAATGGGTGGCGCAGGTCCGTTCGCTGTTCGATGTTGAGGCCGCGATTGTTGAGAGTCCCACGGGGAATAATCCTGTCGTGTTGATCGGCAGCCCGAAAACGAATTCCGCTGTGGCGGATGCGATGGGCGCCGATTGGCCCGAACTCAGCGATCAAGGGCATTTGCTCCGCAGCCTAAAACTGAAGGGGCAGGAGGCGGTGGTGGTCGGCGGCGGCAGCCCGGTGGCGACGTTGTGGGCCGTCTATGAACTGGGGCGGCATTTTGGCATGCGGTATACGGCGCATGGCGACAAAATTCCGGCGGTCAAACCGAAACTTGATTTCACCGGCATCGACAAAACCCTGGAGCCGCAACAACAGCAGCGGATTTGGCGGACCGTCAATGACTTTCCCGTCGGTCCCGAATCGTGGGGCTTGGCGGAGCAAAAAACGATGCTCCAACAATTGGCCAAGCTGAAATACAACCGCATCATGATCAGCGTCTGGCCTTGGCAACCGTTCGTTGATTACGAATTCCGTGGCACGCGCAAACAGACGGCGACGCTGTTTTTCGACGAGACGTTTCCGATCGATAGCGAAACACCTGGACGGACAGCCCTGGACCGGTCGCCGGTTTTTACCAATCCCGATTTCGCCGCTGCGAAAACCTATGACGAAAAAACCGCCGCCGGCCAAAAGCTGCTGACGGGAATCATCGATGAGGCGCATCGTTTGGGCATGACGGTCGGTCTGAGTATTTCACCACTGGAATTCCCCAAAGAATTTGCCGCTGTCCTGCCCGATGCACCCAAGCCGCACGGTTTAGGAAATCTGGTCATCGGTCCCGGCCCGAAACAAACGCCGGAGGATCCGCTGTTTCGCGATTTGGTCCGCACCAAGATTCGCGCATATGTCGAGACGTATCCCACGATCGATCACATGTATTTCACCATGCCCGAGTTTCCGAATTGGAACGCGCCGGCAAAAACGTCGTGGGAACGGTTGGATAAAAAATTGGGCTTAGAAAGTGTGATTGACTACGACGCTGTGGTTCAAGCGGCCCGTGAGCGTCAGACGGTGGCGAATGGCGACCGTGGCGAATCAGCAGTGCAGGGCAATATCACGACGCTCGACTTTCTGCACAACCTCGATCCCGACGGCACCATGCTCAAAACGCCCGAGGGGCGGCAAATCGGCGGCGTACTCACGGCGCTCGATCCGGCGCTGTTTCCCATCGCCGACAAGTTAGTCCCGGAATACATCGAGCTGCTGCATTTCGTGGATTACACAGCCCGCCGCGTGGTGCAGAACAAACAGTTGTTGGCCGAGCTTCCCGAATCGGCTGCGAAGCGGAGCATGATTATTCTCACGTTGGCCGACGACAACGTTGGTGTTTTGCCGCAATTGGCGACCTCCGACATTCATGCACTGCTCAACGAAACGCAAAAGCTCGGTTGGGCTGGTTTTTCGACGCGGTATTGGATGGTGGGCGACTTGGACCCCACGCTCAACTACCTGGCGCTGGCCTCGTTTGATTCCAGTATAACTCCCCAGCAGGCCAACGTCGAATTGATCGACGGCATTTGCGGGCCTGGGGTTGCGCAGCGCATGACGTTGGCCTTTGATGCGATCGAAAAGGCGACGGCGATCATCGATGAGCACGATCTCGGTTTTGCATTTCCCGTGCCCGGCATGATCATGAAGCATTATGTGTCCGGCCCGGTTCCGGCTTGGTGGGAGGAAGCGAACGCCGCATATAACGAGGCCATGGTTGAAATGTATCGCAGCCAAACCCGCGCAGGCAAAGCGGGGCGGAATTACATTTTGTATCACGCCAAACGCCACGAGTTTGCGGTCACCTACTTCGCCGCCATCACCGCACTGCGTGCTGCCGCGCAGGCTAAAAAAGATGGCGATAATGAATTGGCGATCGAAGAACTTGAAAAGGCCGTCGAAGCCATCTACAACGCCACACACTGCATCGGCGAAGTCGCGGCTTCGAATAGTGATCGTGGCTTGATCGCCGTGATGGCCGCCTATGGTTTTCGGCCGGTCACTAAGGAATACGAACGTATTGAGGCGGACGAATGACGGCGGATCGGCCGCGTGTGGCGCTCACCATGGGGGACGTTGCCGGCATTGGACCGGAGGTCTGCGCACGTGCCTGCGTCGACCCCCAAATCCTCGCCGCCGTCAATCCGATTGTGTTCGGTCACCCCGACCTGCTCGAACGAGCGGTGCAGTTGTTGCATCTGAGTCGTACGGTCCAACCAATCGAAGACCTCACAGACGCCGAGACCACCGGCGACACGATTGCCTGCTATAATCCAGGCAGCGACGACGTTGTTGATGTTGCGCCGGCCACCATCGATGCCCGCGCCGGCCGCGCAGCGTATGACTACTTGGTCGCGGCAACCCATGCGGCCCTGAATCACGACATCGATGCGATCGTCACCGCACCACTGAATAAGGCGGCACTTCGCGCCGCTGGACTGAATTATCCCGGACACACGGAGATTCTTGCCCAAGAGTGCGGCGTGAGCGATTTTGGCATGATGCTCTACATGCCACCGGGCGAGAATGTGTTATCACCTCACGGTTTGGGGGTCGTGCATGTCACGCTGCATACGTCGATCCGCAGTGTGCCCGATTTATTGACCACGACGGCGATCCGCGAAAAAATCGGCCTGATGCAGCAGTTCATGCAGACGATGGGCTGCGATCCACCCCGCTTGGCCGTCTGTGCCCTTAATCCACATGCCGGGGAAGAGGGGCTGTTCGGGGATGAAGAAGCTGCAATCATCGCCCCCGCCGTCGTTGCAGCAGTTGCCGACGGATTAAACGTCACCGGTCCGCTGCCGGCCGATACGTTGATGCAGCGTGCCTGTCGCGGGGAATTCGATGGCGTGATCGCCATGTATCACGATCAAGGGCACATTGCCTTGAAGCTGCTCGGATTTGAAAGTGCGGTCAATGTCACGCTGGGCCTACCGATCATCCGCACCAGTCCCAGCCACGGCACCCCATTCGATATTGCCTGGCAAAGGAACAGCCCGGATGGACGGCATGCAACAGGTGGTTCGCGTCGCAGCACAGCAGCGCGTAGTAGTTAATGGCGACCGCCGGCAAGAATCTGGTGATTCGCCTGCTCAACAGCTGTAGAATCGAATTGGCAACCGGCCGACGTCCAGTCCGTTGTCGATGGCAAGGTCAAAACGATCTGACCTCCTTCGCTGCGGGCTATCTCAACCATCATTTCACTCAGGAACGCGCTATGTCCATTCGAACCCTGTTACGTTGCTGTGGCATCTGTCTCCTCTTGGGCATGTCCGCTCATTTGGTTCAAGCGGCCGAAGACAAACCGCTGCTGCTGCGACGGGGAAAAGAAAATCCCCGAGATTTCCGACGAACCAAAAACCGTCGATCCTGCGACGCTGATGCCCAAAAAATTAGCGGCGCGGGCCACGGTCGATTTTTCAGATTCGTCAGCTGCGCGAGGTCCTGGATTGGCTGCGAGACGAACAAGGACTGGTGGTGCTGTTGGAGAAGAACGCACTCGCGGAAAAAGGGATTTCACTCAGCGAACCGCTATCCGATCACTTGGATGACGCGCCGATTTACTTGCTGCTCAATCGCTTAAGGTCACTGGGGCTGGACTGGTATTTCGAGAATGAGATTCTGCACATCACAACTGAGCAGATCGCCGAGGAACAGTTGCAATTGCAGTCGTACAATATCGGCGACTTGTTGGATGCCGGTTATGACGAGGACAGCATTAGCGACACGATAACGACATCGGTAAAGCCCGACAGTTGGGAGGAAGTTGGCGGCCCGGGTGTCTATCGAACT
>CALOFE010000088.1:0-85759 GCA_942492455.1 uncultured Planctomycetaceae bacterium | reverse complement strand
CTATGAACCCTCCAACTGGAAGATGTTGCAGGAAGCTGCATCCATGTACCGGTTTTGCCATTCCACACTTCAGTCATTCTCGATGATGCCGCTGCTCTATTGGATCCACCAACGACCACCATGCAATTTCCAAAAGATAGTCCATGGTGATGGCCTCTATCTGTAGTCATATTAGAATGCGATGGCTGCCACCGACGAGCTTCTTCATCGGAACCTACGCGTATCGACAGCTGCTCACAAGTGCTTGTATAAGATTGACGATGCCTGCCTCCAGTCACAACAATCGAGTCCCCGATTAGAGCAGCAGCAAAACTCGTGCGATTCTTCAGCAAGGACGGTCCTTGGCGATGTAGTTTGAGTTGAAGTATTGAGGATTTCTACCGAATCTAGAATCTGATCACCACCACTTGCCCCCGATAATGGAAATCTCGTGCTCGTTAATAGCAACAGCAGAGCAACTACGTCTTGCTTCTCTCAGTAAAACTAGAAACTGTTCCATTCGCGAGATCGTTCGAGTCTAATACTTCGATACTGTTCAAGAGATTCCGCCGGGTCCATACCGCCAATCACAAACAAGTTGCTCCAACAATCACAGCAGCATGGCACTCAAAAATCCTCCACGCATCGAAGTAAGAACCTCAGTCTCCATGGTATCCTTGTTGTAAGCGAAGACAGAGTCTCTTATTTCATTGTCGTTCATAACCTCCCGGTAATGATGACTCTGCTGTCGTCCCATGCCACAATGGCGCTGTCAGTACTTGTATCTTGCGGTGCGTTGCCAAGACGAGTCCATCGGCGACGATTTAAATCTCGAAGGACCTCGTTTTCTTCTGTTGGATTCGAATTCGACATTGTCAGAGACTGCAATGATTCCAATTAATTGTGAGAAAGTAGTAGGCAAAAGAGGAAAACGTAGGGCCCTACTTCAGCGATCAGCGATAGATCATCATCATCATCATCGAGCGAAATACGAGTAAGCTGAAGCGCTAAGCAATGACCGAAGAATTTATCAAAAGTCACTGATGGTTGATCGTAATGCCCGGGTATAATATCGGTCTGCATCAATGATGTTCGCCAGTGATTGGGTGCTCTTCGTTTCCTCCTCAAGTCGCTCTTCTTATTACACGAGTAAATAGAAGTAGTGACCAAGATGACTGAAATCGTCAGCAACAATGAAGCGCCATTGCCGGTTAGTGCTACCACAGAGGACATTATCCGCTGGTTATACGACGACGTGGACGCTTTGGACGAATTGGCCTGGTTCCTACAGTACTGTATGGAAGTTTCTAGAAAAGAGGATTCGGGAGCATCCAAATGAGGCTAGAGAAGTGGATAACATTTGAAAAGTCTGCCCATCCACAGAGTCCTTGAATGTGTCAATATTTCCAGCGAACAATACCCCAATTACCTCTTTCCCTTGTACAACTTCTTATTGAAACACACCCCGAGGGACTTCACGGCCAAGATAATGATGGAAATATACCATTGCATTATGCAGTGTGGACGCGTCCCTGCATCCTTCGTGCAAACTCACAGTGGCAATATCAAGGCAACAACAACGCAAGACGAACTTGGATGGACTGCCTTGCACAGCACGGCGAGGGTGGAGGTTATCGGTCTTGCTATATTGTGGGAGCTACTTTGCTACAACTGCGAGTGTGTCGCTATCCAAGACGACAGTGGTATGACGGCTTTACATCTTGTTGAAGAGGATAACCGAACCCAACCCCAAGACACTCGCCGGAATGCAAAGATAGTCTTGCTGAAAATGGCTACCAACTACAATCATGTTCCAAATCTTCCAAGTGATCATGGTGTGGTTGCAATCGTCGAGTCTAGTCCAGCATGCATAGCAATTGCACCACGACTAGAGCCTGGCAACGACGCCTTCGTCCTCCATCAAGCCTTGGCAGCACAATGCCCTTCTGTCTTTGTTGAAGCTCTTCTGCAAATCTTTCCAAACCAAGCGCAGCAAGAATATACCGCTGGTCGCTTGCCTTTACACATTGCTCTACAGCACGGCCTTGGTGCATCGGTTCGAGTCCTCGCCTCCGCGTATCCCGCTGCCATGTTTGTTTCCGATCCTGTTACTGGCCGCTTGCCCATCCAACAAGCTGTTTTGAATGTACGTATCGACGCATCTCTGGATAATGTAGATGCTGTAAATGCTCTTTTGCGAGCCAATCCTGCCTTTTTAGAGTGATTTGACAAACGAAGCGGTGTGAGAGACATTGAGCAGCTCAATCCGAATAGGAGTATGCTGGTGCATTGAAGTGGCATGTAAACTAAAGTATATATTTGCTAATTCCATTATCCTACAGCTAGGAGTAAGTACGACTATGAAGTACGCTGTAGCTAGAGAAAAGCAGAACTACTGTAATAGCGTTCGTACACGTATAGCTGGAGCATTGCCACCATCATCATTCTTTCAACCAGGATAACGCCACTACTTTTTACACTCCAATTCATGAGCGATTCGCCACTGCAAGTCGATACATCGTTTTTGGCAAAAGGATACATTGAATTGAAGTAGCCCATCCAGCATGCTTGGTTCGAGCAGTCATAGCAAATGAATACTATGGAAAAAGTCTTCTTGTGGCGGCCACATCAGATTCCAAGCACTTCAACCGACAGACCAGAGTCAGCACATTCATTTGGACAATGCAAACATCAGAGAGCGCGAAATAGTGAAGTGGGGGTCACTAAAAATATTGACAATTTCTACTAAAAATATTGACATTTTTTACTATTAAATTGTGAATATGAAAAAGTTAGTTTTGATAGAGGTTCAATCACAATAGTCACTATTTTTTTCTAATTTCAAAATGCGCCCAATGCGAGTCGCTATTCTTTTTCTAATTTCAAAAGTTGTCCAAAAAGAGTATTGACTTTGACTATCATTGTCGTTGCTCCACTATGTGCTGGCAATACAGCTATTATTCTGCTAAAGTGCGCTACATTCTATTGGCACGCTACAAAGTGACGTATTGCAATCATTCATTCTACTTTGCTTTAATTTCTACATGTAGTCTACTCGGTTTATCATCTCTTTCATTGGGCTACGAGACTGGTGGCCCTTTATTGCCAGTCTTTTGAAGCTGCGGCCGTGACGCGACGAGTGCAAGATTCAAAAGCGGCGCCGCCGTCATGTCTCCTTTCGTCACCAAGAGTCAACCAATATGAAGCAACAATCAACAAGATAAGTGTCCTTCATCATATCATTTATTGGAGAGACCTACAATGAATTAAGGGATGTATAAGTGAGGTCGATTCGTTGCATCGGCACAGCAAACAAAAACACATGGCAAAAATTCAAAAAGACGTACCATCAGTTTCTTCTTGTGCAGCAATGCATGATGAATTCATTACTTCCTATATTAAGAAACAAAACGGGTGAGTGTATGGTACCATTGTAAGGCAGGATAATAGAGTAGTTGATGCGTCAAGTACCTCCGTTGTCGTTTCAAACGTGAGTCGCGGCCGGATGTCATTTGTCGACGCTAAAGACAAGAAAATCACTTTGTTTGATCGAATTAAGCAACAAAATACAACATAATAACGTACCTAACGTCTGCGATCATTGTTGTTTATCTGCAAAGGCTGGAGGAGCTGTAGAAAGGCCGCTGTTGTCATGGCGCTTGCCTTGTCTTTTGTGTGATTTTGCATGAAACGTGCGAGAAGCGAGCTGGCCAGTCGTATTCAATGTCGAGTATCAGATTATTGTACCAAGTGTGATTTTCAAATCACACTGCCCTACGTGTCTGAATATTCTTATCAAAGTCCGTTGTACATAATGAAAGTCTTCGTGGCGTAGGTCAAAATGTGAATGACTCATTCGACTCGCTGAAGAGACTTCATGAAAATTTCGCCAAGTCGAAATGCATGCGCAATGGCGCTCATTGACCGCCATTACCCACCTACAGGAGCGCTTTACTGCCAACTGATGGTACACTTATATGCACACACTACTATTGGTGTACCATGCCAAAGAAACCAGCCGGAGGATGGCGTGAGCATGGTGGAAAATGAGAAATGGAGCAGGCACGCAGCGAGCGCGTTTTCTGAGCAGTGGACCCCCGACGGACAAACAACCAATAAACAATATGTTTATTGTGACGTTTCTAATAATTATTATACACTTATTGTGACGATTCTAATAATTATTGTGAACCCAAACCGTTTAGGGTGTCGTTGCCACTGCCGCCGATAATGTTGTCGTTGCCGCTCCCCCCGTCGATTTTGTCATCCCCGAATCCACCGTAGAGTTCATCGCTGCCGCTGCCGCCAATTAACGTATCATTGCCGTGATCAAATCCGTCAGTCTGATAATAGGCAACGTAACTTGACGATTCTGCGTACAACAAGCTCCCGCCGGAGATTTCATCATTTCCGTAGCGGCCGTTTAGGTAGTCGTTTCCATGGGAACCGATGAGAATATCGTTTGCGGCACCGCCGTAGATCGTGTCATCGCCGGTGCCGCCATTGGCTGCCATGCGGTAGAGTGTGTTATTGATGATCGTATCGTTTCCGCCGCCTCCATAAACTTCGATTTGTTCGAAGTCCTCAGAGTTATAGACATTTTGGATCAGGACATTACCGTCAGCGTCGCGGATGGTAGCTTGGACCCGTGTGACTCCTGCCTGCCGTGAAAGGTAGGAAATTTCGATATGGTCGTCACCGTCTGATCCGGTGATGAACAGTTGCTGATTTCGGGCAGGTAAGAATCCTCCCCCCACTGCGACCGACTCGCCGATCTCCATGTTGGCGGTCATCAATTTGCGGTCTTCGAGAGATTCGATTCTCAATTTTCGTTGATGTTTGTTGTTCAGCATTATTGCGTGGCTTTCAGGTTTTTATTCGTGTGTGATGTTTGTGTCGTCCTCTAAACTGAAATGCCCAAGCATGGCGGCCACACGCCAAGGATTTCTAAAAATGTTGGAAAATCGCAAGAAAAACTTGTAACACTTGGGAAGTCTTTGATCCGCCAACCTATTTCTGGAAGCGTTACGCGTTGCTGATGGGGCGTTTGAAGCGAAAACGTGTGAATGCCATAATGCAGCCTATAAAATCATTCACCTGCTGCTGAACCGCAGGGAGTAACCGATATGTTTCGCCTATCTTCGCGAATCACCGTATTCGTGATCGCAGTGATCTCAATCAGTCACGCTGGAGTTGCTGCTCCGCCGCGGCCGCCGAATATTGTGCTGATTGTGAGCGACGACCAGGGCTATCGCGATCTGGGCTGCTTCGGCAGTGATGAGGTCAAAACGCCGCACTTGGATCAGTTGGCGAAACAGGGGGTGCGTTGTACGGATTTTTATGTGACGTGGCCCGCCTGTACGCCGTCGCGGGGGAGTATTCTGACTGGGCGTTATCCGCAGCGTAACGGCCTGTACGATATGATCCGCAATGATGTGGCGGACTACGGCAAAACCTTCACGGCTGAGGAATACGCTGTGACCCCGGAACGCGTATTGGGGATGGATGAGCAGGAGGTGATGATATCCGAGGTGCTCAAACGGGCGGGCTATGCGACAGCGGTGTTTGGCAAATGGGACGGCGGACAGTTGCGGCGGTTTTTACCACTTCAAAACGGTTTCGATCGGTATTACGGATTTGCCAATACAGGGATCGATTATTTCACGCATGAGCGCTACGGCGTGCCGTCGATGTTCCGTGACAATCAACCAACCACGGCGGAGCAGGGGACGTATTGCACGTATTTGTTTCAAACCGAAGCGGCTCAATTTGTCAAAGAGCACAAGGACAAGCCGTTTTTTCTCTACCTGCCGTTCAATGCCCCGCACGGGGCGTCGAATCTCGATCCCAAAATCCGCGGTGCCGCACAAGCCCCGGAGCGGTACAAGAAGATGTATCCGCAGTACAAAGACGATTTGGTCAAAGGAAAACGGTATGGCCAAGACGCGCTCGTGCCGAGCAAGCAGAAACGGCGGTTGGAATATCTGGCATCGATCACTTGCATGGATGATGCCATCGGTGAAGTGCTGGGCCTGTTGGACGAATATGAACTGGCCGACAACACATTGGTGGTCTTTTTTTCCGACAACGGCGGCAGCGGCTCTGCTGACAATTCTCCGCTGCGGGGCCGCAAAGGGCTGATGTTCGAGGGGGGCATCCGCGTCCCATTCATCGCACGATTTCCCGGACGGATTCCCGCCGACAGCGTTTCGAATGAATTTCTGACATCATTGGAACTGTTTCCGATGTTCGCGCGATTGGCCGGGGCGAAACTGCCGGAGAATATCGTCTACGACGGGTTTGACATGCTGCCGGTGTTGACTGGTGAGAAAAAATCGGAGCGGACAGAAATGTTTTGGGAACGTCGAGGTGACCGGGCGGCGCGTGTGGGAAACTACAAATGGGTCCAATCGAAGCGCGGCACCGGGCTGTACGATCTGTCGAGCGATATCGGCGAAAAACATGATTTGTCGGCGGAGAATCCGGAAATGTTGTCCAAATTGCAGGAGCGATTTGCCCAATGGAAGAAAGAGATGGTTGCTGCAGAGCCTCGAGGGCCGTTTCGTGACTTTTAGGCAAGTCGTGGGGCCTGTGCGATGTGTTTTGGACGGCGAACGGAGAGATTTCGAACTTTGAGGGTTGGCGAACAGGGTTCCTAAGAGTATACTGTTTCAGCACTTCGGGTTTTCGGAAATCCGAAGCAATACGACCGGGAATAAGCGAGCACCGCTGTCTCATGTGAATGAGACGCGTTTTTCCGGTCGAACGGGGATTTCTGGCAGAGCTGGAGGCTACTGCAGACCCGTTGAAATTTATCGTGCCGGCACGCTAGCCGCATGATTCCGCTGCTGACCAGGGGTTGTGTTGACCGTTTTGGAAGGCCGCCTGCGTTCTGTCAAGAACGCACCGAATTCGTACGATCAACATTTGACCATCCACAATTCGCTCGCAAGATGATGCGTTAGGCCAGGTGCAAACCTGAGACTGCAGCCACTGAATCGGCTGCGGCGGGACTGATTTTGTTTGTCCAGAGTTCCCGTAAGCGCGAATGCGAGTTGAGAGGTGGAGTCGGTCCGACCTGCTGCACTTGGGCAAACATCTAAGGATCCGGTGAACTGTTTTCCCCGGTTCCCGCACACCACATTTGTGAGTGTGCCCTTGTTGTTGAGCGAACTAACAACCACGCCGTGGTTGATCGCGCGCAACTCCCATAAAGCCCTCTGACGACCACTGTCCAGGCTGCGGAACCGTTCCAGCCAGACTGCATCGCCGGAATACGTAGAGACGATAGCGAGAATCTGCTTCGTAGATGCCGGGCGAAAAAGTATCACAGATTGAGGAAAACCTTTTGAAGACGTTTCAGGAAATTGATTTGATTGCGCCCGTGCAACGTGCATTGGCTGACGAAAAATACGAAACCCCCACGCCGATCCAGGCGCAAACCATTCCCGCCACATTGCAGGGGCGGGATGTGTTGGGGTGCGCTCAAACCGGGACAGGAAAAACAGCGGCGTTCGCCGTGCCGATTCTCAACCAACTCGGACAAGGGAATCGCAAGTCGACGCCCAAACGCCCGTTGGTCTTGGCCTTGGCTCCGACGCGAGAATTGGCGATCCAGATTGGCGATAGTTTCGCGGTCTATGGGCGGCACTTAAAACTGCGGCAGGCTTTGGTCTACGGCGGTGTGAATCAAGGCAAGCAGGTCCGGGCAATGAATCGGGGAGCCCACATCTTGGTGGCAACACCGGGACGGTTGCTTGACTTGATGAACCAAGGGCACATTAAACTGGATCAGTTGGAAATGTTCGTTTTGGACGAAGCGGATCGCATGCTCGACATGGGATTTTTGCCGGATCTCAAACGGATCATCAGCCATCTGCCCGAGAAACGGCAATCGCTGTTCTTTTCCGCCACCTTGCCGCCGAGCATCATTAAGTTGTCGCAAAGCCTGCTGCACAAGCCGGTCAGCGTCAACGTGACGCCCGAAACGACAAGCGTGGAACGAATTGAACAACGGTTGTTGTACGTCGACCGTGCTGAGAAAAAGACGCTGCTCAAGTCAATTCTTACCAGTGACGATGTCGAGCGCGCCTTGGTGTTCACCAAGACCAAACGGACCGCCAACTTGCTGGAAAAGCAATTACTCAAAGATGGTATCCGCGCCACGGCGATTCATGGCGACAAATCGCAAAACGCACGGCAACGGGCCTTAGAGGCGTTTCGCCGCAAACAAGTGAAAGTGCTTGTGGCGACCGACGTCGCTGCTCGTGGAATCGACATTGACAACATCACGCATGTCATCAACTTTGACCTGCCGATCGAGCCGGAAAACTACGTGCATCGGATTGGACGCACGGGACGCGCCGGTGCTGAGGGAATCGCCCTGTCGTTCTGCTGTGCGGATGAACGGCGTGAGTTGCGATCGATTGAGCGTCTGATCGGGCAAAAGGTCCCGATTGATCCTGAGCTATCTTTGCCGGAACCTGCTGAGGTCAAATCGGCTGGTTCGTCGCATCGTCGCCGGGATGCCGGTTCGAAGCGTTCGAAATTCAAACGATCCGCTTCCAAGCGTTCGGGGGCAAAAGGCTCCGGTCCCAAGGGGCCGGGTGCACATAGTACTGGGGCGAAAAGCTCCGGTGCAAAAAGCTCTGGCGGCAAAGGGGCGGGCAAATACCGCAAGGTTGAAGCCGCGGGCGGTCCCGGTGCTTCGAAGCCGAAACGGCGGCCCGGTCGCAAGCCGAAGAAATCAGGTCAACGCACTGCGCAGTCGACCTAAGAGCGAATGAATGAGATAAAGTGCCACTGGCAAACCAATTGCCGGTGGCACTTTTTTTATTGTCTGTCGGTTAAGCCAATAACGGGTCGATTACGTGCCCGTGAACATCCGTCAGGCGCCGGTCGAGGCCGTTGTGGTACCACGTTAATTTGGTGTGGTCGTAGCCCAGCAGGTGCAGCACCGTGGCGTAAAAGTCCCAAACCGTGGTGATGTTTTCAGCAGCGCGGCGGCCAAATTCGTCGGTCGCACCATAGCTAATGCCCCCTTTCACGCCGGCCCCCATCATCCAACAGGTGAATCCGTCGGGGTTGTGGTCGCGTCCCGTCGTGCCGGCTTGATGCGTGGGCATGCGGCCGAATTCTGTCGTCCACAACACCAAGGTATCCTCCAGCAGTCCGGATTTTTTCAGGTCGCTCAGCAGCGCCGCCGTCGGTTGATCGAACACCGGGCCATGCCGCTCGTAATCGGGCTTGAGGGTTTTGTGTGCATCCCAGTTGAGTAGTCCGTCGACGCCCGAGGCGCGGGATGCGCAGTAGAGGTTAACGTACCGCACTCCCCGTTCCAGCAGTCGCCGGGTTAGCAAGCAATTGCGGGCATAGCCCGCTTTCAATTTGTTGGTATCGTTGGTCCCATACATTTTATGCACGGCGGCCGACTCGGACGCTAAGTCCGAGACTTCGGGGGCGGACAGTTGCATGCGTGCGGCTAATTCATAGGCCGAAATCCGCGCGAGCAGTTCTGATTGGCCGGGGTTGGCCTCAGCATGCCGTTGATTCAGTTGTTCCAAGAGTTTGCGCGACGCGCTTTCTTCGTCGGCCGTTATCGCGCCGGGACGCTGCAGATTGCGAATCGGCTGTTGCGAGCTCATCATGATCGCTTGGTGTCGGGCGGGGAGGAAGCCGTTGCTCCAATTGGCCTTGCCATTGGGCGGTTCGCCACGAATGTCAGGGATGGCGACGTAAGTCGGGAGGTTGTCATTCGCGCTGCCCAGCGCATAACTCATCCAAGCACCGGTGCTGGGGAAGCCTTCCGTGGTATGGCCGGTGTTCATGAACACACAACCGGGGCCGTGCGTGTTGGTTTTAGAAGTCATCGAGTGGACGAAGGCGATGTCGTCGACATGCTGGCTCATGTGCGGCAGCAGGCTGGTGAACATCTTTCCGCTTTCACCGGCGGGAGCGAACGCCCAAGGGCTTTTCATCAGTGCGCCGTTTTTGCCCTGAAAACTCACCAGGTTTTCTTCGCCGGGCAGCGGTTGGCCGTGCATTTTGTCCAGCGCCGGTTTGTGCTCCCACAGATCCATGTGGGACGCCGCTCCCGGGCAGAAAATCTGCAGGACGCGGCTGGCTTTGGGGGGGAAATGCGTTTTGCCTTGGCCCGGCGACCAAGCGGCATCGCTGGCGAACAGATCGCGCCCGGACAGATGCCCCAAGCCGATCCCAGCCAGTGCCGTATAGACATTGCCGAGGAAGCCGCGGCGATCAAGTAACGAGGGAGAAAACATGCGGGTTCCTCAATTCAAATAAATGAACTCGTTGGAGTTCAGCAGGACACGGCACAGCGCCGGCAAACCGTGTTGTTCCACAAGTGCCGTACAGGCAGTCGTTTCATCGTCGGAGGGGGCACGGCAGAAACAAAGTTCAAATGCACGGTCGACTTGTGCTGCGGGCGTTGGCGAATCGGGTAACTCGCTGTCGATGCGGTCCGCTAGCGCGGCGGCCATGTCGAGCGTGAATTTGTGGTTCATCAACGTCAGTGCTTGCAGCGGCGATGTGGTTGATGAGCGGCGCGGTGTAGCGAACGCGCAATCCGGGCTATCGAAATCGGTCATCAAGTCGATCCGTGAAGCTCGCGCATTTTGGTGGTACACGCTGCGGCGATAAGTCTCCGGTCCGAAATCATCCAACGGGACATAGGTCGCGACATTGTCCTGCAAATAGTGGTACAGGCGAAATCCTGGTCCCCCGGCACGCCGATCCAGTTTTCCGCCGGCCATTAACATGGCATCGCGGATCTCCTCGGCCGTCAATCGACGTGGAGGAAATCGCCACAGGTAACGACTATCGGCATCGACTTTTGCAAAATCTTCACGATAGGCCGACGACTGCCGGTACGCTTGCGACATCACAATTTGTTTGTGCAGCGGCTTGAGTTGCCAGCCGTTTGCCTGCAATTGGCCTGCTAACCAATCCAACAGTTCGGGATGAGTCGGCGGGACACCCATGAAGCCGAAATCACTGGGCGTGGCGACGATGCCGGTCCCAAAATGGTAATGCCACAGACGGTTGGCCAACACGCGGGCGGGCAGGGGATTGTCGTCGGCGATGAGCCATTTGGCCAGAGACAGGCGTCGCTCGCCTTCCGGGGATTCGTGGGGAAGTTGATATTCCGGGGCGACATTGCTCAAGGTCGACAGACTTGCCGGAACGACCGTGCGACCGGGACGCTGGGGACTGCCCCCCAAAAAGACGTGAAACGGCCCATTGGCCGCTGAGAATGTGCCCGCCCACCAAGCAGGCAGCGGCGCAATTTTTGATTGTTGTTGGCGGACTTCGGCCAATTGGCGGCCCAAGTCGGCGAGTTGTTTCTTCTCCGCCGCCGTGATCACGGCATCCATCAACCGTTTGCGGCGGTGGGCTGCGCTGACCGGTTTGCGATCGGCCGTCGAGGCGACCTCGGTCCATGTTTCACCGTCGAGAGAGACACTGAGACGATATTCGCAAACGAACGTCGCAATCTGTTGGCTGCCTGCCTCTCCGGCGCGATCGCTGGAAAACAAAACTCGCTCGATGGTTTGCGGCTTGGCAAATTCGATTGTCAATTCCGGTCCGGTGGCGATCCACCGTGCACCGAATCGACCGTCGATGGTTTGCATGGCGTTATAAGCATCGAAGTCTTTTGCAGTGCGGCTTTGTCCGGTGGCTTTGCCGCCGTTTTTGGCTGCGGCGACATTTTGACTCTCCGGTCCAGCGGTCCAGGCTTCGAATTCTTCGATTCGGTAACCGGTACGGGCCTGAGGATTGTTGTCGACCCCCTCGACGGTTAGCCGGATGAATTTGGCGGAAACCGGTGGAAAGGTTTCCTCGGCGCCGGTTCGTCGGACTGGCTCTCGTGTCCAGGCGGATCCGAAGTCGGCGGCTTTTTCTTCGCCCCGTTTGTTGATCTTGTTTTCCAGTTCGCCCCGTTGTTTTTCCAGTTGTTTTTGTGTTTCTTGAAGTGGTTGCAGGGCGGCGGCGTGTTGTTGTTTTTGCTCCGCTGTGGCGATGACCCGCACGCCGTGATGCACACCGGCGAATGTGGCGTATAGGCTGTAGTAGTCGTCTTGCGTGACCGGATCGAACTTGTGATTGTGGCAGCGTGAGCAGCCAACGGTCAGGCCCAGAAACGCTTCACTGGTGGCACGAATGATTTCGTCGATTGTGTTGGCACGGATTTGGGCCGCTTGTGCTGCATCTTGATTGCCAACATCGTCGTACGGGCCGCTGACCAGAAACGTGGTGGCGATTTCCACATCGGGATCCCCCGCGCCGATCACATCGCCGGCGAGATGTTCGAGCACCATCCGGTCAAACGGTTTGTCTTCGTTAAACGAACGAATGACATAATCGCGAAACGGCCAGGCGTTGTTGATGATCTCGTTGCGCTCAAATCCTCGGCTTTCACCAAAGCGAATCACGTCCAACCAATGCCGGCCCCATTGTTCGCCGTAATGAGGCGATGCCAGCAATCGGTCGACGACCCGTTCGTAGGCATCGGGGGAATCGTCGTTGAGAAAATCGTCGACTTCCTCAGGCGTGGGAGGCAAGCCGATCAAGTCGTAGGTGATGCGGCGCAGCAGTTGGCGGCGCTGTGCGGGGGCCGAGGGTTGCAGTTGCTTTTCAACGAGTTTGGCGAAGACAAAACGGTCGATCGGGTTTTCGTTCCAGGCAGCGGGAATTCCAGCGGGCGTGGGTGGCGAGACCTCTGCCAGCGGCCGTAACGACCACCAGTCATACCCCGCTCGCGTGTCGGTCGACGTGGCAAACTGGTTCAGCGGTTCTTTGGGAAAATAGGCGCCGCTTTCGATCCACTGTTTGAGCACCGCAATTTCGTCGTCGGAGAGCGGCTTTTTGGGCGGCATTTGTTCGTTGACGACATAGTCGTAAAGCAGACTCGAATCGACGTCCCCCGGTTCGATGACTGATCCGCTCTCGCCCCCTTTCAGCGCGGTCGCTTTGCTGCGGAGGTCCAGTTCTCCTTTCTGTTCCGAACCGTGACATTCCAAGCAGCGACCGACGAGAATCGGTGCGACCTTCTGTTGGAAATAAGCGGCTTGCTCTTTGTCGTCTCCATGGGCAGCGGCGGTCATCGCTGGCGATGTCAGAACAGCCATTCCATAGAGGATCGCGCACAGTGAGCTGGCTGCAGCACTACGTTGGCGACGTTGCAAGAAACGCATTGCAAGGGGATACATAGGCGGGAATTCGACGTGAGGATTTCGGGATGAAATGTAAGCTATATTCTATACGATACCGCGTCCCCCAACACCTTGCGGCAAGAGCGTCACGATCCTGAGTGCGACGGAACCACAACCCAAGCGCGGATGTTTTTCTTAGCCACGGATTGAACACGGATAAAACACGGATTCGCGGGCGTGAAACCGCAGCGTCCCCAACCGACGGCTTGCCGTCGTATTGTGCGATCCGTCATGCGTTGTAGGAAGCCATGCCCCTAGGATCAAGCTCACAGGTTGAGTCAGCTGGGATTGGGGGTCCGCTTGATGACCAGTGCCGTCAGATCATCGGCCTGAACCTCGCCGGCAACATGTTTCTCAACTTCTTGGTAGAGACGTTGGATAAACTCGTCGGGCGGCAAGGAATGTTGATCCCGGATGAATTGCTCCAAGGCCTCAATGCCGTACGGTTCATCCGCTGCATTGGTCGCCTCAAAAAAGCCGTCGGTGGTGAGGACCAAGGTATCCCCCGGCGCGAAAGGGATTTGCCGGGCATCGTTGAAGGTCAGACCGCCGGCAATGCCTAAGGGCAGGTCGTCCGCTTCCCAGTTATGCAGCGTAGCGGTCGCGGATTCGTAGAAAAACAGCGGGGCATGTCCGGCGGAGAGCAGTTCCACACAGCAATCTTCGGAACGGACAACACCCACCACTGCGGTGATAAACCGCCCTTCGGGCATATCGACGCAGAGTAACTCATTGAGACGGCCAATGACTTCACTGAGCGCGGCGGTGCCGTCACCAGCCGTGGCTCGCATGTAGGCTCGATAGACGGAGACGATGAGCGCGGGGCCGATGCCGTGTCCGGCCACGTCGGCCAGCGTGAATAGCGTTTTTCCGTTGGGCAACACGAGCCAATCGTAGTAATCACCGCCAGTCTTGTCGGCAGGGCGATTCCAGCCTGCGATCTCAAATTCGGGAGTCTGCGGTGATTGCTGAGGGAGCAATCCCAATTGGATTTCCCGGGCAATGTCGAGATCCCGTTCGAGTTTTTCCAATTTGATTACCGACTCCAGTCCCTCGCGCATGTTGTCGTGCGCTTCGGCGAGTCGGCGAATTTCTTCCACATCTGAGACGATCGGGGTTTGCGGTTCAAGGTCGCCGCGGCTGATGCGTTCGCTTTGATGGACGAGTGCGACAATTGGGGTGCTGAAACGTCGCGATAACGTCACTGCTCGAATCATTCCGATTAATAACACTCCAGTCACCAAGCCGATCAACAACACTTGTTGGCGGCGAATCCCAGCCGAGAAGTCTTGCTCTGGGACAACCACTCCAATCCAAAACCGGTTGGGGCCTTGCTGGAATAAGCGAAAACCGGCCCACCAATTCTCACCATCGACTGAAAACGGTAACGGATCATCCGGCTGACCCTGCGCCTTCCAAGCCTGCGTTGCTGCGGTCAATGCGGGGATGTGGAGACTTTCGGCGGGCGGAAGCTGCGCCGCGGAGTCCGCAACGGCAGCGTCGGGGGGGACAAAGGTTAACGTTTCGCGAATGGCGTCTGCAGATTGAAAACGTTCATCTCTGGGCAGTCCTACGACGTTCAACTCACCTGTGTCGTTGTCTTCCACCATCACAAACGCCTTGCCGTACTTACTGACATTCAGGTTTGTGGTGAAACGGGAAATATCCATTAGCAGCAAGTCATAGGCTACGACGGTTGTGATGGGTGTCTCGGACGGATCGACCCACTGTGTCGATGCAGTGATACCCGGATCTTTGGTGACGTAAAAAATCACCGGTTTCGTCCAATACACCGGTTCGGTAGCGGTGGTTTCTAATGCCCGCTGGAACCAAATTCGCTTTCGGGGATCGTAGTCCAACGTGCCAAATTCCTCGGAGGCCTCACCCGTCTCGGAGTTCCAACTGCGATTCAGGACACGTTTTCCCCAAGCATCAGCTTGTACGATTCGGTTGGTCCAGACGTGTGGATCGACCGGATCGCGGAGCAACAGATATTCGGCGCCGTTGGAGTTGGCGACCATCATCGACGAAAGCTGCGGGTGTTGTTCGAGAATCGGCACGAACAGTTTGTTCATAGCCTCGTAATCGGTGGCATCCAGTAAGTCAGTCGCTGCCCAACCCTGTCCGACGAGCACTTGCTTTCGCACCGTGCCAAAAAATGATTGCAGTTGTCCCTCGGTTCGCAGCGCCGTGCGTTCGATCAGCGAGGTCGAAAGTTGCTCAATGGTCTCCGCCCCGGTGATCCAGGTCGCAATCAGAATTACGGCGCCTGTGAATGCGAGTAGCACAACGAGATCGGTCATCAGGCGCCGTCGGATTGTCGTTGGCTGACTGCTAGTAATTGTGCCGGCTCCGCGTGTGATTTGGCGCAACGGAGATCGGAGCGCTGTCTGGGAAACTTAGGAAGCAGCATTATCAACGAAGCCGACCGCTTCGGCAAGCGCGCGAAACCGGTTCAAATCCTGAGCGTTTTCTATTGGTGATTGGCTGTGAGAATTCGATTCGCACTCATCTGAATAAGTTATCACAGGCTCCTGCCCTGTAGCTAGACAATAGAAAACGCTATTTTATAAATACCGTTGACTAAATGCCCCTCGCGGGATAGTTTGGAGTTATTGACAAAATCTATTGTTCTAGATCGGCAAAGAAAGTCCGCGCGATGGCACTTCGCATGATTCGCTGTTTGTCCTGGGCGTGGTTGTTATTGGTCCTCTTGACGACAGCAACGCATGCGGCGGAACAGGTTCCTGATTTTGAAGCTGAAATTGCGCCGCTGTTGATCAAACGTTGCGTGGAATGCCATCAAGGCAGCAATCCCTCCGGGAATTTGGTTTTGACGGGCGAAGCGGGCCTGCGTAAAGGGGGAGATAACGGGGCGGTGATCGATCAGGAATCGCCTGAGGAGAGTTTTCTGCTTTTGCGCGTTCACGAAGGAGAAATGCCGCCGGCCATTAAGGGAATCCCACAGAAGCTGCCGGCCGAGGAAGTGCAACTGCTTGAGCGTTGGGTTGCCGCCAAAGCTCCTTGGCCAAAAGGGCGGACGTTGGATTGGTTTGAACGGACCAACGAGGTTCGCGCGGGACGAGACTGGTGGTCGCTACAGCCGATCCGCCGTCCGGATGTGCCACAATTAAAAACAGAACCGCAACCGGCGAATCCCATTGATGCGTTTGTTCGCGCACGATTGGAACAAGCGGATATGGTCCCCGCTCCCCCGGCGGACAAACGGACGTTATTGCGGCGACTGTACTACGACCTCATCGGTCTGCCGCCCACACAAGCACAGATCGAAAAATTTGAAGCGGACGATTCACCGACAGCATGGGAAGCGGCCGTCGATGAACTTCTGGCTTCGCCGCATTATGGGGAACGTTGGGCGCGGTATTGGTTGGATTTGGCTCGCTATGCCGACACGAGTGGTTATGAACGCGATCAGGAAAAGCCGTTTGCGTGGAAGTATCGCGACTGGGTTGTCGATGCGCTCAATCACGATATGCCGTATAACCAGTTTGTCGTCGAACAACTGGCGGGCGATGAACTGCCTGATCGCAACGAACGGTCGGTGATTGCGACGGGATTTCTTCGCTTGGGAACCTGGAACGATGAACCCAACGAGCCGCTGGATTATCAATACGACCGTTTGGAGGACATGGTCCACACAACCTCCTCAGCATTTCTGGGGATGACGGTGAAATGTGCCCGCTGCCATTCGCACAAGTTCGATCCCATCACGCAAGAAGACTACTACCGCATGGCGCCGCGTTCTGGGCGGGGCCGATTGCCGCACGGGATCGTAAATTGGTGGGCGGGCCGAGTCCCGAGGAATTGGAAATGAACGAGGTCCTCGGGTGGACCGATCTGGGGAGCGAAGCCGCGTCCGCTGCATCGGCTGCTGAAAGGGGAACGGGAGCAACCGCTGGAAGAAGTGACGCCGGCATCGTTGTCGATGGTCTCGGCACTGGAATACGATTTCGATCCGCCCGCAGCCGAGGCAAAGACAACCGGCCGCCGTTTGCAGTTGGCGCGTTGGATCACGCACCCCGACCATCCGTTGACGGCTCGGGTGCTGGTCAATCGGTTGTGGTTGCATCACTTCGGAGAAGGAATCGTCCGTTCGCCGAACAACTTCGGCTTTTTGGCCGATCCCCCGACGCATCCTCAATTGTTGGATTGGTTGGCGGCGGAGTTTCAAAGCGGCGGTTGGACGATCAAACGTCTGCACCGCTTAATCCTCACGTCCCAAACTTGGCAGCAATCGTCGCTGCATCCCGAGTATGCCGACTACGAAGTTCGTGATAGCGGCAATCGCCTCTGGTGGCGGGCGGAGCGGCAGCGGTTGGATGCGGAGGCGTTGCGGGATTCGATGTTGGCGACGACCGGGGAGTTAGATCTGCGTTTGGGCGGCCCTGGTTTTCGACCGTCAATCAGCAGTGAGGCCTTGGAAGGGTTATCGATGAAGTCGAGCGCCTGGCAAGCCTCGCCGCAAGAGGAACAACTGCGGCGGAGCTTATACATGTTTTCCAAACGGGGCCTGCTGCCGCCGATGATGACGACATTTGATTTCTGTGATGTGACCCAATCCTGCGGACAACGCGACGTCACGACCGTCCCGACCCAAGCGTTGGCGCTGATGAATAATCGATTCGTGCATGATCGCAGTGAAACGTTGGCGTGGTCGATTGCGTCCAAGACGGATGATCGCAGCGAACAGACGCAGCAGCTTTGGTCGCGCGTCTTAGAACGCAATCCGACCAGCGAAGAAATGAAAATGGCAGTACAGCATCTCGCGGATCAGTCGCAACGTTTCGCAGAGTTGCGACGTGAAGAGGCGGTACAGGCCAAGCACCAGAAGCTGACACAGGCAGATGATTTACGAGAATCATTGGTGCTGCACTTAAAGGCGGATAGCGGCATTACTGTCGATGCGGAGGGACGGGTTTCGCAATGGAAGGACCAGTCGGGACATGAACACCATGCGGTGGCGACTGAGAAAGACCAGCAACCCCGCTTAGAGAGTGACGGGTTTGCCGGTCGCCCAATGGTGGCGTTTGACGGTCAGGGAAGATTTTTCAAACTCAGCGGAGCGGTATTGGATCAGCAAGAATTCACAATCCTTGCGGTCGTCAATGATCAGGGCGAAACCGGACATCGGGAGATTATCTCCAATTGGAACGGCGCAGCTGGCAACGCTGGGACGTCGGTGTTTCTCGGGCTGACGGATCAGGACACCGTTAGATTTTGCGATGTGTTTTCCATTGCAGGAAAAATCGTCGATCAGCGCAACCCGTTCGTGCTCACCGCGCTCAATGGAGAGGACCGGTCAGCCGTGTTTTTTAACGGCGGCGAGATAATCTCCCGCAATAGTGCCTTACCGCCGCGAAATCTCTCGACCGCGTGGGTGATTGGCCAGCAGGGGAATATTAACGGCGAATACTGGAACGGCGGGATGGCGGAAATCCGAGTTTATGCGCGGGCGCTGTCCGACGCAGAACGGTTGTCTGTCGAACGCGCGATGCTTGCGGAGTATCAAATTCCGTCGGCCATACCAGCTGCGAAAAAGTTGCTTCCCCCGAAACACTGGCGCTCGCGTCGCTGGCACATGTGCTGTTGAACTCCAACGAATTCCTCTATGTCGATTGAGGCTGCAAATGTCGAATCAAAAAATGTTCCCTTGCGGCAAGAGCCGTCGCGAATTCGTGTGGGAGATGGGGGGCGGGTTCGCCGGTTTGGCGCTGGCGAATTTGTTGTCCGGCGACGGATTCTCCCCAAACCGTGCACGTGCTGCCGAAGTGGTGCCGACTGCCAATCCGACTGCCGTGAAGGAGCCGCAGTTTCCGGCGCGAGCGAAGGCGTGCATCTTTTTGATGATGAACGGGGCTCCGTCGCAGGTCGACACGTTTGACTACAAACCGGAATTGGAGAAGTTCGCCGGCAAACAATTGCCCGCTGATAAAAAATTCATCAACTCCGGCGGGCGACGTATGGGGTATTTGACACCCGCGTGGCGAAAATTTCGCCCCGGTGGGGACAGCGGGTTGTTGGTCTCGGACTATTTCCCGAAGGTTCGCGAACATGCCGATAAACTGTGCGTGATCAACTCCTGCCACACCGACAGCCATGCGCATGGTTCCGCGCTGGTGGCGATGAACACCGGCAAGACGTTGATCGGCCGGCCGTCGCTGGGGAGTTGGTGCGTCTATGGCCTCGGCACCGAGAACGAAAACCTGCCGGGCTACGTGGTGATTCTCGACAAACGGGGCGGGCCGATTGGTGGGCAGCCGAACTGGTCGAGCGGATTCATGCCGGCGACTTATGCGGGGACGCTGTTTCGACCGGTGGGCGATCCGATTTTGGATCTCAAAGGGCCTGGGCATATTTCGTCGGCCGTGCAGCGAGAACAACTTGATTTGTTAGCGAGGATCAATCAACTCCATCTTGATGAGCGGCCCGGTGGCCGGGAATTATCGGCCCGCATCAGCAGTTACGAACTCGCCTATCGCATGCAGTCCGCGACTCCCGAAGCGGTCGATCTGTCGCAGGAGTCCGCGCAGACGCTTGAGATGTACGGCGTGGGCCAACAGCCGACCGATGAATACGGCCGAAATTGTCTGATTGCCCGGCGGCTGGTCGAACGGGGCGTGCGGTTCATTCAGCTCTATTCGGGGGGCGGACATCTTGAAGAGACGTGGGATGCCCACGAAAGCATCGAAAAGAATCACGGCCAACACGGTGCCGAAGTCGACCAACCGATCGCGGCATTACTGACCGATCTGGAAGCAACGGGGATTGCTGGATGAGACGCTGGTTGTCTGGGGCGGCGAATTCGGACGGATGCCGTTCAGCGAAGGCAAAGATGCGCCGGGCCGCAATCACAATCCCTATGGATTCAGCATGTGGCTGGCCGGCGGCGGCGTCAAAGGGGGCACGACCTATGGCGAGACCGATGAATTCGGTTTTGAAGCGGTGAAGAACAAGGTGCATCTACACGATCTGCACGCGACGATTTTGCATGCGATGGGGCTGGACCATGAAATGTTGTCTTACTTCCATCAGGGGCGTGACGAAACTTTGACCGACGTCGGCGGCCAGGTGATTCACGACGTGTTCGCCTGAAATCGTAACAACAGTTTTGAGGGTGCCACTGGCGGCTTGTCCGCCAGTGTGGGTTTAAGGACCGTTTTCCCTGGAGACGGATGTGCCTCTCCGCACGTGCCACTGGCGGGCAAGCCGCCAGTGGCACCCGAAGCAAATCGGCACCGAAGGAACCGTATGAAAAGTTTTGTGTCATCCCAACCACAATTGCTCAGCCAGATGAATGAGCGGATGGTGTTACGGATCTTGCAGGCCAATGGGCCGCGCTCGCGGGCGGAGGTGGCGCGGCTGGCGGGCGTGACGGCGCCGACGGTGTCTAAAGCGGTCTCGTCGCTGTTACGTTCGGGGATGTTGGAGGAGTTTGACAGCAGCGAAACCATGCGTGGGCGGCCGGCCAAACGACTGCGGTTGGCCGAAGATACGGCACAGGTCGTGGGCGTGGTGATTGATTCGCCGACATGTCGAATCGTAACGACCGGTCTGGATGGCCGCGTGGGTTCGGGAACGCACGCGGAGTTCAAAACGCCGCGGACCTACCGGCAGTTGGTCGAGGACATCGTCGAACAAGTTTCGTCGCTGCAATTATTTGGCGGTGTGAAGACGCTGGGCATCGGAATTAGCATGCCGGGGCTGTTTGATTCGCGCGAGGGACGTTCGATTCTTTCTCCCAATGTGCCGATCACCAACGACAGTTGCCTGGGACGGGATTTGTCCGAACGTCTGGGCTTAGAATGCGTCGTGCTCCAGGAGTCCGATGCACTCTGTCTGGCAGAACGACATTACGGCCTTGCCCGCGGGGTAGACGACTTTGCGATGCTCGATGCCAGTACGGGGATCGGTTTGGGTGTGTTAATCGGCGGACGATTGCTGAAAGGCAAAAGCGGTCTGGCGGGCGAAATCGGCCATTTGCCGATGGTGGAGGATGGTTTGGAATGCGGCTGCGGACGACGGGGGTGTTTGGAGACCATCGCCAGTGACCGAGCATTGGCGCGGCTGGTTTCGCGGCGCGTCGGCCGGGAAATGAGCATTGAGCAAATCGTCGAACAAGTCCGCACCGGACGTCTGGATGTGATGGCCGAATGGGAGGCTGTTGAGCGGCCGTTGGCCTTCGCGCTGGTCACGACGATCAATCTGTTCAACCCGCAGACGCTATTTGTGCATAGTCGCATGCTGGATATCGACGACGCGTTTTTTAAACGGTTGATCGAGCGGACGGCGTCTATGGCGCTGGCGCCTTCGTTTGCGGATTGCCGGATTGAACGAGCGCGTGGTAGCAAACGCGAGGGGGCGGTCGCCGGAATCATCGAGCACCTGACCGACGCGCGCGTGTCGGAATCGCATGCGCATTCGGTCAATGTGCTTTGAAGATCGTCGTCGTGTCGCCGCTATTTCTTTTTGCGGAACACGTGCGTTGCATTTCCCATGAGGCCTTCGGCGGCTTCCATGATGGTTTCGGACATCGTGGGATGTGCGTGGATCGTTTCGGCGACATCGCGGACCTTGGCGGCCATTTCGATGGCCAGTACACCTTCGGCAATCATTTCGCCGGCACCCACGCCGACAATCCCGACGCCCAGTATGCGATCGGTTTCCGGGTCGGAGATCAACTTGGTGATCCCTTCAGTGCGGGCTAAGGTTTGCGCACGGCCGGAGGCGGCCCAGGGGAAGCGGAAGGTGTTCACTTCGCGGCCCTCGGCTTTGGCTTCGGCTTCGGTGAGTCCGCACCAGGCCAATTCGGGATCGGTGAAGACCACAGCGGGAATCGCATAGGGGTGATAAGCGGCTGGTTCGCCGGCCAACGCATCAACGACGACTTTAGCTTCATAGGTCGCCTTGTGGGCCAACATCGGATCGCCGGCGACGTCACCGATAGCCATCAAGCTGGGATCGGTCGTGCGACGTTTGTCGTCGACTTTGATAAATCCCCGCTCGGTGATTTCGACCTTGGTGTTTTCTAAACCCAAATTACGGCTATTGGGCGAACGGCCGACGGAGATTAAGACGCGATCGAAAAGCTGTGATTTCTCTTCCACTTCGCCCGAAAGCTCGACCGTGATGCCATCTTTGCCGGGGACCAGTTTTTCGACCTTGGTGTTGAGCAGTACGGAATGGAATTGAGAATCGATGCGCTTGGCCAATGGCCGTACGAGATCGCGGTCGGCTCCCGGCAACAGTCCATCAGTCATTTCTACAACGGTGACTTTGGAACCGAGGGCGGCGTAGACCGTGCCCATTTCCAAACCGATGTATCCCCCACCAACGACCAAAAGTCGCTGGGGAATATCCTCAAGCGCCAAGGCGCCTGTGGAATCCATAATGCGGGGGTCATCAATCCGCAAGGGACCGGGAATGACCGGGGAAGACCCGGTGGCGATAATCGCCTTGTCGAAGGTGAGCTTGCTCGTCTCGCCTTCTTCGGTTTTGAGTTCCAACGTATTGGAGTCGAGGAAGGTTCCGCGAGCGCGAACGAGTTCGACGCCCCGCGCTTTGCAAAGTCCTTCGATACCGCCGGTGAGTTGGCCAACGACGCGATTTTTCCAATCGCGGATTTTGTCGATATCGATCTCCGGAGGTTGAAACGTCACACCCCAGTCGGCCGACTCCTTTGATTCGTTGATCAATCGCGCCACGTGCAACAGGGCTTTGGACGGGATGCAGCCGCGATTGAGGCAGACGCCGCCCGGTTTGACGCCTTCGTCGACCAAAGTGACTTTCATTCCGGCATCGGCCGCCGCAAATGCAGCGGGGTAACCGCCGGGGCCACCGCCCAAAACGACGAGTTCCGTATCAGACATATCGTATTTCTCTTGTGGTCGTTACAGTTGTGCTCAAGAAAAGTCTCAAAACCCGCCTGGTGCGCTCGTTCAAAGGAGCGGGCTGATAGCAACCCGCCCCAAGCGATTGGCGATTAGACGTTTGCCAACAGGCCAAAGGGCTGCGCGAGTAAGGCCGAGAGACGCACGACAAACTTTGCCGCGTCCGCTCCGTTAATCACGCGGTGGTCGTAGGACAACGACATTGGCATCATCATCCGCTCTTCTAATTTACCATCGACGAGCGCCGGTTGTGGTTGGGCGCGTGATAATCCCAAAATTGCCACCTCCGGGTAATTCACGATCGGAGTAAACGAGGTCCCTCCGATGCTTCCCAGGTTGGTGATGGTGAAGGTGGCCCCTTGCATTTCGGCCAAGACCAACTTGCGCTCCCGCGCTTTTTCAGCGAGTTGGGCGAGTTCGTCCGCAATTTCCATGATCGACTTGCGGTCCGCGTTTTGAATCACAGGAACGACCAAACCGTGATCCGTGTCAACCGCGACGCCAATGTGATAGTACTGCTTGAGGATCAATTCCCCCGATTCCATATCCAGGCTGCTGTTGACGTGCGGCATTTCGGTCAGGATTTGCACACAGGCTTTGAGCGCGATGGCCGTCATCGTGATTTTCGGGCCATTCTTGCCGCTGGTCGACATAAACTGTTTGCGGACTTTCTCCAATTCCGTGATGTTGGCCAAATCATGTTGTGTCACATGCGGAATCACCTGCCACGACGTGCTGAGTTGGTCTGCTGCGGTACGATTGAGTTTGCTCAACCGTTTGCGTTCGATCGGACCAAATTGTGAAAAGTCGGGTAGGGGAGGGGCGGTTCGCACACCTGTCGCCGAAGCGGAGTTTTGCAGGCGTGCTTTCACATAGCCTTCGACATCCTCCTGGACGATACGTCCGCCCGGTCCGGTGCCGTTGATATCGTGGAGATCAACACCCAGTTTTCGAGCGAAACGGCGGGTTGCGGGACCAGCCGGGGGCGGTGGACGGTGATCGGGCGCGGTGGCCTCCATCGCCGGCTGAACAGTTGGTGTGTGAGAGGCGGCAGCGACGGGGGCTGCTTCTTTTTTGGCTGGCGCTGATTCAGCCGGTGCCGATTTAGTTTCGGCGGCGGCCGGTTCAGGCTCAGCTTGTTCTTTCTCGGTGGCGGCAGGTTCGGCCTGTTTGGTTTCGGTTGCGTCGCCGGAAGGCGCTGCATCCTCTTCGTCGATTGTCAGGATCACCGAACCCACGCTAACGCTGTCCCCTTCGGCAAAGTGAATTTTTTTCACCACGCCGGCGTGCGGACAGGGTAACTCGAGAACCGCTTTTTCGGTTTCCAATTCCATAACCGACTGTTCGGCTTCGATTCGGTCCCCTTCCTTGACCAACAACTCGGCAACCTCAGCTTCGGCAATATTTTCTCCCAATTCGGGGAGACGAAATTCAATCGACATAGTGCTATTTCGTTAAAATTTAGTCGTATGTTGAATCTACGTGTACAGCAGATGTCCGACGGTCCGCTGGTTCCACCATAAGGCATCGGTGGAGTGCGGACAATTCTTACGCGCAAGCCGGGTTAACTTGTTCCGGGTCGATCCCCAGCGTTTTGATCGCTTCGGACAGCCGAGACTTGTCAAAATGGCCGTCGGCCGCCAATGCCGAAAGTGTTGCATACGCGATATTTTCGGCATTCATTTCAAAATGCCTTCTCAATGCTTCCCGCGAGGCGCTGCGACCGAAACCGTCGGTGCCCAAGGTCACATAGCGGCCCGGAATCCATTGACGGATTTGTTCGGGCACCAAACGGACATTGTCGCTGGCGGCGATAAATGGCCCTGAGTGATTGCTGAGTGACGTCTCCAGAAAACTATGTTGCGGTTTTTCGTCAGGATGCAGGTGATTCCAACGTTCGACCGCTTGTGCATCGCGGGAGAGCTCGCTGTAACTAGTCACACTCCAGACGTCGCATTCAATATCGTACTTCTCGCTGAGAATGGCTTGTGCGCGATGCGATTCACGTAGAATCGGCCCGCTGCCAAAGAGTTGCGGTCGTTGCGAGGACGACTTATCGGCCGGTGTTTTGGAAAGGGGATGCAGACCTTTCAAAATCCCCTCTTCCGCCCCTTCAGGCATCGCCGGCATGTCGTACACTTCGTTGTAGACCGACATGTAATAGAAGATTTCCTCTCCTTCGCCGTACATTCTCCGGAGACCGTCTTGAACGATCACGGCGACTTCATAAGAGTAGGCCGGATCGTACGCCCGCAAATTGGGGACGGTCGTCGCAAACAGTTGGCTTTGGCCATCCTGGTGTTGCAGTCCTTCGCCATTGAGCGTCGTTCGACCGGAGGTTCCTCCGACGAGAAAGCCTTTGGTGCGGGAATCTGCTGCGGCCCAGATCAAATCGCCGACGCGTTGGAAGCCGAACATCGAGTAGTAGATGTAAAACGGAACCATGTTCACGCCGAGGTTGCTGTAGGCGGTCCCGGCAGCGATGAAGGACGATAACGCCCCTGCTTCGTTAATTCCCTCTTCGAGGATTTGCCCGTCTTTGGCTTCCTTGTAGTAGAGCACCTGATCGGCATCGACCGGTTCGTACAGTTGTCCTTTGCTGGAATAAATTCCGCACTGGCGGAAGAGCGCCTCCATACCAAACGTGCGGGCTTCATCGGGAATGATCGGGACAATCCGTTTGCCGATGTTCTTGTCCTTGAGCAAGTCGCTGATGATCCGTCCGAAGGCCATGGTGGTGGCCATTTCGACGCCACCGTGCAACACCTTCTTGTCGAATTTATCGAGCGGCGGAATTTCCAAACGGTCAGTGGTCGGCGTCCGGGCGGGGAGAAATCCACCCAGTGCTTCCCGCCGTTTCAAGAGATACTCCATCTCCGGACTGTCATCGGCGGGCCGATGCAACGGAGCCTTGGCAACTTCTTCGTCCCCGATGGGGATGGCGAATCGTGAGCGGAATTCTCGCAATTCCTCTTCGTTCAATTTTTTCTGCTGGTGAGTAATGTTGCGGCCTTCTCCCGCTTCGCCCAGTCCATAACCTTTGATGGTTTTGGCCAGGATAACCGTCGGTGCGCCGACGTGGTTGACCGCCGCGTGGTAGGCAGCAAAGACCTTTTCGGGATCGTGTCCACCGCGATTGAGTTTTTGCAACTGTTCGTCCGACAGGTGGTCGACCAGATCGTGCAACTCTTTGTTTTCGCCAAAGAAGTGATCGCGGATATAGGCGCCCCCTTCGACCACATACTTCTGGTATTGGCCGTCGACGACTTCACCCATGCGTTTGACTAACAAACCGTCCTCGTCATCTTCCAGCAACGGATCCCAATCGCTACCCCAGATGACTTTGAGGCAATTCCAGCCAGCACCACGAAAGGCGGCTTCTAATTCTTGGATGATTTTTCCATTACCGCGGACCGGCCCGTCCAGTCGTTGCAAGTTGCAGTTGATGACAAAAATCAGATTGTCGAGATGCTCGCGGGAGGCCAGTGTAATGGCACCCAGCGTTTCCGGTTCGTCGACTTCACCGTCACCGACGTAGCACCACACATGCGATTTTGACGTGTCGGCCAGTCCACGATGTTCCAAATACCGCAAAAACCGTGCGTGATAAATTGCGGAAATTGGTCCTAGACCCATCGAAACCGTGGGGAATTGCCAAAAATCAGGCATCAGCCAGGGATGCGGATAGGAGGAAAGTCCGGAGCCACGGGGGATTTCTTGGCGGAATTGGATCAACTGCTCTTCGGTCAACCGACCTTCCAGGAATGCGCGGGCGTAGATTCCCGGTGCCGCATGGCCTTGGAAATAGACGAAATCGCCGAACTGATCTTCGTTGCGGGCCTGAAAAAAGTGATTGAAACCGATTTCCAGCAACGTCGCAGCGGATGCGTAGGTGGAGATATGCCCGCCGATGCCCGAACTGGCAGCGTTGGCGCGGACGACCATGGCCATCGCATTCCAGCGGATCAGACTCTTGATCCGACGTTCGATGGCCCGATTGCCGGGGAAACGGGGCTGTTGATCGTGGCGAATGGTATTGATGTATGGGGTGTTGGCCGTAAAGGGCATGGCCACACCGGCTTGGTAGGCTCGCTCTTGCAAAACCGACATCATCTGACGTACGCCGTCGGGTCCGTGGCGGTGTAACAGATCGTCGAGCGATTCAAACCACTCGTCTAATTCGCCCGCATCGATCGCCTGAGGTGTTTCGTCCATCACTGGTTGAGTCTCGTAGGAAGTAGGGTAGGTTAGCTTTGCGACTTGGAAATTCATCGCTTCGTGCAATCATCTCTCGCCATTTTAGGGGATGAAATCAATGTTCGTAGTCTCAACGAAGGATTTCCGCGTATTTTTATGGCCATAACGGCGATTTCACTCGCGACGACATTTTCCCAAACATGGAAAATATTTGACAATCGGCTCGAGGAATTGCTTCCTCTGCCCGGTTTGGCACTGCAACAGGTCGCGACTGTACGGGTTATGGGTGATAAAACCGCGTTTTTGGCGAGAACTGAGCGGTTTTTCAAACGCGAATTCACAATTATTCAGAAATCGGGATCCCAAATTATCGTTTTTGGGAATCCGGTGGCACGGAATTTGAGCTGGGGAAATTACTCCGGAATGATTTTGCTGGGTCTCGTTCGGGTGAAACAGCCAAATCCAGAGTTCACAGGCAGAACTGCGACCGAGGTTCCCCCAAGGCAATTTTATTCTTGGTGAAATTCTCAAATCGGCCGATGTGCGGCGATTGTCTTGTAAAAATGGTGCCGTGGTGACAATTTCAGCTCCGCCGGTCAATCCTGCTAGCGCGTTCGCTGCCACCGCACCCGACGAAGTGAAAAGCACCCCTTTGGATGCAAGAACAGCACCGTTGGTCGTGCCATGCTGTCAGCCACGGACTAACACTTGCGACGTCGAGAAGTGCTGGTGCCTTGGGTTGCCGACTCGTAGTAGTTGATGAATTTCTTCACCGAGACCCGTTTGATCGCTTGGCCGATCACCTTGAGTGGCAGCTCCTCAAGTTTTTTGAACCGCACGCACGATTTACCCATGTTCAGTTTCTTGCCGGTTTTGGCCCACGCTTCGCGGAACCAAGTTTCTTGCCCCGGATCGCTATAGGTACACATGAGGTAGATCGACATGTAGTTCTTTTGCGAAGCTAGCGAAGCGAAGGGCAACGGTTCTTGGGGATTGCAATGATAGCCTGCGGGGTAAAGGCTGTGCGGCACGAAGTAACCAATCATGCCGTATTGCATACCTTCCTCGTAACCGCTGGGCAAGTTTTTGAGAATGACCGCGCGGACAGCCTCAATCGCTTCGCGACGGTCGTCCGGCAATTCGGCCAGGTATTGTTCAACAGTCGTGGCTGTGCTTTTGATGGTTCGTCCTCCCGGCAATTGTCTTCCAATACTGCCTGGAATGATTCTCTCGTGATCTTCTTCTGTTCGCTAGTCCAGAGCGCGCTTAGTCGGTAATACAATCCCAACCCCGTAAACCTTGCGCCGCTTCGCTACCCGACGCAGCTTCGTTGATCGCTGTGATCCCGGCGACCGTTGTGAGTCCTCTAATGAGATAGCGGCTCGTGGTTTTCTGCTGCGCTGGGAAGGGTTTCCTGCCGAAGCTTTAACAATAATGCCTCGTCATTATGTGTCGCCCCTGATCTGTCTTTGCAGCGGGTGGCGACGGGGAAATGTGTTCTTTGCCGGTTGAATTTTAGGGGTGCAGATATGAGTCCGCGCTGTAAGACTTCGTTGCGAATTTGGCAATTGACCGTCGCGGTTTGCGTCTGTGCGGCGACTGGTGATGCGTTGTGGGCCGCGGGTTATCCTCAGGCGCGCGGGCAGCGACCGGGGACCTTGGCGGCGCATTTTCAAACGCGGCCCGACAGCCCGTTTGCTGCTGTGCAAGCCAACTATCAAGGCGGCGGTTATCCCTGTGCTCCTCAAGCTTCGTGCGCGCCGAGCACTCCTTACACCGCGCCCGAAACGCCGCCGGAACCGTTGAGCAACACCGCTCCGCCGGCAGCACCGCAATACAACTTCAGCAACGCGCCCAGCGGATTGGTTCCCAGCGCGCGGACCGTGGCTGCCAACGGCGGATACATCGACCCGGCGATCGTGGAGACACAACTCCGCTTCCGTTACGACTCGGCTTACGGCTTCAACCGGGCCGACCGCGCCGAATATTTTTATAGCACCTGGACGGTCTTCGGCGGAAAAACGCCTCCCCGCGACATGGGACCGAACGACAATATCGATGCTCAGTTTTTCAAACTGTATTACGAACAATTGGTCATGGACGATCTGTCGTTATTCATCGAAGCGCCGATCATTTTAAACAACCCTTCGGGCGTGCCCGGTCCCGGTCCCAACACCAGCGGCTTCGGTGACCTCACCGCCGGTTTCAAATGGGCGTTGTATGAAACCGACACGACGATTTTGACGTTCCAACTGAAAAACTATATCGCCGTCGGCGACCCCGACAAATGGCTCACCGCCGGTCACGCCAGCATCGAACCGGGCTTGTTGTTTTTGACGCAACCGGCCGACCGTTGGACGATTGAAGCGGAACTCAAAGATTGGATTCCGATTCAAGGCGGAGTCAATCCGCAAAACGGTCGCGACTTTGCCGGCAACGTGCTCAGCTACGGCATCGGTGCTGCTTACGCGGTCGTAGACAACTCCAGCTTGAGCGTCGCCCCGGTGGCCGAGTTCGTCGGTTGGTCGGTCTTGGACGGGCAGAAAACGGACTATGCTTCCTCGGGACGCCTCATCGGCCCGGTCGATGCCAGCGGCGACACGATCGTCAACGGCAAGTTCGGCGTCCGCATCGGTTTTGGCAAAGACACGTGTGATCCGACGAAGCAACGCGACTCCATCTACATCGGCTACGGCCGCGCCCTAACCGGCGAACGCTGGTACCAAGACATCCTGCGTGCGGAATACCGCATGTTCTTTTAAGACGACAGCGTTGGGCTAATATGTTTTTCGTTCACGCTTAGGGTGCCACTGTTGGCTTGCCCAACAGTGCGCACGTCGTTTGACGCCGATTCGCATAGACAACTTCGCATAGACAACTCGTCCTTCCACCGCACTGGCGGACAAGCCGCCAGTGGCACCCCGGGTGTCAGTTGTTTGGTGTGAACGAGGGGCGGTGAATTTCAATCAAGTTGGGAGGGCGAGGCTCCCGCCGAGCCGCGCTGAACCAAGACGCTCACCCAAAGCCTTCCCGTCGTTGCGTGCCTAAGGAAAAAGCGGCTCAGCAGGAGCTTCGCCCTCCCGTGACGCGGAATGGCAAATGCGAAAGCGACCGACGAGAAATTCGCCGGTCGCTTTTTTGGTTTGGGTATGGGTTTACGATAAGTCGCTCATAAAGATGAGTCGGCGGAGTTCGAAATCCTCCGGAAGGTAAGTTCGCAAGACGTACGGTTCGCGAATTTGCGGTTGTGATTGGTCGAGATGCTTTTTCGACTCGTATTGCCGTGTCCAGTCGACCGTGCGTTTGCTCTTGGTTAAGACGTTCGTCTGGACGCTAGGTTCTTCGCGGTTGGTTTGTTGCAGCGTTGTGGATTGCTCTGATCCCACCCCGTTTTGTTGCAGGCTGGTTTGCCCTGTTGTGGTGGGGGATTGCTCTTGTCCGATCGGTATGGGCATGAGCGACGTGCTCGTGCGAGAATGGGAACGCTCACGCGAACGTTCGCCGTGCACACTTCCCGCGAATTGGACCTCACGCGTCTCACCGCTGGTGCGTTCCTCTTGAACGCGCTCTTTGAATGCCAGCTCCTTTTGTTCTTTTAAGGCCAACTGCTCCGAGTATTGCTTGAGCACACCATCCCGGGCTTCGGTGTATGTGATCCATGAATGGCTCGGCAGAGCCGCTTGTAATTCGCCTTCCCAGGCCGCCAAGTCGACGGTTGTACGCGCTCTGTTTTCGGCAGGGCCTTGGATGAAGCCCATGATGCGGCCGACGAAGTCGACGTTGGTTTCGATGGTGGCTGTCGCCTGGTCTCCCAATTCATCCGCATCAGCGAAGCTGATCACGGTTTGCGCCAAGTGGAGTGAATCACGCACAGCTGGGGCGAATTCGTCATTCAAGGCGCGATGACGGATGACCTCACGCAACGGGGCGAATAAGGGAATCCGATGCTTCAACGATTGCTCGGCCGAGATTTCAAACTGGGCGAGTGCTTCGCGGCTCCGATTGTTTTTCGACAATAGTAGACCATGGGCATAGTAAACCCAGGGTGCATGCCGGTTGATGTTTCTAGCAGCACGGAAATGGCCGTCAGCAATCTCACACGCTTCACGGAAGTTTTTCGTCTCCCAGGCATCATTGAGGATACCGTGCACGTGAGACAAGTAGACGTTGCGGTCGTTTCCGTCGCTGATGAGTTGCGGCGCGTAGGTGGCAAAGTCGGCAGCGACTTCCCGTTGGAACGTACGCGTCTCGGGCTGCGGTTCCGGCGCAACGGGTTGTTGCGGCTCAGTCGGTGGCTTCACTTCGGTTTTGACGAGAACCTTGGGTTTATCCTCTTGAAGTAAATCGGTTTTTGGTTTTTTGGGAGCCGATGGTTTGGCCGGCGTTTTCTTCGGAAGGGCCGCTAGCTCAAAATGCAGGCGGAGGTCTTCGTTGCTTGATTCGACTTTGACCGTTTTTTCCGTAGGAGCGAATCCGGCCATTTCGGCGCGAATCTTGTAGGTGCCCGGTTTGAGTTCAATTTTTCCAGGTGCGGCAATCCCCAACGGTTTCCCGTCCAGCAGAACCTGGGCGCCGGCGGGAGTCGATTTGAGAGCGACCGCGATCGTATTCGCAGACCGTTTTTTTCCAGAGCTGCTCGTCATTAACAGTGGGAACATCAGCAGCACGATGACGGCGAGCACTGGGTAAAGGACTTTGGGGTTTTTGCTTTGTTTGTTGAGGAACTCCGGATCGGTCAGTTGCGCGAAACGGGCGGACCAGGTTTTGTTCTTGGATGCCTGGTCTTGGCGCGGCCAGGGAGTGGCGCTGAGATTGGGGCGCGCACCGATTTGCACCGGTGCCGGATTGTGTTCGCGACGCGTGTTCGCATCAGTTGCTTGCGGAACGTCGACCAGAATGATTGGTTTTTCCTCCAGATCCTTCAATGCCTCTTCGGCCGAGTCATACCGGGCGGAGACAGGTTTCGCGAGCATGCGCGACAGGGTCTTCGCCAAGTCTTGCGGCAATTTGGGGATGAGTTGTTCCAGCTCCGGCAGTGTTTCGCTGGACGAACAGTGCCAGCGCATCCAAGCCAGATCGTCGCTCACATCTTGGACGCCTTTGAAAGCCGTGGAAAAGTTGTCGCCCATTAATAATTCCAAGGCGGTGAGACCTAGACAGTAGAAATCGACACCCGGGCCGACGTCGCCAAAGACCTCGGGACGCAGCAATTCGGGGGCAACGTATTTTTGTGTCCCGCTGGGACGACGAAATTCACCGCCGATGGAAAATCCTGCGGAGGCGCTGAGCTTGATACAGCCGTCGTCGAGCAGCAATTTGGACGGTTTGATTTCGCCGTGGAGTTTGCCTTGTCCGTGCAAATACTTCAGGCCCTGCAAAGCTTGCCGCAGAATGCTTCTGACCAAGTCGCTGGGCAAGGGACCTTCGGCCAGTCGTTGGTCGAGGCTGCCGTTCATCATCTCCATGACGATCCAGGCTTGCTGTTCATCAACGGAATAAACGCGGCAGACGTTTTCGTGGACCAAACTCGCCAGAAAACGGGCTTCGTGCCAAAACAGTTCGCTTTGTCGCGGGTCGGCGCGGAGTTGTTCGTTGAGTTGCTTGATCGCGACATAGCGACGCAGGGAACGGTCGTAGGCCTCATAGACCACGGCCGAGTCGCTACGGCTGAGTTCGCGGAGGATTTCGTAGTCCACGTGACTGGGAAGCGGCGCGCCGGCTGTCGGTTGTGGCGTTGGTTGGGCAGCAGCGATAGGTGCTTTGTCGGCCTGCGGCTTTTGGGTTTGCTTCATTGAACGCGTCAGTTGCTCGATCATTTGATTGGCGTGATCGATGGGGCGGATTTCAGGCGCAGCATGTGACACGGATGAAGCTGACAGGATCGATGAAGACGAGGCGGGAGTATCATTCTGCCCAACATCGTTTGGATACTGCTGGAATTGGCCATGGAGCGACGACTCGCCCTGCTTGCGGGTGTGATAGGACTCGCGGGTTTCGGGCCGTAGCAATTCGGCGATCGAAGAGTGTGAGGTGTCCCCCAAGGCTCCACTTTCGCCGTTTGGTTGTCGTGAGATTGAGTCATCCGCCGCGAATGAGGCGTCGAGTTTCCGCGCCGAGCGCGACGATGTGCTGTTATCTCGCATGTTGAACCCTTATTAGCCGTGCTTTGATTATTGGGCGATCAATTTCCCACCGCAGTTATGCCGTTCGGTGGAGCCCTCCAATAGGGAATCACAATTGCTCGCAAAAACCGGACAAACAATCAGGGGATTTCGCTGTGGTGTCTGCGAAAGAGGGATTTCCGGCTGGATGTAAGTCGTGAAGCCAAAAGTCTTAACAGGGTGGCCACGAAAGAAAATCTGCGGAGAGATGTCCGCTTTTTTTGAGAAACTCCGATCCAGGGGGTAACGCAAACCACCTTAGGAGAGACCTTTCGATGCAAACAATCAAAACACAGTCCGCAGCGTTCCCACACGAAGCGGATTCATTGGATAAACAACCAGCACGGAAGTCAGCGTCGAGTGGACGCTGGGCGTCGTTATTGGGCGACATGTGTGGCTATCGTCTTCGCAGCGTGAAATCGCGCGGCTTGGGGCAAACGGTCTATCGGGCACATGATCCGGAAGGCCGTCGGGTGGCGCTGAAGGTCATCACCGGCCGTGACGAGAAGTCACGGGATTGGGCCGAACAGTTGCAACGCGAGTCGAAAATCGCCATGCAGATCAAGCACCCGCATCTGGCCGAGGTGTTTGACGTGATGAGCTCCGGCGATTGCGACTTGGTCGCGATGGAGTATATCAGCGGCCAACCGCTGTCGCGATTTATTAAGAAGAGGAAAAAAATCAGCGAAAAACGGGCGGTGAAGATGGTGTTGCACCTCGCCGACGCGCTGACCGCTTGCCATGCCGCCGGACTGGTGCACCGCAACATTCATCCGGAGAACGTGCTGATCACCTCCGAAGGCAAGGCCAAGTTGATCAGCTTTGGTTTTTCTTCGTCTCCTGAATTGGATGACCAATCGTCGCCATCGACGGCCGAGACGAAAATCGCCCGGTACCTTGCGCCGGAGCAACTACGCCGTTCAAACAAAGCGGACGTCCGTTCCGACGTCTATGCGTTGGGGGCTCTGTTGTACACCATGGTGAGCGGCGACGCCCCCTTTGCCTGTGCGGGACGCCTTTCGTTGATGCAGAACAAACGGGCCAACAACTACCGCGGCTCGGCTGAGTTTGCGGCGGAGTTGTCTCCCGCGGTGGCGGACGTGATTGAACGCTCACTGTCGGCCGATCCCGAGGAGCGTCCGCAGTCGATGGAAGAGTTTGTGCAATTGCTGCGAGGTTTTTCGGACCGCATCGGCGACTATCAATTGATCTCCAAGGTCGGCCGTGGCGCCATGGGACATGTCCATCGCGCCCGTGCCGCTGACGGATCGATTGTGGCTATCAAGATTCTGCATGACCATTTGGTGGCGAATGAGCGGATTCTAGTGCGGTTTTATCAAGAAGCAAAATTGGCGATGGAGATGTCGCACCCCAATCTCGTGCCGGCGTACGAAGTGGGTTGCGACAATGGAAAACACTTCATTGCCATGGAATACATTGCCGGGAAGGACTTAAAGGAAACACTTCGCACGGAAGGACGACTACCTGAGTCGCAGGCTTTGCGGATTGCTTATGACGTGGCGAAAGCGTTGGATGCTTTGCATGGCAAGGGCCTGTTGCATCGTGACGTCAAGCCGGGGAATATCCTGTTCGATAGCCAGGGCAATGCCCGTCTCACCGATTTGGGTTTGGCCAAGCAAGAGGAACTGGATTACGAACTGACGCAGGCGGGCCACGCGCTGGGGACGATGCAATATGCTCCGCCGGAACAGTTTCGTGATGCCAAAACGGTGAGCAAAACGGCCGATATTTATGCGTTGGGGGTGACGCTGTATCAAATGGTCACCGGCGCGTCGCCGTTTCAAGGGAAATCGGCGATTGATCAATTGATCCGCAAATCGCGTAACGACTATGTGCCGCCGGAGAAAATCGTTCCGGGACTCAGCCAGCAGACGCGGGACTTGATTCGGGCAGCGATGCATGAGGATTCCGCCAAACGTCCAAGTAGTGCGAAAGCCTTTGCGAAAGCAACCGTTGGGTATTTACGTTGTGCGAGCGACGCGGACGCCCAACCACAGTCTCACTCGCAGCATGATGCGTTGTGGAAGGTTGTGTTCCTGGGGGATGACGGCAACGTGCAGCGGATTTCCGGGACGACTGAGCAGATCCGTAAGTTGATTCGCGCCGGCCAAATCGGGGCGGACGGACGCGCCGCACGTGAAAACGAAACGTCGTTTCGGCCGTTGTCAAATATCGCGGAATTGAATGGTACGGAGAAGAAACCAACGCCCAGCAGCCCGACGAAACCGACGCCCGCCATGGGCAAGTCGGGTGGGTTGCTCCGTCGAACGTTGCGACCATTTTTAACGGCGGCTAATCGGTTTGCCGCTTCGATGGTTGGGATCATCACTTAACGTTCGGTTCGGGCAATTGGGGGACTGGATGGCTTTTGGTTGTGCTCTTAGCCTGATGGTTGTTTGCACTGGCGGACAAGCCGCCAGTGGCACCCGAATTGTTCGGGGCACCCGATCCGCCAGTGGCACCCGATGCCTGCAGCAACTTTGTGAAACCACATGACCAATGGGGGCGAATCCCCAGGGAAAACTATGGAAACTGTTGAAATCTATCGTGAAACCTTGCGGCACTTTTTGGCGCCGATTCAGCCGTTGTTGGACGACCCAGCGGTTTCGGAAGTGATGGTTGTGGGTTACGACACCGTCTATTTTGAAACTGCGGGGCGGATTCAACAGGCGGAAAGTGGATTTGAGGATGAACCCTCCTTGATGGCGGCGGTTCAGAATATCGCGGAGTTTGTGGGGCGGCGGTTGGATGCGGATAACCACAGCATGGACGCGCGGCTGCCGGATGGTTCGCGGGTTCACGTGATCATTCCGCCCAGTTCGCGGCGGGGCGTCTGTCTGACGATTCGTAAATTCCAGCCGGCAACATTCACACTGCCGTCGTTGGTCGATCGAGGTTCGATGAGCGAAACGGCGGCGGAGTTTCTGGCCACCAGTGTGCTGCTACACAAAAATATCATCATTTCCGGGGGAACGGGCACGGGGAAGACGTCGATGCTGAATGCGCTTTCAGCGGCCGTACCCGACGAAGAACGGATTGTCGTGATCGAAGACACCTCGGAACTGCAGTTGAATCAACCGCACACGGTCTACTTGGAAGCACAACCGCCGCGGCCCAGCGGACGGGGCGGGGTTACGATTCGCGACCTGTTTGTGGACTCTCTGCGGATGCGGCCCGATCGTATTATCGTGGGCGAAGTCCGTCGCGGAGAAGCTTTGGAATTGATCCAGTCGATGCTTTCGGGTCACTCCGGATCATTGACGACGGTACATGCCAACACGCCGCGAGACGCAGCCAGTCGCTTGGAGACATTGTGCTTGATGAACGACACGGGACTTCCCGTTCATGTTGCACGTGCGCAGGTCGCCTCGGCGATTCACCTGGTTGTGCAGATTTCTCGTCTGGCGGACGGCTCGCGGCGGGTGCAGACGATCAGTGAAGCCATCGGTTTGGACGACAGCGACAAATACCAATGGCGGGATCTGTTTCAATTCCAGGCACAGGGGCGCGACAAAGACGACCGGATCCAAGGCGAACTGCTGCCGACCGGTCTGCGTCCGACCTATGCCGATGAGCCGGCGGCCATGGGTTTTGAAGACCGTATTCAATTGACGGAAGGGTTGTTTTCAAAGTCACCGGAATTTGCGCGCAGCTCGCGTAGCAATGGAACTCACAAAACGGAAAAAAATAAATAATCGTGAGCGGCAGGATGTCCGGTTATTCGACGGAATTGCGATCTAGTTAACGAAGGGGGGCGACAGGTGTGAGGGTCGCCAAAGGGTCGCCAGTTGCGAAACCAATCGCTGCTGCGACATTTACTAGCCATACGACATGGTGAAATCAAATCTGGCTGAATCATTCGGCTGGGGAATCACAAGGACTCCATCTTAAAGGGAACGAAACTATGAAGGCTTTCTCAAAAAACAGTCAGCTGCGGAAAATTGTGGGCAAGTTCAACAACGATGAAGGGGGCATGGAAACCCTGCAGGTCGTGGTGATTGTCGCGATCGCCGCATTGATCGTATTGATGATCAACACCTGGGTGGGCAACGCGGGTGACGGTGCCGGTTACAACACGGTCGGGGGGTGGGTAAACGACCTGTTGGGCCGGATCTTCGATGTCGATTTCGGCGGAACCGACGGCTAATCCTGTGGGGGATGTTGCCGCCGTTCGGTCCGACTTGCGTTGGGCCGAACGGGCGGCATTTTTCTTGGTGCACAGCGGAAAAACAAACCATACAAACGGGTCTCGGAAAATCAGTGGGAGCAATGACGTGACGATTACGGCTCAATTCGAACGCACCATCTGTTCCCCCGCCGGCAGCGGGGAGCGGCGACGGGCTTGGCAGTTGGCTGCAGCTGCGCCGTTGGTTGTGGGTTTGGGGATTGCCTTGTCGCAGTCAGTGGTCACATGGGGGACGGCATTGGCGTCCGTCAATGCCAGCGTGCTGGTGCTGCTGTTGGCGGTTTCGAGTTTCACGGACAGCCACTGGAGAAAGATTCCCAACTGGGCGACCTACTCGGCCTTGGGTTGGGCATTGGCGGTCAATTTGCTTGCCACGGCGACAATGAGCAGTGAGGCGATTGGGGCCTCGAGTGCAATCGTGCCGCCGATTGGAATCGGAGCGTCGTTGTTGGGAGCTGCGGTCTGTTTTGCGACGATGCTCGTCGTGTTTCAATTGGCTGGCAGCGGTGCCGGCGATGTGAAATTGGCGGCGGCACTGGGAGCAATCCTTGGAACCGGACAGGGGCTGACAGTCATTCTGTGGTGCCATATCGCCGCAGGAGTCGTGATGGTCGGCATGTTGGTCTGGCAGCTCGGCCCGTTGAAACTTCTGTCTACACTTTTGCGTTATGTCGGCTCGGTGTTGTTGCCTAGCCGGATTGCGAAGCCCGGATTGGGCGCGCAAGCCATCCTCAAACGTCCCGTGCCGTTGGCCGCATTCTTCGCGGTCGGCACAATCCTCTCGTACTTTCAGGGGCTGACGCTATGAAAATGATTCGCCGAAGGCCGTCGCGCATTGCTGTGCGCAAGCGTCGCGGACTGGCCATGTTGGAATTGGTGCTGACGTTAGGGACGGTCTTCGTCTTTACGGTCGCGCTCTACAGAATGGCCGTTATGTCTTGCCACAATCTCTTCCAAGTGATCGGCGGAATGGTCGGTTCGCCGTACATGTAGCAGGTCATGAATTTCTATACGATTACGATTCTCACTCGACACTTCTGCACAACGATTCCATTTCTACGAACGACAACTTCGCCCTTAGGGGGAAAGCGGTATGATCACAATTCAATCACTGATGGAGTCCGTAGCGGATGTTTGGCTGGTGTGGATTCTCTCCGCCGCCGCGCTCGTTTACTTGACCCGCGGCGCTATTTTGCGATTGCGGCGCTGGAACGTTCGCGAATTGGCCGGTGGAGAAGAGGGGGCGTCCTATACGCTGTCGCTGGTGCTTGTCATGCCAGTCTATATTTTTCTGGTGTGCCTGATCGTGGAATGCACGCTCATGTTGGTTGTGAAGACCGGCACGATGTACGCCGCCTATGCGGCGGGGCGGTCGGCGATTGTTTGGGTGCCGGCTGAGTCACAGGATGCCGACGCGTCGCAGGCGAAGGTCAAGAAGGCAGCCGTGCAAGCGATGACGCCGTTCGCGTCGGGGCGCGATGTGCATCGCCGGGGGACGCCGCTGGAATTTCTGCCGAGATCGGCGTCGATCGACGGGCTGTTGTATTACGAAGCCTACCAGTTTTACACCAAGGGCAACGCACCGCAGGACTATATTGTTGGCAAATATCAGTTCGCCGATATTGCTACGCAGATCACGATCGAACCACAAGGCAACGAGCCGAACAGCGAATTGAAAGTCAGTGTCGAATATGAAATGCCGATCAACGTGCCGGGCATCGGTCGCTTCTTAGGGAACCAGGCGTCTTGGCCGACGGCACCGTTTTTTACGCGAAAAATCAGCTCATCGGTCATCCTCGAGCAGGAAGGGCCGCAGTCGTCTAATCAACTGTTGGGGATCGAATATGACTCATCCATCTAATACATCGAGCACAATCACCGCGTTGCATTCGTCCGAAGCGGGTTTTATTTCGGTCGTGAATGTCGTCGCGATTTTGCTATGCACCATTTTAATGGGCCTAGTGGTCAATGCCGGCAATATTGTCCGGCACAAGGTTGAGGTACAAAACTCGGCCGACGCGACCGCTTATACCGCAGCACTGTGGCATGCCCGCGGGATGAATGCGGTGACGATGGCCAATCACGTCATGGGCGAGATCAACGCATTCGTCGTTCTGCATGAGGCGATTGGTGGCGAGGATTTGGATGACACCAATCAAAAGGAAGCAACACAGGCAGAAGATGCAGGGTTGGAGATTGCCTACAACTTGGCCCAGAGTGCTGCAATTGCTCCGCAGGACGAAGTCTACGACACGGTTCGCCAAGAAGATGGCATCGAAGCCGAGCGGACGCTCTTGGATTCAAAAACCCAACTGAAAATTATTCTCGCGGTGGCTTACGGCGGGAAGGCGGTTGCGGCTGTCTTGGAAGCAATTCCGTATACATACGCGGTTGGTATCGCCCTGGACATTGCCGCAACAGCGGTGGAGTTGAAGGTCTATCAAGAGTACATGGTCTTAAAGGGCATTCACTTAATCGCGTCAGGGCTCAAACCGGTTTCACTGGCATTACAGAAAGTCGTTTTGCCGGCAGTGAAGGGGTACACCATCGTCGTCAAGGGGGGAATACCGGCCGTCGGATTGGCAGCGGCGAAAGAGGTCGCTGAGCGGAACGAGACAACTGGATTTGTCGCGCTGCCGAATTTGATGCTGCCGTTGGAGGCGGATCCGGTGGGCGAGGATCTGACCAGTGATAGCTCGGATGCGGATGTTGCAAAAACCCAATTCGTCCGTGCGACGTACCCTTGGGTGACATTTCACCGCAAGCCGATTCTCGATTTCATGCGAGCGTGGCTCACGTTTTCTGGAGCTCAAGGATTTTATGAGACACACACAAACGAATGCACAATCGTCGTCAGTCGGCGATTGCAAGTCGACGGGATTATGGAACTGTTGATGATGGCCGATGTGAAAGATCCCGACAAAGGACACGAAGATTGGACGACTGATACACAAGCAGCGGACAACATGTTCACTATGGTGGGCTTCGCGCATCGCGAACGGCCGCCGGTCATTTCGCCGGTCGTTTATACACAATCGCAGGAGGATGGCATGGTGAACTTTGCTCAGGCAATGTTCTACAACGCGAATCCTCAGGAACCGCTTCAAAGCGTTCAAAGCCGTCAAGCGGCGCTGGGATGGGATACTTTGAACTGGCAAGATCGGCCGGTGGAATGCCCGACCGATAGTCGCAGCACGGAATTTCCAACGATCAGATTGAATTGGCAGGCAAAACTCGTCCCGGTGACGAACAATCGCATGCTGACCGCTCAACCGACAGCAATGGTCCAGGAGCCGTTTCGCAGTGTGTTGGAACGGACGGTCAGCGCCTCGCCGATGGTTCATCATTAAGGCACAACTTGGCAGGTGTTTTTCAGCGCCGCGGGAGGGCGAAGCTCCTGCTGAGCCGCTTTGAACGCTTCTGAAATTTGGAACCAGATCTTCGCACGTTCAGCCATTCGATTGAGTGTAATTGTACTAGGAACGGGTTTTGGTCCATTGCGGCTCGGCGGGAGCCTCGCCCTCCCATTATCAAAAAATGGACTTACGTAAACATAAATCACGCGGGTGACCACTATGAAAAATAACCATAAACAGAAACTCGCCACATCGCGCCGTCGTGGGGCGGCTCCGATTGAATTGGTCCTGTGCCTTCCCTTTTTGGTGGGGGCGTTGGCTGTGATCTTCACGTTGGCCAGCGCGGGGCTGACGAAGTCGCAAAGCGCCGTCACCGCGCGGCATAATGCGTGGCGGGAACGAAACAACGAATGGCAAGACTCGTCCACATACACTGAGACCAACAGCAGCGTGGCTGGCACGGGGGCTTTGGGAGTCATCCTGGCACTGGGGCCGGGATATGCAACCAATGCGGGACTGTTGGAAGGGAACGACAGTCGATCCGTGGCTGTGGCGCATCCGGGGTATGAGTCCCAAAATCTGACGACCGACGCCAATCATTTTGTGTTGGGAGGAGCATGGGATCACCGGCGCGTGCCGAGCACCGATCGGGGCCGACTGGTTCCGTCGAACCTGTTCACCTCGTTGCCGTTTGATGGGATGCCCGATATGTCCGGTTTTACCGACCTGTTGAGTGCTGATCTGATTGCCAACGTCGGTTCACTGCTCGATGGCAGCGATGTTGTGGATGCGCTCACCCAGGGCAAGGCGGATGCGGTGAAGAAGATTGCGGAACTGAAAGAAAAAATCGAAGACCTCAAAAAGCAAATCGAGGAATTGAAAGATGCCGATCCGCCGGATTGGGGACAGATCCAGGCTCTGCAGCAGCAAATTCAAGAGCTGTACAAACAGATCAGCGAGATCCAGGACGCGATGGGTGAACTGGACAACTTTGGCGACCAGCTACCAATCTGACCTTGGCGGGGGGGAGCGAGCTGCTGTGTCGGCATGGGACTATGAAGACGCAGCCCGATACCTCTTATGCGTCTCTAACTCAATGTGGTGAAGTGTCACTGGTTAAGGGAGTTATGGTCTTCTTTGGGCCGTCGCGCAAAGGTGTCTTAGGCAATTTCTTGAAAGAATCTGTGCTGCAGATGTCCGGTTTTTACGCGAGTTTGTGATCAACTAGGTAGCCGCAGGAGGCGAACGTCGGGTTCGCCTCGCGGTATTCCTCATCGCAAACCGGCGGGAAACATGTCGAGCCTTTCGGAAAAAACTCGCCCTACGCAAGAGACAAGCGGGGCGGCAAAAATCGCGACCCGGGCGGGACGGATTCTGTTGATCGTCCTGCTGATCTGGGCGGGGATTACGACGGGTGGCGCGCTGAAGACATTGTTTTCCAGCGAAGCAGCCCAAGCTCCTCAGGTCTCAGAGAATAACACGCTCCCACAATTGCCGGCGGTAACGATTGAAATGCTCCGCGGGCGGTGGGAAGTCACCGGGATGCCGGTCAGCATCGAATTATTGCAAACAGACGAAAGCCGCGTCGATGCGATTCTGACGCAAGCTCCGGCGGACAGCGAGATCCCATTTTCCGTCGCCAACGACTTGTCGGTGATGATCAATCAATTCAAGTCGCGCATGGCTGTGCTGGCAACTGACCAGGACGTTCGTGTGTACGGCATGGACGAACCCTCTGTGCGCGTTCGCATGTACTTTCGTAATGGGAGCGGGACCGACCACCTTCTGGGGGGAAACGTGGCGGTCCCGCGTGGGGACGGCAACTGGATGGTTGTCATGCTCCGGGGATGTGTGCCGCAAGCATTGACGGTGGATCACCAAGCGTTCCTGACGACTTTGCCGAACGGATCACAGCGAGTTGCCGCCCGTCGCAATGCGGATGGCACCTTGCAGTGCGAAATTGTGCAACTGCACGGCGGACTGGAGCAAGCGTCCCTGGCTTGGCAACAGGCCGGTTGGAAGGTGAACGCGTTGCCTGTCGCGAAGACCGATCCCAATTCCTTTCAGTTGACGCGCGGCTCGGAGATTGTGCAGGTCCATGTCTTGGCCGCTCCGGGTACACCCTCGGACTATGTGTTGTTCGTTCGCAGTCCTCAAGTGATTCGCTGAATCTGAATTTTCTAACTCACAAGGTGTTTTATGAATCATTTAACAAAACTCGCGTTGCCGGTCGGATTAGGGTTGGTCGCAGCGTTTTTGAATTACAAGACGGTGAGTGCTCGGATCCAGCCACAGTATTTTGTGCGCGTGAGCGAGGACTTGAAAGCGGGGGAAAGCTTTTCGGGCGACAACCTCACCAAAGTCTCCTTGCAAGGCGAACGGTCGGATCTGGCTAAGACGTTCGTGCCTTGGAAAGAACGGGCGGTGCTTTATCAACGTCCGGTGCCGCGCAACTTGCAGGCGGGGGATATCGTGTTTTGGCGGGATGCCACTGCTCCCACGCTGAAGCTTTCCGCAGAACCAGGCGAATTGGAGTTTCACGTTGCTTTTCGTGATCTGCAGGCCGTACCGAAGGACATTCGTGCAGGGCAGCAAGTCAGTTTTCGCGTAGGAACCGACACCACGAAATTGCGAGGTGATGCACGCACCAATTATGTGGCAAATGCCACGACTGACCAGAAGATCGGCCCGTTCCGCGTCTTGGAAGTCGGTGGGTTCGATGTCTCGGGTGAAGAAGATGCAGGCTCGATCGAATGGATATATCAAAGTTGCCGTTAAATGGGATGACGAGCGGATGGAGCGGCTGTCGCAAGCGATGGAAACGCACTCCGTCGAACGCGTGTTAGGCGTGTTTTTGGACGGCTGAAAATTACCGGCAACTAATTGGCACAACGGACATCACAGCTGACAGAACGACGAACTTCTTCCCTAAAACCAGTTTTTAAAACCCGGTTGAGCTTGTTCTGAAAACTTGCGGATCATTGTCAGTGAGACGCATCAGAGGGTTTTAAAACGACTTGTAATAGTAAAGCCGCGGTCATTATGAAAATTTGGTACAACAACGCACTGGAATCCGAACGATTCATTACCGACGTGGTCGGAAATCGTGTCCGCATTGGACGCGGCGTCGGGAATGATATTGTCCTGAAAAGCCCCTACGTGGCTGAGGAAGCTGCTGTGCTTTCGCGACGGGGTGACCGGTGGGAATTGATTGCCTTGGGGTTGAATGGCTGCGAAGTCAACGATTCGCCGTTGTGGCAGGGGGACCGGATCGCACTCGACGGTTCGGAAAAAATCAAACTGTTTCCGTTCACGCTCACGTTGGAGCCGGAAAAAAACAAAGTCCGTTCGCCGGAAGAACGGCACCGTGCCGGCGATGTTCAGACGTCGGAATTGATCCGCGACATGCATGTTCAATTGCTGTCGCACATGGATTTGGGTGATGCCGATGACCCGCGGAATAACAGCGATGAATACCTGATGTCGCTCGAGCGAAACATCGACGAAATCGCGCGGCTCAACGGAATCACCGCTCCCGACAAGGTGGAGCTGGTCACACACATTGCCGGACAAGCGGTTCGCAATCTGCTGATCGAGCGTTTGATTGATCAGTGCAAAAAAGAAGATGCGGCCAATCCGCTGTGTGAGTCGCACGATTGGGCACGTTTGGTTTCCGCCGTTCCGGACCGGGAACGCGAGTTGGACCAAGTGATCGACCGCATGTTTCGCAATCTGGAACTGGAAGCGGTGTCCGACATCAGTGAGCAAATGGCGCTGGTGGAGTCAAAGTTTTGGACTGCTTGGGATGGCCTGAGTGGGGACGTGTTTGAGGAGTTTCGACTTTATACAGCACTGCGGCACTTGAAGAAGCAAATCAAAGACATTGTTTTCGGCTACGGCCCCTTGGAAGACCTGTTGCGAACACCGACGGTCAGCGAAATCATGGTGGTCAGCCGGGACCAGATTTATGTCGAAAAAAACGGCGTTGTGGAAAACTCGGGACGGCGTTTTATCTCCGATGAAGTCACGCTCACAATTATCGAGCGGATCGTGGGGAAAGTTGGGCGGCGGATCGATAAGTCGCAACCCCTGGTCGACGCCCGTTTGCTGGACGGCAGCCGTGTGAATGCGGTGATTCCGCCATTAGCGGTCAGTGGACCGTGCCTGACGATTCGCAAGTTCCCCGCATCGCGGCTGATGATCGACGACTTGATCGCCATGGGGGCGATGAGTGACACGGTGGCAGCCTTCCTGCGGGCGGCCGTGATTGCACGCAAAAACATTTTAATCTCCGGGGGAACGGGCACGGGGAAAACCACCTTGCTCAATTGCCTCAGCGACTTCATTCCGGACAAGGAACGGATTGTCACGATCGAGGACACCGCCGAGTTGCAACTCAACAAAGAGCACGTCGTGCGGCTGGAAACGAAGAAGGCGAACACCGAGGGAACCGGGGCTTACACGATTCACGATTTGGTGAAAAACTCGTTGCGGATGCGGCCGGAGCGGATTGTTGTCGGCGAATGCCGCGGTGCGGAAGCGTTGGACATGTTGCAGGCGATGAATACGGGCCACGATGGTTCGCTGACGACAATTCACGCCAACAACGCTGCCGACGTGGTGCTGCGGTTAGAAATCATGGTGCAGTCAGCGGTCGCTTTGCCGGTGGATTCGATTCATCGCCAGATTTCTTCGGCAATCGACTTGGTGGTCCAACTGAATCGAGCGAAGGATGGACGTCGCCGCATTTCGCAAGTCACAGAAATTGACGGCATCGACGAAGTGCACGGCGGTGTGCGGACGAAGGATATTTTTGCTCTCGAAAAAATGGGGAAGACGTTGGAATTGATGCCGACCGGGCGACTGCCGAGTTTTATGGACGAACTGATTGACGGAAATCTGATCGAACTCGATGGCTTTTACCGCTAACCCCGCACTGTAGGAACTTGGAACTCACGATGTTTGCCACAATGACCACAACTGATATGACGCTGGTGCTCGGATCGGCCTCGCTGTTCGCCGCCGTGGCCTGGGGCGTTGCCCGGGCGGGAGCGGTTTGGGATAGCATTGCCGGAGCACAATGGTCGCAACAAACGGAGATGTTTCGGCGTCTCGGTTTGAAAACCAGCCGACTGCGGCTTGGGTTGCGGTTATGGGGAGCTTCGATGATTGGGTCGGTGTTTTTCTTGTGGGCAGTGTGCGGGATGTTTCCCGTGGCCTTGATGACCGGCGTGATGGTTTACGTCGCGCCGCGATACATCCTGCACTACCTTGTCGAACGCCGCCGCACACTCATTCGAGACCAAATGGTGTCGGCCACCATGGGGCTGGCCAACGCAGTCAAAGCGGGATTGTCGCTGCCGCAGGGATTAACGTCGATTTGTGAAGAAGTTCCCGAGCCGCTGGTTTCGGAGTTGCGGCGGATTGAATTTGAATACCACCGCGGCCGCCCGCTGCGGGATGCCATCGAGGAAGTTCGCCAACGTCTCGACATTGACGCGTTTACATTGTTCGCCCTAGCCATCGAAGTCTCGTTGGATCGCGGCGGAAATGTTGGCGAAGCTTTGAATCGCATCAGTGTCAGTTTGCAGGAAAACCAACGGATTGAACGCAAGTTGGAAGCCGACACGGCCAGTGGACGACAGATCGTGCAAATCCTCGCCGTGTTCCCGCTGTTTTTTATCGGATTCTTTTACTTTGTTGATCCCCATGCTGGTGCATTGTTGTTCGGCACCTTGGCGGGGCAATTGGTGGTGTGTGTTGTGGCCATACTGGTCTATCTGGGCGTGGCCTGGGCCAATCGCATTATGCGATGCGATGTCTAGTGCCGGGGGCACTTTCCTACGGCGGCTGATATTTGATACCGAAAAGATAACTGTTTTAAAACCTCGGAGTGGAACTGATGGTCACTGCTTTCTTTAGTACAACGGAACCGGCTGCTGTATCGCCGAATACGTCGCTCGTGTTGGGCGGTGTGTTGTGCGGAGTTGCGGTTGCGTGGTTGGCCTATCAGGTTTGTACGTTGATTTATCGCCCGTATCGCATGACAGCCGAGTCGTGGGAGTTCGAGGAAAGTCGCCGCATTCAACTCCGTACCGCCAGCCGCACGTATCGTTGGTTGGAACCGCTCGTTGAAGAAATCAAAGGCTCGTCCCTGTTGGGCTGGCTGGGAGGGACGTCGCGGGTTGAGAATGCGTTGCGACTGCGGGGGACGACGGTTCCGTGGACGGCTGAGGAATATTTGGCTGTTCGGGCGCTGGAATCCGTCGGCGTGGGAGTCGGTGCGTTGTTCCTGGTGAGCAATTTTGCGGGAATGTTCGTCACAGGCTTCATCGCCGTCTTCGCAGCCTTTTGCTATCTGCGGATTGGTGTCCAAAAATTGTCGGGAACCGCCACGATGCGGATGGCGCGGTTCAAACAACGTCTGCCATTTTCCGTCGACTTGTTGGCCTTGATGATGCAAGCCGGCGGCGGGTTTCGCGAGAGTTTGCGAACCGTGGTCAATGAGAGCGATGGTCACCCGGTCGGAGAGGAATTTGCCGGTGTGCTCCGTAGCCTGGCACGGGGGCAATCGATGCGGGCCTCACTCGAAGAGTTCCAAAATCGGTTGGGCGATGGGGATGTCGACGAATTGGTCTTCGCGGTTGTGAAAGCAGAAGAGCTGGGGACGCCGTTAAGCAAGATCTTTTTGACGATGGCCGATCAAATCAGACTAAAGCGATCACAATGGGCCGAAGTCGCAGCCGGTAAAGCACAAACCATGATTACCTTTCCGGGGCTGGTTGTCATGTTGGCTTGCTTGTTGATTGTGGTCGCTCCGTTCGTGATTGATGCCATTGAAAATTCACCCTTCTAATAAATTGATCCTGTACACAAATAGAATTTAACTACCGGAGTCTTCAGATGACCGCCAAAATATTTGCTAGAACGTCGGATGCTGCACTTACTGAGTTTTGGGTCAATGACGATGTGATTCGTGTGGGGAGCGATGCGGATTGCGAGTTGCCGCTACCGGGAATCGCGCCGCATGCTTTGACAGTTCAACATCGAGGCGGCCGGTATTTTGTCTTCAATCGTTCTTCAGCACCAATCCGCATCGCCGGGCAGATTGTCCCCGAAGGGGCATCGAATCCTTGGGACCTGGGTCAGGAATTGGAGATCGGCGGCGAGGCGGCGCTGATGCTGCAGTCGGCCGAAGAGGCCCTGAAACAAACGCCCTCGACGAAACGGTACGACGACGATGAGGAGCAATCGACGGACGAACCGACGGAAAAAACTGGTGGCAAGAATACGACCTCGCTGATCATTCTGGGGGCATGTGCGGTCGGAATTCTGTTTCTGTTGACCTTCGGAGCCAAACAGAGTTCCGCAAAGAGCACGACCGTGCAATTCGAAGAAGTCGTTGAAGATTATACGTGGGAGCATGGAGCGAACGATCCGACGGCACGACGAGTTCTGGATGGTGTCCAACGGGCGCGTATTGCCGAACTGCGGAAGGATTTTGCATCAGCACGGGAAAAATATGGTGAGGCCAAAGACCTGCTGTGGACGAAAAAGCAGTCTGCGAATGGAGGTTTGTCGGATGTGGATGAGCGAATGCTGAGTTTCATTACCGAGCGATTGCCCCGCGTGCAGTAGGAAACTGCACCGTAGTTGGATGTGGAGGCGCGCTGGTCTGAATGGCTTGCTGAAGGGAATTGGAGTTTCCGGGGTGACAATTTCGCTGCCACCAGTTATTCTAATATATCGATTGTCGTTGATGTGTTTGTCCAGTGTCGTTCCGTCGAGTGGCATCAATTCAGGCCATTCTGAACGCACGAGTGAAAACCGTAATCGATTGGATTCGTCACCTTCCCAGGCCGTTTCTTTGGATTTCGTGATTTGTCAACTTTCCGATATCCCAGAGTGAAATCGTTCATCGTTTGCGCGGTGGGGCTGATTCTCTGGTCGTCGGGTGGGGCAACGGCGCAAGCGGACGGGCCAGCAGTCGTGCTGAATCACGTTTATCCCGCTGGCGGCCAAGTGGGGACCCAGTTTGAGGTCGATGTGGCTGGAACCGGTTTAGACGGTTTAACCACTCTGCAGTGCAGCCACCCCGGTATCGGCTTTGAGCGGATCGATGGGAACAAATTTCGGGTCACCATTCCCGACAGCGTACTACCAGGGCAATACGACCTTCGCACGGTGGGGCAAAACGGCCTCAGTTCGCCGCGGACGTTCTGTTGCGGCACGTATGCCGAACTCAATGAAGCAGAGCCGAACGATGCCCTAACGTCGCCGCAAAAAATTGCTGCGGTCCAAACTGTGAATGGCCGCATTGGGGCAGGGGGCGATCAGGATCACTTTCAGTTCACTGCCCAACGGGGTGAGCGGATTGTGATTGAATGCTGGGCGGAGCGTATTGATTCACCGCTGCGGGCTGTCTTGGAAGTATATGACAGTCGGGGGCGGCGATTGCGGGTCAATCGGGGGTACTTCGGCATCGATCCGCTGATCGATTTTATCGTGCCCGAGGATGGCGACTATGTGGTGCGGGTGTTCGACCTCGTTTATACGGGGAGCGAGGATGCTGTCTATCGTTTGGAGATTGGTAACCGTCCGCGCGTTGCGTTTGCTGTGCCAGCAATTGTTGAACGGGACAAACCGACAACCGTCGCGCTGTATGGTTGGAATTTGAATCCACCGGGTTCTCGTGAGATCGTAACCGGTGACGGCGCGCAAGTGAGTTTCGTAGCAGAGACGCGCGGCGACTGGGATCGTCGTGATGTGGAGGTGAATATCCCCGGTGATACGGAAACATCGGCACGGTCATTGCGGCTGCGTCCAGCGCAAGCGACTCTCGACTCGTTCGTCTATCACCTTGCCGGCAGCCATGTTCCTGTAATGCTGGCTGCGACCGATCTGCCGGTCGTTCAGGAAAGCGACGCTAATGATGACAACGATTCGCGCCCGTCGGTTCCGATTCCGTGTGCGATCAGCGGACAATTGTTAGCGGGGGACGAACGGGACGTCTTTGCGTTTGAGGCGCGGCGGGGCGAGGTCCTTTGGTTTGAAGGTTTTGGAGAACGCTTCGGTTCGCCCGTCGATTTGGATCTGAGTATTCTCTCCGCCGATGGCGAAACGGAGTTTGCTCGATTCAGCGACGACGTGCGAAATCTCGGCGGCGTTCGGTTTCCGTCGGGGCACCTAGATCCGGCAGGCTCGTGGGTGGTGCCGGCTGATGGGCGATATTTGATTCTAGTACGAAATCTGATCGGCGGTTTGGATGCCGATCCTCGCCGAGTTTATGCGTTAACCATCCGCCGACAAGAACCCGGTTTTCATGTCGTCGCCATTCCTCGCGCGGAACGACCGGAGTCGTTGAATGTCCAGCCGGGGGGGCGGACGCTGCTTGATGTGTTGGCCTTTCGCCAGCGCGGCATGAGCGGTTCGATTCGCGTGTCGGCCCGCAATCTTCCGCCCGGATTGGAATGTCCACCGATTTGGTTGGGGCCTGGAGTCGATTCCGCACCGTTGGTGATCACAGCAACGCGGGGTGCTACGCCGGGGATTTCGTCACTCGATTTGGTGGCGGATGCCCCATCGGTCGAAGCGCGTTCTGTCCAATCGGGGACAATGGTGCGCACGGGACGTCCCAATGGTTGGGGGCGGCTTACGGCCGATCATCCAGTGGCAGTTTCTGGTACACCTGCTCCTCTACGGATTATCGCTGAGGGGCACGAACCACGGTTTCATGAACTGTATGGGGAATTGAAAGTACGGCATGCTCCTGGTGGGATCGTGGATGTGGCTGTGCATGTCGAACGGGCGGAAACGGATCATCAGGCGGAGGTGAAACTCATCGGCACCGGGCTGCCGCCAATGATCGGAAATCAGACAGCCACCATTCCGCCGGGGCAAAATAAGGGCTACCTCAGTTTTTATCTGCCACCGACACTGGCTTTGGGGCATTACACGCTCGCCATCCGTGCGGAAACCACTGTGCCTGATCCTCAAAATGGGGGCAAAGCCAAATCGGTCGCCGTGATCAGCAACGCGGTTTCCTTTGAAGTGCATCGACCAGCCTTCGTTGTCGAAATTGATCCCTACGCCCCGAAGACAATTCGTCGCGGTGAAGTCATTCAAATCAACTATACGGCTCGCAGGGTCAATGGGTTTATTAGCAAAATTCATACGGAACTGGCTGCACCGGTTAAGGTTGCCGGGATTCGCGGGCGGGGGGTGACGTTTGTGGGACAGACCGATTCGGGTACGATACAAATCATCGCCAACGACGATGCGAAATTGGGCCAACAACCATTCTTGCGATTGTACGGCATCGGCACGGTGGAAGATCAGCCGGTCTATCACGGGAGCTGCTTTTTGAATTTGGAAGTCGTGGAGTAATGTTGTCGAGTCAAATGGGAACCACCTGAAAGATTACGGCGGGACCATGAGGATTGTTTTTTCGAAAATATGGCTTTTGTCACTGTCACTCATTGTGATCACGTGGCTCGCGTCTGCTTTGGATGCCGCTGAAGTGGCTGTGCCCGATTTTCGGAATGACGTGATTCCGTTGCTGACAAAACTGAACTGCAATAGCGGCGGTTGTCATGGGAAGTCGACGGGGCAGGGAGGGTTGAAGATTTCGCTATTCGGATTCCATCCCGAAAGTGATCATGCGGCGCTAGTGCAGGAAGGGAGAAGTCGTCGCATACTCCCGGCGGCACCGGAGCGGAGTCTGTTGTTGCGCAAAGCGACCAGTCAGATTCCGCACGGTGGTGGGCGGCGACTGGCGGCGGATTCGGAAGAGTATCGCGTCCTGTATCGCTGGATCGCATCGGGTGGCATTGGACCGCGCTCTGAGAGTCCCGTGCTGGAAAAGTTGACGGTCTCGCCCGACCGCGAAGTGCTAGCAGCAAAGACGCAGCAACAATTGATGGTCACGGCGCATTTCTCCGATGGCACTCAGCGCGACGTGACTCGCCGGGCTGTTTTTGAATCCAACGATGCGGAAATCGCTGATGTTGACGCGAATGGACTGATTACGACTCAATCGGGCGGCGGGTTGTTTGCGGTGATGGTCCGCTTTGGCGACAAAATTGCCGCCTTCGAAGGGACGATCCCATTTGACCGTGCTGCAATCGGCGGCGCGGCACCCACCCGTCCCGATGGGGAACTGTCGACGATCGATGAGCAACTCTGGCGGCAATGGGAACGCTTAGGGATCGAGCCATCCCCACCGGCGACCGACGCGGAGTTGATTCGCCGGGCGACTGTGGATATTTGCGGCACGTTGCCCACAGCTGCGGAAGTTCAAGCCTATCTCGCCGACGAACGACCCAACAAACAGACGCTGCTGATTGACCGGTTGTTGGAGCGTCCGGAATACGCCGGGTATTTTGCGCAGAAATGGGCCGCGATTTTAAAAAACCGTGGCGGCGGCTATGCCACCAGTAAACAACGCGCGGGGACGGCGCTGTTCTCGGCCTGGATTCGTGACTCGATCGCTGCCAACAAGCCGTATGACCGGTTTGTGGCGGAGATCCTTACAGCGACCGGTAGCCAACAAGAGAATCCCCCCACGATTTGGTATCGCTCGATCCGTACGCCGCAAGAATACGTTGAATCGATTGCACAAGCATTTTTGGGGGTGCGCATCCAATGCGCTCAATGCCACCATCATCCTGCCGAGCGTTGGAGTCAGACGGACTATTATGGGTTGGCTGCCGTGTTTGCACGAATCGGACGCAAGCAAGGTTTTGCCGACTCGGAAGTTCCCACGAATGAAATTATTTTCGTGAAACGTGAAGGAATGGTGCGGCATCCGCGAACCAATGCGGTGATCGCGCCCCGCGCTTTGGGGGGACCGGTCTTCTCGAATTCCCGGTTCGACGATCCTCGGCGAGGTTTTACAGCTTGGATGACTTCGGCGAACAATCCGTTTTTTGCCCGCACGATGGTCAACCGCATGTGGGGGCATTTTATGGGGCGGGGGATTATTCATCCGATCGACGATGCCCGCAGTACGAATCCTCCCAGCAATCCCGAACTCCTCGATGCTTTGGCGACCGGGTTTGTTGAAAGCGGATACGACGTCAAGCAGTTAATCCGCACGATCACAGCATCCCGCGCGTACCGGCATAGTTCGACGCCGCTGCCGGGGAATCGCGGGGACAAACAAAACTTTGCGCGGTTTTATCCCAAACGTTTGACTGCGGAAGTCCTACTGGATGGGATGAGTCAGGTGCTCGACGTGCCGACGGTTTTCGTGGGGACGCCCGGCAAGTTTCCGCTCGGGACACGGGCGATCGATTTGCCAGACGAAAATGTGCCGCTCAATTTCTTGGACGTCTTCGGTCGTCCGGGGCGGACTTCGGCGTGTGAATGCGAGCGTTCCGACGAACCGGCACTGGCACAAGCCTTGGAAATTGTCAATTCGGCCGAGATTCAACGAAAGCTAACGGCTGAAACCGGCTATGCCGCCCAGTTGGCTGCGAGCGACGGATCTCATCGCGACAACGTCCAGGAGATTTTTCTCCGCACATTTGCCCGCCCGCCGCGTGCTGAAGAGTTGGTTGCCGCGGTGGATTTTCTAGAGGCCTCGGAGGATCATGCGGAAGCGTATCGAACGCTGTTGTGGTCGCTGTTGGCGACGGGCGAATTTATGTTCAACCATTAATGTCTCAAACATGAGATTGATGCAATGCTGAAAGTCTCCGGTTCTTCCTATCGATGCTGCGACGGAGTTCCCCGTCGTACATTTTTGCAAATCGGCGCGCCGCTTTTGGGGTTGGGGCTGACGGATCTGTTTCGTGCGCAAGCGCGCGCGGCTGATCAAGGAGAATCGTCCAATGTAAAGTCGTTGATCGTCTTCTGGACGCATGGGGGGATGAGTCAGCAAGATACGTATGATATGAAGCCCGATGCGCCGGCGGAGTATCGGGGGATGTATGAGCCGATCGCCACTTCGGCCGAGGGGATTTCGGTCTGCGAACGGTTTCCGCAGCATGCCAAGGTGATGGACCGGCTGTCATTGATTCGGTCGGTGCATCATGAGAACGGGATTCATGCCCCATCCGCGCATTGGATGCAAACCGGTTATTTTGGGCCGACGCTTGCGAGGAATGCGGCGCAACATCCCTCGTTCGGTTCCGTGATCGCCCGCACTTGCCCTGCGCGGACGCCGCAATTGCCGACCTACGTCACTGTGCCGAAATCGGAGGCATTCGGGTATCAGGGAGCCGTCTATCTCGGCAAAGCGTATAACCCGTTTGAGGTCGGTGCCAATCCCAATGCGAAAGACTTTAAGGTCCCGAATCTGGCCTTGCCGGATGGCTTGGAATTGAAAAGTATTGAATCGCGAAAAAAACTGTTATCAACATTTGATACATTGCGGCGCGACATTGACGGATCGGGAGTGCTTGAGGGACTCGATACATTTAAGGCACAGGCACTGGATATGGTTTCCGGAGACCGCGTCCGGCAGGCGTTTGATTTGGCTGCCGAATCGCCGGAGTTGCGGGAACGTTATGGCCGACATCAGTACGGCCAAAGCGCGTTGCTCGCACGGCGATTGGTCGAGGCGGGCAGTCGCTGCGTGACGATCAATACCGGCTATTGGGATCATCACGACAATATCGAACCGGGGCTCGAAGAACATCTCCCTCCCTTGGATCGTGCACTCGGCACATTGGTCGAGGACCTTGATGAACGAGGGATGCTGGACGATGTGCTGATTTATTGCGCCGGCGAATTCGGGCGAACACCGTTGATGAACGGGCACGCTGGCCGCGACCATTGGTCCAACTGTTTTACCGTTTTATTAGGCGGCGGCGGTTTGCAGGGGGGACAGGTCGTTGGCGCGAGTGAAAAACATGGAGGTGGCGTGTGGGAGCGGCAGGTGATTCCGTTGGACGTGCTGGCCACGATTTATAAAACCATGGGGATTCCGCTCGGCACCCACTTCGAAGACGCAGCGGGCCGCCCGGTGAGTATTGTTGGCACGGGCAAGCCGATTCATGAATTGCTATGACGGTGCCACCGATTGGATTATCCGGGCTTGATTCGCTCCACGCCTGTGCATTGAACTCTTAGGCGAAGCGTCTCAATTTGCAGTTCTAGGGAGAATAAGTCCACCCGGGCCCTAGCGCAATGGGTGATAAATACCGCCGGGACTTCGTACAATAAATGAACTGTTCTGTGGTTTCTCGCTCGCATGGAAATCCCGATAATAAACTACGATTATAGCGGCGAAAATCGTATGGAATGTTATCGAGGAATGAAGTAAGTCTTGGTATGGGTTGGCAGAAGAAAATGTTTGTCAAAGAATGTCGTATGAAAAAATCCAGCATGTGGGGCATTTGGGCGATTGCCTTGGCGGTGACAACACCGGCAGTCCAAGCGGCCGATCGGCCAGTCGATTATAACCGCGACATACTTCCGATGTTTGCGGCCAAATGTTACGCCTGCCATGGTCCGGATGAGGAGCATCGTGAGGCGGACTTGCGATTCGATGACCGCAAGGTGACGTTGGAATTGGGGGCGATTGTTCCCGGCAAACCGGATGAAAGTGAATTGATCGCGCGGATTGAATCAGACGATCCTGATCTGCGTATGCCGCCGCCGCAGTCCAATGACTCATTGACCGACGAACAGAAAGAGTTGTTTCGCCGCTGGATCAGTCAGGGGGCTGAATACGACAAACACTGGGCATTTGTCCCGCCGAAACAGTCGCCGGTTCCGCCGGTCCAGGATGCGAGGTGGCCACGCAATCCGATCGACAATTTTGTATTGGCCCGTCTCGAAGCCGAAGGCTTAAGTCCGACTCGCAAAGCGGATCGTTATGCGTTGGTTCGCCGGGTCTATCTGGACTTGATCGGTTTGCCGCCGACACCGGAGGAGGCGGATGCTTTTGCGACCAACGAAGATCCGGCGGCCTATGAAATGCTGGTGGATCAGTTGCTGGAATCGCCGCATTATGGTGAGCGTTGGGCGCGGGACTGGCTGGACTTGGCGCGGTATGCCGACACGAATGGATATGAAAAGGATCGCGTCCGCTCCATTTGGCCGTATCGCGATTGGGTGATTCGCGCGCTCAATGCCGACATGCCGTTTGATCAGTTTACGATCGAACAACTCGCCGGTGACATGCTGCCGGGGGCGACAGAGGATCAGATCATTGCGACGGGGTTTCACCGCAATACGATGCTCAACGAAGAGGGGGGCATCGATCCGTTGGAGTATCGTTTTTATGCAATGGTGGATCGCGTCGCGACGACCGGAACGGTGTGGTTGGGGCTAACCACCGGCTGCGCCCAATGCCACACACACAAGTATGACCCAATCACGCACACCGACTACTACCGTTTTATGGCGTTGTTGGACAATGCGGATGAGCCGGATTTGATTCTGAAAACGCCAGATGTTCAACAACGCCGCGAGGCATTGGAATTACAAATTGCGGAACTAGAAGCAGGGTTGCCGAACCTGTTTCCAACCGTCGAAGAGGAGGAGCTTGCGACGACCTCTGCGACGAAACCTGGCGCTGAGCCTGACGTGAACTTCAGAGGCTGAAACCTACGAGAATTGAGGGATCTCGACCCGAGACTAACTCGAGACTACCCGAGACTAAACCTGAGACCCTGAGGCAAAACCGGAGACTAAAACCTGACGTGGAGCAACGTCGAAAGAACTTTGACGTCAAGTTTGAGAAATGGCTGCAGAAGGCACAATCAGAAGCGGTCAACTGGACGAATTTGCGCCCTGTTCAATTGCAGTCGAACCTCCCCAAATTGGAACGGCTTGATGATCATTCGATTCTTTCAAGTGGCGACATTACGAAACGGGACGTCTTTCACCTCACTTTTCAAATCGATGAGGTGGCGCTGCCCGTTACAGCGATTCGCTTGGAAGTGCTGCCCGATGATCGACTGCCTGCCGGAGGTCCCGGACGGGCTTATTACGAAGGTCGCAAGGGAGACTTTTTCCTTAGCGAACTGTCCGCCAAGTTCGGCGGTGCGGCGATTGAATTTGTCGCTGCGTCACACAGTTATGGAAAGCTTGCCTTCGCCAGTAATGTCGACAGCGTGGATGCCAACACTGAGAATGTGTATGACGGCGACGGGTCGACCGGATGGTCCACGGCGGAGCGGGAAGGGGAGCCGCATCAACTTGTGTTGAATCTGTCCCAACCGATCACGCAGGCGGGCGAACTGCAAGTTGAGATGTTGTTCGAGCGGCATTACGCCGCTAGCCTGGGGCGGTTTCGCTTTTCGACCGGTGCTGCCGATGCGCATATAGCCGCCAAGCAAATGCCGGTTGAATTGGAAAAACTTTTGACCGTGGACGCTGAACAATGGTCGGAGGAAGATTTCGCAAGGATCAAACGGCACTATTCGCTCAACGCACCGGAGTTGGCTGAGGCACGCAAACCGATCGATGAATTGCGAGAAAAGTTACCCGCTTATCCCACGACGCTGGTGATGCAGGAACGTCCGCACGACAATCCTCGTCCCACCCACCGGCATCATCGTGGTGAATTCCTCAGCCCCAAAGAACCAGTCACGCCGGGGATTCCCGAATTTCTCTTGACCACAACCGACGGAAAAAATGGGCCGTCCGATCGGTTGTCACTCGCCCGTTGGTTGGTCAGCCGGGAAAATCCGTTGATCGGACGGGTGACGGTCAATCGCGCCTGGCAGGCGTTTTTCGGAACGGGATTGGTGCCAACCAGTAGCGACTTCGGCACCCAGGGAGATCCCCCGACGCACCCCGAATTGCTGGACTGGTTGGCGACGGAATTTGTTGAACAGGGTTGGTCGCTGAAAAAGTTGCACCGGCTGATTGTGACGAGCGCGACGTATCGTCAGCGGAGCCAGTTTACCCCTGAATTACTCGAGCGCGACCCGCACAACGCATTGTTAGCCCGCGGGCCGCGACAGCGTGTGAATGCGGAGACCGTTCGCGACATCATGCTCCGCATCAGTGGTTTATTGACCCCCAAACTCTACGGTCAGAGCGTCTATCCGCCGCAGCCGGACAGCGTAAGCGCATTGGCATACGGAGGTGCGAGTTGGCCGGTTTCGACCGGTGAGGACCGTTACCGTCGCTCACTGTACACATTTAGTAAACGGACGGCCCCGTTTGCGGCCTTTACGGTCTTTGATGCCCCGACTGGAGAGACCTGCATCGCCCGTCGCAATCGCAGCAACACTCCGCTACAGGCGCTGACATTGTTGAATGATGAAATGTATCTCGAAATGTCTCGGGCGCTCGCGAAGCGGAATTATGGATCGGGCATCTTCCTCAAAGGTAAGGGCGGGGCTGTTGCTGCGACAGTTATTGACGCGCCCCGTCGAAGTCGACGAGATCGATGCAGTCGTCAAATATCAACGGGCGCAACTAGCACGGTTAGAAAACGGCGAATTGAATGCCGCTGAAATCGCGGGGAACGAAGAGGCAACTCCTCAGCAAGCAGCTTGGGCGATGGCGGCCCGCGCGCTGATGAACCTGGATGAAGTGATTACAAAACCATAATGCAACCAACGATCGACATCATGAATCCAATACAACTGCAACAACAGACGCGTCGGCATTTCTTCCGTGATTGCGGAGTCGGCGTCGGGAAAATCGCATTGGCGTCGCTACTGGCCGAGGGGTTAGCCCCGTCATCAGCGGCGGCGGGGGAATCGGCGAGTCCGTTTGCGCCGCGCGCCACGCATTTTCCTGCTACGGCCAAGCGGGTGATCTTCTTATTCATGGCAGGTGCTCCGAGCCAGTTGGACCTGTTTGACTACAAGCCGAAATTGGCGGAACTGGAAGGCAAACCGATTCCGCCGTCGGTGATCCAAGGACAACGGTACGCCTTTATCCAACCCGATGCGGCGGTACTGGGGCCGCGGTTTTCGTTTTCCAAGCATGGAAAATGCGGGGCAGAGATCGCCGACGTGATGCCGCACTTGGCCCAGGTGGTGGATGAGCTTGCCATAGTCCGTTCCGTGCATACGGATTTGTTTAATCATTCTCCGGCGCAATTGTTTGTAAATACAGGCAGCGGCGTTCCGGGGCGACCGGGGATGGGGTCATGGCTGAGTTATGGATTGGGCAGCGAGGCGAATGATCTGCCGTCGTTCGTCGTGCTCAAAAGTGGTGGCAGCTTGAGTGGCGGGGCGGCGATGTGGAGCAGTGGATTTCTGCCGTCGGTGCACCAAGGGGTCCCCTTCCGCAGCCAAGGGGATCCGATTTTGCATGTCGCCAATCCTGCGGGATACGATGCCCGCGCGCAGCGCGAATCGTTGGACTTGATTCGGTCGTTGAATGCACAGCAATATAGCGCCATTGGCGATCCCGAAATCGAAACCCGCATCAACGCCTATGAAATGGCCTACCGCATGCAGTCCCGTGCTCCCGAATTGATGGAGTTTTCTCAAGAGGGGCAGGAGACGCTGGATCTCTACGGTGCGCAACCGGGAGAGCCCTCGGCGGTCTTCGCCAATAATTGCCTGCTCGCGCGGCGGCTTGCGGAGCGGGGCGTGCGGTTTGTGCAGATCTATCACGCCGGTTGGGACCATCACAGCAATGTCGAAGGGGGCGTCCGTAGCCAGTGTGCCAAAACCGACCAAGCCTGTGCGGCATTGATTGTGGATTTGAAACGTCGCGGGATGCTGGATGATACGCTCGTGGTTTGGGGCGGAGAGTTCGGGCGGACACCCATGGTCGAAGCCAGCGCGGCGCTGGGCCGCAGCATGGGCCGCGACCATCATCCACAGGCCTTTACGATGTGGTTTGCCGGCGGGGGGATTAAACCAGGGATCGCCTACGGCCGCACCGATGAACTGGGGTTTCATGCCCAGGAGAATCCGGTGCATGTGCACGATGTTCAGGCTACGATCCTGCGCTGTTTGGGGCTGGACCATTCGCGCCTGACGTTTCGCTCGCAAGGTCTCAATTTCCGCCTGACCGGTGTCGAAGAACATGAGCCGGTTCACGCGTTGCTTTCCTAAGGCACGACGGGGACCGTTTTCTGGAATGCATCTGACGGTCTGGATGGTACAGCCGCAACTATCTCACAAGAAAGCTACATCGATTTTGCGGATTTGCGCGATTGTCCCCAGTATCACTGGAGGATCGATGGCAACGGACGTTGAACAGTTGTAGCTCGGCAGCGAGGCACGTCGAAAAAGAAGCATGTCATTCCACCAGACAAGGAGGTCGCCAGGTATGTCATGCGCCAGCTTTTTGAGATGCGGTGGTTCCCTGCCGTTATGGGCCTATTGGCTGTAGCGATCGGGATTGGTACACAGACGCTCTGCGCGCATGCCGATGACCTGAGCCGTCCAGGAGTGGAAAGCATCCCCGCAGAGGATGGTTTTGGATTTGTCTCGCAATTCCCTGAGGATGTGCTGACGCCGACGCCCGTTCAGGAAGATGTCGGTTTTGTGCCGATCACCGCATTGAGCGTGAACATTCTCCCCAAATCGCGCGATGAACAAGGGCGCGCGTTGATGATGGCGCCGGATCGCGCGAGTGAATACTTCGCCGCCAATGGGGATCACCTGGTGCCGATCGAACAGGTGCGATTGTGGGGCCTGATGAATTACCAATGGGAAGCGCCGGCGTTTTGTTACAACCCGCTGTACTTCGAGGAAGTCAATGCGGAACGGTATGGCAATACGTTTGGATGTTGGCAGCCGTGGGTCTCAGCTGGACATTATTACGCCTCCATCGGATTATTGCCGCTGAAGATGCTGATCGAACCGCCCCACGACTGTGAATACTATCTGGGCCATTATCGTCCCGGTCGCTGCGTCCCGTTCGAGTGGCATTGCCGGACCGTCGGCAAGGCTTACGAATGTTGTCGCTGAATCTCCGATGGGAATTAGCTTAGAATTCCATACGAAACGTACGCGTTACATAATCGATCAGTCGCAGCGCAAGCGAACGTGGGGCAACGCGAACGCGGGCTTCGCCCGAACTGCCGGAAATGATCCGTTGCGGCTGAGCCTCGAATTCGACGCGGGCCAAATAAACCGTTACCATCGGTCTCGCTCCATTGTCGGTTTGATCGCGCACCGGAATCTGCACCTGTTTGGCCAGCATGGGAGGCAGCACGTCGGTGTCTGCTTCGGCCACTTCAACGATCTTGCCAGTCATCAAATGGTTCTGAAGCGCGCCGAAATACAACTTCACGCTTTGGCCGGGCTGCACCAACGGAATATCGTTGCGATCGATGAGCAACATCGCTTCACCCTGTTCGGGATCACCGATGAGACAAAGTTGAGTTCCCGATTCGAGAAAACATCCCAGGTTCTTGGCGTCGTGCAGGCTCCCTGACCAGGCCAACAATTCGCCTTCCGAGGGCTGTGTTTGGTCGTTGGGCACGGCAATGACCGTGCCGTTGCGTGGGGCGATGATCGAAAGCGATTGCAGATCGGTGAGCCGCTGCTGCAATTGGTCCTGCAAATCCTTGATCCGTTCGGTGACAGCGGGGATTTGCAATTCGACATCCGGTTCTTGGATGCGTCGTTTGCGCAAATTGTCGAGATGGCGTTGCTCCTGATTTAGCAACCCTTGCGATTCGGCGACATCCCGCCGCAATTGGGGGCTTTCCAATTCCGCCAACACATCCCCTTGCCGCACGACGGTTCCTTCGGCGACCATTGAGATCAATTCCCCCGGGACGGTGACATACACCCGCCGTGCGCCTTGGGATTCGAGAACCGCCGGCGCTGAAATCGTTCTGGGCAGCGGCACAAAAATGATTAAGCCTAAGATTGCAGCAACAATAGTCGATCGGAATAGGAACCGAAACCAGTGCACATGTCCGCCGCTCGCCAGCCCGCCGAAGAATCGCATCGAGCGCCATAGGGGGATCAAGAATGCGGTTGCAATCGTTAAACCACCTAGGATTTGAGGGAAGACCTGTAGTTGGTACGGCTCGAGCAATTTGTAATAGAACCACAAAATCGCGGCGAGAATGAACAGCTTGTAAAGCATGGAGGCGATAGCGTATGCGGCCAGCCAGCCGGTATGGGACCGCAGTCCGAATTCAGCCCGGGGCAACTTCACACCGAGAAAAAACTTCGCTAGCACCGAGCGGAGTGCCTCCGTTGAGCGCTGCTGCAAATTGGGAACATTCACGAGATCGGACAAAATATAATAGCCGTCGTAACGCAACAGCGGATTCCCGTTGAATAGCAACGTGGCCACTGAGCAGACAACAATTTGATTCAGGCACAATGAGTTGAACAGTCCAGGGTGGCTGAACCACCAGCCGAATACGCAAAGGGCAGCTAAAACGACTTCGACGAACATGCCTGCTGCGCTAATGAGAATCCGTTCACGGCGATGACGCAGCATCCAGGAATCGGTGACGTTGCAATACAAGCAGGGGGTGAAGACCAACAGCATGAATCCCATTTCATGGCACTGCGCACCAAAATGGCGGCAGGTCAAAGCGTGGGCCAATTCATGCAGGACTTTCGCACCGGCCACGGCGGCCATGAGATAGACGAAATTCGTCACGGTGAAAAACGCGTGAAAATCAGGCAGGCGCACGAGGAGCGTGCGGGCCTGGACTGCCAATAACAGCGCCGCTGCTCCGATCACCATGAGGCAAGCGGCGACAAACGTGCGGGAAAACATCCAACGACAGCGCGGTGACAACCAGTCCAACAATCGCGTTGGATCGAATCCAGGAAAACGGATCGCCAAGAGGTTGGTCATAGCGGACCGCGCGCCGCTTGCCCGCGCTCGCCGCCGTCGAACCAGCATCCGCTGCCCTTCGCCTTCGGCATCGGTGATGATCAAACTGTTCTCGTGCAGATGCGCCATGAAGGTCTGCAACCGCATTGTTGTCAAATTCTCAGCTGGGAATTCCCGCATGAACTCCTGCCGGATATCTTCTGGGGAGTGCGTCCCATCCAACCGTTGCAGGACAAAAAACTCTTCGCGACGAAAATGAAAGTAACGCATGGCGATGGGATCTTTGACCACCCACCGCGTGGCGGAGTCGGTGCCCATCTGTTGAATGATCAAGTCATCGCGCAGCCGCAATGGCATGGCGCGTGGTGTTGCCTGCCGAATTGGTTGAACGGGCGTGAGGGAAATCATGACGTTTATTCCCCCGGTGGCTCGTTGTCTTTGTGGGGCTTGGACGTCACGGTCATTGTGGCGGTCAACCCGGGACGTAACGTTAAGTTGGGGTTGTCGATTTCGGCCCAAACGCGGACTTGTCCGTTGAAGCGGTTGACTTCGGGGCTGACAAAGACCAGTTTGCCGGAGTACGTTTGCGATTTTTCGCCCGGTTGGTCAATCGTCAAGGTGACGGGCTGGCCGGATTGACGACGTTGCATGAGACGCGCATCGGCAAATCCTTCGGCGCGGAGCAGGTCGACGCGAAGGATGCGCAGCACAGTTTCTCCCGGTTCGACCCACTCGCCGGGGCTTTTGCTCACCTGCACGACAATGCCGGAAATTGGGGCGTTGATCGTGCGTCGATGCACGGCTTCATCGGCGAGACGCAATTCTTGTTCTTTGACCCGCGTTTCCAATTCCGCTTCTCGCTGCTCGCGCCGCGCTTGCTCCACCTCCAATGTCGATTTCTCGGTGGAAAGCCGCAGGCGGTCCATCTCGGTCTGCGAAATCGCTTTGCTGAATTTGTCGACTGACTCCTGGGCCCGTTTTAATTCCGCGCGCGTCACGGCTTCGGCCTTTTCAGAAAAACGAATCCGCACATCGTTCGTGGAGCGCTGCTTCGCCAAATCGAGTTCGGCGTTCACCCGGTCTCGCTCGAGTTGAGAGACCTTATCATCCAGTCCGCCCAGAACTTGGCCGGCGTGAACCAGATCTCCTTCACGAATGTTGAGCGTTGCCAGCAGCCCCGCTTCTCGGGCCGGCACGTCGGCTTTTTCCAGCACGGTGACCAGCACGGAATCGATCACTATGGTCTGCGGTTCATCCGCTGGTGCGGACTGCGGCAGCAGCAACATTCCAGCCGTGAGGATCATAAAAATTCGCATCGGTTTTCGCTGTTCCATGGTTCTCATGTCACTTGCACCTTAAAACAACAACCAGCGCTGCACAGCCGCATACAAATCGTGCAGGCAAACAAACGCGAGTGAACGTTCCCCTCCCGCGATTTTCGCGCGGACACGGGCGCCGGGACGAAGGGGGATTTGTTGGTCTTCGTCGATGACGATGGTGACCGCCATACCGGCTGCGTCCCATTCGTCGAAGCTGGTCGAGAGACTTGTGGTTTCGAGTCTTCCGGTATAAGTGACGCTGGGGTCCGACTCGAGCAGAAAACTCACTGGCAATTCCGCACCGAGTTCTTCTTGAGCGGCGATCAGGTAGCCCACGTCTTCTTCAGAAACGTGCAATTCGACGCGCCACGGGCCTTTGAGATTGGCGACCGTCAATAATGCTTGGCCCTGGCGGACCGGACGTGCTTGTAGCAATTGCTCGGCATCCCAGGTCAGGACGCGTCCATTGAGCGGGCTGCGTATTTCTAGCCTCTTTTTTTGGGCCAACAGGATCTCATACTGTTTGTTGAGGCTGTCGATTTTCTCTTGCAGTTCTTGTTCTTCGGCCGTCAGTTCTTCGTACCGCTCGTTGGCTTGTGTCGCCGAACGGTCAATGCCCAAATAGGCAGCGCGGACGGATGTGAGACGCGTGCGTGTGGTCTGCAATTCTCCGCCGACCTGTTTGAGGTCGAAATCGAGTTGCGAGTTAGTCATGGTGACCAACAAATCGCCGACAACGCAATCATCTCCGTGTTGGACATGCAGTTTGTCGACTTCGCCATCGGACACAGCAAAAATGCGCTGCTCGTTTCGCGGTTGAAGTTCTCCCAATCCGGAAACCGTAAAGGGCCGGGGGAGCATGCCGAGCAAGGTCAAGCCGGTGATGAAAATCGCGGCCAATACAAGTCGTTTGAACCAGCGCCGCGGCGTCGCTAGAGTCGTTTTCCGTCGTCGCAGCAGCCAACCGGAGAATGGTATTGCGCGCATCATCAGCGCCCGCGCTAGAGCTGATTCGCAGACGTGGGCCACGCGCAGGGATCGCTTGCGAGTGACATCGTCCAAGTCATGTGCTCGCTTCCATTCCACAACAAGCGCTGCAAACGCAGGGGCCGTATCTGTCTTGGTCGATTCTTGCGGTGGAAACATCGGAATCACGGCGAGTTGCCGCATGTGCGCTTCGTTGAGGTAGTCCTCGAGCGGCCGTTCAATTTGCGGCGGCAGCGGATCGCCGTTTTCGGTGTACCACAGCGGTTCTCTGGTGGCGACGGCGGCTTCGGCGAGTGACTCCAATCGTCGTACGGAAAGTGAACGGGTTTCAATCTGATCCACACCCGAGACGCTGAGGAGACGACAGCGGCCGCCACGCCGTTGGAGTACGCTCACACGGTCGCACTCCAATAACGGCCGACTGCCGTTGGTGATGGCGTATGCGGTTTCGTCGACGGAGAGGCCTTGGTGGACATCGATCGAGAGGCGATAGAATTCTTGCCAACGTTCCTCGTTGCCGCGGAGTGTCCTCAATTCGGCGTGTCGATGATAGTCGGCGGCTACCTCGCTGACAGCGGAGAGGAATCGCAGATGTCCTTGTTGTGCGGCGGGCGAGATAGAACGTCGCAGGACAAGTTCGACGATCCATTTTGAATCTTTGTCCACGGGAACCGGACACAGCAACAGGAGATAATCGGGTGAATGCGCGGCATCGTCCGAATCAGGTGCTGTCGTCGAGTAGGGGAGACTTTGGGGTTCGCCTGTGCGGCAAACCTCGGTCAGGCGTCCCGCATGTGCTTCTTCAGATTGGAAGTCGTTGAATAATGTCGGGGGAAAATTCAGCTCGCGGACCGTCTTAAAAAAACCGGAGTCCGCATCTTGATACCAGACCGCCCCGCCAATCGCAGCGGTTGCCTGGACACAGTTCTCCAGCAGGGTGTCGTAAAACACCTCGGTCGTGGCATCGCCTTCCCCGGTACGCGCGATCGTTGCGATCAACTCGTGGATTTCGCGCAGCGCCGCCGCGGCGGCATCCGGCGGATCACTGAGTGGGGAAGGAGGCATCGAAGGCTCGGAAAAAAGAACAGGGGCGGCAATTGATTTGATGTTTTGTCAGTGCGGTGATTCATTCTAAACCGCTACCGAACAGCTGTCTGCGCGGCTTAACAGCGGATCTGTTCGATGGGTGAGGCTGTCTGCACGCGCCTCTCATATGGCAGACTGGGGTGTTTGAATGGAAAATATGGAATTTCGGTTTTGTATCGATAGTACCGGTCATGCCGATCGAGTGGATTGCCGATACTTCGTATTGGTACGTCCAGATCAATGTCTAGGGTCCGCTCACGGATGATCGCCTAACGCTTAGTGTTAGGTCGTGGCGGTCGAGCGTTGGTGCGGTGCCGCTGGGGCAAAGTTGTCGATCTCAATTTCCACAAAGTCGAGATAATCTCTGTGTATTACACCCGTTCACCTGCAACACGAGCGGTCTGGTTCGCGGCCATGGTTTTCATGGCTGTTGCGTACACGGGGTGTAGTAGCACGAATTCCTACGTGCCGTTCTCGCCTGATTTGAGTGATTATCAGATCGCTTCGACTGAAATCGAAGAACCACTCGTCGATGAGGGGCCGGATCTCGATGCGTCCATCACGCCGGCACCCTTGACCGTTGAGGATGTTGACATCGCCGAGTTTACCGATCTGACGTTGGAACAAACCGTCAAGACGGCGCTCTCGAATTCCCGCGTACTGCGGGATCTGGGCGGACGAGTGTTGGATGCTCCCCAAGTCGTTGCCACGACCTACGATCCAGCCATCACCGAGACTGACCCACGATTTGGCGTGGAGGGGGCGTTGAGTGCCTTTGATCCCAATTTTTATGCCAATGGCTTTCATCAGAAGAACGATCGGGCCGTCAATAACGCGGTCACTGCCTTCGGCACGCAGATGCTGCAACAAGACGCCGCATTCATGCAATATGGTTTGGATAAACGAGCGGTGACCGGGGCCGAGTTGGGCATTCGGCAAATCACCGGCTACGACGCAAACAACGCTCCCGGCAACCGATTTCCCAGCGCATGGGATACGAGAATTGAGGCCAATGTCCGCCAACCGTTGTTGTTGGGAGCAGGTGTGGAATTCAACCGCATTGCCGGGCCGCAATTTCCTCCCGGCACCGGTAGCACGGCCACGTTGCCGCGACTCCCCTACGGTTCGCGATTTAACGGCGTAATGCTGGCACGTATTGATGAAGACGTTAGTCTGGCGGACTTCGAAGAAAGTGTGATCAAATTCATCAGCAACGTGGAAAACGCGTATTGGGACCTCTACTTTTCGTACCGCAATTTGCATTCACGTATCGCAGCTCGCGACGCCGCCTTAGAAACGTGGCGGCGCGTCAAGGCGCTCAATCTTGCCGGACGCGTGGGAGGCGAAGAAGAAAACGAAGCACAGGCTCAAGAACAATACTATCGATTTGAAGAGGCGGTGCAGGACGCGCTCTCCGGTAGATTGGTCGAAGGGACGCGAGACAATAACGGGAGCCGGGGCGGCACGTTTCGCGGACTGGAAGGAATTCAAGTCGCTGAGCGGCGGATGCGGTTGTTAATGGGGCTGCCACTCTCGGATGGGACGCTACTGCGCCCGATCGACGAACCCCCTGTAGCGGAAGTGATTTTCGATTGGGAGACGATCAAATCAGAAGCGTTAGCACGCCGCGTTGAGCTGCGACGGCAACGTTGGCAAGTCAAACGCCGGACGTTGGAGTTGGAAGCCACGAACAAATTCCTGTTGCCGCGTTTAGATGCCTTGGGGACCTATCGGTTCCGCGGATTTGGTAAGGATCTCATGGGACAACATTCCGGCGTAAATGGCCAGTTTAATAATGCCTGGGGCAATCTCGGGAGCGGCGACTACCAAGAATGGGAACTGGGGATGGAATTCGCGGTCCCATTGGGCCACCGACGTGCGAATGCTGCGGTGAAAAATGCGGAATTGGCCTTGGCTCGCGACCGAGCAATTTTGCGTGAGCAAGAACGGGAAGTGGTCCACGATTTGAGTAACAGCGTGGGTGAGGTGAAGCGGTCACAGGCCTCAGTGAAGACGACATTCAATCGACGTTTGGCGGCCAAGCGGGAATTTGAAGTGTTGCAGGACAAATTTGAGAAGGAAAACATCACCGATCTTGACCGCGTTCTTGATGCACAACGACGGTTTGCCGAAGCAGATAGCGCTCACTACAAAGCCCGCGTCGAATACGCACTGGGACTGAAAAATCTGTTCTATGCCGAAGGGACTTTGCTGGAGCACAATCAGATCTATCTGTCGGAAGGCCCCTGGCCGCAAGCCGCTTATTGCGATGCGGAGGAACGATTGCAATCTCGGATTCATAATCTCGAAGATTTGCAAAAAACCTATTCCGAGCCGGTGGTCAGCCGCGGCCCTTACGGGCAGGTGAGTCGATTCGCCGAGGTCTTGCCGGAAGACTGCGAACCGGAAATCTCGGAACCAGTCGCCGTGCCTCCTGGCCCCGATGATAGCGACGGAGCGGAAGTGTGGTTTGATGAAGAGTTCGAAGAGGCGAGCAATGACGCGGCTGGTTTATTCGATGTGAACTGATCGAGACGCTTGCTTTCTCCGCGATCTTGCAAACCATGCTGCGTATACCGATGCGGCTCAGTCGGAGCTTCGCCCTCCCGGGGAAGCGGTCTCGATTAGACGTAGCAACCAGCCGACGCGCGTAAACGGTTTAAGTAAGCGCGTTGGATGCGTCCTCTTCGACTTCTAAAAACGGATCGAGTCCCAATTGTTCGAGCTGGTCCTGCCGGCGCAGCGCGGACTGAATCAATTGCCGCCGCTGCCCTGCGTGTCGCTTTTCGACATGGTGCTGGGCGGATCGAAAGAGACTGGACAACCCGCGTGTGTCTTTGCGTTTCTGGGCAGCGGTACGCAATTTGGCGGACTGCTCCTGACCAAACCCCGCTTCGAGAATGTCATCGTCCAATGAAAGAAACATCCGGTAACTTCCGGGATCCCCTTGGCGTGCCGCGCGGCCGCTGAGTTGTCGATCGATCCGCGGTGATTCGTGTAATTCCGTGCCGATCACGTGCAGACCGCCCAGTTCGGCAACGCCCGGTCCCAAACAAATGTCCGTACCGCGACCGGCCATGTTGGTGGCAACGGTGACTTGTCCCTGCTGCCCCGCGTTGGCAATTCGCTCGGCTTCGCTACGGACATGCAGTGCGTTGAGGACTTGGTGGGAGATGCCCGCTTGGTCGAGTAATTGGGAGAGGTGCGCTGATTTATCGATGGATCGCGTTCCAACCAAGACCGGACGGCCTTGCTGGCTGACGGTGCGTATCTCTTCGACGATCGCCATCCATTTCTCGGCGGCTGTCAGATAGACCTGATCAGGCCAATGATTGCGCCGACAAGGACGGTTGAGGGGAACGGCGACGGTGGGGCGGTGGTAGACGCTATTGATTTCCCTGGCGGCGGGGAGCAGCGTGCCCGACATGCCGGCCCAGCAGTTGTAGCGAAGGAATAACTCCTGCGTCGTGAGCTGCGCTGCGGATGATGAAATGGGAGAAATTACCAAACCTTCACGGGCTTCAATCGCTTGATGCAAACCGTTGCGCCAGCGGCGTCCATTGGCGATACGTCCGTTGAATTCATCGACAATCACGACTTCGCCATCTTGAATCACATATTGTTGTTCGGGACGAAATCGCTGGTGCACCAAGATCGCTTGTTCGACGCTGTGGTAAAGGTCGCTGACTTGGATGCCCGCCAAGGTCGACGGTTTGGGAAATCGGCGGATCGATTCTCGACCGTCGGGGGTCAGACGATATGTCGAAGTTTCCGGATCCGGCACAAAGTCCGTGGTCTGTTCTAAACGGGTGACGATGTCAGCGGCCCACTTTGAGACTGCGGTCAGTTTTGCGGACGATTCGGATTCAAATTGACTGATAATCAAGGGGATGCGAGCTTCGTCGATCAAAATACTGTCGGCCTCGTCGACGAGCGCGTAGTTCAGGTCACGTTGCACGAACTGTGCGGCGCGGTGTTCGCCGTGATTGTGAAATCCGGTGTTAAGGATCCCATGATCGCTGCCTTGCAATCGATCTCGCAAAAAGTCGAATCCGAATTCCTTAGCCGTCCCGTAGGTGACGTCGCAGGCGTACGCCGCTCGCCGCTGGTCGGGGAGCATATCGGATTGAATCACGCCGACGGAAAGCCCCAATGCCGCAAATATCGGCCGCATCCATTGGGCATCGCGATTCGCCAAGTAGTCGTTGGCGGTCGCTAAATGGGCGCCGTTACCGGATAAGGCGTGCAGGTATAACGGCAACGCGGCAGCCAATGTCTTGCCTTCACCGGTAGCCATCTCGGCTAGACATCCGCGTGCCAATAATGTTCCCGCGAGAATTTGCACGTCGTAATGCCGCATGCCCAATTGCCGGCCGGCGGTTTCACGCACCAGGGCAAAGGCACGAGGCAATAACGCGTCTAAATCGTCTCCGCACTTGGCGCGATACCGTAGCGAGGAGCTTTCCCGCAGTAATTGATCGTCGGTGAAACTGCCCAGCTCACATTCCTCGATTGTCACACGGCGCAATGCGGCGATGGCGCGGTTGAGTTCGCCGCGTGCTGAGATCATTCCGAATTGTGACAAGATGCCCCACATGTCGAGAGAGATGTCTCCAGGTTCTGCTTACGGTGCTGACCAGTCGACGGATTTCCAAACAATCGCCCGGCCGTCGCGACTGGCTGAGAGAATGCGACGCCCGTCATTGGAAAACGCAACTGATGTCACCGTACGATCATGTTCGGTTAATGTCAGGATTTCGGTCGCATTCAACATTCCCCCCGTGCCGTCGTCCTGGTCACGGCTGGAATTGACTGTGGTGTCCCACAGCTTGACGCTGTTGTCCCGACTGGAAGTGATGGCACGGACGGCGTTGGTTTCACCGGGATCCCAATGGCCGTTGTTGTTTTTGTCCTGCGGCGGCGAAAATGCGACGCAGGTGACGCTCGAAGTATGCCCGTCCAACAGCAAGCTGGGAGCGGCCTTCACACCGCCGTCCTCTTGGATCTCGAGGTCCCAGACGCGGGCTGTATTGTCGGCGCTGCCTGTGATGACCCGAGTCCCGTCGGCCGAAGCGGCGATGCACAGGACTTCCCATTCATGTCCCCGTAATACACAGGCTGGTTGGATTTGCTGTTCGCCTTCGCCGGAGGTTGCGGGAGCCGATATTTCATAGAGGGCGGCTGTTTTGTCGTCCGAAGCGGTCAGGACCCAACGACCGTCGGGAGAGAACGTTGCGAAACCCACGCGAGCGGTGTGTCCCACATAGGTACGTACCACGCGGCCTACACGTACTTCGACCTCATCGACGCCCGGAGAGGGCTTGTGCCGTTGAGTGACGATCTCCCAAAGTTTGGCCGTTCCGTCGTCGCTGGAGGTGAGGACAAATCGGCCGTCGGCGTCGGGCGAGAAGACACAACTGTTGATGGCGCCGGCGTGTGCCCCTTCCAATTTCGCAAGCACTCGACCGCTGATCGTATCCCAGATGCGCGCCGAACTATCCCAACTTCCCGTCACCAGACGATTGCCATCGGGAGAGAAGTTCGCGGAGGCGACAGCTCCGTGCGGACCGAACGTCATCGCGACTTGTCCGGTTGCCGCATCGAGCAAATGTGTCTGATTCCCACCGACAACGGCCAGCCGGGAACCTTGGGCCTGCGGATCAAACGCCGCCGACCATATCAAAAACGGATACTCCTGATTGAGCAGATCACGGCCCGAGGCCACGTCCCACACCCGGACTTTTCCATCGGCCGCATAAGTTGCTGCTGCCATCCCGGCCGGGGAAAGGCTCACCGAGACCGGAACCGATTCATGCAGTTTTGTGGACGCGACATCAAATGCTTTGGCTAACTGCGATATCGTGGCCGCCTCGACAGTCGCCTTGCCGGAAAGTAGTTTGTCAATCTCCTCCTCACGAACATGACTTTGCCGGCTTAGATCGGCCACAGACCACGCACGTTCTTCCATCAACGAACGCAAATTGTCAGAAACAGCGCCGCTCCCACCCACATCTACGAACGAGTGCAACAGCTTTCCACTTTGAATATCCCAATATCGGACCGTACCGTCGAGACAACCGGTTAAGGCAAACCCACCATCCGGCGCGAGGGCCATTGCAGTGACGGCTGCGGGATGTCTTAACACGCGGTCAACCAACTCTTCACCGGTCTCCACATCCCATTGCGCAACAGTACGGTCGTTGCTGGCCGTTAGTGCGCGGCGTCCGTCGATGGTGAACGCGGTTGCGACGATGCGTCCGGAATGTCCTCCCAGTTTTCCGGTGAGTCCACGAATTTGCTGTCCTGTATTGGCATTCCATAACCAGCAGCGGCCTGCTTCATCTCCGGAGAGTACTAAACCTCCATTGGCCGTGGTCATGGCAACAGCGGTGACTTCATGCGCATGGCCTGTGAATTCTCGCACCAGTTTTCCGTTGCCGGCGTCCCACAGTTTTACGGTCGATTGATCGCTGCCGGTGACAATCCAACGTCCGTCAGGCGAGGCGGCTACAGCGGCTTTGCGACCGGTCCCTGACAGCGAGAATACTTCCGTTCCCGAAGCAAGATCCCACACGCGCGCCGTATTATCCATGGCGCTGGTGATCAGCCTCCGTCCATCGGGCATGAACACGACCGAAGAGGAAAGAAACTGATGCCCTTCGAAGAACGCGCGTGTGACGTCACCGGATTCGGCAGACCATGATTTGGCATAGCGGTCCTGACTAGCGGTGACCACCTGTTGACCGTCGGGTGAAAAACTGGCGCCCAACACGGCGTTGGTGTGTCCAGCAAGCCGCCTTCCTTGCAGCGTTTGGATTTCGTCGTCGCCGTCCAGACTCCATCGTTTGGCTTGCCCGTCGCTTCCGGCGGAGAGAATCCAACGTCCGTCGGCGGAAAATTCGGCCGCCGCCACCGCGCTGCCGTGACCGCGAAACGTCCGGATCGATTTCTCGGAGCCAATGTCCCACACGCGGACGGTATTATCGCGGCCGCTGGAGACAATCAACGATCCGTCCTTCGAGAAACGAATTGACCGTACGGTGTCCGTGTGGCCGGTCAATTCTTGATATGTGGTTTCGGTGGGCGCTAACCCTTCTGCCAGATTGCGGAAATCGAATTCGACAACCGCTTCAGGTTCCCAGATCAAAATGCGGCGGTCATAACCTCCCGAGACAACGTGTCTGCCATCGGGAGTGAACCGGGCGCAAAACACCGGGCCTTTATGACCGCGAAACGGAATGCCTTGTCGAATCTGGGTGTCGTCGGTCCATTGACCGGTTTCGTCCGACCAGACGATAGCTGTACCATCCTGCCCGGTCGTGACAATCCGTTTTTCGTCAACTGCCTGGCCTTGGGCATCTTGTTCGCGGCGAAAGGTTGCTGACCAGACCCACCAATTGTGGCCGAAAAGACGTTGTATCTGCTTTCCGGACTCCACATCCCACAAGCGCGCTGTGCCATCCAGCGAAGCGGTGAGCAACCGGCGGCCATCATGTGAAAACTGGACGCTAGTCACGGTCTGAGTATGTCCGGTTTCAAAGGCGTCTTTGGAAGCGGGGGGGCCAAATTGCCGTTCGATCGGCTGGCCGGTCTTTGCATCCCAGATCTTGATGAGACTGTTCGTATCATCACCGCCGGTGGCAAGCAGTCGTCCATCGGGAGAAAACGCAACCGCGTGGATCACATCGCCCCCGTGACGGCATTCATGCAGGAGCTTTCCATCTTGCGCGTTCCAGACCCGGGCGGTGCCACTGGGTCCGCCGGTTATGAATGTTTGATTATCCGGCGCCAACGCCAAACAACTCGCTGGTTCCCGCACATCGAAACTTTTCTCGGACTGGCTGCACAAATACATCAACCGGCCCCATTCCCATTGGCGAAACTTGGGGTCGCAATCTTCGAGCAATACACGCGCTGAATCAAAAGCATTTTCATCAATCTTGGCAGCCGCCAAACCGATGCGGGCGATGTAGGCTTCGTATTCCTCCGCTTCTTTGGCGGCCACGGCAGCGATACGTGCTTTATCGGCCAATTTTCGGGCTTCAGTTTCTTGGTCTTTGGCTTTTGTTTCTTCCTGTTTGGCTAGCTCCGCTTCTTTCCTAGCATTGACCGCAGTAATTTTGGCGGCCTCTTCTTGTTTTTGCGCTGCCACAGCTTCTTTTTGCGCTTCCACGGCTTCGTCACGTGCTTTCACCGCATCGAGTTTAGCTTGCCGTTCCTCTTCTGCCGACTTGTCCGCGGCAGCTCTTGCCAAGGATTCTTTTTCAGCCGCCTCATTGGCTCGGAGTGTTTCTGATTCCGCGAGTTGCCGTTGTTGCTCCGCGACGTCGCGTTCGCGGCGGGCGGTTTTTTCGGCTTTCATGACCAGCACTAGGCCGATGCTCACCACGGCCAGAACGATCGCGACCAGTCCGCGGACCAGTAGTTTCGCTCTGCGTAACCGTCGTTTGTGAGCGGCGCGCTCTTGTTGTTGGGTGATGACTTTTTGATAAAGTTCGGTGTGGTCGGGATTGTCGGCGTCGAGCAGCGATTCCGCCAAATCGAAGTCAGCTTTGTTTAAAGCTGTCTGCGCATATTCCAATCGGGCCGCGGCAGCGCCGCGTTTGGCGGAGGTATTTCCTTCCCACAACGACGATGCTTCCTCGAAAGCGAACATGGCGCGGGAGAAACCTTCGTACTCATGCGTTTCCCGCGAATTTCGTAGGTACTCCTCAGCGACACCCGAAAGGGCGACAGATTCGATATGCGATTGGTAATCGCGAATGTCATTTTGGAAATCCCGCACGCTGGGATAACGATCTTCCGGATTCGTCGCCATTGCCCGCATGGCAATTTCGGTTAACTCATTTGTTTCTTCGGGCGGTTTGACAATATTTTTTCCGGCATAGACCAACGCTTGCGAGACATTCGAGGCAGTGTGAGGCGGTTTGCCGGTCAGAATCTCATAGAGAATTGCACCCAATAGATAGGTATCGCTAGCCGGTCCAATGGACTCCACCGGACCGAGCACCATCTCGGGAGCCATGTAGGAAGGGGTTCCGCCCAAAGATCTGATATTGGCAACCGTGTTTTTCTTGCGGAAGGCTTCAGTAGGCTGCGCCAGGCCCCAGTCCATCACCAAAACTTCGCCGAATTCTCCCAACATGACGTTATCAGGTTTGAGGTCGCGATGAACGATTCCGCGCGAATGCGCAAAAGCGACGGCATCAGCCACACGGAGCAGGATGTCTAGATTCTCAGCCTGCGAATTGTCCTTGATGACCTTACTCCAAGGGGTCCCTTGGACTTTCTTCATCGAATAGAACAAGGAGCCGCGATCGTTCACGCCCACGTCATAAATCGGTACGACATTGGGATGGTCCAACTCGCCGGTGACGACCGCTTCGGCAAGAAACTTTTGCTGGTTTTGCGCACCGGACTTTGTTTTTTCTCCCAGCATTTTGACGGCGACAGACCGATCGATCGACGTTTGCCGTGCTTCATAGACGACCCCCATGCCGCCTTTTCCCAGAATGCCGAGAATTTCGTACTCCGCTTCGTCTGTCTCGGTAGGGACAGTTGTGGACTGAACGGCTCGGGGCTTGATGACCAACGAGGAGTTGGACGAAGGTTCGAATCGTTCCTTGGCCCGAATCGACATCGTGGGGGCATCGTCATTCTTGATCGCAATCGACCAATCGTCTGCCATCGAGCGATCCAAGTTGGCAGTGATGTCGACGTCTTCGGTGACAAAAGTTCGGTCGATCGCAGCGGCTTGGTCGGAACCTGCGTCCTTATCGGGATCATTGGCGATGGTGCGGTCTGGATCGAATTCGTCGGAGACAAACGTTTGTTCCGTGGCATCAATGTCACCAGAATCGGCGATGGTCTGGTCGCCACCGGACGGTGCTTCGAAAGTGCCGGAATCGACAACGATCGTCTTGTCACTTTCCGAATCAAGTGGTGAATCGGATGCTTCGGTCTCCGAGATTGTTTTCGCGTATGTCTGCTCGTCGTCGAGGACATTCGTGACAAAGGTCTCATCGGATTCCGCTGACTTCGACGCATCGATATCGGCGATTGTGGGAGATTCGGCGGTCGTCGCATCGGTCGCGTCGTCGGGTTGATCGGCTAGGGTTTGATCGGCCCCAAACGATGAATCGCTATTGGATGGGACTAAGACAGCGCCGCAATGCGGACAGGCATCTAACTCCAAGTCCGACGTTTTTAAAGAGGCTTGGCAGTGCGGGCAGTTTAACATGGTATGACAGTCTTACAGAAACAATTGGCTTAGAAAGATGAAGTGGAGCGCCGTGCCGACCACGAGACTTGGGACGAACTTTCGGGAAACTTGGCCATCGCCGAATCGACTGAGGCTTCCCAGTTGGCGTGATCGATGTGAGCGCTGGTCGCTTCGCCTTGATCGGCGTTATCAATTCGCAGGGCACTCGCTTGCGCCGGCAATTCGCTTGCATTTGTGGGGGTATGTGAAACGTTTTGTTGTTGCGTTTTCAACAAATCTCCCGGATCAATAATTTGTCCGCCTCTGACATGAACATCCATAATCAACCGCTGCGCTTCGGGCGTCTTGAAGTAGAAGCGATAATGACCATCGGGCAATTTTCGAATATATCCGGGCAGATCCACCAGAATGGTCTTGGGGAGATTCTGGTGTCGAATCGACTTTCCTTCGGGGGACAACAGTTCAATCACAACCACTTCCTCTTGGGAGCCACGATTTTCCATGGCTTTGACCGGTCGGTCGCTGGTATTGCCTTCAAAGGGAATCGATGTGGTCGGGTTTGGGGAGACTGTGGTCGTTATGTTTTCGCGAGTCGACTTAATCACCACGCCAGCGACATACCCACCGTTGGGGGCATTCGCCACCGTCGCTTGAGGGAACTCGGTCACAATCAGTTGTGTTTCCAGACTGACGTCGGCTAAAAATCTTGAAACGGCAGCCGCACCATCATCATCCCGAAGCGTAGCCGTAATCATAAAGGCTCCTTCGGACTCAAACACATGCGAGGCAAAAAAGTTTTGTTCTCCGCCCGCGTACTGAATCACTGAAGGCGCCGATCCATCACCCCAGTCGACTGTCAACGTATGGTCGTCTAGTGAACCGGTATCTGAAAACTTACCGGATAACACAAATTCCGCATCGACCTCCGGAATCGCTGTTAGTGTAGCGCTGCCTATGATCGGAGCGACGTTCTGGACGGTGACGGCGAGTTGCTGTTGGCTGCCGCTGTTTTCGTTGTCGACGACGGAGACGGTGACGGGGTAGATGTCCTGGGGTGTGCCGGTCGGGTTGTCGTCGAGGTAACGGTGTGTCGCGGTGAAGGTGGTCTCGCCGGCGGCGAGTTGGATGATCGAGGCTTCGCTGCCGTCGCCCCAATTGACGCGGACGATGTGTGTGTCGCGGCTGCCCGCATCGACGACCCGTCCCGTGACGGTGGCGATGCCGTTCTCCAAGACGGGCGAAGTGATCGTTAGATCGGACAGCGTGGGAATCGAGTTGCCGATGGTAACGTTGATCTGCGACGTACTGCTGCCGCCGTCGTCATCGGTGAGCGTGACGGCAATGGTGTAGACACCCGAATCGACGTAGGTATGTTCGCCGCTGAAGATTCCGCCAGCCGCGGCGACGTTGCTGCTGGAACCGTCACCCCAATCGATGGTGGCGGTGTGCGTGTCGCGACTGCCGACATCACTGAACGTGCCGTCGAGGACGAGGGGTGAGCCTTCTTCGACGGCGTCCGGTTTGGTGGTCAGCGTCGTGATCTGCGGGGCGACGTTTTGGACGGTGACGGCAAGTTGCTGTTGGCTGCCGCTGTTTTCGTTGTCGACGACGGAGACGGTGACGGGATAGATGTCCTGCGGTGTGCCGGTGGGGTTGTCGTCGAGGTAGCGGTGTGTGGCGGTGAAGGTGGTTTCACCGGCGGCGAGTTGGATGATCGACGCTTCGCTGCCGTCGCCCCAATTCACGCGGACGATGTGTGTGTCGCGGCTGCCGGCATCGACCACCCGGCCGGTGACGGTGGCAATTCCGTTCTCGAAGATGGGCGAAGTGATCGTTAGATCGGACAGCGTAGGAATGGAGTTGCCGATGGTAACGTTGATCTGCGAGGTACTGCTGCCGCCGTCGTCATCGGTGAGCGTGACAGCAATGGTGTAGGTTCCCGAATCAACGTAGGTATGCTCACCACTGAAGAGTCCGCCGCCGGCAGCGACGTTGCTGGTCGTGCCATCGCCCCAGTTGATCGTGGCGGTGTGCGTGTCGCGGCTGCCAATGTCACTGAACGTGCCGTCGAGGACCAGGGGTGAACCTTCTTCGACGGCGTCCGGTTTGGTGGTCAGCGTGGTGATCTGCGGCGCGACGTTCTGGACGGTGACGGCCAGTTGCTGTTGGCTGCCGCTGTTTTCGTTGTCGACGACTGAGATGGTGACGGGATAGATGTCCTGCGGTGTGCCGGTGGGGTTGTCGTCGAGGTAACGGTGTGTGGCGGTGAAGGTGGTTTCGCCGGCGGCGAGTTGGATGATCGAGGCTTCACTGCCATCACCCCAATTGACGCGGACGATGTGCGTGTCGCGGCTACCCGCATCGACGACGCGTCCCGTGACGGTGGCGATGCCGTTCTCGAAGACGGGCGAAGTGATTGTCAGATCGGACAGCGTGGGGATCGAGTTGCCGATGGTGACGTTGATCTGCGAGGTACTGCTACCGCCGTCGTCATCGGTGAGCGTAACGGCGATGGTGTAGGTTCCCGAATCGACGTAGGTATGTTCGCCGCTGAAGAGTCCGCCGCCGGCAGCGACGTTGCTGCTGGTGCCGTCGCCCCAGTTGATGGTGGCGGTGTGCGTGTCGCGGCTGCCGACATCACTGAACGTTCCGTCCAACACCAGGGGTGAGCCTTCTTCGACGGCGTCCGGTTTGGTGCTGAGCGTGGTGATTTGAGGGGCGACGTTTTGGACCGTGACGGCGAGTTGCTGTTGGCTGCCGCTGTTTTCGTTGTCGACGACGGAGACGGTGACGGGATAGATGTCCTGCGGTGTGCCGGTGGGGTTGTCGTCGAGGTAACGGTGTGTGGCGGTGAACGTGGTTTCACCGGCGGCGAGTTGGATGATCGACGCTTTGCTGCCATCGCCCCAGTTGACGCTGACGGTGTGTGTGTCTAAAACGCCGGCATCGACGACGCGGCCCGTCACTGTGGCCAGACCGTTCTCCAGCACGGGTGAGGTGATGGTCAAATCCGCTAGGGTGGGGATCGTGTTGTTGACGCTGACGTGGGTTTGTGCAGTGTCACTGCCGTTACTTGCGTCGGTTATGGTGACGGTGATTGTGTATTGATTTTGCGAAGAGCCGCCGGTCGGTGCATCCTGGTAGATGTGGGTTGCGGTGAATTCGCGGTTGGCTCCGGACGTTGATCCACTAAAGTCACCTATCAGTTCACTGGTTTGTCCATCTCCCCAGTTGACCAGGATGTGGTGATCGGCCTCGCCGGGCGGGGCGTCTTGGAATCTTCCGCTGAGAGTGACCGTCTCACCTTCGTCGACAACAGTGGGAGTGACATCGAGGGCAGTGATCACCGGATTGCTATCCAGGAGACGGCGTTCTTCAAGCCGTAGCGGCTGAAGGATTGTCGAATCGTCAAGAAGTCGCGGGTGACGTAGGGCCGTTAGGCAGTTAGCCATTGAAAGCCGCGTCAGCCAATAGGTGCGAAAAAGCATACGAAGTAGCTCAGTCATCTTGGAGAAAAACAGTCTGTTGGTCGCCTCCTAAAGAGGGAGATACCATCGACCGTGCGCTAAGGTCGTACATCAATTATGGCGATCAGTCGTTAGGCGGGTCTAGAGAAAGGTGGCTGAATTGTGCCGAAAATGACTGAAACTACTATGGTTTAACGGGTTTCTGACGGCGGAAATGGTCCTGGGGCAGGTGGATTAATTCTAGGATCGTGGGGAATTACTTCTCTGTGCGATTGAAGCCCGAGCGGAAATTGGCAGAATAACGAAACGAAGGCTGTCTCTATTTCACGTCTACGTCTGTTTCAAGCAGACTCAGCAAGGGGAAGAAAACGATGTCGATGAGAAATGTGAGTGAGCGTGGTATCGCACGTCCTGCAAATCTTTGGGTCGTTTCCACGCTTGTGTGTTCATTGTTGGCGATTGTGAATCTCGGTTGCTCGCAAGAAGCCGAGGATGCACTGGACAAGGCGGGGGAGGCTGTGACCGATGCTGCTGAAGAAACAGGCGGTGCGGTCAAAGAAGCAGCTGAAGATGCTGGTGAGGCAGTGGGTGAGGCTACAGAATCCGCCGGCGAACTTGCAAAAGAGGCTGGCGACAAACTGAGTGCAGGCTTTTCGGCGGCCGCCGAAAAGGCGGCGAGTGCTTTAGAAGGTGTTGACGGCGGGAGTGAGTTGTTAACACAGGTCAAAGAATTTTTTAGCTCGGCTCAAGAGACACTCAAGGGGATCACGAACAAGGAATCGGCCGAAGCGGCAGTGTCGAAGCTAGGCGATCTGGACGGCGCGATCGCCAAGATTGGCGACATGATGGGCAAATTGCCGGAAAGTGCCCAAGCATCAATCGGACCTATGATCGCTGCGGGGACCGCTCAATTGAAAGCGCTGATTGAGAAGATCGAAGAGATTCCCGGTGTCCGCGATGTGATTCAACCCAAGTTGGCGGAATTGATGGACAAGTTGAAATCAATGTCCGGCAATTAAGCGGGCAGGGGGTACTATTGGGCCACACACGATTGACCAGTGCCGGATCTCTTTATCTTCCGCTGGTCTCGTGGTCCCAACGATCCGCTGGGGATACGGCAATCACTACGGCGGAAAATCTTTCAAATAGTAAGAAAGGAAACTGGGATGAAGTTTTGTCAACGGATGATTTGCGAGGCGGGGGCTGTAGCTATCGCGCTTGTTCTGTCATTGATGCCGGGCTTACTCCAAGCCGCAGAAGAAGCTGCCGCACCACCAAAACCTACTACGACGAGCGATGTTGAGATTACCGTTGATCAGCTGGAGTTACTTGTCAAACCGTTGACGCGCGAAGAATTGGCTGTGGAAGCAGCGGGTTGGCGCGATTTGCTCAAGGAAAAAGTAGAAGAATCCAGCAAACTGCAAGTTAGCGCAAAACAGCAAACCCAAGCGAGCGAGGTGGGCTCGGAGGAAGAGCCGGGGGACGCGGGTGCCGATGCCGACGAAACCGATCTGAAGGCGGAATTGGTTGAGAAACTTCCCCAATTACAGGAACAGCGGACACAATTGATCGATCGGCTCAATGTTGTGCTCGACGCCTGGGAGTTAAAGGGGGGAGAGGATGAGGAGTATCGGCAATATGTGTCGGCGGTGGGGGGTCTGGAGATTGACGTGACCGATGCCAGTACCACTTGGGCGGCGTTGCAGGGCTGGGCGATGTCGGAGCAGGGGGGACAGCGTTGGTTTTGGAATATCTTGAAATTTGTGCTCATTCTCGGGGCATTTTATATTTTGGCGAGCATTGTCAGCAATCTGGTAGTGCGGGCATCATCGCGTTCCAAGGGTTCGTCGGAGTTGTTGAAAAAATTCCTGGGAACCTTTGTAAAACAAGTCGTGCTATTGATCGGCTTGGTGATCGCCGCTTCGGCTTTGGAGATCAACATTTCGCCGTTGCTGGCCGCTATCGGCGGTGCGGCATTTGTGATCGGTTTGGCGCTGCAGGGGACGTTGAGTAACTTTGCCAGCGGGTTGATTATCCTGGGGTATCGTCCTTTTGATGTCGGCGATGTGATTGAGGCGGCGGGGATTACTGGCATCGTCGATTCAATGAATCTGATCTCTACAAAAATCCGCACGTTCGACAACAAGGTGATGATCGTCCCCAATAACAAGATCGCCACGGACACAATCACCAATGCAACGGCCAGCGAGACTCGGCGCGTGGATATGATGTTTGGAATCGGCTATGACGACGACGTGGAGAAGTCCCGGGGAATCTTGGAGTCGATTGTCAACAATCACGAACTGATCCTCAAGGATCCACCGGCCGTCATTCAGCTCAACGAGTTGGGGGATTCGTCGGTCAATTTTATTTGCCGGCCTTGGACCAAAGCGGGTGACTATTGGACTGTATTTTGGGACGTCACCCGTCAAGTCAAAGAGGAATTTGACCGCAATGGCATCTCGATTCCATTTCCACAACGCGACGTGCATGTGTATCATGAGAACGTTGCCGGGGATGGCCAGCCACTCGCGGATGCAACAAAGGAATAGCCGTTTTCTTGGCGGCCGTTCATCTTGTTGAAAATCCAGCCCGTCCGTAGTCGGGCTGCTTGTTACCTTGTTCAAACATCCAAGTTCCAGATTGACAAGAGGGTACGATTCGATGCGTTGGAAAGGTAGACGGGGAAGCGACAATGTTGAGGACCGGCGGTCAGCTCGAGGTCCGGCGGTCGCCGGCGGTGGGATCATTGGCATCGTCATCGTGATTATTGTGATCGTGATGGGTGGCGATCCGGCTCCGCTCTTGCAACAGATGCAACAAAATCAGCCAGCGCAACAAGGCGCCCAGGCTCCCATCGATCCGGCTCAAGACGAATTGGCGCAAATGGTCTCGGTGGTGTTAGCCGACACGGAGGAAGTGTGGGACGAACTTTTGCGAGAAGACGGGAAACAATACCGGGATCCCAAACTCATCTTGTTTCGCGACTCGGTCCGTTCAGCCTGCGGCTTCCAAAATGCGGCAACGGGGCCGTTTTATTGTCCGCTCGACGAGCAAGTGTACATCGATTTGAGCTTCTTCGATGACATGAGAAGCCAGCTGGGCGCACCGGGCGATTTCGCACAAGCGTACGTCGTCGCCCACGAAGTCGGACATCACGTGCAGAAAATTCTGGGCATCAACGAACGAGTGCACAACCGGCAACGCGAAGTCAGCAAAGAGGAAGCCAACCAATTGTCGGTGCGACTGGAATTGCAGGCCGATTTTTATGCCGGCGTCTGGGCCCATCATGCGCAACAGAACTGGCGGATTTTAGAAGAGGGAGATGTCGAAGAAGCCCTCCGTGCAGCAACTGCAATCGGCGATGACCGTTTGCAGAAACAATCACGCGGCTACGTCGTTCCCGAATCATTCACCCACGGCACATCCGAACAACGCTCGGTCAAACGGCCTACATTCAGAAGCAGAAGTTTCGATTTTATTCCGTGTTTCGTCCAACTGTACTCGTGTTGTGCGAGCGTTGGGGGTAATGCTCGTCGTACACCACGTGTATTTTCGAGGCAGTCTGGGAATGCATGACAGGAGTACAAGGTTCATAGCGAGGCCGACAAATGATATACGAATATTTCTATTATCATTAAATGTTATTCTCTTCCTCTACTTCTTTCTCTTGGCACGAATCTTCCACTATCCGCAGGTGGGTCTGGTCGGGTGGGTTAAATGGGTGGTTACTCCCGTCCGTAAAGGCGCTGTCTGTTCCTGCGTGGTAGCCCGAATCTGCTCTTCCCGGTTATGGTCGTGGTCGGTAGGCATCGCTCACCGTTTTCTGGGGACATGTTTTTGAAAGTCACCGCGGTACCCAGTCAGCTGTTTTTCTGATTTATGTCGGTATGCTACGACGATCTCACCGGTCGCTTCTCTCAGACGGCATTTGCCATTGTTGTCGTATTCGGATACTGCCTCTTCTATGCCTTTTGGATTGGCCTCGGAGCAGGAACGTGTGCTCTTGCGTGGCGATGGTGTCGTGCCTGGATCATCATGGGAGCCCTTCTGGTGCCATCGCAGCAATTGCTCTCACCTTTGTAATCTTGCGCGACATCGACTTACGGGGGGCAGGCCTTCATGGTGGTGGGGAGATTGCCGCAGTCCTAGTGCTTGGCTTATTTGCGATTTCCTCCATCATTGGGGCGATTGGCGGAGTTGTTCTTTCAAGTGTTCCAATACTGATCGTAGCATTGATCAAGCGAAGGCGTCGGCAATTAAGCGATGACATTGATAAACCTGCTGGGTGAACACACTAAATACGGTGGCTTTTACTTGACCAAACACAATCAACAATCGGCGAACAATAGCGGTATTTCTAAATTCCGTAAGGGTTTTGTGGCACCATGGCACGGGTTTGAGTTCATGTGCCGGCAGCCCAGATTATGGCGTTACAGCGTTGCTCCGGTACTACTTAATCTCGTGGTCACGGGGCTAATACTGGAGTTGGTAATGGCTGCTGTTCTCTTTGCTGTCACAAGATTCCATCCGTGGTGCATCGAGAGCGCTTAGGTGATTTATGGGGTGATACTCGCCGTTTGCGGACTAATCGTTTTGATGCTCGGACTTGTAGTGGCAATCTGCAAATTCTTGGAGGGCTGTAACGTCGTTTTTACCGTCCCGGTGACCGTCTCAAGCTTATTTGCAGTTGCGTGTGGCTAATGCCAGTGAATTCAGAACTGTTGGACTTGCCGAGCTCCAGTTGCCGGGCAAAGCTTGACGTTGAGTACGTCACCGTATAGCGTTGTGGTTATCGTCCCGTCGCTAATGCTGGATTCAGACTGCCTTTCGCGGTCATTGCGGATTATTGCAGTGGCATTTTCTACTTCATCACATCGAACGCATCGGAGTCTGTCATGATTATTGGAATCATCAGTTGGTGTGTGTTTGGGCTCATCATCGGCGCCATTGCTCGTTTGTTGATGCCGGGCACGCAGAGTATGGGGCTGATCATGACGATCCTGCTTGGCGTGGTGGGGTCCTTCACCGGCGGGTTTATCTCAACGCTCATCTTCGGCGGGGGCGACGGGGCAGCGATGCACCCCGGGGGATGGATTATGTCCACCATCGGCGCGTGTCTGGTACTGTTTATTGCATCCAAAATGGCGGCTTCCAAATAGCGGTACCCACGAGATTGTCTCGAAGGATTGCCATCGTGCCTGAACCGAGTGCTGATAAATTGGAACCAGCAAAGCCATCGCGTCCAGGTGGTCAGTTTCGCTGGTTGATCGATAACGAACCGCGGCGGCTGCTGTTGCCGCTGACCGGTCTGTGGGTCCTCGGCTTGGACTGGCTGCTGTTTGGGTCAAACAGTTTGATGGGGGGATTGGCGACACCCATCATTATGGTCCTGGGGTTCTTGTTGGGCAGCGCGGGCACGTTGTTCTTTCAAAAACAATTTGCGAAAGACCCGCTCTGGAAGGCTATCTTGAAGGCCTTGGTGATCGGCGTTGTGGTGGGCACACCTGCGCCGGTAGCCGGCACACTCATCGGCGGTTGGATTTTAGTTGCGGCGGGAATTGGCAAGTCGGCCAGCGACATCCTTCGCAAATAAAGTTGCCCAACCCTATTGTTTAACCTGGGTGCACCAATTCCCGTTGCGGGGCGGGTGTTTGTGGAGGTTTGGCGGGTGCCGTTGTCTCTGGAATTCGTTCCCCGACAAACAACCGGACAAACCGTGTTCTGGCGTCGAGCATGAGGCTGAACAGGGTGGGGACCAAAATCAACGTAAACACGGTCGACACCAGCAAGCCCCCCAAGACGACGCTTCCCAATCCGCGATAAAGTTCGCTCCCTGCTCCGGGAAACAGCACCAACGGCAGCAAGCCCAACACGGTGGTGAGCGTCGTCATAAAGATCGGCCGGATCCGCGTGCGAATACTCTCCAAAATAGCTTCGCGAGGCTGCATACC
>CALOFE010000087.1:0-82858 GCA_942492455.1 uncultured Planctomycetaceae bacterium | reverse complement strand
GCACATCTTGCCAAGACGAGATTATTTCGTCCGGGTCTTTACTGATCTTTAGTTGTTTGCGAACAGAGTCGGGACTTCGTCGTCGGTGTTTTAATCCAAATCGGCCGGGAGGTTTCGACTTGCACGGTCAATAATCTCAATTTCGCCTCGGTCTCTGCTATCCTGCTCGACAGCGTAAGGCATGCCGCGAGCCGCCGTCGTCGAGTTCGCCCATCGATTCCAACAGCTCCGTGGATTGAGTCGTTGCGATTATCGGAAAGCATCAAGATTTGTTGGACGAGCGCCATTTCCGCATCGATCGATGGGACGTTTGAAGCACGTTTTCATAGAGTCGCTCGATCACGTCGGCATCCGAGACGTTTTCTATCCGTGACAACTACCTTGCGGATTGCCATTTCCTTGTCCGTCAGCTCTGCGGTTGATCAATCTGCAGCCGCATGATCAAGACGTCACGGTATTTCGATTTGATGAGCGACAAAAAGAATTCCGGCGTCTGCCGCTTCAAGCCGTCTGTCCGCCGCATACGAATTTGACATGACGGCTCCATCTGACCTGCCGAAGTGATTGCTCATCATCGTCCATCGTATTGCGTCACCAATCGCCGAAAACTTCACGTACGCGGTCGTCTACGGTCATCTTTTCCTTGCTTAGACTCTCGGACGCACGCTAGGTTGATCGTTCTCTGCCTCGGCGACATCGACGTCGGCAGGCTTATAGGACTTGACTGGCTCGGATTCGTCGGACGCCTCTGCTGCCGGGGCCGCTTCGACCGTCTCGGCTTGCTTGTCACCGTCATCCGGTTCCGCTTGAACCAGACGCACCCCCAGCGTGCTGCTGAGTAGGATCACTGCGACGGCGGCGTCAATGTGGCGAGCAATCGCCAGCGGCGGGTGCAGGTGGTCATGAGTGGGGGTTTGCGACGGACGAGCATTTCCATTCTCCTGTAAAATTGGGTGGGCGAGCTAAAGATTCCAACCGTGCCGACGTGGGCCATGCCAATGGCGCCTTTGTCTTTGACTAAAGCGATCAGTTCTCCCGCATAGGCGGTTGTCGATGAATGGCCCGCTGCCCAGTTCCGCCCGGCGACCGGCTGGGCCGCCAACAGGGTGGTGGCTGCGGATCCACCAGTACAGCGGATGGAGGTACAGCAAGGGCAGGGCGATGTTAAACAGCACGCGGCCCCGTTGGTCTCCCTGCTGAAGGTGGGCCAATTCGTGCAGCAGTATCTGCCGCAACTGTTCCGCGCGGCTTTCCTCACAACAGTCCAGCGGCAACATGATCGTGGGCCGACACCAGCCGCACGTAAACGCGCGGCGGCATTTTGAGGAGACCAACAAGCGCGGCAGCGGTTCGCTCGATAGCGAGGTGTACAGATCACGCAACCATCCGTTCGGCGAAATCGCCAAACGGGTCAGACGAAACAACAGCAACCACATCCGAAGACAACCCATGCAACGCAGCGTGCCGCCGCCCAGATAGAGCTGCAACGATTTGCCGCCACGAAAACCCTGCGACCGCGAGCGCCGCGCCGGAGGATGGTGCAATCATCGGGGCCGCCACAACGGCAACGTTTGCTTCGAATGTTGATCGTGAGCCGTTCAGTGGGGATACCTGATAAAGTCGACCGGCGGAAGCACCGACTGTTCGGCATCAAGCTGCGCCAACTGCTCAAGAATCTCTGCTGTTTCATGAATCCGCGCGGCCTCGTCGGCCGATTGTTCCTGCGCGATGGCTACCGGGACCGGGGGATCGACAATCGGTGAATAAAAAGACCTCCTGTAACATCGCCCACCGCCGGCGGCGGTGTTTGCGGGAGCAATTCGCTGGTTGAGAAGCGTGGCAAGGGGATGCAGGCGATAAGCATCCAGGCCATGACCGCCACAATGGTCAACTCGCCGGCGCGTTGTCGATTGATCGGCGCGCGATGCAGCAAGAGGGCTACGCCGCCCACGGCCAATAACGCCGACGCACCGGTGATCAACATACCGCCGTGGGTCTCCAGAAAATGCAAGGTCTCGGTCACGATCGTTCCCCTTTCTGCGAATTCTGGTTGGCGTTTTGTTTGGCCGTCTGCAACAACTCTTCCAAGCGAGCGATTTCCGGTGGGTCGGTTGTTGGGCGGAGATGACCGACTGCACCATCTGGTCGATGGCGCCGTCGAAGACTCGGTCCAGTAGATTGGTGGCCAAGTTGCGATTCGTCTGGTCGCGTTTGACCAGCGGGCGATAGATGAAACGGAGCTTGGCCAGCGACGCGATGAGGGACGAGCCAGTTTCTCTTCCATCGTCCGCAAAATGGCCTGCACGGTGTTTTGCACGATCGGAGCCGAGCGGCTCATCTCCTCGTAAACCTCACGGACGGTCGCTTCGCCGCGAGCCCAAAGGATTTTAAGGATTTCCAGTTCCCGCTCCGTAGGTGTTCGATGGTCGACCATATCGATGGTCCTCTCCTGGACAGTGGTGCCACTAAGCTTAGTTGGTTAAGCTTAATCGAGCTGTTGTGGTTTGCAAGACCAATTTCAAGACATCTCGCGAAAAAATCCGAATCGGGATAAGATCCCCGCCATGTGGAAACAACTGACAATTTGTGGCGTGACGGCAGCCATTGCGGCGACGTTGTTCGTGAAATCGAGCGAGCAAGGCAGCGGGGTCCCGCGGGCATACGCACGAGGTGTTCACCTTGGCATTCGCCCCCGATGCAAACCCCGCCTCGGGCAGCGGTGATTTTCATTTAGATCCCGAAACCGAACAGTTGCTCGAATATGGCGAGCTCAAGTTCTGGGACATGGACTTGCGGACCGAAATGAGCCATCGAGTCCACGGCTCGGTTTTGGTTAGTGGCGTTTTCAATTCGATGGCAAATTGGCCGTCACTGGCGGCGGGGTGCAAGGTCAACGGGCGGGGGTGGACAGTTTGGATTGGCAAAACAAAACAACTTGCCGCCGTCACACAAGATTGGCTGGTGCAGTCACTGGCCATTTCGCTCGACGGTAAGCGACTGGCGACGGTCAGTTACGGCTCGCAAGCAATACTCGTGGATTTACCTGGCTTAGAAAATCCGGTCGTGCTCGCAGGGCACACCGACGACGTCAAATCGATCGCGTTTTCTCCCAACGGTTGGACAGTGGCGACGGGGAGTTGGGATGGCACCGTGAAATTGTGGGACGTCGAAACGGCACGTTGCACCTCCACGCTCCATCTCGATGGAACGGCGCGTTCCGTGTCCACGGTCGCGTTTTCTCCCGATGGCGAAACGATCGCTGCCGGCTGCGGGACGATCGATCAACGCAGCGCCCAACACTGCTCAGCAGTGACCTGTTGGGACATCGCCACCGGCAAACAAACAGTCTCGTTGCCGCATAATGATTATGTCACGTCGCTGGTCTTTTCGCCCGATCAACGAACGTTGTTCTCGGAGCGATCGCGATGGCGTTGTTCGACTGTGGGATTATCGTACGGGAGCAAGAACTCACAACGGTTCCACATGCCGGGCCGATCGAAAAAATCGCGATTTCCAGAAAGCGACGCAAAACTTCTAGGCAACCGCCGGCCGCGAACGAGAATGTGCGATTCGATTGTGGAATCTGGAAGCCTCTTGTTGGCGAAGTTCCCGCAACGTCGCCCGTTGCCTTTGATGCCAACGGCGACAACAAACGCCATTAAAGCGAACAGCGCTAAGGATTGCGTGAAACTCTACATTCACTCGCATCCGGTGAGTAGGGTGGATTCTCTATTGTAGTGCGAAAACCCTCACCCCAGCCCTCTCCCAGAGCAACAAATTGCATCTACGAGATAAGTAATCAAGCAAGTGTTTGGATGGTAAAGAGTTCAGGGTAGCCAGATTGCGCCCCGCAATCGGGGCGGGCGACCGCACGAAGCCGAAATTCCGGAGCTTGAAACCAGCAAAGTCTCATCGACAGGGACAGCTGAAACTGCTGCTTCTTGTGCCTACGGCACACCGATTGCCCGTTGGCAATCGCTGCCACCCGCGATGATTGGTTCCCCTCCGGTGAGAAATGCAATATGTTGCCAGAGGGAGAGGAGGTTGTTTAGGAGCCAGCGTAGGGTGCGTCGCGACGCACCTTTCTCGCGTAGTACGAGAGATGAAACTCTTCAAAAAGGACGCGAGCAGAGCCACATAGAAGAGATGAGAGAAAACGTTTAACAACGTGCTTTCGTAAAAAGCCTGTTGCAACAGAATCGAACCTAACCGCGCGTCCAATCAACATTCCGCGATCGCATTCCTCTACCAATCAACTCTCTGCGCGAGGTCTTTGTGGGGTAGAACCGGAAACGTGTGTCGGTGATTTGGATGTCGCGTACAGCGAACATGGCCTGAATTGGCGAACGTAATTTTCTACATCGAAAGGTGCGTCTCGACGCACCCTACACGTTGCATCACGTTGCATCACGCCCAGCGACCAACGGGAGCGGCTAGTAATGCTTCAAGCTGGAACCGCTTTTACGGCCGTGCCGATGGCACCCAGAATTTGTCGCCGTGCCAGTTCATGGGGGGACAGGTTTCGACTTCGATGTCGCCATTGACGGTGGTTTGGCAGGCGAGTCGCATTTCGTCTTCGTGGCCGATTTTGGCCATGGCCATCAACGGGTTGTGCAGCGGCGTCATCCGCTCCAGGATGCCCTCTTTACTGGTGTTTTCCATCCCCTTTTTGATCAACACGCGGCAGGAACCACAGACGGAGAATCCGTGGCAATTGAGCAGCGCGTGTTTGTGAACTCCAGGATAGAGTTCAACGCCAGCCTTTAAGGCTTCTTTTGCGCGAAGTTAGAACCGGCGGGGACTTCGAGAGTCCGTTTTCTTTTTGATGAATTTGATCGTGGGCATCGGGAGATTTCTTCCGCTGACGGCGGTGTCGGTTGGAACTTACGTGTCGAAATGGTGCCGAAACCATTCTCCACAGCTTCGTGCTCCCCGATGATAAATAGTCGCCGCCACAAATTCCAGTGAAGCCACAGCGAGGAGCACACATTCTTTCGGGGCAGTTACTTACTTTCGACTTCCGCCTTGGGAGCAATTTTGCGGGTCCCTTCGCCTTGGCGGGCTTTGAGGTCGAAAAGTCCAAAAATTTCGGACGCATTCAGGCTCAGCGAGGCGATCGTGCTATCCCCATCGCCCAGGACACGGGCGAAAATTTGGCGTTTTTCGTTGAGCACGCGGTCGATTCGCTCTTCGATCGTGTTATTGCAGATGAATTTCGTGACGATCACCTGACTTTTTTGCCCAACGCGGTGCGCCCGGTTGATGGCCTGGTCCTCGACCGCAGGGTTCCACCAGCGGTCGTAGAGAAACACGTAGCCAGCGAATTGCAGATTCAGCCCCACAGCTCCGGTCCCGTAGCTCATGAGCAACAACGGGCAATTGGGATCCTCTTTGAATTGGCTGAGGATGGGCTCTCGTTTTTTGGTGGGGACTTTTCCGTGATAGACCAACGGATTGAAGCGTTTTAGTTTTTCATCGAGCCAGTCAATGCACTTCGTCCATTGGCTGAACAAAGTGGCTTTGCCGCCGGAGTTGAAATTTCTTCCATGTCGGCTTCCAAGCGATCCAGTTTCGCGCTATCACCGGTGAGTGGATCAAAATGGTGATTTGTTTTAGTCGCAGCACCAACTCGAAGACGTGTTGGACGGAAATCGATTCGCCCAATTCGTTGAGTTGGATCACACCGTCGCGTTCGGCCGTGTCGTAGGCGTGTTGTTGGGCGGGGTTGAGGTCTAAGTGGGCATCGCGATCCAGGCGGGGGGGCAGATCGGACATCACCAGGTCTTTGGTCCGCCGCAGGATGTAGTGATCCGCCAGTTGGGTCAGCCCCTTCATGTCAGGATTGCTGCGGGGCGGGATGACCTCCATGAATTCAAACAGCGACGCCAATTCCTCGGGCCGGTTTTCAATCGGCGTGCCGGTCAGTGTCCAACTGCGGCGGCGGGGAATGCTGCGAATCATCGCTGCCGTGCGTGAGTCGCGGTTTTTGATCCGCTGCGCTTCATCCAGAATGACGAGATCATACTTGGGAGGATCGTCGCCGAACGCTTCGAAGTCGCGGACGACGACTTCGTAGTTGGCCAACAGAATCGGAACGCCGGGCATATTCCAGAGCATGTTGCGGCGGGCGGAGTCCCCTTCCAATGTGGTGATGGGCAGTTCCTCGGCCCACAATTTGAATTCACGCTGCCAGTTGGGAATCAGCGGCTTGGGGCAGACCAACAGCACGCGGCGCACTTGTCCGCTGCGGAGCAACAGCCGAATCGCGGTGATGGTTTGCATGGTTTTACCCAGCCCCATCTCATCGGCCAACAGTGCCGCCTTCTGCGAGAACATCCAGCCGATTCCCTCGTATTGATAAGGGAATGGCTCGAAGGGCATGATCAATTCCTGGCCGGCCAACCAGGTTTCCAGCGGCGGCTGCAGGACATAAAACAAACGGTCTTCGAGCGAGAGCGCGTCGCTGGGAGGTTTGATGCGTGTCGATTTTGGTTTTTCGCGTTCCGAACCGCCCCGCGCCTTGGGGGGCTTGATGCGTTTGAGGTTTTCGGACTCCTCGGGGGATTTCGGTGGAGGGAGAAACTCCATGCCGTCGGGGAACGTCAGCTTGGTTGTCCGCACGCCGCTTGAAGTGGGCCGCCAACGGGGGCTGAAGGTGACACGTCCCAAAAGCGGAACGTTTTCACATTCCATCTTCGGCGTCCGCCGCAACGCGCCGTTGAGCCCGGAGGCGAAGACATTGGCCGCGATGTCGAGCGGCATGGTGGTGATCTGCGGCGCAGCGATGGCCGACTGCGCATCGTGTTTGGCATCGATGCGCAGGATGCCATTCGTACCTGCCGGCGCAGGGTGAATGATTGACGAAGATGCGTTGGATCGGGAGGGCGATTCAGGGGCTGGCGATGTATTCGGCAACGCTTCCCATGTCTTGACATCCGTTTCAGGCATTGGGCGATTAGGCGTTGAGGGATTCACGCTGCGGCTGTGCCTCCGGTCGCTTGACGGAGCGCTTCTTCGACGCGCTCGAATGGTTCCAGCAGATCAACATCATCAGGCAATGCCGTCAGTTTGTTTTCCAGTTGACTGCGGTCGCTGCCATAATCGGCGTGCGTGATCAAGGTTTGTCGTCCGAAGGCAAAACCGGTTTTTGCGGACTCGTGGTCGTGGACTACAACCATTGCCAAACTCGCGGAGATGTGTTCGCGAAGTTCGAGCAGTGCCGCTTCGGTGATGAACACGATATGGGGTTTCACACCTGCTTTTTCCAGCAACGTTTTTCCGATGAGTTCGGCCAAAACAAACGGCTGCAACGTCGGCCCGTAGAGAACTTCTTGTGTGCGATTGGGTTTAACGGGGTTCGTACATTGGAATTCCAACGGGCGTCCCAGATGGTTCGTCACCAGCAGGCCTCCCATGAAGCCTTGTTGCGGAACTTGGATGGCTGTCAAAAAACCCAGCCGCAGTTTGTCCTGCCGTTCGGCTGCCGTCATGAATGGTTATCCTTGGTTGTCATGCGTAGTGTCAGAAGTTCTTTGGTCTGGACTTCCGCCACTTTGCCAACTGCCGCCGGACGCACCGTTATTCCAAAACCGGATGGTCGATTATTCCTGTATGGAAGTCATCGTCGTCGCCTGGATGCCGACTTGAGGAGTTGTCAGGGTTGTGAGATGAGACGGGCGGTCAACGCGCGCGATGCGTGGTTTAAGAGGGGGGATTTGCGTCACCAGTGGCGTTATTGTCGGGAGGTGTTATCGGCGTCAACGTAGGGGGTTCAACAGGAGACTCTTGCTCTTCGTCCACCCAGGGCAGCAATTCGTCACTGGGATCTTCTTCAAGATAGACTTCGTGGAACGGGTTGGCGTCGACGCTGCGGCGCAGCAGGAAATAAATCATTGTCGCAGCGCTCCAGAAATAACTATGGGCAAATGCGACGACAAAGGTTTCTAGCACGCTCATCCAACCCGCTGCGAGTTTGTTTTGAAGAATTTTGCTGGACCCCATACCCCAGGCAATTCCCCAGTCGGCCAAATACGCCGCGAAATCGGCCAGTTGGAAGACGAGGAATGTCGCCACTGCACCGCCAAGGACCGCGATCGCCACGAGCAGTACGTAGTAGACGGGCTTGGCGAACACATAGCCGTAAGAACGCGTCAGCCCATCGGGAGCATCGCTTCCTTCGACGCTAATGGTGGCAAACATCAACGGCCAGCCGACAGCCAGCCCGACCAACGTCAACGCCATCAAAAAACCAAGTAGCAGTACGATGCCCCAACAGGCGCCCACGATCCACGGACCGGCGGTGGGAATTCGCCCCACAAGTCCAGCGAGTAGGCAGAGTCCCCACAACACGCCAATGCCGCTCAAGGGTATTAAGGGGGTGGAGAAATACGATAAAAACCGGCGGACCGAAAACTTGAGAGCATCTCTGAGACTTGTATTGCGATCCGTGCCGATTTGCACCGCAGCAATGCGGGTGATCGCGCCGGCGAAAACAGCCCAGACAGCTAATGCCCACAACAACTGAGTCCACGACAACGCCAGTTGCGACCACGACGCATCGGTGCGAAAGAGGATTTGGACTGGCCGCGCGACCGTGTCCAGAGGACTCAAGACGCGGGCCCAAGATCGCCAATTGGCATCGAACGGTTTACCGAAAGGAGCGGCTTGTTGTGTGGGGGACAGCTGGCTGGGATCGGCTGGCCCGAAAGTGAAAGCTTTTGACGGGGGATGAATAGCTTCGGGTGTGGCAAAGGGCAATTTGAGGATGCACCAATTTCCGCCCCAAAGCAATAGCAGGGCAGTGACGGCTAGCACCAGCTTTTGCAAATCCACGGCAATCCGAAAGATTTCAAACATCCGCAGCCAAGGACAGAGCTGCCGGAAATGGACCGCGTCGACGGCCACACTGGTAGACTGCGGAATCGTCGGAGGATCCGAAGACGTAGGGGCAGGCACAACTAAACCTTCAGGAATGAGTGGGGCGAGTCGTTGAGAAGCATCAGGTTGAGATTAAACTTTGTTCCCCGCTCGGCGACAAGCCCGCTTGTCGAGTTCGGACAGCTCCTGAGCCATGTTCCGGAAAGTCTCGCTCCAGGGAGCATCTGTTTCGCGACGAAACAGACGCAAGGACTCGTACCAATAACTGCTTGTGCCGGATGTCCCCCAGCGCCAATCGGCGGAGTCGGGGAGTGCCACCCAAGTGGGGACTCCCAATCCACCCGCCATGTGCACGGTCGAATTGTCGACGGAAATCACCAGATCGAGTGCGGCGATCTGTGCAGCGAAATGATCGAGATCCACAAGCGGATTCGCGTCGTCCCAGTCGTGCACGACGAAGCCGTATTGTTGCCGTAATGTTTCTAGTTCGTCACGGCAATCGCCGTATTGCAAATTGACGAAAGCAATGTCGCGTTGCACCAATAACGGTTGCCATTGCGCTAACGTCGTGGAGCGCCGCTGCCGGTCATTGGCCGCAGCCCCACCGCGCCAGGAGATACCGACACGGAGTTGGCCATTCAATTGCGCAAACCGGTCGTTCCAGTTGCGGACCCGAGCAGCATCGGGTTTCAGAAAGGCGGCGGATGCACGGCCGTGTCCCAGGCTCGTGGCTGAATACCGTGGCAATTCTCCGGCCGCTGTCTGGAAATCAACTGGGCCGAGACGACCGCTGGCGAGAAATGACCTCCGCATCGCGGGCGGCAATAACCGACGTGCCGGGGAACGTGCGTGCGAACAATTCTACTAACCGGGATTCACAAACAAGCACGCAAGCCTTTGCTTGCCCAATGACCTCGGCGTAGCGCGAGGCCAACATCAGTTCGTCACCAATGCCTTGTTCACCATAGACCAGCAATGTCTTTCCACTTAACGCTTCACCCTGCCATGCGGGGATAGGCAACCGGAGTTTTCTCACGCCGCTCCGCTGCCAGCGCCACTGGTAGTCGGGCCAGGCAGCCTCGAATTGGCCGCGGCGAAAATTTGCCAGAGCGCGGTTGTAATGTGCCTCGACGTGTTGCGGGTTTAGTGCGATGGATTGGCCAAAACTCGCGGCAGCTTCATCGTCGCGATTGAGGGCGAACAGGGCGGTGCCCAGATTATTGTGTCCTTCGGCCAAATTGGGCGACAGTTCGACGGCTTGTTGAAAAAATGCACGGGCTCGTTCAGCAGTACCACGACGCAGCGCGATCAGCCCTCCGTTGGAGAGGGTGGGGACATGGTACGGATCGATAATAAGAGCAGCGCGGCAGGATTGTTCGGCATCATCGAGTTGTCCCGCGGTGAGATAGGCATGCGCCAAATTGCTCAGCACATCGGGGGACCTGGGGAGACCGCGTCGCGCGATGCGAAACGCTTCGATGGCCGCCTCGGGATCGCCTAGTTGATTGAGCGCCAAACCGAGATTGTTGGCCGCTTGAGGAAATTCGGGATGGATTTCCAAAGCGGCTCGAAAGCAATCCGCTGCCTCGCTGTTTCGTTCATCGGCCAGTAATAGCAATCCCAGGCCATTCCAAATGGCACTGTTGGGAGCCGCGTTGGTTAGCGCTGCCCGATAGGTCGTTTCGGCGTCGGCAGCTTGCCCCAGTTTTTCATAAACGGCGGCCAATTCGGTATAACTTTCAACGGATTGGGGCGCCAACTGTGTGGCCCGTTGAAACGAAGCGGCGGCGCTTAAGAAATCTCCCATCGCTTTGCGGACGCGTCCCAAGCTGTGATGCGCGAAGGCAAAACCGGGGTGATGCTCTAAGGCAGTCTGCAGTAACTGTGCCGCGTCGTCGAGTCGTCCGTCCTGAATAGCGATATGCGCTAAACCGACCAGGGCAGTCGGATGGACCGGCGCAAATTTTAGGATGCGGCGGTAATCGGCGGCGGCATCATGAACGCGGCCGTTGAGATGCAACAGCTTGGCCCGCCCGAGATGTCCGTTGAGATGTTGGGCATCGATGCGAATCACTTCGCCGTAATGCGCCAAGGCTTCGACTGTCCGGCCTTGGGTTTCACAGGTTTGCGCCAACTGAAATCGCGCATCGGCATTGCGAGGAGCAGAGGGCGAATTTTCAAGAAGCGTGTTTTCGATGACTGCGTGTTGTTCATCGCGATTCGGCTGCGTTGCCTGCGAGAATGCTGGGGTTTGGCTGTCCATGATCCATCCCAAAAGTACAAATGGCCCCGATTTCACCCACATCGATCGTCCGGGTTCGTTGGTGAGATCACTCTTTAGCAAGAATCGGCTTTTTTAGGCACCTCAATACATGCGAGCCGGCAGCCTTGTTTTGCATTTTCAATCAAGCGTATTGTTTTTTACGCCTTTGTTTTGAGATGAGGCGGCGGATGGCTTCGTCTATTCGGTTTTTACGTTGTTTGTTAACATCCGTTCTCTTCCCAGAATTTTTCTTACAAGTCGTTTCAATACCCTCTGATGTGTCCCGCTGACACAGATCTGCAATTTTCTGGAATCAGCGCATCCCGGTTTTGAAATTCGTCGTACTTCCTATCCCCTTCCACAGGAAATGCCTCTCCAGTGGCGGTTCGATTCCAGACTGACAGAATGCTTCGCAGGCTGTTCGCACGACAGCCCGATTGGTGGAGTTGCGCGCTGGTCGCGTTGATGATCATTGGGCTGGGCGGTTGCCGTTGGATGCGCAATCTCGTGCCGGGCAACAGAGCGCGTGAATCACAAATCGCTGCGAATGATTTGTCACGATCGACACGCGGCGGCTCAGCGGCAAATCGCGCGTCGATGCATTCGGACAATCCTGACACCTATGTGCGTTCGGCGGAACAGGCGATGCAGCGGCAGCAATATGACGAGGCTGCGCGGCACGTTGCCAGAGCTTTGGAGTTAAATCCGAACAGTGGCCCGGCCTGGGCGGCTCAAAGGGCAACTCGAAGAACAATCGGGGCAGGATGCGGAAGCCATCAGTGCGTACCATCGTGCAGTCTCCTGCGACAAGCAGAATTCGGAGGCCGCGTTGCGATTGGCTGCGATTCAGATCGACCATGGCCGCGCAGCCCGTTCGGCGCCGGTACTGCGTGAGGTCATCCTTTGCCCCATGTCGACTGAGGAACAAAAGTCGCGGGCACAATGGCTGCTGGGTGTGGCCTATGTACGGACGGCCCGCTGGAAGCAGGCGATTCCTGCACTGGATGCCGGAGCGCGGACGCGAGAAATGACTTCCGATGATTGGTATCTCGTCGCGATGGCGAGATTTCGAGCGGGAGATTTCACCGGAGCCCGCCGAGACATCCAGCGGCAATTGGCCTTGGATCCCGGTCACAACGGGTTTGCTTCGTTGCTAGACGATTTGAACTATACGGAATCGAGTCGCGGGGAAATCCTTCCGGCCACCAATTTTGTGGTGCCGGAAGAATCGCCCGCGATATCCTCGCCCCCCGCGTCGCCCTAAAGCATGCAGGAGGTGAAACGCTATTTGACCCGTTTCAGCACGTACTTGCGGGTTGGAGGAACATTGGCGGCAAAGATTTGCTCTTCAATCTCCTGGGCCGCCTTTTCATGGGCCACAATTCGTTCTTCCATCCCGGCGACCTTGGCTTCGATCCCGGCAACCAGTTTGGCAAGTTTTTCATTATCCGGATCAGCCTTCAGCGCGAGTTGTTGGCGATCGAGTTGTTGAAACTTGCTCCATTCTCCGCGTAGCGCGTGGACGGGACCGTCGTTGCGTTTCTTGTTCAACATGGCGACTTCCAGTGCCTGTTGATACTGCGGGGTCTTGTCATTGGCTTGCAATTCGATATGTCGCGCCAGACCTTGGCTGCGATAGCTTCCGACGACTTCTCCATCGATCGACAATTCATATTTGCCCGCCGGCAGACCGTGAACAGCCAAGGCTTCGCGGCTCATGCGGTGTCCTAATTTGAGCAGTTTGACGGCAACTTCTGCGTCGGAGGGCAGGACCCAAGGCAGACTTTCGGCGGTCCACTCGAAGGAGAGCGTGTCGTCAGCGAACTCGAGGTTGGCGACTTCCCCGCCCGCCGCTCTAGCCTTGGCTTTGCCTTTGGGATTGATGGTGATGTTGATATTGGAAACACCCTTTTTCGCGTTCATGTCACTCAGAATCGCATAGGCCATCACCAATTGCCCCGCTGGGCCGGGGTGAACAGCGTCGGGGATCATTGTGAAGTTGGGATCCGTGTCGCGCTGCTGCAGCGTGAGGTTGTTCAGCGGGCTCCACATATCCACAAATCCGTCACCATTTTTAACAGCGATTTCGCGCAACCATGTGCCGTAATAGGCGAGCACCGAGTTGTACAACTCCAATCGTTCTGCGGGAGTGGCTTCAAGGCGTTTCGGATTGAGTCGGACAGCGCGGGAATCAAACATGGTGGGAGTCATGAGGATCGGCGTCGCACCCGCATCGCGAATCCGCTGGACGACGTCCTGCATGTCTTTGCGATAGGTCTGGAAAATTTCCTCGTTGTAGGGGACGTATCTGCCGTCGTTCATACCGAGCAATACGGTGACGTATTTGGGTTTGTAAGCGGCGACGTCCCGGTCAAAACGGGCCAATGCATCGAGGGCTTTGGCTCCCCCACGCCGGCATTGTGAAATTTGATCCGCAGTTTGGGGTAGCGGGTGTAAAAATAATCCTCAACGTACTGTGTGTACAAACATTGGTGCGTGATGCTGTCGCCGAGAAACACCAGCGTGTCACCATCTTGCAGATCGAGCTTGGTCACCGGAGCCGGTAGCTCATCGGCCATTGCCGGAAGGCAGGGCGCAAACACTGCTGCCAGCAGCATCATCAAAAACAGTCGCGGGAATCGTTTCATAGCTGTCGTCCTCATTGAAGTTGAAAAAGTGAAAGTTGTATTCTGAATCCGTGTCGGCCACCCCGTCATCAAAACAGGGTTCTTCAATTCTGCAGTCGCTTGCGCATGGCATCGATGCCGTCACTATAGACGTCTAAAACGCGCGACCGTTCCTGGGGGTCGGCAAAGTTGGATTGCTTGTCGATTTGCGCGCGAATTTCGGTCATCTCCTGAATCATCCCTTCGGCGACCTTCCGATCCAAATACCGCCGTCCGTTCCGAACAATGTGGATTGCGCTGGAATGGGCAAAGAGGTCTTTGCCAAACTCATTTTTGTTCACCGGCTCAGTCAATTCGGCATCCCCTGCCAGGGGCGGAGCCGGTGTTCTGAGGGCCAACCAGCAGGGTTGATCTGTTTCGAGAGTTATGTTGAGTCGGGCGACGAAATGGTTATTCTGCCGCTCGGCCGGTGCGGAATCAACCACGTTGCCGTTTTTGATCAATTCCAGACGTTTGAAGTCATGTCGGCCCCAACCACGGGCTTCGATTTTGAGTGGCTTTCCGTTGTCGATGTCGATCGTACTGCCGGGACCTTGACCGTTGACGGTAAATTCCAACAGCGGGCCGTTGGTGATATACGTCTTTCCGGATGAGAGCGCTGCCAGCCACCCGGCGGGGGTCACATATTTTCCAGCGGCCACGTAGACGCGGGAGAAGTCGTACATAAACCAATCGGTGCCGGTTGAGAATGGCACGTCGATGCCGGCATTTAAGTAGCGATAGAAACTCTGCTTGTAGCTGGAGTGGATGCCGCCATCGAAGATGTTTTGCGCATCAATGCGGCCGGTGGCCCAATTGGCGAGGTCCTCCAGACCCCAATCGTTGTGGCACCAAACGACCGTGGCCCCATCGCCGCGAGCAGTATCGATGCCGCGCTGGATGGGGAGGCCATCGGTGCCGAGTTTCATAATTCCTGGACCAATGCTGACCGGTTGGATCAACTCTTTGATGTTCAAGAACATCACGTGGCCGTATCCTTCGCCACCGCCGCCGTAATTGTGACGATGCTCTTCGCCGTTACCGAATCCCGTTCCGGATGCCTTCGACAAACGTGCCAAGTCGTCGGCGGTGTAGGTGTTTGAGGTATACTCGTGGTCGGCACCTGCGCGTTCCAGGTAGGAGAGAAACACAATATCCAACCCGTCCGCGCGAGGGATCTCGGTGAGATAGCGGTCCACCTCGGCGCGGCTGAGTTTCATGAGATGCAAATGCGTATTGGCTGAGCGAAACCCACGATCGGCGGCGTTGTAAAACCGATGCAAGGGAATGGAAAGTGTGTGCTTGGTCTTGTTACGCAGGTCGATCTCGATCCGTGTCGTTTCGGTTTCGAGGCCGGAAAACGCTTCGATCGTCAATGCCTGTGCGGGAAGTGTGATTGTTGTCGATTTGGTGAGTACGGCCCAGTGTTGGATCGGCTCCCCTGCTTTTAATCCGAGTCCCCGAGAGAGTAACTCGTTGACGGTGACCACCTCGCCGGATGCGGTCGTGACCTTGATCTGTCCCGCAAGCGGAGCACCGGTTTGCGCGTCGGTGAGTGAAATGTCGAGCGCACATGTCTGTTCGGCGCGGCGTGCGGCGATGAGAGACACCGCGATCATCAACACGCAACTGACGGCAAGCGGAAGCCGCATTCCTACGCTCCTTTTCACAATTCGACGATCGCGGACCACGAAAACTTGATTGGTTATCCTAAAGTTCACTAGCAGGACGCACAACGTGCGGCGTAAAATTCCTGTGGCACTCCACGGGATCGAATCACTAGCATTTACTTTCGAAGAAAATGTAAGGATGGCGCGATGGCACAGGCGATGGATGAACTGCAGCAAAAGCAAATTCGGCAAGCGGAGGAATTGTTGTTCTCCGGACCGCAGAAGGTCGGCTTTTGCAAAGAGTTGTTTTTCGGGCGTTTCTTCACCGACGCCATCATGCCCTATCCCCAACTCTCCGCTGAACAAAAAGCAATCGGAGACAAGGCTGTCGCCGAAGTACGGGAGTATCTCGAAGAGCATCTCGACGCGGCTGAAGTCGATCGCAACTCCGACATCCCTCCGGAGGTGATTCGCGGATTGGCCGATGTCGGTGTTTTGGGAATGACCATCGCACCGGAATTGGGAGGCCGCGGGTTGTCGCAGCAAAACTATTGCCGCGTGATGGAAGTCATCGGTGGACATTGCGCCGCCACGGGAGTGTTTGTCAATGCGCACCACTCGATCGGCGTACGTGGTTTGGATCTGTTTGGCACCGAAGAGCAGAAGGCGCGGTGGATGAAACCGATGGCCAGCGGCGAGGTCTTGGCCGCCTTTGCGCTCACCGAACCCGAGGCCGGTTCGGATGCTTCGAACGTGCAAACACGGGCGACGCCCGATCCCGAGCGCGGCGGTTATGTCATCAACGGCGAGAAACGCTACATCACCAACGGTGCGATCGCCGGTGTTTTAACGGTCATGGCTCGTACCCCCGATCCCGACGAACCGGACGGCAAGGTCACCGCTTTTCTCGTCACGCCCGACATGCCGGGATTTGAAGTGGTCGAAGCGCGGATGGACAAATGCGGGATTCGCGGCACGGCGACAGCCCGGTTGGCATTTAAAGACATGTTCGTCCCTGCCGAAAACATGCTCGGCAAAGAAGGCAAGGGATTGCGGTTGGCACTGACCGTTTTGGATTTCGGCCGCGTGACGTTCGGTGCCTGTTGCACGGGGGGAGCCAAGGCCTGTCTGGAAAAGGCGACCGACTATGCCAACCAGCGGCGACAGTTTGGGAAGAACATCGGGCAATTTGAATTGGTGAAGGAAAAAATCGCCGTCGCTGCTGCGGACACGTTTGCTATGGAGAGCGCCGTCTATCACACCGCTGCGCTGATCGATAGCGATGCTGAGGATTACATGTTGGAAACGGCCATGCTCAAAGTATTTGCCAGTGAGCGATTGTGGACGATCGTCAACGACACGCTTCAACTTTACGGCGGGGCGGGGTATTTCTGCACGGAACCGTTGGAGCGGATGATGCGGGACGCGCGGATCAATCAAATCGGCGAAGGGGCCAACGATGTGTTGCGATCATTCATCGCCATGGTCGGCCTGCGCGGCGTGGGGATGAATTTGCAAGAAGTGCAACAGGCCGCCAAGAACCCGTTTACAGGAGCAGGCAAATTGTGGGGCTTCGCAGCGTCCACGACCAGCCGTGTCTGGGCGACGGCGCAACTGCCGGTTCCGCATGCCCGTTTGCAACCGGCGGCTAAGGCACTTGGACGCCAGATCGTGCAATTCGGTCGCGCTTGCCAAGGTTTATTGATGACGCATCGCGAAGCGATTCTTGATCGACAGTACCATCACGGTCGAATCGGCGATATCGGCACGGAGTTGTTTATGGCGAGCTGCGTCTATTCGCGCTTGGTACATTTGGTTTCACAGAACGATCCAACGACCGAACGCGATCTGCAAACCGGCTTGCTGTATCTAAAAATCGCCGACCGCCGCAACCAAGCCCGTCTCGCCGCCATTAACGACAACGACGACGCCGCCTATACGAAGGTTGCTGATGCGTGGATGGAGCAATAGTCCAGCCAGCGAGACCATTCACGAAACGCTTTCGTTGTTTTGAGTGGCGACCGCTCCCGTTGCGGGTTAAATTGGCGTGCGTAGCAGCGCTCTCGCTTCGTCCGGCGTTTTATCGTGGCCGATCGATCAGGGCGCATGGTTTTCGATCGAACAGCTTCGCTGGGGTGAATGCGAAAAGGTCCAGTCCATGCCCGATGCCCCTCTCAAAACCTACCCGGATCCGGAATCCAGTATCGGTCCGGTTCTCGATGCCCGCTTTTTTGAGACGTTTGCCAATGTCAATAATGTCGAGAAAAGGCAGCGTGAAAAGTTTCGTGCTGCCCTCGTGATCGGCGCCATTTTGCTGCTATTGAACTATTGGGGCGTTCTCAAATTGACCGGTCCCAAGACGGTCTATTTTGCCACCGTCATATTAATCCACGAGTTCGGGCATTTTGTGGGGATGCGACTCTGTGGGTATCGTGGTGTCGGCCTATTGTTCTTGCCTTATCTGTCGGATTCCGCTCAAGGGGTGCGCACGCACGCTTCTCCGCTGCGCGAGGCAATTGTCATTCTGCTGGGCCCGTTACCAGGAATGTTCATTGGTTTGATTTTGTCGTTTGTCGCCGTGCTTGAGTTCTCCGATTCGATACGATTCGCAGCGATGTGCTTTCTGGTCTTCAACTCAATTTCACTTTTACCCTGCTTGCCATTCGATGGAGGTCGGTTGTTGCAGCGGGTTGTTCTTGTGCGTTCTCGGTATTTGATGGCGATCGTCCAACTCACTTTGGCGTCGTTCCTCGTGCTGGTTGGTTGGTTACTGGGCATGAAATACACAGTGATCTTGGGCTTGGGATCCTTGTTCTGGACAACCCTTAACTTTCGCTTCGATAGCATTGCGCAGCGGTTACACGACCAGTTCCCGGATTTAGAACTTGGAGAATCAGGTCACGTTTCGATGGCGTCCGCCGCAAATATTGTCAAAGAATTACGGCGGCATGTGCCTTTCACATTGCGGTTCGGCATGGATGCCTGGGCGGTCCGTTCGGTTTGGGAACGCCTGATGGCCAAACCAGCGGGGCTGGGGACTATATTGATGTCGCTGGCTGCTTATGCAACGGCATTTGTGTTGTTCGTGTGCGCAACCGTCGGCCTGATGTTATATCCCGAGGAGCAACTCTCCACGATTCAGTTACCGGATGGAACTGAGCAAAAGCAGGCGACAATATTTTTGCTCGGCGACCGAGTTATTGAAGTTACTGTCTCCGATGAGGGACGCTACCACGGTGAGCAAAAAACCTATGTGCCAGGCGGCGATGCGGTCCTGGTAGAGGGGGAATGGAAGAATGGGTATATGGAAGGCGTTTGGACGACGAGTACGGAAGATGGCAACGCGATCTCACGCATGACGCTTAAGCAGGGCGAACTTATCAAATATGAAGAATTTCGCGATGGCGCGTGGGTCGAAAGCACCCCTGCGAATATCGCGTGGTTTGTTCGTTATGATCTCTGGCGGCACCGCCGTGTGGCTCCGGAAGGTCCGCATCAGTCGGACTGATGCTACGCATGGAAAATGAATGAATGCGTCGAGCGGCATTTGAATTTCGCGCTGCCGAGTGTCGTTATACCGGCCGCGCCGATTGTAACGCCGGAGCCTATCTCGTATCTGGCATCCGGTACGTCCCGCTGAAGCCGGGCTGCTGATTGTTCCGAAATTAAGATGTAACCGGCCTAGAAACCGTTCTTAGGTTTGGTTTCATTGGAGCGAACAGGATGGTTTTGAGACGCGGCAAAGTTCGTGGCAGCCCCTGTTTTCTCGGACGATTCAGTTTTTGCTTGGCTATATGGAGATGCTGACCGTGACTGATTTGCTGCAGAACGCAACCTATGATCAGATCGTGCTTTCAATTTGCTTTGCCGCCGTGGTGGTAACCGGTTCGATGATGCACCTCAGCGCGCACGTCGGAAATATGACGCGTGGAAAACGGCTCAGTGGCGATGAGCGGACACAACGCTTGAAGCTGCAAACGATTTCTGAAAACGAAGTCACCATTCGCGAAAAGGCTGCATGAGCTACCCTGTGTCGTGGCTGCGCGAGACAGGGCATTCGTCGTAGCAGGATTCGTTGCTAAAATCCGCGCGAACGGAAAACCCTGCGGTGCGCGGGCCTCGACGCTTAGGGAAAACTCCCCGTTCAGTACAACTGAGCGATTTCGGCCGAGTTCACATGCTATAGATGAGAACAACCTGATATTCCCGAGACGATAGACTGGGGTAGAAGAGGACTCTCATGAATAGCACGCAAACGAGTGGACCCATCTTTTCTGATTTTGCCGACGATCCCGATTTTGAGGACCTGTTGGAGATGTTCGCCGAGACTGTCGGGGAACGCCGCGTACTGTTGCAACAACAGTTTCGCGCAGGCAATGTCGATGATATGCGCGTCACCGCTCACCAGCTCAAAGGAGCAGGCGGCGGGTACGGTTTTGACGGGCTGAGTTCCGTTGCTGCCGAATTAGAACAGGCCTGCAAGGAGAACGACATCGATCGTGTCGGCCAATCGCTAGATATGGTGCTGGAGTATATGGGCCGGATTCAGGCGTAATCGTTCGGCGAACGTCGTTTGAACGCCGGGATTGGTCCAGCAGGAGGCTTTGTCGCTGCGGAATGTTGCATTAGCGCGACTGCGCCCTTCCAGTGCCCACAGATTGCTTCCAATTCCCCGGTTTTAGCCTTGAAACCTCCTGGAATTCTGTCCAGGATGGATGAGGGGCGCGCCACGCCGGTCAGTTATGACTTTAGGCCGGTAACGCTCCCCTTGCGAATTCTCATCGCACACCGTTACCATACTGCTCACTAGCTGACTGTGATGTCTCCCTGCCGGATGATGGCTTACCGGCGTAATGCGAAATACGTGCAACCGGAAATTCAGGAGTTCAAAATGCGGAAAAGTGCCTCTCTATTGTTTGCATTCTCGCTGCTTGCGGTGGGGTATCTTCTCGGTTCGGCAAATACACTCTCCCCGTCATCGCTGTGGGCTCAGGGGGATGGCAATGCAACGAATGCGGTTTCGCAAGACACATTAGACAAAATTGCCGCAGCGCGAAACGCTTTGCAAGACGCGCACGATGCATTGGTTTCAGAGGGACTTTATAAACCGGCGACCAAGGGGTTGAATCCCATTGATATTTTAGCCGGTGGCGTGAACGCCCAAGCAGATTTGGAAGCAGGTGTCGGTGTCGACCCCGGCACATTTGCCGCGTTGTACGCCGGTTTGGCCATCGACGAAGTGGACGAACAACTCGGCCGTGATGCCGAAGGACGGCTGACTTACAAAAAACGACTGATTCAGATGTATCCGGTCACCCGCATCCAAAAACTGTATCAAGCCGCTGGTGTTGTGACAGAACAGAATCAATTTTAAGGGCTGCGTTGTCCGTACAGACGGGCAGCTTGGCCATCGCGGTTATAGACGGCCCCTCGATTCCAATGAATCGAGGGGCCGTTTTCATGCGCTCTTACCGACCGTCACCCACGCGGCATCACTGCGAATAGTCATTTCGCTGAGCCGGATCGTCTGAGGCATACTCGACGAACTCCCACTCAATTCCGTCGGCATCGAAAAAGTATTTTCGACGACGATGCGGATGCTCTGGTGCGATAAATCCTTCTCGATAGCCCGCATCCAGCAATCGGCTGACGACGGCATTCACGTCGTCGACCGCAAAACCGAGATGATTGAGCGGTCCGTTTTCGGAATACCCGTCGGACGATTCATTGAGCGCTATGTACGAGTCGTCGCTGCCGACATGCAACCAACGATCCCCGTTTTGAATCCCCTCACCCCGTACAATGAATTCCGGAAATGCGGTTCTCAGAAAACGAACGGTTACATCGATGTCTCGCACCGTGAGATTCGCGTGCTCTAAGCGATTCGCCATTTCATTTCCCTCCGGGACTTGGTGCTGGCGATGTTGTCCATCAGCTGACATTGTCGCAAGCCGCGGCTGGTTGTCAAATTTCGTGTCCTGGTTACCATGTTTGGAGATCTAACCATGAACTGCTCCAAAGCCGAAAGGTCCAGGCGTGACGATGATTTTTGTTGACGGCGATGCCTGTCCGGTCAAGGAGGAGGTCTATCGCGTCGCGAAGCGGTACAAACTGTCGGTGACCTTGGTTGCCAATGCGCCAATGCGGGTACCGACGGCAGACTGGTTGACGTTGGTCGTCGTCAAAGGACACTACGAAGCAGCCGATGATTGGATTGCCGAGCAGGTCGCCGGCGACGATATCGTCATCACCGCCGACATTCCGCTGGCCTCGCGCTGTTTAGAAAAACAGGCCCACGTGCTCGATTCGCGTGGCGGCAAATTTTCCGCCGAGTCGATCGGGAGTGCACTGGCCAGCCGGGAGTTGATGACGCAACTCCGCGATCTCGGCACAATCACCGGCGGCCCACCCCCGTTTAGCAAACAAGACCGCTCGCAATTTTTACAGACTTTGGACCAGACGATTCAAAAACTGCTGCGCAAGAAATAACCTGAGCGCGACGGATCCATAACCAAACATGGCCGTAATTTTCTTAGCCACAGATTGAACACGGATGAAACACGGATTTCCGGGCGTGACTCTCAAAATCCCAAACCGACCGCTTGCGGTCGCATTGTGCGAACAGTGACCGACGACGCGCCGGCGTAATTTATGATGTGAAACATTTGAAGTTTCAGCTGGAGGGCGATCTACTAGCGCCAGTGAATCCGCAATGACCAACGGAAGTTTCTGGCCAAAATCCGCGTACGACGAATACATCCTAACCGTTTCTCTGTGTCCTCGGTGAACTCTGTGGCTAAATTCCTTACGCCCAAGCGTACACAGCGCATTAGTTCGGGGGGAATCCGTTATCCTACGCGAGAAAGGTGCGTCGTGACGCACACTACATTTTGATCAGCTGTTGATGAACCAGCGGATTGCGTGTTTCGTAGTTGATTTTTGGAATTGGAGCGTTTGCGGGTCGCACAACCACCGTGCCACGTGTCCATCTGTGCGGGGCATGAGCCAGCCGAAGTCCCATTCGCCACTGGCATAGCCGAGTGGAATGGCCGCGCGGGTCCGGACGACTGGGTTGGCCGAGGCCATCAATTGCCGCGTTTCGGTGTAATAGTAACAGGCTCCCAAGTGCAGGAAGACTTCGTGCTCCATGGCTGTGTCGCCGGCAGGCGTCAGGTCGTCGCACAATCCACGCACGGCGATTTTCACCTCGCTGCCTTGGCGAACCGCTTCTGTGAGCATTTCCCAATCGCCGGAGATCACCTGCCCGTTGGCGTCGTGCGCGAAGACCTCTCGCCAACAATCGCGGACGTGGTATTCGAAGTATTCAAAATCGTAGATGAAATTGCTGCTGGGAGCGTTCGTATCTGCGTCCCAATTCGCAAGCTCGTGATACTTGGGCATATCGGAGTGGTCGTTGAGCGGCGCTGGGCCGAGGGTACCGTTCGCGGGTTCCCCATCGAGAAACGGGCGGCCAACTCCTTGATGCCCGTCTTGGTTGTAGAGAAAGAACGACATCGAGGCTCGCGGCCCAAATCCGTCAGGCAACGCAATCGGCATCCGCAAGTTTTGGATCCCCGCCGCCCAGCGATCCTCAAGCAGATAGGTCACGCGGAAGTCCATCACTTCTCGGATCAATTCGTTGTTGGCGGACGTGACATCGATGTGTTCGTTGTGACGAAAGGCAGTCCCGATGCGTAGATCCGCGCCATTTCGAATGGCGTCGCACAACGCATCAGCGCTGCCGGCAACCACCTCGCGGTTTTCATTCAATTTGAGTGCTTGCGACCAACTGGGCATCAGGTTACGGCCTTTTCCACCACTCACACGCTGGGTTTGCCTTGCCGAGCCAGCTTTTTCAGCAACTCAACACCGCGCTCTAAAACGGTATCTTCGGCCGCGTAGGAAATCCGAAAGTGCGTGTCGCTGGGGCTGAAGACGTTACCAGGGATGATCAACAAATTATTCTTGATCGCTTCGGTCACGAATTCCGTACCCGTCCCCCAAGGCGCTTTGGGAAACAGGTAGAAGGCTCCATCGGCGCCGTGGATTTCAAAGTCGTTCCGCAATTCCGAAACCATGAAATCCCGTTTGCGGCGATATTCCTCGACGTACTCGGAAACATCGTAGTCCCAGGCGGCCAACCCGGCCCATTGCACGGGGTGTGGAGCGCAGACGAAGGTGAACTGTTGCAGCTTCAGCATTTGCTGCATCAGTGCCGACGGTCCGTGCATATAACCCAACCGCCAACCGGTCATCGAGTGCGATTTGCTAAAACCGTCGATAACGATGGTTTGGTCGTTCCATTGCGCAGGCGATTGAAACTCCTGGTCGTAGCAATACGACTTGTAGATTTCGTCGCTCAAAAAAGCGATGTCCTTTTCCGCCGCCAACTCGGCCAAATCTTTGAGTTGCTCGCTGCTGGCAACACAACCGGTGGGATTGGCTGGGCTGTTGCAGAGGATCACCTTGGTGCGGTCGGTGATCGCATCGCGAACCTTGTTGACGTCGATTTGGAAATCGGGATACGTATCGATCTCCACCACCGTCCCCCCGGCCAAGGTGACCAGGTGTTTGTACATCACAAACCAAGGGTCGAAGACGATCACCTCGTCGCCCGGATTCACCAGTCCGCACAGCGCCAACATCAACCCGCCGCTCGTCCCGCTGGTGATGAACACCTGGCGATCGGTCTGCCCCAATGTCTTGTCGACATGGTCCTGAATGGTTTTCAGCAGGGGGGCGATGCCCTGTGTCTGACTATAGCCGTTGTGCCCGTCGGTTGTTGCTTGTGCTAATGCGTCCTTGATGGGCTGCGGGGTATCGAAATGGGGTTGCCCGATGCTCAGATTCACCGGATCGTCCAATTTAGCCGCCAGATCAAAGACCTTACGAATGCCCGAAGCGTCGATGCGATGCATGCGGTCGGCAATCCATTCTTCGCTCATATCTCGTCTCTAACCTTATACCATTTTCTTTGGAATGATTCTCTTTAGGCCGTCGGCTACGTCGTGACCTGTGGCGGTAGGCGTATCATAACACCTCGTTTCCTTCGGCACACCAATCGGGCCATGATTGTCCGATTCAGGGGGATTTCCGGGGGATTAAGGTCTCACTTTTGATCCGCCGGGCAACTCGCTACGATGTTCGCAGCAGCACAGCGTTTTTGGCTGCCAGTCTTTAAATTAGGCACCCACGAGGCAGGAAATACGAGCGATGAGCGAATTTCGTACCGAACACGATTCCATGGGAGATGTCCAGGTCCCGGCAAAAGCTTACTACGGGGCACAAACCCAACGGGCCGTTGATAATTTTCCCATTTCCGGTTGGGCCTTGCCCACGGATCTGATTCATGCGATGGGGCTGGTCAAATACGCGGCTGCCATCGCCAATCGGGATGTGGGCAAGCTGACCGGGACCGGTAAAAAGCCGTTGAATGACAAGCAAGTCGAGGCACTGCTCGCCGCGTGCCGCGAAGTGGCTGAGGGAAAATTTGACAACGAATTTCCGGTCGACGTCTTCCAAACCGGCTCGGGGACGTCCAGCAACATGAACGTCAACGAGGTGATCAGCAACCGCGCAGTCGAGATACTGGGCGACGATCGCTTCAGCCCCGAAAAATCGGTGCATCCCAACGACCATGTGAATATGGGGCAAAGCACCAACGACACATTTCCCACATCGATTCACGTCGCCGTCGCGGTCAGTATCCAGGAAAACCTGATCCCCGCGCTGGAAAAATTCGCCGGATCGCTCGCCAAGAAGGCGGCAGAGTGGGACAAGATCATCAAAATCGGCCGCACCCACCTCGCCGATGCGACTCCGTTACGATTGGGACAGGAAATCGGCGGACTAGCCCGGCAGATTGAATTGTCGATTGGCCGAGCCGAACGGGCACGGGATGCGGTGCTGGAATTGCCAGTCGGTGGGACAGCCGTCGGTTCGGGAATCAACACGCATCCCGAATTCGGCAGCCGCGTCGCTAAGGTCTTAGCCGATGAAACGGGCATCGCCTTTATCGAAGCGGTCAATCACTTCGAAGCCAACGCCCAACGCGACGGTCTGGTGGAATGCCACGGGCAGTTGCGGGCGATTGCCTCGACGTTGTTCAACGTCTCTAACAATCTCCGCTGGCTCAGTTCCGGACCGCGATGCGGATTTGGTGAGGTCGTACTGCCTGATCGGCAACCGGGCAGCTCAATTATGCCGGGCAAAGTCAATCCGGTGATGTGCGAAAGCATGATGCAAGTCGCTGCCCGTGTCATGGGGAACGACCAAGCTATCGCTATCAGCGGAGCGACAGGTGGTCAATTCCAATTGAACATTATGATGCCCATGATGGGACAAACGACGTTGGAAAGCATCACGCTGTTGGCCAATGTGACCGATGCATTTGTGGAGTTTTGCTCCGATGACATGCAGGCGCATCCGGATCATTGCGAGGCCGCCGTGGAGAAGAGCCTTTCGATGGTCACCAGCTTGAATCCCTATATCGGCTACGAAAAAGCATCCGCGCTGGCCAAAGAAGCATTCAAAACCGGTAAAACAATCCGCGAACTTTGCACGGAACAAAATGTCCTTCCCGAAGCGGAATTGAACAAAGCGCTCGATCCGATGAGCATGACCGAACCACAGGCGTGACTTAACCAATTAGCTACAGATGAAACACGGATAAAACACAGATCAAAAAAGTGACCGACGGGTGCCACTGCTGGCTTGTCCAGCAGTGTTTATTTTCTCGTTCCCAAGCTCTGCTTGGGAACGCATTCCAGCGAAGCTCCGCTTCGCAGACGTTATGATAGATCAAGTGCCCGCCATTGATTTCCGACCGAAGCAGAGCTTCGAGAAGGTGGGTTCCCAAGCAGAGCTTGGGAACCAGGACATTTTTGATCCGTGTTCAATCCGTGGCCTCGTAAACCGCAATTCAACGAACGAATTTCCTCGATGACCACACGACAAATTCTTGTCACCGCTGCTCTACCGTATGCCAATGGGCACATCCACATTGGGCATTTGGTGGAATATCTGCAGACCGATATTTGGGTGCGGTTTCAGAAACTGTACGGCAATCGCTGCTTGTATATGTGCTCCGACGACACGCACGGAACGGCAATCATGCTCCGGGCGCGGCAAGAAGGGCGGAGCGAAGAAGCGTTGATTGCCGAAATGAAACAGGCCCACGAAGACGACTTCGCGGGGTTTGGCATCGAGTTCGATAACTACGGCAGCACCAACAGTCCTGAAAATCAAAAGTTATGCAATGAGTTCTGGGCGGCATTTCGCCAAGCCGGTCTCGTTGCCGAGCGGGATGTGACGCAATTGTACGACCCGGAGGCGGGCACGTTTCTGGCCGACCGATTCGTCCGCGGGACCTGTCCCCGCTGCAAATCGGATGGGCAATATGGCGACAACTGCGATAGTTGCGGCGCGACCTATAGCCCTGCGGATTTGATCGATCCGATTAGTACCGTGAGCGGAGCAACGCCGGAAGTCCGCAGTTCGTTGCATCTGTTTGTGAATATCGAGGAACTGCACGAGTTTCTGGAAGAGTGGACGCAGTCGGGTGAGCATCTACAGGAGGAAGTGGCCAATTACCTCAAAGGGCATTTCCTGCATGAGCCGCTCCGCGATTGGGACATCTCCCGCCCCGCTCCCTATTTTGGTTTCGAAATCCCCGACAGCCCCGGCAATTATTGGTACGTCTGGTTCGACGCGCCGATTGGCTACATGGCCTCGACGCAGCAATGGTGCGACCGGCACGGCGAGGATTTCAACGATTGGTGGCGGAACGAAAAGACCGAAATTCACCACTTCATCGGCAAGGACATCACCTATTTCCATACGCTGTTTTGGCCGGCGATGCTCAAAACAGCCGGTTACAGTCTCCCCACCAAAGTGCACATTCACGGTTTTTTGACCGTGGGTGGCGAAAAAATGTCCAAGAGCAAAGGGACATTCGTACGGGCGTCAACCTATCTGAATCACCTGGACCCGGCCTACCTGCGGTATTACTTTGCGACGAAGCTGGGGCCGCGGTTGGATGATTTGGATTTGAATCTCGAAGAATTCGTCGCCAAAGTGAATTCCGATTTGGTCGGCAAAGTCGTCAATCTGGCCAGTCGGTCCGCCAAGTTCGTCAAGGAACTGGGCCTCTCGGCTGAGTATCCCGACGATGGCGGACTCTTTGCCGCCGCTGCCGAAGCTGGAGAACAGATCGCGGCGAATTATGAGAACTGTGACTACAATGCCGCCATGCGGCACATCATGGCGCTGGCCGACAAGGCGAACAAATTTGTCGAAGATGCTGAGCCGTGGAAACTCCGCAAAGAACCGGATAAGCAGCAACAACTGCAGGACGTCTGTACAATCGCCTTGAACCTGTTTCGGCAATTGGCGATCTATTTGGCACCGGTTTTGCCGCGCTTGGCACAACAAACCGGCGAACTGCTCAGCACGCCGATCCAACAATGGAATGAATCACAACGACCGCTCGTCGGCACGTCGGTCAACAAATTTCAGCATATGCTAACCCGAGTCGAAGAAAGTCAGGTACACGCGATGATCGAAGAAAGTCAAGAAGAAGCCGCTCCCGAAGAAGCAGAGAGCCAATACAACGACGGTCCCGAAGCACTGGCCAATGAGCCGTTGGCCGAAGAATGCACCTACGACGAGTTCGTCAAAGTCGATATGCGCGTCGCTCGAGTGATTGCCGCTCAAGAGGTCGAGAAGGCGGACAAACTGCTGCAACTCACGCTCAGTTTGGGTGGGGACGTGACCCGCAATGTGTTTGCGGGGATCAAAGGAGTCTACGAGCCAGAGAAGCTAGTCGGGCAACTGGTGATCTGTTGCGCGAAATCTGGCCCCCCGTAAAATGCGTTTCGGCGTCAGCGAAGGCATGGTCCTGGCCGCCGGCCCTGGAGGCAAGGACATCTTCGTCCTCAGCCCCGACGAAGGAGCAAAACCGGGGCAACGGGTGCATTAGCAATAACGGTGATAAAATCACTATTGGGCGTCGCATCGCACATTTCTGTGATGTCCGGAGGGGATTGCGAGAAGAGGCGCCGTTTCGTCAGAGCATCGCCAATCCCTCTTGCTAGGCAGGGAAACAGCCGGGACACCGGACGAATCGACGACGTGAAACCGCGGAAGTTCACGCATCTTTTCACAAACTTCACGCACTGCGGTTCACAGAACGCGTCAAGTTCCCTAAAATTGCTCGATGCGCGATTTTTCCGTAATCTCGCGAATTTGTTTGCGCTATATCAGGGAGGCTGACACGCCGGAATGGGTATTACGACGTTGATGGAACCGAAGTTTCGTGGCGATATTCGTTATCGCGGCGCTGCTTATATCAAGGCGGAACGAGTCACAATTACGCACGTCACAGTGGACCGCATCTCAGCGGTTGTGAGTGACGGGGTCGGATTTGAAACGCATATCGATCGCAGTAACGGCGAAGAACTGCAGATGTATTGCACCTGTTTCAGCGGTGAAAAACCGTTGATGCACTGCAAGCATTTGTGGGCGACCATTTTGGCGGTCGAGTCCGAGGGGCTGATTGGTGGAACGATCAAACCAGGGCATATTCCTCCGTTTGCTGCCGATCCTTCTCCCTCGTTGAGTTTCGATGCAGATTGGGATGAGGACTGGGACGATAGTGAAGTCTACGGTACCGGTTCGAGTCGTAGCACGAAGACTGCGGTCAAAGTCGAAAAGGAATTGCCAGCCTGGGCGCAGAAGCTGCAAGCCGTCAGTGACGCCATGCAGGTGGGCGGCTCGGTGCAGGGGACTTCCGCGAAGGATCGGGAAATCTTTTTCGAAATTGATATCGCGGCGAGCGATGAAGCCAACCAACTCGTCATCCAGACATCCCAGCGCGAGCGGCGTGCCAACGGCCAATGGGGTAAACTCAAACCGTTGAAATTGCGTCCCGGACAACTTGACGACGTCGAAGATGAAGAGGATCGCAAGATTCTAGCCTATCTGGCGGGCAGCACGGCGGACCGTGGAAATTGGCATGCGCGGCAAGCGGAAACACAATCGACATCGTTTCGCTATTTAGTCCCTTATGAATTGTGCGGGTTGGTGCTGCCGATGATCTGCGCATCGGGACATGGGCGCTATTTGCACGGTTCTGAAAAACATCCTGTTCCGCTGGCCTGGGATGAGGAACCCGCATGGGAGTTGTGCCTCAATGTGAAGTTTTACGACGAATTCGACCAATGGCGGGTCGACGGGTCGTTTCAGCGGGAAGGGGACGAAATGCAAGTCCGCGAACCGCAATTGATCGTGCCGGGAGGATATATCTTCACGGAAACTCACATCAGTGAATTCCGGGACTACGGCGTCTTTGAATGGGCTCGACAGCTGCGGGGTGGCGATCCGATTTCCGTTCCTAACGGTGAAGAGAACGAACTGGTCGATCGACTGTTCGATATGCCGCTCCTGCCGAAGATGATTCTTCCCGAGGCATTGCAGTTGGAAGAGGTCCGCTGCACTCCTAAACCGCGTTTGATTCTTCGCTCCCCACGGGGCTTGAAGTGGCAATCGCGTAAGTTGCAAGGGGAAGTGTTTTTCAATTACGACGGAACCAATATCCGGGCAACCAGTCCACAAGGGGCGGTCGTACAACGCAGCGAGCGGCGGTGTATCCCCCGTGATCGGGCTGTTGAGGAACGCGAATGGAAGCTGTTGGGCGAGAACGGTTTTCAGAGACTTCTGGACCATCGGCGGCGCAACGCCGATGTGGAAATCAACGCCCGCAACCTTGGTCCCGGCGTCCGCTCGTTGGTCGGTGAAGGTTGGATTGTCGAAGCGGACGGGAGTCGCATTCACCAACCACTGCACATGGGCTTTCAGATCAAGTCGGGCATCGACTGGTTTGAATTGCACGCCGATGTCGACTTTGACGGACGGAGCATCGATTTTCCGGATCTCTTGTCGGCCTTGTCCCGCGGCGACAGCACCGTCCGTTTGGATGATGGCTCGTTGGGGATCTTGCCGGAGGAATGGATCGCTCAATACGGCTTGCTGGCCGGTTTGGGAACGGCGGAAGAGGATCACGTTCGCTTTTCCCAAAACCAAGTCGGCTTGCTCGATGCGTTGCTGTCAGCTCAGGACGATTTCAAATTCGACCAAAAATTTGACGACATGCGCACGCAGTTGCGAGATTTTTCCGGCATTGATGACATTCATGAGCCGGAAGGCTTTAAAGGCGAATTGCGGTCCTATCAACGCGAAGGATTGGGTTGGCTCCGCTTTCTGCAAGAGTTTTCATTCGGTGGCTGCCTTGCCGACGACATGGGTTTGGGAAAAACGATTCAGTTTCTCGCGCTGCTGCAGGACCGCAAGCGGCTGAGTCCTCACGGACCGCTGCCTTCGTTAGTGGTCGTCCCCAAATCGCTGATTTTCAACTGGAAAGAAGAGGCCAAGCGGTTTACTCCCGATTTGTCCATCATCGAATATGTCGGACTGGAACGGGCCGAACAGCGAGAAAAATTCACTGAAACCGATTTGATCCTGACGACTTATGGCACGCTCCGTCGAGATATTTTGGAATTGAAAGACGTTCAGTTCGACTATGTGGTATTGGACGAAGCCCAAGCCATTAAAAATGCCGGGTCGCAAATTGCCAAGGCATCGCGACTGTTACGGGCACATCAACGGTTGGCCCTCAGTGGTACTCCGATTGAAAACCATGTTGGCGATTTGTGGTCGATTTTTGAATTTCTCAATCCCGGCATGTTAGGCCGAGCCTCGGTGTTCAAATTACACGCTGCGGATTCCCAAGACGCCCACTCACGAAAAACACTGTCCCAGGCACTCAAACCGTTTATTCTGCGGCGCACGAAAAAAGAAGTTGCCAAGGAATTACCGGACAAGTTCGAGCAAACCATCCACTGCGACATGGGCAGCGAGCAACGCAAACTGTACGACGAATTGCGCGAGCATTATCGTGCCTCGTTGCTCGGAGCCATCTCGCGCGATGGGCTGGGGAAATCGAAAATGCACGTGTTGGAGGCATTGTTGCGACTGCGGCAGGCCGCCTGCCATCCGGCGCTGCTTGATCGCGGCCGCGTTGAGGATTCCAGTGCCAAGTTGGACGCGTTGTTCCTGCACTTGGACGAATTGCTGGATGAAGGGCACAAGGCACTGGTGTTTTCGCAATTCACGAGCATGCTCTCGATCGTGCGTGACCATCTCGATCGCCGTGGTGTCGTCTACGAATATCTCGATGGACAAACACGCAATCGGCAGAAATGCGTCGATCGATTCCAGAATGACCCCGATTGCCCGCTGTTTTTGATCAGCCTCAAAGCGGGTGGTTTTGGTTTGAACCTAACAGCCGCTGATTATGTCTTTCTGTTGGACCCCTGGTGGAATCCTGCCGTGGAGTCACAGGCCATTGACCGGACGCATCGTATCGGACAAACCAAACAGGTGTTTGCTTACCGGTTGATTTGCCGTGATACGGTCGAAGAAAAGATTGCCGAACTGCAGAGCAAGAAACGAGATTTGGCCGACGCCATTTTGCAAGCGGATAATAACATCATCAAGACATTGACAGTGGAAGATCTGACAATGCTGTTGTCGTAGTGCGGTCGGCATCCGTTCCGGATGTCGATTTGCCTTGCGGGCGTTCGTGTCGGACTGCTCGGTTTCGAGGTGTTTTCCTGGATCATGCCACAGACATTCACTCATCCCCAGCCATCGACTCGTCCCCCGCTGAAGTACGGCGATTTGGAATTGCCGTCGCGGTTTTTGTTGTCTCCCTTGGCCGGTTATACCAATCTGCCGTTTCGTCGCATTGTGCGAGAAATCGGCGGCCTCGGTTTGGGGACGACCGATTTGGTCAATGCGGGGCTTATTGGCCGGCAATGCCAAAACGCGCGATCTGATCGCGACCTGCGAAGAGGATTCGCCGTTTGCGGTTCAAATCTTTGGCAGCGAGATTCCCGCCATGACAGAAGCGGCGCAGTTTCTCGAAGCCCGTGGTGTCGATTCGATTGACATCAATATGGGGTGCCCGGTGCATCGGATCACCAAAGGGGGCGCCGGTTCGGCCATGATGCGGCAGGCCGATGAAACCGTGAAACTGGTCGAAGCCGTCGTCAAATCCGTCGCGCTTCCCGTGTCGGTCAAGATGCGGCTGGGCTGGGACGACAAAAGCATCACTGCTCCGGAGTTTGCCCGAGCCTTCGAACAAGTGGGCGTGGTCGCAATTGCGATCCACGGCCGCACCCGGGAACAAGGTTTCAGTGGCAAAGTCAGCCGAGAGGGGATTCGGCGAGTGGTCGAAGCCGTGCAATCGATTCCGGTCGTTGGCAATGGAGACATCCGAAATGTGGCCGATGCGGCGACAATGTTCGACGAGACCGGCTGCGATGCCATTTCGGTCGGGCGCGGCGCGCTGGCCAATCCTTGGATCTTTCGACAACTGGTCCAATGGGAACAGACCGGGCAATACGCTCCCGCCGGCAACTTCGAAGACCGTATGCAATTGCTGAAACGGCAGTTCGGTTATCTTGTCGAGCAGCGTGGTTTGGAACGAGCGATTTCATCGTTTCGGAAAATGGGGCATTGGTATTTAAAATCAATGAACGTACGAGCCGCGCTGCGCAACGATTTCCAACAAGCCCGTACCGGGGAAGCACTGCAGGCGGCTTTGGATCGTATTTCTGAAGCGGGGCCGGCGGTTGGTACAAAAACCGGCGAACTTCCCGAGTACCACATTCCCGTCCCCAGCGGGCCCATTGCGAATTGGTAGCGGGACGGCAGCAAGGGCAGGGGATGGAGCGATCAGCCGGCGTCTGCCTCAGCGGCGACGGATGGTTCGATTTCAATCTGTAGGCGGACAATTTTGCGTTTGTCCGCTTCCAGAATCGTGAACTGTGCCTGTTCCCACTCAAACGATTCGCCTGCGGTGGGGATGTGCCCCAGCACGGAGAACGCAAAGCCGCCGATCGTGTCGTAATCGCGATCATCGGGCAGGGCGAGCTTCAACCGTTCGTTGACATCATCGACATGCACACGAGCGTCGACTTCGGTGACCGCCTCGGAGATCTGGCGAAACGGCTCTGTTTCCGCGCTGTCGTACTCATCGACGATTTCGCCGACGATCTCTTCGAGAATATCCTCCATGGTGGCCAAACCGGCGACGCCGCCATATTCATCCAGCACGATCGCCAAATGCACCCGCTGGGTTTTCATCATTTGCAACAGCGTATCAATGCCGGTGCTTTCGGGAACATAAAACGGCTGCCGTACGATGTCTCTTAATTCCGCCGTTGAATTGCCGTCAGAATTCAGAAAGTTGAGTAGATCCTTGGCATACAGAACACCAATAATATCGTCGGGACTTTCGCCGATAATCGGCACGCGGGAATGTCCAGCTTCGAGCAGTTTTTCCCGCGCAGCTTGCAGCGGAGATTCCACGTGAATGCAGGTCATGTCGGTGCGCGGAACCATGATGTCGGCGACATCCGCTTCCTGCAATTCCATCACGCGGTGGATCATCGTTCCGGCTTCTAATTCCAAGACCCCTTCGCGCTGTCCTTCGTCGACTACCGTGAGGATCTCTTCTGTGATATTCGTCGCATCGCCGTTTTCCGGTTCTTGCCGCCCCGCCAACCGGTGCACGATCGTATCGACCCAACCGGTCAGCCAAATAACGGGTTTGAAGAGCAGCAGTAGCCCACGGGTCGTTGACCACGTGAAACAGATAAACGACTCACCCGCCACGCGCGATATCGCCCAGGGGAATATTACGGCTGAGAAGAATAACGTTCCTCCCAGCAGCACGGCGCTCCCGATATCGGCGAGGGTCCAATCGCCCGTGTCGGAAAGCGAAACCCCGCAACTTCGAGCGCCGCAGATCAGTGCGGCGACAAAACTGAGCAGCGAGACTAACTGCCAGCCCAATACGGCTTGCTCGTAATGGCGGAGGATCATGCCGAACCGGTCGTTTTGACCGCGGCGACGGCAGATCTCTTCTAGCCGGCGGCGGGAAAAATCGGAAAAGCTATAAGCTGCCAATGCGCTGAAAAATAAGAGCGCGATCGAAATTCCCGTGAACAGCAGCGGAATCATACTTTATGCGCCTCGCATGTTTCCGGAATGTGATTTCGCAAACACAACTGGATCAAGAATCGCTCCTCGATAAATCGACCTCGTCGCGTGGTACGATGTTCCATTGGCTAAGCACCGCACGCTCCCGCAACCGCATGAGCGCCCGTTGCTCGTCGGTGTGATCATCATAGCCACAAAGGTGTAGCAATCCATGGACGAGATATAGCAACAACTCCTTGTCCGCTTCCCAGCCAAACTCCTCAGCGCGGTCCGCAGCCATCTCGGCACTAATAATCACCTCGCCGCTGAGGGTCTTGCCGCGTCCCAGCGGTGCGGCTGTCGTGCTATCGTCGGCCAACTCACCGTCGCACTCCAGGAGGAAACTCAATACGTCGGTGGCATAGTCGTGTTCTAAGAATTGCCGATTCAGTTCTTGGATTTCGTCATTGTCGATGACAGCGACGCTGATCTCCGCGGCGCGGACTTCTTCCAATGCCAACGTGCGTTGTACAGCTTCGCAGAGGAACTCCTCGTCGACCGTCCAACAACTTTGGGAGTTGGCGATATCAATTTCGTAGGCGGGATTTTCGTAAGCAGACAATTAAGCAGTTTTCTGTTCGGGGTATTTGATGCGGCCATGATAGATGGCCGTGAGTGATTTTACCAATGATTCTTCAATTCGATTGATTTCGCTCAACGTCAGCCCGCATTCCTCGAATTGCCCGTCCAAGAGACGTTTCATCGTGATTTCGTGAACCAGGCTTTCGATGCGAGCCGGCGTCGGTTCGCTGAGTGTCCGGCTGGCGCTTTCCACAGCATCGGAGAGCATCATCACGCCCAATTCGCGCGACTGAGGTTTGGGGCCGGGATAACGAAACGAGGACTCTTCCACTTCTGTTTTATTTTCGGGATGTTCACCCGCTTGTTTGGTCGCTGCGCGATAAAAATATTCCACCAATGTCGTGCCGTGATGTTGCTCAATGAAATCAATCAACGATTTGGGCAAATTGTGTTGCCGAGCCAAATCGACCCCGTCCTTCACATGGCCGATGATGATCAACGTGCTCATGGCCGGGGCCAGATGATCGTGTCGTGATTCCGCACCCAGCATCATGTTCTCGATGAAATATTGCGGTTTGAGCATTTTTCCCACATCGTGGAAATAGGCACCCACCCGCACCAAGCGTCCATTGGCTCCAATACTTTCAGCGGCCGTTTCACCGATTGTCGCCACGGAAATCGAATGGTTATAGGTTCCCGGTGCACGGCGGACTAATTCTTGTAAGAGGGGGTGCGAAACGTCGCTTAACTCCAGCAAACTAATGTTGGTGACAATGCCAAACATCGATTCAATAAACGGTAGACTTCCCGCGACGAGAAATCCGGCGACGAGGCACCAAGCGAACCCACGCAGGCCATCCCACCAGAATTCCGATTCCATCCAAGGATTGGTCACCAGATGGTTGCCCAAAATCCCCATACCGGTCGACACCAATAAATAGGTGATCCCGGCCCACAAGCCAACAATGATCAACGTGGAGCGTGAGTTCACGCTGGGCAACAAGATGACCGATACAGCACAGACGCTAGTGAAGATCACAAATTGATCCACGCCCGCGCCGGTGGACAATGTGAGGATCAGTCCCAGCGAAAACGCTGTAATAATCGCGAGCACTTGGTTGTAGGCGATTGCCAAGATCATCACGGCGGCCAGCAACGGCACGACTTGCATGCGCCACGGATCGAACGATAACAAACGCGAAGCGGCAATCGTCCCGACGATCAATGCCAAGTAGACGCTCAACCGGCCGAGACTTCCGACCAAAACCGGTTCGTTTTTCGCCAAGTAGTAGCCGTTGAGCCCCCCCACAACCAACAGCAAGGCGATCACGGTCGCAATGCGAATTCCACGGTCGCTCACAGTTGCCTGTGCTTCTAGTGCAGCGTTTTCCGTTTGCAGCAGGCTCAGTTTTTCTTCATCGATCACGTCGCCCGGCAAGACCAATTCGCGGCCTTTGATATAGGGGTCAAAAACGTCCAGCGTTTCGTCTTGTTTTAATCGTTTTGCATCGCGCGTTAGGTCCGGGTCGTATCTGATGAATTGCAGCGCCGCGGGAGGGCGGCTGCGGATCCAATTGGTCAGCATTTCTCGCAAAGGCACAAGCGCAGGAAAATGTGACCAGCGGCTGCCCAGACTACCGTCGGTTGCCAATACGGCGCGCAACTCAATCGCCGCCACTTCGATATCGCGGCGGGTGCCATTCGGAAAGATGATCGTAATCCGATCGCTAGGCGCGGGAACATCGTCGGGCAAACTGCCGACAAGTAGGCCGGAATCTTCCAGCGGCAACAGAAATTCCGCGAATTCACTGATCAGAATGTTGAGGCTTTCGGCCGTAGCAACGGCATTTTTCAACCGTCCGAAACGCTCGACCAATAGCTCTTGCTGTGCGGGAATATCAGCTTCGGCAGTCCCTTCCGGGATGACCAATTGAAACGCCGAACGCAATTCCGGCGAGGTCGCCTCGACCGAGGGGGCCTCGGCGAGTTGCCGCAGTTGGGCCCGCAGTTGGCTGGGCAGTTCGCGCAGTGGAGCGGAATCGCTGACGAATACGTAGGGAACCGCGTCAGCCGCCTCTTCTTTCGCGCGCCGCGTCGCTGAGGGATTGACCTTTCTGAAGTCGGTCTGCGCAATCACACCCACAGCAGGCCGCTGGCCCAAGCGATAGGGAAACGGCGTTTCCCAAGCTTTGACAGCGACCATTAATACCAGCAGCGCTGCGAAACAGGCGACGAGTTTGGCCACGACATAGCGGTTGGAAAAGCTATGCAGCCATGACACCGATCGCAATTCCGCTGACTTTTGCGTTCGCGCGCGCTTATTGCCGAATGAGAACATCGTCAATCTCGCAGCCTTTGCGATCGTTTGGGGGAGAATTCCGGCCGCCCGGGACTCGGAGGTTCATCCGTCTCATCGCCCACGGCGAGATCGGTTGTTTTTTGCTTCCGCATCGTAGGCCTTCACTATCTCTCGTACCAATGGATGCCGGACAATATCGCGTCCTGTCAGACGCACCGTCTTAACACCCTCAATCGTCGACAATCGGTTGATGGCATCTGCCATGCCACTCTGCACGTGATCGGGGAGATCTGTTTGAGTCGTGTCCCCTGTGACCACAATTTTGGATTCCATTCCCATCCGCGTCAAAAACATTTTCATCTGCGTCGCGGTCGTATTCTGGCCTTCGTCTAAGATGATAAACGTATCGTTGAGCGTCCGGCCTCGCATAAATGCTAAGGGCACAATCTCAATCACATCTCGCTCCAGATACCGCGTGACCTGATCAAAACTCAAAATATCGTTGAGTGCATCCAACAATGGACGCAGGTAAGGATTGACCTTGGCCAACATATCACCCGGCAAAAAACCGAGCCGTTCACCCGCTTCGACGGCCGGCCGGACCAAGACGATTTTACGCACCAACTCCTGGCGAAGTGCGTTCACAGCCATGGCCACTGCAAGATAGGTCTTGCCGCAACCAGCCGGTCCGGTACAAAACACGACGTCGTGGTCACGAATCGCAGTGATGTAGTCCGCCTGCCCTTTGGTTCTGGGGACGACGCTCCGTGCCTTCTCGAGCAGGTCGATCTCTTCGTGTTTTTCTGAATCACCGTTGGAGAGGCCAAGTACTTCGGACACGTCCGATGCGTCCAAGTGGCCCTTAGTCGCGATGATTTCCCGCAGTTCCCCAAAAGTAGCGAGACCTCGACGGATCTGCTCTTCGGTTCCCTTGAGATGGATTTCATCCCCTTGAACGGTCACCTCGACGCCGGTCGATTCCCGCACACGGCGGAGGTGTTGATCGCGCGCTCCGAACAAAACCAGTATTTGGCTCGGATCGAGAAACGATATGGTCGTTTCGGTCATGCTTCCCTACCAAGAGGCTTTCTAATCCATCGCGACGGTGCGCGAACCTATGAACATTTTACTTTGCGAATACCCAGGGGGAAAGTGTGGAACCACGTCCTGCCCCCAAATACAAGCAATTGATACAAGACGACCCAATGATGAAATATGCGCAAAGTTTTCCAACCAAGTAACTTGCGCCGACTTGTCAGACACACGCATCGGTCAACAAGTTCGCCGTTTGCCCGGAATTTGTCGATTTCAGGCCACTTAGAAACCATTTCTCATCACCAAACTCAAAGAATTCCGCCGCCCAAACCCGCATCCTCCCCTGGAGAGTAGGCAGCACCGTTTTGGCGGCGCGCGATTTGGTTAGAGCGGTTACGCCTCAAATCACAGATCGTCGTTGTTTTCGCGGACACGCAAGGCCATTATGCTTCGATCCCACTCGGATCACAGCACGACGAGTCACCATTCTCTTTTCCAGTCTGAAATCGATGTGAGTCACCATGTTCGACAACTGCAAAATGATCGACCTCAGTGTCCCCTTGGAACACAATGCCTCTAGCGAACCGTTGCCGGCGCAGATTCACTACGTCGACCATGCGGGTGAGGGCTTGGCCCAGATGCAGCAGTTCTTCGGCATCCAACCAGAGGACCTCGTCTATTCCGAGGGGCAGGGCTGGGCCGTGGAGCAAGTGCAGGCCATCACCCATACCGGAACGCACGTCGATGCCCCCTATCACTACGGCGCAAAATCGGCAGGCCAACCGGCGCGGACGATCGACGATGTGCCGCTTGAGTGGTGTTTCGCACCTGGAGTCGTTCTCGATGTGCGCAATGTGCCCGCAGGTGAAGAGATCACCGTCGCGCATCTGCAAGCAGAGTTGGAGCGAATTGATTACACACTTCAGCCGCTTAATATCGTGATGCTTCGCACCGACGCAGACAAACGGATCGATTCGGCCGCCTATTTTCAGCAACCCGGTTTGGGACGCGAGGGAGTGCTCTGGTTGGTGGAGCAGGGGGTGCGGGTGATCGGCATCGACGCCTACACACTCGACCGTCCCTTTGCCGACATGGTTGCGGACTACAAAAAAACGGGTGACGGCCGACACATCTGGCCAGCGCATTTCGCCGGTATCACCGCAGAATATTGCCAAATCGAAAAACTGGCCAATCTCGATCAACTCCCCCAGCCGCACGGGTTCTACGTCTCCTGCCTCCCCATAAAAATCAAAGCCGCCAGCGCCGGCTGGTGCCGCGCCGTGGCCTTGGTGCCCTCGTAATAAAAGAATGGCGCGCAGAGACGCGGAGGCGCAGAGAGGTGAAAGAGATAAAAAGGTGAAGAGTAAAATTCTGAGCGAAGCGTAGTGGATCAATATTTGGGGTTTTATTATGTCTGAGATGATGGAGAACGAAATTACTGCGTTGGTGGTAGATGCGGCGGTAAGCGTACATTCCACTCTTGGACCGGGGCTTTTTGAGGTCGTTTACGAGGCGTGTCTAGAGCATGAGCTGAAAAAACGCGGGTTAACCGTACAGCGACAGGTGCCGATTAGCGTTGTTTATGATTCAATGCAGTTGGAAGGATGCCTTTGTGGCGGACCTGATTGTCAACGACAAGGTGATTGTGGAATTGAAATCGATTGAAACGCTCCTTCCGGTCCACAAAAAACAATTGCTGACCTACCTCAAACTCGCAAACAAACGTCTGGGGCTACTATTGAACTTCGGTGCTCCCCTTGATGAAAGACGGCATTGGTCCGACCTCGTCAAACGAGCTGATAGAGTAACCCCCACGCGTGCCAAACGATTTAGTGATTTCCTTTTTCTCTTTTTTCTCTTTTTTCCTTCTCTCTGCGTCTTGCGCGCGAGCCCCCTTTTTCCAAAGCACCAACCATGACCACAATAACCTACACGCCCATCGAACAAATGATCTGCACGGCGGCTGGATTGCTCGAAGATGGTGCCTTGGTGGTCGTGGGGACCGGAGCGCCGTGTGCGGCGGCGATGCTGGCGCAATTGACGACCGCTCCCAAATTGACGTTGATGTTCGAAGCAGGGGGCGTTGGGCCGCGATTGCCGCGGATGCCGATCAGCGTGGGGGATTCTCGCACATTTTATCAAGGTCTGATGGCGACCAGCATGGCGGACATTATGGAGACCTGCCAACGGGGGATGGTCGATTACACATTTTTGGGCGGTGCGCAGATCGATCGTTACGGCAATCTCAATTCCACCGTCATCGGCGATTACGACACACCGGCGGTGCGACTGCCGGGCAGCGGGGGCGCCAATGATCTCGGTTCGCTGTGCCGCAAAACGTTGGTCATCACGCCGCACGATCCTCGACGATTCGTGGAGCGAGTCGATTTTGTGACGACCGCCGGATACCTTGACGGCCCGGGAGCCCGCGAAGCCGCCGGGCTACCACCCGGGACCGGACCGCACAAAGTCATCACCGACTTGGCCATTCTCGGTTTTCACCCGGACACGAAGCGGATGCAAGTCGAGTCGCTGCACCCAGGGGTGACTATAGAGGCGGTCCGCGCCAGGACGTCGTTTGATATCGATATTGCTGACCAACTGGCAACGACTGCTTTGCCCACGAGCGATCAACTCGACGCGTTGCGGGAACAGGTCGATCCGCACGGATATATCATCGGTCGCTCACTTTGATTGCCGATTGTTGTCGCCGCTTGAGGATCGACTTGCTGCATCACGACCCGGTTGAGCGGGACTTCAGCAATAAGAGCGAACTTTCCCAGAAAAAAGAAGAAACGTTCTCATCGCTGCATTAGTGCATATTCAGGGGCACTGCGGACTCGGAGAGTGAGCAATTTTCAAAGTTCCGGCGCAGTTTCTCTTCTGAAGAGTTCCGTGATTCACTACGATGGAGCGGTGGAGTCGTTTGAAACATAAATTTGAGGTGCAAATGCACCATCAATGCTCCCGCTTGGTCCTCCAACAGCACTTCCTTTCGACGTTTGTCGGCATCCAATGTAGCGTTAACGTTGCAAGGTTCCGTTCGCATGGAACGGCTAAAACATAGTGTTGTGTGACCCGGTATGGGCAGGTTTGCTCCAGAGCAAACCCGAAATACCAAACCGCTTTGGCGCCAGAATGAATGGCTCCAAATGCGCCCATTTTGCAGTATTGGCGGGGAAAGTCTGAATAACGCACCCGTACTGCAAGCAGATTGATTTTGAGAATAATTTTGGAGTATTGATGTTACAGTTTTTTTCGAAGCACACTGCTTCGGTCAAGGATGATATTTTATCGGGTTTGACTGTTGCGTTGGCATTGGTCCCCGAAGCTGTCGCGTTCGCCTTTGTTGCTGGAATTCCCCCAACCGTGGGATTGTATTCCGCATTCTTCATCGGCTTGGTCACTTCATTGGCAGGCGGGCGGCCGGGAATGATTTCCGGAGCCACGGGAGCGATGGCGGTCGTGGTTGTGTCGCTTGTCGCCCTGCATGGCATCGAATACCTCTTTCCCGCTGTCATTCTCTGCGGATTGCTGCAGATCACCGTCGGCGTGCTCCGCTTAGGAAAACTGATTCGGCTCGTCCCGCATTCGGTCATGCTGGGCTTCGTCAATGGTCTCGCGATTGTGATTGGTCTCGCTCAACTCGGTAGTTTCAAGACATTAGGCACCGACGGGGCGATGACGTTCCTGCAAGGCACGCCATTAATGATCATGATCGGGCTCGTGGTCTTGACGATGGCAATCATCGTCTTGCTCCCCAAACTGACCAAGGCAGTCCCCAGTTCTCTGGCTGCCATTGTGGTCGTCTCCATGATTTCCGTCGGCATCAATCAATACGCGCCGCAAGACTGGTTGCCCACCGGACAGACCCATGCGGTCCAGACCGTTGATGACCTGATGATGAACAATTTGAAGGCGAAAGCCGTTCATGAGGCTGCGGTGGAAGTTCACAGCCAAAATGCGACTGTTGCTGAACTGGACGCGCACGCGGTTGCTCCGCTGTCGGTTTTGAGTCCTGAGCAGGTCGAGGCGACGATTGCATCGGTCAAGCCCACAGCAGAGCCGTTGCCGATGTTGTTTTTTCTCGATTCTCGCTATGTGCTCGCTCCCATGACATGGGAAACACTCATTATTATCCTGCCATTTTCGCTGATTCTGGCCGGGGTGGGTTTGATCGAATCGTTGATGACACTCACCTTGATCGATGAAATCACCGACACGCGCGGCTATGGAAATCGCGAATGCATCGGGCAGGGTGCCGCCAATATTGTCTGTGGACTGTTTGGCGGCATGGGAGGCTGTGCGATGATTGGTCAATCTTTGATCAACGTCAATTCCGGGGGCCGCGGACGGCTATCCGGTGTTGTGGCTGCGATCGGCTTGATGACGATGGTCGTGCTGCTGAAACCAGTGATCTCTCTGGTTCCCATGGCGGCCCTGGTGGGCGTGATGTTCATGGTCGTGATCGGCACGTTTGAGTGGAGTACGCTGCACACCTGGAATCGGATTCCCAAAAGCGATGTGCTGGTCATGGTGCTCGTGGCGGGCTACACGGTCCTGTTTCACAACTTGGCGATTGCCGTGTTACTGGGGATTGTCGTGCAGGCACTCATTTTTGCCTGGCATCATGCGACGCACTTGATGGCTGATATTCACTTTGAAGATGACAAAAAAGTCTACCAACTGCACGGCCCGCTCTTCTTCGCCTCGGTCACCAGCCTCCGCGAAATCGTCGATCCGGCGAGCGACCCCGATGTGGTCGCCATCGATTTCTACTTTTCACGCGTTTACGATCAGTCCGCCATGGAAGCCATCCACAAGCTGGCTGAACGCTATCGCCAGGAAAACAAATGTCTGCTGCTGCGGAATCTGAATGCTGATTGCAAACGCATGATTGAAAAAGCGGGCAATCTGGCAGAAGTCGAAATTTCAGAAGACCGTCACTACCACATCACCGAGATTATCTGAGAATCCGGCACGCGGTCAGCGGTAGCAAGGTGTTAGGTGTCTGTTCGCGGCTGTAATTGCACCGGCAGTCAACTGCTCGCTATAAAAGAGACGGTTGATCAGCATCGCTACATTATTGGGCGCAACTGTTAGGGACGGCTGCCTGTTTAGCACCGCTCAACAGATCTGTATACAGCCTTCGTTGGTTCGCGAGGTTGCTTGAAATGCCGATGACAAAAGTGTTTTTCGACAAATTGACCGACGAATTTCATATTGCGACATTTGGTCGTGATGAAATCAGCGATTGTGCAACGGGGCCCCTAATAAAGATGACGAAGGGCGAATTTCTCCAATGCGGGGTGAGTGAGCTCGACAAACAGTTGAGGGAGTTCTTTGATCGTGATGCAACGATTCCTTCTGAGCTTTATCAAACGATGCCTGAACCTGAACGAGAACTGTTTCTTGAGAAGAACAGTGTCGTAACAATCGCGTGGAAATATAGAGCGGACTCCGTCAAAATCTATGCCGGTCGAAATTTCGAGTTTGTTCAAGAAGCGTCGTTTCCGTTGCAGTCCCCAGAATTTATAACGAATCTTATTCGGATTCTTGAGGAATCGTAGTGGGGTCCGCCAATACGGGAGGCGAAACTCCCACTGATCCGCTCTGGAGCGTTGGGTGTGATCGAATGAATTGATGAAAATGAACGTCGTAGGTAACGCGCGGCTCAGCAGGAGCTTCGCCCTCCCGGTTCAGAGTGCATACCAACTTCTCGCCGGACTATTTCTCCACCCATTCCACTGGTTGTGGCTGCATTTCTTCGGTTGGGACATGCCCGGCATCGGCGCGGCCGCTGCCTTCTAGACGGCTGGTGGCTCGTACGCTCATGTCGTGATCGCACAAAATTTGGCAACTGAGCCGTGCGTCGGTCAATTCTCGTGCTTGCAGCGTCTGCTTTTCAGCGGCCGTCATGCGGTCCGGTTCGCCGGAAATAAACTCGACCCGGCAGGTGGTGCAGCGGGAATTCCCGCCGCAGGCATGCAGTTGATCGACACCCGCCTCGTCGGTCAGTGCCAACACAAGCCGCTTGCCTTCGGGAACTTCAAACTCTCCCACACCTTCTACTGTTAACTTTGGCATCATTTCATCCTTTAGTCGTTAAGTGGCTCACGTTGAGCGTCATTCCGTTTTGGTCGTAATATCATCTGACAGACTGCGGCTACATTGGGGGCTCCCACAGAGAGGGAAGCCCCATCGGCAAGCGGATGCACCCCAGCGGTTCGTTACTTCGAATCGCCGGCGGCTTTGAGGAACTGTTGGTAGGTCGCGGCGACATTCGCCGATGCGGTCGTGCCCGGATGGATGTACAGCCCGTAACGCAGCCTTAGCGTTTTGCCTTTGAGAATCGTCACCGGGTCTTCCGGTCGTTTCTTATTGGTATAGGAATGGGGGCCGAACGGACTGATGGAAAACAGGCCGTAGTTACGGACGTGATATCGTGAGGGGCGAAAGTTCAGTGGATGGTCAAAGATCGCGGCGCCGTACGTCTTGCCGTCAACCGGGCCGTAGTAGTCGACCCAATCAGAAACCTTTCCCCAACATTCGCCGCTTCCTTTAAGGCCTTCAGCGTTTTCAACGTGTCCCCCTTCTTTTTCACGAATCGTATTCGCCAGGCGGATGCCGAACAGCCCTTCCTTGGTATCTTCAAACGTCACGTTTTCTGACAGGGCGGTGAAATTGATGTCATAGACCATCAGTCCGTTGGGAAAGATGGAAATTGTGGTCTTCTCTTCCAGCAGGGGCTGCGAATCCGCATTGAGCCAATGGTTCACAGCTTCCATCACCGCAGGCGCGCCTTCCGCTTTCAGGACTTTTACGGAAGTGTTTTGGATTTTCGCGCGTTCCGCCCAGAATCTCAGACCGTTCACTTCATCGACTGAGACCCAGACCCCTTTATGGTGGGGATGATCTTCGGGATCTTTCAGTCCGCGGGTAATGACTGCACCGTCAGCGGCCTGGATGGGGGAGAAAAACGGTTTCGGCAGGTCTGGTCCGAAATTGTAGACGGCGAATGGGGCTCCATTGATCGAAACATCAACGGTGTCGGATTGTTTGTCCAGTTTGACCACGCCGTCGGCTGCCAAGGCGTAAGTCGGCAACAAGGCCAACGCGGCAATCATTAGATAGTGCTTCACGGAAAGTGCTCCTGGTGAGTCGAGATCAATAATCGGGGTTCCTAACCGTCACCCATGCAGAGATTGCGATGGAATCGGCTGGAAAACGATTTGCGGTTGCTTTGGCCCATGGTAATCCGGTGGCGCTCGCTGGTAAACCGCGTCGATCGTCGAAAAGTGGGAATTGGGAAACGGTGTTACGCTTTCGCTAACCGGCAATCTCATACTCTCAGCCCGGCTGAGAAGAGACGAAGCGGGATGCTACTAGGCAGAACCGTTGCAGGGGAACAAGTCGCTCATGGCTTACCTATCTCACCTGACAGACACAGATTCGGCAAGATATAGGCATTGTACCGAAAGGCCTGCCCGCAAAGTCGTGTGCAGTTTGACTAAGCGTCACCGTTGCGCAACTCACCCATGAAATTGCCCTAAGTTTTTACCAGTTTATGACTTCGAGAGTCTCAAGCATGTGTGAGCGATGGGCCGATATTTTGGACCAGTCATGTTGTGACGGCCAATTGGTTTGGACGTCGGAACCGATGGCCGGTTGTTGGCAACAAGAACACAAACATCCAACACCGGCCGGGGAAGTCACAAATCTCATTGAGAAAAACCGAGTGCGAAATGTTGTCACTCTGTTCGAGATTGCGATTTTAATCAGCCACAAGAGTGCGACGCGCGTCGCAGGCCGCGACATTCCAATGACCACCCGGAATCGAGCTGCTGATACGAAACTCTGGACGGCGCAATCCCCACACGAGTGATAAAGAACTTCAATCCCAAGGGAAGGAGATGTTGTTCCATGAAATGGATCAAGGTATGCACCGCGATGGTTGCACTGATGGGTTTGGCGAACACGGCTCAAGCCGGTTTGTTCGGCGGACACCACGGAAGTAGTGACTGTTGTGGAGCCGCGAAAAGCTGTGATTGTGCGTTGGCCTGTCCGCGCATCTGTTGTAAACCAGTCATCTGTCGTCCGACCTGTCACAAGGTCTTTAACTACCAACGGTCGTGCTGCAAGCCGACCTGCTGCGACACTTGTGCTCCTACTGATTGTTGCGCCCCCAAGGCGTGCTGTGCTCCTGCCGACCCGTGCTGTGCCCCCGCTGGCGACGCGTGCTGCGCTCCCGCTGGTGACGCATGCTGTGCACCGGCTGGCAATAGCTGCTGTGCTCCGGCTGCGAACAGCTGCTGTGGCCCGGCGTCCTGCTGTGCCCCGGCTCCTTGCTGCCAACCTCGCGTTGTTTGCGTTCCCAAGTGCTGCCCCAAGCCGTGCTGGAATCCTTGCAAATGCTGCGAGCAACTGTGCGACAACAAATGCTGTGACAACGCTGGTTGTTGTGCCCCCGCTGGCAACGCCTGCTGTGCCCCGGCTGGTGATGCTTGCTGTGCTCCGGCCGGCAATAGCTGCTGTGCTCCGTCCTCCTGCTGCGACACTGGTTGCGGTGGTGGATGCTGCGACTGCGAGCAAATCTGCTGCGACGATGATCCGTGCGAAATCGCACACTACATCTACAAATCGCAAACAGCTTGCTACGCCAAAGATCGTGCCCGTGCGATCAAGAAGCTGAGAAAGTTCAAGTGCGTCTGCAACCCGGAAATCATGTGTGCCTTGGTTGTGGGATTGAATGACTGCGACGAACGGGTCCGGAAGGCTTCCGCCGATGGAATCCGTCACCAAGTGAAGAAGTTCCCTTGCTGCTGCTGCAAAAACGTGGTTTGTGCTTTGGCCTGTGCCTTGGCCGACTGCGACCGGGGTGTTCGCCGCGCTGCGGAGAAAGCCTTGGAAGAATGTGGCTACGAAGTTGACGATTGCTGCAACTGCAACAGCTGTGGCCAAACTTGCTGCAACACCTGTGCCCCGGCTGCCTGTGGTGCCGCTGGTGCCGCCCCCGCCCCGGCTCCGGCCGAAGGTGGCGACGAAGCAGCTCCGGCTCCGGCTCCTCCGGCCGAACCGGAAGCGTACTTCCCCTCGCGGATTCGCAACCAACAAACGCAAAAATCGCAACGCGGTTTGAGCAACTTGTTCGGTCTGATTCGCTAGTCGAAAGACGTCTGTAGTAAAGTTCTGAAGAGTTGTGATCAGGGCGGCCTCGATGGATCAAACCATCGGGGCCGCCTTCTTTTATGCGCCATGAGGTCTGATCACGATAATCAAATTCCGTTTTCAACTGAGGAAATGAGCCTGGATTCACGGTTCCCCCTTGCGAGAAGGCCCGCTGTCAGCGAAAATAAACATCCGTTGATGCGTATTGCCCACCTGATTGATCCCACCACCTACATTCATGTTGCAAACACCCACTATGCCACGATATCTGCCGATTCTTCTGATGGCCATTTGTGGAGCCAATCTCACGACATTCGCAACGGCTGCCGAACAACCGACCTTCGAGAAGGACGTACGTCCAATTCTCAAGACGCATTGCTTTGCCTGCCATGGCGAAGCGGGGGAACGGGAAGGCGGGCTCGATCTTCGACTGCGCAGGCTCATGGTTGCTGGAGGCGACAGCGGTCCAGCAATTACGCCCGGTGATCTCGAAGACAGTGTGCTATTGGACAAAGTCATCGAGCAGGAAATGCCGCCGGGCGACACGAAGTTGTCGGACAAAGAGATCGACGTCATCCGCCGTTGGATTTCCGCGGGAGCAAAAACGGCGCGTCCTGAACCTGAAAACCTCGACCCGGCCTCGTTGATCACCGAAGAGGAACGCAATTTCTGGGCCTTCCAACCGATTCGTGATCCGCAAGTTCCCGTCGTTCAACATGCCGACGACGTTCAAACTCCGATCGACGCCTTTTTGTTGCGTCGTTTGGAGGAGAAAAACCTCGCGTTTGCGCCTCCCGCGGACAAACAGACGCTGATACGACGGGCCTATTTCGATCTGATTGGTCTACCCCCGACTCCGCAGCAGGTGGAAAACTTCGTCAATGATGCTTCCCCTGATGCGTACGAAAAAGTTTTAGACGAGCTATTGGCCTCCCCGCACTACGGCGAACGTTGGGGGCGACATTGGTTGGACGTGGCTGGTTACGCTGACTCCGAAGGTTTTGCCGAAGTCGACCAGGTTCGTGATCATGCCTACAAATACCGCGACTACGTCATTCGCGCATTCAACGCCGACAAACCGTTCGACCGGTTGATTGTTGAACAACTCGCCGGAGATGAACTGGTTCCCTTGCCGCACAGGAACTTGACTCCGGAGCAGATCGACATCTTGACCGCTACCGGTTTCCTGCGGATGGCACCCGATGGCACGGGGGCGGGCGGCGTCGATCAGCCGGTTGCCCGCAATCAGGTGATTGCCGATACGATTAAGATTGTTTCTACATCGCTGATGGGCATGTCGGTCGGTTGTGCGGAATGCCACGACCACCGGTACGATCCCATTCCGCAGACTGACTACTACCGAATGCGTTCGATCTTTGAACCGGCCTATGACTGGAAAAAATGGCGATCACCCCGAGGACGCCTGTTGAGCTTGTATACCGATGACGATCGCAAGCAGGCTGCCGACATCGAAGCGAAAGCCAAAGTCATCGACGCAGAGCGAACCAAGAAACAGAATGAATTTATTCAAGCCACCTTGGAGCTGGAGCTGGCTAAGCTGCCCGAGGAGTTGCGAGAAACGGTGCGTGCAGCTCGCGATACTCCGGCAGCCAAACGGACTCCCGAACAACAAAAGTTGCTCAAAGAGCATCCCAGCGTCAACGTCTCGGCCGGCTCGCTGTATCTCTACGATCGCAAGGCTGCTGATGAGTTGAAGAAAATGTCAGCCGAAGCGGCCAAGATCCGAGCGACGAAGCCCAAAGAGGAATTTGTAAGAATTCTCTCCGAACAACCGGGGCAGGTTCCGTCGACGCATTTATTTTATCGCGGCGAATACGCCAACCAAAACAAGCATTGGCTCCGGCGGGGCTGACAGTCATTAGTTGGATGACACCAACGAAGATACCCGTCAATGACGTAACTCGGCCAACCACCGGACGGCGGTTGGCATTTGCCGAGCAATTGACCGATGGAAATCATCCCCTCACGGCCCGCGTGTTGATCAATCGCGTGTGGGCTCACCATTTTGGTCGCGGCATTGTCGGCAGCCTTGGTGATTTTGGAGTCTTGGGTGATCGCCCCACGCATCCCGATCTGTTGGATTGGTTGGCCAGCGATTTCATGCAAGGCTGCTGGAAATTAAAGCGGATGCATAAAATGATCATGCTGTCGACCGCTTATCGCCAATCTTCAAAGCGCCGCAGCGAAATAGAAATGGCCGATCCCGATAACTTGTTGTATGGACGAATGTCGATTCGCAGGCTTGAAGCGGAAGTGTTGCGCGATTCGATGTTGGCGGTTAGTGGAAAACTCAATACCGAGCAATTCGGTCCACCGGTGCCGGTTCGTGAAGATGAAGTCGGCCAAATTGTGGTCGGCATTGATACGACCGATTCGGCCGGACGCCCCACGGGGAAGGCTGTCGACCTCAAGGGGAAGGAATTTCGCCGTAGCGTTTATATTCAGGTTCGTCGCAGCCAACCCTTGGCAGTGTTAGATGCGTTTGACGCGCCGATCATGGAACCTAACTGTGAGGCCCGCACGCCATCGACGGTTGCGCCGCAGGCTTTGATGCTGATGAACAGCAACTTTACGATATCGCTTGCCGAGCACTTTGCACAGCGGATTGCAGCAGACGCCGGCACCGAGCCCACAAAACGGGCGGCGTTGGCCTGGCGACTTGCTTTTGGCGTTGAGCCTTCGGAGTCAGAACAACAGGCGGCAGTTGACTTTCTGCAAGACCAAGCCGAACACTTCCAAAGTCATCAAATTAAGGACGATAAGACCTCGCCAGAAGACCATGCGTTGGCCGTTTTCTGCCAGGCACTGTTTAGTACGAATCGTTTTCTGTACGTCGATTGAAATTCATTTGCGGCTCCGTTTTTTGTAGAGGAGCAATGACCATCATGGCTACCACAATTCTGATCACAGCCGAGGAGTATCTGCTGCAAGCAGAGAGCGACCGCCCGACGGAACTTGTCGAGGGAGTCATGTACACAATGAACCCACCCGGATTTCGACACGGACAGATTTGTAATACAATCGGAAGGTTGTTGGGCAATTATGTCGACGAACAGCAAACCGGAACGGTTGTCTGCAACGATTCCGGTGTCATCACGCGGCGCGACCCTGATACGGTACGCGGAGCCGACGTGGCGTATTACAGCTACCAGACTGTTCCACGCGGAGAAGCCCCCGAGGGGTATCCGCCTGGGCCACCCAATATTGTTTTTGAAGTGCTTTCGCCCAACGATCAAGTCGCAAACATCAAACAAAAGACCAGCGAGTATCTACGGGTGGGCGTCACGGTCGTCTGCGTTGTGGACGATCGTCAGCGAAGCATCACGACGTATCGTGCCGGGGATCAGACGGATGTTCTTGACGAAACGGATGAATTAACCTTCCCCAATGAATTGCCCGGTTTTGCAGTGCCCGTCTCGAAAATATTTGCTTAAACTCAGAGCATTGAGCACAGCTTCTTTCATATTGTTGACGACAAGGCAACGGCTATGGCCACCACGACGACATTCATGACCGCGGACGAGTATCTGCATCTGCCCGATAGCGGGCAGCCGACCGAACTCGTGAGAGGAGACGTGCTCACAATGAATCCCCCCGCTTCTAGACACGGACAGATTTGCTCACAAGTGGTTTATGTTTTGCGACAGTTTTTAGAACAGAATGACCTGGGGCACGTGCTCAGTAATGATTCGGGAGTCATCACAGAGCGGAATCCCGATACGGTTCGCGGTGCCGATGTTGCATTTTACAGCTATCAAAAGGTTCCTCGCGGGCCGCTGCCGCCGGGATATTTGCCGGTTCCGCCTGACTTGGTCATCGAAGTACTTTCGCCCAGCGAACGACGTACGGCGGTGCTTGCAAAGGTCGCCGAATATCTGGAAGCCGGCGTTCAAGTGGTCTGTGTTCTGGACGACGAACCGCAACGCGCTGACCTTTATTATGCCGACAAACCGTTCGATACGTTAAACGCCGATGATCAACTGGCGATCCCCGACGTGTTGGGCGATTTCCAAGTCCTCGTCGGCAAGTTTTTTGAATAACCTACCTACGGATAGTATCGCCGCACATCATGATTGATCCAACCAGACCACAATCCACCCGTCGCCACTTCCTGGCTGCCAATGCCATGGGCATCGGCTCGTTGGCGCTCGCGCATCTGCTCCACGAAGAAGACGTTCGCGCCGAGGCGATCAAACCGGACGTCGGGCCACGGAATTTTGATCTCACCCCCAAGCAGCCGCATCATCCCCCCCGCGCCACGGCGATGATCTCGTTGTTCATGCAGGGGGGGCCCAGTCACATCGACATGTTTGATCCCAAGCCTGAAATGGCCAAATGGGACGGCAAGAAGTTTCCCGGCACTGTGAAATACGACAACGCCGCGCAGGCCAGTTCCAAGGTGTTGCACTCCCCTTGGAAATTTCAGGCACATGGCGAATGTGGCATGGAGCTCTCTGAGTTGTTGCCGCATCTGTCGAATGTCGTTGACGACATCACGCTCGTTCGTTCGACACGTACCGGTGTGAACAATCATGTCCAATCGATTTATGCGTTAAACAACGGCCGTATTCAACGAGGCCGTCCGGCGCTGGGAAGTTGGTTGACCTACGGATTGGGTAACCCGTCGCAGGAACTGCCCGCCTATGTGGCGATGACCGACCCGGCCGGTTTGCCGGTGGCAGGCGTCCAAAATTGGTCGAATGGTTGGCTGCCGTCGTTGTATCAAGGAACGGTCGTTCGTCCGCAAGAACCGCGGATCCTAAACCTCAATGCGCCGAATCATCTTCGCGGGACCGCTCAACGACGCTACCTGGATTACGTCGACGCGCTCAATCAAAAACATATTGAAGACCGTCCGGGCGAATTGGACCTGCAGGCGCGAATTGCCAGTTACCAACTTGCGGCCCGCATGCAAACCGCTGCCACCGAAGCACTCGATCTCTCGCAAGAAACCAAAGCCACGCAATCGATGTACGGCATGGACGACCCGGCGACAAAAGATTATGGCAGTCGTTGCCTGATCGCCCGCCGGTTGGTCGAACGGGGCGTTCGGTTTGTGCAGGTCTTTACGCAAAACCAATACTGGGATCATCACGGTAATATCAAAAACTCACTTCCCAAAGCCTGCAAAAAGACCGACCAACCCTCTGCGGCACTTGTTGCCGACCTCAAGCAACGCGGATTGCTCGACAGTACCGTCGTGCACTGGGGTGGCGAAATGGGGCGGTTGCCGGTGATTCAAAACGAAAAGAACATCGGCCGCGATCACAATACCTATGGCTTTAGCATGTGGTTGGCCGGCGGTGGCTTCAAAGGGGGCTGCGTGCACGGCGAAACCGACGACTTCGGCCACCATGCCGTCACCGATGTCGTCAATCATTACGACTACCACGCCACGCTGCTGCACCTATTCGGTCTCGATCCCGAAAAACTCTCCTACAAACGCAACGCCCGCGAACAAACCCTCCTCGACGGCCAACCAGGCCGCGTGGTGGAGCAACTACTGGCGTAGCTTCGAAGGCGTGAGGCTTGAGGTGACAGGCTTGAGGGACTAGTTCGCGCTAGTCGGTCGCAGATCGAATTCCGAAGAGGGCATCGAGTGACTATTGCAGCGTGATCAACCAGCCCTGTAGTCTCAAGCCTGTTGCCTCAAGCCTCCCAACCATTTGCGTCGGACTCCGCCGTCGTGTACCGTGCAGGCAAGCCCGTATACTCGGCTTCCCTGCAGGAGTCCTCACCATGCATGTGTTGTTTGTTCATAATAATTTTCCCGCCCAGTTCGGGCACATCGCCCGACATTTGGTGAAGAACAAAGGTTTTGAATGTTCGTTTGTTTGCGAACATCCTTCCGCCGATGTCGATGGAGTGCGGCGGATTCAGTATCAGGCCAAAGGGGGCGCGACCAAGGCGACGCACTACTGCAGTCGCACCTTTGAAAACGCGACTTGGCATGCCTGGGGGGTCTACGAAGCGATGAAGGCGCACCCTGAAATCAAACCCGATCTGATCGTCGGGCACAGCGGATTCGGTTCGACGCTGTGGCTGGCCGATTTGTATGACCGTCCGATTATTAATTACTTCGAATACTATTACCGCGGGCATGGGTCTGATCTCGACTATCGACCGGAGTACCCCGCCAACGACATGAGCATTTTACGGTCGCGGGCTCGCAATGCCATGATTCTGCTCGACCTGCAAACCTGCACGCGAGGCTACTCGCCCACGAACTGGCAACGCGAACTCTTCCCGGCCGAGTATCAGCCCAAATTGGAAACGGTCTTCGATGGCATCGACACCGAACTGTGGCATCGCCGCGACGTCCCCCGCAAAATCGCCAACCGCGATATCCCCGCCGACACCAAAATCGTGACTTATGTCTCCCGTGGCTTCGAATCGATGCGGGGCTTCGACATTTTCATGAAGGTTGCCAAACGCATTTGCGATGCGCGGAGCGACGTCGTCTTTGTTGTGGTGGGCAGCGACCGTGTCGCCTATGGCGGGGACTTAAACCATATCGAAGAGCAATCATTCCGTGAGCATGTCCTCAAACAGGACAATTACGACCTCAGCCGCTTCATTTTTACAGGCCGTATCCCCACGCCGGATCTGGTAAACGTCCTCAGCCTCAGTGATTTGCACATTTACTTGACCGTCCCATTCGTGTTGAGTTGGTCGCTGATGAATGCACTATCCGTCGGCTGCACGGTCTTGGCGTCCGATACGGCTCCGGTCCAAGAGATGATCCAACACGAAAAAAACGGGCTACTCGCCGGTTTCGACGACGTTGACGCGCTGACCGCCCAGGCGATGAAAGTCCTCGACGACCCCGCAGCCTTCCGCCATCTCGGCCAAGCAGGTATGGAGATGATCCAGGAACACTACAGCCTGGAGAAGAAGACGCCGCAACTGCTTGATATGTTTGAGCGGACTGTGAACGAAGCGTCCCGGCAGTAATCGTGTGAATTCTGGCGTTGGCTGTTCGTATAGACAATTGTCATGACGCGATGACCAGTCGTACGACTTGCTCCCTCGAGGAGCGAGCTGCAAGTTTGGCATCGCAATGCGAATTGTCAGTGGGCCGACAGACCGACGAGGTGACCTGCATGGCGCGTTCTGCACCTTTCAAACCTACGGTGTTGATCGTCGTGGTGTGCATCGTGACCGCTATTGTGGTGGGTGCGTTGGACGGTGTGCAGGAGACACGCGATACCGACGCTGAGACCGACGATATGTCCGAACAGGCTCCGATGTCACTGACCGCCAGTCAGCTTCGCCAAGCACTTGATCGGCAGATTGACGTCGACATCGACAGATTGCCGTTGAAGCTCGTGATTGAATCGACCGTCGCAGAGCAGGGGATTCTGGTCCGTTTTGACGAGACCGCCTTCAACGACGACATTTTCACCGAACCGGTCACCATGCATTTGAAACAAATTGCCCTGCGTGATGTGATGTCGTTGTTGCTCGTGCCACGCGGCGGCGCGTACGTGGAGAATCGCGGCACGCTATTGGTGACCTCCGAAAGTTCCGCCGCTTACATGCTGGAAACGCATTTCTATCGGTTGCCGGATTTGGTGGACACCCTTGGGCCAATTGACATCGATTCCATGATAGATTTGATTGAAACACTAGTGGTGCCAGACAGTTGGGAGTCATTGGGGGGACCGGGTTCGATCACTGGTGTCGAGGAGGGCCTCTGGATTCGCCAGTCACAGGCCGTGCATCGACAAATACGCCAACTGTATCAACAGATCGACCGTTTCCTCGCAGAAATGTGCGGCTGCGACTACCCCGCTCAGCCGGGAGACCCCGCATCCGCTCAAGATCTTGCGATCAGCCTGCGCCTTGAACAGCCGGTTAATGTGGATTTTGTAGACACGCCATTGGTGGATGCGCTGCATGAGCTGGCGAACCGTTGTCGCATCAATATCTGGCTGGACGAACAGAGTCTCTCAGACGAAGGCATTAGCCCGGATTCTCCGATCTCGTTTAGCGTCGAAGAAATTTCATTGAAGGCCGCGCTACGCACAATGCTGTCGCTGTTTCAGCTCAACTCTGTGGTCAAAGACGGCGTACTGATCGTCACGACATCACGCATGGCGGAGGAAATGATTGTTACTCGTATTTACGATGTGCGTCGAATTGTTCCCGACGATGATTACGACGAGTTGATCGACCTGATTACGACCGTAGTTTCTCCCGACACGTGGCCGGAGGGCACTGGCCCGGGGCCAGTGCAAGGCTTTGCCTGGATGTTGGCAATGGAACAAACGCAAAGCGTTCACGCCGAAATCGCTCAACTTCTGTTCGACATCCAGCGCATCCGCACCACGCCGCGCATTCAGCGCCCGGCGCCGATGCCGAGCAATCGTCAGCGGCGAGCGGAGGCCCGGTTTCAGCAGGTGTTATCGAAAAACGTCAACCTTGTCGTCGAAGACGAGCCGTTAATCGACGTGCTGGAAATGCTGGCCCGATCGCATCATTTTCAAATTTGGTTGGACGAGATTCCGCTATTTGACGAAGGCATCAGTCCTGATTCACCGGTTAGCATCACAGCCTCCGGTGTCACGTTAGAATCCTGCCTGCAAACAATCCTAAAGCCTTTGGATTTGGTGGCAATTTATGACAACGAGCAACTTCGCATCACCACGCGGCGAATCGCTGAAGAGGAATTCACGATTCGAGTCTATGATGTTGTGGATCTCGCTGAGAAGATCGAGCCTGACCCCGCTGCTCATCGCCAAAGACACAATCACCAACGTCAAGGTGGCGGATTTCAAGGCGATGGATTTCGGGGACAGGGACAGTTTCAAGTCGGCCCCGACGATTTTCAGGGAGGCCGTTACGTCCCCCCCGTGCCGATTGTTGATCCGCCTGTTGATCCGGTGGTTCAGGAACAATATCGGATCGCCGATGCGACCCAGCAAATAGCGGACACTCTCAGGTCCGACCTCGCCATCGAGACGTGGGACGGCACCGGTGGTTACGGTTCAGTCCAGACCTTCCAGGATATGCTTGTCGTACGTCAAACCGAGGAGGTCCACAAAAAAATCGTCCGCCGTCTCCAGGAGATGCGGCGGACGCTCGTGGATGGTCCTTGAATTGGCTGACTAGCAAGCTCTTGACGTCTTAATACAACGCCCCCGCCTGTTTCGCGGACGCGGAACAACTTCCGCTGCTGCAGCTGCTTTGGCTGGCCTGACAGCTTCCGTTGGTGCAGTTGGCTGGTGAAGCGGAGCAACTGCCGTTGGCACAAGCGGCACCGGACTCGCCAAATTCGTGGACGGGCATGTTATGGCTGGCCGTTGCGCAGCCGGTGAGCAACAGGCATCCGCACATGACCGCTCCGTACAACCCGATTGAAATCCGTTTCATAGCGTTATCCCTTTTCACAGAATCCGTTCCCAGCGATTGATAACCGGCGGTCTCAAAACCCCGCAGAGCGGTGACGGAATATCGTTTTCACATCCAATGACGATATCCGGAGATGCCTCGATGAAAAGGATATCGACGTTTGCGGGAGCAGACTCTGTGAGGCAGGCAACACTTGGGGAAATGCAGCGACGCGGGATACCCGAATCACAGGCTTATCGCAACGATTGCTAAGAAAGAGGGGAGCGCCGTTACGTGCGGAAGAATCATCGCGATGCCAATAGCGCCTAGCGAGATGATACATCCACAGCAAATAGAACAAGATGAGACCGCCGCCGGGCGAGCGCGGCGGCGGCGGCCACATCGAGTCTCAATCGGCTCAGTTGCCGGGTTGGACACCGCTGAGCCTGAATATGTTCACTTCTCCTGAGGAGGGCCATGATCCTGTTCCCAGCGATCGAGCATCTCGCGGAGTTCTTGGATTTCGTTGGCTGAGATGTCCCGTTCTGAAATTAAATGTTGCACCAGCGGCAGTGTGGCCCCGTCGAAAAGTCGCTGCAGAAAATCGTCGACTGTTTCGCGTATGACTTGTCCGGGCCGGACTTTGGGGGAGTAGACCTTGCTGCGGCCGTCTTGCTGGGTGTTCAGATATCCTTTGGCTTCTAGTCGGCGGAGATAGGTTTGCACGGTTTTGAAATCGAGTTCCCGCGTCGGATCGACCTGTTCAAAGACCTGTCGCACGGTGGCGTTGCCCAAATCCCAGACGATGCGGGCGATCTCCAATTCTGCCTTGGATGCCGGTTGTCGTTTTCCCATACTGCGCCTCCATCACCTCAACTTACGTATGAAAGTCATTGTAGCGTACCTTTGTAAGCCGTCAACCCCGTCCCAGCGGCCTTTTTGGCGACTGGTTATAAACTTTGCTCTCTCTGAAGAGCAGGCGAACTGTGATCCATTGGAGTCGGTTGGCCTGTGGCTGTATACTCGTTGACTGCATATAAAGTTCAGCCTGCCCGACCTGTTTTGTTGGATGCCATGCCTAAATCTTTAGACGAGTACGCCGAGTGGCTCGATAATCGCGATCTGTTGTGGCCGATGCCCCCAGAACCGGTTGCGGCCAAGGCGACACCCTATCTGAAACCATTGCCCAATATTCGGGGGGTGGTGTGGAATCTCTATGGGACGTTGTTGACGATTTCGGAAGGGCGTTTACTGCACCGGCATCCACAGCAACTCCCCATGCAGATTGCCTTGGACAAGATTATCAAAGAATTCAACATGTGGAATTCCATGAGCCGCAAGCCGGGCGCGCCGTGGGAATACTTTCTGCACAAATACGATGAGACGGTTGACCGGTTCGCGATGGGGGGGACGAACAAACGGGGGCAGGCCCCGGAGGTGAATAGCACCGAAATTTGGCGGACAATGATCGGCCGGTTGCAGCAGAAGGACTATCAATTCGACGCATCGTTTTACGGCAGTTTGGACGATTTTTGCGAAAAGGTCGCCTATTTTTTCCATTCTTGTCTGCAGGGTGCCGCTGCGGCCCCCGGCGCCTCACAAGCTTTGGAAGCGGTTTCGGAATCGGGGCGGACGCAAGGGCTGCTTTCCGACGCGCAGTCCTTTAGCTACACACAAATGTTGCGAGCACTGCGGCAGCAAGGTAAACTACGCGCGCCTGAGAATTTGTTTGCGCCAAATTGTCTTGCGTTATCTTATCGCGTGGGATTTCGGAAACCGTCTCAGGTCTTGTTTGACACGAGCGTGCAACAATTTGAGAAGTTAGGGATTCCCGCTGAGAACGTTTTGTACATCAGTTCACGCATTCGTGGTGATTTGGGTGTCGCAAAGAAGCTGGGAATGAAGACCGCGCTGTTTGCCGGCGACAAATCGAGTCTGGACGCCTCTGCGGAGGATCTCAAAGACAGTGCAATCAAACCGGATCGGCTGATCGTCGAACTCTCGCAGATTGAGAAAATCTTGTCGATTTCTTAAAACCCACCACAAAGCCCAGCGCGATGTCTGGTAGAAGCCCTGGAACGGGCTTCGTGACGTCGTGTCGGTCGGTTTTGAATTCAGTTGGCGTGGGGAACAGTTCCCCCAGGTCAATTGCCCACCTTACTGAAAAATGAGCAGAGATAATGCCACCACCACTGTTATATGATTTGGACCAGATCGACTTCAGCAAGCCGATTTTTGATATCGATGCCATTCGTCGGATCAACCCACAACGCAATCAGATGGAGCATTTGACGGCGATTGTGCACGTTGATCGCGATAATCACGGCGTTGTCGGCTATTTGGATGTCACCGAAGAAGAGTTTTGGGTGGCCGGCCATATGCCCGGATTTCCGTTGATGCCGGGCGTCATTATTTGCGAAGCGGCCGCCCAATTGGCCGGCTTTTATGCGCGCAAGTATGACCTGCTGGGCGGGGATTTTCTGGGATTTGGCGGCATGGATGAGATTCGCTTCCGTGCTCCGGTGTATCCCGGCAGCCGTTTGATTCTCATGGCTCGTTGCACGAAATTACGTCCCAATATCCGTGCCGTGAATACGGTGCAGGGGGTTGTCGACGGGAAAATGGTCTTTAGCGGCACGATTATCGGTGTGCCGATTAAACGAGAAACCAAATCGAGCTAGTTAGTACACAACGTCTGCTTAGTTTCTAGATGTGAGCGGCACTGGGTGACAAACCAGAAGCGGCAGCTCCCCCAGCGGACGCTGCCGCTGCAAAGTTTTCAACAGATTTTCAACGAGTTTTCAACATAGACTTTTAGTGACGACCGAATCGACGCTTATGGCTTTAGCACCCCAGATTGACCTTCGTCCGTACTTTCAGATTCTCGCCGATATCGAAGGCCCGTTTGACTGGCAGGAATACTTTGGCAACGACCATCCGGTGGAGGTCGAGGTCGGTGCTGGACGCGGTTTGTTTCTGTTTAATGAGGGGCGGCGGCGTCCCGAGTCGAATTTCTTAGGAATTGAAATCAACTATCGCGAAGGGCGGCGGGCGGCTCTGCGGGTTGCCAAGCGCGAGATGTCCAATGTTCGATTTTTGGGCGGTGATGCGAAAGTTGTGTTGGGCGAACGTATTGCTTCAGCCAGTGTGGCGGGAGTGCACGTTTATTTTCCGGACCCGTGGTGGAAACGACGACACAAACCGCGCCGTGTATTTGACGAATTTCTGGTGGAGCAGATTCGGCGGATTTTGATTCCCGGGGGCAAGCTGCATTTTTGGACAGATGTCGAGGAATACTTCGATGTGGCGGTGAAAATGGTCGACGAGCACCCCGCATTTGGCCCGCGGACGACCCCCCCAGAGCGTTCGCCGGAAAACGACATGGATTACCATACCAGTTTTGAACGGAAAAAACGGAAGCTAGGTTTGCCGATTTTCCGAGCACAATGGTGTAAACTAGAAGAGTAGCGAAACATATCGGCGGATGGGACGCATGAATTTCAAGCGACTCACCCCCGGGGTTTGTTTTGCAACCCCTTTCTGTGGATAGGGTTATGGCTCCTGGTTGCAGGGGCCGTCTAGGCGACGCAATAGTTCGCCATTACTTTCCAACAGCAATGACCTCACGCACGTAGTTAACGACGAACGGCGTGAAGGAAATTGCTTATGATCTTAATGTCAAAAAACGAGGCCGGTACAACCGATCTTGAGGAATCTGGTGTTACGCTCAGTGACGCCCGTCTGGTGGAAGATGTGCGCCGTGGCGACAAGGATGCTTACGGCGGGCTGGTAACGCGCTACGAACGGCGGCTGATTGGAGTGATTCTGCGATTCGTGCATGACACGGAGTTATCGCGTGATTTGGCGCAGGAAACGTTTCTCCGCGCTTTTGAACGGTTGGATCAATTTGATCCCTCACGTCGATTTGGCCCGTGGTTGTTCCGCATTGGCGTGAATTTGGCATTGGATTATTTGCGACGCAGGAAACGTCGCGGTTGGACGTCGCTTTTCTCTGAAAGTGCATCAGAGAAATCACCCGATCCGTCGACCGACGACCCGCGTCAAGAGATTGACCTGCGGCAAGAGGTGCAGCACGTTTTAGAGCAGATTCCGGAGAAATACCGCAAAGTGCTGGTTTTACGGGATTTGGAGAACTTCTCTACCTCGGAAATTGCCGCAATAGAGAACCGCAAGGAAGCCACGATTCGATGGCGATTAGCGGAAGCCCGGACGCGCTTTCAAAAGCTCTGGGAGAAGCGGAATTTGGATCAAGACGTTGTCGATACATTTTTAGGGGGCGAGGAATTCACCGATGAGTTGTCATGATTTTCAACATAAGTTGGCCCTGTTGGTCGGCGATGAATTGGAAGTCAACGAGGCGGTCACCGCCCGTAGGCACATCGCTCAGTGTCCCGCTTGCCGTGAGGCATTGCAGGGGCTTACCGACAGTCGGACGATCATGCGTGTTGTGAGCGAAACTCCCACCGAGATTCGCGGGGACTCCCTGTGGCCGCGGTTGCGCGCTCAGATTTCTCCGGCCACGGTTTTACAGACGCGACGTGGCTATCCGAGTTGGGTGCCGACAGCGACGTTGGCGGCAGCGTGCGTGGCACTATTGATTTTTGTGGGTTCAACCCCCATGATCGATGGTCAAAGCGAACCTGTCTCGTTTGTCGATTCGAGTTTTGGGTCTCAAGCTGCATCCCGCGACCAGTGCATCCAACTACCGTAATCGTGGTGACTTTTACCAGGCGGTTTCGGTGTCCCATCGGGGGCGATGAATGTGAGACTTGACCCCTTGCAGCAGGATCACAGCAGACCTTATTTCGAACCGATTAACGAACTTTAAACCGAAGGCACAATTTTGCCATGCCGATATTTGAGTACGCTTGCTCGGCCTGTCAGCATGAGTTTGAACTTCTTGTGCGTAACGGGGAACAGGTAAAGTGCCCCGGTTGTGGGGCTGGTAAGTTGGAGAAGTTGCTCAGCGCTCCGGCGGCACACGCCACCCGCACTGCGGGTGGTTTGCCGATCTCTAACGCCTGTCCCCCGAGCGATGCTCCCCCATGCAGTCCTGGCTGCTGCCGTATGTAAGCCGCTCTTTCTGACGGTGCAACGACTGCGATTGAAATCCCAACCTTCGCGACGTATTCTGCAGGCAACCAGCTGGTCAACGCGATTGGCGGCTGGTGATTCCTGATTGCTTTGGTTGCGGGGAGGTTGTGGATTTTCCAAGCTGCATGGTGCACTTTGGAGATTCGCCGCTTCGCAGTTCCCCCCTTCTGCCCGGATCCTGCCAGTTGTGCATTGAGTATGCGCGTCTCTCTCTTTCATGCGGATAGTTCAGCCATGGTCGTAGGCGTCGCCTGCCCTACAAGGGGGTGAGTATGATTACCATCCGTCCCGCCGTCGGCCCGGACGTTGAGGCTGCCGTACGATTGCTGATGCAGCAGGTTCCGCAAGCGGATCGGCAGCAACATGTCGCAAATGCCTTGGCCTCTGCCGCGCATGGGGAGTTGGTCCTGGACGACCTGCTGATCGGCTACCGTGACGCAGAACCGGTCGGCGCGATCCTTACGGTCATCCAGCCGGGGCAAACGGCATCGATCTGGCCGCCCGAAGTGATAAATGCGGAAGACGAATTGGCCGACGCGCTGGTCGCTGCAGCCGTCCGGCATTTGGAGGCGGCCGGTGTCACGATCATTCAGTCCATTTTAGAACCAGAAGACCATTCGGGGCGGCAACTTCTCTCACGCAATGGCATCGGGTATTTGACTGATCTGTTATTTATGGAGCGGAATTTAGATCACAGTTGGCCGCAAGACACGCGTCCGCCGTTGGAGTCGGTTGTCTACAGCACGGGGACGCACGATCGATTTGTGGCGCTCTTAGAGCAGACCTACCAGGCGACGTTGGATTGCCCCGAACTGGACGGGATTCGCACAGCGGAGCAAGCTCTTGCGTCGCACCAAGCGGCAGGACGCTTTGCGGCAGAGACGTGGCGATTGTATTGCATTGATGGCGTCGATGCGGGGGTTTTGTTGCTGTCGGAGCATCCGGATCAACGGGCCTGGGAACTGGTTTATATGGGGGTGGGACCGTCCTGCCGAGGAGAGGGACTGGGCTGGCGGATGCTGTTGGATGCGTTGCCCAAGCTGCCGCGAACCGCAGCGGACACGGTCTTTTTGGCGGTTGATTGCCGAAACCGGTATGCGTCCGCGACTTACGAGCGGTTGGGTTTTTCGGCCTTGGCAACGCGAGCGCTGCACCTGCATTTGCGGCGCTGAGTTGCGCGGCAAACAGTCGACAGGTTGTTCACACGGTTGTTGGCGGGCCATGTTTTTTTGACCGCGTCGGTCCCGAAAAATGAACGGGAGTTTCCGGCTTTTCGTAGTCATATTTGAAAACGACTTGAGAAGATTCGCTTTTTGGTTTGACAGCGGCGCCCGTCCGGATAGGATCGTTTCACCGAGTAAGTTTCCATAAGCGTGACGGCGAATCGAATGGTGCATGATTCGCCGTGACAGTCTTCACATCCAGCAGCAACACTGCGCTCCTATCGCAACACGATAGAGGGTCTGGCAACGGATGCCGTCGTTTAGAACCTCCTAAGGAGGCGAGGATCGCAGTACGTGCGCGTTTGGGGGTAGCACGATGCAGCCCGATACGATCGCGTTCGCGCCGATGTTCACATCGGCCGAAGAGCAAATTCTGCGCGCGTTGGCGACAGCCGTCGGCGACCATGCCTATCAGCAATGGTTTTCCGATAAGACGTCGCTGACGGTTCAGGACGATGAAATCACGATCGGCGTGGCTAGTCCGTTTTTAGCGGACTGGTTTCAAAAGAAATATCGTTCCACCGTACGGCAAGCCGCCCAATCGGTGTTGGGCCCCTCTGTGCGGGTTCGGTTCGAAGTCGATCCGGATGTTGCCGGCGCTCAAATCCAAAATAGCGGCAGCGGCGAAAACGTCGACGGTGAACAACCTCCGACGCCAAAGCCGAAGCGCGAACCGAAAACGAAGTCTCCGACGGAACGCCGACGCGGTCGACGCTTTTCCGATTTGAGCGATTTCGTCAAAGGTCCCTGCAATGAATTGGCGCTGACCGCCGCACATCAGATTTGTGATTCGGCCGATGCCAATTTCAATCCGCTGTTATTCCACGGACCTGTGGGGACCGGCAAGACGCATTTGTTGGAGGGGATCTATCGCCGCTTGCGCCGTGAGAATCGGGACTTGCAAGTCGTGTACCTCACCTCTGAGGCGTTTGCGAATTATTTCACCGATGCACTCCGCAATCATACGCTGCCGAGTTTTCGCCAACGGTTTCGCACGGTGGATATTCTGTTGGTGGATGACGTGGATTTCCTCGAAGGCAAGCGGGTCATCCAAGAGGAGTTTTTACACACGTTCAAACAGCTGGTCAGCCACGGCCGGCAAGTGGTGCTCACCGGCAACAAACATCCGCGGTTGTCGACCAAGCTCAGCGACGAATTGAAGACTCGATTTCTGTCGGGGATGGTGTGCCGTATGGAGGCGCCCGATGCAGCGACCCGCAAGGAAATTGTGTTTCAAAAGGCGCGGCGGTTGTCCGGGCAGTTTTCTGATGATGCATTAAATTTCGTGGCGGATCGATTTCGTAACAACGTCCGCGAGCTCGAAGGGGCTTTGAATTGCCTGCAAACCTATTATTGCATGACGGGCAAACGGGTACGATTGGGGGCCGCCCAACAGGTGCTGGCCGATTTGGAGCGTGACTGCATTCGGGTGATCCGCATGGCGGATGTGGAAGAGGCGGTCTGTAATTTGTTCGGGATTGAGGCGTCTTGTCTCAAATCCTCGAAGCGAGGCCGCACCGTGAGCCAACCGCGCATGTTGGCGATGTACCTGGCTCGAAAGCATACTCACGCGGCGTATAGCGAAATTGGGGGTTACTTCGGAGGTCGCAACCACAGTACGGTGATATCAGCGGAAAAACGGGTGGATGCGTTGGTCACCGGGTCAGCGACCATCCAAGTCGCCGCACAGAACTGGCGGGTCCAGGATATTTTGGACACTTTAGAGCAACAATTGCGAGTGAGTTGACTTTGCCGGGGTATTGATCTTGCCCTGCAGCCATGCGAAAATTCCTGCAAACTTTGCCAATTTGGACATCACATCGAGGCAATGTGGGGTATCATACAGATCGAAGTTTCGGGATGGCCGATGATACTTAAACTGGGTTTCCGTGACGGGAGGGGCGATGAGTCTGCCTCACCGAGACCAGGGAGAAATCATCGTTTGAGCAGACGCACCTAAGCGGATGCACTTAAGCAAACAGAGCAGTACAAAAGCAATTCCATGAGTGAGAATCAGTCCAACGCGAATGAGTGGCAAGCCTGCCCGCAAGGTGAAGTGGGACGACTCGTGGTGGGACTGCGCGGAAAACGCCGTACGCGGCAATCGATGGTGATCGGCGGAACCGCCTCAGCTGTGATTCTGTTGCTCTTGGTCGGCAATTTTGTCATCAACAAGACGCAACGGCCCGAGAGAGCGGTCCTGGCCTGCCATGATGTCGAATCGATGGCAGACAATTATGTCGATGGGAAACTCGCTCCTGCTGAGACAGAGCACGTCCGGCTCCACTTAGAGAATTGCCGCCGATGTCGTGAGAAAATCGCAGAATTGCAGAAACTCAAGGCCGACGGCGATGTCGCTCAACGTCGTCCACGTCTGCTGAGGCAGCATGAGTCTCAGGCTTTTGCCGCGCTTTGATGTGAAAACCGGCGGATACGGCCGATTTCGCGATTGAAGTAGCAGGGCATCCGGCAGACTCGCTATTGAGGCGATTCACCGTCTTGCGGTAAAATCCCCCTCTCAGCACGCGGAAATGGGTCCGTGTGATGCCAACGGAGTGGCCTTAGCCGTGAGTCAAATGGATAACCCGCCAGCCGACGAGTTCTCTGACGAACTGGATATTTCCGCAGAGGAAATTGACGCCCAGTATCTCCGCGCCGTTGAAGCGATGGATGATGCTGATTGGGGAATTGAAGTTCCCGAGGCCGTGGCAGAAGCCACTGCGGAGGGGGATGGGGAGGCGGAAATCTCTCTCGGCGAGGAGGCCATCGCCGCCAGTGCGAGTGAGGCTGATTCGTCGTCGGCAGCTGACGAGGACGAACAGGAGGATCAGTCCCCCCGTTTTACTCCGCCGCAGATTTTGGAAGCGGCGCTGTTTGTCGGAGGCAAACCGCTCACGTCAAAAAAACTCGCCGGGCTGTTGGGAGACAGCTTCAACAGTAGTGCGGTGCAGAGCCTCGCGGATGAGATGAATCAGACCTACGCGGCGGAAAACCGTCCCTACGAAATTCGGTTGGGGGAGGGGGGATACATTCTCGCACTACGCGAGTCCTTTTCGCGGGTCCGCAATCGAGTCTTTGGTATTGGTCCGCGGGAAGTCAAACTCTCGCAGGATGCTCTAGGGATTTTAGCGTTGGTTGCTTATCAACAGCCAATCACCCGTGAGGATGCCGAAGCGACCGGTCGTAAAAACGCCGGCGGACTGCTGAGTCAATTGGTACGCCGTCAATTGATCGCGATTCACCGCGACGAGGAAAATCCCAAAGAGGTCACGTATCACACCACGCCGCGCTTCTTGTCGGTCTTCGGCATTGGTAGCCTTGACGAATTACCGATGGCGGATGTGCTGGATAAAAAGTGACAGCTTAGGGTTGGTCATCCGGTGTTAATTGTTGCGCAAGCAACTCGATGGGATGCAAGGCCTGTGTCCCCGTGCCGTCGGCGAGTTGATGCCGGCAAGAGAACCCGGGTGCGATCACCGGTCCAGCGGTGTGTGCCTTGGCTGCGGGAAACAAGACACGCTCGCCGATGGCCATGCTTACGTCGTAGTGCTCGTAGCCGAACGAACCGGCCATACCGCAACAGCCGGAGTTGACTTCGGTCACGTTCAATTGCGGGATGAGCTTCAACGCGTCCACCGTGCCGGACGTGCCGACGAGTGCTTTTTGTTGGCAGTGTCCGTGCAAGAGGGCGGATTGGTCTAAGGGATTAAATTTCAGGTTGCAGCGACCAGCGGCGGTTTGTTCAGCCAGCCAGGCATCCAGTGTAAAACTTCGCGAGCGCACGCGTTGGGCCGCTTCGGTTGGAACGAGGTCGGGATATTCGTCGACCAACGACAGCAGGCAACTCGGCTCGCAGCCCAGAATGGGTACATCGCTTGATGAGAGTTTGTCCAAGGTCGCAATGTTTTGCTCGACCAAGGACTTCCCCTGCGCGATCAGCCCCTTGGAGAAATACGGCCGACCGCAACAGTGGAGTCCCGCTAATTCGACGGTATACCCCGCGCGTTCGAGCAATTGCACAGCAGCGCGATTGATGTTTGGTTCACAAAAGCTGGTCAAACAATCATCTAAGAGGATGACCTTTCCGTTCTGACCAGCACGGGGGTGCGGTGCGTGGCGTCCAAACCAGCGGCCGAAATGGTCGTGCTTGAATGTGGGCAATTGACGGCGACGGTCGACGCCGAATAGTTTTTCCGTCAGGTAGGCAGCGCCGGGCAGACGGGCTAACCAGTTTGAGACCGGGGCCAGCGCCGAACCGATGCGATTCAGGCGTCCCGTGTGGGCCATGACGACTGTGCCGAGAGAGGGGCGATGCGTTTGGTAATATTGAGCGAGGAATTCGACTTTGAGTTTGGCGACGTCGACGTTCGACGGGCATTCCGCTTTGCATCCCTTGCACATCAGGCACAGGTCCATCACGTCGTACATCCGTTGTGACGTCAGCGCATCGTCCGGCAATTGTCCCGACAGTGCGAGTCGCAGTGCATTCGCGCGGCCGCGAGTGGAATGTTCTTCGTCGCGCGTCGCCATGAACGAAGGGCACATCGTGCCGGTGTTGGTTTTGCGACAGACCCCCGAGCCGTTACACATCTCTGCTGCTGCGAGAAATCCGTTCCCCGTTGCACCGGCGGCTGGCTGCTTCACCACTGAAATCGAGAAATGTTTTGATTTCACGTCCGCGATACTGGGTGCCATAGCGCAGATTTTCTACGGGTGAGACATCGCTGACCACCTTGCCGGGATTCATCAAACCACGGGGATCGAATAGACGCTTCACCTCTTCAAAGGCCGCATACAGCTTCTCGCCGAACAGGTCGCGGTTGTGGTAGCTGCGGGCCAATCCGTCGCCATGTTCGCCCGACATGGAACCGTGGAATTCGCCGATTAGAGCGGCGACTTCATCGGAAATTGCTTTGAGTGCGGTCAAATCCTCTGCGGTTTTCGTGTCGAGCATGGGCCGGATGTGCAGGCAACCGACGGAGGCATGTCCATAAAACGATCCGGCGACGCCACGGCGGTCGAGGATTTCACGAAAGCGTCGCGCGAATTCCGCCGCCTGGCCGGGAGCGACGGCTGGATCCTCAACAAAGGCAATTGGCTTGCGGGCACCGGGGATGCTGAGGAGTAAAGGCGCGCTCGCTTTGCGGCAATTCCAAATTCGGTCCCGTTGCGCGGGGTCGACTGCCGGGATGTATTTTTCAAGGCCCTCCCAATCGGCGAGGATTTGCTCTAATTGCTCAAGTTTCTCCTGAACAAACTCCAAGGTCTCGCCGCTGTATTCGACAATCAGCAGCGCCTCGGGCGTCCCTTCGACGAAATCTAAATAATGCCGGTATTCCAAATTGGTGCGAGATAGTTCGATGATGTACTTGTCGAGCATTTCGATGGCTGAAGGCTCGGTTTCCAGAATCCTTGTCACGGATTTCAGCGCCGCATCGATTGTACGAAACTGCAGGCAGGCGACGCCGCGTTGTTTCGGGAGTGGCACGGCATAGAGGACCGCTTCGGTGATGGTTCCCAGCGTCCCTTCTGCGCCAACGATAATTTTAGCGAGATTGAACTCCCCGCGATCGGGCCATTGGGCATTCAACTCCGCTGAGGTGGCAGCGATGGGTAACTCGCTTTGCAGTTCCGGAACGAAGGCATCGAGGTTATATCCACTCACGCGGCGGAGGATGCGTGGGTAGCGGGCGATGATTTCATCACGCGCCGCGTCGACGATTGCCGGTAGCCGTCGATAGATCTCTCCTTCGGTTGTCTCCAGTGCCTGTCGCTGTGCAATCGCATCGGCGTCGAGTGGTTCGCATTGCAATTCGGTGCCGTCGGCCAATAGCACGTGCAATTCGCGGACATGGTCAATGGTTTTGCCGTGTCGCACCGAACGGGAACCGGCGGAATTGTTGCCGATCATGCCGCCCAGTGCGGCGCGGTTGCTGGTGGAGACGTCGGGGCCGAATTGCAGGCCGTGCGGCTTGAGAGCGGTGTTGAGTTGATCCAGCACAACCCCCGGCTCGATCCGTACCAGACCGCGCTCGGCGTCGATTTCCAGGATGCGATTCATGTACTTGGAAAAATCGATCACGATCGCCGCTGCCACTGTTTGCCCCGAAAGACTGGTACCGCCACCGCGCGGCAGAACCGGCACGCCATGCGCGGCTGCGATTTGAACGGCGGTGCGGACATCCGCTTTCGATTTAGGCAACACGACGCCAATGGGCGGGATTTGATAGATGCTGGCGTCGGTGCTGTACAGTCCGCGGCTAACGTCGTCGAAGAGCACGTCGCCAGCGATCCGTTGTCGCAGTTCGGTTTCAAGTGGTGAGGGCATGTTGTGTTTTCAAATAGTGCGTATTGACGGCCGCTGTGAGACGCGGTGATTATAAGTCAACCAGCCCGTGTGACGCACCCGTGCTGTTACGGATAGGTGTGAAAGTTGCGCGGATAGCGACCGCAAGCAGACGGTTGCGGGGAGAGAGATGCTGAGCGAAACGAAATACGTTTGTTTGAAATGGGGAGCACCGGTGGCTCGTCCGCCCGTGGTTTCACAGGTGACGCGAATAGCACTGGCGGGCAAGCCGCCAGTGGCACCCGTTACATCTGGCATGGAGGGTAAATTGATGGGCGGCGTTAATCGGTATCGCCGTAGGCTTCGCGTTCGAAAGGGTTGTCGCGGTAGGGATCTTTGCCTTGAAACCATAAGACGGTTGAGAAATAGAGATAGGCCGGGATGAACAGCGGGCCCCAGCGGGCGTATTGGCGGACGTGGACCCATTCGTGGTCGCGGGTGATGTCGAGCGCCGCATCGGTGAGTCCCAGGATGGTGTGTCCCATGGTCATCGCCATCGGGCTATTGGGACAGCGTCGCAAAAACCAGGTGACAGCTCCCCCGTGGAATTCCAAAGCCATTCCCACGCGTCGGGCACGGCCGCCGGTCAATAATCCCAGCAGACCAGCGAAGATTCCCAGCAACGACCAAGGCGAGGCCCAAAGGATCGTTAATAAAGTCAAAACAATACGCACGCTTCGCCACCTTGAACGAGCTCGGCGGACTAGGTTTTTGCACCGATCAGTTTTCGTTTTTTGTCAGCCTGAGACGACGGGACCGTCGTGGGACGCAATACCAGTTGCGTTAATTCCGGCAAGCAATTGTAACGGAGCGGTTCTTTGCCCGAAATGCCCCGGGTGACGTACAGCAGGGTCGGTTGTCGGTAAAAGGTCCCTGCGGAATACCGTGTGCCGTAGAGACTGGGCGTATAGATCGGCCCGATTCCGGGGACACGAATTTGGCCGCCATGATTATGGCCTGACAGCATCAAATCAAAATTTGCGCGGCGGGCCCAGGGGTAGTTGTCGGGGGTGTGGCTCAACAACAAGCGGAAGTCGACCTCTTCGGCGGTTGAGATGTCGGGATTGTTTCCCATCCAGGGGTATTCCGAACCGGCGATCAGCAATTTTTTCCCAGCGTGCTCAACGGTCGTAAACCGGTCGGCGACGTCGATCCAGCCCAGCTCGCGAAAACATTTTCGTGTCGCATCGGGGTCGAGATCCCAGTCGTGGTTGCCGAGGATGAAATAACATCCCAGTGGGGCGCTGAGTTGTCCCAGCGTCTCTGGAAGCCAATCGGTCAAATGTTGTTCGTCGAGCAAATCGCCGGTAAAGACCACCATGTCGGATCCCAGTTCCTGGCCGCGGCGGAGGACTTCTGTGAAGTATTCACGAGTGATGGTGCCGATGAAATGCAGATCCGAGACATGCAGTATCGACAAGCCGTCCCAGGCTGGGGGCAAGCCGGGGAGGAGGAGGTCTTTGGTACTGATTTCGACTTTGAAGATTTCATTGCCCGGTAATTTTGCCAAGCTGTGATACCGTCCGGCGGCCAGTGGTTGTTTGCCGAGCACGGCGGCTACGTCGATGACTTCACTGTGGCTGGAGAGCAGTGCCGCTGGGGGGCGGTAGAACCAACGGCGGACGACGATCACTGCGGCGATTATCGCTGAGATTCCGCATGCTGCGAAATAGAGTAAATAAATCGGCGCGATGTCCAACCAACTTCCGTCGAATAGCAACCGCGGGCTCCCGAAGCCTCCTTGGTAGATCAACGCCAAGGTGAAGCCAATGATGAACAACGCATGGCTGCGACGAATGATGGAGAGTGTACTCAAGTGCACGCGTGCTGTGCTGATACGGTTGAGCACCGCCACGACAATCGCGAGATTGCCGAGTGAAAGGACTGCCATCAATAGTAGGTTCAGCCAATTCATAGTTCGTGATGCCGGAAACGTGTCGATTGCAGTTTCAGTTGCCGATCGCCAGTAGGAGCACTGATAACAATAACCCGTTATGAATGCCATGTGCGATCATCGACGGTATCAAAGTCCCCCGCCATTCGCGGGCCAAGGTCAGTCCCAACGCAATCGCCATCAATGCGGGAACCGCGACAAGACCTTGCGGGTGGATCACTGCAAAGATAAACGAGTTGATCAGCGCTGAAAATAGGAAACTGAGCAGGAAGCCCCAACGGTGGCTGCATTCGCGTAGATGGCGATACATTACGCCGCGAAACATGGTTTCTTCGACGACCGGTGCACCGATCGCGGCCACGAGATACAACTGAAACACCATGAACCAATCAGCGTTGGCTACAGTCGAGACGATTGGGTGGCTGGGTAAGCTTGTTGGCGAGAAATCATCGACTCCGCCTGCAACCGGTTCCGCAAGACCGGTGACGAACATCAAAATCACGGAGGCCAGAAATCCTACGAACAGAAACGGAATGGTCATCACATAGCTGCCGACGCCGATGGCTGGTTCCGCTAGCGGACGTTTGCCGGCTGTCCAACCAATGTCAGAACGAACTTGACGCCATGGAATCCCCCGCAACCAGGGCCATGCTAAGGCGAATAGGCTACCAAACATAGCGGCTGCCATGGCCAGTGTGCGATAGCGGTCATTTTGGACCAGCATTGATGCACTCTGTGTGAGCACGAAAAACAGGAGCAGCCAGACCGCAAAGGTTTCCGGGTAGATCCCGGCGTAGTTGCCCTGACCGCAGTGAATCGCCGGTTTCACACTGCCGGTGAGATAGCCGGCGGTGAACAGGACTAATGCCATGATCCCAACCATCAATAGCAAACAAAACAACCCGATTGAACCCAATAAAGCGATCGCGGTTTGTTGGGCTGAGCGAATGACTGCGGAGCGAGCTGCTTCGTTGGCACCCTGTTTGGGGGCTAACGCTAACTCGCCGAACCAGCCGAGTTGGTCCTTGATGAGTTGTCGCTGATGCGGAGTGACTGTCGGCGCGGTCCATTCCTCAGCAGCATAGTCGGTCATGAGCGCCGTCAATGCGTCGCGCAATTCGATTTGCTGATTATTGAGTTCGAAACCGCTGGTTTCAACGCGGCCGTTAATGTCCGTCAGAACCGAGAGTGCTTCCTCGGCGCCGGCCAACTCTTCGGCGACGATGGCAAATTTCAACCGCTGTTCGATAGTCCCTTGGTTTAAAAGGGTTGCCTGCTCGTACAGCTTGTGGGCCGTCATTTTATCCTGGTCTTGCCATAATGAAGCGGCGCCGACTAGGTATCGGGATTGCAACAACATGATGACATCTTGCGGGGCGGATTCTTCATCCTCCAGTGGGTGCGGCTCACCCCTCCCGCCGTTTTGCCGATAGGTCACGAAACCGACCATTATAAGAATCAACAGCCAAGCGAGGAGAGGAAATCCCCGACGGACCGGGGCATGGGCTTCGTTGTCGAGTTCCAGAATCGGCGTATCGGATTCGTGGTATTGCATATAGATCAGATGGCCCGAGTCTTGAGTTGGTCGCGGCGAATGCTGCGGCAGGAATTACGGTTGTTCGACTTCCTGTTTCATGCACCGCCCAATTTGTCGGACCGCCTGTCGGAGTCGTTGCTCGTTTTCGACGATCGCCATCCGCAGATAGCCTTCGCCCTCTTCGCCAAAGCCACGACCCGGGCTGACTGCCACGCCGACTTCGTCCAGCAATTTCATGGCAAAGTCAATCGATCCCATCTGTGCCCAAGGCTCGGGGATTTTTGCCCAGATGAACATGCCTGCGCGGGGACGTTCGATCTCCCAGCCCAGGCGTTCCAGCCCATCGCACAGGACATCGCGGCGGCGATGGTACTCTTCGGCAATACTCTCCACAGCGGCGTCGCAATTGCGCATGGCGACAATGGCCGCGATCTGGACCGGCTGGAAGATGCCGTAATCGTAGTAGCCTTTGATCGTCGCCAATGCGCGACACATTTCGGCGTTGCCGGCACAAAAACCGATGCGCCAACCTGCCATGCTGTAGCCTTTGCTCATCGTGGTGAATTCGACTCCCACTTCGAACGCACCGGGCGTGGCTAGGAAACTGGGCGCCTGATAACCTTCGAAACAGATGTCCGCATAGGCGAAGTCGCTGATGACCAAAAACCCGTGTTTTTTGGCCAGCCGCACCAACTCGACATAGAAATCCTGTTCGATCACCGTCGCTGAGGGATTGTGCGGAAAATTAACGATGACCAACTTCGGCTTGGGATACAAATGGGTGCAGGTGTAGTCGACGTTGGCAAGGAATTGTTCCGGATCGCGGACGTCCAGCGCAATGACATTCCCCGAGGCCAGCGCGACCGCATAGACGTGCACTGGAAATGACGGAGCAGGGACGATTGCCGTGTCTCCCGGGCCCATTAAGGCCAAGCAAAGGTGGCTAAAACCTTCCTTGGAGCCGATGCAGGCGACGACTTCGTCGTTTGGATCAATCCGCACGCCGTAGCGTTTCCAATACCGTCGTCCGACTTCCCGGCGGAGGTTCTCGACACCGGTCGAGACGGAATAGCGGTGATTTCGAGGGTCGGCGACCGCCTCCGTCAGTTTTTCGATGATCATCGGGTCGGGAGGATCCGTGGGATTTCCCATCCCCAGGTCAATGACATCGACCCCTGCGACCCGCTTCTTGTGTTTTAGCGCGTTGATCTTGCCAAACAAATAGGGAGGCAACCGCAATACGCGTGTGGCCACCGGAATGGTGAAGGGGTTGTCCGACTCCGGTTGTTCTGATTCGCTTCGCATCTGATTGTTTCTCTGGCTGCCGAGCCGTCTTATGGGGTTCTTTGGTCTCAAACGTGTCTGTTTGAACGGAACTTGTGCAGTGGCGCCAATTGTAGCACGTCGCCCCTGGATGCAAAGAGACCGATGGGGGGCATTGGGTTCGCTGCGCAAACAAAACGGCACGCGAGATACCAAATTGTCTCGCGTGCCGGTGTCTCTTTCAGTCGTGTATTCGCACTTCAGTGCGTTGGGGGCTAGGGACGCTGTGGTGCCTCCCGTGTGCCGCCGACTTGTTGGATATTTGAATCTTGTTTGGTACGGGCGGTTGAACGCTTGCTACTGCCGGTCGTAACGCCGGTCAGATAGTTGTCGACCCGTGCCTTTGATTCCAGTGTATTGAACGTCTTGTTGACCAAGAGTTGCACTTTTTCGTCGCGGAGTTCTTCCTCGAGAATGGAACGCACATCGGCCATTGAGACGCCGCTGATCGGTTCGGTGCGTCCTTCGCACTTAATGATCACCCAGTGTTTATTCTCGGGGATTTGAATGACTCCAGAAATTTCGCCGTCGGCCAATGAGAATGCGGCCTTTTCGATTTCGCTGCTTCCAGAGAAACGACGAATCGGCGGGACTTTGCCTTCCAACGCTCGGCTGGACGAATCGATGGAATACTCCATTGCCAAACGCCCGAAGTTCTCAGGATTGTCTTTCACTTTTTCCCAGACTTCTTGGGCTTGGCGAATCCGATCGAGAATAATCACCCGCACCCGTACCCGTTCGCCATAATTGCGTTCGTAAGCTTCTTCGAGTTCCTTTTGCGTGATTGTTACATCGTGTCCGGCCAATTTTTTGAGTGCCAACATGGGCCAGATGACGTCGCGGCGATACTGGTCGGGAGTCATTTCTTGTTGCGAGTGCATCATCTCCAGCCACTGCGCGGTATCCAAATTAAATTTCTTGGCGATCGAGCGGATTTCTTTTTCGATGTCCTGTGCGGTCGGGGCATCGGCTTTGCCTTCAAAGGCTTGTTGAATCATTGTCCGGTTGATGATTCCTTCCAGCACCTTGTTCCCGTAACGCGCGACGCATTCTTCGGCCAGTTGGTCGTAGGAAATCAATTGACCATTCACGCGGGCGACGCTCCGTTTGCGGCTTTGCCCTGTGGAGTTTGCAGCTTGATTGCTGCGCGGACTCCGCTCACCGCGTGCGGCGGCTTTGCCCGTTTCGGGCTGCATGACTTGGAACAACAGTCCCGCGACGAGCACGGTTAATGCGGTTCCTCCGACAATAAACATCCATTTTTGCGTCGTTTTGGGTTTGGTCGACATGGGCATCCAATCCTTTGAGCCTGTCTGTAGGGAGGGATCTGCGGGGAGATTGGCCCGAACGGGCATCGTCCCACGGGGATTTTACGGGATGCAATTACACAACGTGAAAACGTGGGGTTGGTAATCGCGGCGGGAATATACGCCAGTTCTCAAAACCGGTCAACCGCATTTGAGAAGGGTGCGGAAGTGTGCTGGTTTGACCGCTGGCTGCTTCTCTCAAAACTCGCGGCCGATTCAAAACGCTGGTGCGGATTTGCGTTCTGTCGGTTCGGGAATCGTCGGCGGAGGGCTATCGACGGCTGCGGCCAAGCGAGGCATGTTGGTGATCAGAATTTGCCGGCGGCGAATCATCAGGCTGCCTTCGTCCTGCAATTCTCCCAGCAGGACGGTCACGGTTTCCCGTGTGCTGCCAATCACGTTGGCCAGTTCTTGGTGCGACAACTTAATGCTCAGTTGGATTCCCTCGGGCGTCCGCTGGCCGTATTTTTCAACCAGTTCCAGCAGCAGATGCACGAGACGTTCGCGGTTCGAGCGGAACAGCAGCGATTTCAAGCGGCGTTCCAGGCGTCGCCGCCGTAGGCCCATTAGCTTGGTGATGCCCAGCGAAACGTGCGCGTGTGCATCCATGACGGCTTGCAGTTGCTCACGGGGAATTGAGATGACGGAGGACTTCTCCATCGCTTCGGCGAATTCCTCTCGCTCGCCCCCGTCGAAGACCGACAGTTCGCCAAACAGTTCGCCAGGTTCCATAAAACCCAACAGCGCCTGTTTGCCGTCACTGGTAATGTGATACAGCTTGATGCGACCGGAGGCGACTAACAGCACCGTGGTGCCGGGATCGCTGGGCAGGTAGACCAATTCGCCGCGACCAAATGTCCGTACCTGTGCGCGGCTCTCAAGTTGAGAAACTTGTTCGTCGGTGAGCCGTTCAAACAACTGACAGCTTTTTAGATGCCAGATTTTTTCGGACATGGAGTCAAATCCCTAGCCGGACTGGTTCGCAAATCTCCGTCACTTACAGCGAACGGTGGCGTTCGAGTCTCCTGCGTTGTGCAATTGCAAGTCCCCAATCGGCGGCACATTCCGCCCCCCACGCTATCCGTCAGGATACCGCGTGAGCGGTATTCGGGCAAGACACTAGGCGGCATACCTGTCATCGCGGTTTGTGTTACTCCTGGCAAAGCAATGGGTTGTGGCAAATCGTAATAGTCGACGTAAGCCGTGAAACCTAGCAACGACTTTACGAAGGTTCCTTGCGACATACTGGCCGGTGACAACCTTGTAATTCGATTGCAAGCATGGGATGCTGCATCTCGCGCAGAAATCACTTACTTATGAGTTATTTTGTCGGGTGCCGGGTGTATGCCCAAGGAGTTTATGGAATGCAACTGGGAACAATGTTCGCTCCGGCCGTTGGCCTGGTGGCGGGAGGTGTGTTACTTTTGATGACGATGCAATCGAGTGCGCAAGAACGACAGATCACACACGGCAGCGCGCAGAACCATGAGTTGGATAACAACGACAATTTCTCGCCGGACGACCGGTATTTAGTATTTGATACGCGGTCCGGTCCCGACTTGTCTCAAGCGCGGGTGATTGCGAAAGTTGAAATTGCCACGGGTGAGATTACGCAGTTGTATACTCCCGAGCATCCCAACGCCTTTGGCCCGGGCGTGTTGGCGGCCAGCTATGCCCCGGATCGTGACGAGGTGATCTTCATTCACGGACCACTGCAGCCAACCGGTGCGGAAGACCAATACGAAAAACATCGCCGCATCGGCGGCATCGTGAGTGGAGATGGCAGCGGGACCATTCGGTTTGCCGACGCCCGCGATACGCAAGCGCCTTACACTCCGGGCGCGCTGCGCGGTGGAACGCATCGGCATGAATTCTCAGGGGATGGGAAGTGGGTCGGCTTTACGTACAACGATGCGGTTGTCCGCGCACACGGTTTGAAGACCGGTAAACAGCTTGACCTGCGAACGATTGGTGTGACGAAATTGGGGCATCCCGTTCAAGTCCCGGCGTCGCCGCAATTTTTGTCGCATGGCGAAGGCTATTCGGTATTAGTTGTCGTTGTCACACCAGAACCCAAGCCGGGCAGCGACGAAATCTCGCATGCGGCTGCGGACAGTTGGGTGGGACAAAACGGATATCGGCGCGACGATGGTGGCCGGCAATTGGCCCGCGCGTTTATCGGGACCACGCGCGACAAAAATGGGGAACCGCTCGACGAGTTGTATATTGTCGATATTCCCGAAGATGTCACCAAACCAGGACCGTTGGGACCGCTGGAAGGGACGGATACGAGTTTTCCGATGCACAACTGATGCGGTGACATCTTCGGGAATATCAACAATATGCAACTCGTCGAGCGGTTCGCCGACGCGCGTGGTCCCGATAAACGCGCGGGCCAAATGCCGACTGCCATCGTGCATACATGTGTTTTTGTCCACCCAACTTGTCCACAGCGGCATGCGGACTTCGTCTTTGCCAACTTGGGATGCAGGTGTGACGACCACGTGTTCGAATAGCCCCTTCGCCATGCGACAAAATTGCGGCGACCGAGACATTGCTTGAACATAATTCGCAGATCGGATTTACCGGTCTTGGAACCGTAGGCACTTGGCGCGTCGTTATGCAAAAACCGACCTCCCCGTGAGTGCCGACCCGCAACGCCCGGAGTGTAAGGCGCTTGCGTATCGCGAGCGTCGGCCAGAGCCGAAGATGGCCGCTGCGTCTTGCTCATTTTCGTATTGTCCTCCGCACCGGTCGGCTGCAGTGTCCGTGAATGAGACCGCCTCGTCACGATCCGGGGCGCGCTCGGCCAGTACACTTGGCAAGGCGTTGGGATGCCGAGATATTACGGCTGCGTGAGTACCCGTGGCAATTTCAACGCCGCGCTGAGACAAGTCGGGACCGGACCGCGTATCAAATACTAAATACCGTCACTTGTTATCTGCAGAAACTGCCGTGTGTGATCTGTCATTCTTGCGCGCGTCGTCATTAAATGACACACCTCCCGCCACCGAATTCCAACGGCGGAGCGAACGTTCCCGTTATAACTCGCGAGATACACCCGTAAATGAAACAGGATGCAGCATCCCATGCTGCAATCGAATTACAAGGTTGTCACCGGCCAAGTGTCGCAAGGAACCTACGTAGGGATTTCACGGCCGTCGCTGCTGATTTGCCACAACCGAGACCGCGATGACGCGCGTCTTGCCCGAATGCACTCACGCAATACGGATATGAGGGGGCGAGATGTGCGCAATTGCACAACACGGGAGACTCGAACGCCACCGTTCGCGGAGATTGCCAATCCGGCAAGCGACTCCGTAATCGAAAAGGTGGCACTAAAACTGTCAATTGTTTGAACAACTCACCGGCAGACAAGTTGCTGGGTACTGTGTCGCGGTAACCCAGCGATCCCGGCACCTTGGTGGTCGCCTCCGGTCGCATCAACTTGTATCACATCACCAGCGGCAACAGGTAGCATTGGGCTTTATGGAGCCTGGGGGAGTATTCCGGCGAACTGTCAGTCTTCGACGGGGGCGAGCGAAGATTCGCCGAAGCGATGGAAGAATCCGCCGTCCTCGGTCCCCGAGAGCAACTGCAAGCCGTCGTAGATGCACGCGCACATTTCGCTAGATAAGCTAATGGGCCTGCGGCGCCTGGAGCCGCTTGAAATCGCTGCTGTTCGCTCGAACCGCGAACATCTCGTGCATCTGTTGCTGGAACTGGTTGAAAAACTTGTGCGTACAATCAACTCAGTATTGGATTGTGCCGGGAACTAGCCAATGTGATTGGCGGCACGCGAGCCGTGACCGTCCTGCTGGGAGGATTACGGGACGGGGCAGCCGCAATGATACGCCGCCGGCAAATTCTGATTGCACCAATATGCTGCGATAGCCCACCGCCGACAATTCCCGAACCGGCAGAGACGCAAATCCTACCGGCAGGCTTCGGCCGGCGTTCATCCTTCGTCACACTCCCATCGACTTTCAAGTGCGGTTGACCGGTTTTGGAAACTGGCGTATTCCCGCCGCATTACTGTCCACGTTTTCAGTGCAATTTTGCATCAAATCCCCGTGGGACAGTACCCGGAACTGGCTCAAAGCCGGACACCATATCGACAAAACCCAAAACGACGCAAAAATGGATGTTTGTGTCGGAGAGACCACGTGCTCGTCTGTTCCAAATCATGCAACCCGAAACCAAGCTGCGCGTGAGACGCGGCTGTCAGATTTTGACGGAACCAAAGCGAACCGGAGCGTCGCCCACGTGAATGGTCAATTGATCCCGACAAAACTGGCGGGAATGCGTCGCGCGCGAGGAACAGGTGCTGGAAGAATCATCAACCGGACGGATATTCAACGAAATTTTGAGCGTGTGCTGACGCACAGAACAATCGAGGAAATCAACTCGATCGCCAGAAATTTGGATAGTGCCCAATGGCGGAAGTGCACACTTTTCCCAACGAAATGACTCCCGACCAATATCGCCGCGACGTCATCTATTATATTGGCGCTCAAAAAATTGGCCGGACACGATGTAACACGCAAAAGGAACTCGAAGAAACTTACGAACGCAATTGTAACGAACGGAATGCGGGTGCAATTGATTATTCTCGATCGGATTCGCCAAGCCGAGACGGGAAAAAAGTGAAGACAATCTGAGCCCGTTTCCTCCAGCCGCACTTGGGTTCAATTTCGCCGTTTCTCTGGAAGCAGTGAATCGAAAGGCCGCATTCTCATTGGCCGACGGCGGAATACAGGTCATTCAAATCTACGAGAATAAGCAGATGATCGATAAGTGCGGCACACCGAATACCGATCGGCGAGCATGTAGCCGATTGTACGTTCCATTCTCGAGGAAGAACTTCGCATTGAAAAAGTCTGGCTGCGAGTCAACAAGCGTTCGACACACTGAAACTTAGTCATTGCTGTCGGCGTTGCGACCGGCAGTAGCGTTCAACCTTTCGTACAGAACAGGATTCAAATATCCGGCAAGTCGACGCAGGGTCCCAACGAAGTGCGAATACACGAAGAGACACCGGCACGCAGACAATTTGTCGCGATGCGCGAACCCAGTACTCATTCTCTTTACATCCGGAACGACGTGCCTACAATTGGCGCTTACATACACAGAATCCGTAAAACAGACATTTGAGACCAAGGTACCCCATTAAGACGGCTCGGCAACCAGAGAAAACAATCAGATGCGAAGCGAATCAGAAACTGACCGGAGTCGGACTCACCATTCCGTGGAAATACGCATGTGCCTCCCTACTACATTTGTAAGATCAACGCGGCTAAAACTTTGCAAGAGCTGAGGTCGCGGGGGTCGACGTCATTGACCTGGGAATGGGAAATCCCACCCGATCCTCCGACCCGATGATCATCGAAAAACTGACGGAAGCGGTCGCCGATCCTCGAAATCACCGCTATTCAGTCTCGACCGGTGTCGAGAACCTCCGCCGCGAAGTGGGACGACGGTATTGGAAGCGGCACACGGCGTGCTGTAGCTTGATACCGAACGGGGACAAAGCCGTGGCCTGCATCGAGCTTCCAAGGAAGGTTTCAGCCACCTGTGCTTGGCGCTAATGGGTCCGGGAGACACGGCAATCGTTCCTTCCCCGTCATTTCCGGTGCACGTCTATGCTGTCGCGCTTGGCCTCGAGGAATGTCATTGCGCTTGGATGTCCGCGATCCGGAGCAATTCCTTGCCAACGTCGACTACACCTGCGCCCATTTGTATCCCAAGCCGAAAAATTGTCGTCAATTTTTAATCCGTATACACGGTGGTGGGTAGGAACTTTTATGTCGAGTTGTGCGGCGCTGTGGCTATGGGTTCATCAGTGACTGTATACCCGGACATTGTTTCGAGGGTTATCAAGGCGCTGGTTTCCTAGCCACGCCCAGTGCATTCAGGCGTCCGAATTCCCCGATGAGCGAGAGCTACGAGCATGGCGGGGAGACCCAACACGTCGGCACATTGCCGGCAACCGGGTGTCGCGCAGGCGACGATCGGAGCTACTACGATTACGGCGGCGGTCCAGATGCGGCCGTTGTCGCCATGCATTGCGACGCCGCTGTGGAGAGCCGATGGTAGGCTGGGAGATCGACGTCCCCGCACTAGGCACGTGTCCCGAGCCTTGAATACAGATGGGGTCGATTACTGCCATGGGCTGGACAGCCCGGGGCCGTAACCCGGTGAGAAGCTGCGATGGCAAGCGAGCGACACGACTCCGGCAAGCGGTCAATTGGGCGGTGCATGAACGAAGTCGAACGACGGGGTTCCCTGCCGCGGCATTCACCGCGACCAGCTCAAGACTCGGGCCATCTGGATATGCAAAACGAAGAACCTGCTTGCGCCCGATATTCGGAAGAGCAACGTCACCCCAGCTCGCCGGGAATTTCTGACTTATTATTGATGTCGTCCGGACGACCTATCCGGCCGCAAAAGGCGAAAATGTGGAATGAAAAGAATCCCGCCCCGCAAGATAATCCCGATGCCTAGTCGGCGCTTTTTCGGCAAGACCAGGATAAAATGACGGCCCACAAGCAGCGGAAACCCGAGCCGGAGCCAAGGGACGGTGAACAGCGGTTGAAATTTGCCATCGTCGCGAAATTGGCGGGAGCCGGTTCTGACGGACGGCCGCGTTGAAAACCAGCGGTTTCGAGCTCAATAATCAGCAAATCGAAATGCGCTTGATGACGGCCATATTGCTGAGGAATAGTTTTGCCGACGACGTCACTCACATCGGCGACAACCATCAGAGACAACTCGGCTGGTTCGGCGAGTAGGTAACCCCAACGAAACGGCTCGCTACAGTCATTCGCTCGGCCCAATAGGCCGCGATCGCTGTGGTATCAATCGAATTGTTTTGTTTGCTTATTGATATACGAGATGGCCTTGAATCTGATTTTCCTGGCGGAAACGTCAGCAGTCGGCCGAGGCGAGTACGCCGGGAGTCTACCCGGTCGCAACTGCTCCTGTTTTTCGTACTCACACAGAGTGCATCAATGCTGGTCCAAAATGACCGCTATCGCACACTGGCCATGGCAACCGCGGTAGCCTATTCATATAGCATGGCTACGAGGGGGGGGGTCCCATGGCGTCTCGTTCTGACATTGGTTGGACAGCCGGCAAGCGCTAGCGGAACCAGCCATCGACGTCGTACATGTGATGACGTTCCATTTTCTGTTCGTAAATTTCCATGTTTAGCGG
>CALOFE010000086.1:0-114386 GCA_942492455.1 uncultured Planctomycetaceae bacterium | reverse complement strand
CACAGGTACCTCGTTTTTTGGTTGTCGTGAACACGTAGATTTTGTACTGAGTTCTACGTGTTGTCAAAATCGCGTCGAGACACAAATCGGATGCGTTTCATATCAAGACTATAATATCTGTTCGAGATTGCTGTATTTAAGGTTCTTTGTGCTATGAAGCGTTGATTTAGGCCAAAACATGTGGCGAGAATGGCTTGTGAGACGAATGCAGCGGCCATTTCAGCGCCATTTCCGAGTCACGTTGGTGATTTTTTCCTGTTGCATCCGCGCGCCGGCCGCTCTTTTCGACATTTTTGGTGTATGTTCTTAATACGTATATAAAACTGAAATTTATGTTCTATAAGTAAAGTAACCGTTATGAATTTATCTCTTTATCCATGCATCTGGCTCCTATAAATAATTCGCGTCTCAGTCAACGGTTGTCGGCAGCAACATGCAAAATGGCGCTTATCCTCGTATTTTGCATTGAAGACTGCTTTCTCTCACACCTATCTCCACATGTGATGCGCACAACACACTTCTGTCTCCGCACCAAGTGAAAGATCGCTCCAGCTTTCGGCATGAGGTGAGTGACAAGTGTTTTAGCACGCCTGATTTCGCCGCCGACGTGGCGGCAATTCGACCGGAATCGTGTGTGGCATCACCAATTCGCTTAGCACCTCCCTGGATTCCTGATATGATGCGTATAATACACTACTGCCTTGACATCGGCGAAAGATCGCTCCAGCTTTCAGCATGAGGTGAGTGATAAGTGTTTTCGCACGCCCGTTTTTGCACCGACACTCGGAATGCCAACAGTGTTGATACTGAAATCTCATTAAGACAAGTGCTTAGTTCATGCAGACGATGGGCTGCGATCCACCCCGCTTGGCCGTCTGTGCCCTTAATCCACATGCCGGGGAAGAGGGGCTGTTCGGGGATGAAGAAGCCGGCATCATCGCCCCCGCCGTCGTTGCAGCAGTTGCCGACGGATTAAACGTCACCGGTCCGCTGCCGGCCGATACGTTGATGCAGCGTGCCTGTGCGGGGAATTCGATGGCGTGATCGCCATGTATCACGATCAAGGGCACATTGCGCTCAAAGCTGCTCGGATTTGAAAGTGCGGTCAATGTCACGCTGGGCCTACCGATCATCCGCACCAGTCCCAGCCACGGCACCGCATTCGATATTGCCTGGCAAGGGACAGCCCGCATGGACGGCATGCAACAGGCGGTTCGCGTGGCAGCCATGCTAGCGCGCGGCAGCTGACGGCGACCGCTGGGAAGAATTCTTTGCATTCGCCTGCTCAACAGCGGTAGAATCGAATGTGCAACCGGCCGGACGCCGAGTCCGTTGTCGGATGCTGGCAAGGTCGAAACGATTCGACCCCCTTCGCAGTGGGCAATGAGCCCGCCTAAAAAAAGGGTGCCACTGGCGGCTTGTCCGCCAGTGCAAACTGTGTGGCAGGCAAAACACTGCTGGACAAGCCAGCAGTGGCACCCGATTCGCGAATGTTTTTGGTTTTTCTACGGGCTGCCATCACAACCATCATTTCACTCAGGAACGCGCTATGTCCATTCGAACCCTGTTACGTTGCTGTGGCATCTGTCTCCTCTTGGGCATCTCCGCTCACCTGGTTCAGGCCGCCGAAGACGAACCGGCTGCTGCTGCGACGAAAAAGAAAATTCCCGAGATTTCCGACGAACCAAAAACCGTCGATCCCGCAACACTGATGCCCAAAAAATTAGCGGCGCGGGCCACGGTCGATTTTTCTGATTCATCATTGCGCGAGGTCCTGGATTGGCTGCGAGACGAAAAAGGGCTAGTTGTGTTATTGGAGAAAAACGCACTCGCGGAAAAAGGAATTTTGCTCAGCGACCCGATTGCCGATCAATTGAATGATGCCCCGATTTACTTGCTGCTCAATCGCTTACGGTCACTGGGGCTGGACTGGTATTTTGAAAATGAGATTCTGCATATCACGACCACGGAAATTGCTGAGGAACAGTTACAGTTGCAGTCGTACAACATCGGCGACTTGTTCGATGCCGGTTATGATGAGGACAGCATTAGCGATACGATAACGACATCGGTGAAGCCCGACAGTTGGGAAGAAGTTGGCGGCCCGGGAGTCTATCGAACCTTGGGCGATGTGGTTTTCGTACGCCAAACGAACGATATTCAACGTCAAGTCCAAGGCCTGCTCGCCGGTCTCCGCAAGCATGGCCGACAAACCTTCACCTACGATCCTCCCGCCAATTTGAAACTTCAGCAAAAACTAACGGAGAATGTCAGCGTCAATTTCGAAGACACACCGCTGGTGGTCGCCGTAGAAAAATTGGCAGCTGACGCGCAGGTCGATTTGCGGCTGGATAAAGCGGAATTGCGAGAAAGACGCATTCGCGACCGGGAACCAGTGACGCTGTCGCTGACCGATCGCGATTTGGCGACCGTCTTGCGGGCCATGTTGTTGGATTTGAAATTGACCTGGGTGCTCGAAGACGGCGTGCTGTGGATCACCAGCACCGAAAAGGCGGATAGCATTTCCAAGACGGCCATTTATGACGTGCGAGATTTATGCCGTGACGGCAGCGAGTCCGATTCCTTGGCCGATGCGATTACATCGCAAGCACAGCCCGATGCGTGGGCCGAAGTCGGTGGACCGGGACAATTGAGTTTTCCACAGCCGGGAACCATGGTGATCTACGCCCAGGACCAGTTGCATCAGGATGCACTTCGATTACTAGAAACATATCGCACGGCTTTACGATCCTCGAAACCGCGTGCGGTCGAAGCGGTTGATCCGCAGGAAGTCGTCACGGTCTATTACCGAATGCATACTGGGATGGCTAGCAGTCTAATCGGTACGCTTCCCATTTTAGTAGACCCCACCTCCTGGAAGCAAAATGGCCCCCGGGATGCACCAGGACAAATTCTGTTGGTTGAATCTTCACCCGACGTTGAGTCATCGCAAGGAAAAACGTCCTATGCCGCTGCTGGCGAAGCGAGCGATCCAGTGCGCGTTGCCGTCACTTCGCGGGCCGTGTTAATCATACGCCAGACACGAGAGAACCAAAAAAAGATTGCTGAAATCATTCGCCGAGTCCGCACCGGTGACCCCAGTGAAGATGAAATGCAGGGCGGGTTTGGTGGTGGCGGTGGCGGTTTCGGCGGCGGATATTTCTCTCCGGCCCTCGATGCGACATCAAACGTGGTACCCAAGTCATTGCCGCAAAAATCGCAACAGCCCAAAGAGTAGTTTGGTTCAGCAAGGCTCCTGCCGAGTCGCGCGCGACTAGAACACGTGATCAGGTAACTCGATTCTTGCTATCTATGCACAACGTGGCAGCGCGGCTCAGCAGGAGCTTCGCCCTCCCGGGATGCTGAACGGCGGTTGCAAACGTAATTTGTAGGTCCGCTGTTACGTGGAATATCCGCCATTCTCCGCTGGCAGATTCTCAGCATTCTCAAACAGTTTTCGGACCGAGGGGCGGTTGAGTACGATCAGTGCGAAGACGCCCAGGACCGTGCCGAAGGGCATAAACATACAGGCGACTCCTGAGACCACCACGCAGAACAACCAGTGCGTTCGCTTGGAAATAAATCGGCCCGTAAGAAATATGCAAATCGTCGCCGCCCAGCCCAACGTGAAAAATAATCCACCGATGCCGGCGAATAAATACCCTAGAAATTCCGGCGGTTCCTCGCCTTGAGGTTCGGGAAAGCCTTCGGGATTTACGATCAGCATGATCCCGATCATCAAGTGGATGAGCGGCATACAGGCAAAAAGTCCCGAGATCGCTGCGACGATATAGAAAAAGATGGCCAGTAGGTTGAGATGTTCTTCGTCCTGTTGCATGAGGGCTCCGAGCGCAGCTAGGGATTGGAATTGGAATCAGTCCATCGTTCCGATGCGATTGATCTTACGCACCCGCTGTTCATTCTGGCAACAGATCTCTTTTCAACGAGTTTCAAAACCCTCTGACGCGTCTGACTGACACGAATCTGCAGGTTTCGAGAACAAACGCAACCGGGTTTGAAATTGGTTCTCGTCGTATGCGGTTGCAGCGCGATCATGCTGGTCGTCCGTCATTCAGAAATGCTGGTCCGGCAAGATTGGTTTCGCGTGCTAAGAGGACGCCGTTTCATGTCCTGCGGCAGTTGGCAAACAACATTCGACTGTGAATTGCGTAGAAAATATCATTCCGACAGCAATGCCGCTGGGATTACCAAAAAATGTCGAGGATTGGCACGCGCTGTGCCTAAAGGGAATGCCAGGTACAAGCATCCCCCTTTAGAAAAGGATCCAGAATCATGAATCTCGACTCACTGCAAAAACTGTATGTCATGGAATTAAAAGATCTACACAGTGCAGAACGCCAGTTGTTGTCGGCCCTTCCCAAAATGGTGGAAGCCGCTCACGACAAGGACTTGAAGGCCGCATTCTCAAGTCATCTGGATGAAACCCGCACGCATGTTAAGCGTCTGGAATCGATCTTCAAAAACCTGGACTATGAACCGGGCGGTCACAAGTGCGCTGCCATGGAAGGTTTGATCAAAGAAGGCGAAGAATTGCTCAACGGCAATGTCGACCCGCAGGTACTCGATGCCGCTTTGGTCGCCGCTGCGCAGCGCGTCGAACATTACGAAATCGCCGGCTACGGTACAGCTCGCGCCTATGCGGAAAAACTTGGCGAGAAAGAAGCAGCCGATCTGCTACAGGAAACGTTGAATGAAGAAGGGCACGCCAACCAAACGCTGACGCGTCTCGCGGAACGAAGCTTGAACTTCCTCGCGATGACAGCCTCTTCCAATTGATCGACACTGGACAAACAGTGCAAACAAGGTGGCTGCACTCTGGGCGGCCACATACTGAAGCATCGAAACGCGGGCCACGCGATTTCCATCGGGCTGGCGGCGGAGAAACAGGGGTGTTCCCGCCGTCGGCTCCATCTCGTTATGCACTGTCTAGAGGTGTAAGTTGGTAACCCGGCCCGGTCGTACGCCTCAGTGATTTTGAGACAGCTTTTGCAAAGTCGTGGAGAGGGTAAGCCATCTTGACGAGCAGAGCAGCCCGACATAAAGTCCCGGCCCTCTCTCCTCTTCGTCTCTCCAGTCGGACTTTAAGCTATGCGTGGACGCTGCGTGATCAGCGCGATTGCTGTCGTCGTGGTGTCCGTCTGCGCGCTAGCCTGTGACGCGGAAGAGCCTGCTGGACCGGTTGCAACCGACCCGGGCACAGTTCTCCCAGTGGCCTATGAAAGCAGCGAAGAGCCGTGGTCGGCAGAAGGCCAGGGGAATGGAGAGTTCAATCAACACCACCGGAAGTTGATCGCCGAATTTGAAGATGGCGTTGTTCTCAAAACTGACGACGACGAATTCGAGTTGGCGATCCGCATTTTAGAGCAGACCGACTTCAAATACTTTTCGCCGCGCGATCAAATGCCCGCGCGACCCGGTGTATATATTCCCCGCTTTCGCGCCTACTTCGAGGGACACATCACGAGCAGCTATGGCTACGAGTTGTCCCTGCAGCGAAGCGTCGAAGGGGCGTTTGACATCTTGGACGCGAATATCAATTTTCAGCCGTCTGAAGAATTTCAAATCAAGATCGGCCGATTCATCGTCCCGTATAGCTACGACTGGTACGACCATCTGGAGCAGTTTTTTATCGCACCCGAGCGGGGACTGTATCCGTTAAACTTTGGTTTGTCGCGCGAAGCAGGGGTGATGTTCTGGGGGCGGCTCAACGACGGAGAAATGCAATATGCGCTGGGCGGTTTTTCCGGCCAATTGTCGGGACTGGCCGATACGAACACTACTCGCGACTTGGTCGGCTATTTGAATTTCCGGCCGCTGCGCAATACCGGTTCGACGATGTGGGAAAACCTGAATCTCGGGGGGTCCGCAGCCTATGGGGATCAGGCATTCGCCGGCGAACCGTTGCCGCTACGGACGTCCCTGCAATCCTCGGAGAACGACGATGCCGCTCAAGCCGCTTCGTCCGTGTTCTTAGAATATGAAGAGGATGTCGAGGTCTTGGGGAAACGCGAACAGGCGGCGCTGCATTTGGCTTGGTATTACGAGCAACTTTCCTTCGAATCCGAAGTTCAAGTTGGGCGTTTCGGATATGAAAAAGCGGATGTTGCGACGAAAGTGCCTGTCGTTGGATATAACATTGCCCTCAGTTATTTTATTACCGGCGAGGAAGTCACCGGTCGCAAAATCGTCATTCCCGACCACCCGTTCAATCCTGGGTCCGGAGAAACTGGACCGGGAGCAATTGAACCGTATGTCCGTTACAGCTATCTGCAACTGGGCGAGCAAATTTTCGAAGACCAACTCGCCGACGGAAATGATTGGACCCGACAAATTTCGATGGTCGACCTGGGCTGGAACTGGTACCCAAACCGGTATGTGAAGTTCTACTTCGACTGGCAACTCTCGATGTACGGCTCCCCGGTGGTGCTCAACGAAGAAAAAGACGAGCGGTCGAAAACGAATCAACTCTTCTGGCTGCGAGCACAGGTTTTCTTTTAGCGTAGAGAAACCTCGATGGCAGAGTACGTTGCGTCGCACCGGAGTTTGGAAAACTCACAGTGGAGAAACGCTAACGCTTCCGATCTGAGCGAATCTCTAAACCACCGAGCTGCTATCTCAATCTGTGTTTTCTCTCTGTGTCCTCAGTGAACTCTGTGGCTAATTTTATGTCAATGCGTGTGCAGTGTATGGATTCGTTAGGCTAATCTGTCGTCCTACCTGGAAAGGTGCGTCGCGACGCACCCTACATTCTCTCGTGCACTCGACTTGCGATTATTTCATCGGCTTTCCATCTCGTCGCCAACCCAATCGTTCACGCCAGGCATAACGTACAAATGCCCAGAGACCGGCGTAGCGGTATTCAGCGTCGACGTAGTGCTGGATCACGTAAAACGTGAAGTAATAGAACCGGCAGGCGCACCAGACGCAGACCGCGAGCAGGGCGGCGGTTTGCAATGTGGGGTTGAACGCGAGCAGCAACCCCGCTGACAGGACTGCGCCGATTAAAAACAACAGGCCTTTCAGATAGATCAAGCGTGGATTCTTGAGGTCGCCCATGTTGTTGTCCCTGTTTGGGGCTGTGTTTAGGGTTTGACGACAATATCCCCATTCTACGGCGGTTTTGCAGCAGTCTGCATCCCCAGTTATTCTCTACAGGAGAACGGTCTGTCGAATCGAACTTGCCACGGGTTCAGCGCCCGGTTACGGTGGCAGAGAAGGTCACGCTGAGGGTGGGGCCAAAACGGCGACTGAGAAACCTCGATGGATGCTGCCCGCATAGTGGCGCAGGGAGAGAGAGAACGCAATGCATTTTGATGGCAACGACGCTCCGTTGCGACTGGCGGATGAAATCCGAAAAGAGATCAAGCGGAGCCATAAGAACCTATACCGTTTGGCGCACGAAGCCAGAATGGACTACGCCAAACTTCGGGACTTTATGAAAGACGAGATCACCGTCCCGCGTTCGACGCTTCTGAAATTAGCCAGCAAGATCGGACTCTCGTTGCAGCAAATCGGCAAAGGCTGAGCTTAGCGCAGCCGTCGTTCCGTGTGCAGTCGATTGCTACAAAGAAACTTCTCAGCAAACCATCTAGATTCAGGCCCGGTGGTCTGAACTTAGTTTTGCATCGTCCGGGCGATGCGCGAGAAGACCACAGCACCAATCCCAGCCAGCGCGACCAGAATCCCCGCCAGATAAAACGGCCATGCCCCCAGACCCTTGTTTTCCTTCTTACTATTGCGGATAGCATTGCTGGCTGCTTCAGCTTCTTGGCGGACTTGCGGTTCGGAATCGGTCTGGTAGACCTTGTCGAGTTCTCGCATGGCTGACGCCGCCGGAGCACCAATTTGTCCCAGGGATTCCGCAGCGGCACGGCGCACTTCCCGATTGGAATCTTCAGAGAGTGCGAGAGTCAATGCCTCGACGCTTCCTTCGGCAGAGGGACCGATTTCTCCCAGCGCTTTGGCAGCGGCAATGCGTACGTCACTGTTGGAACTCTTGAGGGCTTCGACCCACAGTTCTCCCCCTTTGCCGGCAGATTGCGGCTTGTTACTGGAATAGCCATTCCAGAAGAGCAATGCCATCAGCAGCACCGCAACGACCGCCAGGATCGTGCTCCAGGAAGGGCGTGTTGCTCCTGGTCCGCTGAAACCGCGCTCGGACGTCCCCATCGCTTCTTGGACGGCTTGAGCGGCCTGCGTATTGCGGATGGTGATGTCCCGCGTGGTTGCATCCAACGAGGTCGTTTGCGTGACTTGCTTTAATCGCCGGGCAACATCAATGGCGCTCGGTGGACGATCCTCGACGCGTTTCTGCAACAGGTCAAGAATGATCTGCTCCAGCGCTGCCGGGCAATCCATCGCATTGGTGGAAACCGGCGGCGCGGGTTTCTCGAGATGTTTTTGCAAGATTTCGGCGGGGGAATGTCCGCGAAACGGCGGCCGGCCGGCCATCATTTCGTACATCACACAACCCATGGCATACAGGTCCGCACTGCCGGTAAGCGGCGGTTTGCCACGGATTTGCTCCGGCGACATATAGTGAAACGTACCCATGGTCTTGCCATGTTCCGTCAAGCCAACATCGGAACGGGCACGTGCCAAGCCAAAGTCGCTGAGTTTGAGTTTCCCCGTGTTCGTCAACAACAGGTTACCCGGCTTGACGTCACGATGGATGAACCCATGTTCGTGTGCAAAATAGAGGGCAGAGCACAATTGCAGCGTGTATTCAATCACCTGCTCCCAAGGGAGCCGGCCCCGTTTTTTGAGCAAGCGTTCCAGCGACCCGCCTTCGACGAGTTCCATGGCATAAAAGTGCTGGTCCCCTTCGCACTTTCCGCCGAAGCAATACACGATATTTGGGTGCTTGAGTTTTTTGAGCACTTCCAATTCGCGTTCGAAGCGGGTGGCGATTTTTTTGTCGGCGGCAATCTCGGCCGGCAGGATTTTCACCGCCACTTCGCGGTCGTTCTTGACGTACCGCGCCCTGTAGACGACACCCATGCCGCCTTGTCCGATTTTTTCTTTAAGTTCAAACGGCCACAGCCAGCGATTGTCCATCGCACACGCTCAAAATTGCAATCAAATAGATGTCGTTCTTCGCACGAACCGAAGCGAGCACGCACGAATGTTGAGAGCCGCAACGCATGTGAGAACCTGCTACTAGTCTACCTCACAGTACTCGTACCGTGACATCATAATCAATGTCTAAGCCCGACATAAAATACAATCCGCAGGTTTCATCCGCTTCCGATTGCCGAAAGGCATGGGAGTTCGTTGCAAAATCGCACGCCGATCCATTCACATTTGAATGCATTGATGCGTTGGCGGTTTTACCTGACACTTGAGTTCGCGGACCTTGCATATCTTACGACCGATGACTCAGTCGCGTTTGGTTGTAGCAAAGATGCCGATTATGCCGATTCATGAACAGCTGCAAAACGCAGGCGGACATAGTCGACTGTCCATTGTCCCTGCTCGTCGCACAGGGATGCTTTGGCCGCGTCCTGGATTTCCTCGAAGAAGGCGGCATGCTCCTCGGTAGGGATCGGCGGCAAAAAGCTTTCGGCGAATGTTTCCAGCCAATCCGTCAGTGCTCCAGGCAGCGGAGTGGGACGCGGAATCAGCTCAATGGACTGGACCCCAAACCCAGCCGCTTGCAATTCGGCCTGGTATTCTTCCGGTGTGGGAAAGTACCAGGGCCAGAGCGTTTCCATATCAATCTCGCGACGGGTCAGCACGGCTGATAACGCCTGTTGCACTTGGTGGATATTTCCCGCGCCGCCGAACTCTCCCACAAAACGTCCTTGCGGTTTTAAAGCGCGGCGGACTCCCGCAATGACCTCGGCAGGACGCTTCATCCAATGCAGTGCCGCATTGCTGAACACGGCGTCGAATTCCTGGGCGAATGTCAAGTTGTGGCAGTCGACCACGTGAGCGTCCAGGCCGCGTTCGCGCGCCGCATCGATTTGATCCGCACTCGCGTCGACCCCCACGACGTCGCAGCCCATCTCGGCAAGTTTTTGTGTCAACACGCCATCGCCACAACCAAGATCTAAAATTCGTTCTCCCGGCTGGGGCGCCAGCAGTTCAACGACCGGCATCCCGAGCGCTGCTACAAATCCGGCGTTTCGCGCGTAACGTTGCGGGTCCCATTTCTGTTGTTGTGTCATCGTCTTCTATTCAGCATCTTCGAGAATGTAGCCGTGATAAAGTCCCATGTAGTAGGGCAACAAATAGACAGCGCCGTCGGCCAAGACTTTCCCGCCGCTTCCGCCGTCCAATTCAAAGGGATTGTGATTCCAATGTTCCACGCGCCGTTCGTCAATTGGCAGGCATTTGCCGTTGCGCAAATGTCCGGTGCCGCGCGAGCGGAGAATATGTTTGCCCAGCGGCACAATATCGATCCGGTGGCTGTTTTTGTAGCTCCAATCGACACGGTCTAGTGGGATCTGTTTCAGGGTCGTGATGGAATCGGTGATGACACTTTGTGGCGGCGACCAGAACCGTCGCCAACGTTCTGGGACATCGAAACGGGCGGCAAAGATGAAATTAAACAACGGATTGTTCTCGGGTTCTTCCAAACGCCAATAGTCCCATAGGGACCGCAGATACTTGCGCCGCAACGTTTCGTCGGTTTCGTAATTCAGCAGCGTGTAGTAGCACATGAAGGCCATTTCATCGTCCGACTGGTTGCCTGATCCCGGACCGTTTTGCCATTTGGGAAATTCAACGTTCGTCGCATACCCATGTTTCTCAACCAGGTCGTTGTACGCATTGCGGTATTTTTCGTCGCCGCCGCTGATGTGTTCGGCGACTTTGAGGTAGGACAGCATGCTCAATGAGTTGAGTCCGCGGCCCATTGTCTGTTCGTGGTTTAATGTCTGCGGATCGAAAAATGCCCAGCGGGTTGGTTTGCCATCGTGGTCGATCATACGGAAACCGTTGTCGATCAGGTGATCGGTCATCGGCAACACAATGTCGCGGACGCGCGCCTTTTCCTCGTCTGTCTCGGCGACCAAATCGTAATAACAGGCGTTAAAGAAATAGTGGCCGTCCAACTCGTCGGAACTGGTATCGCATTTCCAATACCATTTGCCATCCGCGCTGGTGGGCCAACGGGGGCTGATGATTTTCCAATAGGGATCTTCGCGTTGTTTCCTGCGGTCCTTCTCCGGCGTGTAATGCTCGGCATTGGGATCCTCACCGGAGGTCGGCAGAATCGTTCGTGCGACAAAACCGGCTGGCGGCGGGTGCGAACTGTCCCGCGTGACCACGGTCAAAAATCGCAAAGCCTCGAACGTGTCCTTAGCTCGTTGTTTTGCTTGGGGATCTTTCGTCGCGGCGTAGGCAAAGCATTCTCCCGCCCCGTACATCGACGTCCACAAGCCATCGTTGTCGCTATCCAGATTGCGGAAAGTGCTTTTGTCCCCAGCGACCTCCAAACCGGCGCGATCCACAAATCCGTAGGGAGTGCGGCGGTTGTATTTGTCGATTTCCTCTTCGAAGTACTTTGCTTTTTCGGCCAAGGTCACCGGACGTCGCTGAATCACGCCGGCTCCCGCGGAGGTGGCAAACCACGCATCGCCTTGCTTGTTCACTGCAATGCCGCGAATCACATCGTCGGGCACCCAGCGTAAGCCTTGCCGGTAGGACCAATGCTCGCCGTCAAAACGAATGGCGCCGATCTTTGTGCCAAACCAAACCACACCCTCCTCACCAGCCGCCGCCGTGGTGAAATCGTTATACGGCAAACCGTCTTCACCGGTGTAAAGCGTCCACGTCTCCCCATCCAGCACGCCCACACCTTGCGGGCTGGCGAACCACAACCGGTCCTGGCTATCGAACGCAACGCCGCGCACGTCGTGCGGCGCCCAACTGCGATTGCCTGCGCGGGGAAAAAGTTGCACCCAGGGGGAGTCGGCACCCCCCAGAAACAATCCCGCCTGGGCCGCCAAGGCGATCCGTCCGTCGGTTGATCGGGCGATTTGACGAATGTCGGATTCATCGCCCAGCAGCTTTTGCAGTTCGTCATCGTGTACGAATTTGCCGTCCCGCAAGCGGAACAACCCGTTCGGTGTGCCGATACCAATCGAAGCTCCGCCGATCAGTGCCGGCGTCGCGCCCTCTGCCACAGCCTCTGGCGGAGCGTCGGCCAAACGGTTGGCTGTTGTGCCAGTGACTTCAAACACCCCACCCTCGGCAATTGCTATGACTCCCTCGCCATGAGTGGCCACCTGGAATGCGGGACCTTTCAGACCAGGAACCGGTTCCCAGCGTTCGCCGTTCCATCGCGCCAGCCCAGCGGCCGTCGCCGCATAGACACTGCCGTCTCCAGCAATCGCAACACCGCGCACGTCGTCGTCCGGGAGCCCCTGTTTCTTATTAAAGAATTCGCGCTGTTCGGCATCAAAGGCGCCAACTTTGACTCCTTCAATCGGTTTCACTTCGCGAAAACCGCGGCGTTGCGCATGGGCCTCATCGCTGGCGACTAAAATACCAACTCCCGCAAGAACGATACCTAGCAAAATCTGTTGACGAATGTGCATTGCGATATTTCTCTCTGGCGACGATGACAATTCGGCGGTGGGGATAAGGCTGGAGCTGCCGACTCTTTGACTTCGGCAGTCCAACCGACTATCGTTGTGGTCCAATTCACTATCATTGTTTCCTGCGTTCGCCGCAACCGTCGCGACGCAGATTTCATCTCCTGCACGAGGGCATTATGTCACGTACCAACCGTCAAATTACCCTCGCAGCGCGTCCCGAGGGGCGGCCTCAGGAGTCTGATTTTGCACTCGTCGAGACGCCGGTTCCGGAACTGGAAGAGGGACAATTCCTGATTCACACGACCTATCTGTCAGTCGATCCCTATATGCGGGGACGGATGAACGATCGCAAGTCGTATGCCGAACCGGTCAAGTTGGGTGACGTGATGGTTGGCGAAGCGGTCGGCAAGGTCGTTGAGTCCAAGCATCCCAAATTCGACGTGGGAGACATCGTTGCTGGAAGCATCGGCTGGCAGGAATATTGTGTCACCGACGGCAAAGACATCCGCAAAGTCCGCACCGGAAATCAACCGGTTTCCGCAGCCTTGGGCGTGTTAGGAATGCCCGGTTTGACTGCCTATTTTGGGTTGTTGGAAATCGCTGACCCAGCTGCGGGGGAAACCGTCGTCGTTTCCGGCGCAGCCGGAGCCGTGGGATCCACAGTGGGGCAAATCGCCAAAATCCGCGGCTGCCGCGTCGTGGGCATTGCTGGAACGGATGAAAAGGTCGCCTATCTCACCGACGAACTCGGTTTCGATGCGGCATTCAACTACAAAACGACCAAGGACTACGTCGCCAAACTGGCCGAACTTTGCCCCGAGGGAATCGATGTCTATTTTGACAACGTCGGCGGCCCGATCACCGATGCCGTCTTTCCGCTGCTCAACAAACACGCACGGGTTTCCGTCTGCGGACAGATTTCGCAATACAACGCCACCAAGCTGGAACAAGGTCCGCGGCTGTTGTGGAAACTGATCGAAAAACAGGCCCGCGTCGAGGGCTTTTTGGTCTTTCAGTTCATCGACAAATTCCGCACCGCCATGGTGGACTTAGCGCATTGGGTCGAAGAAGGCCAATTGAAATACCGCGAAAACATTGAGGACGGTTTGGAAAACGCTCCCAAGATCTTCCTGGGCCTGTTCGATGGCGACAACATCGGCAAACAACTCGTCCGCGTCAGCCCCGAGTGAGTCACTGCGGCGCAACGAATGTCGATTTTCGCAGCCACAGAATTACCCAACGCGGCTAGGCTGCAATCAAGCTTTTGAAAACTATTAGCCACAGAGGCCACAGAGTTCACAGAGAAAACTGGAATGAGCGGTCATCGCAGTTTTAGTTATTTCTCTGTGAACTCTGTGATTGTATACGATTTGACTGAACAATTGTGTAAGGGACATTGCCGTGAAAAAGGCTTGTGTGTGGGTTCTTGGTCGTGCTGATGGAATTGCGAGCTCAGTAGCAACAAGATTCCACCACACCAAGGCAGTTGACCATGAAATTTGCGCAGTGTCGGTTTTAGCGGATTGGTTTTGTTTATGGCGGTGCTCGCCGTATCAGCGGGTATGGTTTCGTAACAGCGGACGTCTCCGACGGCCCTACAACCCCCCACTGGCTGGCACGCCGACATCGCCCAGACTGCTCGATGACCACCTGGCCAAGCCCAACCGCTTTCGACCTCACCGGCATGTATCGCCTGGAGGTCGTCGCCAATCTGTCCGGCACCAGCGATTCGTATTTGTTCCTCTACGAAAACTCGTTTGATCCCGCGAATCCGCTCGGAAATGCATTGCTCGAAGCTGAGAATGGCGGATCAGGACTGTTTTCGCTGAACTCGATCACATGCTGACGGCGGGAACCAACTACATCTTGGTCACGTCGACGTTTAGTAGCAATCAGTTGGCGAGCTACACCAACGAAATCGAAGGGCAAGGCAATATTAACTTTGGAAGCACCAGTGCCGTCCCCGAACCGAGCAGCGTGTGCCGGGCATGGGTGGCATCGCCCTAGCCGGTTTCGGCTGGCGCCGCAAACGGCGCGCTGCTGCGTAAGGTTTAAGACAGTAGACAAACGCCGATGATTTCGGCAAGCAAACTCTTGGCCGCGATGAAAGGAATGGAACCTTTCATCGCGGCCATTTGCGCACCCGCATCCGCAACTTCGAATTGCCGTGGCAACCGTTTATACTGTCCTCTGCTGATCACCGAATTTTGGTTTTCCTAAGGACAACACACATGCTACGGTTTTTCGCGACGCTCGTTGCACTCCTGGCGATGGCACAATGCACAGACGCTGCTGAACCGGTGCGGGAACGCATCGAATGGGCGGATTATTGGGTGACGGATGCGGAAAAAGACGACCTGCCGCGCGTGCTGTTTATCGGCGATTCGATTGTGAAGGGATATTTCTCCGCTGCGGAAAAGCAACTCGCGGGAAAGGTACGCTGTGCCCGGTTGGCGACCTCCAAATGCGTCGCCGATCCGCTGTTTCTCGACGAAGTCCGGTTGCTGCTCAAGCAATACCGGTTCGACGTGATTCACTTCAACAACGGTCTGCATGGCTGGGGCTATAGCGAAGACCAGTACCGCGATGGCCTGAAAAAGTTCCTAACGGCCCTCCCCAAAGAAGCGGGCGACGCCAAAATCGTCTGGGCCACTTCAACCCCCATGCGCGCTTCGAGCGACCTGCAGAAATTCCACGAAAAAAACCAACGCGTCGTTGCCAGAAATCGCCTTGCCGCCGAGGTCATGAAACAATTAGGGCTTCCCACCAATGATCTGTACGGATTGGTGGAGCCGCACCCCGATTGGCATTCCAAAGACGGCGTGCATTTCAACGATCGCGGCAAAACCGCACAGGGGGCCGCTGTGGCTGACAGTGTGATCAAGCAGCTGCGTCATGCGGCGACGCCGGGAAAACGGGACGATGTCAACGCTCAATAGGCCGTTGCCCGCGCCGCTGTGGCCTGTTGTGGTGCTGTTGAGTTGAAGCCGGAGAACGGAACCATGGGACTGTGGGACATGTTGTTTGGCGGGGGATATCCCGCTTCGGTCGACGTGTCGGGCGACCACATCTGGATGTCGCACGCAGCAAAGTTTCATGGGATTGGTCGGCAGATCACGGAAACCGGCGACTCGGCGGGGGTGCTGCTCATCGCGCATTTCGACGAGACACTCGCGCAGCTGGATGCCATCACGGCAGTTGATCATTTTGACGTGCCGGTGCATGCGATCCTCGCCCAAGACCTCTCGACCGATATCGCCATTCGTTGGAGAATGGAACAGACAGCCACAATCGACCTGATCGTGGCGGACCGGCATCCGCTGTGGTCCGTTGACGGCGAACTCCTGCAATTCGCCGGGGAACTACCCTGCCGCTGCCGCGTGGCTTATCATCAATCCCTGCAGGACCCACTGGTCAAACGTTTCACCGGCGCCTGGCTGGAGCCGATGCTGGAACAGATGGGAATGAAAGAAGACGAGGCGATCAGCAGTCCGTTGGTCAGTAAGCGCATCAAGGCGATGCAAAAGAGGATCGAAGCGAAAGCCTTCGGAAACCACCGCGCCGCATCGGCCACCGAGTGGTTTGAATTGAACTTCCCGGAGTCGTGATCGCGGCGAAGAATTGAGCATACTGCATGACCGAACCCATCCCTAAAAGCCGACTACCTCACACGGGCGTTATTCTGCTCGTTGGCGTCATGCTACTGCTCGGCGGTGGGGCGTTGATGGTGTGGTTGCCACATCTTCGCAAGCAACAGGCGATTGCTGAGATCGAAAGACTTGGGGGAACAACACAATTAAAAGTCGTTCCTTTAGCTCATAGCTCATGGATGCAGGCTTGGCGGATCAACAATGAAGACGAACGCGTATGGGAAGTAGATTTGCACGGCACTCAAGTTGGCGATGCGGGGTTGGCACCTCTCAGTCTCCTGCCTCACGTCGAACAGCTACTGCTCGATAATACTCAAGTCGGAAACGTTGGTTTGGGAAATCTCCGTGGGTTGAGCAAACTCAAAAACCTATCGCTCGATAGCACACAGGTCGGTGATGCTGGAATGGTGCATCTCAGCGAATTGACCAACCTTTGGCAGCTGGGGCTTTACAAAACCCAAGTCGGTGATGCTGGGTTAGAGCAATTCAAAGGGTTGACCAAACTTGAGAACCTATTTCTCGATGAAACTCAAGTCAGCGATGCTGGCCTGGAACATCTTAGTGGATTGAGACTCAATCTGAATAACACCAAAGTCAGCGACAATGGGCTTGAAATATACATCTCCGAGGACTCATAAAAGATCTCGACAACACCCAGGTCAGTGATACTGGACTTGAGCAACTGAGAAGTTTGACCGCCCTGAATTGGCTGCAGGATAACACCCATATCGAGTTGGACTTGAAATCCAGATGGACGAACCTTCTCAACTGGCCGTCAATCCAACGTCACTGAAGCGAATTAAAACATCCAAAGGCGCTTGCCTATCGATGGACCCCCCCGTCAAAATAACGCTCACTCCCACGATCCCAACGGCCTTTTCCGTTAGACTTCGAGCAAAACAAAACAATTTACTCACAACGGACACGCACAAACCGTGATCACCCCAGAAGACCTCCAACCGCTCCCCATCACCGGCAACAAAACCATTCCCGAGGACTACCTCGACGAGATGGGCCATATGAATGTGATGTGGTATACGCATCTGTTCAGCAATGCCACCGGCAAGATGTTTGACCTGTTCGGGCTGTCGGATGACTATTGCGTTCGCACCAATTCCGGGGCGTTTGCGCTGGAATGCCATTTGCGGTATCTGGCTGAGGTGCGGGTCGGCAAGACGGTGCGGATTCATAGCCGGCTGGTCGGCCGCTCCGAAAAACGGTGGCATTTCATGCATTTTATGGTGATCGAAGAAGACGGCCGCATCGCCGCCACGGCGGAATTCGTCGGCGCGCACATCGACATGACCCGCCGTCGAACTTCCCCCATTCCCCCGATCGTAACGGAACCCTTCGACGCCATTTTGGCCCAGCACGACCAACTTGATTGGGATCCCCCCCTGTGTGGTATCATGCGGCCGTGACCGGGGACGATCGTACTCGTTCCCAAACTCCGTTTGGGAACGGCCTGTCGCGAAGCTCTGCTTCGCTGGCCCATGGCGACCGACCGAAGCAGAGCTTCGGAAAAGTGGGTTCCCAAACGGAGTTTGGGAACCAGGGAAACAGACAAAAAGGCAGAATCTGCACCTCTTTGCGTCTTCGCGTCTCTGCGCGAGGCTTCTTTTAATTTGCTAGATCGATTGATTTTTCGCCGCGAACGCCGAAGATTGCCTGCATGGATAACAACGTGACAACAACAACGACGACCGGAACCCTCGGGTCCAATATCGAATACGGCAAGTACCTCGACTGCGTGCATTGCGGCTTGTGTACGGCGGCCTGTCCGACCTATTTGGAAACCGGGGATGAAAACAAAAGTCCCCGCGGACGCATTTACCTGATGCGGGCCGTCACCGATGGGCGTTTGGAACTGACCGACGACGTTCGTGAAAACCTCGATACCTGCCTCGATTGCCGCTCCTGCGAAACCGCCTGTCCCTCGGGCGTGCAATACGGTCGCTTGATCGAACCGTTTCGCATGGACATGGAACATGCCGACGCTGCTGCGGGAGCGGATGCGTCGCAATCCTGGTTCCACAAGTATGTGCTCTACGGCTTGCTGACCAGTCGCAGCAAAACCCGTATCGCACTCTTTCCCGCACGGATCATGCAAGCCTTGCGGCTCGACACAGCCATGGAAGCCGTTGGCCTGACGAAATTGTTGCCGGGCAAATTGCAGCGGATGTTCAAACAATTGCCCCGACTCCAGTCCAACCTGCCCGCTCTGCCGGAGCATCTGCCGGCGATCGGTCCGCCACGGGCCAAGGTGGGACTGTTTCTGGGGTGCGTGGCCGATGCCATGTTTCGGCAAACGCACTGGGCGACCGCGCGGGTCTTGCAACACAACGGCTGCGAGGTCTTCATTCCCCGCAGTCAGGGCTGTTGCGGCGCGATGCACTATCACAGCGGCGCTGGCGAACCGGCCATGGAAATGGCATCGCAAAACGCGGCGGCGTTTGATCTCGATCAACTCGACGCGGTGATTGTGAACGTCGCCGGCTGTGGGGCGATGCTCAAGGATTATCCCGAGATCGCTCACGAAGTCGCCTCCGAGGACCATGCCTTGCGGGCAACGTTGGAAAAACTGACCGCGAAGATCAAAGACATCTCTGAATTCCTCGCTGAGTTAGGCCCAATTGCCCCCCAAGGTGAAATCAAAATGCGGGCGACCTACCACGACGCCTGCCACCTCTGCCACGCACAACAGATTCGTGCGCAGCCTCGCGACTTGTTGGGCCTGATTCCCGGTTTGGAATTGGTTCCGCTACCCGAGTCGGAAATTTGTTGCGGAGCCGCTGGAAGTTACAATCTCACCCAGCCGGAAATGTCCGACCGGCTCGCCAAACGCAAATACGACAACATCATGTCCACACAGCCCGACGCCGTGATCACCGGCAACGCGGGGTGTCTGTTGCAGATCCAATCAGAGATGCGGCAAGCCGGACAAGAGATCGCTGTGGTGCATCCGATGGACCTATTGGATTGCAGCTACCGCGGTGTTACGCCGCCCGGATGAATGATCACCCCGAGTTACCCCCCGGCGGAGCCGGGGGCTGATTCGCAATTTTCATCGTCCATCAGCCCCCGGCTTTGCCGGGGGGCCGCCTGCCAAACCGCCCCCCAAATTATTCTCACAACGGTTCAAAAAACATGTCCCCAACACAACCTCCCATCAAGGCTGTCGTGTTCGACTTCGACGGGCTGATGTTCAATACCGAGGACATTTTCGAAGCGGCCGGGCGGGAGTTGCTCCAGCGGCGCGGGCTGGAAATGACGCCGCAACTTTTGAGCACCATGATGGGCCGCCGTCCGATGGAAGCCTTTCAGTTCATGGTCGATATGCACGGCTTGACCGAGCCGATTCCCGACCTGCTGGAAGAATCTCGCGTCATTTTCACGGACTTGATTCCCGGCATGCTGCAGCCGATGCCCGGATTGCACGAATTGCTCGAGCACCTCGAATCGCGGGATTTGCCCAAAGGAGTGGCGACTTCGTCATCACGGTCCTATTTGGAGGACTTGCTGTCGCGACACGACCTGCTGGAGCGGTTTCACGTGACGTTGACTGCCGAAGATGTCACGCACGGCAAACCCCATCCGGAGATCTATTTGTCCGCCGCCGAGCGATTGGGCATCCATCCGTCGGAAATGCTGGTTTTAGAGGATTCTGAAGCGGGGACAAACGCCGCAGCCAGCGCCGAGGCGGTGATTGTCTCCGTTCCGCACCAACACAGCCGCAGCCACGATTTCAGCCGTGCGCACTACGTCGCTGAGCGATTAGACGATCCGTGGGTCCTTGACCGTCTGGGCTAGAAACCACGGCTTCTCTGTGTTTATGGCGGACAAATCGCGGCAATCTTGTTTGCCTGCGACAAATGTCCTATCCTACGCGGCACTGCTGTCTACAAATCGAATACCGAAACAACTCACCCATACTTTTTGCGTCACTTCAGGAGAGACAAATGTCGACCGCTGCGGCACTGCCATACAAAGTTGCGGACATGGAATTGGCCGATTGGGGCCGTAAGGAAATCGAACTCGCTGAAACCGAAATGCCCGGTTTGATGGCGCTGCGGGAGAAGTACGGCGCGAGTCAACCGCTCAAAGGGGCACGCATTGCCGGTTGTCTGCACATGACCATTCAGACCGCCGTGCTGATCGAAACCTTGACGGCGCTGGGTGCCGAAGTTCGTTGGTCCAGTTGCAACATCTTCTCAACCCAAGATCACGCCGCCGCGGCCATCGCCGCAACCGGCGTCGCGGTTTTCGCCTGGAAGGGCATGAGTGAAGAAGAGTTCGATTGGTGCATCGAGCAAACCATCTTCTGGCCCGATGGACAACCGCTGAACATCATTCTTGACGACGGCGGCGACTTGACCGCCATGGTCTTGGAGCGGTTCCCGGAATTGGTCAAAGACATTCGCGGTATCAGCGAAGAGACCACCACCGGCGTGCGTCGTCTGGAGCGGATGCACGAAGAAGGCAAATTGCCAATTCCCGCGATCAACGTCAACGACTCGGTGACCAAAAGCAAATTCGACAACCTCTACGGCTGTCGCGAATCGCTGGCCGATGGCATCAAACGCGCCACCGACATCATGATCGCCGGCAAGGTGGTCGTGATCGGCGGTTACGGCGACGTCGGCAAGGGGTGTGCCGCTGCGATGAAGGGTCTCGGTGCCCGGGTAGTCATCACCGAAATCGATCCCATCATTGCCCTGCAAGCCGCCATGGAAGGTTATCAGGTCGTCACGATGGAAGAAGCTGCTCCGATGGGAGACATCTTCGTGACCACCACCGGCTGCTGCGATATTATTCGTGGCGAACACCTGGATGCGATGAAGCACGAAGCAATCGTCTGCAACATCGGTCACTTCGATTCAGAAATCCAAATCGCCTACCTCGAAGGTCGCGACGATATTGAAGAAATCAATATCAAGCCGCAGGTCGACAAGTTCGTCTATCCCGACGGCAAGGCGATCATCGTGTTGGCGCGCGGACGGTTGGTGAATCTCGGATGTGCCACCGGTCACCCGTCGTTTGTGATGTCCGCCAGCTTCACGAACCAAGTCCTGGCCCAAATGGCGCTGTGGGACGAGAAAGCCGACTTCGAAGTCGGTGTGCACATGCTGCCCAAAGAACTCGACGAAGAGGTCGCCCGGTTGCACCTCGATAAGTTGGGTGTCAAACTCACCAAACTGTCTCAAAAACAGGCCGACTATCTCGGCATTCCGATCGAAGGACCGTACAAGCCAGATTACTACCGGTATTAAGATGCCGGCCAGTAGAATTCCGTGAAACAACGTGCTCAGGCTGACGGCTTGGGGTGTAGTTGTTTCACGCATTACGACGATATCAATCGAGCCGTGACGGTGTTCCGCGTGACCCGCCACGGCTCGAATTTTCTTGCGCGGACCGAAATCGCGAGCAGGAAAGCACGTCGGCAATGCGGATTCTTTATGGCGCGTTCTCTCAGGGAAACGGGCATCTCTCAAAAGCATCGGTCTTGGTTCCAATGTTGGAAGCCCGCGGGCACGAGGTCCGCGTGATCACCTCCGGTCCGCCCCCCACGAGCTGCTACCAGTTCAACTGGCACCGCCATTTTCCCGGAATTTCCTACGTCGCAAAAAACGGCCGGACCGACTACCTGGCCTCCTTTCAACAGTGGAGCCGCCGCCTGCCCACGTTGTTCAAAGGGATTTGGGCGATCCGTGGTATTGCCCGCGAATTTCAACCCGAGTTGGTGATCAGCGATTTTGAACCGATGACCGCCAGCCCGCTCGTCGAACCGGGTTGCGAGGTTGTTTCTATCAGCCGACAAGTCTCGTTGCTCGACCCCGATGTGCCGATGCCCCCGGTGGGTGGATTTGACCGCAAGATGACCCGTTCGGTGATTCGCGTTTTCACCTGCGGAGCGGATCGCAAATACGGTTACCATTACGAACCGGCATCGTTTCGTTGCGTGCCGCCATTGATTCGCGCCGCAGCCAAACAACGCCGACCGGAAATGGGCGAGCATGTTTTGCTCTATAGCGGACTACCCTCCTTCCAACCTCAGCCAGCCGATGTCGTCGCCTGGGCACGCAAAAACCGGCAACGCGTGATCGCCTACGGCTTCGCTCCCGAATGCTCTATCGACGGGGAACGGTTCGTGTCGTTCCGCCGCCCCAATCCCGGCCAGTTTTTGGAGGACATGGCCACATCGCGGGGCGTGATCACAACCGCCGGCCTGTCGACGCCCATTGAGGCCTTTTTACTCCGCAAACCGCTCGTCGTCGTGCCGATCCCCCGGCAATGGGAACAAACCGTCAACGCGTTCCAACTGCACGAAGCCAAGATCGCCTGCTCGGTACCCGATTGGAATTTCGACAAGCTTCTCGAAACCCCCGCACCGGCCGCCGATCACCCGCTGCTCTCTTGGATGCACACCGGCAGCGACTACGTCCTCAATCGAATTCTCGACGAACCCACAACGACCACCATCCAACCCCAAGAAACAGCCCGCCCGGCTGCATAAAAAAGTATATTACAAACAAGCTCCCCGGGAGGGCGAGGCTCCCGCCGAGCCACGCTGCCACGTTGTGCGTTGTTGACGAGAATCGATTTGCCTGATGATGTGTTTTGGTCGCGCGCGGCTCAGCGGGAGCTTCGCCCTCCCGGAGCGCTGCTCGTGACGAGGTCTCTTCCCATACCCCCTTGGCGTGCGCTCGCCATTCCCGATATGATTTCCTGCGGACATTTATAACCGCAAACCATTCGGGACAAACGCTGATGTCAGATGAGGCTGCTGGAAGTTCTCGACGCGATTTTCTCACCGGCCGCGCAGTTCAACGCTCGGTGGAACAAGTCGGAGAACGTATCGCTGACGAGTTGGTCGATGATGCTGCGCGGCAAGCCCCCGTCTCCAGCGAGACCGTGCGGTTGGGCAAACAGGCGATGGCCTGTGACTTTGATGTGATCCTCAACCCCGGCCAACCCGGCGCAATCCGTCCCGCTTCCGATGCTTTGGATGTCATCGATCTGCTCGAAGATCAAATGAGCGTTTATCGCGAGCACAGCGAATTGTCGCTGCTCAATCGCCGCGCTGCTGACGAACCGGTCGAGGTCGAAGCGGAGTTGTATGCCTTGTTGCGGCGCGCGGAAATTATTTCTCGTCAAACCGAAGGCGGCTTTGACCCGACGGCCGGTCCAATCGTTGATTTGTGGCGGCGGTGTAAAGCCGCAGGCCGCGCACCGTCGGAGGCTGAAGTCCAGGTAGCGCTCGATATTGTCGGACTGCAACATGTGAGCTTCGACGATGAGCAGCGAACGGTCCGCTTTTCTAAACCGGGCGTGGAGTTGAATCTGAACTCGATCGGCAAAGGATATGCACTCGATAAGGCGGCAGAAGTGCTCACGGAAAACGGAGTCAACGATTGGTTGTTCCACGGCGGTCACAGCAGTCTATTGGCCCGCGGATCCCACGGCGGGCTCGGGGGGTGGCCGGTAGGAATTCGTAATCCGCTATTTCCCGATCAGCGACTGGGGACGATTTTGCTCAAAGATTGCGGAATGTCGAGTAGCGGATCAGGTGTCCAGTATTTTCGGCATGGTGGGAAACGCTATGGCCATATTCTGGACCCTCGCAGCGGATGGCCGGTGGAATCTATGCTTTCTGTGACGGTTTTAGCCCCCACAGCGGCCCTGGCGGACGCACTTTCGACGGCATTTTTCGTTGTCGGACTCGAAAAGGCCGCCCAATATTGCCATAATGAGACTGGTGTCAGTGCTTTACTGATTCCCCCGCCGGCCCATGGCCGCCGTCTGGAGCCGGTCAATATCGGCATGGACGATGACATCCTGTTTCTCACCCCAGAAGATAATCCCGCCTGACATCGTCCGAGACTACGGAGCGTTTCGCGTTCTGTTAGCTTCGTCCGCATAAATTGCATGGTGAATCACATGCCGGTGGCCGACCGAGGTCGCGAACTGAACCGGATTCCGAGCCGATTTTCATAGCAGAAGGTAAACTGAGCGTGTCCGCATCCCAAATCCGTAAAGTCACATTCTTCGCCTGCCTGTTCCTCGTGATATTGCGCGTCGCCATCGGTTGGCAATTCCTGTACGAGGGAATGTACAAGTACAAATCACAATTCACGGGAAAACCGTGGTCCGCCGCCGGCTATTTGAAAAATGCCAAAGGCCCGTTTCGCGACCACTATCGCAGTCTCGTCCACGATCCAGATGACTTAGAGAAATTGGATTACGACAAAGTCGCCGCCATGTGGGACGATTGGGAAAAGCGGTTTGTCGCCAAACATTCCGATCTGAGTGATGGTGACAAGAAAAAACTGCATGTGTTCCTCAACGGCCCCGAGCCGCAACAATGGACACGGAATTTGGCCGAATTGCCCCCCGGCGTGGATGTGACGGCCGTGTACGGTTTTGTGACCTACGATCCCGAGAAAAAGCGGCTCGTCACCACGCGGCGGTTACTGCCTCGGGAAGTCAACAAACTGTTGTCGCTGGTGGAAGTCAAAAAGAATCCGACTGAAGAAGAAAAACCGGCAAACGACTTAGCTAAGGCTTACCAAAAATCGGTCAAAGAACTGGGGTTGGTCTGCAGTCGGTTGAGCCTGAAGGAACAACTCGAAGTCTCGCTGCTGTGGGACAAAGACCGCGCCGGCGTGACCATCACAGAAGAGAATCAAAAGAAACTTTATCCCGATGTGGCTGGCACACTCGACGAACATCGTCCGGGTGATATTGAACTCTACCGCCATGCCTTGGCGCGGTACGAAGAGAAACTCAACAATGTGACCCAAAACGGGGCCCCGGATTTTGCACATGAGCACCTGGACAAACAGTGGACGGAACTCCAACAAAAACGAGGCGAACTGGTCGGCCCGGTCAATGCCTGGACGGCGGAACTCATTCGCTATGGGGAGGACATGCTCACCCCGGAACAACTCACCAGCGGCGGCGTGCCCATGCAAGTCACGCAGACTGATGTGACAAATCAACGCACCATTTGGGCGTTGTTGATTTTGGGCGCCTTGTTGATTTTGGGCCTATTTAGCCGTGTGTCGGCTTTTGGTGCTGCGTTGTTGTTGCTGTCGTTCTACTTCGCAATGCCGCCTCTGCCGGGTGTCCCATCCGCTCCGGGGCCGGAACATAGTTTGATTGTCAATAAAAACCTAATCGAAGTCATCGCCTGTTTAGCTTTGGCTAGTCTACCAACGGGACGTTGGTTTGGTGTGGACGGGTTCTTTCGACGCGTGATTCTCCGCAAGAAAGACTAAGTTAGCGCCGTCAATTTCCGTTTGTCAGACGTACGTACAGTAGTACTCGAATCGCAATTTCCCGGTTGATACCGCTTTTTAATGTGAGGTTTAGTCATGCAAATGACTCCTGAAGAGAAACAGATCGGCAAGGACAATTTTCACGAAGCCTCGGCCGACGTGCAGTTGTTGCAAAAAGAAAAAGCCAAAAAATCGGGCGATGACGCAGGACTCACACGTCGCGATGCCATCAAAGCGGCGGCCATCACCGGCATGGGCCTCGGAGCAGCCGTCTACGGCTACGAAGAACTCTCCGGCGCTGATCGGGTCAAAGTCGGATTCATCGGCACCGGTGACGAAGGGAGCGTACTGCTCACGCAACATCCGCCGGAATACATGGACATCGTCGCCATCGCCGACATTCGTCCCAGCAACCGCAAGCGGGCCTTCACTGGCGACGGAAACGATCACCGCGTCGGCTTGTACAAAAAACTGGGCCGTGAAAAGTGCGAATCGATCAAGGTCTACAACGACCATTCCGAATTGCTGGCCGATCCGGACGATCGAAGCGGTAGTGATTGCCGTGCCGCTCAACCAACACGCGCCGATGGCCATCGAAGCGCTCGAAGCCGGGCAAGCATGTGCTCACCGAAAAGCTGATGGCCCACAATATTTCGGAGTGCAAAGAGATGATCCGTAAAGCGCTCGTGAAAAAAGCCTGCTGCTACGCCGTCGGGGCATCAACGGCATTACAACGTCCTCTACGACAACTGCCTATGACTGATCAAAGAACGGTCTGCTGGGCGACATCAAATTCATCCGCGCCAGTTGGCATCGCAACAACAGCTTTCCCGACCGGGACAGCTGGCAATAAATCGATTTCCCGCGAGGACGCCAAGTCGAATTGAAGGAATCGGTCACCGAATACGGCTACGATTCGGTCGAACAACTGAGTCATTGGCGACTGTACAACAAGACCGGCGGCGGGCTTGATGGCCGAACTGGGCAGCCATCAACTCGACGCCTGCAGCATTTTCCTGGGGAAAGTGCATCCCTTGGCGGTGCAGGGGTACGGGGGCAAGAATTTCTACGGCGTCAAAGGGGTCGGATCGCCCGACAAACAAAACGACACCCGCGAAATCGACGACCACGTATACGTCACGTTCGAGTTCCCGGGTCCGCATTATCAAGATGACAATGACGATATCGTGATCGTGACGTACTCGTCAATCAATACCAATCGCCTGGAACCCTACGGCGAAACCGTATTCGGCAGCCGTGGCACCTTGATGGTGCTGCAGGAACAAGAAGCCTTGCTCTACAAAGAAGCGGGGCCTGGTTCCGCCGGTGGTCTCGAACAACGGTTGTCGCTCATTCAAGGCGACGACGGTGGCCCTGTGCTGCAGGCGAGCGCCAGTCTGGCTCCGACGGCACAGGCCGGAGTCGCCGCCGACGCAGTTGGCACGAAAGTCAGTCGCGGGTACACCGAAGAGATGGAACACTTCTGCCATTGCATCCGTACGAATCAACAAGTCGCCTCCATCGGAAGGGGGATTACGTTGCAACGGCACTGTCGCCATGGGAGATGCCATTATGGCTCTCACATCGAATCTGGCGATGAAACACAAGAAGCGAATCGTCTTTAAGGAGGAATGGTTCGATCCCGATTCCCCCGCCGTACCGGAAGACCGATCCGGAAGTTCTCGCCTGATCTCGTTCCTCTCTGCATAAAACGGCATAATCCATCATGGGACGCTGGCCCGATCAATCTCGTGCAAACTGGACGACGTTCATCTTGATTTTTGTCGTCTTCCCTCTGTTAAGCTGGCTCGTGTGGCTTTTTATGCGACCGTAAAAAATCACTTCATTTGATCAGGATAACAAAATGATGTTTCGTGTATTTCATGGTGTTCGTTGTGTGAAATAGGACGGACCATGAACAACACGTAAGTCATTCATCGATCGAATTGAGCCCTGTATACCACGAAAAACACCCGGCTGAATCATCTCGCTCTCTTAACCTTTTGTTTTGCCATTTTTTGAAATCAATCCTTTTTTTGAATCATCGCAACCTGCTGAAAGCTCATGATGGACTCGAAGCCTCGTCGGACCGGACTGGTCATTGTCTTTCTCACCGTCATGATCGATCTGCTGGGTTTTGGCATCGTGATACCCTTGTTGCCTCGATATGGAAAATATTTTGAGGCCGAAGGAATGACCCTCGGGTTGCTGATGTCGTCATTTTCGGCCATGCAATTTGTATTCGCTCCCATCTGGGGACGAATTTCCGACCGAGTGGGACGCCGACCCATTCTGATTCTGGGTTTGGCCGGTTCGACGATCAGTTACGCTTTGTTTGGTTGGGCAACCGGATTCGAGCGAGAAGCGACGGTCGCCGGCATGAGTGCGCTGACATGGCTGTTTGTCACTCGCATCGGTGCCGGCATCTTTGGAGCGACGATCCCCACCGCACAGGCTTACATCGCCGACGTTACCGATTCGACGCAGCGCAGCCGGGGTATGGCTCTGATCGGAGCAGCATTCGGCGTCGGCTTTACGTTCGGGTGTTTAGGAGCAAGCGACGATTAGCAATTGCTACTTTTCCAACGCTCGGAAGGTGATTATGGCAGGGCGCAGCCACAGAGCTTCAATCGCGAATGAGACGATCGATATCTTAAGTCGTGGGACATATCGCGGTCCCGATGGAGACGAGATTTCCATTGAGTCCTCATTACGTGCAGCAGTTGATGGAACCGTGGTCTATTTACCAGAGGATGGCGATGAGCTTCTCGCACGCCGACAAGCGTCCGCCGACGACTTGCCTGCGTCTGAAGGAACAAAGTATTCGGTCCTCAATACAACAACTCTTGCCGCTGCGCAGCGATTGTTGTTGGATCATCCAGCCGAACGTGTCGCTTGTCTGAATTTTGCCTCGGCGAAAAATCCCGGCGGCGGTTTCCTCAACGGCGCCCAAGCGCAAGAGGAATGCCTTGCGCGGGCGAGCGGGCTGTACGCTTGCATTCGCGGTGCTGCGACCTATTACGAGTCTAACCGAAATTGTGGAACGGCACTCTATACGGATCATGTCATCTATTCACCCAATGTCCCGGTGTTTCGCGGCGATGACGATCGTTTGCTGGCGGCACCCTATCTGACCTCCATTATCACTGCACCTGCCGTGAATGCCGGAGCGGTTATGAAAAATGAGCCGCAGCGCAGTTCTCAGATCGAACCTGTCATGCGGCGGCGTATTGAAAAAGTGCTAGCTGTGGCTGCCGAACAAAAACAGACCGCGCTCGTATTAGGGGCTTGGGGCTGCGGAGTGTTCCGAATCAGCCGCACGACATCGCTGCGTGGTTTTCACGAAGCGCTAACGGTCCACAACCTGTTTCAGGATGCTTTCAACGGGTCGTATTTCGCCGTGCTTGATGGGACTGACAACGGACGCTTCATCAATCCGTTCGCCGAGCAGTTCAGCAAGGCTTGATCTCTAGTGACAAAGTTGCTTCTTCATGAAGTTGAGGCGGGTTCGTGCAGCAACAACAAGTGACGCTCGGTTCTGTTGCCATTGAGGGAACCCTGCTGGGCATGGCCGTGGGAGACGCTTTAGGGCTCCCACGCGAGGGGCTTTCTGCACGCCGCGCAGACCGAATGTTCGGCACGGACAACTTGCGGCATCGGTTTTTCTTCGGCCACGGCATGGTCAGCGACGATACGGAACACACCTGCATGACGGCTCAGGCGTGGTTGGCCTCACAGGGGGAGGTCACCCGGTTTCGCCGCTGCTTGGCTTGGCGGCTACGTTGGTGGCTGCTGGGATTGCCGGCGGGTATTGGCATGGGAACGCTCAAAGCCATCCTCAAATTGTGGATCGGGATTCCCGCCAGTCGGAGCGGAGTCAGGTCTGCTGGAAATGGACCGGCGATGCGGGCACCAATCTTGGGCGTTTGTCTGGCAGAGACTCCCGATGTCATGTTGGAATTCGTCCGCGCCTCCACACGCATCACGCACAATGACCTGCGCGCCGAACAAGGGGCCTTAGCAATCGCCGCTGCTACCGCCTTTGCCGCGCGCTGTGGCGGGATGATCGATCAGCCCGACGAGCCGATCCAGAGTATTCGCGCGGTTGTCGACGATACCGAGCTGTTGAACCTGCTGGATCAAGTTGCCGAACATCTCGCTCGCAATTCGACAGCGGCGGAATTCGCGCGGGATCTGGGATTGGAACGAGGCGTCACCGGTTACATCTATCACACGGTGCCTGTCGCATTATTTTGCTGGCTACGGCACCGTGGCGATTTTCACGCAAGCGTGGAACAATCCATTCGCTTGGGAGGCGATACCGATACGGTCGCGGGGATAGTGGGAGCGCTTGCCGGAGCAACCGTTGGTAGTAATGGCATCCCACAGAAATGGCTGGACGGTTGGCATGCTCCCCAAAAGCTGGTCCAGATGTTATGAGAATCTAACAGCCTGATAGTAGGCAAGGAGATTCTCTGATGAAGAAGACACGTCGGCGGCATTCGCCGGAGCAGATTGTTAAGAAGTTGCGTGATGCGGAAGTCATGCTCAGCAGTGGGAAGAGCCTGGAAGAGGTTCTAAAAATGCTGGAGGTGAGCGAAGCGACGTTTAATCGCTGGCGCAATCAGTATGGCGGAATGAAGAGCGAGGAGGCGAAGCGGCTGAAGGACCTGGAAGGAGAAAACGCTCGTTTGAAACGGTTGCTGGCCGAGGCAGAGTTGGACAAGGCGATGCTCAAGGAAGCGCTGCGGGGAAACGACTGAGCCCGACGCAGAAACGCCAGACCGTGCGGCGCTTGCGTCAAAAGTTTTCGGTCTCTGAGCGTCGGGCTTGCCGAGGCGTTGGTTTTTCGCGGAGCAGCATTCGTTATCGGCGTCGCGTCAAGACGGATGAAGAGATGCTTCGCCGGCGATTGCGTGAACTGGCTCGTCAGCGTCCTCGGTTCGGTTATCGGCAAATGACACGCTTGTTGCGTTTGGAGGGATTTCGCGTGAGCTACAAACGGGTGCATCGCCTCTGGCGCTCAGAAGGCCTGAAAGTGCGGAGAAAACCGAAGAAAAAGCGGGCCCAGGGGAAATCGGCCAACGCCTGTTCGCACTTGCGGGCCGAGCGGATCAATCACGTTTGGAGTTGGGACTTCATCTTTGACCGAACGACGAGCGGGCACTCCTTGAAGTGGCTGTCGATTGTGGACGAGTATTCCCGCCGCTGTATCACCTTGGATGTTTCACGGAGCATGACCAGCGAGGATGTGATCAATCGCCTGTCGGAGTTGTTTGTGGCGTACGGCGTTCCGGAATGCATCCGCAGCGACAACGGTCCTGAGTTCGTGGCGAAGGCGATCGGGCGATGGCTGTCGTTGTTGGAGGTGAAGACGTTATATGTGGAGCCGGGGAGTCCTTGGCAAAACGGGTATGCGGAGAGCTTCCACAGCCGACTTCGCGATGAGTTTCTGAACATGGAGGAGTTCGACAGCGTGCGGCATGCACGCGCACTGGGTTCGGCCTGGCGCGAGGACTACAACGAATACCGCCCGCACAGTTCTCTGGACGGTTTGCCCCCGTCGGAGTACGCGCGTCGCTGTGCCGATTCCGCTCCGTCCGCTACGCGAACTCCGCTACATCAGCACAGCGAAGACAAACAGACTACCCAACCGTTACTCTCATAACACCTGGATTAAAAACGGGGGCATTCCACGGTATCATCGAGTGGCCTTGCTCGATCGCTTGGATGCGAAAATTGGCCGAGCGACTCAATCAGCAAGCCAAACAACAAGGCACGGGCGAAACGGTTCGCCCCCTGCCGCATCACTGGCCGGGGCATTTCTTGCGAAATCTATTCTTCGCGGCGGTCGTGCTCGTACACGGATTTCGTCGCCTATTGCCGCCGTATTAGATGGGGATGCCGATCGCCCTACCTACAAAGGTGCGTCGCGACGCACCCTACGGGCAACGGGTACCAGGCTTGGGTGCTATTCTTGGTCGTTCTGCTTCAGGGCTGTGATGACGCGCTCGTCGTACTGCGCTAGCACTTCCGGATCCATACTTTGTTGCTTGGCGGCGTTTTGTTGGCTGAGGCGGTAGAACGTGTAGCTGAATCCCGTGAAGATCGTCGCCGGGACGGTCAGCATGAAGATGATGCTGTACTGGTAAGCGCGCGGCATTTGGTCGTCGGACTTGATCCCTTCCTTGCAATTGGGGCAAGCTTGGGCGGACTCGACGACTGGACCGGCGAACAGCGCAGCCAATACGAACAGGCCGATCAATGACATTCTGCGAAACATGGAATTCTCTTTCTCAATAAACGACCGGAAAAATTAAACCGGCCATTGGTACAGCATGACATATATTATCACGCCGGTGATCGAGACGTAAAGCCAAATCGGAAAGGTGATCTTTGCGATGCGGCGGTGTTTTTCAACCTGTCCTGCCAATCCACGGTAAATGGTGATTCCCGCAAGAAACGGGACCGGGACGGCGAGAAAAATATGCGTTATCAAGATCGCGAAATAGACCATACGGATCGGGCCAGTCCCACCAAATGGTTTGGAAAGATGGTGGTAATGGTAAATCAGATAACAGGTCAAAAAGGCCACCGAGACGCTAAACGCCGCGAGCATCACGTTGCGATGAGCGGTGATTTTTCGGGCACGAATCAGACCGTAACCCAATAACAGCAGGATTGTTGCCAAGCTATTGAGGCTGGCGTTTACTTCCGGCAGCGATTTGACCCAATCGGGGATGTCGGCCACCGCGTCCTCCGCTGCCGGCTCCTCTGACGGTTCCGTCGCGGGGGGCTTGGTTGTCGCCAAATCCTCCGCCATCGGTTCTTCCCCAATCCGAATCCCCGGCTTCGGTTTGACGAAGCGATGCTTCTCTGGTGTTTCCATGCCGTTGACCAGCACGCGACGCAATGCGACGACATCGTCGGGGACAACAGCATTGTATTTGCCGACCACTTGTCCCTCGGCGTCGACGTGCATGATGTTGTTGCTGTGGATCACTTGAAAGCCGGGCGGGCCGTCGGGATTATCGGCGGCGGCGACGCCGAAACTGTGATGCAGCAGATGAAACGTATCCGCTTTATCCCCCGTTACGAACCACCAGCGGTCGGGGTCGGCGCGGAATTGTTCGGCGTATTGTGTGAGTACCTCGGGCGTATCGTGGTCGGGATCGACGGTGATCGTGACCAACTGCACGTCCGTGTCTTTGACAGCCCGACTCAACTCAGCCATGGCCGCCGTCACCTTGGGGCAGGTTGAGGCACAGCGCGTGAACACAAAACAGGCCAGCCACGGTTTGCCCAACAGATCCGCCCGCGTCACCGTCCGGCCGCTCCGTTCGGTGAATGTGAAGTCCTCGACGATCGTTTCCTCGTCGCCTGGGGATTCAGGAGCGATGACTTCCACATCGACATCCTGCGCACCGGCGCGCGGCATCGAAGCACAGACCATCATCGCAGCCGTGAGTCCCAGCCACAGCGACCGGCGGAACTTCGCCAGCATTGGTTTCGTTTGTCTATGAGCAAAAATCATGGCAAAACCGTACGTTTCTCGAAAATTCGTAAACCAATCACCGGGCATCCTTGGAGACCCGACGACTTGCCAAATAAACCGACAGCCCCACGCAGACACAACAAAACAGACACGTGACTGCCAGCGATACGCCGAGTCCCGGTAGTCCGTTGCCGGTGGGGATCTCACGGTTGAAGTACAACAGTCGCCGCAGTCCAGCCATGCCGTAGGTCAGCGGATTGGCGGCGATGATCCAGGAGAGCCAACCCGATTCGCCGGCGGGAAAAAATGCGCCCGACAGCAACCACATCGGCATTAAAAACACGCTCATGATCGCATGAAACCCCTGCGTCGATTCCATCGGCCAGGCGATGACAAATCCCAGCGCCGTGAGCGTAAACGACAACAACGTCAACCAGGCCAGCGTGCAAATCGCCGCTGTGGGGGACAAGTCGATTCCCATTGTCGGCGCCAACAACAAAAACAGCGCCGCTTGCAAAACAGCCAACACCGTTCCGCCGCACAGTTTACCCAATACTAATGAGAGTCGCGAAATCGGAGCGACAAGCACCCCTTGCAGAAAACCCTCGCGACGGTCTTCGATGATGGATATCGTGGAGAAGATCGCGGTGAACATCACGATCATCACCGCCACGCCGGGGAAAAAGTATTCCTGATAACTCATCTCCCAAGTCGCCCAACGCGGCGGTTGGAAGGAGCCTTTGAGGCCTGCTCCGAAGAGTATCCAAAACAAGAGCGGTTGCCCAAGCGCGCCGATCACTCGAGTACGTTGACGGAAAAAACGGACCAATTCCCGTTGCGTCAACGTGAGGATCGGCAGCCAAAAGTTCGCGCGCGGCTGCGCGTTGATCGTGGGCGAAGCAGGGGAGGGGGCGACCGCCTTAGTCGATATGCTCATGCGTCCTCCTTGGCCCAAAACTGATGTCCTGTCAGGTGGATAAACGCATCCTGCAGCGTCGGTTTGCCCAGCGTGATGGTGTTGATCTCTGCCGGAAAGGCTTCGACCAATTCCCGCACCAGTTCATGTCCGCCGGTCCGTTCGATCCGCACATTGCCGCCCACAACGGTGGCATCCAAGTCGAACCGCGCCGTAATGGTTTCTGCCAGAGAGGCCGGTGTTGCGGAAGTGATCGTGATGCAATCGCCGCCGACATGTGCCCGCAATTCGGCTGGTGGTCCCGTGGCGACCAAACGGCCTTGGTCAAGAATTGCCAAACGGTCACAATGTTCGGCTTCCTCCATCAGATGCGTGGTCACAACCGCCGTCACGCCGTCGCTATCCCGCAGGTCCCGTAGATACCGCCACAAATCGTCACGAGCCCCTGGGTCGAGTCCGGTACTCGGTTCGTCGAGCAACAATAACCGCGGGCGATGCAACAGTCCTTTGGCGATTTCCACGCGACGTTGCAAACCGCCCGACAGCGAGGCAATGCGGTCACGCGCGCGGTTGGCGATGCCCAGTCGTTCTAAGAGCAGTTCAATCCGTTGCCGCAACTCCGCTCCGCGCAGTCCGTACAAGTGCCCCTGATGTTTCAGGTTTTCGCTGACGGTGAGCATGCGGTCGAGGCTGGGGGATTGAAAGACCACACCGATTTGCGTGCGGACTTCGCTTTGCCGCGTGGCGACGTCGGCGCCCAAGATATTCACAGTGCCGGTTTGAATCGGCAGCAATGTGGAGAGCAGACGAAACAGCGTGGTCTTGCCGCCGCCATTGGGGCCGAGCAATCCAAAGATCTCTTGTTCGGCCACGGAAAACGAAACGTCGCTTAGCGCCGCGTGGTCTCCATACCGATGGGCCAGTCCGTGGATCTCAACCGCCGAGTGATGCGACATCAGTGACCGCCGCCATGCTCCGCCGGTTCGTCGCCATGATGGTGCTCTTCTTCAGCTTTTTCCTTGGCGATCTGCTCGATTTCTTTTTCCAGCAACGTGTTTTGCTGCGGCACCTCGACATCGTAATAGTGAATGCCGATATCCGACGCCAGTGCAAACGGAATTGCCAACGCCAGCACCACGGTGGGGAGCAGGATAATGTACTTCCAACCCCCTTCGAATTTCAGGTGCATGAAATACCGCATCACGTACGATGCTTTAAAGCAGGAGATGAGCAACACCACAGCGGAGAGTACGTAAATATTGTACATCGCCTTCAAGTCCATAACGTCGGCAATCACCGATGCGACCGTGAAGATGCACAGGTAACCAAAAATCCGCCAGTAAGGGACGTGAGGATGGTCATTATGTTCGTCGGTCATAACTTTGGTTTCTTTCGACAGCAGAGGCGAAACTCGCCATGATCTGCCAAGGTGTCCGTTTTAACATCGTCTATAACAAAGCGACGAGAGGGCTAGATAATATAAAGTAGCGGGAATAAGAAGATCCAGACCAAGTCGACAAAGTGCCAATACAACCCCGCGTTCTCGACAAACAATTCATGTTGCGAGCCAAGCTTACTGCCGTAGGACAACAACAAAACAAACATGAACATACCGACCAACACGTGGATCGCATGGAAACCGGTCATGATGAAATAGCACGATGCGAACAGGTTGCCGTACTGAATGGGATGCGGCACTTCAACCGAGCCAAATACCTCTGGGTTTTCTTTATGTAACCGGGCCACTTCGGTAACCATGGTCGATTGACCCGCCTCTTCGGCAGGATGCTCAGCGGCCGGTTTTTCAGTGGTCGAGGCCTCTGCAGCGGAGTGCCCGGGTTGCCCATCTTCGCCATGCGCGGCGGCAATTCCGAGTTCGATGGTGCCCGCCTTCACGCGATCGTTGATCGCCACGACTTTGTTCGCGATCGGGGTGATCTCATCGACCACTTTTTGTTGCGCATCAATGCGTTTCTGCAGTGTCTCGGTGCTACGACCCTTCTTTTGCAACTCGGCCATTTGCGTTTCCAGCCGCTTGAGCTTTTCTGTTTGGGGAATAATTCCCGTAGCAGCGCGGAGGTCGCGGACGGTGAAGGCCAATGCCTGGCTGTTGGTTTCTGGGATTTGTCCCGGCAGGATATTGTGGTCGAATTTTCCGTAGTATTCGTAGCTTTTGATGCCCAAAAATACGAACGAAAGTATCAATGTCACGAACAACCACTTGCGGGCGAGTTGGAAATTCTTGCTCCGCATGCCTTCCAAGGCGAACACGACCGCCACGCTGGAACAGATCAGCACAAACGTATTCGTGCCCCCGGCCCAAATGCGGATGTGCGTGACGTTCACATCAGTTGGCCAGCCCTGAGATCCAATCCGCAGCACGATGTAGCTGCCGATGAAGGCCGTGAAAAACATGATTTCCGTACCCAGAAACAACCACATTCCCAATTTTCCATTAGGAATGTCGATCCCCATCTTCAATGGTGGGTGTCCGGATTGATGCGACATGAGTTCTTCTTCTAAACCGTTCTGAACTGTTTCCAAAAACCCCTACGGTTTCTCAAAATGTTTTACGTTAAACAAACACAATGTAGGGACGGCAAAAATGTGCTGCCAAAGTCGTGGAAGCACCGTTCTCTCAATTCAACAAATGCAGGTGTTCTCCCACCATTGCCAACCAAACTGCCGGCAAATATACCAGCGAAGCCAATAGCAACTGCCGGGCGGTGTGGACCGATTCAGTTTTGCAGAATCGAACGGCCGTCCAGAGATAGATGACACCGAAAAACAACGCGACCACAAAGTAAATATCACCCGCCAGTCCCATTTGTCCCGGCAACAGACTGACCGGTAACAGTGCTAAGGCGTAGCCAACCGCTACAAAGCCTGTGACCTGTTTGCGGTCTTCGACTGCAGGAATCATCTTCAATCCTGCGCTGCGATAGTCATCGCGGTACAACCAGGCAATCGCCATGAAATGCGGAAATTGCCATAAATACAAAATCGAAAACATCATGAATGCGTTGAAATCTAAACTTCCGCCGGCAGCCGTCCAACCCAGCACCGGCGGCAATGCGCCCGGTACCGCTCCCACGGCCGTGTTAACCGTCGAGATCCGTTTCAGCGGCGTATAAATCAGCGTGTAAGCCAGATAGGTTGCCGCAGCCAATGCGGCTGTCAGCAGGTTGACGAACAGTGCCAAATAAACGCAACCTACGATTCCACTGACCAGACCCATTGTCAAAACTTCACCTGCGGACAAGCGTCCTGAGGGAATGGGGCGGGACAGAGTCCGTTCCATGCGGGCGTCGGTGTCCCGCTCGTAGTACTGATTCAATGCACTGGAACCGGTCGCCACCAGAGCGATTCCCAGCAACGCATTCGCGAGGGTCCAAACTTGAAACTCGCCAGTGCCGCCCAGCAGGAATCCGGCAGCTACCGAGATCAACACGAAAAATGAAATCCGCGGTTTGGAGATTTCGACATAATCCGCAATTCGATCGGTCCAGTGACGGCGTAACGGAATTGCGACTGTCTCCGTGGAGGCATAGGTCGAAGCTTGAGCGGTGGAGCTTCTCATCGGGCGCCTCCTTGCAAACTGAATTGATTGGGCGAAACAAAGGAGTTTTCAAGGACCGGTGCATCGTTCCGAGAACCGTCGTTCACCGCACAAAGTCGTGCGGCACGGAGCAGAAGATTCACCGAAACCATGAACGTCAGCAAACCGAGGACGAAATGCGCTGTGCGAAAGATCACTTGTGACAGTGAGCCCTCGACAACCAGATAGTTGCCAAAGCCGAATTTCGTCACCCAGGCTCCCAGACCCAAGGCGATTTGCGCGACTAACATCAATGCCAGCCAGTGTGCCGGTTTCCAAATCCAAGGCTGTTTGTCGGTCCGTGCGACCCAGACGGTCATCGAGACCACAACGAAGACCACCACAGCGAAACCCAGGTGTTGATGCGGCCACCAACCCAGATGCCGCAGCAATCCGCCCAGAATGTATTGTACAAATAACACAGCCGTGCTGGCCGCTGCGAAGGTGCGAATGCGGTGAATGTTGGTGGGAATAGCCTTTTCTGCGGCGTCCATCCAACCACGGCTGGTGAACAGTGCCACCGCCGCCATGAAAGCAAAGACCAAGTTCGCGAATCCACCGTGCAAAAATGCCAGCCCGAGTTGGTCCAGCAAGACGCGTTGGCCACCCAACAGACCTTGAGCGATGACGCACAACAGCACAGCCACCCCGCACCAACGAACCCAGGTGCGCTTTTCACACACCCAAAGGATTGCCGCCAGCACGATACTCACAAAGCCGATCAACATCCCCGCCAAGCGGTGTCCATGTTCGAAGAATTTATCTCCGGCCGATTGCAGCCAAGGATAGGCGAACATGCCATGTCCATCCGACGAAGGCCAATCGGCGAACGCCATGCCGGCTTTCATCGTGGTCACCAACCCGCCCATCACAATAGGCAACAGGGCCACGCACGCCGTAAACACGGCGAATCGAAAGACCCAAGGTTGATAGACGGTTGGTTTCATGGTGCTGTGACGATTTGGTTGTCGCGAATCAAAATTGCAAACGGAAGGTTCGTAAACGGCGGTCGAATTGGTCTAAGTGGTTCCGGGCTGCGGACGCGGCGGAATGTATTCCGTCTGCGGCAGGTAGTCCTTGTCGGTGAGCGGCGAGGAGTACTCGTACGGTCCGCGGTAAACGATCGGAATCGAATCAAAGTTGCCGTGCGGCGGGGGTGAAGGAGCATCCCATTCCAGCCCGTTGGCATTCCAAGGATTGCGGCCGCATTTCGGACCCCAAAACATGCTGTAGAAGAAGTTGCCCAGCAACAGGAATTGCGCGAATCCCATCAGCATGGCCGAATAGGTCATGAACTGATTCAACGGCAACAGGTGTTCCAAGTAGGGATAGTTAAACGGGTCGGCCAACCGACGCGGCATACCGGCCACACCCAACAGGTGCATGGTGAAAAACGTGCCGTTGAATCCGATGAACGTCAACACAAAGTGAAGTTTGCCCACATTGTCGTTCATCATGCGGCCGAACATTTTGGGGAACCAAAAGTGAATCCCACCGAACACACCGAACAACGTGGCTCCAAACAACACGTAATGGAAGTGGGCCACGATGAAATAACTGTCGTGGATATACAGGTCGACAGGCACCGCTGCCATGAAAATTCCGCTCAAACCGCCGACGATGAACATCGAGATGAATGCCACCGAATTCAACATCGGAGTCGTGAAGATCAAATTGCCGCCCCACAGCGTGCCAATCCAGTTGAAGGTTTTCACCGCCGAGGGGAGGGCGATCATCATCGTCGAAACCATGAACGTCATGCCCAACGCAGGATTCATGCCGGAGGTAAACATGTGGTGGCCCCACACAATAAAGCCCAGTCCGGCGATCGCCGCGAGCGAATACACCATCGGCTTGTAACCAAACAACGGTTTGCGGGCGAATGCACACAGCATATCCGAGACCATGCCCATGGCCGGCAACAGCATGATGTACACAGCCGGATGCGAATAGAACCAAAACAGGTGCTGCCACAACAGCGGCTGACCACCACCGATCGTGGGATCGGCATTGTTCACGACAAGTCCCGCCGGCACAAAAAAGCAAGTTCCCATGGTCCGGTCAAACAGCACCATGAAACCGGCAGCCGTCAACACCGGCAGAGCGAAAGACTGCAGGATAGCCGTGATGAACATTCCCCAAATCGTCATCGGCATGCGGAACAACGTCATTCCCGGAGCTCGCATGTTGATGATCGTGGTCATGTAGTTGACTGAACCCATCATGGACGAAACACCCACGCAGGTGACCGCCAACAGCCAAAACGTCTGCGCCGACCCGGAACCGGGAGCAGCAGAGGCGATGGCAGAGAGCACCGGGTATGAGGTCCAACCCGCAGCGGGGCCGGCCGTAATTCCGCCGATGACAAAACTGATTCCAAACAAAGCGATCGCTGGCCACATGAACCAATAGCTGAGCATGTTCAGCGTCGGAAACGCCATATCATCGGCGCCGATTTGTAGCGGAATCAAAAAGTTACCGAACGCACCTGCCAACACTGGAATGATGACCAAAAAGATCATCACCGTGGCGTGCATGGTGAAGAGCATCGTGTAAAACTCGGGAGAAATGATCCCCCCTTGATCTTTGAACACCTCTAAGTCGCCGGCGATCGGCATCCACTGCCACGGAAACGCCAGTTGCCAACGGACCGCCAGCGCTAGCGCGCCCCCGACCATCAGCATCAGTAATGTGGTGATCAAAAACTGAATACCGATGACCTTGTGGTCGGTCGAGAAGATATATTTACGGACAAAGCCGATCTCGGGATGACCTCCATGTGCGTGGTGGTCGTCGTGCGAATGGGCGCCGGCCGTGTCGTGCGTCGCGATACTCATGAATCATTCCTCATTGCTTTGGGCCACAGCATTGTTCGCTTCGGCCGAAAAGCCGTCGTCGTTCATTTTTGCCTGCAGGGCTTGCAGGTATGCGTCGTATTCTTCTTGCAACTCAACCGTCAACTCGCCCTGCATTTTGTAGTGCCCCCAACCACAAAGTTCCTTGCACACAATGTCATATTTGCCAGTTGTGTTGGATTGGAACCAGACGGGAATCACGAGTCCGGGCACCGCGTCCTGCATCAGTCGTAATTCTGGAAGGCCAAAACTGTGTTGTACGTCTTCACTGCGAAGGCGAATCATGACCGGTTTACCAACCGGCACGTGCAGATCGTTGACCGTATACAGATCTGTCGGTTGTGGTTGCGGCATCAGTTTCTTGCCCGGCGCCGGATAACGAATCCGCCATTCAAACTGCCGAGCGGAAACCTCCGCGACCGGAGCATCGCGAGCCTGTTCGGGAAACTGACTCATCACGCGAATCCGCGCCAACACATCCATCTGATACAACGAAATGAACAACAGGATGATCGCCGGCAAGATCGTCCAAATCACCTCTAGGTTATGGCTGCCATGGCTAAACCAGGCGCCGCCCTTTTTGACGGTCGTCCCTTTCCAAAGCACATAACCCAGCGCGACTTGCGTGCCGATAAACACGACCGTTGTGATGATCAGCAACAGATTGAACAAGTCGTCGATCTGTTGGCCCAGTTCCCACGGAGCGACGCTGGGAAACCACCAACCATTCGTGGGGGCAACCACGCACACGGCGATGGCCAACATCGGCCAGAACATAAAAAATAGGCACCAAAACTTTCTCACGTCTCATGCTCCCTGACTGGGGGGCCCAGTCCGATCATGGCGAATTGCCAAACGATCATTTTCCGAAAGCGGGCAGGCCGCTGACAATTATTTTGTAATATGTTCGGCAACCGTTTTTTCAGCCGGCACCGACTCAGGGGACAAGTTGTTCTCATAAGGGATGCTCATGACGTAATTCACCAGATCCCAAATCTGATCATCACTCAATGATGTCCCAAAGCCGGGCATCAACGCGCCTTTAATTCCGGCACTGATCCGACGGTAAATGTCCAACGGACGTCGTCCGCCACGATAAATACCTGTGTGAAGATTCCGCGGTTTGATCGGGTGTCCCCAATCGTCGTAGAGCCCTGGCTTGTCGTACGTCAGCGAAGAGCCGGGAAGTTGTTGATAAGCCTCTGTTTGCGGACCGTTCCCATTTCCCTGCATGCCATGGCAGTCCGAACATTTGGCATCCTTGGAAATGAATAAGGCACGGCCGCGGGCAATCGACTCAGCTGTTGGTTCCGGGCGAGGCTTTTTCGGAAAGACCTCGACCTCCGGCGAATTGGCTCGTTCCCAGTCCTCAGACAGGATCATCGCCACTCCATCGGAAAGTTCGGTTAAACCCGTGCTGAGCTCTTCTTGTTCTTTAAATTCTTTGAAAACCTGTTGCTCAGTGAGTCCTTGTTCCTCCCGCAGACGATCATTGACTTCCTGTTTACCGCCGCCGAGCACTTTCAATTCGTTTCCAAGATTGATCTCGTATTCACCTCGCGATGACAAGAACAAGACATAGGCGATGACCGCATCCATGTCGTCGCCGATCAATTTCAACTTGAAGGACGGCATGCTTGTGCCTTGAATCCCTTCATACAGCGTCTGTCGAAAATCTCGATGCGCTGCTTTTTCTGTTGAAATTGTGGAGGTGAACTTAAAGATGCCTTTGCGATAATCGCGCGGAAGCGGATTGAGATATTTCGCTGTCGGTCCGGCACCGTCGCCGCTGACCCCGTGGCAATGCACGCAATGGATCATATACAAATTGCGACCGCGGACCAGTTTCCAGCCTTGAGGCTTGGTCACGATCGTCACGCTGTCTTCATCGGTCAATTCCGTTGCAATCGGAGGCGTGACATGCAACTGCCCCGACTCTGAGTCATAGCTGACAATGTCATGAACGGCGTCGGTAGAGAGTTTGAGTGTTGCTCCCTCTAAGTCGACTCCCAAGTCGTCGGTGTTGTCCACCACGACGACACCCTTCGCCGCCGTATCAAAGGAATTGACCTTGACCGTTACGGACTCTTCTTCGCCAAAGTCGAACTGGAATTTGAGCCAGGCGACCAACGCTTCAGGTGTTCCGAAATTCTCTTGGAGTTCGGTTTTTACGACCGTTTGCGCTGGTTCGATCAACTCGCCCGTTGTTTTGTTGTACGTAAACACGGACTTGAAGTCGCCACAACCGGCGAGGGTCACAGCCAGCAGCGAGGCAGCCGAGAGAATAACGAATCGGGGTTTCACGACAACAACCTCAAAAAAACTAATTGCCCGGCGATGGACCAAATCCATCGCCTTACAAAACAGAGCGTAATTCATATCGTTACCGACCGGTGTTCAACACCAAGACCTTGGCAGTAGGACCATCGTGCTGAGCGAAGTCTTTTGCCGCATACTTCAGCGGCTCTTCAGTGTATTCGCCCGCCTTCACGGTGATTTTCAAGGACTTCGTCAAGTAACCCGGTTTCTCTTGCCACACGGTGAAGTCATATTTCCCCGGCGGAAGATTGGGGATTGCAAACTTCCCGTCCTCATCGGTTGAGGCACAAAACGGATGGTCCAGCACCGAATGATAGGCCGACATCCAAGCATGCAAGTCGCACACCACCTTGACCGGCAGGCTCTCAGGACGGCGATAGAGCAGTTTGACACCCACGCGGTCGTCCGCACCGATCGCCGAGTTGAACCCGGGATTGCGAACCGGATTGGTGTGCGTATTGTGCACGATCGGGTCGCCATTTTTAACCAGCACTTCACGGCCGGCATAAACAATCAGGTTGTGCGGCAGGAAGACACAATATTTTTGGTCAAAAACCAGCGCCTCTTTCGGCGGATTGGACTTAAACCCGCGCGGTTTTTTGCGGAGATAGACGAACACATTTTTCACGCCGTTATTCTCTTGATTGACGATCAGTGATTGATCGGGAATCGCTTCCAAACCACACACCTCAGGGTCCTTCGGAGCTCCACCTTTTGCGTACAAATTCTTAGGTTCCGGAGCTTTGCCATCAAATGTGATGACTCCCGAGAATCCTCCAGTGCCGTCAGCTAATGCAGGACGTCCTTTGGCGTCGACGTCGCCAGCTTCATCGGCCGGAGCGGGCGTCGGTTTCGGCTTGGGAGCCAATGCCACTTCGGTCTTGGGGGCTGGCTTCTTGGCAGCCGGTTTTGCCTCTACCGTTTTCTTAGCAACAGGTGCTTCTGAAGTCGGCTTTTTCGCAACAGGTGTTTCAACGGCAGGTGTTTTCACAACAGGCGTCTCAGGAACCGGTGTTTCAGCTGCAGGCTTAGCAACCGCCGGCGCTTTGGCTTCTGGTTTTTCAACAGCAGGCTTCTTCACGGCCGGCTTTTTGACCTCGGGGGCCTTCGCGGCTGGAGTGCTTACGGCGACGGCAGCTTCCGGGCCGACATCTCGCCGCGGGAAGAGTGCGGTCGATTCTTGGCCGGTCCCAAAGTCAGTCAGCACCATATGATGGCCGCCCGATTCGTTCGAGTTGCAGCCGCCGATCATGCAGAGGCTGCTCATCAAAATGGCGCAGACTGCCAAAACTCGAAGGGCACGAATCTGTCGGTGGAGGTTCATTGTCATGTTCAGACTCCTGTGATTTGCACGTTTGTCATTGCCGTTCGCTTCGGAGCAGCGACGATGGCTCTTCAGATTTATAGCTTGAACTTGTCTGGAGAATAGGTGGTTTTTGCCGGATCAATCGTCGTGGTTTCATCGGGATTGATCGTAACTTCCAATTTTCGGTCTAAAAGTCCACCACGTTCTTGCCACACTTTGAATTCATGTTTGCCTGCCGGCAGTCCTTCGATCGTAAATGTCCCGTCCGGCTTGGTGATCGCAAAGTAGGGGTGATCGATCGGAAAATGGTAGGCCTTCATCCAACTGTGATAGTCGCAAGTCACGCGGAGCGGTTCGCTTTCTGCACGGGAATACTTGATCGGAATCCCGTCACGATCATTGGCTTTGACCGCTTGGTTAAATTGCGAATTGCGTTGCGGATACGTATGTGTGTTATGCGCAATGCTATCGTCGCTTTTGACCACCAACGGTTGGTCCAGGTCAACGCGGACCGGCAAAATGTGCGGAAAAAACTTACACCCCTTTTGGTCAAACACCGCTGGTTCGACATCAGTCTCTGCCGAGGCCAGATCAGGATTGATGTGTTTGGGAGTCTTGGCCAAGTAAACAACCACGTTCCCAATTCCCTTTGTTGCCGAATCGATTTCCAGCGATTCATCGGGGACTGACTCAATCGAGCAAACCGAGGAATCCTTTACACCGGCATCCCCTTCATTGACCAGCGGCGTCAAATTCGGCGGCGTGCCATCAAAGGTAATCTGGCCGGTGAGACTGCCGTAGCCTGCAACTCCGGCGTCTTCCGGATCCACATCAGCGGTTCCTTCGTCTTCGCCACCGGCGGACTTAATCGTCACACTGACAACCGGTGGTGAAGGGAATTTGCAGCCCGAAAGGAGCAATGCACCCAACAAGCTCAGGCTACACAGCGTCCGAGTACGGAATGAGAAACGGTTGCACATTATCATATTACTGGCCTCCCGCCTGACCCGGAGCGGTTTCGCTGCCGGCGACTTTTTCGTTCTGTTCCATCAAGCGATGATAATTCATCAACGCATCGCGGATGGCCCGCGTTTGGACATCCCCTTCGCCTCCGAAGAACTGCGGAAACTGCGGAGTGGCCTTTTTGAAGTTCTGCGGCATCGCTGTGTAGGGCGTAATCCATTTCGGATTCGAAATCCACAACAACGTCCAATCGGGCCGCAATCGTGATTCAACCCGATTCAGGTTAGGCCCTCGTTTATCTTTGGGGTCGGTCGATGTGTATTCCATGCCACCGAACTGGTGACACTTCACGCACAAACCGTCCGGACGAGGAATATTGAACAGCTTCCAGGATTCCTCGAGATAGTGCGGATACTTCGCGTTTTGTTTCGACAGGTACTCCGGTTCCCGCTCTGGGATGTCTTGATACGGATATTCCGCCCCGTTGACGGCGGCGAAGTAGTTGGCCAAGACCAGGGCCTCCTCATCGCTCATGTTAAACTTGGGCATCCGCAACACTGTCGAGAAACGCAGTTGGTCCGGGTTTTTAAGGAATTTATACAGCCAAGGCGTTTGGACCTTGATCCCTTCCTGGTACAGCGGCGGAGGTGACATTTGCCACGCGTCGCCCGATTGCAATTGACTGTCCTGTTCGACCAAATATTTCACTAAGAATCGCGCGAACTCTCCGCCGCGACCTTTGTTGTTGGACACCAACTGTTGGGCCGGAACCAACATCGGCTCCGAGGGGAGCATCAATGTTTCACCGACCTGCAGTGGTTCCCAAAGCTGGAACGAGTATTCCTGATCTTCGATGGCGTCATCCGGATCGGGAGTCGCTGTGGCCATGCCGTGGAAACTGATCACCGGCAGGTCTCGCGCCTCTTCGAACTCCGTAGCCGGCAGATGCATCGTCTCGCCGGTTTCTCCGTTATGAATCGGCTTCAACTTGTAAAGCAGTTCCAGTGCTTCCGGATATTCGCCGCTGGTATCGGTGGCCAGCAACTCTTCCGGGTCGATCGCCGCAAGAATCTCCGGCATGTCGACCATATGACAACCTGTGCAGTTGTACTTCTTCAGCAGTTTCTCGCCTTCGAGGCGGTCCTTGTCCGGACCGGTCGGCGTATACACATACTCCGGCTCGGGTGGATCAGCTGTTAGGCCCAGCACAAAAGTGACGACCGCTTCGTTTTCCTCTTCGCTGAAGGGGAATTTCGGCATCCGCAATCGCTCGTCGTAACCCTTGGTTTCGATCTTGCGATAATCATAACTCCGCGGTGCACGCAGTTTTTGCCACGCAAAACCAGGGCGGCCGTGGTGATTGATTTGGTCGTAGAAATAGGCGACCGCCAGTTCCGTTTCAGGGTTTTCATCAGCGGGGAAACTCTTGTTCTCCGCATTCATTACGGCCAATTTGGCTCGTTCCGCTGTGCTGGAACCGTTGGGTTCACCGAAGTGGTGCAGGTATTCGCCGATGTGTTCAAAGGCCAATTTCGACGGATCCTTGCGTCCCCAGTCTTGCAACGCGGTTCCGATCGGACGGGCGTCTTCAAATCCGGGGATGTCGTGGCAACCGTAACAGCCATAGCGCGAAATCGTGCGACGACCGACGTAACGCAACTTCATTTCTTCGGTGATCGTCTCGCCGAACAATTCAATTTCATCCCCTTTGATGGTCTCTTCCGTCATATTTGCGGGAAGCTTACCATCAATCATTGCTTGCTTGGCCGACCGCAGCGAAATCGCTTTGGCCAGGAACATCTGCACCATCTCATCCAACGCCGATTTATCCGCTTCCACGCCCGGACCGTTCCACTCGAGCATGCCGAAGTTCTTCGATCCCCCTTGTTGGAGGTAAGCAGCAATGTCCGCAGCGGGGTCAATGGTCACCCCATCTTTGACTTCCGGATCCAAAAACAGATCCGGCATCTTTGTACGGGCATGGTACCGGCTCGGCTCGCGAATCCAGGTATACAACCAACGGAATCCCGCTTCACCCGGCAGCAATTTTTCATGCACCTTGGTCAGGTCCGGACCGAAGTCGGAATGGCTGTCCGGGAAATCTGCGTGATTGTGGCAATTCAGACATCCGCGTGTGGCGAACGTGTTTTTGCCTCGTTCTGCTTCCGGTGTATAGCCTTCCGCAGGTGACAACTCTTCAAAGTCTTCAGAACGGCTCATTAAGTAAGCAACCGTTCCGGCAATCTCGACGGGACTGTATTTCTTAGCGACTTCGTCTTGTTGGTTCGATAGATGGAAGAACTGCGGCATACGTGTCGAAGGACGGAAGCTCTTCGGCTCTTCGACCCACACTTGAGTCCATCCGGTCGTCACTTTCGACTTGATGTGCCGCAACGACGGGCCGACCTTACGCAGCTTACCGGGAACCGCATTGGGATCTTCAGCAATCTTGGCCGCCTGTTCGGGAGTGCTGGGTTCCAACCGCAAGTCCGGTCCAATGGATTTCAAACCGTCATAGCCGCGGATTTCGTGGCAGCCAAAGCAACCGAACTTTTCGACTGTTTCCCAGCCGTCGACCACTTTGGGGGCACTGGCGCCAAACTTGGGATGCTCGGCCAATTCTGTCACGCCATGATGGCACTTCAAGCAGGTCGACTCCTTGAAGCGATCGGGGTACATCGGATTTTCCCAGAAGTGGTTGTGGAAGTAATCATATTCCTTCTTCCACTCTGCGGCGATGACCGGATCGTTGGGCGTATGCGAGGCATTGTGAAAACTGGTTCCCGAGCCTTGGCCATCATGACAAATCGTACAGCCAAACTTCGCTTGCGAGTGTGGGCTGGATGCCGTGATAAACAAATCGGTCCGGGGATGTGTGGTGAAAGGATGGTGGTATTCGCCCTCGGGAAATTCGGCAACGTTACCGGCTGCCACACGATCCGTGGCCAGATGGCAGGTGATGCAACGGTCAAACCGCGGAACGTCTTTCATGCCTCCCAGATTGATTGTCAAATCCGGCAGCCAAATTTGTTGGATCTTGTTCGTCGGGTTGAGGTCCAGCAGCGGAACATTGACAAATGTCTTTTTGGTGATGGCAACCCATGACTCCGGCTCTTTGGCCAGCCGGTCACCTTGAATTCGAACGAAATCTTTGGTGTGGTCCTTGAGTTCTTCCTCTGCTGCCGACTGGGCGGAGCGGAGTTCCTTCAAGACAGCGGTATTGTTGTTCAGGGCCGCCGTTTGCTCGCTGAGCTCTTGCTCCATGTCAGAGACGATGGCCTGTTTGCTGTCAAAAATTTCTTTCAATTGGTCTTGGCGCGCTTTGGGTGCATCCTTACTGATTGCCAAGTCATAATCGGCCCGTGCTTTGTCACGCTCCGCCCGTTTGAATTTCACAGAACGGTTCAAAGCCAAAGTGACAGTCGAGAGATTGGCGATCTCTTTTTCAATCTCGTCAACTTCTGCCTGTCGGCTCTTCACGTCGTCCTCGGCGTCTTTGAGTTTGCCTTTCAAATTCGCTTCGGTTTCCAGGTAAGCCTTGTCGGCAATCGCCTTTTCTTCGCGCTCGGCGCGCTGGGCGTCTAATTTGGAGAATTTGCGTTGATAGACCCTCCACTCGTCGTCGTAATCTTTGACGAGCATCAATACCGTTGCGAACGTGAGCACAAGCGCGCTGATGGCAAACACCACGTGCATTCGACTCGGACGTCGCCAGAATTCTTCGTTAGCCGGCATGGTCTTCCAGACTTTCGTTTTCAACAACCCGACAGCCCGTCCCTAATGGGCGGTGCCGCGGATACCTCATGTCGTTTTCAAAGCAACAACTATCACGATGGACACTGAATCATCAACTTGCCCAATGGGCTTAAATGTTGAAGAAGTATTCCGGAATCGCGACGATATATTTCAGGTTGAAGGTCCAACGCAACAACATCTTGATTGGCAAACAGGCCATGAACAAAAACAGGTTTGCCAACACGAAGTAGCGGATGAAACCCATGTGTCGGAAAAACTTGCGGAAAATTGTCACGGCCATCAACGGCGGCAGCACCAGCAAATAGGCGCCCACCAATAACAGTCCCACCGATTCCCGCCACAAGATAGTGACGAATTGCGTAAACCCATCAGAACCAGGCGCTGCCATCGGAGGGGTCCGACCCATCCAGGCCCAAAAATACTCCGACAAGTTCACGTTATTGAGCACCTCCAACTTGTGAGGGTCCCAAGGTTCGTAAATGCCGAAAAAGTTCCAGTTGGGACCTCGCAAAAACGTCCCCAACACAATCAACCCAATCCACAACGGCAAAAAGCCGAACATGAACGTTAAGATCGCGAATTTGCGTTCGTTGAACGAGTAATAACCGTTGCCCCGTTTGTTAAAATCGATGTAGGGCAACGCCATCAGACCCACCAGAATCACAGACGGCAGCACCACGCCGGCCATCCAAGGGTCGTAATAAACCAGCATTTCCTGCAATCCCAGGAAATACCACGGGGCTTTCGAGGGGTTGGGAGTCTTGACCGCTGAGGCGGGTTCTTCCAGCGGGGCTTGTAGGACGCATCCCCACAGCACTAACAGGGCGGTTAAGGCCACCATGCAGATCAGTTCGGTATAAACCAGATCCGGCCAGACTAAAACCTTATCGTTATCGTCTTCGCCGTAGAGCGGTTTCCCGGCGGCGATACGATCGTCGTTGTCATTGGCTTTGCGGAAATACAGCCAAGTGAAGTATCCGACAATAAACAACATCGAGACAATCGGCACGTTGTCCGGCTTGCCCACGATTTGACGGAAGTCGTAGTCGGTCATGCTCAAGGCGATGAACACAATCGTTAGATTCAGCAACACCCAGGCAACGGTGACGTTGGCCAGCACGCGGCGAAGCAGGATCATCAAGACAAACAGGCCGACAGTGCCGAAGAAGTACAGCACGGGGTTAGCCAACGCGTCGATGCCCGTTTTGACAAACTGCGGCATGCGAATCAAAAACGCACTGGGATCGCTTGTTCCCGTGAAGTGCGTGATGGCCAGCAAAAAGAAGCCCATGGAGACGATCGCCCAGGTCGTCGTGTAGGCCAAACTGGGCCCGTCTGCCCAATGCTCTCCTTCGTGACCTTTTTCGCCGCTTTCGTGGTCATGCTTGCCGGGACCTTCGACATACGCGCGAAAGGCCCAAGCGGCATTCATCGCAAAGAGCAACAAATACAGCCAGCCGAGACCAAAGATCACTTCGGACGTGAGATCGGGATGATGCATCGACGATTAACTCGCAAGCAAACCAGTTGTGTGACTTAATTTCACTGCAACGCAATACGCCGCCTAACACGGCACGGTGACGCCGTTACAGCGGTTGGCTGATGCCGCCGTCTTTGCGAACACGCCAGAAGTGGATGGCAATCAATGTCGCCACAACCAACGGAATGAAGACGCAGTGCAAAATGTAGAAACGATTCAAGGTGGCTTCGCCGACAAAACGACCGCCCAACAACACAAACCGTGCGTCGCTGCCGGAGGTAATCAGGTCGAAACCGCCAATATTCAAAATCTGAGCACCCGGACCTTCGCTCCCCAAAAACGGAGTCGCGCGGGCCATGTTGGAACCCACTGTAATGGCCCAAATGGCCAATTGATCCCAAGGCAACAGATAGCCGGTAAACGATAGCAATAGGGTCAGCACTAGTAGCAATACACCGACCACCCAGTTGAATTCGCGTGGAGGTTTATAACTACCGGTCAGAAAGACGCGGTACATATGTAGCCACACCGTGATCACCATTCCATGGGCGCCCCAGCGGTGAATTTCCCGCATGATGCCCAGCGTCGCCACGTCCCGCAGCGCGAGAATGTCATTGAATGCGTGTTCAAGCGTGGGTCTATAGTAGAACATCAGCAACACGCCGGTGACCGTTTCCACCAGGAATAGGAAGAAGGTAATCCCCCCCATACACCAGGTGTAAGACAGGGCGATCCCCTGTTTTTTGATCGAAACCGGATGGAGATGCAGGAAGAAGTTGGTCAGCATCACCACCACGCGGTTGCGACGGTCGTACGGCGCCGGATGCCGAAAAACGCTCTTCCAAATTTGCGACTCGCGAATATATTCGCCGATTTTCATCGGAGACCTCGATTGCGCCGTTGTGAATTAGTGAAACTCAACCCTACTGCTACTGCCGTGACTTCAAAACCTTTTCCCGTCAGCCACGCCTTAGGCACTGACGAAGGACTTGGGATCTTCCCATTGCCCCATCTCTTCTTGGAACTTCAGACCTTTGTCGACCTCTAGCATGCCGTCAGCGGCGACGACGATACCATGTCGCTCCAACGGTCGCGGCGCGGGACCTTCGAAGTTGACTCCATCGATGTAAAATCCCGAACCATGGCAGGGGCACTTGAATTTTTGTTCCCCTTCCAGCCAGTTCGGCGTGCAGCCTAAGTGCGTGCAAACCGTCGACAAGGCGACGATCACGTTTTGTCCTTTGTAGCGATCCGTGTGCACCACCCAGATGCCACGTTCCGCTTTCCATTTGGTCGAGACCGTACCGAAGTCGTAATCTCCCGGCGAACCGATCTTGAATTTACTCGGGGGTTCGACCAACACATTGGGCAAACCAAAGCGGACAAGAGCTAGCAGCCACGCGCTCGCCGAGCCAGCCAGCATGACCCATGCTGCAGCAAAGGCCGACGGCACAACCAGCAGTGCGGCCAAAAAGCTGCGGCGATTCTCATCCACAGCCGCTGGAACCGGCTTGGCTTTGGGCTTACGGGGCGGAACCGGCATTTTGGGCGGCAACTTCTTGCCGTCCGCAGTCGTGGCAGCCGGAGCCGCCTTCTCACCCGCAGCTTGTTTCTCATTGCGAAACGCGGCCAGCATCTCTTTGACCGACGGCTTGTCGCCGCTAGCGGTCGTTGCTGATTTCGCCGCAGCTTCTTTTTTCTTCGCCGGAGCTGCGGAACCTGCCGCTGCTGCGCCGCCAGCCGCCTTTTGGGCGCGGGCGGCCGCTAGAATATCTTTGGTAGATGTCGGTTTGGCGCCGGACGCGGCCTTTGCCTTGGGCTTTTCAGCCGCAGGAGGAGCCGCTGCTTTTTCACCACCCGCTGCCGCTGCTGCGCGTGCCGCCGCTAAAATATCTTTGGTCGACGTCGGCTTCTTGGCCGGAGCTGCCGGCGCGGACTCTGCGGCAGAAGCTTCCTCTGCAGGTGTTTCGGCGGTTGTTTCTTCCGGAGCAGGGGCCTCGACAACCTCCTCAGCCGGAGCGTCCGATGAAGAACCGGCGGATGCCTCGGCGCGACAAAACGCCAAGATGTCCGCGGTGGTCATGTTCTTCCTGTCTGGAATCTTTGCCATGCGGTTCCAAACCAATCCCTAAAGGCAGACGAGACGCAACCAATTCAGGGCGATACCTTATCGCTTGTTGATTGTGCCAATCGCTGACAATTGCTTGAAAATTCGACTCGATGATTCAGGCGCATCGTGATTCCCGCATCGATGAAATGCCGGATCATTCACAATGATTTGAGGAGACTCAACGTATTCTCACAGCCAACGTTGACGGCGGCTGGAAGAATTCCTGATTGACGGGTCTTCTTCGATAAGTAAAGGATTTTGGCATGAAGAAACCCGGCTGACAACCGAGAAGCTCCGTTTCCGGACCGTTTTCTCAGTTCCAGGAATGCCACTCAAGTCGTTTCCCAGGCACGAGAAGCATGCAGCAGCCTCCGGCGCTGGATAATCGATTCAGCACCTGATTTCACTCCAAGCCCACTACAAAACGGCCCGCCCACCCCGCGCGCCACGGGCGATCCCACGCCCCATATTGCGTCGATTAGTGCCTTCGAGACGCATCGACCGAATTGAATCGTTCCGCAATTCAATACACAATAATGAGTATGCCCTTTACCTCATCATCGCCGTTGATCGCGCAGCTCGACGAACTCATCCGTCGTGATCCCGCGCAGCGCGGGTTGATTGGAACCGAGCGAGAATTTGGAGCGTTGTGTCCTGGGCACCTTGCCGCCGCTGCCGCCGAGCTTGCCGAGAATGCCCATTCGGTGGGGATCGTCACCGGCTTTTTCATCCCCGGCGGCCAACCCCCAGCCGCTGAGACCGACGGACCGCTCGGCACTCTGTTTCTAGCAGCGATTCTGGAAAAATTGGGAGTCGAGACCCACGTCATCACCGACAATCACTGTCACACAGCCCTCCGTACCGCCGCACAGGCCATGGAATTTCCCAGTGATCGCGTGCATCAAACCGTGATCGGCGACAACGAGTCCGGCGAGACGTTTTTCCAATCCGCTCCCGGTAAACAATTGACGCACCTGATCGCCCTCGAACGGGTCGGACCCTGCCACACCACCGATTCGCTCGCCGGTCAACTCCGCGGCGGGGCGGTTCCGCTTAAGGAATTTCAGCAACTCGTCCTGCCGGCTGCCCATGACTGCTGCCACAACATGCGGGGCGAAGCGATGGATGCCTATTCCGGCAATCTGCACCGTCTCTTCGAATTCGCCGCCAAATCGCGTCCCGACATCAAAACCATCGGCATTGGCGACGGCGCCAACGAAATCGGCATGGGGAGCATCCCCTGGGAAAACCTGCATCGGCGACTCGAAGGAGACCACGCCGGCCGCGTTCCCTGTCGCATCGCCACCGACTGGACCATCGTCACCGGCACCAGCAACTGGGGCGGCTACGCCCTCGCCGCCGCCATCGCCCATCTAAAAGACGCCCCGCAACACCTCGCCCCCTACGACGCCGCCCAACAATTCGAGGTGCTCGAGCATTTCGTCCAACACGGCCCCGCAGTCGACGGCGTCACCCGCCGCCAAGAACCAACCGTCGATGGTCTGCCGTTTTTGACCTACATCCAACCGCTGGAAGGGATCCGGCAACTATTGGGGATTGATTAGCAGACACTTCCGATCAGAAAGTCAATGCTGTGAATCGCATGACAACCTTTCCACTCTCAGCGTCAAATCCTTCGATGTAGGCTCCACAATTGTCCGCACCGACGACATATACTAAGTCGTCATTGCGTACAACAGACACATAGTGCTTGCCCACGTGCTGACACAAGACCGCAGGAATCGTTCCCCATACATCGGCTTCCCACCGAACTTTATCTCCAACATAGAATCTCAGTAAATCGTCATCGCTAAGTATACTGCGATCATAAATCGTCACCCAAAAGCGATGCTCATCATTTGTGAACGCAAAGCCTTTTTTTTTGAGGCCGCCTCTGGTTTTCACGGAACTCAGTGGAATCTCCAACTCTGCGGATGTGCCATGTAGCACAACATTGTCTCCGGAGGCCGTGACGTCATTGGGGGCGTTACTAAGCACCGTCCAGTCGAGTTTCGTATTAGCGTCGCCTTTGATTGTTACTGTGCTGCTTTTGAATGGACAGACCGTGCATGCCGTCGCGAAACACAAAATGCGTTGGTGAACCGTGCGACGAAGAGGATCATTGTGACGAACACGTCCGTCGTCCACCACGGCGAAATACCAATCAGGCAACAGGATCTTAAGACGTCCCTCGCAGAATCCCACAAACCTCGCCGCATCAGCCCTGTCAATTTGATAATCTCTTTTGGCGGGGAGCCCTGTGGTTTCTGGCGTCCGAAGTTCATCGCGGTTGGTTCTATTCTGGGCCGGCCTCACAACAAACAATTCAAATGCCGCTGAGAGGCTTACCGTATCGTTGTCGTCCATCGTCAAAAGACGTAAATCATTCTCTGAACAATTCCAAAGCTCCCGATTCCATTTTACGAACAACTCACGGTTCGTGATCGCTTTTTCGGCATCTGCAACTATCTCCTCTTTGTCTGCCGACAAATCACCGCAATGGCCAACGTTCACAGAAAACAGAAGCCCACTCACCAGACAAAAGCAGATTAAGTTAACCTTCACAGCTGAGAGCCATTTCATCGAGTTTCTCCGGGAAAAGGAAAGTCCGAATATTTGCGAGGCATGTAAAAAAGGAGAAGGCCTCTGTTCGGAATCGTCAAATCGATATTACCAAAAATTGCCGCCCCCACCTCAAAAATCCGTCGCCCTCCATTCGGACTTTCCTACAACTGACGGCGATGCATCAAATTGACGAACTTTTTTGCCGAATTGGAATGAATTCGGGAACCAATCCGAGGAATGGGTCGTCTTTATCTGGTAACGCGACGGGCGGCAATCCAGGCCTGGCACAGATTCGCGGACAGCGAATAGACGATCTCAATGAGCACGGATTCAGGAGTTTCTTTATGTCCGTCTTGCGACTTTCGATTCTGCTCAGCGTGGCCTCGGTTCTGGGGTGCGCAGAGTCCGTGCCGACCAAAGACCTAGCCCATGAAATCCCGACGGATTGGGAGATGATCAAAGCTGACAATTATTTTCGATTCCGTGCGCCGTCCGACCTCCAGAAACAAGACGTACAGGGAGTCGATTCATTGGTCGGAGAATTCGTCAGTCCGACATTGACGTTATCTTTTGACTATGGAGCTTACTCTGATCCGCTCGACAGGGAGGGGTTCGAAGGATTCTGGACCACGATTGACGGACGTCGTGCTCGTATCGCTCGAAACGAGGAACTCATCGGAGTCCACTTTCCGGATGTCAACGGGGGGCCGAAACAGCCTATGACTACCAAACTGACTATGATTGTCAAATTAAACGGCGCTCCTCCAGAAATTGGTGAGACAATTTTTCAGACAATCGAGTTTGGCGAATAACTTTCGTGCAACATCTTTGATTTGGCACGTCATTGCCACGCCCATCGCATCGATGCGGCTCAGCAGGAGCTTCGCCCTCCCGGTGGGGCCTCAATAATCCACCACCCCACCATCCGCATCTAACTTCGGACCCCGCCAGCGGTATTTGTAATTCGGATCCGCCGCCACCTTCGCCAGCGCGGTTTCGTCAACATCCACGCACAGCCCCGTCCCCTCCGGCAGCGTTACATGCCCGTCGTCGGTGCGCTTCCAATGCGGCTTGACGATTGTTCCCAGCAGTTCATCGTCGTACGCTTCGTGGATCAAAAATAACGGCACCGAGGCGGCGACGTGAAAACTGGCTGTCATGCCCAGATACGATTGCGTGCAGTGCGGCGCGATGGGGGTCATGTAGGCCTCGGCCAGCGTGGCGATCTTTTTCATCTGGCTGATGCCCCCCGTATAGCCACAATCGGGCTGCACGATGTCCAACACCTTCTCCGCCAGATACGGCAGGATGCCCCAAATCGTGCGGTCCCGTTCCCCGGCGGCGAACGGAATGCGGATTTGCTGTTTCAGCCGTTTGAATACCTCAATATTTCCCGGCACCGCCGGCTCTTCCAGAAACAACAAGTTGTACGGTTCGATGGCGGCGGCGAATTGAATCAACATCGCCGGCGGCACGGCGCTGTGGGCATCGAACATCACCGTCCCATCGGGGCCGACCTTTTCGCGAGCTGCGCGGACCGACTGCACCATGCGTTCAATCTGATCGGGATTGCCCGACTGCGGTTGCGGCCCGCTGCCCACCTTGATCGCCTTGTCCGTGGGATAAACGCGAATCTTCTCCCGTAGCGGCCCCCCCAATAGGCGATACACCGGCACGCCCCACAACTGCCCGGTGATATCCCACAGCGCCATATCGATCCCGGCGATCGTGTGCAGCATAAACGCCCCACCGCGCTGATTCCGCTCCGCCCGATACAGCACCTGCCACAAATGCTCAATCCGCGTCGGATTCTGCCCGTCCAACATCTCAAACATCGAACTCGCCAACGCCGCCGCCACCGTCGGCACAACCCCCTTGATCTCCCCCCACCCGCTGATGCCATGATTCGTGTCGATCTTAACGTACACCCGATCCCGACAAATGTTGGGCGTCAACCGCGTAATGCGAATCGAAGAAGTCCGATCAGAAACCGCCCCCGCCGGATCCGCCGCCTGTGCATTCCCGACAAACAGTGCCGCCCCAGCAGCAACCCCCATTGATCCGAGTAACGCGCGTCGTGGAATGTGTGTCTCATGTGATGGTGACGTCATAGTCAGCTCCTCGATGCGGTTCGCGATTTTCTCGGCGGTAGGATCTGTAAGCCCCCATTGAACCGCGCCGCGTCGCGGATGCCAAGTCGCTCCATTGGGTTGAGCAATGTGAGCTGAACCTCTGTGACCGAAATTAGACTGAAGCCTTTCAACGAATATGCTATCCCAATTTCTTGCCGATTTCAGATGGCAGGATTAAGCTGGGAGTAGGAACTCCTAAGAAAGGGCGCTCATGATTGGTTACATTGGCTGTATTATTCTCGGTACCGTGACATTTAAGTTAGGTGCCAAAGCTTTCAAAGAGGACGGCATTCCGCTCACGCGAGAAAAAAACCTTACGGGTCGAACGGCTGTAATCGTTGGCAGCATCTGCTGCTTTTTCGGTTCGGTACTTTTCCTGGTCGGGGCTATCGAAACCTCCAGAATTATTTATGTGAATCGGGAGATCATTTGGGCAAAAGTTTTTTCACCCCACTCAATTCCGCAGGAGTCACGTCAGGCCAATTTCTTAGAACCCCCTGAGGATCCACGGTTCACGCTGGCCAGTGATTTCTTGCCAAAATCCTTGTCCTATCAGCCTGCGATTCCGTTTGGTCTGACTCGGTATCAATTGACCATAAATAATACCAGCTCGATTTTTAGCGGCGAAGATAGTGCCGATGCAGAAGACAACACAGATGGAGGGGATGGCGTTGACGAAGAGGGCGGAGCTGATACAGAGGATGGGACCGATGAAGACGGTAGCTTTGATTTAGAAACGCAAACCCAGTTTGTGTATCAATGGGACCGCAAGGGAAATGATGCGACGCTGTCGTTGATGTCACTCAGAATCACCAAGGTGTTGGACCAGGGCTTAACGTCAGAATACACCGCGGATCGCTCATCCATCACGGCCGGCTCAGACTACGGGCACATTGAGATTCTTCCGGAAACGGCCGCCGCACCGGAACACAACAGCCTGTTTATCGCATTCAGCGAACCAGTCTTGAAGCTGTCGTATAACGATCAAGGTGGAGCCGAGGTTGTTCGTTTAATTGATATCCACCGAAGGATTCGTGAGCACGTCGCAATGAGCTTACTTTTGCATGGGCCATATGTTCATGCAGAGAAAGCTTGGGCAGTTCCAGGTCACTATTCAATGGGCGACGGCGGTGTGGCGAATGGGGAAATGACGTTTACTCATGATGAAACCACCACTGAAAATACATTGGTTTCCTTATCATGCGCAGGCCAACTCGACGGAGAAATGGACGTCACGTGGATTCGCCTCATTCGGCCAATGAGCAGACCGTTTGTGAAAAAGGGGACATACAACGTCACAGGGCAATTGACGTATGATACTAGTGTAGCAGGCTGGAATTCTGCAGAGTTTAGCACGATATTTTCAACCGAAATGCTAAACGATTACGACCAACTATCAGTCGCTACAAAAGGTACAGAGAATATTCATCTGGAAGTTCTCGATGAGGCGAGTGAGTCAATTGATGAAACGGAATCGCCATTGGAGTCGACGGAATGACGTAGTCAGCATCCTCGATGCGCTTCACGAATTTCTCGGCGGTAGGATACGTAAGCCTCCATTACTTATCTGGTTCTCCTCCGCACCCGCCTTCTCCGCTTCCTCCGCCGCAGCCACCCGCTCACGGATCTCCGCATCACACCCCTCCGCGAGGGCTTTCATCACGGGGTCCTTTTCCAACTTCACGTTGGAGCGGACGCTGCCCATCGATTTGCGGCCGCCGATTTCGATGAGGACCGCGTAGACCCGTCGGCGGACGCGTGCGTCTTTATGTTTTAGATAGGGCAACACCGGACCTTCGGCGAGCGGTCCCATTTGAATCAGATACCGCACCGAATCATCGCCGGAAAAGAAGTCCGTCAGTGCGGTGGCCAGTGCTCGCGCGGTGGTGGGCGTGTTTAACTCGACAAGGGCCTGCATCAGGGCGGCGCCATCGTCAGGCGAGTGATGTTTTCCGCCCATTTGTAGAATCATTTGTTCGGTGTCGTCTGTTTTCCAATGCAGAATCGCTGGGATCTGATCCTTCAGACGAAAGAAGGGCTTGCCGATGGTTTGTTGCAAAACCTTGGCAACCTCCTCGCGCCGCTCGTCATCCACATCCATCCGAGCCAATGCTTTGAGAGGCTTTTCGGGGCGGCCGACATTTTCCTCTTGCAGAACGCGAAGGGCCCAGTCTAATTCCGCTTCACCTGGACGAGCTTTTCCGGAAATGTCGGCGCGCGCGAATGGCGTTTTCGTCCGCTTGTCGTTTTCTTTCTTCCGCTCGCAGTTTTTCCTCGACCGCTCGTAGTTCGGCTCGGCTGGGCAGGTGCTCGGGCAATTGGGCGGCTATGGTCACCAACCCTGCATCCGCATCGACGTTTTCCGGCTGCCCCCAATCCAGGCTTTCGGCAAACACTTGTGCATTCTCAACCGGTGCCACAACAAACTGATACCGGCCGTTCCCTAATGCCTCCATGGCGACGAGTGAAAGTTTGTTGCCGCCATTGTCGAGCGCTTCGGTTTGATTTTGCAGATACAGTTGCACCAAGTCCGGGCTCCCCTCAGCGCCGTGGACTTCCACACGTACCACTTTCTCGTCGCCATGCTGGAGCACCAGTTCTTCAATATCGGGATCCGGGATCGGCGTCGGCAATTGCGCGCGAATGTGAATCTCGCGCCCCTGCACGTCCGACACGGATCCCACACCAATTTGTTCAGCAAATTCGCGAAGATTGATCGCCGGGCCGACGAGAAACGTAAATGTATTGTCCTGCCGCCCCACATTGATGACGCGTGGGTAAGGCAAGTCGGAGCGGATCACCTTGTATTCAAAGCGGACAAATCCGGGCCCCGCTTTGCCCCACTGTTTTTTGTGTTCTTGCAACGCTTTTTGTGCAGCTGCGTCTTTGTTCTGTTTGGTTTGTTGCGACGCGCGCTCCTGTGCCCCTGCATAGATGCTGTAAGCGGCGCGGAATATTTTTCGATTCAAATAGCGGTTCGCAGCAGTCGTATCCCCCACGACGTTGTTGATCACCACGGTCGCTACTTTGTCCTTGCCGAAATTGGAAATGAGCGCCTCTTTGTCGCGATCATCGCGCGCCTGGCGTCGCTTTTCCAGGTTCGCCTGATACGTTTCTTGCCGCTTTGATTTCTCCTCGTCGCTCAAATCCTCAGCAGCGATCCCTTCGTTCGACAGCCCTGGTTCACCCTCAACAGCAATGCGCTCCTCCGCTCGATTCCGCGAAGAGACAACCATGCCAATGATCGTGCCAATGCCCAACAGAAGCACAAACCCGCCCGCAATACCGCCGATCAACAAGACCCGTTTGTCGACGCTCGCTCCGCCGCCCGACGATGACCGTGGTCGCGAACTGCCACCGCACGACTTCGGTTATCAGGAACTTCGACCGTCGCGCTGCAACCCCGACAACGAAACGTCCGCCCCGCTTTGTCATCCGAGAGTTTGTACGTCTGCCCGCACGTAAAACATTCCGCAACAATGGCCATTGCCTGAATCCTTCGAGGAATTCGTCTCAGGGGTAAGTAGGCGAATACAAAAGTATTCAGAAGAAATGCCAGGGCCACAATTTCAGGCCGCCAGAAACGCCTACCATATCCCAACAAAGACACCCCCGTCAAATCGAAAGCCGCACACCAAACAAGCCCCAACCACTGTACCCCGTAGGGTGCGTCACGACGCACCTTTCGCACGTAGGACGGTAGATTCGCCTACCTCAAAAAACAACGCAGCCCCGTAGGTCAGGCTCCAATAAACAACCCCACAATCCGACAGTCGGCTAATTAAACGCACATCCCAGTGATCCAGACCCCTGTGCCATACGTATTGCTTTTCAGACTTGAATCGGTGACTATTTACACAACCTGCTCGCAGGCTCACTGCTGGCCTTATAGCAACCCTCTGGAGTGACCCATGACAAAGAAGCGATGCGCTCTCGTTTTAATGGTTCTTGCATTTTGGGGTCTGTCGAGCATTGCCAATGCAGCCGACAAACAATCCGATATCCAGCAACGGCTTGAGGCCATTCTGAATGAGCGTGCAGCCATCACCGGCGTCTATGCCTGGGACTTCGAGTTGCTGGCACTCAAAGGGCAGCGCCCTGACCTCGCCCATAAAGGCCCTGCAGCAGCTCTCAAAGAGTCGCACCAGAATGGTTTAGCGAGCTTCAAAGAACAACCCAAAACCGGCGACAAGGGATATACCTCAGGCAATGCATTGTTCGACTGCAATGACGGACGATTCTACCTGAACGTGGAATCGGTAACAAAATGGGTGAATGGTGCAGCTCCCCATGTCGCACAGCGAATTCGTTGGGGTTTTGATGGTGAGACCTATTCCATGTGGACCCGATCTCGACAGGGAACCAGTCTACCACCGCAGGAAATCACTCCCGCGGACAGTCATCACGGTACTCATAGCATTGCGGAAGGGGAAATCAGCAAGACCGTCCCCTCGGCGGATACCTATCGAGCCTATCTATCGACATCAGGAGCCTGCTTTTTACCTCCCTTTGTCAATGTGTTTGGGAATGAACCTCTGACGGCAAACTTAAAAGAGTTCATCGAGTCGCGCATTTCGAGTAAGAGCGTTTTAGCTGTCACCGAAAACAAAGACGGTATCATTGAGTTCTCGTTTGAAACTCCGAACGCAAGTCCCCAGTCCACAAAACCTGACAAGATCGTATTCGCTTTCGATCAGCGCCACGGAGGGATGCTGACTCGAGTTTCAAAATTCTCTGCCGGACTACCGCACGCGATTGAGGAATATCTCATCGAGCCGGGTGAATGGGGAGAGGGAATATGGGGACCTGCGCAAATCACCTATGTGAATTGGCTCAACGGATTTGGAAGCCGCGCAAATCTCACGCAAAGAAAAATCCGGCAGGATGTGGACGCAAAAGAATTTCGCGTCGAAATGCCAATGGGGACGATGGTCAACGACAACATCAACAAAATGAGCTACATCGTGGCCGATGGCCCGATCGATGAGGCCCAAGCCAAGGAACGATATGTGGCGGCTCACAATATTGTTCCGGTATTAAGTCACGATGCTACTCAAGCAGATGGATTTACACCGAAAGCGTTATCTGCCTGGGCCAAGACGATGATTGCCATCTGTCTAGTAATTCTGATCGGGATAGCCGTAATCGGAATTCGCAGGTTCCGCAGAGGAAGCACCGCTTGAATGATTTTGTTGCTGCCGCCTCCCCCCTCTGTACTGCGGCAGCGTCGGAAACTCGGTAGGTCAGGCTCCCGCCTGACGGGAATCACGTTCGATAATCAACCCCACAAAACGGGAGGGCCGTTGTCCGACCTGCGCCTAATTTTTGCACTAGAGTAACCGCAGGTAATAATTCCCTTTATAATTTTCAACGACATTTTCGTAAGAATCAAATTCAAATGCGACTTTGATTTCTCCCCTTTTTCCACGTCCCGCCTTTTCTAATTCATCATATACAAAATTGATAATGTCTGGCTGAATTCCGTTTGTATTACTTAGTCTGAGGTATTTGTCAGTCTCAAAGAATACATACGCTCGGAATTCTGGCACGCTTTGGGGGAGAATGGCGAAATGATGAAGAGGGCAAGTACCCCGAAAATGTTGACTAACATTTTTTTCCACCTGGTCAAGGTTACGGAATTCTTCTCGAGATTCTCTATTTGCCCGCTCAAAATCTTCCGGGCTAGGAATTCTGTTTGTCATTTCAACACCATTTTTCATAATTCGCGGGTGGCCCCGAAAGATTCTTTCGGGGCGCTTGCTGAGAGCCCGGAGGTCAGGCAGCCGCCTGACGAGACTCGCGTTCGATATTCAATCCCACCAAACGGGCGCCGGGCAGACCGAATTTCTAGCATCCCTTGCTACTTGGTGCTCGGTTGGAATCCGAGCCATTCTCGCCACGATTTTTGCATTCTCGCAATGTGGGTCCAGCATCGACGTAGAATCTTTCGCGAACGGTAGCCAGCAATTATCATCGTAGCCGGGCAGTGCAAGCAAGGTCATTTGGTGAATTAGGTCATTCGAAATTCTCCGCAAGGAGATAACCGTTGCCTATGGCGTGTTTGCAGCTCAAAAACCGAATGGCTTCAGGTGAATCGGGTGTTGCATCAAACACCAAATCGTCGCCATTGGCGCATGTCTGAAAAATACAAACGTGCCGCCATGGATCTAGTGATCTTTCCCCTTCAGAGCGTTCGAGCAGCGTATGACGCTCTCGCTCAAGGTACACGATTTCTTCCAAATCCCAAATCAGAAACATTTCTCCTCGGAAAAAATGCGTCCTTAGTGTTTGAGGGATAATCGATTTGTCCACGGAGCGTACGTGGATGATTACTTCTTTCGAAAATTGTGTGACGACCCGTTTAAAGCTAGCAGGTAGAGGCTTGCCAATCGTCTTTTCCACCTCGAGTACTTCTTTGGTTGTAGCAGGTGGTGCCACCTCGAAGTCAACGACGCGACCACCTTTTGCTACCAATAGATCTCGAGCAGATTGCCAATCGTCAATCCAGGTATCCCAGATAGGCATTAATGATTCTCCTGTAATCTCACACAATTCCCGACATCACGCTATTGGCAAAATTTGAGCTTTACCCCATCGGAAAACAATCGATTCGGCTAGAACAGATAGTATCGAACGCCCATCACACTACCCCAACCGCAACCCCGCCGGCAAACTCTCACCGAACACAATCCCTTGTTCGGCCGCTTCCAACTCCCCACCATCGCGCACCAGCGTCACGAAGTGCGACGGGGCGTCGTGGTCTTCCAGCCAATCGACCACCCGCTGCCGCATTTCGTCCGACACGTCGCGATACCGGTCGCCGGTCTTGCGGGCGAGTTGCATCAGCGTGAAGCCCAGGACCGGATCGGGATCGCGGGTTTTGAGTAACTTGTCGATCCAACCTTCCACAATCGTCGGCGCCAACACGCCATTGAGCGGACCGTGCAAGGGGACGCGGGCAGCGGCGCGGCCCAAGGCCCATGCGGCTGCTTCACGGATCGCGATCGCGCCCTCGTTGCTGATGATCTTTAACAAGACCGTGCCGAGTTCCTTTTTGACGTCGAGGCTTAAGGACTCGAGCGAACCGAGCAGCCGCAGCACTTCGACAATCCCCGCGCCGCCGGAGGGTTTGCCTTTTTTCTTCGACGACTTCGGACGATTGCGAACGGCCGAGAGTAACGGAGCGGCCAACGTCCAATGTTGCCCCGCCGCTAAGCCGCCGCCGATCCGCCGCCACAAAATCCAAAACTCCGCCTGACAAGTCGGGTTGGCATGAATCAACTTGCCCTGCAATTGCCGCCACGTCTGTGCGACCCGCCAATCATCGACCGCCATGCCGAATCCGGGCCGCAACGAATAGCCCAGCAGGTTCAGCCAACGTGCTTCGTGCGTCATGCTCAACTTGCGGCCCGCTTCGACCTCCATCAAGCATTCCCACATCTCCCGCAACAACGACGGCGGCCATTCATGCCGGCTCATCCCCGCTGCGGCCGCCAGCCGTTTGACCAATGATTTGGGATCGCCCGAATCGGTGAAGGTTTCTTGGATCAAGGCCCGGCAGGTGGCGATGGTCTGTTCATCCACAAACCCCGCCGATTCGCCGCCACCGGTATGCGCTTCACGGTCAGTGTGCGTGGCAGCGCGGACGTCGAATTGCAACTTCCAAGTCCGCGGGCCATCGACTTCACTGCACCACATGTCCATCGTGCCGATCGCCGTCAACCGTGCATGCAAATGCACCGGCAAGATGTTGGCATCAGAACTGCGCGACTTGAGCACCGTCCGAATGGGCGGCAGCGCCGACATCTGTTCGCGATCAAACGGCACCGCATCGCCCGGTTGATCGGTCAGCCGCGTACTCGACACAAAAATCGGAAACTCAACCGGCTCACGGATCCGCAAATGAAACGTGCGGTCGGTGAGATCGACCCCTTGTTCATCTTCAATACCCGCCGGCAACAGGCAAACCGCCGTCGTCTCGTCGTTCTCCGCCGATTCCGCCCCCACGTAATATGTCCGCGGCAACCCGGCAGCAATCTTTTCACCCACCCCGCGGCGCACCATACCATAGTACGCCGCCCCATAAGCGACCGCCAAATCAAGCCGGTCATTCTTGAGCACCAACGGTTGCCAATCCGATCCCGCCCCCGGCGAAAACCATTGCGACAACTGGTCCAACATTCGCTCGCGCAGCGTCGTCGATTCAAATAACCCGCCGTTGAACACTACAATGTCAGGCCGCGCCGGATCGTGGTCGACCGGATCATCTTCGTCGGGACGCGCATCGTGCCGGTGCGCCGATAAAAAGGCCGCCAGGTAACGCGTGATCGCCGGGTCGGGCGCGTAGGGCAAACCAAATTCCTGAAATCCCGAACTGCGGCGTGATGGCTGCGCATCGAGTTCAACAGCAGGCAAAAAACCATCCAACAAAATCCGCCGCACATCCGCTTCGGAAACTTCTGTTTGCAATCCACCGCCAATCAGCTTCGAACCGCCACCGGGCAGATTGATGACAAACGTCTCCGGCGGATTCGCACCCAGCAGCGCTTCCTTAGCGCGGCGACAGGTCCGCACAAGCACCCCCCATTGTCGCGGCGAAAGTTTCTTGCCCCCTGCGGTCAGTTTTCCTTCAACATGATGCGCGAGCGCCAGGTCCAGGTTATCGCCGCCCAGAATCAAATGATCGCCCACCGCCACGCGATGAAACCGCACCTTCCCCGCACTACCGGGCCGGACGCGGATCAAGGTAAAGTCGCTCGTTCCGCCGCCGACATCGCAGACCAGAATCTTCTGTCCCGGTTGGACATGATTTTGCCAATCGTTGCGATGCCGGTAAATCCACGCATAAAACGCCGCTTGCGGTTCTTCGAGCAACACAATCCGCGGCAACTGAGCTAGCGCCGCCGCCTTAACCGTCAACTCACGAGCCACCTCGTCAAACGACGCCGGCAAGGTGATGGCGACGTCTTGTAGTTCCAACGGATGTTCGGGAAACCGATGATTCCAGGCCGCACGGATATGCGCGAGAATGCGACTGCTGACATCGATGGGCGAAAGCATTTCGACATCGTCCGCCCCATGCCACGGCAGCAGCGGCGAGGTGCGGTCGACTCCTGAATGGCACAACCACGACTTAGCCGAACCGATCTGACGTCCGGGAACCGTCTCACCATGATCCCGCGCAAATGCCCCCATGATGTAGGAGCAATTCTCATCGCCCCAAGGCAACCGAAGTGCACCAGCAGCAAATTCCCCCGCAGCCGGTTCGTAATGAAACGACGGCAACGTCTCGCGCGCTTCGACTTCCCCGGCAGCGACCAGTTGCGGAACTTCAAACGTACAAACCGTGCCGCTGTCATCTTCAGTATCGACAAATGCCACCGCGCAATTCGTCGTTCCCAAATCAATACCGACGACAAACCGGCTCAGCGTACGTTCGTTATCCGTGGAATCAGGCATAGTGGAGAAGAGCAGGGGGGATTTTAGTGAGTCGGGATTTTCACCACGGAGCGATCAAGACTGTAGGCTTTAGTCCGTAGGCCTTAGGATGGGAATACCAATGCATTCCTACGGCCTATAGTCTAAAGCCTATAGCCTTTTTCCGCCTTCGTGGTGAAACAAACGCAGGCGCGCACCGCGATCGTAGAATCCCCGCCGGTTGCGGGCAAGCGTAGCGCCGAATGCGTTAGCAGCCCGTTGAAGAATCAGAAACCACAAAAAGCTGGGTGCCACTGCTGGCTTGTCCAGCAGTGCTTTTGCCAACAATACGGTTTTCACTGGCGGACAAGCCGCCAGTGGCACCCTTCGACAACGGACTGTTAGGCCATCACTTCGCTGATCGGCGTCGGATCGCTGACCAAGTGCGTTGGGCGGCCTTGCGGCGTGTAGAGCATCTTGTCGGGGTTGATCCCCAACTTCGAATACACGGTCGACACGAAATTCTCCGGAGAGAGGACACGGTCGATGGCCGTATAGCCTTTGCGATCCGTGGCACCGACTACGGTGTTCCCCGGCGTGCCGCCACCGGCCATCAAGACCGACATGGCGTTGGCCCAGTGGTCACGGCCCGGCGCCGTTCGTCCGGCGAGTTGCGAAATCTTTGGCGTGCGTCCGAATTCGCCCAAGGCGACGACGATCGTCGTTTCCAACATGCCCCGCTGATCGAGATCCTCAATCAAAGCCGACACGGTTTGGTCCCACTTCGGCAAACGTTTACTGCACGCGGGGAAGATGCTGCCGTGATGGTCCCAGCCACCGTCGTAAACGGTGACAAAGGGGACACCCGCTTCGACCAAACGGCGAGCCAACAGACAGCGTTGCCCAAAACCGTCGCGGACATACGCTTCGCGCGTTTCGTCCGTTTCGCGGCTGATGTCAAACGCCTCTTGGGCTTGCTGCGAGGTGACGAGATCGTAGCCCTGTGAAAAATATTCGTCATAGCCGCCGATCGGGTCGCCGGCCGCTTTGTCGGCAATCCGCCGCATTTTGTCGACCTGTGCACGAATATCGGTCCGTCCCGAAAAACGTCCAGTTCCTAACCCGTCGGGCAGGGCGACATCGCGGACGCGGAATTTTTCTTTGTTCGGATCGTCTGCCACGACGAACGGAGCGTACTTGGCACCCAAAAAGTTGGGGCCACCCGAACGCGCCATGCGCGGCATCGAGAAGTATTGTGGCAAGCCGGTCGGTTGGCCCAATTCGTGGGAGACCACCGAACCCATGCTGGGATGAAAACTGACAAACGCACCGCAGCCAACCGGAATCCGTGGCGGCGCACCGGTCATCATGTAGTGGTTGCCCGCACCATGGTTTCCTTGGTTGTGTCGGATCGAGCGAATCATCGAGAACCGGTGCAAATTGCTCGCCAGTTTCGTCATGTGCTCCGAGAAGTGTACCCCCGGCACGGTCGTGGCAATCGGATCAAATTCGCCGCGAATTTCAGCCGGAGCATCCGGTTTGGGATCGAACGTCTCAAAATGGGTCGGACCGCCGTCCATCCAAATCAAAATGCAATTCGTCGCCTTCTTACGACCGTTGGCGACAGCATCACTCGCGTGCGCTTGCATCCGCAATGCATCGACAAAGTTCCCGCCGAACAGCGCCCCTAAGCCCAACTTCAGGCAGTCACGACGTCGAAATCCTTCGCAATTGGTCGAAACGGTCATTCAAGAATCCTCAATCAATGTCTTTTCGCTAACTCCGGTTGCCGTACGAATTGAGATATTAGTATATCCTGATGAACACCCTTTGCCCAGACATCCTGACCAGTTTATCCCGTTTGCGTGTGTTCGTATGTACACATGGTCTGCCAAGGTGTCTAGTATCACTTTCGGCATTCAACGGTCGTGAATATCAATCCTGTCCGTATCACCGTCACCGTTTGACGCGCGCGATTGGGTGCCACTGGCTTTGCCAGTGCATTTTGGCGACGATGCCATTACACAGTGATTGACGAGGGGCCGTGATTCCACATCAAAAATGAATTAAGTCTTACCGGATGCCCAAGGGACCGCTTGTCTGAACAAGCCACAACACTGGCAAAGCCAGTGGCACCCCCCAAACGGTCTTCTTGAACCGTGCCATCCTGCCGCTGGAGGCGCCTACCATTCCCGACTCTGTTGGAGAACGTAGGCTGGCCAACTGAACACGTTCCCCACTTCTCACTCCGAGGCTGTTTTCGGCTGCGTCATCAACGACACCAAAATCAACGTCAAAAATCCCAGCGGAATCGTCACGATTCCCGGTTGGCTGAACGGCACCAATGCGTCTCCGGCTGGTAGGCCGTAAACCTTGGTGTAGGTATCTGCACTCAACAGAATCCACCCCAGAGAACTGGTCATGCCGACCACCACAGCGGCGATGATTCCCTGTCGTGTGGTCCCTTTCCAGAACAACAACATCACCAGCGCCGGCAGATTCGCCGAAGCAGCCACGCTGAAGGCCCAACCGACGAGATAACTGACGTTCATTTCTTTGAAGACGATGCCCAACACAATCGCGATCGCGCCGACGAAGACCGAGGTGATCTTTGCCACGCGGACTTTTTCGCCGTCGTTCAACTCCACACCGAACGCGTGAGTGACCAAGTCGTGTGTCACCGCTCCGGCGGAGGCCAAAATCAATCCGCTCACCGTGCCCAGCACCGTCGTAAAGGCAATCGCCGAAATTGCCGCAAACAGCCATTCGTTCATGCTCCGCGCTAACAACGGCGCGGCCATGTTGCTGTTGGTGACATCCATCGACCCGCTGGTCATCGCTCCCAGTCCCATGTAGAGCGTGAGCACATAAAAGAATCCGATACTAGCGATCCCCACAATCGTGCTCTTCCGTGCCGCGGCGGCATCTTTGACCGTATAATAACGGATCAAGATGTGCGGCAACGAAGCGGTCCCGCAGAATAGCGCCAGCATCAACGACAGAAAATTCAATTTATCCAGCAGCTTGGTGCTGCGAATTCCGCTAAACGTGGGATGCTCACCCGGTCGCAGCACTTGGCTGCCTGCTGTCGGTTTTTGGAAATAGACCGTCGTCGTTGTCCCATCCGGGTCGCTGATTTTCTGATTCCCCCACAGCACGACTTCGCTGTTTTGCAATGTGCTGAAAAACGAAAGAAAGCCGAGCTTCCCGGTCCGTGACTCCCCGTCGGGCAACTTCGTCACATTCCCCACCGGATGCAATTCCGCTTCACCCTTTTTCGTCCCTTTAACTTCGCCATTAACGAGTGTTTCCCCATCCGTCGTTTGGGTCACGGACTGCGCTTCACGCAACACCAATTGGCCCGGCGCAATTTCTGCTTCGCTCCAGACAGAGACAATCCCCGTTTCGTCATTTCGAAAGCGGTGAAAATTCGTGTCGGTCCATGGCCCCTCAGGCGGGACCGGGGTTGTCCCTTTGAGCGCAGGGAGTGTGGCAAACTCTGCCTCGCTGCCCACCGGACCAAGTGTTTGAAACTCATAACCATCCTCTCCGCCCGCTTTGACCTCAAATCCACGCTCGATAATCATCCACGTCAAAATGGCGCTGAACAAGACTAACAACGAACCCTTGAGGAACTGCACCCAGGTCGTTGAGACCATGCCAGCGGAGACGACGATCAAGATCACCGTCACGCCCACTAAAACAACTCCCACCCAGTGTGGAAATCCGAGCAGCGGTTGCACCAATACGCCCGCGCCCACCATTTGCGGAATCAGATAGAACACACTGACCGCCAACGTGCTGATCCCGGCGGCCAATTTGATGCCTCGCGATTCAAACTTCGCATCCAGTGCATCGGCAAATGTGAATCGCCCCAATCGCTTCATCGGTTCGGCAATCACAAACAACGCCACAATCCAACCCGCGAGATAGCCGATCGAGTACAAAAACCCGTCGTACCCATAAAACGCAATCATCCCGCAGATGCCCAAAAACGACGCCGCCGACAGGTAATCACCGGCAAAGGCAATACCATTGACGAACCAGGGGATCTGGCCGTGTGCGGTGAAATAACCCTGAGAGGATTTTGCCTTGCTGCCCAGATAAAAACTGAGTCCCAGCGTGACGGCGACGAACAGAAAGAAGAAGACAACGGCCTGAGGAGAGGGTTCGTAAATCATTTCTCCACCTCTTTCACGGCGACATCCTCATCGTCCGGTTGGCACATCCAGCCGTAGATCAAAGCCAACAACACAGCGGCGATGATCAAGCCAAATCCGTACAAAATCGCCAGATTGACTCCGGCAAAGGGCAGGACTTCCATGGTTTCCGGCGCAAAGGCATTCAGAAACACAAACCCGCCGTACAGCAGCAGGTACACACAGAAGAGCACCATCCCGATTCGTGCGTTGCGTTGTCGCATATCAACCTCGTCATGAGTTGCTGAGATATTTGGGAAACAACCAGGATAACGAGCCTCGTTGACGGACGAAACCGTGTCCGCTGGGGATTGCCACTTGCCTCAACCCCTCGATTCGCCCAACAGACCCTCTGAACCGTGTGTCTTGTCACGCGAACCACTCACTTCTCTTTTTCCCGAGACCTTAATATCATCAGGGGCACGAATGCTGATTACAGACAATATTGGCCGGAAAAAACCGGATTCTTTGCGGAATAGCGTAGACAGGGAGAGGTACCGATGGCTGGCGGAAATCCGTTTGGGGCAGAAACGAAAATCAAAACTGTGGGGGGCGAATACACCATCTTTCGGCTGGGCAAGCTGATTGAGGACGGGATCGGCCACATCGAAAAACTGCCATATTCCATTCGCGTCCTGCTGGAAGCCTGTCTCCGCAACGTCGACGGCTTTGTCGTCAACGAAAGCGACGTCACCAAATTGGCCGCCTGGGATGCCAAAAACGTCGCCCGCGACGAAATCCCCTTCAAACCGGGTCGCGTCGTTTTGCAGGACTTCACCGGCGTGCCGGCGGTCGTCGATCTCGCCGCGCTGCGTAGCGCCATGGTTCGCATGGGAGGCGACCCACAAAAAATCAATCCGCTCGTCCCTTGCGATCTGGTCATCGACCACTCCGTGCAGGTCGACGAGTTCGGCACGTCGCTTCGCCCTGGAACACAACGTCGAGCGCGAATTCGAGCGGAATCAGGAACGGTACCAGTTCTTGCGCTGGGGCCAGCAGGCGTTTGACAACTTCCGCGTGATCCCGCCGGCGACCGGCATCGTGCATCAGGTGAATCTGGAATACCTCGCCAAGGTCGTGCTCACCCGCGACGGCGTTGCCTTCCCCGACAGCCTCGTCGGCACCGACAGCCACACCACGATGATCAACGGCCTGGGCGTCGTCGGTTGGGGCGTGGGCGGCATCGAAGCCGAAGCGGTCATGCTCGGCCAGCCGATCTACATGCTGACGCCGGAAGTCGTCGGCTTCAAACTCTCCGGAAAACTCCCCGAAGGAGCCACCGCGACCGACCTGGTGCTGACCGTCACGCAGATGCTGCGGGCGCATGGCGTGGTCGGCAAGTTCGTCGAATACTTCGGCCCCGGCCTGCAACAAATGAGCCTCCCCGACCGGGCCACCATGGCCAACATGGCGCCCGAATACGGGGCCACGATGGGCTTCTTCCCCGTCGATGCCGAAACACTCGCGGTACATGCGCCGCACCGGACGCACCGACGCCGAAGTCGATCTCGTCGAGCGCTACTACAAAGAGCAGGGGATGTTCCGCACGGCCGATTCCGCCCGATCCGGAATTCACCAGCACGCTGGAACTGGACCTGAGCGACGGTCGTCAGTTCGCTGGCCGGTCCCAAACGTCCGCAAGACCGCATCCTGCTGACCGACATGAAACAGCAGTGGGAACAGGATCTGTCGACCTCGTCGGCAAACGTTCCGGCGGACATTCGACGGTCCAAACCTCGATGGAGGCGAAGGGGGCACCGCAACGCCGGTCACCGTCGAAGGATTGAACGTGCAGTCGAGTTCGCGGCAGAAACACCGAAAGACGGTGCGGTCGTCATCGCGGCGATCACCAGCTGCACCAACACCAGCAACCCCTCGGTGATGTTGGCCGCCGGCTTGTTGGCGCGTAAAGCACGTGCCAAGGGACTCAACCGTCAGCCGTGGGTCAAAACCAGTCTCGCTCCCGGCAGCCGTGTCGTGACCGAATACCTCGAAAAGTCGGGACTGAACGAAGACCTCGACGCGCTCGGCTTCCAAACCGTCGGCTACGGCTGCACGACCTGCATCGGCAACAGCGGCCCGCTTGAGCCGGAGATCTCGAAGGCGATCAACGAACGCACGACCTGGTCGCGACCTCGGTGCTGTCGGGCAACCGCAACTTCGAAGGCCGCATCAGCCCCGAGGTAAAAGCGAACTACCTCGCCAGCCCGCCGCTGGTCGTCGCCTACGCCATCGCCGGCACGACCGACATCGATCTCAGCAAAGATCCGCTGGGGCAAGATGCGGATGGCAACGACGTATTCCTCAAGGACATCTGGCCCTCGCAAAAAGAGATCACCGACACGATCGCCAGTTCGCTCGACGCCGAAATGTTCGCCACCCAATACGCGCATGCCGCGGACGGTCCGCCGGAGTGGCAGGCGATTTCCGGAGCCGAGGGGAACCTCTTTGCCTGGGATGAAAAAAGCACCTACGTCCAAGAGCCGCCATTCTTCGTCGACATGCCGGTCGAGCCGCCGCCGATTGCTTCGATCAACGGCGCACGCTGCCTGGTCTCGGTCGGCGATTCGGTCACCACCGACCACATCAGCCCGGCCGGCGTCATCCCGCCCGACTCACCGGCCGGCGAGTATCTGCAGGCCAACGGCGTCGCGCCGGTCGACTTCAACAGCTACGGCAGCCGCCGCGGCAACGACCGCGTGATGACCCGCGGCACGTTCGCCAACATCCGCCTGCGGAACCTGCTCGCGCCCCGGCACCGAAGGGGGCGTGACGACCTATCTGCCGACCGGCGAACAGATGTCGATCTACGACGCGTCGCTGAAGTACAAAGAAGCCGGCACGCCGCTGGTCGTGCTGGCCGGCGCGGAATACGGCACCGGCTCGTCCCGCGACTGGGCGGCCAAAGGCACCTACCTGCTCGGCATCCGCGCAGTGATCGCTGTTTCTTATGAACGGATTCACCGCAGCAACCTCGTCGGCATGGGCGTATTGCCCTTGGAATTCCAAACCGGCGAAAGCCGCGACGCCCTGGGCCTGGACGGCACAGAAACCTTCGACATCGCCCTGACCGACGACATCAAACCGGGCCAAGACGTCGAAGTCACCGCCACCAAAGCCGACGGCAGCACCATCAAATTCACCACCCGCTGCCGCATCGACACCCCGGTCGAAGTCGAGTACTACCGCAACGGCGGAATCCTGCACAAGGTGCTCAGGGACTTGGCCGCGAGTTAATCACGCCAAGCCACAAACACAATGGAGCGCTCCCCATCACCGACTCCACCCCCAAAAGCCGCCTCCCACGCACGGGCACACTGGTGCTCATCGCTGTGGTGTTGCTGATTGGCGGTGGGGCGTTGATGGTGTGGTTGCCGTATCATCGTGAGCAACAGGTGATGGCTGAGGTCGAAAGACTTCGTGGACGAATGGGAATTACTATCGTTCGTCCTTTCTGGGTCCCGGATGCGATCGATGATGAGTATTTGGGGGTGTTCGAGAGAATCGTTTCTGTTGAATTCTCCTATCCCCTGGTTGGCGATGCGGGAGTTGAACATCTTCATGGGCTCACACACCTTGAATCCCTTTCCCTTGCAGATACACAAATCACGGGTGTAGGGCTTAGGCATCTTCGGGGGTTGACCAACCTTCAGTGGCTAGTCCTCGATAATACGCGGGTTCGCAATTCCGGTCTTCAGCACCTCCGACTGCTAATCAACCTGAGATACCTACATCTCAACAATACGCAAATCACTGATGAGGGGCTTGAGCACATCCGAGGGTTAACGAAACTCGAAGAACTGTCACTTAACGGCACTCAGGTCAGTGATGTCGGGATTGAACATCTACGCGGGTTAATTAACCTGAACCGTCTATGGCTCGGCAACACCAAAGTCAGCGACGATGGTCTAGTGCATCTTCAGGGGTTAACCAATCTTGCCGACATCTCCTTTAGCAGCACTCTAGTCGGTGATGAGGGCATTGAACATATCCGAAAGCTAACTGACCTAATGTCCCTGTCGTTCGATGACACTCAAGTGAGTGATCGCGGGCTTGAACGCCTGCAACGACTAACCAACCTTCGCTCCCTAAACGTCAGCAACACAACAGTTACACGAACAGGATTCGAAAGGCTCCACCAATCTCTACCCAATTGTGTAATCAATTGGACGCCCCGAGTGAAAAGACTCCAAATCAATGACATAATTGAGCGTTTACCATGACCGACTCCGCCAAAAAAAGCCGTCTCCCACGCACGGGCACACTGGTGCTCATTGCTCTGGTGTTGCTGATTGGCGGGGGAGCCTTGATGGTGTGGTTACCGTATCATCGTAATCAAAGGGCGATGGCCGAGATTGAAAAGCTTGGCGGAATGACAGAATCAGAGATCGTTCGTCCGTTCTGGATTCCAGACGCAATCGATGACGAGTATTTGAGCGTGTTCGAGAGGATAGATTCGTTGAATTATCCTATACCCAGCCAGCGATGCTGGCTCAGCACCTTCAAGGATGACATCTTGAACACTTTGGCTCGGTGACACGCAAGTCACTAGGCAGGGACTTGGGCATCTCCGAGGACTAACCAAACTTAAGAATTGCAATCCTCGACTCAACAATCTCCGAGTCATGATGTGGGCTTGACACCTCCGAGGGCTATCTAACCTCGAAAACTTGTCACTCGACGGCACTCAAGTCAGTGACGTTGGGCTGGAACATCTCCGAGGGCTCATCGCTTAACAATCTATGGCTCGACAATACCCAAGTCAGCGATGCGGGACTTGAACATCTTCAGGGCCTTGCAATCTCCTTGAACAATACTCAGTCTGAGGGCAGTTCAAAGCGACAATCCCTGGCTCGATACTGTGGTGATCGGGCTTGAACACTCAAGGACTGGACTGCTTCGCTCTAAACTGAGTACACCCACGTTACACAAGCAGGAATCGACAGACTCGAAGAGCTCTACCCGATTGCTGTGATCATTGGACACCATCCATCGGAATAACGCCGAACCACTGACACGTATGAGCGTTTCCCATGACCGACTCCGCCCCAAAAAGCCGCCTGCCACGCACGGGTACGCTGGTGCTCATTGCTCTGGTGTTGCTGATTGGCGGGGGGGCGTTGATGGTGTGGGTGCCGTATCATCGTAATCAATCGGCATTGCGTTCGTCGAACGGCTTGGCGGAGAGAACTATTCAGGAATCGTTCGTCCTTCTGGATTCCAGATGCATGGATGACCGAGTATTTGTGGGTGTTCGAGAGGAGTAGATACGTTGAATTATCCGATACTCAGATCAGTGACGCAGGGCTCAGGAATCTCAAGGACTGACGAATCTTAGAACGCTCTCGTAGGACACAAGTTGGGAGCCGGATCTTGAATACTTGCCATTGCTCGCGTGACTACTTTCGCAAGTCACTAGTCTCGGGACTCAGGGCTTGGGCACCTCCGAGGACTGACAAACTCTTCAACTTTCACTCGACAACCCCGAGTCAGTGACGCTGGGCTAGCATCTCCGCCCAGGGTTATCTGACCTCGACAAACCCGTTACTGGTGGGAGGACGACTCCGAGGAGTGACCCGACCATTGGCCTCCTTGAGCAACTCCGAGGGGGCTGATCAAACTGAAGTGCTATGGTATGGATAATACCCAAGTGAGCGATGCGGGACTTGAACATCTCCGAGGGCTGACCAAGCTTTGGAATCTATCGCTCAGAAACACGCACGTTACACAAGCAGGAATCGACAAACTCGAAAGAGCTCTACCCGATTGCGAAATCATGTGGACACCACCATCGGAATAACGCCGAACCACTGACACGAATGAGCGTACCCCATGACCGAATCCCTGCCCCCTAAAAGTCGTCTGCCACGCACGGGCACACTGGTGCTCATCGCTGTGGTGTTGCTGATTGGTGGTGGAGCGTTGATGGTGTGGTTGCCGTATCATCGTAATCAAACGGCGATAGCCGAGGTTGAAAAGCTTGGCGGATTACCACATCAGAGGATGTTCGTCCGGATTGGATTCCCTTTGGCGGCGTTTGAGAGAGTAATCACGGTTAGTTTACACGGCGATCAGGTCATATCTACGCTTGAGCGCCTTCGAGGGGTGACCAATTAGGATTACGGCTGAAACCCCAGTCACTGATGCAGGCCTTGAGCATCTCCGAGGGCTGACAAACTTGAACACACTGTCACTCGATAACACCCAAGTCAGTGATGCTGGACTTGGCATCTCCAAGGATGACTAACCTTTCTAGTGTATATCAGCAACACCGCAGTCAGTGATCCTGGGCTTGAGCATCTCTGCAGACTGACCAAGCTAACGATCCTAAATCTCGACAACACCCAAATCAGTGATGCAGGGCTTGTACATCTTTATGATATGACCCATCTTGCAGGCTCTGCTGCTCCAAAAGCCAAGTCAGTGACGCTGGGCTTGAGCATCTACGAGGGCTGACAAATCTTGGCGTCTATTCCTCGTCAAAACCCACGTCACGAATGCAGGAATCGAAAAACTCCAAAAAGCCCCTACCTGATTGCGAAATCGAATGGACACCACCATCGAAATAACGCCGAGCCACCCAGAGTGTATCCCATGACCGACTCCACCCTCCAAAGCCGCCTACCACGCACAGGCACCTGGTCTCTTGCTTGGCTTCATCTATGGTTGGGCCATCTCACCGGGAACACAGTTTCAAAAATCATTCACACTGAATAGATTCCACATACAGAGCACACCATCGAGTCCCGTTCACGGGACTTCCCCCGCGGAACGCGGGTATTAGCCCCGCCGTTTACGGCGGGGAACACAGCATCACCTCGCGCTGAGCCTCGTTCACGAGGCTTCTCGCTGTACGGCTTGAGCCACGGCCGCGCGGTTTGAACAGAACGCAATCCCCCGCCGTAAACGACGGGGCTACTACCGCTGCGCGGAAAACTCGGTCAACCGGGTTTGGCTGCTACACTCGCAATCAGCCAACAGCGCAAAAAAAATCCCGCCGTGCTGTCCAGTTGACAGCCGGCGGGAATCCGGACTTGCGGGAATCCTTAACGTTGCATGCTTGTAAAGTCTTGGTCTGCTATTCGACGCGTGTCTCGAATTTCACGGCGCCGCCTTCTCCTCCCGCAAGCGGTTCATCCAATTCCCAGCGGAGAATCAGACTTCCCGCACCGTTGTCTTCGGTGACAAACTTGCCGGCGTGGTCCGAGGTCGCAGTCCCTTCAACATAGCTCAACCGCACGGTGAGGTTGTCCATGATGACGACTTCGTTCACCGGCAGGTCGCCAATGTTATCGTATCGGATCGTGAAGGTGACGATCTCTCCTTTTTCGGCCACATGTTTGTCAGCCAACTTCACAAGACGAATCTGACCCTTGCTCTTGTCGGGATCGTCCGTGGCGGCCAGCTCTTGTGCAGTCCAGGTGGAATACACTTCGTTGGAGCCGGTCGTCTTGGCGGCCAGCACCGGATAAGCGCGATGCGACCAAACCGCAGCTGCTTGCACGGCTTTGCCAATCACGGCCGCTTCGTCCTGAATCAATTCGCCGGCGACAATAAACTTGTAATCCTCGAAGGCATTGATCAACTTCGTGTTTTCGACCAAGGTGACCGGCTTGTCGACCAACGACGTGATCATGTCGCGATCCAGGCCGCTGGCACGCTTACGCATCCGGACTCGCTCGCTGCCCAAGTTTTCTTGATGCTCGACGATCGCCGTGCGGTTGTAGTAGTTCACGCCATATTCCGAGACTTCCGAACCGACCGCCTGATCGATGTCCGTTCCTTCACCCAGCGTGCTGATGACGCTCACTGCTGCAAAGCGCGGCGAGTAGACAGCAACGCGGTTCGATTTTTTAATATGCCGCTCGCCGATTTCATCGCGGTACTCGGCGATCGCATCTTCCGGATCAAAACCACCCAGGCCGTAACCTGTGTAATGCACCGACGTGGCCCGGTCGCCGCCATCGTAAATGTATTCGTCTGGATATTTCGCTTGCGAGGCTTCGTTATCCTCGGTGATCATCATCGGCACCGCTGGCGGAAACAACGCATGCCCGCCACCAAAGCCCACGCCGGCGGCTGAGTTTCCATCCAGGCAATCCTCAGGGCAGTACTCCGGCCCCATACTATGGCCGGACAGTTGTACAATTTCACCCGCCGTCGAGTTGCGACGCGAATTCACCCGTTCGGTGGGAGCCGATTCGACATGCACGGCCGATTCCACCGCGGCAGTGACCCCTGCGGGTGTCTCCTCAATGGCGTTGACGGTAAGTTGCTCGTTGTCGGTACTGAACGGATCTCCGGCAACTTGATTCCGGCTACTGGAACAAGAGCACAGTCCCAATAACAACAGTGCGGCGGGAACATAGCCCAGACGCATTGCCGCATGTCGCCATCGCTGTGCTGCGCAGTCTGTTTTTTGAATTGTCATGTTCCCGTGTCTCTGTATGTTGCCCGGAGAGTGGTATCGCAGTGTGTACAATGGACTGAATTGATTCGCTGGCTGAAAAATCTACTTGGTAATCATCCGTCCGGATGGGGCGGCAGCCTGACCAGGTGGTTGGGCCGTTGCCGAGACGGCAATCGGGGCATGGTCGCCGAAGAAGTCATCGTTGTTCCCTTGCATCAAGGGGACACGGCCACCTATGCGGACAATCGCCATCGGTCGTCCGTAGTAATCGGCGGCGGCGAGTGCATTTTGTTGCGGCGCCAAAACTTCCACCGGGACCTTTGCGTCGAATTTGATCGGATTGGCCAATTGCGGTTGTTCCAGATAAATCACTTTGGTGACCATCCGGCCGTTGAGCGCCAACTCGATTTCTTTGTCGGAGAATGTAATGGGGATCGGAAAGTCAGCCGCTCTACCGCGCGGAGGATGCAGACGATCCAGCAGTTCGATACTGGGATACAACTCTGCTCCGGGATGTTGCGGCATGTGACTGATTCGAAAGCGATAGACATGCCCGACAAGCATGCCGATTTGTCCGGGGGCCGGGGATTCGTTGGCCTCTCCGCCAGCTCCGTAGAAGGTGACTTGTCCGTCTCCGGGAAGTTCCACCCGCACCGGCTGAAAGTAGTGACCGTCGGCTTTGCCGATCAAGCCCGCCCATTGTCCGGCGACGCCTGGCGGCGTGTTTTGGTTCAACGGGTAATAGCGGCCCGAGGACTGTGCCCAAGCCGTAGACCCCGTAGCCCAAATTGCCAGTCCCGCGAAGAGGATTGTCATCGACCGGCCAGCCATGTTTCGGCGGACGAATCCGACGAGTAGCTTAGCCGTATCTTGCCGTGTCTGTTCAATGCGCCACATCACGATTGACGTTCCAGGCAATAGAGAAAAGTGGTTGCGACCGATAAGTTGTGTCGTCACTGTCTAAGCGTTTGTTGCTCAGAGCGTTCCGACGTCTCGCGTTTTCTTAAATACTGTTCCCGCCGCGGGCCGGAGACCGTGCCGCCCTGAATTCTGGCGGCACGGTTCCGGTTAGATTGGCAGCGGTCGTCACACAGCTCGCCGAATGCTTACTGTTGGGCACCCGGAGGGCAGTTTTGCAACTGATTGCCGTCGAGGATCGTACGAAGTTCGATTTGACTCGCACGGTGTTGCTTGAGGTGCTCGATCGGTTTGGCACCGTAGTGGCGTTCCTCGTACTCCACATAGTTGACGGGATCGGGCATGTTGATGCCCGGCTTGTGCTTAACATCAATCAACAGATCACGGGTCGGTCCCGGGATGTGTGTTTTGGTCAAGTTCCGTACCGTGTGCGACCGCAGTCCGGCAGGACCACCGTACGGCAGGTGCGGAGGACCAGGCAGTCCGATCGGCGTGCTGGTCATCGGCTGACCCCAAATCGGAGTCCCGTTGACACCACTGACCGGATTGTAGGCCGGAACGCCGCCCATGGCACGCGGGGCACCCATCATCATCGCTGTCGGCACACCATCGGCACCAATGTATCCAATCGGCATCGGCGGAGCGTGCTGATCGTTTTTACCGCTGATGTGGCGAATGTGTGAGGCGGGTAAGACTTGACCATTGGCTCCCGCAACGGGCATCCCATCGGCCATTTCCAGATCCATGTTACCGATGCGAATCACAGCCATGATCGAGCCACGACGGCTGGCTTCACGGACAGGATCAACACCCGGGTCAAGTCGCGTGGAGACCAAGGTTTCCACACCGGCAATCGCCAATTCTTGATGTTCCGCATCCGGCAAGTAGATGACTTTGGTCACGAAGTTGTTGGCATCGACTTGATCGATGTCTTCATCCGTGAGTTGGATCGGAATCGGATTGTGCGACAAGTACGCATCGGTGGTCGGCTGCGACATGTAAACTTGCAGCGTGGGATACAGCACCATGCCGGCGCGATCGGGAACGTTGGTCAACTTCAGGCGATAGGTCGCGCCTTGATTGAAGTTGTACCGTCCCGGAGCCGTCAATTGCTCTTCGGCGAATCCGCCGTTGATCTGCCAGCCAATGCCCATACCGGCCGGGCCAATAAAGCGGATTTGCGATGTCTGCGTTGAAAACGGTCCGCCAGCTCCCATGCCCATACCGCCCATCATCGGCAGCACGCCCGGGCCGGGGCCGTCGACCATGGGTCCGGGACGCAACAGATGTTGGGCCGGGGGCGCGTGGTATTGGTTGGAATCGACCGAAGGATACCCTCCGGATCCTCCAGGTCCACCGCCATTACAGTCGTCTGGACATGTGTCGTAAGAGCTGCAGCCGACGCTCACGACGACCACAGTGCTTAATGCCAAAAAGTAGGATCTCATCATAACCCCCTCGGGTACTTAAGTAATGTGACTGGTGCCGACAGGATTCGTCTCAGAGAAACGTCTCCCAAACACCCCGCTCCCGCTGCGACTCAAGCGCCGAATCCAATCGTATTCCTGCGCCGTTGTCCCGAATTTCTTTCTTCTGGATTGCAGTCGACCTACCTGCGGCTTAGCGAATACACTAAAACCATCAAACAGATCGCCCTGAAGCGGCATACGTACCAACAGGCAGCATCACCGCCGATTTGTTCACGCAGTCGAATGGCAATTTCCGTACGGCATGCGATCACAATCAGTTTTTTCGGAATAACCCGCCCCGTTTCTTTGGTGAATTCAGTATTTTCGTAACATGACAAAAACCTTGCCCATTTTATGTGTGGCTGCAACTCTCATTGCAGCAATGGCTTACGGTTATGCTGCACCGCCAGAGCTGCACCGAGCAATTCTTTCGGATTTGCCAGCCGGGCCGCAAAATCAACAGCCGCGAGCCGATTTGACCCTCGCTCAGGCTGAAACCGCGCCCGAAGAGTCCGCGGAAAAACCCGCAGAAACCCCTGCGGAGAATCCACCTGAGAAGGTGGGCAACAAAGCGACGGCGACCGATGCCCTCAGAAAATCGCGAGAATTGCTCTCGCAGCACCAATCCATCCGTGCCAACGTCATCGAAACGGTCGAAATCGGCAGTCACGGGTTCACTGCCACCGGTCGCTATTTGCAGCGGGGCAAAATGAAGCTGCGTTTGGAATTCGACCTACAAATCGGACAGACCATCGGAGCCATGATGGAAGTCTGCGACGGCGAGGTTTTGCATACACGGCACATCATCGGCGAAGAGGTCCAACTCACGCGGCGCAATGTGCGTGAAATCCTAGAAGCCGCCAGCGCTAGCAAAGTCGCGACAGCGGACATGTTTATCGCTGAAATGGGCTTTGGAGGACTTCCCGGACTGTTAGCAGCCATGGAACAGTCGATGACCTTCGACAACCTCAAGGACGATTCGCTGGGCGACAAGAGCGTCTGGATGATTCAGGGGACCTGGAACCAGCAATTTCGCAGTCGGTTCCTCCCACCGGAACAAGACAATGCCGGACCTCAGGATGGTCAAAAAGAGGGACAAGATGCCACGCAGGCGTTGCCGTCGCTGGTTCCCGATTTCGTGAAAGTCTTCCTCGACCGGCAAACAGGGTTCCCCCTGAAAATCCAGTACTTGAAAAAGGTGCCGGGACGCAATCACGCGCGGCCCATGCTCACCTTGGCGTTCCGCGATATTGAACTCAACGGCGCTATCGACGACAGCGAATTCACCTTCATTCCGCCGGAAACACCCACTCCCGTCGATCTCACGTCGCTGTACAAAGAACGCATTCGCGCTGCCGAAGAGGCTGCGGCACAACGCAACGCACCCGGCGCGCCGCAACCCGGTCAACCACCGCAGAATTAGTGAGATGCTGTTAGCGGCACCGCTCATCACGATTGTGAGAGGAGCCGCACCAGACGACCAACACCATGCCCGCCTGTCGATTTCAGGGATAGGGAACAGGTGTGAACTCGCGCCCGTTAACCGACCGTCAATCCATCGAGATGAAACGCAGCGTTCATTGTGGTGACCACTGTCTCCTGCGGATTGTGGCGGATAATGTTCACGCCGCAGTTCGCTTGCCGGATCGTGGGAGCCAGTTCCAGCGGAACACCCAGCAGAGTGGCCAGGTAGACGCGATTGACGACGTTGTGTGCTACCACGACGATCGATTCGCCCCGGTGTTTCTCCAACAACCCGTTGAGCACTGGCGTGACCCGGGCTGCGACGTCGCCGTACGACTCACCTTCCAGATAGCCATGTTTGGCGGGGTTTTCGCGAAAATAAGCATATGCCTCAGCGAAATCCCGCTCGATCGAACCCCAGTCCAATCCTTCCCAACGGCCCACATCACATTCGTTGATGTCCCCAGCCGTTTGCACCGGCAACTGGTGCGGCTTGGCAATAGCCGCCGCTGATTCTTGTGCCCGTAGCATGGGGCTGGCATAGACTTGTGAGAGAGGAAACTCGCTCAACAGCGCGCTGCACGCGGCAGCCTGTCGCACACCCAATTTGCTCAGCGGCCCGTTAATCCCTTGCCCTTGCAAGATATAAGGTTGCTGCAAATTCGCATCCGTCGCGCCGTGTCGTACCAAGAACAAATAGGTCGTGTCCGAGGGGGGAAGAGTTTTCATCGATGAAATGATGGAGAATCCATTCTGAAAGTAGGCTTGGGGCTTGAGGGGACAGGCTTGAGGGTTGATAAGGGACGCAGTGTGAAGTGGGGACGTCTAGAGTGGCTTGAAAGACAGGCAGGAGCGTTGAAGAACCATCCGGTCCCTCTTTCTCTGCTCACGCCTGTCCCCTCACGCCTCACGCCTATTGAAGCAACGCTTGAACGTCGCCATAGGTTGCATAAACCATCAAGCCCAGGATCAGCACAATGCCCGCAATCGTCAACCGTTCGTGCAACCACAGCAACCGACGGTCGATCGATTCGAGCAGATACATCATGATCTTGCCGCCATCCAGCGGAGGCATCGGCAGCATGTTGAAGACAGCCAGGCTGATGCTCAACGCATTCAGGAATTTCAGCATCCCAATAAATCCGCCGGAGACAATTTTATCTCCCACAGCCACGATACCCACGACCCCAGATACCTCACCGGCACCCGTGAACAATCCACCGATAGCGGCGATCATAGCCATGATCATATTGCCGATTTGCACGACAGGTTCCACTGAGATGGCCGACAGGCTGAACCCACCCTGCGCGACGTTGTAGATCGCCAAGCAGACAAACGAGAGCAGGATATTGGCGACCGGACCACCAAAAGCAAATATCAACCGCCGTGACACGGGAATCTTCACAAACTCATCGTGATCTTCCACAGCCGGCAGGACGTAGCCTCCCAGTGGAATCGCCGACAGCCAATAGTCGGTCTCACCCCGCCGCCAACCCCAAACTTTCGGGCCGATCCCTACGGAAAACCGGGCGACGGGAATCTTGGTCCACCAAGCGGCGACCAAATGCCCCATCTCATGAATTAAAATCGCCAGTCCGATCAACAAGGCGCTAACAATATATCCCATCTCACAACTCCTACCGAGTATCTTGTCAATTTGATCCTCAATTATCACGCGCGGCCGATGCATGTAAAGGCGGGTTCAGTGAAATCGGGCTGAAGGGGGGCGTTGATTTCTCGAAACAAACCGGCGCAAACGTTGCGTTGCGAAACTGTTGCGGCAAGTTGCCTGCGGGATTCCATCACTTACCAACAAATGCTCTCTTGGCGACCTGTCTCTGGATACTGTACAATTGATTTGTTGTCCTTGGCGAAGATCATGTAGGGGATCAAATGTCACAAACACCGAATGAATTGTTAGATGCAATTTTGAAATTGTCTGAGCCAGAGCGACTAATGATTGTCGAACGGTTGATGGACGATATCTCCGAGGACGCACCCGGTCTCTCCTCGGACGATCCCGAGCTTACCAACGAACTCCGCCGTCGTTCCGGCGATTGGAATCGTGCCGCATCCTGGGAGCAGGTCCGGGAGCAGCTTCGGTAAACGCTATGGTCGTCTATTTTCATCGCGACGCAGAGCGAGAGCTACGTGAGGTGTGGGACTGGTATTCCCTACGCGATACCGCAGTGGCAACACGATTCCTTCGCGCAGTGGACAACGCCATCGAACGCTTGCGGTCCAACCCAGCTTCTCATCCGATCGAATTCGACGAATTTCGGTGGGTACGCGTGCGGCAGTTTCCGTTTCGATTGATCTTCGAACAGCCGGATGCGGATCGACTATTGGTTTTGGCAGTCGCTCATTCCAGCCGTGAACCGGAATACTGGCAGGATCGCATTTAATTTGCTCGATTGTGATCTGCGATGTCGCTTTGATTATCTTGTCGTCAGAAGAAATCCCGCCGGGTGTCACTTTTGGCTTATCCAGCAGTCAGTTTCCATCGCACAGTTTGCCTCTGACTGAACAAACCACAACGCGCGGTTTGAGCCCTCCCCGCAAAACCCATCGTGTTTGATTGGCGTTTGCCAGCCAAACCGTTATCGTGAAGCTGTTGTCCTAGCATTTTTGGCGGCAACATCCAAGATTTCATCACTCACGACGCGAGAGGAATAGATAATGGGTCGGCAACAGGTGAACGTCGCGATTATTGGCATGGGCTTTGGGGCGGAGTTTATCCCGATTTATCAACGCCATCCGCAGGCCAATATGTACGCCATCTGCCAACGGTCTGAGGCGAAGCTTAACGAAATTGGCGACGCTTTTGGGATCGAAAAACGCTACACCAACTACGACGACGTCCTCGCCGACCCGGATGTCGATTTCGTGCACATCAACACACCGATCCCTGATCACGCACGGCAATCGATCGCCGCCCTCAAAGCAGGCAAGCACGTGATGTGCACGGTTCCCATGGCGACCACCATCGCCGAGTGCGAGGAAATCGTCAATCTGGTCAAAGAAACCGGCCTCAAATACATGATGGCCGAAACCGTGGTTTATGCCCGCGAATTTCTCTTCGCCAAGGAACTCTACGAGAAGGGCGACTTGGGCAAAGTGCAATTTCTGCAGGCCAGCCATGTGCAGGACATGGACGGCTGGCCCGACTATTGGCCCGGATTGCCCCCCATGCACTACGCCACCCACTGCGTCGGTCCTTGTATGGCGCTGACCCGCGACGAGGCGGAATACGTCTCCTGTTTCGGGTCGGGCACGATTCGCGAAGAGTTGATCCCGAAATACAACTCCCCCTTCGCTGTGGAAACCACGCACATCAAGTTCCGCAATTCGGACCTGACCGCCAGAATTCACCGTTCGCTGTTCGACGTCGCCCGCCAATACCGCGAAAGCTTTGACGTCTACGGCACGAAGCAAGCCTTTGAGTGGCCATTGATCGAAGGCGAAGACCCGGTACTGCACACCGCTAAAAAACCAGAGCCGGAAATCCCCGAGCGGGTCAAAGTCCCCGACTACGCGCATCTCTTGCCGGAGGAAATCCAACCCTTCACCACCGGCGGTGTCTATGATGCGGATGATCACCAACACCTCTCCTTCACACAAGGAGCCGGCCACGGTGGGTCGCATCCGCATTTGGCCCACGAATTCATCTCCGCCCTGATCGAAGACCGCGACCCGTACCCCAATGCCGTGCAATCAGCCAACTGGACCTGCGTCGGCATCTGCGCCCACGAATCCGCCCTCAAAGGCGGAGAAATCGTCCGCCTGCCGGAATTCACGCTGTCGTAGTTGCGCGGCGCGAGGTTTATCTAGCCACAGATTGAACACAGATCAAACACAGATTTTCTAAGAGTAGATGAGCTTACCTCGTTCCCAAACTCTGTTTGGGAACGCCCGCAAGCGAAGCTCTGCTTCGCATTCCCAACGCGAGGCCGAGACAAGTTCAACGATCCGAAGCAGAGCTTCGGGAAAATGGGTTTCCAAACAGAGATTGGGAACCAGTTAAATTGAAGCAGACATTCGTTTTTTATCTTTTTTGATCCGTGTTTCATCAGTGTTAATCTGTGGCTAAGAAAACTGAAAATCCGAATCAAGCCCTCCTATGGAATACCCCATGACTGCCGTTCGATTTGCCGTTGCCGGGTTGAAGCACTTTCATATCTTGACGTTCGTCAACGGCATGCGCGATTTGCCCGATGCTCAGTTCGTTGGGTTTTATGACGACGACCCAAAACTGCGCGACCAATACAGCCAAGAATTCGGCGTGCCCGCATTTGCCTCCGTGGGTGAGTTGGTCGAGGCGACTGAACCGGAGGTCGTCGGGGTTGCTGTTGAAAACAGCAAGAAAGGGAGCGGTGATTTGCGAACTGGCTGAGCGTGGCTGTCACGTCCTGGTCGATAAGCCGTTGGTCACCAGCTTCGCGGATCTCGACGACGTGGAAGCGGCGCATGTCAAAACTGGGAAGCAGATCGGCCTGATGCTGATGGAGCGTTACAACGGACCGACGCGGGCGGTGCGGGAGTTACTGCAGTCCGGCAAGTTGGGCCGGATGGTCAATTTCACCGGCCTGGCGCCGCACAAACTCAAACCGGCGGGGCGTCCGGAATGGATGTTTGATGCCGACCTGTATGGCGGCGTGTTGAATGACCTTTGCATTCACAACATCGATCTGAGCCGCTGGATGTGGGATGAGGAACCGGTCGCCGTGACCGCCTCCGAAGGCTGTTTGCGATTCACGCAGTACGACCGGTTCACCGACCATGCGGAGGTCTTCTTAGAGTTCGCCGACAGTTCAACGGCCATGCTCCGCGCCGACTGGCTCACGCCCGAAGGTTTCCCCGCGCACGGCGACGGCCGACAGTTTTTTGAATGCACCGAAGGAACCCTCGAAATCCTCGCTGCTCCGGACATTCACCGTTTGGGAGAAGGGACGATCCACTACGACGCTTGGGATGCCGAGCGGACCCAATTGGCCCCCACGCCGCCGGAAAAATCCGCCTTTGCCGATTTCGTCGCCCTCTGTCGCGGCGCCAAGCAGGCGGAGTTATTCCCAACCGACGGTTTCCGCTCCACCCGCATCACCCTCTATGCCCGCGAAGCAGCGCGGACGGGGACGAAGATTGATCTGCGTGATAACCTCCTGGCCGCCGCCGTGTCGGCCCCGGCGCGGCCGCCGGTTCTGGGGTAGCAGCCCCCCCCCTCGCGCCGCCGGGGGCGCCCCCCCCCCCCGGTTTATCTCGTCAATGTCTGGCATGACATTCCTGGGAGATGATTCGACGTCGCGGTAATCTTGTTTAAACTAACAGCGAAGCAAATCTACGTTATGGTTGAAGACACCAAAAAACGTTCAGCTCAACAAGCAGTAATTGCCGCACGCGCACAGGACGCCGCGAAAATCGAACAAGTCCTCAACGAAGTCGCTCGCAAGACCGTCCAGGAACACGCCCGTGCCGGGCGGAAGATTCCCGTTTGGCGCGATGGCCAAGTTGTCTGGATCTTGCCGGAGATCGAAGACGACGGCGAGAAGTGAGCGGCGGTTTACACAATTTTCGTCCGTCGATGCGCGCGGCTGGGCCAGTTGATGACCAGGGCGGCGATCACGACCACGACCACAATGGTGGAATTGCCATTTTTCGAGGCTTCATGCAACGAGCGAAATGCACCATCGAGTGTCCGGTCCGTCATCATTTTTTCTAGCGGGCGATACACCAAAAAGTAATCCGCAATTGCACCCGCCAGCGCGAGTGCCACCAAGCCCAGTCCCAACCAGCTGCGAATCCTGCCCAGCTCGCCATGCTTGCGGGCGAAGAAACCAGCCACCAGCGCAGTACCCAGCAGTCCGAATTCCAATGCATAGTAATACGGAAAGCGGATCAGTGACAGTTGCATCCGCAGCTCCGAATCGACTTCCGGTGACCGGGTCAGGCCGACCGTGATCAACACAAACAACGCAGCTGCCCCCGCCCATGCAGCGGGACACAGCCGGAATAACATCAAACAAAATCCCCACATCGTCGTCACCTTTCCGAGCACAAATCTCGTCTCGCCAACCGCTGGGCTTTGCCATTCTCCGCATCGGCGGCGATAATGGAATTTCGCCGACGGTGTTACTGAAACCAGTGGTAACAGTGTACACGATTGTTGCCGAGGGATGCGATCGTTGGTTGGTGCTACGCAATTATTTCGCCACAGATAAAACACAGATCGAACACAGATGAACATTTATGTCGCCAAACTACTTCGCTTTTCACTGTTCGCTTGCGGATGTTTATTCGTCGCCGCGTATCTCGATTTTTGCTGGCCACAGAAAAACCGGCTGCCACGACGCCCATCAACAGTCCGCTGACGATTGCCGACTCACTGGCGAATTTTCAGTTGCATCCCGATCTGAAAATCGAAATAGCCGCCGCTGAGCCAGATGTGATTGATCCGGTCGCCATTCGTTTCGACGAACAGGGGCGGATGTGGGTGGTCGAAATGCGGGACTATCCCAACGGCCCGGGAGAAGGCGAGCCGCCCCGGTCACGGATTTCCGTGCTCGAAGATCGCGACGGCGACGGCCGGTTTGAAACCTCGCAGGTATTCGCCGACAATCTGCTGTTTGCCACGGGCATTCAACCTTGGCAGGGGGGCGTGATTGCCACCGTTGCCGGAGAAGTGATCTACCTCAAAGACACCGACGGGGATGGCGTTGCTGACCTGCGCGAGACGTGGTTTTCCGGATTCGTCGCAGAGAATCCACAGTTGCGGGCCAATCACCCCACGCTGGCGCTCGACAATCACATTTATGTCGCCAACGGCCTGCGTGGCGGAAGTGTCGTCACAGAACGGGAGCAATGGGACGGGGACGCCAAACCGGTTTCGATCAGCGGCATGGATTTTCGTTTCGATCCGTTGGCGGGAAACCCCGAAGGGGTCTCGGGGGTGGGGCAATTCGGATTGTCCTTCGACGATTTCGGCAATCGTTTCACCTGCAGCAATCGCAACCCCTGCATCCACATCGTACTGGCCGACCAATATATCAAACGCAATCCCTTTTTGGCCGTCGGGTCGGTGGTCAATGACGTTTCACCTGCCGGGACGATCTCGCGGGTCTATCCCATCAGCAATTTTTGGACGACCTCGACCCTGCACGAAGGGCAATTCACCGCCGCCTGCGGCGTGACGATCTATCGCGGCGATGCACTGCCGGCGGCGTTTCGTGGAAATAGCTTCACCTGCGAACCGACCGGCAACCTCGTGCACCGCGACGTGCTGACCCCCAGCGGAGCAACGTTTGCCTCGACGCCGGGACGCGACAAAGTCGAATTCTTGGCCTCCCCCGACACCTGGTTTCGCCCGGTCAATTTGACCGTCGGCCCCGATGGCGCGTTGTATGTCGTCGACATGTACCGGGCTGTCATCGAGCATCCGCAATGGATGCCGGAGGAATTGCGGGACCGTACCGACCTGGAGTACGGCAACGACCGCGGTCGCATCTGGCGAATCACACCCAAGAATTGGAAGCGGCCGACAGAACAACCGCAACTCGCATCGGCGACGTCCGAGAAACTCGTCGAATCCCTAACCCACGACAATGCTTGGTGGCGCGAGACCGCACAGCGGCTGCTCATCGAACGCCAAGCCCGCGAAGTGCAGCCACAACTCGAACAACTCGTGGGCGGCGACGCAAAACCAACGGCCGCCGTGCATGCCCTCTGGACGCTCAACGGCCTTGGTCTACTGTCCGACGAAGTCATCGCCACGGGCCTGGCACACAGCTCACCCCGTGTTCGCGAACAAGCGGTCCGGTTGTCGGAGTCCCGCCAGAGCAAGTCGCAGTCGCTACAAGCCGCCGTCATGAAACTGGCCGACGATGACGACCCGCGCGTGCGATTTCAAACCGCGCTCAGCCTCGGCGAAGCAACGGCCAACGAGGAACAACTCACCGCTCTGGCCGATGCCCTTGCCGTCGGTGGGGCAGACCCCTGGACTCGTCTGGCCGTCTTCAGCGCCGCTCCGAATCTCGAGCAAGAATTGTTAAAGACGCTTATGGACCAAACCTGTCGCTCCGGAAAAACTAGCTCCGCTGGCTACGGAAATCGCCGCCCTGGTTGGTTCCCGCCAGAAGCCCGAGGAAATCGGCGGCGTGTTGCAAAACCTGACCACATTGCCCGCAGCCATGCCGGACGCAGAGAAAATGCAATTGCAGGCGGCGCTGATTAGCGGCCTCGGGCAAGGCCTCGGGCGACGCGGTGTGAAATTGGACGGCATGCTCAAAAAACTCCCGGCAGAGTTCGCTGACACGCGAACGGCAGTGCAAAATGTCTTCGAGCAAGCCAAATCCACCGCAGCGAACACGAAGCAAGACCCCGCTGCCCGCACCGCCGCCATCCAATTATTACAGTACACAACCTTCGCGGACGCTGGTTCGACGCTGATGGAGTTGATTGAAAACGATCCGGCCCAAGCAATCCGCCTCGCCGGCATCGATGTGCTGGCCGGATTTCACGACGACTCGATCGGACCGTTTTTGCTGACCGGCTTCAGCGGACAAACCCCAGCAGGGCGACGCGCGGTGATTAATGCGCTGTTGCGAAACGATGCCCGCGCCACGTTGCTACTCGATGAAATTGAGGCCCAAACCATCGCGGTCGCCGAGTTGGGAGCTACCAACGTCAATCGACTGACCCAACACAAAAACCCCGCACTGAAAACCCGCGCCGGGACAGTTGCTCGCCAGTGCGATCCCCGCCGATCGCAAAGAAGTGCTCGCCAAATATCAAGCGGCGTTGACGCTCAAACCCGATCCCCAACAGGGCAGGGCGTTGTTTGAGAAAAATTGCAGCACCTGCCATCGCGTGAGCAATATCGGCGTAGAAATCGGCCCCGACATCGCCGACTCCCGTACACGGCAACCGGCCGCTCTGTTAACCGACATTCTCAATCCCAATCGCGCTATCGACGCTAACTACGTCAGCTACTCCATCGTGACGGAACAGGGGACCACCGTCACCGGCATCATCGCCGCCGAAACCGCTTCGTCGATCACCATCAAACAACCCGAGGGAAAACATGTGACCGTCCTGCGGCAAGACATCGACGAAGTCATCTCCAACGGCATCTCGCTGATGCCCGAAGGCCTGGAGAAAAACCTTAACTTGCAACAAATGGCCGACCTAATCGCCTTCATCAAAAACTGGCGCTACCTCGACGGCAACGTCCCGCTGCGCGAACGTTGAAAAAAAGTTCACCACGGAGGCACGGAGAAAGAAAGAGGCTGTAGGCTATAGACTTTAGACTGTAGGAATAGCGTGGGCAGTCCAATCCTACAGTCTACGGCCTATGGTCTACAGCCTCTTTACTTTCTCCGTGCCTCCGTGGTGAACCCTAAAAAAATCACAAAATCAACATCGCATCGCCGTAACTAAAAAAGCGATACTGCTGGGCAATCGCTTCGGCATAGGCTTGGCGGATTAAGTCGTAACTGGCGAAGGCGCTGATCATGACCAGAAGGCTCGACTTGGGAAGATGGAAGTTGGTCAGCAGGGCATCGACGGCTTGAAATTTATAGGGCGGGCGGATGAAGAGGTCGGTTTGATCCTGGTAGGCGGCAATCTCGCCGCTGCGGGCTGCCGACTCTAACGTGCGAACGCTCGTCGTACCGACTGCCACGATGCGGCCGCCTTGTGATCTGGTGTTTCGCAATTGCTGTGCGACGGTTTCATCCAGTTCGCACCACTCCGCATGCATGCGGTGCTCGTCGAGGTTTTCGACGGAGATCGGCCGGAAGGTGCCGATGCCGACGTGGAGCGTCACAAATTCCTGTCCCACGCCTCGCTGTTGGCACTGTTCCAGCAATTCCGGCGTGAAGTGCAACCCTGCTGTTGGAGCGGCGACGGCCCCGTAGCTGCGGGCGTATGTGGTTTGATAGCGTTGCCAATCGTCCGACGTCGCCAATTCGCGTTCAATGTATGGCGGTAAGGGAACGGTTCCAAATTGCCGTAGTATCTCGACCGGATCGCCCTCTCGCTCAGGGCGGGCGAACCACCCCCCCTCGTCATCGCGTTCCACCAGCGTCAAAAGAAATTCGGTCGCCGAATCCGTGGGATGCGCCGGCAGCAAGGTGATCGATTCGCCCGGCTGCAATTTGCCCCGTGTTTTGCTCAGTATCTGCCATCGCTGGTCGGCATCACAGCCGAGGTACAACCCCTCCCAGGCCCCGCCGGTGGCGGTCCGCTTGCCGAGCAATCGTGCGGGGAGCACCTTGGTGTCATTCAAGACCAGCGTGTCCCCGGCTCTCAAATACCGCGGCAGATCGGTGATGTGTGCATGTTCGATCGTGCCAGTACTGCGATCCAGGACCAACAACCGCGACCCATCTCGCTTTTCCGCCGGTTGCCGCGCAATCAATTCGGGCGGCAAATCGTAGTCATAATCAGAAAGCTGCTGCATGGATGGTTTTCGAATCTGTTTGGGGGCGGCGGGTTTGATCTCGTCTTTACCCGGTCTGGCTGCGACAGTATATACAGCGCCCCTTCGGCAAAAAATGCCCGCGCGAAGTTTTCGCAGTCGGAAACTGACTCCCCTCAAGACAAAGGCTGACACGTGTCGCCACCATCTCCACCGATTCGCTTGGCGTTTTGCATCACGGATCTTGATCCGGGAGGAGCCGAACGGGCGCTGGTGCAGATCGTGACTCGCTTGGATCGCACCCGCTGGGAACCAGTGGTTTATTGCCTATCAGCCCCCGGCGATCTGGTCGCTGTCTTAGAAGCGGCCGATATCCCGGTGACCTGTTTTGGCGCCAGCGGTCTGCGGAGTATCGGCGTGATACGGCAACTGGCCCGCGCCTTAAAACAGAACCGACCTCAATTGCTGCAGACGTTCTTGTTCCACGCCAATCTCATTGGGCGGGTCGCTGCACGCTGGGCGGGCGTTTCGCACATCGTTTCAGGCATCCGTGTGGCTGAGAAGCGGGCGAACCTGCACCTACGTTTGGATCGAATGACCAACGCGCTCGTTGCGTATAACGTCTGTGTCAGCCAAGCGGTGGCCGATTTTTCGATTGCGCGCGGCGGTTTGTCGCCGGAAAAAACGATCGTGATTCCCAATGGCGTGGACTACGAAAAGTTCGCGCACGCACAACCGGTGTCACTGACTCAGTTCGGTATCCCACCCGGCAGCCGCGTTGTCGTGACCGTCGGACGCTTGGATCCGCAGAAGGGTTTAACGTTTTTGTTGCCGGCGTTTTCAGAAGTACTCGCGCAACACCCCGATGCGCATTTGCTGTTAGTGGGTGAAGGACCACAGCGCGAAGAGTTACAGACGTTGACAAGCGAGTTGGGTTTGGACGCGCACGTGCACTTCGCAGGATGGCAGGCGGATGTGCCGGGAATTTTGAAGTCATGCGACTGCCAGGTGTTGGCCTCGTTGTGGGAAGGGATGGCCAACGTGGTTTTGGAGGGCATGGCGGCTGGGATTCCTATCGTGGCGACCGCTGTTGAGGGCGTCGCTGAGCAAATCGTCAGTGGGGAAAATGGAATCGTGGTCGAAGCCGGATCAGCCTCGGCGTTGGCTGTGGGGCTGAATCAGTTACTTGCAGATCCCCAAGCCGCACAGAGCATGGCGCAACAAGCGCAAGTTGTTGTAGAGGAGAGGTTTACGTGGGGAAAGGTTGCCGCGCAATACGACAGTTTGTATGCGGAGATCGTGGGCATTCCGCCGCTCACGGAGAGGGGATCTGGGTAGTAGACAGGTGGTTTTTCCGGTTAATGAGAAATTTACAGTTGCCGCAACTTATGGTTTAGCAATGTGTTAGGGAGGAAAGTTGATTTCAGTCTTGTAAAACTCACCAAATTTCCCTTGACCAATGAGATTCCCTTGGTAGATTTGGCAACCGATGGGGACGAGTGGGGAAAAATGGTGAAAAATGCCTCTGACCGGGACTTTTAACAGAAGCATGGATGACAAGAGTCGATTCGCCGTCCCCAAGCGTTTGCGTGAACAATTTGGTGAGGAGGAACTTCGCAGTATCTATGTCGCTCCGGGAACGGAGTGCTCACTAGATCTTTACTCAAAGATAGCGTTCGAAGAATTAGCGGATCGAGTTGCTACCATGTCGCCAACGCGGGCCGACATCCGCAATTACAAGCGGTTGTTTTATGGGCGAGCGGAAAGAGTCGACCTCGATTCCCAGGGACGGATTCGGATTCCCGAACGTCTCGTGACTTTTGCCGGTCTCCAAAAGGAGGTTGTCCTGATTGGTGTCCACGACCATGTTGAGGTCTGGGACTCTGCGGTCTGGCAACAATTTTTGGAGAAACACAGTACAGATTTTGACAGCATGGCGGCTGGCGTGTTCGATTGATCGACAATGGCATGGATGCCAATTTCAAGATCAGGGAACAGAACCCGGCAGCTCGCACCCGCATCACTGGGTACAACAGGCTTGGAGCTTGATGCACCCGGCGATGCACACGGAAACTCCGCTGGCTACCGGGCTGTGCGGAGAACGGTCGACAAGGATGCATGACCGGCGTGGGACGGCGTGGTTTACGAGACTGAGCCCTACTGCGGATCATTCGCCTCACTAGGGTAGCATGGATGCTGCCCGAGGGGATGATTCCTCGAACTTGCCGAGGAATTTGGTTTTCATAACCTATCGGCATTATAGCCACCTTTCCTGCGCTAGGGAACGTCTGCTCAGGTTTTTCCCTATCCGGCCGATTTTGCTCAGCGGCACCGCTTCGCGACTTGAGATCGCCAACGCTGCTCCCCATACTGCACAGCATGTCCAGCTCCTCTCCTTCTGACCCAACGCCGCCGCTATCCGTGCATCTTCCCGTGCTCATGCGCGAGGTGCTTCGTGCACTCAATCCGCAACCGGGGCAAGTTATCGTCGACGGCACCGCCGGCGGCGGGGGGCATAGTCGCGAGATTCTTAAACGCATCGGCGACACCGGGACGCTCATCGGCTTGGATCGCGATCCGATGATGTTGCAGTTGGCGGCCCAGAAGGTTCAGGGAGACAATGTCCATCTAATCCATGCTTCTTATGCTCTGCTGCCGGAGGTGTTGCAGGATTTGGGGATCGCTCAAGTCGACGGTATTTTGCTCGACCTGGGATTGTCTTCGGATCAATTGGCCGATCGGCGACGGGGTTTCGGGTTTGCCGCCGAAGGCCCGCTGGATCTGCGGTTCGACACGAGCCAGGGGGAACCGGCGTGGCAACTGTTGGAGCGGCTCAACGAAGAGGAGCTCGCAACGATTTTTACGGAATTCGGGGAGGAACGTTTCGCCTCGCAAATTGCACAACGCATTGTCGAGTCGCGGAAACGAAAACCGATCCTCACCGCGCAGGATCTGACAGCAGTCGTCAGCGAAGCGGTTACCTCAAAACGCGCGGCCCGTTCCGACCGCCAACCGGCAACGCGCGTGTTCCAAGCGCTGCGGATCGCCGCCAATGAGGAACTGGGGCAATTGGAGGTTTTTCTCAAATCGCATCTCCAAGATTTTTTAAAAACTGGAGGCCGTGGAGCCATAATTAGCTTCCATTCGCTGGAAGACAGGTTGGTGAAAAACGCGTTTCGTGATAAACACCGCTTTCGTGTATTGACACCGAAACCGGTGATTCCGGCGGCTGTGGAGCAGAGGGCGAATCCACGGTCGCGATCGGCCAAGTTACGAGCGGTGGAAAGATTATGACGGATGACAATCAACGGCAGGATGCCGACGAACGCCCCGATGAAGATACGGATTTTGAAATGGACGACGACCAGTCGTCCAGTGCGGCAGCCGATTGGGGTTTGAAAAAGCCCAATTCCGGCATCGGCAAGGAAATCAAAATCGGTGTGACGATCTTGGCACTGATTTGCGGAATCTTTGGCTACGTGCTGTATAAGAAATCCGCGGATGGACTCCCCGAAGTCGCGGTTGAGGGCGACAAGCAAACAGACGACGAAACTCCGCCTGTCGAGAAGAAAAGCAAAGTCGTCCAAGCGAGTAACACGACTCCGCCGAAAGAAGCTTCCCGAGTCCCTGCGAATTCCGTCACGGGGGCGCCTGGTGAATTTCCAGCAACCAACCCTCGTCCCGCCGCGCGGCAACCCGCTGCGTATGCCGCGAATCCTCCTACACAAAATCACCAGCAACCGCTCGAAGACGATTACGACCTAATGGCCGAAGCGGATGCGCTTACCGATGCACGCGACGCCAACACCGGCCTGCTGGAAAACGATGAATGGGAGACCGATCCGGCCGCGGGACAGTTGTCCGACAATGCGGACCTTGCCGCTGACACCTACAACGATTTTCCGCCTGCCCAGGATTTTCCACCTTCTCAAACCGAAGAGTTTCCTGAACCGAGCGCAGACGAATTAACGAACCTGGACGATACGACGAATCCGTACGAGGTTGCAGGTAACGACAGCGAAATCACCTCTTTCGACGATGATTCGGCAAACTTCGCCGATCCAGCGGCTGAGCAATTCACTCAGGAAGAAGCACAGCCTGACCAGTACTCAAGTCAAGAATTCGCTGAGAGCACGGATTTCGCCAACGATCAAGAATTTGCTGAGACCTCAGAATTCTCCGACACGCAAGCGTTCGTGGATGAACCCGCTATGGGAAATCAGGAACCGCTTGTCGGCGAACTCGAAGGGAGTTCCGACGAATTTGCTGAATTGGCTGAGACCCAGGCCGCTGAGGTGGACGGTTACCGCTCACCGGTGGATGGGGAATTGGGCGGACAGCTAGATGAAATGTCCGAGACCGAATTCGGCGAGCCGCAGCAAATCGACCCCCGCGCCGGTGAATTTCAGAATGTGACGCGACACACCGGGCGGGCGAGTAGCACGACGATTGTGCAGCGGACCGACGAATCGCCGTTGGAACCGGAGCAGTCGTTTGACAATCCGGCACCAGTCCAAGACCGCGTAAACGGGTACCATGCTGTTGGCAGCTACCAAAACGAAATCGAAAGCACCAACCGCGCCGCCGCTCCCGATCAATTCTCGGTGGAAGAATCCGAGTTCGATGAACAGGAATACGTTGGAACGACCGACGTAGCGCCACCCATTGAGCAGGACAACCAGACTTATGGTTTCGACCAACGGCAACAAGTCGAGGAAACTTTTGACACGCCGGTCCCCGACAATGGCCCAAGCTACGTCGTCGAATCGAATGACAGTTTTTGGTCAATTGCTCGGCAGACCTATGGCGATGCCAAGTATTTTCAAGCATTGGCTAAATACAACGAACGAACCATTCCCAATCCCAAAGCCATGCGGCCGGGTATCGAAATTGCGACTCCCACAGCCGCTGAACTGGAACAGTTGTATCCCGAACTGCTGGGGAACGTCGAACAAGCATCGCGGCACGTGCCGGCGGTTGAGACCCCGATCGCGTCAGGCGACTTTTTGGAAGATGAGGAATTTCGCGGTCGCGTTGGTTACGGAACCGGCGAGACCATTTCTCGCGCAGCCGCCAATGCCTCGGGTTACTCGATTGCCAGAGACGGTCGTCCTCAGTATCGAGTCTCTTCGGGCGACAACTTAGGCACGATTGCACGAAAGCATTTGGGGAAAGCTTCCCGTTGGGAAGAGATCTACCGGCTCAATCAGGACCGCCTCGCAGACCCAAATCGCCTCAAAATCGGCACGGTGTTGCGACTTCCCGACGATGCCCGCCAGGAAGCGGTCGTCAACCGCCCCACCTACAGTCGATAACCCTTGTGGGGTTCGTGCGATGAATTCAGCGCCGCCGGTCTGGTCGTCGCTGCGCGCGTACCGCCGTTTACTTCCAAAATGGGCGGTTTCGGAGGCGGCATGTTTGTTCGATTCGCGGGCGCCATCGTGGTGATCGTGCTGATCGCGTTGGCCGGGATTCGGCTGGAAAAAGAGAATCTCGAATTGCGCCGCGCTGTGAGTCTGCAGCACTACCGGCTCGAGGTCCTGGAGCGACGTCATGCGCTGCACCGTTTGAAGGTCCAGCAATTGGGGGCTCCGGCGCGAATGATTGAATCGTTGGAGTCGGGGAAACTGCAAGTCTTGGCCCCCGCGCGTCAACCGACAAAATCGGCCAACGAACTCATCGCCCGCGACCCGCAGCAGACACGGCGATTGCACTAACCACGATTCGAGGGTGCCACTGGCTTTGCCAGTGCGTGAAATCTCGAATAGAACTTACAAAGCACTGGCAAAGCCAGTGGCACGCCAGATCTTAGTTTTGAGAGAGCCCTCGGAGCGTCCAACCACGTGCGCACTGTCGGACAAGCCGACGGTGGCACCCAAGTGGTCTGTTTTGTGTGTGGGGAAAGAAGATAGCGATGTCTGAAGACCGACAACACAACACCGCCCACGATCCTGTGCGTGCCAGTTGGCGGGAATGGCTGTTGCGCTCGATGATAGTCAGTGTGTGGTTGGTCCTGGCTGGGCGGTTGGTCTTCTTACAGATGGTTCAAGGCCCGCGGCTCAGGCAACAGGTCGAAAAGCAATGGGCCGCGCACGAAGTTTTGCCGGCGCGTCCGGGCGATATTACTGATCGCAATGGCCGCCTGTTGGCGACAACGGTCTCGGTGCGGAGCCTATTTGTCGTTCCCGCGCGGATCGAGCAGCGTTGGCAATTCGCCTCCCAACTGGCCGATGCCCTGGGGCGCGATCGTGACGGGGTGTTCCAACGCATTTCCGCGCACGGCGACAAGCAATTCCTCTGGATGGCGCGGCGATTGACCGACGAACAGGCCGCCGTCATTCGCGATTTGGACCTGCCACGCGATTGTTATGGATTTCGTGACGAGTTTCTCCGCGTCTATCCCCAAGGCGAAATTGCCGCTCAGGTATTAGGGATTCGGGACATCGATGGCATCGGTCGCGGCGGGTTGGAGGAGCATCTCAACGAAGCCCTGCGCGGCCGCGATGGCCGACGCTCCGTGGCACGGGATGCGCGGGGCCATGTGGTCGAGGTCAGCGAACGCATTACCCGCCCACCGCAGCACGGCCAAACGGTTCGGCTCACCTTAGATGCGGTCATTCAACTGCATGCTCAACGGGCGCTGCAAAAAATCATGCGGGACTGGAAACCAAAGTCCGCTTGCGCCATCGTCCTCGATCCCCAAACCGGCGGTGTGTTGGCCATGGCCAATTGCCCCACGTTTAACCCCAATCAACTAGACAATGTTCCTGATGAGGCCTGGAAAAATCATGCGATTGCTTCGATCTATGAACCGGGATCGACTTTCAAGCCATTCATCGTCGCCGCCGCGATCGAACAAGGACTGATTCAGCCCGACGAAATGTTCGATTGCGAACATGGGGAATACCGCATGGGACGCCGGGTCCTGCACGATCACCATGGCTATGGCGAGTTGAGCGTGACGGACATTTTGGTGAAGTCCAGCAATATCGGCATGGCCAAAATCGGTGAGCGGCTAACAAATCCGGGGATTTATGCCACAGCTGTGAAATTCGGATTCGGCCGTAAGACCGGCATTGAACTGCCCGGCGAACTGAAAGGGATGTTGCGGCCGCTGCGAAAATGGAATAGCTACTCGACCGGCTCCGTACCCATGGGACAGGAGATCGCCGTCACACCGTTGCAATTGATCTCAGCCACGGCAGGGCTGGCCAATGGCGGACGCCAATGTACACCGCACTTGGTAGAAAACCAGCGATCAGGAATCGCGGGGCCGGCGTCGGTGATTGTCTCACACACGGTCGATGCCAACGTTGCGGACTGGATCGTGCAAGGCCCCATGGCCGAAGTGGTGCGACGCGGCACTGGTCGAAATGCGAAGTCGAAGGATTATACAGTGTTCGGAAAAACCGGTACCGCCCAAAAGCCCGATCCGCAAACCGGCGCGTATTCCAACCAGTTGCACGTCAGTTCCTTCATCTGCGGCGCTCCCGCAGAGAATCCACAAGCGCTGGTGCTAGTCGTCGTCGATGAGCCTTCCGTTGGCCCCAACCATTACGGCGGAACCATCGCCGCCCCCGCCGCAGCCCAAATCCTCAAAAAAACGCTCGAACAATTGCGCGAACGCAAAGTCGAACTAGCCACCCAACCCCGCCAGTATCGCTAGCGGCACAGCCGCTTGGTGCGAGCTTCCGCTCGAGGGGGATGGGCCGCTCCCGTTGGTCGCTGCGAGTACGGTCTCCGGGAAGGCGAGGCTCCTGCCGAGCCGCGCGCTACGGCTATGGGCCATTTGCCCAACACGTTGCCAGCCATCCTACAGGTACCGATGCGGCTCAGCGGGAGCTTCGCCCTCCCGGCGGCCGTGTTCACAATGCGTAGGGGCTGCGCCGCGGCAAATAGGTTCTGTAGCAAAATGTAGGGTGCGTCGCGACGCACCTTTCGATGCAGGACGAGAGACGCGCCTCTCTAAAAGAAAAAGCCTCGCGCAGAGACGCAGAGTCGCAAAGAAGAAAAAGAGAAACCACTAAAAAATCTCGAAAATAAAACGATAATACCCGTTTCCAACCAAGCCGCACGCGACCAATCAGCGTCAGACAAGACGACACGTTCTCAAGACAACTCTTTGCGTCTTGGCGCCTTTGCACGAGGCCTTTCTTTCGTAGAGCGTGTCGAGACGCCCCCACATTTTATCGGCAACTCCTCGCTCAGCGAGTGCGGATCATTGCAAGGTGCGGCTGCCTCCCTAGAATAGAAGCATTGCGGTTACCGTTCACTATTCGGGGAATCCAAAGCGTGGTTTTATTAGAATTCAGCATGACGCCGTTGGGCAAAGGCGAAAGTGTGAGTCCCTATGTGGCGCGGTCTGTGGAAATCATTTCCCAGAGCGGTCTGGACTATCGCTTGCACGCCATGGGGACGGTCATCGAAGGGGAATGGGACGAAGTGATGGCCGTCGTGACCAAGTGTTACGAAGCCATGAGCGTCGACTGTGACCGCGTGACCTGTTCAGTCAAAATCGATGCCCGTCGCGGAGCCAGCGGTCGGTTGGTCTCCAAAGTTCGCAGCATCGAAGAAAAAGTCGCCGGCGATCTCAAGACCTCTGAATCTTAAACCCCGATCGATATTAGACAACATCCCCGGCATTACCCCGGGGTGATGCGTTTCTCAAGGAGTATCATGGCAGACGATAAAAACAGTGAAGTTGCCCCGGTGTTGGGGCGGATTCCCAGCGGGGTGTTCATCCTCACCTGTGGCGATGACAACGGCAACACGACCGGCATGCTGGCCAGTTGGGTTCAGCAGGCGGCCTTTGAGCCACCCATGATTTCCGTCGTGGTCAAAGAGGGACGCTATGTGAATGACTGGTTGGGCCAAACCGGTCGAGCGGTCATAAATATCATCAGTGAATCGCAGAAACAATTGCTCGGCCATTTCGGTCGCGGCTTCGAACCGGATCAACCGGCGTTTGAAGGTTTGGAAATCACCACTGGAGAAACCGGGTTGCCGATTTTGACCGACGGCCTGGGGTATCTGGAAGGCGAAGTTGTCGAGAGCCTCGCCGCTGGAGATCATCGCGTCTATCTGCTGAAGGTCATCGCCGCTGGCAGCGGTCCCCGCTTGGCGGATGAGTCCCCGATGATTCACATCCGTAAAAACGGTTTCAACTATTAACGGCGGCGAAACGTTCGGTCCTTGAGTTTGAGTCTGCGAAAAACAATATGCCTGAAACAGCAACGATATCGACAATTCCTGCCGAAGCACTAGAGGCTCTGCGTCGCATCGTGGGAGAAGCCAGTGTGCTCAGCGCCCACGAGCAAGTGCTGGTCTATGAGTGCGACGGGTTTGTGATCGAGAAAAACACACCCGACTGCGTTGTCTTCCCCGAGACGACAGAGCATGTAGTCGCCATCGTAAAACTGTGCAACGAATACAAGATTCCCTTCGTCCCTCGTGGCGCGGGAACCAGTCTCGCCGGCGGGTGCCTACCCGTGGGCGGTGGCGTGATGATTGCCCTGACGCGGATGCGGGGGATTCATGATGTCAATTTGCGGGATCACTATGCAGTGGTCGGTCCCGGCACGGTGAACGTGCATTTGACGCAGCACCTCAAGGGGACCGGATTTCATTACGCGCCCGATCCTTCAAGCCAAGGGGCGTGTACCATCGGCGGCAATGTCGCTACCAATTCCGGCGGCCCGCACACGTTGAAATATGGGGTGACAGTCAATCACGTCCTCGGCGCCGAAGTCGTCTTGCCCGATGGTGAGGTGGTGCAATTCGGCGGATATACCGAAGACAATCCCGGTTACGACTTAACAGGCTTGTTTGTCGGCAGCGAAGGAACATTCGGCGTCTGTACCAAAGTCATCGTGCGGCTCACGCGCGATCCGGTCGCCTATCGCACCATGTTGGGTGTCTTCGAAACCGTTGAAGATGCGACGCAAGCGATCAGCGGCATCATCGGTGCGGGCATTGTGCCGGCGGCGTTGGAATTGATGGACCAGGGAATCATCGAAGCGGTCGAACCCGCGTTTCATTTCGGATTTCCGCTCGATGCCGGAGCGGTATTGCTGATTGAGGTCGACGGCTTGGAAGTCGCCGTCGATGGCGAAGCGGCGCAAATTGTGGAGTTGTGTGAACAAAACAACGCCCGCGAAGTCCGCAAAGCCGATTCGCCGCAACAACGCGATTTGTTGTGGAAGTGCCGCAAAAAAGCGTTTGGCGCAATCGGCCGACTCAGCCCCAGCTATTGCACGCAAGACGGCGTGGTCCCGCGGACGAAACTGCCGGAGATTTTGAAGTTCATCACTGAGGCGAGCTCCCGTCACGACATTCGTATCGTTAACGTGTTTCACGCGGGCGACGGCAACATCCATCCCATTTTGCTGTTCGACGAACGCGACGCTGAGCAAATCAAACGCGTGCTGCTGGCCAGCGACGAAATCCTCAATCGTTGCATCGAACTGGGCGGCAGTGTGACGGGCGAGCATGGAATCGGCGTTGAGAAGATCAACTTCATGAATAAACTCTTCACTGAAGCTGATTTGGAAACCATGGAAGCGGTGCGTATCGCCTTCAATCCCACAGGATTGTGCAGCCCGCAAAAAATGCTTCCCACGGCCGGTGCCTGTGGGATGGAACACATCGAAAAATCGCATCCCGCCCGTCGGGCCGCTCTCTGAACTCGAAACTGACGATAGACCCCCATTCCGGAATTTGCTGCTGATCATGACTACGACCGAGTCGTCCGACGAATTCACTCCCGCGACAACCGATGAGGCCCGTGACTTTCTCGCAGAGAATGCCGCCGGGGCAGAGCGGGCTATATTTCCCGTCGGGGGCCGGACAGCACTGCATTACGGTTATGCTCCCACGCAACCTGGGATCGCCTTTTCGACATTGCGATTGAATCGTACGATCGACTACCCGGCGCGGGACATGACGATCACCGTTGAGGCGGGGATTCGCATGGACGAACTGACCGAGATTCTCAAAGCCGAAGGGCAGCGGTTACCGATCGACGTCCCGCAATCTTCGCGCGCCACGTTGGGAGGCGTCTTGGCCACCAACACCAGCGGGCCGCGACGATTCGGCTTCGGCACGATGCGCGATTACCTGATCGGCATCACATCCATCGATGCTGCTGGGAAAACGTTCAGCGCCGGTGGTCGCGTTGTCAAAAACGTGGCGGGTTACGATCTGTGCAAGTTGATGATTGGTTCGCTGGGAACCTTGGCGGTCATCACCCAAGTCACGCTGAAGGTGAAGCCGCAACCGGAATCTTCAAAAATACTGTGGTGTGCGGCAGCGGATTGGCCGACCGTGGACGCCGCGCTCGAAAACCTGCTGACTTCCGCAACACGACCGGTTGCTCTGGAGGTGCTCAACGCCGACGCCGCTCACGAAATTGCCGCCGAAGCCCGCTTGGATTTGCCGGCCAGCGGACCGGTCTTGTGCATCGGTTTCGAGGGAGCGACGCGCGAAACAGAGTGGCAAACCGAAACCATGACGACTGAATTGCAGGCAGCGGGGATTCGCGACGTTGCAGTCGTGGCCGATGCCGAGCCGTTGTGGTTCGCATTGACCGATTTTGCGACCTCCTCCGACGAACCGCTCACCTTTCAAGCCAACCTGCGTCCCTCGCGGCTGGTCGAGTTTGCCGAATTGGCGACCGCCGCCGGAGTCTCGCTTGCCGCACATGCCGGTAATGGAATTGTAATCGGGCATCTTCCCGACAACGTGACCACGCTCGAAGCTGCTGTGAAGATTTTGGCTCCACTGCAGTCGTTAGCGCAAGAGGCGGATGGCAATCTGGTGATCTTTGATTGCGACGAAACGTGGAAACAGACGATCCCGGTTTTCGGCCAATCGCGCCAAGATCGGGCGTTGATGCAGCGGATCAAACAACAACTCGACCCGCGGGATATCCTGAATCCCGGGCGAGTGTTTACAAAAAACGCCATGTCCGCCGCCCACTGACGGGTGGCGCTATTTAGCGGGGAAGCACGATGCAGCATCAACGGACCGCGGGGACAGAACAACCGGGCTGGCGTTGGGGACCCTTTACGTTTCGCCTGCCGTTTTATCATACGGGCATCACCTGGCCGGAATTTTGGCAAGGCATCTTCGTCGCCGGCGCCACCGGCTTGGGCCTGGTCCCGCTGTTGGTTGGTTATTTCGGCCTCTCTTTTGAAGAGGCGGTCGCCTGTATTTTTATCCAGTCGATGCTCATCAGCAGTGCGCCGATTCTATTCGGCGAACCGTTCGCGCCGGGTTGGGTCACTCCCGCATTGCCATTGGCCATTGCCTTCATTTTAGCAGTCGATAGCGGTGGAAATCCGGTCTATGGAACTCCTCAAGAGAAGTTCCAGATGATGACGGCGGTCTCGCTCAATTTTGCGGCCATCCTCTTGTTTATGGGCGCCACAGGTTTAGGTCATCGGTTCATTCGCTGGCTACCCGATGCGCTGAAGAGCGGCATCATTTTGGGCGCTGCGATTGCCGCTCTGATGCGGGTCTTGATGGATGAAAAAAAGGAGCTGCTGCTCAAACAACCGATCACGACCACCGTGGCGGTCTCGATTTGTCTGATTCTCACATTTTCTTTGCCCGTGCAGCGACTCAAATTACGCTGGCGGTGGTTGGCGGGGTTTGCTGGGTTGGGTTTGCTACCCGGATTCGTCATTGCTGCCATTGTCGGCCCATTGGTTGGCGAAATTAGCTACAAAGAAGCGGTTGATTCGATCGGAACGAACTTCGACGACATCATCTTGGTCCCGCCATTTGCCGAGCTGTACCACAAAGTCTCGCCCTTCGCCATCGGTTGGCCAAGTGCCCAGATGTTTCTCGACGGACTTCCGCTGGCCATCATGGGCTATGTGATATTGTTTGGCGATCTGATCACCGGAGCGGAAGTCCTGCAAATGTCGCAGCCCGACCGGCCGGATGAAAAGATCGTGATCGACGTCAACCGCAGCCACTTCTCATTGGCCATTCGCAACGCTTTGATGGCGCTGTTTTCACCGTTTTTTCCAACGCAGGGCTGCCTGTGGACCGGGGTGCATGTGATTATCGTGCAGCGCTGGCGGGAAGGGCGACAGGCGATGGACTCTCTGTACACCGGCATCTCATCGTACTACGTATTCGGCGTCCCGTTGTTGTACATGATCCTGCCGTTGCTGTATGGCTTACGGCCGTTGATGGGCATCGCCCTATCGCTGACCTTGGTCCTCACCGGATTCGCCTGTGCGTATGTCGCCATGGGCATTTCCAAAACACCGATCGAACGGGGCGTCGCACTACTCACAGCGGTCTCGCTAGTGGTGTTTCCCAATCCCTGGATCGGCATGTCCGTAGGGATCGCAGCAACATTATTACTCGTCGGCCTACCCAAACGCGATCCCGACCCAGCGTAGGGTGCGTCGTGACGCACCTTTCTAGGTAGTACGAGAGATGTGCCTTTGAAAAAAAGACGCGCGCAGAGACGCAGAGCCGCAAAGAAGAAAAAGCGGGACTGTTGAAAACCCGTGGTAAGCAAACAGAAAGACCTGTTCCTAGCCAAGCCGCGTCATACAACACCTACCCCTCACAAAGAAAACTCTTTGCGTCTTGTAAGTTGTTGGTGTCTCAGTTCGGGCGGGATGGTTATATTCCTGCTATCTGAATCCAGACGACTCAAAAGAAAAGAGACGCCTTATGCAGAGGCGTCTCTACGGTGGGTGGAGTTCGATTGGCGTCTAGACCCAATGAGGTCGCCGCAGAGCGGAGAACACGTCCACCGATCTTTTGGGTCATCCCGAACAGTCGCTTGAGCACGGCATAAAGCCGGAGCTCGCTTTTTGCAAGACAGGGAGCCCATGAAGATCAATTCAGTTTACCTCGGTATCGACGTTTCTAAAAGAGCACTGCACTTGGCAACCCCCAAAAAATTCATTCGCGAATTCGACAACAACAACACGGGGCGTTGCGAACTCCTGAAACGCATTCAATCTCTCGCCCCCACCAGCGTCGTGTTGGAAGCCTCCGGAGGATATGAACGGCGGATCGTCGAACTGCTCCAGGAGCACGGCATCCCCGTCAGCGTCGTGCAACCCGGCTGCGTCCGATACTACGCCAAGAGCCTCAAAGTTCTGGCCAAAACCGACACGCTCGATGCACGCGTCATCGCCCGTTATGCTCAGGCCGTGCAGCCCGCTCCGACGGCCAAAACCCCACTAAATGTCCGTAAAATCAGGGCTTTGCGGGACCGCCGCGATCAAGTCGTCGAAGATCGTGTCCGCGAAGAAAACCGACTCGAGGCTTGTGACGATGATGAAATTGCCCAGGAAATCCAAACGCAGATCAAACAGTTGCGTGCCATCGAAAAACAACTGCAACAACGCATACTCGATCTCTTGAAGACCGATCCCACCTTCCAAGCGAAGGCAAAAGTGATAACGGGAGTGGTCGGCGTCGCTGAGAAAACGGCGGCGACTCTACTGGCTCACTTCCCGGAACTCGGAACGCTCACCCGCGGAAAGGTGGCGGCCCTGGCCGGCGTGGCGCCACACGCGAATGAATCGGGAACGTACACCGGCAAACGCCGCATCTATGGCGGCCGAGCAGCGATCCGCAAAGCGATGTACATGGCAGCCCGAACCGCCGTTCGCTACTGTCCGGTCATGAAGGAATTCTACGAACGACTGAAAGAGAGAGGCAAACCCTTCAAAGTCGCAATCATTGCTTGCGCTCGCAAAATGTTGATTCGATTGAATACACTCTTAGCACAACTCCAGGCCGAAACAAAAATGACGAACTGAGGCACCAACAACTTGACAAACGACACAGTCGCTCTGCACTGGACTTTATTTTGTTGCAACCAGAACGCACAAATTACTGTGCCCCCACGATAGGCGCTTACAAGTCTGTACCAGGCATTTCGCCGAAGGGCTTCGATGCGGCCGGTCATTTCGTCCATGAAGGAACCGCGTTCGCCCACGTCCAGCGAAATGATTCCCCCACGAACACATCGCAGAAAAACGGCACAAGTAGGCCGCCGCGCGGCAGGGCCTTGCCGAAACCGTGCATGAAAATCGGGACCACATCCACATCCGGGTGCCGTTTGGCAATGTGGGCGACACCTGTTTTGAAGGTCTCGATCTGCTCCGGTTCGCCGCGGGTCGCTTCGGGAAACAGAATCACGATTTGATTTTTCTCAATCGCCTCGTTAATCGGTGCCAACGGATCACGGCGTGCATTCTTCACCTGCCGCTCGAGCGGAATGATGCCGATGATCTGGGTCGCAAGCCATTTCAACCAACGATTACGAAAAAAGTAATCCCGCCGCAACCGGCTGTACGTGCCGCAACTCCCGAGTGCTATACAACGTCATCAACGCCAACGCATCGAGATGGCTATTGTGATTCGCCACAATCACCGCCGGCCCCGACCGTGGCAACCGCTCCGCATGCCGCACGTTCATGCCCAAAATAATCAGCATGATCGGCCGCACCACGATCCAAGAAAAACATCGCTCGCAAGAAATGATTCATATGCTTTCGCTGTCGTAATATTCACCACGGAGGCAAAAAAGGCCTTAGGCTTTAGACCGTAGGCCTTAGGAAAAGATGTGACCGTCGAACCCTACAGTCTACAGTCTAAAGCCTACAGTCTAATTTCCTCCGTGCCTCCGTGGCGATTCTGTCTTCTTCAAAAATAAAGATGATACACGTAGTGAAAAAACAGTGGAGCGGTATATGTCAAACTGTCTGCCCGATCCAATATGCCGCCGTGGCCGGGAAGGATGCTGCCGGAATCCTTGACGCCGAGATCGCGTTTGATCGCCGAGATGGAAAGGTCGCCCAGAAACCCGGCGACGCCGATCAATAATCCGGCGAGCAACGACCATGGCGTCCATCAACGTCAACCGTGGGCCGATCAGCCAAGCCAACAGGACCGTCATCATCGCCTTGCATACTAAAAACCCTCGACTGTTTTGCCGGGACTGACATTGGGAGCGATCTTGTGCCGCCCCAGCGGGCTGCCCCAGACGAATTGAGCAACATCGCCCAATTGGTAGGCACGACCAAAAAAATCAACAAACCCGGCCCCGGCTGCAGCACTGATTCCGCGGTCGGCCATGCCGGTGCAACGCGGCCCGTTTCGACCGGTTTGAGTACCAGCAAATAGGCGGCGTGCGACAGGCTGAAGACAGTCGTCATCAACCCCCAATGCACGACTCCCGCCGATCGCAAAAAACCCTCGATGCAGCCGGCGAAAACCATGCGTGTTGGAATCAACAAAAACATGTACACCGGTATGAAGATAATGAACATCCCGTACCATGACAGGTGTACCCAATAGAACTGCAGCGGAATGCTCCAATAGGCCCAAAATTAGCACGCGGCGATCGGCGGCAGGTCGGAATCAGCGACAGATATTCCTTGAGTGCCAGAAAACTGACAAAGCCCAGGAAACACAGAAACCCCCATTCCGGCAGCGGAAAAGTGCCGAACAGTCCCGCAATGATCCACCACGTCCGCGTCCGCTTGACCAATTCGCTGTGATCGTGCTGCGGTCGGAATTTGCAGACGGCAAAGACCAACACCGATGAGACGACCAAGATCCCCAAAATCCCACCGAGCGCGACACGAACTTCGGGCGTAAGATGATCGAACAGGTGCATCCTGAAAATCCTTTACCATTTCGCCGCCACAAGATGTGCGGCATGGACGTCCGGGTTGTTTCAAGGCGTGCATGGTAACGATTTCCTGTTTGGCCTGCATGTCTTAGGAGACAGCAGAATCAGATTGTTTGCGAAGATTGATTGGGATAGGCTGAGAAGTATCGGCAACCAGTGAATCGCCCAATGCCTAATCCAGGACGCTCACCATGACGGATGAATCCTCAAAACGTCGACGCATACGGATTCGTTTGTTGTTGCTATTTGCCATTTTATTGTTTGTCGTTTGCGCGTCGTGCTTTATGGGTTGTCCGTGGATTGGACGACATATTTATTGCAACCCGCTGACCGTCGCCAAAATTGAGCAGTTGGGGGGATCCGTGGAAGGAATCCAAATCAGTGATCGTCCCTGCCAAGAAGTAGTAACAATCAAGCTCGACAATACGGTGTTTGATAATGCGGAAATGCATCGACTCCAAGACTTAGGATACCTTGAGGAACTATCGCTCAATAACACTCAGATAACCGACGATGGCTTAGCAAATCTCCAACAACTCACAGGGCTAAAGTCACTCGCACTTTCCGACACGCAAGTTACAAGTGCAGGATTGGACCACATCAAGAGTTTGAACATTTTAACATCTCTTCATCTTAGCCGGACGCTCGTTGATGATGGCGGATTGCAAAACCTTCGGGGAATGAAAAAACTGCGGATCCTATCGCTCAGTAATACTCAAGTAGGCGATGCGGGTTTGGAGAACCTCGAATCGTTGACAGACCTCCATCAGTTGTGGCTCGATGAGACTAAAGTTGGCAACACAGGACTGGTCCACCTCCAAGAACAAAGCTCGTCTTTCTCCAGTTGAACAATACGGGTGTCAGTGATGCAGGATTAGAACGACTGAGCGGACTGACAAATATGTGGTCATTGCTCCTTCACAATAATCAAATCACAGACAAAGGTTTGGACGCTCTTACGCATATGAACGAGCTTCGATATCTTCGACTCGATGGCAATCAAGTCACTGAAGTTGGAATTGAGAATTTGCAGCGAGCTCTTCATGGTTGTCAAATTTATTGGAAGTCGCCACCTCGTTTTTCAATCACCCCTCCCGCACCGCCATCGACACACTAAATATCCCCTCGTCATCTACCAGCGTCTCCAGCTTGCGAAATCCCGCCGCCGCCACCAACTGGTCCATCTCTACCTGCGTGCGACAGCGCATGACCCACGGGTCGCCGTCGCGGTTGGGTAACACGCGGGCGATCATTTCCTGCTGGGGATGCCACGGCTGATTGGTGTACAGCAACAATCCGCCTGCGGGAATCGCCGCTGCCAGTCCACGGAGTGACTCGCGAATTGGGCCGTTATCGGGAAACAGTTCGTACAGCCCGCTGACCACAGCGATATTCGGCCGCGGCGTTTGTGCGGCGATCGCGTCCGCATCGAACGCGTCGCTTTGGCGATAGTCGACCGACGTGATCCCCATCGATTTCGCCAACGCACGGCCCCACTCCAAACCACCGGTGTCGCGATCGCACAATACGGCTGACATTTCGACGTCCGCGTGCCGCTGGATCGCCTCCAAGACATATCGACCCGGTCCAGCTGCGATATCGAGCAGCCGCACCGCTTCGCCGCGTTGGGCCGTTCGCGCGTCGCCGATCCAACAGTTCAAGCATATGGACCTTGCGGCGCGAATCCCCCGCCAGCCGGGTGAATCCAGATAGGCTCGGTCGATCATCCGCCCAATGAACGTGTCCCCTCTGCCCGATTGCGATAAACATGGTCCAACGATTCCCCGGAATCAAACCCGGTCCGCCAACCAATACGCACCCCGCGACTCAATCGCCCTCCGGTATTCATGCCCATTTTTTGCAGAGCATACGCCCACCGTTTCGGGGAGAGCATCGAAAGCGGTTGCTCCAAGTCGTCGCAGATCGATTTGGAATAGCCAGACTTGTCCGCCTCCAATAATGACGCTGCCAGTGCCGGGTCTTCGAATTGACGCTCAATAAATTCCCGCGCTTCCGCACGATCGGTAGGTCGCGTTCCTTCTCCCAAAACGTGGAGTGGTAAAACGGCGGATAGACCTCCCTCTCTTTGACACGCGGACCCGAGCCGATCGAAAAACTGCTGTTGCGGTTTGGATTCCACGACATAGTCGGCACCGGATGACAGTAACAACGTCGGCGCGACAATCGCGCCTGCGTCAGCGATCAATCGTGTGGACGTATCGTGTACATCCAACAGAATATTCGTGGCGATCTGCGGCGTGATCAGTTCATCGCTCGGCATACGACTGTACTTGCTCTTGATCGTGCGTCAGCATTCGCGGTTTGACGTAACTTTGAATGAACGACTTGGGCTTTACCTCTCGCAATAATCGCAACCCGGCAATGGCCCCAGGGATATAGAGCTTAATCCGCAGCGCGGGGTCGCCAGCACCATGGCCCGAATGGGCGGCGCGTAATCGTGCACCCAAGCGGCAGCCAGCACAGCCCCGACGCTCTGAGCCACAACAGCCCATGTTTTCGGTAACGGCAATCACCATGCGTTGCGCGAGAGGTTGCTTAACAAACTCATCGGCATCACGAACCATTCGGCAAAGCTTTCCATACCCGCGTTCACCAGACGAATGCCCATGCCCGCGTGCATCCCAGGCAAAAAACCAGGTACACTCCGGCATGTACCCATGCGGTCGACAAAATCCTGCCACCGGCCCGAATGTTCGTGCCCCCGGTGAAACAACACCACCGCTTTCGAGGGAGATTCCCTGCGGCGCGTCCCGCGCGATAAAACAACGGAGCACCGTCACTGGTCGTGAAGCAATGTTCCGACGGAATGCGGGTTGCCGGAAGTTGCGTCGATGCGATTTCGTTTTCAGCAAGCAGAGTCGCCATTGTCTTTGTCCCCTCAAAACTAGGTCAAATTTCCTGTTAAGAGAGGGGCATAGAGACGCAGCCGTATATCACGCGGAATTTGGAGGAATTCGCCCCATTTTCAGCTGAAGACGCCCGCACTTCCGCCTGACCACGCCGGGCGCCGGTTCACGATGGTCAATAGGAGCAAGACGATCGCAGCGACGAGCAAGCCGTCCAACCACAGCCCGGTCTTCACGCCACAACCGAGCAATAAGCCAATGAAACCAAACAAAAACGCACGATCGCTCTTCCCCAAGGGACCGTCAGCCAGCGCCCGCTCGCTCCCGATTTGCACCGCAACCACGCCGGTCATCTCGCTGATAATGCCTTCAATCACCACCAACACCACCAACACCGGGCGAACGCCCGGCACCAGCGCGAACGGCAGATAGAGCGCGGCATCGGCGATCGATCCCCCAATTCATTCAGGACTGCCCCCAACGGCGATTTCATGCCGTGTTCGCGAGCCAACATGCCGTCAACCGCATTGAGCGCCATCCGCACGAATAAAAACGGGGGAACCAATAGCAGCGGCCACCGCCGTTCCGGGGAAATCGCAATACAAGCCCCAACCGCAATCGACAACACGGCCGCCGCCACGGTGACCTGATTGGCCGTCACGCCCGCCGCCGCCAATCCGCGCGTGATCGGTCGCAACAGCGCTTGGAACCGCGGCTTCAAATCGTAGATGCTCGGCATAGTTTTCCCATGATATTTGTCAATTCATCTCGTCATAACGATAGGCAGGCAGCCCAGTCGCTCACTATAGCATGTCCAAACCGCTGCGTAATATTCGCAAACCTTGAACCACCAAATTCCATCAAGGCAATCATGAGCAACCCATCCACCAAGCATCAACGATCCGATGCCCCGCTATGGAAACTGGCGGCGCTCAACTCTGCCGGGTTGTCGCTGGTGTTTATGCTGGTTTATATGACAACAAACTACCTCTCTTCGCTACGCACCGACGTGGGAACATGGTACTACGACTGGGAACAGATCATTCCATTTGTGCCGATGATGATCATTCCCTATATGTCGATCGACCTGTTTTTCATAGCCGCTCCATTTCTCTGCCGTGATCGTGCGGAACTGCGAATCTTGTCTCGGCGAATTTTGCCACAGCCATTCTGTTAGCAGGTGGTTGCGTTTTGCTGTTTCCACTGCAATTGGCCGTCGAGCGTCCACCGGTATCGGGAATGCTGGGAGAGTTGTTCAACCATTTTCGTCAATTCGACCTCCCTTATAACCTTTGCCCCGTCGCTGCACATCGCGGCACGAACGATTCTTGCCGTGCATTACGCGCGGCACACGCACGGGGCGGTCCGCTGGGCTTCGAACTTTTGGTTTAGCTTGATTGGCCTATCGACGCTGTTGACTTATCAACATCATGTCGTCGACGTCGCAGGCGGTTTCGTTTTAGCCGCAGTCTGCTTTTACCTCGTCCGTTCGACGCCGTTCCGATTACCGGTAGAACAGAACATGGCGGTTGGACGGTGGTATGCCCTGCGGAGCAATCGCTTT
>CALOFE010000085.1:0-38502 GCA_942492455.1 uncultured Planctomycetaceae bacterium | reverse complement strand
TTTTGGGGTTGGGTGCGACTGGCTTTGCCAGTGCAAGACCAGATGCCGAAAATGCTTACAAGGCACTGGCAGAGCCAGTGGCACCCCAATTCTTAGGTTTGACAAAGCACTAGAGACCAGCGAACGATTATCCAACATTGCTAAAGGCACAACGAGATGGGACAGGCATTGAGAATCGGCGTGAATGGGGCGGCGGGACGGATGGGGCGGCGGATTACTGCTTTGACACACGCTGATCCCGATTTGGAAGTTGCAGCCGCTTTGGAATACGCGGAGAGTCCGCATCTTGGCGAAGATGCTGGTGAGCTTGCGGGCATCGGTAAAATCGGCGTGCCTGTCACCACGGAACTTGGTGAACGGGTCGATGCGATCATCGATTTTTCCCTGCCCGCCGGACTCGTCGCGATCGCACAAGTCTGTGGTGATCGCAGCATTCCCTTGGTGGCCGCCACAACAGGACTCACTGCCGAACAGCGTGAAAAAGTGATGTCCATTGCGCATACGACACCACTATTGTTGGCTCCAAATATGAGCGTCGCGGTCAATCTGACCATGAAGCTCGCGCGGGAGGCGGCTCGTGTCTTAAAAGATGTGCCCAGCGGCGTCGACGTGGAGATCATTGAGCGGCACCACCGTTTTAAGGAAGACGCTCCCAGCGGCACGGCGTTGAAATTCGGTGAAATCATCGCCGATGAGATGGGACAGACCGAGCATGTGCATGGTCGGCACGGCCATCCGGGAGTCCGTCCCCAGTCCGAAATCGGTTATCACGCTCTCCGCACGGGAGATAATGTGGGAGAACATACAATCGTGTTCGGCATGCTGGGCGAGACAATCGATCTGACGGTGCGAGGGCAGACGCGCGACAGTTATGGTTACGGCGCGCTGATCGCCGCCAAGTTTCTGGTCCAGCAACAGCCGGGAAACTACACGATTGAGGATGCCTTGGGACTTTAATCAGACCAAGTGGGACTTTGATCGGACTGAGATAGAGGCAGCAAACAGCAAAGCGAAATCCGTATAACCGGCAAAACCCTCAAGATCACGAGAATCCTGCGTCGATATCGATCGTACCGTGTTGGCCTTTGCGCCAAGAATCGGGATGTGCATATCGAATATCTTAGAACGCAGGAACATCGCCGTGTCGTCATCGCACAAGCCATTGCAGGACCGCCAGCCCGCTGTGAGTACCGCTCATAGCGACGCAGCGCCGGACGAGGAGTCGGTCTTAGCGGCAAAACGCCCTGCCTCTGGGAGATTTTGGAATCTCCGCCGTTCTAAGCCCAAACTATTCTTGCTCTTGGCGGGAATGGGTTGCGCGTCGTGGTTGCTCGTTACGACATTCACAAGTCAGGATCACGAATCCGATTTCGGACCGGGAGATTCTGCAGAGGAATCGTCAATCCTACAAGCGGATCTCGGCACCCCTTCATTGGGTGAAGCCGACTCGGATATTGCTCAGATTGAGTTTCTGGATGAAGAGAGACGGCAGCCCGATCCGGACTTCTTGCCATTTGATTATGAAGCCTCAGAAACCAAGTCAGTTGCACCGGATGAATTGAATTCCTCGCCCGGCGACGGAGAGTCCCCAGCATGGTTGCTGGGCACGATTGAAGATATCCCCCAACACGCCAACGATTCCGTAACACGATGACCGCATTGGATCGCGCATTTATCATGGCGTATCGTCGCCGTGAAGCAGAACCGGAGTTTCAGCCGCCGACCGAATCGGTCTGTGACGAAGCTGCGATCGAGGTTGCGCCGCTGGATTTGCCGGCCGAACCGGTCGTCGAGCGGCCTCGCTGGCAATGGCCGCCCATATGCTCACGGCTGGCGCGGGATGCCAAAGAGGGTTTTGAACAACTGGCAGCGGAAATCCGCGCGCCGGCTGCGGAAACTTCACCCATCACGGTGGCCTTCGCCGGTTCGCGTCGCGGGACAGGCACGACTTCGGTATTGTTGACTTTGGCACGCACATTATCGACTCGCGGCACAAAACAACTCTTGCTCGTGGATGCCAATTTATCCCGGCCCGCGTTGCGAGATTGTCTCACGACTTCAAGTGACGGGTTGCCCGAATCTGCGGAGCAAATCGAGGGCGTGCCCATCATGACGTTGGAGGAAGACGGGCTCTCTTTGTGTACTCTGGCTGAGATAATCGACGAGAAGACTGTCGAGGAGTCGCAAGCGCGGCTTAAAAAATTCTTTGCACAGGTTGAAGAACAATTCCCGGTGATCGTGCTCGACGCGGGATTGGTTACAGATTCGCTTGTGGCTGAGGTACTCTGGAAAAATCATCTTGTCGATGTGGCGATCTTAGTGGACCAGGGAGCACACGACCCGGCGCAACGCAATACTGCTGCCGATTTTTTAGAAAAGCACGCCGGGCAATTTTTGGGAGTGATCGAGACTTGTGTCGAAGATGTCCGTTCCCAGGAAACTCCACGAAGGCTCACCGGCTAACGCATTTCGCATCTACTAATTAGCTTCAAAACCCTCTGATGCGTAACAAAGCCACTCATATTCAAGTGTAAAAACAGGCACCACCGGGTTTTGAAACCACCTGTAACAAAACGGTATCGACCCTCAACTGGTTGAGTAAAGTGAACTCATGTACGAACAGCACTGGCATCTGCAGGAGAACCCGTTTGAAAACAACAGCGACGCCCGGTTCTTCTACCGCAGCGAAACGCATGAAGCGGCGCTGCTCAAATTGCGTTACCTTGTGGAAAATAACAAAGGGGCGGGAATGTTGGTGGCCGGCACCGGCATGGGAAAAACCTATCTGCTGAATGTCCTGGCTGCGGAGTTGCCCGAGACGTTCGTTCCGTTTGTGCACGTGGTGTTTCCACAAATGACGGCGGCGGAGTTATTGGCCTACCTGGCCGTCGAGTTGGGGGCGGACGAGCAACAAATTTCCGCTGGGGGTTTAGACCGCGTCGTCAGACGGATTCGCGAACAACTGGAAACTGCCAACCGTCGGGGACAGCAACCGGTGATTGCCATCGACGAAGCGCATGTGATTGAGGACCCGCAAGTGTTTGAAGCGTTGCGGTTGTTGCTCAATTTCCAAGAACAGGGGCAGATGAATTTTTCGCTCATGTTTTTGGGGCAGCAAAGTCTGCTCAGCCGTATTCGCCGCATGGATCAACTGGATGAGCGGTTGACGGTGAATTGTCTCTTGCAACCTTTTTCCTACGACGAAACGGTGGGCTACATTTCCCACCGACTGCAAATTGCCGGCACCACGGAAATGGTCTTCAACTCCGAATCACTGGAAACACTGTTCGAGGAATCGGGCGGTGTGCCCCGCAAGATCAACCGCTTGGCGGATCTGGCACTGCTGGTGGGATATGCAGACGATTCCCGCGAGATTTCCCGCCCGCAGACGGAGGCGGTTATTGAGGAAGTGGCGGGGTTGGTATCGTATTGAGGTTGGCCCCCCGACGGAGTCGCAAGCTTAGAAGGGCACGCTATTTTGCCTTGTCGTCTTTCGGGAAGGTCAAATCGACGATTGCCGCTCCGACCGAATCGCCAAAGGCGTTGACCGCAGTGCGAAAGCGATCCAGCAGCCAATCGACCGGCAAGATCAATCCCACCAAAGTCAGTGGCAAGCCGACCGCGTTGAGTACGATTAACAGCGTAATCAGACCCGCCTCGGGAATGCCCGCTGCACCGACTGCCGCTAATGTCGCAGTGACGGCGATCGTCATCTGATCAATAAAGGTCAGCTCAAACGAGGGATCGACCGCAGCGTAGGCATTGGCGATGAAGATGGCCGCTGCCGCTTCGTAGAGCGCTGTGCCGTCCATGTTGACCGTCGCGCCCAACGGCAGCACGAACTCGGTGCTCCGCTTCGAAATGCCTGCCTGCATTTCGGCGCATTCCATCGTGACCGGCAACGTCGCCGTCGAACTGGCGGTGGAAAACGCCGTGAGTACCGCTTGGCCCATTTGTGACATAAACCGGAAGGGATTGCGGCGGGTAAAGATGTATAACAGCAGCGGCAGAGTAATGCAGGAGTGTATGGCCAAACCGGACAACACCGTGCCCATATAACCGGCCAAGACGGAGGCGAGTTCGCTCAATTTGCCGTCATCAATCGCACTCCCGAATCGGGACGTGACGAGACAAAATATTCCAATCGGCGCCACTTTCATCAACAACATGATGAAACTCATCAACGTATCGTTAATGCTCAACACCAAGGTGGCGATCGTTTCGGAACGGTCCCCCATCGTCGTGAGCATGCCCGCAAAGATGATGCTGAAGACGATTAGCGGCAGCAAATTGACCGCGACCATCGAGCCTAGCAAGTTGTCGGTGAACAACATCAACACCAGTTTCTTGAAGATCAAACCCAGCGTAACTTCTTGGTTATCGGCTTCTTTTTTAAGTTCCTCCGTCAGCTTGGGTCACATGCTCACGATATTCTTCTTGTTTATCGCGAACGATGTCGGGATCGATGCCTTGACCGGGATTGATCATGTTCACGACGACCAATCCGGTGATCACGGCAAACACGGTGGTGGAGAAATAATACAAAACCGCGTACGCGCCCGGGCGGCCGAGTTTTCGCACGTCGCCCAGGCCCAAGATGCCGCTCATCACACTGGCCATGACCAGCGGCACGACGACCATTTGCAACAGTCGCAGAAAAACTTGCCCCCCTAAGTCGAAATGCATGGCTTGGGCGGGCGCCACCCACGCAAAACCGATGGCTGCAATAATGGCGAGGACAATGTACAGCGTACCGTGACCGGTGTTGGTTTTCGGCGACGCCGTTTGGTTCTCGCTAGTCGCTGGCATTGAGGTCGGGGGCCTTTCAGAGCAGCATTTGAAATCGTGCGTGAGGCGTGTTTTATTTTTTGACAGGCGTTAATTTGTATTTCAAGATTGGTTTGCCGGTGTCGGAAGCCCAATCGTTATCGGGCGCCAATTCGCCGCTGGCTTCCAGCGAGAATGAGAGATCCAACACGCTACCGATCGCAATGTTCGGCTTGCCATCCTCGCCTTTTAAAAAGCCTTTCAGAGGAAAGCGAGCTTCCAGTTCATGACCCGAGTCCGAGATCGCGACAGTGACGACGCTCTTCATGTTTGGCTCTTTTTCGTCCGAAAGGCTGATGGTGTCGTCTGGGAAGATAAATCCATTCCACACCGTGCAAATTCCAACCGGGCCGAATGCGCACAAATCCGGGGGGATAGGGTCCGGGGTTTCCTGGAACGTATTTGCCTTGCGTCTGATCGAGATAGGCCTGATCCCCTTCCGCTTCACTTTCATTACAATAGTTGACGTATTTGCCGACTTTGAAGTACCCGTTGTAAAATTCCAGGATGGCCAACAAATCGTAACCGCCGCTGGTCGGATAGTAGCCCCCCTCATGCAGCTTGTAGCCGGTTTTGTCGTTTTGATCGACGTCGATGGCAATGTTGACGCTGGAACGCCCCGCACGGTTTCCGTTCCTGTTGGAGACTTGTGTCCGACCGATCATGCCTCGTGAGCGGAGATAGAAATAGAGCGCCTCTTCGTCATGTGTGACTTTGTATTCCAACAAATCGACATCGGGATGCGCCATTAAGGGCGGGACTTCATCCTGAGCGCGGGGGCGTGTGTCGTTGGGATCATGCTCCGGATCGGTATAAGATTGAACCGATTTCCAGTCCGCGAATTCACCGTCGATCGTAATCGATGTGGGGGCATCATGCGGTCGTGCCGGATGATTCTTGCTCGGCAGATTTTGCGTCAGCCGCTTCGTCCGCGACGAGTTGTTGTTTAGAAACCAAGCCGAGCAGCAAGCCTGCCGCCAACAATGGGATCGACAGCAAAAACAGATGGCGAAAGAGGAATGACCGGTCGCGAGAGTCAATGTTCATAGCCGACTTCTCCAAAGATCAGTTGAGCTTTTCCTATCCGGATACTGCTTGCAGTCCCAGACGAATCAGAAGTGTCGCTCGGATCTGCGAAATTCGTTGCGAACGCATGCGTCACGCTTCAGACCACATTACGGCGGCGGAATCTGTGCAGCAAGCCCGATTACAGCTGGGCGAAAGTCTTTTTTTGAATGGTTTTGCGGAAATGTTGACATCCGTTGGCGGGCCGGTACAATGAATTGCAGATAATTTCTCTCCGCTCTTCCTTCCTGCACCAAAAGCGGGCAATTCGAGTGGGCATCCCGAATTCTGGTTTTAAAACCCTCTGACGTGTCGCCTTTCCCTTTGGTTGAAGGGTCATTCACAAACGTAAGCCGGTTTTGGAATTGGATTCAGACTGTACACCGCATCGCCCGGTGGATTGGGTGTCCGCAAGTTTCATTGTCGCCCCCTTCCCTCACGATGTGTACTGTCTCTCAAAGTCCTACAACCCATTCGTGTGTTTGCGCATGCCATAATTCGTTGTCCAGGCAAGCAGCCGGGATTGGAATCGCTGTTGATTCCGGCCATAATGGATGATGGAAACGACCCGGCGACATGATTTCTCCAACAATCAGCGTGCAGCAAACTTGGCATTCACAGTCGTGGTTGAATCGATCCGGGATGGATTGGTGCAACCGATGTCGAGGAGGGAGGCTCCATGTTTTCAGGCCCTTATGAACTGATCATCATCGCATTCATCGCACTGCTATTATTTGGATCACGGTTACCCAATATGATGCGGTCGGTGGGTGAAAGTATTAAAGAATTCAAAACAGGTCTCAATTCCGCAACGGATGACGCTTCATTGCCGTAGAGAGGTTTGGGCACTGCCCCGGCAACAATCGTTTCAAAAATATTTACTACGAGTGGCGACGCCGCAGGCGAGACTGCCCGCCGCTGAACACGCAGAAAGAATCAATGGGAGAAGGTTTCATGCAAACTCCAGTATTGGCGTTTTTCACGCCCGGCCCGATGGAAATGATGATCATCGGCGTTATTGCCTTGTTGCTGTTCGGCAAACGGCTTCCCGAAGTTGCCCGCAGTATGGGCAAAGGGATTGTCGAATTTAAAAAAGGAGTCAGTGGAATCGAGGATGATGTCGACAAGGCCACCTATTCAAGCCCCACGTCGTCACCTCGTCCGGCAGCCCAAGATACCTCAGACCCAGTGACGGCCCCCAAATTCGAACCGCCTGCCGCTGAGTCGACTGATTCGGATTCAGGCGCTCACTAAGGGTTTAGCGGCCGAAATTCATGATGCACGTGAGTCTCGTCCGGATTGCTGTCGGAGGAGTCCGTTTCGCGCACGCTCGCTCAGGGCCACTTGCGAAACGGTATTTCAACCGATAAAATCGCGACTCAAATTCGGGCGGCTAACTCAGTGGTTAGAGTGCTATCTTCACACGGTAGAAGTCACTGGTTCGAATCCAGTGCCGCCCATCGGTCTGTTGTGCTACGAATTGCACGCGACTGCACACCCCCTGCCAAGGCAGGGGTTTTTTCATGCTCTGATGATTTTTCCGGTAGGTGATTGCGACCTGTTTCAGCAATCTGCAGTCGATGATAGGCACTTATCATCTTGACTTCGTTGATCCGGTTGACTACGGTTAATGAGGTCCCACACGAATCGGGCCTAGTTTCTTTGTCCAATAATAACGTCGCCAACTCCATGACAACTCGTCTTCAAAATTGCCTGAGTTTGATGTTGGCCGCGTTTATGCTGCTCGGGACACAGGCTTTGGTAGCAGTCAGGCATGCGCATCCTGGCGGTGAAGCCCCTCATCATCACGCTAAGGAACATTCTCACTTAGGCAACCATCATCACTCGCACCACGACCATAGCCACCAGCATCACAAGGCGGTTGTGGAATTCAAAACGCCTGGAACATGGGCCTCTGTCGCCCATTTCCATTTCGAGTGGTTCGGTTTTGCGTTTTCTTTTCCGGAGCTGCCGACTGATTCGGACGAGGGTGATACCTCTGAAGAACCGACGACAATTGTACAGTTTAGCAAAATTTCGATCGTCCCATCCGCAGCGCCGTCAGCTTCGACAATGACGCGGGAGATGTCGGTCGGCTGTGTGCCGCTGAACTGGGTGATTGACACCGAAATTGCCGCATCTACGCTCTCTTGGATGCCGCGACAATTTTCAGTGTGTGACGCTGCGCGCCGTGAGTGCTCAGGTGTGCTGTTGATATAGGTCTGGAATCCGACCTCGCTTGGGGTACGGGCCGCATTCGCCCTGATTGCGAATGCCGATAACCCGTCGCTTTTTTTCGCATTTGTATGGGATTTGCTGCTGCGCAAATTCTAAATCTTTTACTTGTTCTAAGGACAATACGCATGAACGTACGCAACGCTTATTTTCGAAATGTCTTTGTGGCCATGCTGGCGGCGAGTCTCGCCATCGGTTGCGGTCAGGCCGATTCTGAGAAACCCAAGGACGCGAAAACCTCTACCACCGATAGCACTCCGCATGACGGTGAAGAGGTTGATCCGCACGATGTTCCGCTTACAGAGGCGGAGATTGAACAACTGCGCAAAGACAACGCGACATATGCCGAAGCGATTGCCCACATTCAATCCTATCGGGACACAATCCGCGACGAAACCACCGACGGTTCTCCCGCCAAAGCACATCGCTCGTTGGACAATCTGGATCTCGTTTTAGAGTGGTTACCGGAAATTGCACAGCAGAGCGGTGTTCCCAAGTCGAACTGGGAAGAAGTGAACACCGCGGCGCAGAATCTGCGTGATTTGTTCAACAAAGTCCACGCAAACATTGATGCCGGTAACGATCCCGATTACCCAGCAGTGGCCGACGAAATTGACAGTTCTGTGGAAGTGATTGCGGCCATCAAACCGAGCGATGATCAATAAGCCTTCCGACTTCAAACCTTTGCACGAGGAGTCGCAATAATGAATATGCGACCATTTGCGTTATTCGCCCGTTTCACATGTACAACGTTGGTGGGACTGATCGCGGCACATGCCGCGATCGGTTTTTCTCGCATCGCTGCGGCCCATGAAGGACATGCTGCGTTGCCCTCCACGGGCGCGATCATGGACGGCGATAAATTGTTACTGTCGCCAGCTGCCATTAAGGCGATCGGGATGCAGACAGGCAAGGTCAGTTTGGCGGACCTGCGCGACGTGCTGAGGTTAAATGCCCGTGTCGAGTTGCCCTGGCGTCAACATGCAATCGTGAGCACGTTGATGCCGGGACGCGTGACCAGCGTGTTGGTAAAACCGGGCGAATCTGTGGCAGCCGGGCAGAAACTTGCTGAGTTGGAGAGCCTGGAATTGGAATCGCTTCAAATCGAGATGCTGCAAGCGGACGAAGCGCTGCGGCTTACCGCGCAGCTACTGAAACAACGCCAACAACTGGCCAAGAACGGAGCAATTGCCGGTTCAAAGTTACTGGAGACTCAAGCGGACTTTCAGGAGAAAACCGCGATTCTCCAAATTGCCATTCGCAAGCTGCAAGCCATTGGGATTACCCAGGAGGCACTGGAACAGGTGCGATCGACAGAACGGCCGATTCAGTCGATTGACATCACGGCGTCCCTCAGCGGGACGATCAAGCATGCGACCGTTAGCGAAGGACAATTTGTGCAAGAGACCGATCATCTGTTCGAGATTGTCGACCTGTCGTCGCTGTGGATTGTCGGCGAAGTTTTGGAGGCGGATATCTCGCGCATTCATGAGGGCATGCCGATCCAAGTCGCTTTTTCGGGACATAAATTCGATGGCGTCATCCGCCACATCCGCCTGAAGATGGACAAGTCGCAGCGAACGGTCGGCGTGGTGATCCCGGTTGAGAACCCTCAAGGGCAATTGCGTCCCGGCATGTTTGGACGCATGGCAATCGAGATTGGGACCGCCAAGGAATCGATCGTCTGTCCGGTCGACGCGCTCCTCGAAACCGGAACGGAAAGTTTTGTACTGCTACGTCAAGGTGAGGGAAAGTATGTCCGCCGTAACGTCAAAGTCGGCATGCGAACGCGGGGGCAAGTGGAAATTCTCTCAGGCCTGTTCCCCGGCGACCGTGTGATTGTCGTCGGTACACAACTTCTGGCAGCGATGTTTGAGTCACACTCTCAACAACCAAAGACGAAGGTGGCAGACACCAACAAAAGAACTGCGAAAGCCGCCAATTCCTCACCGACTTCTAACCCGAAGTCCAGCACGACAGAAAAAATCGTGTTGCAAGGGACCATTGAGTTACCGACACATCAAAAAACTTTTGCCACGACTCTGATTGAAGGCCGGATTGCCAGAATACTGGTTGAACCGGGACAACAGGTCACCGCCGGCGATGTGCTGGCGGAAGTGGACAGCCTGCAACTGCGAAATATGCAACTCGATTTGTTGCAGGCGCGGGTGAAAGCAAAGTGGGCTGAAGAGACGGCACGGCGGATCAAACCTTTGGCGGAACAAGGCATTACCGCGGCCCGAGAATTGTGGGAATTGGAATCCGAACTGAAGACTTTGCGGCAGACGATTGACGGGTTGAAGCGGAAACTCGCTCTGATTGGCTTGTCGGACGAGCAGATTGAGCGCATCGCCAATGACGATCTGACTGCGTCTTTGTCGTCGAACGCGTCGATGACAACCCTTCCGATTCGTGCACCTTCCAGCGGGCAGGTGGCGGAATTTGACTTCTTCCCCGGTGAGGCTGTGCAGTCTCAAGACAAGTTATTTGAGATTCACGACATGAGCACCATTTGGGTCGAAGGGTATGTGTTTGACAAGGAGACCGCGACGATTCGCGAAGGACAGCAAACCGTTGTCAGCTTTGCAGCGCATCCCGGACTGAAAGTCAAAGGCACGATCGCACGCCTTGCTCCTGTGTTGGATGCATCGGAGCGCGTGCTGCCGGTTTGGATCGAACTACAAACTTCGGACAAATTTTTTCGCGAAGGTATGTTCGCCCGCGTCGAACTGGAATCGGCCAAATCTCCACAACCGCCTGCAAATCGTGTGACGAGTGAATAATGCCCCAACCAGTCAATGGCCATAATTGGTTCCGTCTGCTCTAGAAAATTTCGAGAATACGCATGCTTAATCGTGTTATCGCCTTTGCTCTACAAAATCGGCTCCTGGTATTGGCAGGGACTTTGAATCTGGTGTTGTTTGGCGGGTATCAAGCCGCCCAGCTGACCATCGACGTCTTTCCGGATCTCAACCGACCGACGGTAACGATCATGACCGAAGCCCACGGACTGGCTCCCGAAGAAGTGGAAACGCTGGTCACCTTTCCGATTGAGTCGGCAATGAACGGTGCGAACGGTGTCAAACGGGTCCGCTCTGCATCGGGTATCGGGATATCGATTGTGTATGTCGAGTTTGATTGGGGCACCGACATTTACATCGCCCGACAAATTGTTGCTGAGAAACTGCAATTGGTGCGCGAGCGATTGCCGGGCGAAGCCAATCCCGTCATGACGCCCATCACCTCGATTATGGGCGAAATCATGCTGGTCGGTATGAGACCCAAAGGAGAGACGTCACAACTCGACGTGCGGACTGCGGCTGACTGGGTCGTGCGTCGACGACTGTTGGCAATCAGCGGGGTCGCTCAAGTCACCGTAATGGGTGGTGAGTTGAAGCAGTATCAGGTGTTGACCTCGCCCGAACAATTGGCCCGCTACGATGTCACGTTGGATGAGTTGACTCGTGCGGTGCAGAAATCCAACGCGGTCTCCGGCGGCGGTTTTTTGCTGAGTAAAGAACGGGAATCGCTGATTCGCATTGTCGGTAGAGCGACGAGCTTGGAAGATATTGAACAGTCCGTTGTCCGCCTGGGCGAAACGGTTCCGATCACCGTCAAACATGTTGCCGACGTGCGCTTTGCCGGTCCGGTCAAGCGGGGCGACGGCAGTGTGAACGGTAATCCGGCTGTCATGATGTCGATTCAAAAACAACCGGGAGCCGACACCTTGAAGCTCACCGGTGAGATTCTTCGCACGCTGGAGGAAATTCAAGCCACGCTGCCCGGCATGACCATCGATACCGACGTTTTCAAACAATCCACTTTCATCGAAGTGGCCATTGGGAATGTCGAAGAAGCGATTCGGGACGGCGCTATCTGGGTGGTGGTCGTGTTATTTATTTTCCTATGGAACTTCCGCACCAGTCTCATCACGCTGACAGCGATGCCGCTCTCAATTTTGATCACCGCTTTGATTTTCAAATACTTCGGGATCTCGATCAATACAATGACGCTGGGCGGCTTGGCGGTGGCGATTGGAGAATTGGTCGACGACTCGATCGTTGACATTGAGAATATCTACCGACGACTGAAGGAAAACCGGCACAAAGAGCATCCCGAGAAGCCTCTGAAGGTGATTTATCTGGCGTCGTCGGAGATTCGCAATAGCATCGTGTATGCCACATTGATTGTAATATTGGTCGTCTTTCCGCTGTTTTCGCTGGCCGGTTTAGAGGGGCGGATGTTTGCGCCGTTGGGGTTGTCGTATCTGCTAACGCTGCTCTCGTCACTGGTGGTCTCGCTGACGGTCACGCCTGTGCTGGCTTCATATTTGCTTCCACAAGCAAAATTTTTGCAAAGCGAACGCGATCCCTTCCTATTACGCTGGCTGAAATGGGCAGATGCCTTTTTGCTTCGGTTTGTGCTACGGCATACGACGCTGGTGTTGGTAGCAGTCACTCTCATGGTGCTGCTGTCTGTGACGACGATCTTCTGGATGGGTGGTGAATTCTTACCCGATTTTAATGAAGGAACATTAACCATCGGCGCCACCGCCACGCCGGGGACCAGCTTGCAAGAATCGAACCGCTTGTCTGCTCGTGCCGAAACGATGCTCATGGAGATTCCTGAAGTCACTCACGTCTCCCGTCGGACCGGGCGGGCGGAACTTGATGAACATGCGGAGAACGTCAATTTTTCGGAAATTGATGTGGGACTCCAGGAACCAGAAGAGCCGTTGCCCGGATGGCAATACTCGATCCTCCGCGCGATTCCCGGTCTGCACCGCTACGGTGTCGAGCGAATTGGCCGGCCGCGGGAGGTTGTTTTGCAAGACATTCGCGACAAACTTGGCAATTTCCCTCCGACATTGGTCTTTAACATCGGGCAACCAATCTCGCACCGGTTGGATCACATTATGTCGGGTATCCGCGCCCAAATTGCGGTGAAGCTGTACGGTCAAGACCTTGAAGTGCTGCGAGAAAAAGCGAGTGAGATCGAAAAACTGATGGGCGAAATTCCGGGCGTGGTCGATCTCCAAGTGGAACCACAGGTGGAGATCCCGCAAATCCGTGTTACGGTGCTTCGCGAAGAAGCGGCACGCTACGGCTTGCCGCCCGCCGATGTGGCCGATGCTTTGGAGACCGCCCTGCAAGGGCACACCGTTTCGCAAGTTCTTGAAGGTCAGCGCACATTTGATTTAGTTGTCTGGTTTGATGAGGAATCGCGGAATGATATTCAGGTGATTCACGACACGCTCATTAGCACTCCGTCGGGAGTGCGGGTCAAGCTGGGCAGTGTCGCCACCGTCGAACGCCGCCAAGGCCCCAACACGATTAATCGTGAAAACGTCGTCCGCAGGATCGTCGTGCAGGCAAATACGGCCGGTCGCGATTTGGTCAGCGTCGTTGAAGACATCCAAGCAGCGGTCGCGACAAACGTCACTGCTACGCTTCCCGAAGGATACTTCATCGCCTACGGCGGCCAATTCGAGGCCCAACGCGATGCCAACTTCCGCCTCTTGGTTCTCGGCGCCGTTTCGATCGCGGGAATCTTTTTATTGCTGTACAAGTGCTTGCACTCCTGGCGGGCGGCGTTGCAGGTGATGATTAATATCCCCCTGGCAGCGATCGGCGCCATTGTCGCTCTGCTGATCGCCGATTGGCCCGGCAGCGCGGCGTTTCAAGGGGCGGCGATCACCGAATGGCCGCAAATTTGGTTATCGTCCGTCAGTCTGTCGGTCGCGCACTGGGTCGGCTTTATTACTTTGATCGGGATCGTGTCCCGCAACGGCATCATGATGATCTCGCATTACATTCATCTGATGAAATTTGAAGGGGAGACCTTCAGTGAGCAGATGATCGTGCGCGGAAGTCTGGAGCGACTGGCGCCGGTGTTAATGACCGCGTTGACGACAACCATTGGATTAATTCCATTAGCTTTAGGAGCCGGTCAGACCGGTAAAGAAATCCTGCATCCCTTGGCGGTCGTGGTCATCGGCGGACTACTCAGTTCCACATTACTGGACCAAATCGTCACGCCGGCCTTGTTTTTCAAATTCGGGCGCAAGGTTGGTGAAGACCAAGCGGCTGGTGAAGGGCAATCTGCGGAACAGGAATCCGAGATGCACAGAATTGCCGCCCAGTTTGATTGAGGACTGAAACAGTCAACCGATGAGAATTCGGCATTGGGGCTATGTTAGTGTCATCGGGAGCCAACTCTGAATATACTATGAGTTGCGCTTGCCTCAACTTATTTGGATTTCAATTTTTGTGCGGGAGCAACGAGCAGACCATGAGTTCAACAGACACCACCGCGAATTACACAACTCGATTGTCACACTTACGGCATGTTTGGGCTCTCAGCGTCTGTTTGCTGCTTTTGACATTCCTCACACCAGAGAGCACCGCCGCCGAAAACACGCGGCCGCGGCGGTTTATTTACAACTCCGATGCCAATCACATGTATTACTACAAAACCCCGCCGATGAGTGTGGCGGACTTGCAGGGGTATGTGGACGAAGTGGCGGGTACTGGTGTGACCACGTTTTTTGCTTCACCCAACTGGGGCATGCCGATGTCGTACCCCAGCAAAGTGACTGAGATGATCGGTTCGCAATTGAGCAAAGAGGAATTGGCGGAATATCAGAAGATCGGCCTGACGAAAGAAAAATCGACCGAACGGGCCTTCGCCAATTACTATGGGTTGTACAACAAAGGGCACGACCCTTTCAGAATCATGATTGAGCGCGCTCGCGAAAAGAATTTGGAAGTCTTTATTTCCTACCGGCCCAATGAAATTCACGACGTACAGAATCCCGACAGTTTGATCGTGACGAAGTTCTGGCGGGATCATCCCCAGTGGCGCGTGGGCAAGATTGGAGACAAAATCGAACCGATCTTTGCAGAGATCATCGGCGGGAGCAAAGAGCACCGCGTGCATCCCATCGTCGCTTCCTGGTTTCCCGGCGCTCTCAATTTTGCGGTCCCCGAAGTTCGTGCACAGCGATTGGCGGAACTACGCGAATGTTGTGAACGCTATCCGATTGACGGTTTGGACATCGATTTCCAACGCTTCCCGATCTATTTCCCACAGGATGAAGGCCCGCAACATACCCAGACAATGACCAATTGGATGCGTGAAGTCCGTGCCATGACTCGTGAAGTCGGCAAGAAACGGGGACGTCCGCTGTTGCTCTCTGCCCGCGTGATGGCTCGCCCGCAACAGAATCTGGCCATCGGTCTGGATCCGGTCACTTGGGCGAAGGCAGATCTGATCGATTTTATTGAAGTTTCGCACTATTTACGGAACGATTTTCCGCTGCCGATCAAGGAATATCGCGAATTAATGCCCGAGCAACTGCCGATTTACGCTTCGATTGAGGTCGAGAAAGAAGCGGACAGATATCGCAACATTGCCCGCCAACTCTACGGTGACGGCGTCGATGGTTTGATGATGTTCAACTATTTCACCCGTCGAGAAGCTGGTCAGGAGCCGGATTTCACACTGTTTGAAGAACTCAGCGACCCGGCCAAGCTCAAACCCGCCACGCCATGAACAGTTGTTTCTAGACGAAACGAAACCGAATTTAAGTGGCTGTTGCAAATAGAAACCGTAACCAGTTGCAAAACCCTCAGATGCGTACCGAAGACACTTTTCTTCAAGTGCCAATAACAGGCACAACCGGGTTTTGAAATCATCCCACTACAACCAGTTTCAAAACCCTTAGTCTCGCACCTCAAAAATCACTTCCACTTCCACCGCGATATTAAACGGCAACGACCCCATGCCGACAGCGCTGCGTGCTCCGCGACCTTGATCGCCGAAGACTTCGACCATCAGATCGCTGAATCCGTTGATCACTTTCGGATGACGCTTAAAATCAGCAGCGGCATTGACCATACCTAGTGCTTTGACCAAACGCTCCACACGGTCCAGCGAGCCGAGATAATTGCGGATGGTTGAGAGAATGCACAGTCCGACGACGCGCGCCGCTGCTGTCCCTTGTTCCTCCGTCAAGTCGTCACCGACCCGGCCTTGAATTTGGGTGCCGTCGGCGTTGAGCGGGCCGTGTCCGGAGACGTAAATCAGATTGCCGACCTGCACAATCGGCATATAGGTTCCGGCGGGGACTTGTGGGGCGGGCAGTTCCAATCCGAGTTCTTGAATTTTCGCTTCGGCTGACATGGGGGGATCCTTAGATATTTGAAATCTCGTCGCTGGGGAACAGGGCGGGCCTGAAGAATCGATTTTTTCCCCCAGGATAGAGGTTCTCCGGTCGCTTGCCAAACCTGGAGCGAGGTTTTCTGAACCGCCAAAAATGCCTGTTTTTCGGGAGATATGCGGTTTTTCCTGAAAAAAACCTGTCGTTGCAGGCTTTCGGTCTTCGATGATTCCTGCTATTCTGCTGAGTAACCGACCGGAATTTCTAGGTCGATTTTCCAATGATTGTAACAGCGGTAAAAAGCGGAGCAGTTTAGTCATGGCGCATAAGAAAGGCCAATGCTCCAGCCGAAACGGGCGTGATTCGAACGCTCAGCGGCGTGGTGTCAAAAAATTCGGCGGAGAAAGCGTATCGGCCGGCAATATCTTGTTTCGGCAGTGCGGCACACGCTGGCATCCAGGTCGTAACGTCGGCATGGGCCGCGATTACACCATTTTTTCCCTCGTCGAGGGGACAGTCTACTTCGACCAAAAAGGCCGCCGGGTCAACGTGGAACTTGCAGAAGCCAATTAAACGGCGTTACGAGAAGCGAATCAAACGGTGGATCCTGCAGGGTTCGCCGTTTTTTTGCGCTGTGAGCGATCAAGTGAACCTTCAGCCACCTAACTAAAGGCCAGAGTAAATACGATTGGGAAAATGCTATTGGGTGCTGGGCACCGGTCTATTGCTCCTTAAGAGTGAAGGATGCACTCACCTGCACCCGGTATGTGACCTTCCCCGGTTTAGTGCCGATGGCTTCAGGAGTCTCGTTGTTTCCGGCCGGCGGCGTGGTAGTGAATGAGCTGACGTACGGGTCCAGATCAAAAAGCCGGTAGGGATCGTACTGAGACAGATTCTCTGCTTTGCTCACTTCACTGGCGAGCGACTTCAAAGGGCCAAGCGTCGCTCCGGCTGCTTTGGCTAAGCGTTCGGCTTGGGCCTTGGCCCGTTTGTAGGCGTCCGCCGTAGCCTGATCATGTTCGGTTTGCGTGATTGCGCTTACGAAGAAGAACGTCGGCTCTCCCGGCTTATTCTCTTCGTCGTCTCCAAAACTACTGTAACCCGAATCCTCCAATTCCTCGAGGATCTCTTGTTCTGCGGGGGACAGTTTGGAAGCCTCTTCCAACCCAGAGATGTCGGCAGCCTTGATTTTTTCCTGCAACTGGTGAATCTCAAGCAGTAACTCTTCAGCGTCTTGCCCGCGAGCGGCCACTGCGCCGTCAATGTCGCTGAGACGGTAATGGGGACATCCGCGTCGTCTTTTTTGCGATTGCGACCGGTGGCTCGCATTTGCGCTCTGAACATTTGTTCAATTTGATTTCGACTGTCGGACTTCGTGCTCGACAGTTCCGGGTCGCCAACTTTGATGGAATCTTTGTCTGCCCCCATTGTCGCGACTTGTTCTTTTGCCGCGTTGACCCGTTCGTTAAGGCCCGCCAGCGCTTCTTTCAATGTGGCTGCTTTGCCGAGGATGGCGATCTGTAACCGCATCACCTCCGGCAGACGCTCGATTTCAGCAACGCCCTTGCCGCTGACGGCTCCCCCGCCAATCATGTTGCTGATCGCACTGATGTCGGCTTGGGCCAGTGCCGATGCAGGGCTATTGACCGCCAGGAAAACAAGTAGGAAAGCAACTGCGAACTGTCTCATGGTGAGTCTCTCCAAGAGCGTTTGGTGTTACCAAGCAGATTATAAAATCACCTTAAATTCTGCATGCCGACTTCGTCACGAATCCGCTTGCGGAAGCCGAGCATCTTTGCCCCGGTCATGCTCCGCATCGTCCAATAAAACTCACTCACTTCGTTTTCGTCTTCGGCACGGATATTTTGATAGATCTGTTCCAGAATCTCCAACTGAGTCGCATCATCCAAAAAGGCAATCGCGCGGTAGACCAACCGGCGTATGTCATGAGCTTCCTTAGCGGGCTGTTTCCGCCAGATTTTTTTCAGTCCAGATCGCATCTGCATCGCCCAGCAACACAGATAAATACGCAGCTCCCGCAGCGAGTTCATGGTCCTTAGCATCTAGCAACGGTTTGATGTCCTCGAGTTTTAATGCTTCGGGCGCTTCGATGAGGATCGGTTTTCCCCGCTGGCGTCCGTAGCTTATTGAAGAAAATGGCATGCCGTCACTGAGAGAAAGTGCATCATCGTAAAGCGACGCCAAAGCTGCTTTGCCGTAGGCTAATAATTTGAGCGCTCGTTTTTGGACTTCCGGATTCTCATCCGACAGTGCGGCAATCGCAGTTTTCCGGCTGTCTGTTTTGGACAGTGTGAGCAGCAAGATTTGAAACGCATCGGCACGAAAGTCCGCTGCTGTATCCGGATCGTCCACAATCCCCCGCGCCAGCTCGGCAATGTCGTCGCGGGCAATCGGCATCAATAACGCCATCGCAATAGTTCGCTGCCAGCGCGTACCGGCTTTGGCCCGCGGCAGCACGGCTTTGATGGCCTCTTTGCGGCGAAGGGCAGAGAGCATTCGTCGGGCTGTAGTAATAGTCGGGGAAATGAAGTTCGCGAATTGAGTACGACACCCCCGTCAGCGTGTCGACCGTCGCCGCTTCGTGATTGATCAAGGACCATAACAATTCGGCATTGTTGTCATTTTTTGTCTGAGAAATGATGCCTGCAATCCTCGACAATCCCGTCTCATCCTTCGCAGCGGGCACCAGCTCGCGAAACAGTTCTTGTCGATCTTCCCACAACAGCCACGGCAGTGCTTGTGCGATCTTGGCAACCAATTCCGGATGAGCCGCTGTCAGTTCTCGCAGCACCGAAATTGCCTCTTTGTCACGTCCCAGGGCCGCCAATGGTAAGGCGCCCGCCAAGCGCTCTTCAGCGGTTTCTCCTTTGAGGAGCGGCAGCAAAGGGTCGGCTAAGGCAAACGCCCAATCGGGGTGATGTTTACCGGTGCGAATTTCTTTTAATTGGGCGTCGGGATCTGCTTCTGTGCCGGTCTCGGCTGCGTCTGCCTCGATGAGCGTGACTTCCCCTACTTCAGCATCCGCCTCACCGTCCTGCTTCTCAATCACGACCTTCGCCGGTTCATCCACAGATTCAGGTTCCTCGTCGGCCGGTTCGTCGACCACTTTTGGTTTTGACGTTTTTCCGCCGCCAAATAATCCCCCTAAGAGTTGGCCGAGAATGCTCGGTGACGATTCAACCCACTCATCTGAAGATTCAATGGTGACGTAATCCCCAGAGTCGATGTCGGTGTAGATCGACTGGTTCATTTCCTGCTGGCGGAGCCGGTCCAGCATTTGAAACAACGCTTGACCGGCGGCGATTCGCACCTGCGGGTCAGAATCCTTCAGTGCTGTTCCAAGCTCCTCGCCAACTTGTTTGGAGTGCAGCGTCACCAGCCCTTCAATGGCCGCTGCTCGGACATTAGGCTGTTTGTGATTAAAGAACTTGCGCAGATGGGGGAGGACGATTTTTTGATTGGCGTCATCGCGGGCCAGCATGGTGATGACATCCTGCGCCAAATCGGGATGCGCGTGAGCGACCTGAATCATCGGTTCAACTGCGCTGGAGAGATGCGCCTCAGACAGTCCCTTGACGGCCCGGCTGACGACAAACGAATCCTCATCTTTGAGCGTTTTGATTAATACCTTATAGGCTTTCGCTTTTTCTGAAGACGTCACTCCCCGTTCGTTATTCGCAATATCGCCGATCGCCTCAGCCGCTTCGGCGCGGACTTGCCAACTGGGATCGACGATCAATGTCTTCAAACAGGCGACCGCTTCCCGCCCCCCCGCTTCCCGCAAAAACCGCACCGCATGCACCACCAAGTCCGCGTTCTCTTCACCCTCGACATACTTGGCGATCTGTGGGACGAGATTGCGCGGAGACTCCTCCGTGAGTTGTTTTAGCACGGCTGCGCGGACATTGGGTTCCGGATCTTCCAACAGGCGGATCAGTGCCGTTTGTGTTTGATTTCCTCCCACTTTTTGTAGCGTACGGAGACTGATTTCACGAATCAGCGGGGCGGGGTCGGAGAACAATTCCAATAACAGAGCTTCATCTTGCTCGGTGGCCCGTCGGCTCAATTCGTCGGCGGCCGCCATTCGTGTCGCTTCGTCGGTTGCTGCCAGACTCTGCAGTCCGCCCGGCCAATTGAGCACCAACTTGTCCGACGCGACCAACCGGTAACGCAGCGCCGTCAATCGCCGCCGGGCGTTATCGGTATCGGCAGTTTTTAAGCTTGCGTAGACCTCGGGCAACAGTGCTGTGCCGAAGCGGGCTAGGCGTTCACGCATGGCCCGCGCTTGTGAGGCGTTGGCCGGAATCATGCTCGCAATCGTCTTCCGCGCAGCATCTAAATCCTCTGCTGAGATTTGCTGAGCCACTTTCGTTTCGAGCTGCTCTGATTTTTCGGGCGGCGTTAATGTGGCAATCCAAGTGGAGAGTTGATCGACCCGTTCGTCGGTGATGGTGTCGGGTTGCCAAGGATCCAACCCCTCCACAGGCGCCTGCCATTGCTGCAGCAATTCCAATGACATCAGCCGTGACGAGAGGTTACCCTCTATCAACGCCGTCACCACACCGTCGGCGGCGGTATGGGGATAGGGAGCCAAGCGCCGCAGCGCCGCTTCACGAATCGTGGCGTCGCGGAGTTTGAATTGTTGGATCAAACGGACGATGTCCAGTTCTGTCGGCGGACCGGTGCGTGTCAGTTCCGGCGCAAGTTTCGCAGCGGCCGCAGCGTGATGTTCTTGCAACCACTTCACGAATTCCGCGTCCGTCATCTTCCCGTCATGCGTCGCGACCAGTTTGCCTTGCGAGGTCAATAACCGTAGCGCGGGAATCGGCCCCACCGCCATCAGCCGCGCATCGGCCGGTGATTCGTCGACGTCGATGTAGACTCGTGTCCACTGCTTTAGCGCCAGTTGCGCAGCGGGTTTGGCGATTTCTTGTTCTAGTAGCAGGCATTGCTGACAAGCTTTGCCGCCAATGCGGACAATGATCGGTTGTTGATCGGACTGGGCTTGCTGATACCCGGCAGCGAGACTCACTAGCCATGGGGCGGTATCGTTTTTCGTCGGCTCGTCTTCAGAACGAGCAAGAGGGAGTGCCAACAACATCCCCAATATCCCGCAACTCACAGAAACGCTCAAGCGTTGCCATAACGTCGTGCTGCATTGTTTTTCCTCGTGGCTCAATCGCGATTGATGTCACGGCTGTTCCTCCGCTGTTGTGGAACTTGATGCTCCCCCATTCGCTACGTCAGGTTTCGGTTTGCCGTGGAAAATGAGTTCCCAATACCCGGCATATTCAAACTCAGGACTGTTTTCGTGATCGTGGCAACTGTGGCATTGATTGGTGGAGGTAAACGGTGTGCGAATTTGGGGATTGGCCACATGCCCGGCAGAAGGGCCGTGGCAACTCTCGCAGCCAACGGAATAGCGTTCGCTGCTGAGCCGCGCAGAGACAAATCCGCCCGGCAGCCCGAAACCGGTGGTGTGGCATTGTTGGCAGTAGGAATCGACGTGGGCGTTGGTCTGAACGAGTGTTTCCCAAGCGTGATGATGCGCCGAAGCGGCCCAGGCTTCCGTTTCTTCTGAGTGGCATGCTACACACGATTGAGAACCAGCCACACGGAATTCTTTGGGGGAAGTGACCGATGCGAACATTGCGAAACCGGAATCTTTTGCCGCTATATCGCGTTGCTCCAGTTCGGTGCGGAATGCGTCCAGATTGGCTTGTTGGTTCTCGTCGTCGCTGAACTGAGCATCCATTTCTGTGAATTTCGCCGTCCACCGCCCGGTCTGTTCATCGGCAGGAGGCTTGAGTGTGAGCAGAAACCGCCCTTTATTGGTCGCCGATGCCAACAGTGTCGGACCGACCTGAACGGGCAGAATGTTTTGTCCCGTCGGTCCGCCCAGAACAGCGTCCACTTCCGGCAGCGCTGCCGCCAACGCGCGCAACTCTGATTCGGGCAGATAGGCCAGCACAATCACGGAGTCGCAGTCTTCGCCAATTTCACTCAATGACCTGAGTACGGCGTCGCGCGGCTCATCGATTTTCAGGCCGTCTGTTTGATACGTCTGCGAAATGACGCCGATCATCCCCACACGCTTACCCCCCGCTTCAACGATCAGGTGTGGTTGGGCTAAGAGGTCGCCCTGATTGTCGCGTATATTTGCCGAGACGAACGGCACGTTCAGCTTTTGGGCGATGTTGCGCAAGACCTCTGCACCGAATGCCGCTTCGGAGCCTCCCAAATTGTGGGCCACCACGCCCATCGCCAGCTCTCCCTTGAGAATCGCCTCGAATTTCACCCGTTCATAATCCGACGTGCCACCCGCGGCCCCACCCACATCCACGGCCAGCACATCATGCTTTTTCTGCAATGTTTTTAGAAACGTCCCTCGCCGCAACAACCCGCCCGACTGACTCGACGTGCAACCACAAGGGACGATCCAGCCCTTCGTATCGCCGCTTACCACGATCGCCAGCGGTGACGCCGCAGTCGAGTGATCGGCACCGGTCGAGGGACGATTGTCTTGCGACTGCCACAACCAAAACCCGCCGCCCCCCATTCCTATTGCAACCAATACAATTACGATCCAATATTTCACATCATTCCTGCTTTGTGGGGTGTATCAATCAATTCCTCATCTCACGTGATTCAAAACACCAGTGCGTAGGCCAAGATATTGACATTCACTTTCACACAATTTGTGATTTCATTTCCACCGCAACAACAGCAACCTTGTGTGTGCGCGGTATCGTTGAGCCCATCGACGGAATACAAAACCCCTAACCGGCCCCCAACGGTGACGCCTTCCAGCGGTCGCGGCGTGCCATGTTTTGCCTGGAGATCTTGGATGTCGTACACCATGTGAAATACGTCGTGATCCATATTGAGCGCCGCCAACGGATGTTTGGGAAACACGGTTGCCATTTCATTGCGAAATGAGCGGTCCCATTCCGGCGAGGAACATCCTGCTGACGACAATAAGAATCCCCCCCGCTCAATGAACTGCCGCAAGTTTTTGCGTTCTGCGGCGGTCAATTCAAAGGCCCCTTCGCCCGTCATGATCACCAGTGGAAATTCGTACAACTCATCCGAGGCGAGTTTGACTGCGTGAAATCGCCGGCTCGTGGAGATGGCCGAATCCTTTTCGGCGGCAACCAAAAAATGGTCGGAAAAGCATTGGCTGCTTTTCACCCCCGCATAAACCAGATTGGCGACCTGCACGATGCTCTCAGGCTCTCCGCCCACTTGCTTGGGATCGGGAACCATCGGCGCAGTCTGCTGCTTGGCGGCGGTGTCATTTTCCGCAACGACCCGCACACCCCAGAGGCAAACCAGTGCCCCGACGAGAGTCAGTGGAATCCACAACATTCCTCGACGCTGACGTGGAATGAAATTGTGCATGATTTTTTGCTCTTTCAATGCTTGTGAACGCGTGTTTGTGTTTGTCATGTGCTTGAAAAGAAGTTATTGATTCCCTACTTCGTCGGCGATTTGTTGAAAATAACGCCCGGTCTTTCGCCGGTAGCGCAACGGAATCGCTGCTTCACCCCCTCCCGAGGCATTGGTCGATTGGCCGGGTCCGGGGAGCGCTGTTGCGCCGCCGCCGCGATTACCACGCGAGGCGGAACGTCCCGATCCGATTAAGCCGTCGGTCGGATTGCCGCTGCCGTTTCCCAGCTGATCCAGCGTCGGAATTCCGCCGTATAAACCGACATTTTGCAGAGTACTACTTCGCATACTATACCCGCCGCCCCCCGCACCCAATTGCCCGCCTTTGTTTCCCGGATTTAAACCCGCATCGGCGAGTAATTGTTGCGCGGTGGTACTCAGACTTTGTCCCAAACCACCAGGTTGAAACCGTAAGCTATTGCCCGCAGCTTTGCCCATCCCCTGCCCTTGGGCCAGAAATTGTTCCAGAATGTCGGCCGCCTGTTGGGCCGCTTCGTAGCCGTCGGTGCCCGAAAATTCCGACAAACCGGCGACTGCGTCCGCCATCGCATCATCGGCTCCGCTTTCGCGCAGTTTCTGAACGAACTCAAGTGCTGATAGCCGCAAGTCGGTATAGTCGGGATCATTTTCAGGCAATTTGTTCGCATGTTGTGCGATGTCTTCGACTAGGTCTTCCAACTCCACGCGAAGCTGCTGTTGTTCCTCTTCCAGATCACGCATGCGGGCCTTCAGCGCCCGGGTCATCTTCATGGTCGCGACCTTTGAGCGACTCCAAACGATCCGCCAACAAGGTTTGTTTTCTGGAGAGAATCGTGAATCGCATTTGATCGGCCATCAAAGCGACCGCTTGATCCAAGAGCTGCAGCGGTTGCATCATTTCTTGCTCCGCTTCTTGTCGCTCAGTTTGCAGTTGCTCCAGCATGGCGTCGAGTTCTTTCTGCAATTCCTCAAGTTTGGCGTTTTGATTGTCCGCCAACTCCCCGGACCGCTTCTCCAGACGCTGCAACATTTCGGCCATCTCTTGGAGTTTCGGTGTGAGTTGCTGATCTAAATCATACGGCAATTGTTGTTTGACCAGCTGCTCCATCGCCTGAGTCGCTTCACGCATTTGCGCGGTCAATTCCTGTAGTTTTTTGCGGCTTTCTGCGGAGAGCGGCGCGTCGGGTGGCTGCTGTTTGAGTTCGTCCCGCAGTTTTTTAATTTCATTGGCCAGTGCTTCCAAACGACGTTGGGATTGCTGATATTTGGAAAACAACAATTTCATACCGTCGCGCGAGCGTTGCAAGCGTTGAAACGCGTCGGCGGGAATGATGCGTATGGTCACGATGGAACTCTCCGCCCCCTTGCCGGCCGGTCCGGCTGTAGGGTCGTTATCCTCGACGCGCGCAAAGAGTTGAATTTCATCGCCCGGCTCCAATCCGTACCCGGCCAACGGCAAATGCACGACTTGCTGTCGGCGTGTCGGCGGCTCATCCGTAACGGCGACATCCATCGGCAGATGCCGCGAGTCGTTTAGATTTCGAAAAAGTTGCAACCGGGAAATTCCATAATCGTCCTCTGCGGCAATCACGACCGGCATGACGGCCGTGGGAGTCGCGAAGGAGAGTTCTCTGGGTTGCATCAAGCGCACGAACGGCCGCTCGTCATCCAGTAACACCACAGGGGTGGAAAAGGTTTCACGAGATTTCTGCTCGTCGGTATCGATGACATGAATTTCCATGTTGCCGTCAGCATCGAGTTCAACCTCCCCGCGCACAATCGTGGGATTAACTTGATCGGGCACCAATGCGATTTCACGCGTCGATTCCCCGACAGTGTAGAGCAGCCAACCTCGCTTGAGCGGTCGATTACTCTGCACGGTGACCTGGACTTGCGTCCCCGGTAATCCCGCCAAGCCCCCTTGCGGCAAACTCCCTTCATAAGTAGCGCCGCGCGTATAGGCCGGAGGCGTGATGCGGAATTTGACCTCTTCGATTTTGGGGACGGTAATCACACCAATCCGATACCTGCTACTCCGTGCGCGTCCGGCCCGCACGTAGTATTCACTGCCTGAAGTGATGTTGGCGATTGTCGCCCGCCAAGTGCCGTCCGTCTCAGGAAACATCGGCAATTCTTCTTCCTGGCCTTGATCCGGCTTAAAGACGAGCGCAAGTGATTCCACAGGCGGGCCGTCGGTATCGACATGAATTTCGACCCCTTCGCCGTAGATGACCTTCGTTCCCGCAGGTTCGACGTTGAACGTAATTCTTGAAAAGGGCGGATGATCGCCGAAGGGATCCGCAAACCGCAGCCATTGGGTCTTGGCCAGTCGCGGTGCAATTAACATCACCGCAGCGATAGTCGCAACGAACACCACCGACGCGGTCAAGGAGCGGCGAACTGGCCGCGCGGGAACCGCCGCTTTGCCGGGGACAGTCTGCGCCAGTTGCACCGCCCGATTCACCGCCATCTTCGCCATGCCCGCCGTCAATTGCGGCTGAGAGCCGATGGCGGATTGCGCCTTCGGATCGGCGAGTTCCACGCCAGAGAGAATCTCCCCTTTGGTGCCGGCGACCGTGTCCAGCCGTCGCGCCAGCGCCGCCACTCCGGACCGTTGCAGGGCATATCGTCCCAGGGCGAGAAACAAACCGACAGCGATCAATCCCGCGGTGAACAGCGAAGCGAACCGCAAGCCCGGCGAAAGCTCCAGCAACAGATCGAGCCAGACACCGATCAACACGCACAGTATCGCGGCACTGAGCGCCCAAAATCCCCCCGCCAAACCGGCGATCCACATCAACCGGTGTCGCAATCGTTTGATAATGATCGCTAGCGCTCGATCCGCCATGCGTCAGTTCCCCAAGTTATCCCATGGATAATACACTTTTCGGAGAATTACTTTTCTGCGGAAGTAAATTTGATTCTCCCCAAATTCTCCATGATCCACTTTGCATAAGCAACGGCAATCCCGCCGCAGAGAGTGGTTTACACCAATCCTCCCGCACGCCGTAAGGACCAACAACACCCCCAGACCGCCAACACTGACGCCATCACCCACCAGCGATCCCACGCAGTCAACCGTCGCACCCGCTCGCGACGGCCGCGGGCGAGATGTTCATCGAATTTGCTCATGAGAGCCGAAGAGTCGAGTTCGTCCAAAACCGCGCCTTCACTTTCCTCGCTAATTCTCGCCATCAGATCGGGACGTGCAGCGACGTCGAGTTGTTCGCCGAGATATTGCCGCACGTCGAATGCCACCGTCGCGGCGGAGTCGTCCACTTCGGCCCCGTCTGTACTCATCGTCGCCCGATAATGTCCCTGAGGTAATTCTCCGAAGATGACCTGATAGACACCCGGTTCTTCGCCGAACGGAGCGGGAACATCCGTCGCGATTTCTTGGCCGTCGGCGTCACAGAGAGTTACGTTTGGCAGATGATCGTCGAGCAGTTCTTTACGCGTCAGCAGCATGGCCGAAATTGTTTCGCCGGTGGTGTAAACGGTACGGTCGCTGCGCAGCACCATCTCGCGACCCGGCACGAGGCCGACGCTGGAGACCAACCACCGCACCAAAGATTGCCACAGAGAACCGTAGACGGCTTCATGTGATTGATACTCCGGCGGCAAAAATGCCCAGCGCCACATGCCGGCGCCGTCAACCGTCACGACGCGGCCCGTACCGTAAGGTTGATAGGTGACGACCGGCGGACCTTCGCCGCTTTCGGATTTGGCTAATACCACCGCGAGCGGCTTAGGAGATGCGGGTTTGGAGACCGACGCCAATGAGGGCAACTTCAGCAACACGTCGTTTTCTTCAACCTCCGCCGAAACGCCAAACCAATTCAGATCGGCGCCGCGATCGGTGAGTTGCATACGAAAACGGGTCTCACGGGTCGGCGTCCACTCGACCGGCATCAAACGGGCCAGCGCCTGATTGACCTGCGACACCGGTGAGCCGCGATAACAGACCAACGACCCGCCGTCGCGCGAAATCCAGTCTCGAAGACGTTCCAACATCGCCGGATTGAGAAACCGTTCGGCGTCGCGGCCCAATACGATGACTTGATAGTCCGCTAATCCGTTTCCGTGGTTCCAGAGCGATTCTAAGTCGGTGAGTATTTCCGTCTGTTCGGTGCGGAGTACGGAACTGGCAGGATCTGCGTTCGCATTTTCACGGGAGAGCCGCAGCATTCGTTTGAGCAAGCGGCCTTCGCGGAGCTGGACGATTCCGTCGACTTCCAAAACGCCGTCAGCACCCAGCGTGCGCATTAAAAATTTGGCGTCCCAATACGGTTTGCCCTCCAGCAACAATACGCGAATCGGATCTTGCACCACGCGGAGCATGAGCGAAGCTGAGTTGTTGGCAGGCGTCGCCTCGCCGGGTAAAGCAGCGACTTGGACTTCGTAACGGTACAGGCCATGTTCGCGGCGGGGGATTTCAAAGGGAACGGCCGTCGTTCCGTCCGCTGTGAGTTTGGCAGTGCGGCGGGCGATTTCTTTTCCATCTTGTAGCAGCGCGACTTCGACACTGTCGGTCAATAAGCCGCGCTGCCGGACCAATACCTTGACCGGTACCGATTGACCCACAAATGCCAATTCCTGCGGTCGCCCCAAGGTCACTTCCACGTCGCGGACGTTTCCTTTGCCGCCGAGCGTCGTGGTGTAGATCGGAGCGGCCATTGCCTTGGCCGTCCGCGCCACATTGAGTAATTCGGCAACCCCGCCCGGCGCATTGTGAATTCCGTCGCTGAGTAACAGCACCGCCTGACCCTGCGGCCGATCGTCGTGCAGGCTTTCGGAGATCGCCCGCGTCAAATTTGTGCCTTGTCCCTGCGGTGTGAGTCTGGCCAATTCTTCTGCATTCACGGGTGAGACATGATCGGTGAACGTCCGCATCCGCACCTCGAAGCGATCCGACATTTCCTCGGCAAATTGTGCCGCGATTTCGCCGGCGGATTCAAATCGCGTTTGTCCTCCTGCAAGATCATTGACGGCCATGCTGGCCGAGCGATCCACTAAGACAGTTAGCAGCGGTTTCCCGGCAGGAGGCGGAATCGGTTCCAGCCATGTAGGGTTGAGCAGAATCAACAAGACTGCGGCCGCGCCAAGGGAATTGAGCGTCAGGATCATGATCCAACGTCGACGGGTCACTGCCTCAGGCCGCCGCCAGCCGTACCAGACCAGCAACCCTGCCGTGAGCAGGGCCAACGTCACCCACAACGCGGGTGTGATCAACGGTTCAAAGCTGAGCAGTCGCATATTAAGTCCGAAACAACCTCAAGGCCACGATTTCCCCCATCAAACAGCCGATGCAGGCGATCGCCAAATAGGTCCACAGCACGTCTTGTTCGTCACCAGTGAAATTCACGACCGAGCGAAAACGAATATCGCGACCACCCGCCAAACGTTCTTGCAACACCTCCGCAGGCATGCTCCGTAAATCACTTTCCACGGCGGGGATTGTGATAGCCGAGGCAAAGACCGTTTCGCCGTCGCGGCGGACTTTATACACACCCGGACGCCCTGCAGCAGTAGTCCGCCACATCACGCCGCCCGGTTCGCCCAACAATTCACCAACCTGTGCCTCTGCGGTCGGTCCCGCCAATTCCAATTCGCCGACGCCCCCCGCCTCCGCAGGCAGAAAAACGGCAACCGGTTCGCCGCTCTGCAAATCGTGATGTTGCCGATCCCGTGTCAGCAGTCGCTGCACGACTTCACCCAGCAACGGTACGAACAACGGCGACCCGACTAAATTTGAGCGGCCCAAAGCGGCATTCAATACGACAAGGTTCCCCGCTTCGGATGATGTCCCGACTAGAAAGGCCGACTGATCGTTGAACGTGGCCCACACTTCGTCAGCGAGCGCGCCTTCGATTCCACGCGTCTCTAACCCTCCCGAAAAGCGTAACGGCGATACCAATGAGGTCAGGTTTTCGCCGAATATCGAAAACGGCGGTTGCGTTCGCTGGATGTCGGTCAGGAACAAGTCGTGACGCGGTCGTCCCGCCGCGGCCGGCACAAATTCCACCGGCAGTCGCACGCTGGTTCCGGCGGCGTCTGTGAGTCGTTTGAGATTGGTAGCGTCGATCGCTTCGGATGCGACATACAAAATCCCATGCCCCCGCCGTAACAGCGACGCTAACAGATTGATCTGTTCGTCCGTAAATTTGCCCGGATGATCGATGACCAATAACTCCGCACTCCCCAGTGTGTCGCGATTCATGTCGCCCGGTGCGAGACGCGTGACTCGAGTCCGCCCCTGTGAGCGGCCCGTGCTGCCGGGAACGAGTCCGCGTTGCAAATAGTAACTCGACGATCCCAGCAATGACTCCGCTTGGCCGGTGATCAAGGCATAGTGCGGCGGGGATCGGACTACGATGACGCAAGGCCGTGAATTGTCGCGTGGCGCTGCATCGTCGACATCGACGAGTTGCGCCGTTCCCGTCTGCCAACCAAGATTCCGAGGAACGATGTCCGTGGTCAGAGTGGTTGTCGTTTGGGGCGGACAATTTCCTGACAATTGATACAGTGCGTTGCCGAGTGTGACTTCAACACGGACTTGCCTGGGAGTTTCTGAAAAGTTGCCCACATCGACTTCCAATCGCCCCTCTTGTCCCAGCTGCAATCGCCCTTGGCCAGCTACGCGTAAAATGGCCAAGTTCGGCAGCGGTGTCTCACCCGCCACCGATTCCAATTTGATCACCGTCGATTTCGGCAAATCAGAAAAATCCGCCGCTGCCCAGTTTGTCCGCTGAAAATCGCTAATCACCACCAACTCACGCCGGACATCGTCTCCCCCGGCGGCAAGCATCTCCGCCGCCATGGTGATCGCTGCGCTGAGGTTCAATTGTTGCGGTAAGGGATTCGCCTGCGCCATTGCATCACGCAACGCTGCAAAATTTGTCGACGGAGAGGTGAACACTGCACTGGGCTTCGCACCGGCGAGTAACAGATTCACCTTCAAGCCTGGCCGGTAATCCAATTGATCTGATGCGACCGCACGGCCCCGTTCAAACGCCACCACACCGTTAGCCTCAGCCGCCATAGATTGGCTGACATCCACAATCACCACGCGGAGCGTGTCGACATTATCCTCAATTGCGGCAACCTCGGTTCCTCCCCAAAACGGCCGCGCCATCGCCGCCGCAAACAGACAAACGGCCGCAGTCCGCAAAGCCAGAATCACATAGTCGCGCAGGCGATGCCGCGCACGCCTCTGTTGAATCGCTTCCCGCACAAACCGCAGCGTCGAAAGTGGGAAGCGTGCCGGTCGGGGACGGGTCAGAAAGTGAATCAACACCGGCAGCCCGACTGCCAGTACTCCCATCACAATCGCCCATCCATGTAAAAACATGTTTCTCAGGTATCCAAGTTCAATGGAATTCAAGAATTATTCCGCTTGGCGTCGTGTTACCGCTCCACCAAAAAATCGCCAATCACGCGGAGATAGGGAATCGCTGTTGAGATGCGCCGATAATCACAACCCGCCGCCAGGGCCAACGTCCGCACGCCTGCCACGTAATCTTCGAAACGTTCGCGATACGAGTCACGAATTTCGCCGGGTGAACAATCGATCTCTCCTTCGTCTTCCAACCCCTCGAAGCGAAACGCCGCTCCTTCGGGCAATCGTTCCTCGTGTGGATGGATCAGATGCAGAATCACCACTTCTGAGCGGCGATGCCGAAATAATCGCAGCGCCGCCCACGTCTCCTCCAAGTCATCGATCAAAAAATCGCTCATCAACAACAACACGCCGCGACGAGTCGTCCGCTTGAACAATTCGCGAAGCGCCGGAGCCATATTCAAGGCCGGTTGGGTTTCCAGTTGCTCCACACGTTGTTGGATGTGCGCAATGTGACTGCGCGTTCCTCCCGGTGGAATGTAATCCTCCAGAGTTTCCGAGAGGATCGCCAAACCGACTTGATCTTGTCCATGACTGATCACGTGTGACAGTCCGGTCGCCAGATATTGCGCGTACTCCAACTTCGAACCGCTGCCCGTTTCGTGATTGACCCCGCTGAAGCGCATTGAACCGCTGGCGTCGATCGCCAGCGTGCAGAGCAGATTGGTTTCGTCTTGAAAAAGTTTGGTATAAGCCTTGCCGGTGCGGGCCAGTACTTTCCAATCCAACCGCCGCAGGTCTTCACCGGGGGCGTATTCACGAAAATCGACGAACTCCCCTGCTCCACCCTGTTGCCGCGATTGATGCCGCCCGCTGTAGCTGCCCTCAATGCGGTGCCGAGTTGTGAACCGCATGTGTTCCAATTCCGACAGGGCTTGTAGCTCCAGAAACCGGCTGGAAACGTCCGTGTTCATGCGGTGACCTCAGCCAGCAAATTCTGGATGACATCGTCCGTCGTCACGCCGTCGCCGACGGCACGGTGGTTGATGATAATCCGGTGCCGCAGAATCGGAGTCGCTACCGTCTGCACATCACCAACGGTCGGTGCGGTCCGCCCTTCTAACAACGCCTGCGCTTTAGCTGCCAAGACCAAATTCTGTGCGCCGCGCGGACCTGCGCCCCAAGAGACATAATCGTCAGTCATCTGCACCGCCCGATCATCACCCGGTCGGCTTGCGCCGCACAACCGCACCGCGTAGGACGACACCGACTTTGGAACGGGAACCGCCAACACGAGATCCCGCAATTGCAAAAAAGTCTCCCGATCGAATTCCGCGGCTGGCAATTGGGGATTTAATCCGGCTGTCGAAGTGACGATTTGCTCCTCCTGTTCGGGCGTGGGATAGCCAATGCGAATCTCCATCATAAACCGGTCCAGTTGTGCTTCAGGGAGCGGATAGGTCCCTTCCTGTTCGATTGGATTTTGGGTGGCGACCACCACGAACGGTTCATCGAGCGGATAGGTCTCACCGCCGACCGTGACATGTTTCTCCGCCATCGCTTCCAACAACGCGGACTGCGTCTTCGGTGCTGCACGGTTGATTTCGTCAGCCAACACTAAATGGGCGAAGATCGGCCCGGCGCGAAACGTCATCGTCGGACCGCCGTCGGGACCGTTACGCCCCAGAAGTTCGTAGCCGGTGATATCCGAGGGCATCAAGTCGGGCGTGAATTGTACCCGCGAAAATTTCCAATGAAAGGCGGCCGCTAGTGCTTTCACCATCAACGTCTTCGCCAATCCGGGCACGCCGACCAGTAAGGCGTGCGAACCGGTCAGCACGCACACCAGCAGATTATCGATCGTCTGATCCTGTCCGACGACGGTGTGGTGCAGACTTTCACGAATCGCGCGAACGCGAGAGGAGAACAATTCAACTTGCTCCTCAGCGATCGGGGCAGCGGCGGTTTCGGTCATTACGTTCCCCGTTACATGGTAATTTCAGAGTCATCAAAGTTTTCAGGAGATGTGCGCAGGTTTTGCGTGAGAAACAGCGTGGCTCTTCCAGCGGGCAATCATGTGGTCCGCACCATTTGAGTGATCCTGTTGGAGAGTCGCCATCAACAACACAACGTGCCTCACGGTCCTTATTGAATACGAGACCAATGCACAATCACCTTAAGAATCGTCGGCAGCCTTGAGAATGTCAAGAAAAATGCGCAGCGGCAACTGGTTTTTCAGTGCTGAACCGCTGATTACCTTTTTATTAAAAAGCGAATCGCCTTACTTGCTCGACTGATTTAATGTAACAAGAGATCCGAATTCTTAATCAATTTTCGTTTTTTTGAGAAATGACGATTCGGTCAATCGACGCGTCGCCGCATCCGCGACTCGCTTGTGAGCAGGAAGGACACCAAAGAAGAACTCCTCCACAATAACTGGAGGAGTTGCATGTGTGTGATCCGATAACGATCACTCCACGGATTTCTCCGCCGGCGCGAGCGGGAATTCCGAGAAGTTGCGTTCAACTTACCCGAAGAAAGTGATGCAATAGAAGCTCGGCAATGAGTACCGCTATTCTTCTTTTTCCACATTCTTCGCTTCTGCCGGCCCAGCAGCAACGGCTTTAACGGGATTCTCCACAAAGGAAATGGAACGATCGCTGCCTCCTTTACCTTTAGTTTCGATACCGTTGCGAATGCTGCCCACGAATTTGTCGGCGCCGGGGCCGATCTCGACGGTAACGATCCCGCCTGCTGTCGTAAGCCTACCGGCATGGACGGCGGCCCGACAGATCATGCTGGAAAACGCATAGGTATCAGTCCCGTACACAATTCTAGATCGCAAGTTGCTTGGAGCGGCAGGACAGCGAAATGTGATGCGTTGACCGACCAAGTGCCGATAGGCAAATCCCGTTCTGGTAAATTTCGTATCCCAATCAATACGGGGCAGATGCGCAAGGTGAAGTTCGTTGACCTCCGCTGGACTTGAACCATCAACAAATGTCATGCTCCTGGGAGTCGCAGGCAAGTCGCGAGTTTTGACGCCATTGCGATCGCTCCCTTCATACTCAGCTTTTCCTGGATTCAACTGAATGGTGACCGTTCCCCCCTGCTGCGTAATCTTTCCGGCATGCAGTGCGGCAATGCAAATGGGGGTGTTGCTGGGATAAGCATCTGTACCGTAGACGCCTGCAAAGCTCTGACTCACAGCGGCGGGGGGACATTTGACCGTCAATCGCTGCCCGAGAAATTTGTCAGTATCAAATTGAAACTTGTCCAAAGTCGTATCCCATTTGATTTCGGGAATGAGTTTCGAGTGACTTTGAGCGAAAGCAGGGTTAGCCGCAATATTGCTGAACCCCAACAAGAGGCCCGCGAATCCGAGAAGAAAAGTTCTGCCATTAACTTGGCAGGTCTTGAGCAGAATTGGATTTGGATAAAGAACGTTAGTAACCGGCATCTGATTTGATCCTGTCTATAAGCTGTGAGAGGTTGAGCATCGCGAAAACGAAAGAATTCATTTTCAAACTGCAGTTTACGCGCCGGCGTCAGCGGTGAATCTGCTTAAGAGGGTCTCGAAGCCGCCGCGCACTCGGATTACCTATCCGATCGTTGCGTCCGTTTGGGGCAGTTTTTTTGTTTGAGAAGTAATTACACGTGTTGCTTCGCATGTTTCTAGATGCGCACAAAAAACGACGACGCATGCACGCCGACGTTTAGAAATTGATCGAGAATTTGTTTCACGCAGCTTGGTTGCGTTTAGACCGCCAGCTGTAACCGAACCTGTGCGATGCTGCTGATATCCGACGAGATTGCAGCCAAGCGTGCGGAGTTCCAAGCGGCATGGTCACACGCATGTCGCCAATGTCGGATTACCGATGGGGTGCGGAAGCGAATTTTCATGATGCCGGCGGTTGAATGATGGACAGCGAAATTCGCAGACCGATCAGATGTCATTGCTTACACGTGACGGATACTGATAGACTCTCATCTGCACACCGTGACAGCGGTTTGCTTGAGCAATACGGTCCACCGGGTTGCCTTCCGGACGCACTCAGAAAGAGAGACACTATGGAGATTCGTACTCGCAGCTCCAAGTTGTTTCAAACGACGTCTCGCAAGATGAGCAGACGATTCGCACTCATTCCCCTGATCATGGCTACGACTTACCTTGCTTGCGAACCAGCGCAGCATGGGCTGCAAGTCACCGCTGCCGAGCCGACCAATCTGCGCGTCGTTCCTGCCGAGATTGGTCCGGAAAAGATCGTCCTGACGGACGGCGTGCAGCCCTTTATGTTCCAGATGTCCAAGGGGACGCTTGTGGCTATGGCTTGGTTGAGCCTGCCGTCGGGCCACGAATTACCCGAAATCAATATCTTTCCCGGGATACCGGGCTGGATCATCTCGCGCGACAAGGGCAAGAGCTGGAAACGGTGGACACCAAAAGGGATTGTCTCGGCCACCCCCTACCACGGGCCAGCGGCCCCTGGCCCCGGCTTTGAGGGTAATGCGGCGGGGTCGGGCGACGGAGCGGTGATCGCTCTGGGTGGATTGCCACGGGGCGCGCCTCGATGACGGACTTTGGACCGGAAATCTCTGGGAATCGAAGGACGATTGTCGGACGCTGCAAGGCCCAATTGAAATGACGATTGACCTACCCAACGCGCAGAAGATGTTTGACGATTCCGGTCGGCCCTTCATTGGAATCTGCTTCCATCGTTCGTTGTTGGAGCTTCCCAACGGTGAGCTGCTCACAACCGTCTATGGCGCCTTCAAAGAGGATACCACTCCGGTCGCCTATCAACCGACGATGATGAAAATGCGGTGTGTCTTACTCAGATCATCGGACCGGGGTCGATCTTGGAAATACGCTTCTACGATCGCGGTCGATCCGAAAGTGGGGCAGGAGGGATTCGATGAGCCGGTTATGATTCGGCTGTCCAAAGGTCCCAAGGCCGGTCGTTTGGTCTGCCTGATGCGAACCGGGCGCGACACACACTTGTATCAGGCTCATAGCGATGACGACGGCACAACATGGTCCGTCCCCCGTGAGCTGGACTTCTTCGGAGTCGATCCCGATTTGGTCGAGATGTCCGACGGTACGCTCGTCGGGGGTTTATTGTGGAGGATCGAGGGCGACAATCGCCGTCCGGGTTCGCCAACACGGCTCATCGTCAGCCGCGACCAGGGGTGACACCTGGAGCGAAGCGATACACGCATGCCCGTTGGCGAGAATCCGGGATATGGCCGTTGGAGCAGTTACGCCAGCCTCACGGAGATTGAACCGGGGCGTTTACTGGCGCTTTATGATGTCATTCCCGACTCGTGGAAGGCACGGTACGCTACATCGGTAGTCGCGAGATTCAACTTCCAGCCCAATGAGGCATGGACCACCGAAGAATGATTCGACTTGACAACGACAATGATGCAGAAGGATTCCAAAACCGGTGAATGCATTCATCACATGTGTATCGTTTTTGCCATGTTGTCTTGATGGATCCGATACGTTTCTTCGGTCAGGAAAACTTGCGCAGCTTGGATTCTAAAGGGGCCTCGCAATTGCCTCCACTGGTCAGGCCGGATGGACCGATTGGCAATGTGACTCGGGAACTCTACATGAAGTTCCCTGAGGAAGGCCAGAGCTTCGTGATCTCGAATGATTATGTCAGTCGGATGGGGCTGGAGCGAGTCCAGGTGCGAAGGAGGCAGGTGCACGATGACGTCTATCAGGATGCCGAGATTCGTTTCTCCGCAGACAATGGGCGCACGTGGAGCGAGTTTCGGACCGATCCAGAACGAAATATTTCCGTTCGCAACGGTTATGCCCGACAACCAATTATTTTCAGTCCAACATATGACCCGTCCTCCGAAAAAATGGTGCGTTTGACGTTGCTCCGCACCCACAAAGGAGACCCTCGAATTTCAGGGTATCAACAGTATTGGGATCATTCGCTTTGGCAATCTTCAGCCGACGATGGACACACATGGGATTCACCAAAACTACTGAACTACGAAAAGGGTCCGGACTACAGCCGAACCGAATGGGACCGTGCCGAGTTTCTGGCTCGCAACCGTTCATACACAGGTTACAATCTTCAACCACTGATCGGCGGCGGTCTTGCCACAGCCTGTACAATCGAGACCAAAATCACCAATGAAGATGGCGTCAAGGAGTCGGTCGACGGTGTTGTTGTTTTTGTTGGTCATTGGAATAAGACGAGTCAAACATATTTGTGGCGCACCTCAAATACAGTCGCCGTACCTCGGACCATCTCAGACCGGGGATTGTTTGAAGGTTGGGTCGCTCAACTTGCCGGTGGTGAACTTTTCGTTGACATGCGTGCGAATCGGACTGCGGTGAACGCCGGTCGTAGCTTCTATGCGATCTCACGAGACGGAGGCCGCACACTGAGCGACGCTCGGGAACTCAAATTCGACGACGGCACTCGGTTCCTGCGGCCTTCAAGTCTGGCAATGCTGTTCCGGCATTCGATCACGAAGAAACTCTACTGGTTTGGCAATATCGTCACTGTGCCGGGCACCATCAAAGGGAATCGCCCCCGTTATCCATTATATGTTGCTGAGGTGGATGAGATCACCCCGGCACTGAAGCGCAACACGTTGACGGTGATCGATGATTATGACCCGAAGACACAGACGGAGTCGATTCAATTCTCCAATTTTTCGATCGTCGAAGACCAGGAAACCATTCTTCGAACTCTATCTGACCGGTTGGGGCGAGTACGAGGACGGCTATCAAGCCAATGTCTATAAATACACGATTACGTTGAAAACTGATTGACCGCACGTTGTATTGCTACGAGACTCGCGATGTACTGCTGGACAAGAGTGGCAGTTCAGAGTTTTCGAGGCGGATCGGAGTGTTTCGCATCAACAGTTCGAAAAGTCTTGTTGGAAGGATTGAGCACAATACACCTTCAAGCAGAAACGTATCTCTTGTGACCAACATCGAGTCGCCGCTGCCAGATTCTGGAGACACTTGCGAGCTCATGCCCCATCGTCAGTTGATATTCGGGAAGTCCGAAAACCAAATTCCGTCCGGTGGCCGAAAGCAATAAACTCTCACAGGAGGATGATTTCGATACGGCGCCAAGGCGATGGCGGCGAACTGCAAGTCTTGCGGTTTACTTTGCTGCGGAATTTGCATCAACTGAGGCGATTTGCCAACGACACAAACTGGCTTGGGTGAAACCGACCGCTGGAGGAAAAGGAATTCCGTCAGAAGTTCCTTTCCCAAAACAGTTCATTCATTTGCTGCTAATGCCGACTGTCAAAAACTGACAAGTTCTATATACTCGATTCGGAAATCAAAGTGCCGTCTATCCGTAATTTTAACCACGAGTGAGACGGCTCAATCAGTCGAGCAATCAAAAATCTACAGAACATCAATCGGTCTCGCAGCCAT
>CALOFE010000084.1:0-93208 GCA_942492455.1 uncultured Planctomycetaceae bacterium | reverse complement strand
GCACATTACCGCCAGCGTGTTCATCAACGACGACGAGCCGGGCCTGCACCGCGACTACGCAAGTGGCTGGAGGACCTGGCCCCGTTCGACCCCTCGCCCGAGCGCTACCACCACAACCGCACCGGCGAAGACAACGCCGACGCCCACCACAAACGCCAAATCATGGGCCGCGAGGTCGTCGTGGCGATCACCGATGGCAAGCTGGACTTTCGGCCCGTGGGAACAGATTTTCTACGGCGAGTTCGACGGTCGGCGGGCGAAGCGGGTGTTGGTGAAAGTGATTGGGGAGTGAGAGAACCAAGGGTAGCCGCGATTGCGTAAGCAATCGGGGTGCCGCAGGCACAAGAAGCAGCAATTTACGCGTTCAATTGGTGCAAAAAATGTCCAACCCCAGAAAAGTCTACGACCAAGAACTTTACGCACATTTCGTCACGTTCTCCTGCTACAAACGGCGTCAACTCCTAACACTCGAAAACCCCAAACGGATCCTGCTGGGCACGTTGAACAATTCGCTGTACGTCCAACAGGCAAAGTGCATCGGCTTTGTCATCATGCCCAATCACGTACATGCGATGGTTTGGTTCCCGGAGCCGGGACAACTCAGTAGTTTCATGCAAACGTGGAAACGACGATCAAGTGAACAGATTTCGAAATGGTACCAGCAAGAGAAAATTGAGTATTTCAAGACCATAGATGGCGATCCCGTATGGCAACCGAAATATCATTCGTTTGAAATCTACTCGGATTCAAAATTGGAAGAGAAGTTGAACTACATGCACGAGAATCCGGTGCGGGCCGGTTTGGTCGGGCGCGCCATCGACTGGCGTTGGAGTTCGGCACGGCATTATATTGAGGGGAGATCGGTGGGAGTGCCGATTGAGTGGGTGTTTTGATGCTGGTTTTTTGGTCGGGAACGCGTGAATTGCGGCTTCTTGTGCCGCAGGCACACCGATTGCTTCGCAATCGCTGCCACCCGTGAAGTATCTAAGTAATAGCGGCAAAAAATCGCCAATATTGGGGCTCAAATCACGAATACCTAGGTAAACATTAGCTGCCGCACGCTTCTTTCTGCGAATCGACAAAAACAAAGTCTCGCCAAGCTCTTAGGAGAATCGATATGAGAAACATCCAAACCTATCTTGCTGGTGGCTTGGTGCTACTAAGTTCTGTGATGCTTGCCGGACTGGGCTATTTCGCCTTCGTTTTTCCGCGGACCACGCTGGTTTGGGCCCAAGAGGAGCGCGCCCTATCCACCACCGAACAGTCCCTTGTCAATCTCAGCGAGCTGAGCATGTCCTCCGGCCAACTAATTATTCTGCCATTGCTGTTGGTCTTCATCGGAAGCGTGTATTGGGCTATCCGTACACGCAGCGGACAGGGTATTGCGATCGATGTTGCTGCCCCACACGACTCGATTTACTCTAAATCATAAATCAAATATGACGTCACCAACTTTCAAACTGCTGGTTATCAAAACCCATCGCATGCAAGAACTACGATGGTTCTACGAGACGCTCGGTTGCGAGTTTGTCGAGGAACAGCACGGTCGGGGTCCCTTGCACTTGGCGGCGGAGATCGGCGAGGCTATTTTTGAAATTTATCCGCTGCCCGATGAAACATCACCGGTGGACACGACAACCCGACTGGGGTTTGATGTTACTGATCTAGACGGAGTCGTCGAAAAACTAAAGACTGGGCAGTCAGAAATCGTCACAGCGGCAAAGGAAACAGCGTGGGGAAAACGAGCGGTTGTGCGTGACCCGGATGGACGGTCAGTGGAGTTGTATCAACAGTAATTGAGCACGGCTGCTAAACGAATTCGCAATCAGGAAATCCAGAACATGCCCCAACGTTGCCAATGGGCCGGCGAAGATCCGCTCATGGTCGCCTATCACGATGAAGAATGGGGCGTGCCGCTGCGCGATGATCGGCGGTTGTTTGAACTGTTGATTCTCGAAGGCGCGCAGGCCGGGCTGAGTTGGCGGACGATTTTGCATAAACGTGAGAACTACCGCCGACTGTTCGACGGATTCGATCCGGTGAAAATCGCCCGTTATCGCGATGCCAAAGTCAAAAAGCTGCTGGCTGATGCGGGGATTGTGCGGAACCGGTTGAAGGTGGCAGCGACGATTCAGAATGCGAAGTCGTTGCTCGAATTGCAGAAAAGCGGAACGTCGTTTTCTGAGTTTTTGTGGCAATTTGTCGATGACCAACCAATCCATAACCATTGGAAGTCGTTAAGTGATCTTCCGGCCAAAACCGATGTGTCGGATGCGATGAGCAAGGAACTCAAGGCCCGGGGCTTTAAATTCGTCGGTTCGACGATTTGCTATGCTTTCATGCAGGCGGCAGGCATGGTCAACGACCACGAGACGGGCTGCTACCGATACGGCCAAATCACGGCCGAAGATCGGGGATGATTTCCTGCGGGCTGCTGTGATATGATGGATGACTGTGCGGAATTGCCAATCGGGCCATCAGGGCAGTGTCGGGGAAGGAATACTCGGGAATGACGGAAAACAGTACGGACTTGGTCGATCGCTGGCGCGGTGGCGATCAGGATGCAGCGACGCAATTGCATCAACGCTACGGCGAGCGGCTGGTGATGTTGGCGCGCAAACGGCTTTCCAACAAATTCCAAGGGCGTCTCGATCCGGAGGACGTGGTGCAGTCGGTGTTTCGCACAATGTTTCGCCGCACACAGGCCGGCAGTTTTGAATTTCAGAAAGATGATGACTTTTGGAAATTGATGGTCACCATCACGCTGAACAAGGTCCGCAATAAAGTCCGCGGAAAAAAACGCGATCCCGACCGCGAACGAAACCAGTTCGACGACACACTGGCTGCCGTGATGTGCCGCGACCCGGGGACGTTGGACCTCGTGGCATTTACCGATTTTCTGGGTGAAATCCAAAAACGACTTTCGCCGATCGAACAGCAACTGCTGACATTGCGATTGGAAGGCTACACACAAGAAGAGATCGCCGAGCAGAACGAAGTCGACGTGCGGACCGTCCGTCGAAGATTGACCAGCATTCGCGAAAAAGTTTCTGCGATGGCGGCCGAATCGGGTGATATTGATATCGTGTAAACCCAAAACAAAGATCAAAAAAGCGACCGGCGAATTTCTCGTCGGTCGCTTTTTTATTTTCTTCATTTACCATTCCGCGTCACGGGAGGGAGGGCGAAGCTCCTGCTGAGCCGCTTTTTCCTTAGGCACGCAACGACGGGAAGGCTTTGGGTGAGCGTCTTGGTTCAGCGCGGCTCGGCGGGAGCCTCGCCCTCCCGACTTGAAAACTCGCTGTTAAAAGAACATGCGGTATTCCGCACGCAGGATGTCTTGGTACCAGCGTTCGCCGGTTAGGGCGCGGCCGTAGCCGATGTAGATGGAGTCGCGTTGCTTCGTCGGATCACATGTGTCTTTGCCAAAACCGATGCGGACGCCGAACTTGCCGTTGACGATCGTGTCGCCGCTGGCATCGACCGGGCCGATGAGGCGTCCCGAGGAAGCATAGTCCGTTTTTTGCCCGTCCAAGACCGACCAACCGACGAACTCGGCCACCGGGGCGACACTTAAGCTGGAGTTGTCTACGACCGCGTAAGCAGCACCGATGCCATAGCTGAGCACGTTGCCGGCAAAGTCGCGACCGTTTTGCGGATTGACGCCACCTTGAATCGGAATCCAATCTTTGAGTTCCGCTTCAATTGTCCAACGGTCGGCCGGTTGTGTTAAAAACAACAAGCCCGGTTCGATGCTGGCGTGTCCGGCGGTGAGCCATTTGTCGGGGTCGCCGACGGCGATATAGTTTTTCAGTTGGAAGGTCAAAATCGTCGTGTCGGTTTCATACAACGCCCATTTGAAACCGGCGGTGAGGTCACCGAAGCCGCTGGTGTTGGGACCGGGACCGGGCACGCCCGAGGGGTTGTTTAAAATGATCGGCGCTTCGATGAACAACGACAGATCGTCCATGACCAATTGTTCGTAATACAGTTTGAAAAACTGAGCATCGATATTGTCGTTCGGTCCCATGTCGCGAGGAGGCGTTTTTCCGCCGAAGACCGTCCAGGTGCTATAAAAATATTCGGCGCGATCGGCGCGGTTGAAGCCGTAAGCCGAGTCGTAACGGAAGCGGAGTTGTGTCTCCACGATCGCCGGGTCGATGTATCCGCCGTTGGCAGCCACGGTCCGCGCGCTGGGAACCAATCCGCTGGGCGCGTTGCTGAAGTTGTATTGCGGCGCTGCCGGCGGAGCGGTGTTGCTCAACGGTTCCGGCGGCGTTTCGGGGGCGGTGTAAGGAGTGCTCGGCGCGCACGAAGCTTGAGGAGCACAGGGATAACCGCCGCCTTGATAGTTGGCTTGCACAGCAGCAAACGGGCTGTCGGGCCGCGTTTGAAAATGCGCCGCCAAGGTCCCCGGTCGCTGCCCGCGCGCCTGAGGATAACCCGCGGCCCACAACGCATCACCAGTCGCCGCACAGACGCAAACCGCGACGGTCAATTGCCAAATTCGCAACGAAGTCTTACAGCGCGGACTCATATCTGCACCCCTAAAATTCAACCGGCAGAGAACACATTTCCCCGTCGCCACCCGCTGCAAAGACAGATCAGGGGCGACACATAATGACGAGGCATTATTGTTAAAGCTTCGGCAGGAAACCCCGCCCAGCGCAGCAGAAAACCACGAGCCGCTATCTCATTAGAGGACTCACAACGGTCGCCAGGATCACAGCGATCAACAAAGCTGCGTCGGGTAGCGAAGCGGCGCAAGGTTTGCGGGGGGCGACTCAACAGGCCGCCCATCACACCTGTTAGCCATAGGTGCCGTTGCAAGTGGCGACCAAGTGCGCGGGAAAAGAGCATTCGGATCGCTTATCACTGAGATTCCTCTCAGGCGACTCCACCGCGCAGATAGATGTGTTCAACTGACACTCGGCACGATCATGTCCTCGTGCCAGTATTCGCGAAGATCAGAGACCAACTCCAGAAACTTGCCAAGATCAACAGGCTTGGTCAAATACGCTTCCACTTCCAAACGTTCGCTTTCGAACCGGTCCTCTTCGGAAGTAGAAACTGTCATCACCACAACCGGAATACAGCGAAGCTTGTCATCTGATTTGATGTCGGCCAGCACTTTCCGCCCGTCGATTTTAGGTAAACCCAAATCGAGGAGAATCAGATCCGGTCGGGGAGAATGGCGGTATTTTCCACACTGATGCAAAAACTCGAGTGCTTCTTGCCCGTCGGTGAGCCATGTTAAGCGGTGCTCGATTTTCCCTTGCCGCAAGGCCATCATCGTGATGCGGGCAAATGTCAAACTATCCTCGACCATCAGGATTTCCATCGGCCTGGCGGTTGTGGGCTTCTGCGCGATGATGTCGTCATGAGCGACTTCAGATTGGAATTCGCTGTCGTACGCGTTGTCGGCGAACAATGGGTCCGACTCATCAATTGCCGGATCATCCATGGTCGGGGAGAGAACCCAATGCGGGATGCGAAACACCTGCCACAGCAGCCACTTCATATCTTCGAGTGATGGTTCTCGAGATAAACGAAAACCTTCGCGTTCTAGGACATCGACAATGAGTGTCGTGAGACTTTGTCTTCGACCATCAATTCTGACTCGTTTCAATTCCGAAAAAATAAGATGCCTGAGAAGGGAACGTTGATTTGACATCTGGATACCTCCTTGACAGCCCCAAAAACAAAACGTTGTTGGGGTGTGATTGGTTCCAAGATGCTTCCTTGCATAAGAAAACCCCCAGCTACTGTTGACCAGCGGGGGTGTGAAATAGCATTCAATGATGTGCGTCTCAGGTAAATTTCGACAGGAGATTCAATCTTATGCTTCCCTTTAAAAGCGAACAAGAAGGGCTTACCCCAATATTTTGCCAGAAAGGGCAAGGTTGCCTAGCCTAAGACAGCGGAGAACTTCGCACCGACACTTCACCGCAAAGTGCTTCTATGTAACAAGCATTCCCCAGTCTTCAAACTGCCTGCCACGGCAAGTCACTCTTTTTGAAATCCTGAACAACCCAAGGGTGACGTACTAAACGCAGGCGAATGTGACCCCGACAACGATGCAGCGGAAGAGGAGGATTTAGTTTCCTCAGAAATCACACCAACCCAGTTCGACTGCCTCTGACAGTGTTGGTGCGGAGTACTTCAGAATGGTCTGCGGAAGGTTAGAGGTGCGGGATTTGTGGACGATTGCGGCCCCATACTGACAACATCAATCCAGCTTTGTGTCAGGGTCACTTAGGCGCTTTTGAATCTTCTGCAATATTTCACGGTGTTGCAGGCTCTTCTCCTGATCGCCGAGGCGCGCGTACAATTGCGCGGCAAAGCTGCGAAGTTTCAGTTGCGTTGGGTCGAGTCGCAATCCCCGCTCGGCGACCTTCACAGCATCCTGCAGGTGACCGGTATTCGCTAGAATCGCCGCGTAGGGTCCGAAAATTGTGCCATCCCATTGATTGACTTCGAGATAGCTTTCGAAACTACGTTGCCCCTTGTCTAGCATGCCGGTTTGCAGTGCCATCATGCCATGGTTCTTGAGGCTCAATTCGTGATGCGGATCGACCTGCAGAGCGGATTCAAGCCAGCTCATTGCTTTCGCATCGTTGCGTGTGATGCAATAAAATACACCCAAACTACTCGATACCTCGACATCGTGCGGGTCGTGTCGCAACGCCTCCTCCAGTGCCGCAATGGCTTGCTGCGTGAGTCGTTGGTCTGATTCTTGCATTGCCTGTTCAGCCAGTGCCAGAGCTTTGGCACGCTGTACTTCCCACTGCGGCATACGTTGGTCGCTGTTGTCGAATATTGACCAAGCCACGCCTCGGTGTGAATCCTGTGCCACATCATGCTTAGTTGGAGGCTTTCTTAAGATACGGTGGTCCGACGCCGAGGTATGTGGAATGTCGCTCGAACCGGACGATGGTAAATGACAATGCGCGCACGAGTTGAGTGCGGGCGGTTGTTCACGTTCTTCGATAGGAAGCGAGCAGCCGCGATCGGAATGACAGCTATTGCAGCGCTGCCGATAGAATGCAGCACGCTCCTCAGGCTTGGGAGAACGATGCGGATCGTGACAAGTGGTGCAGCGCATTTGCCCCTCGGAACCGCGGAAACAGGCACTCGATTCCATTTGCTCGACATGACTTAAAAACTCTGCGTTGCCATCAGCCGATACCGATGCCGGTGAAACCATCACCGTCCAGATGTCTTCAGTGGCCATCCCAGGTCGGAAGTCATGGTAGGATTTGCCTTTTCGCAAGACACGATGTTTTCCACCCATGTGACATTGGTAGCAGACACTGTCCGCGAGTCGCCCTTCGAGTTGAGCGGGATTTACGATCAGCATGTCTTCAGCAGACTTGTCGCCAGCCTCCCCATTGCCGGCTTGAAATTTTTCGACGTGCCGTTTTCCCGGTCCGTGGCAGCGTTCACAACTGATTCCAAATTCCGTAAACGGCTGTTCTTCGAAACGAGCTGAGGTTCCATCCCCGGTCGGGATGGAATGACCCGAGTGACACTGAACGCAACCATCAAGGATACGGCGATTGAAGCGTTGAGCCGGGTTGTCATGATAACCGGGCGAGAGGTCCCATATTCCTTTTTCGGTGTACCAGGTGATCGGGGACTCAAACATGACCCCGCCGTGGTTAATCAGATAAGTCCTGGCATTCTCACCTGAACCGACGGCAAAGTCCACTTCTTCTGATTGTTCGTAAACCAGTTCGCCGTCGGAATCGGTCATGAATTCGGTGTGAATCATGCGGTCGCCATCGCGCTGGACTCGATAACGTCGCCCGTGACTCTCGAATTCGGTGGAATCCCCCTCAACGAGTTCGATCGGAGAAGCATCGGCGACTGGTGCCAGCGTGTTTGCCATCGGGTGCTGCGCGTATGCTTCCGCGATTTCGGCGTGACATTCGGCGCAGGTTTGGCTGCCGACATATTCACCCGAATGCCAATCACGCTCCGGCTTGGGCATTGCGAGATCCTGAGGATCTTCGGTCTGCTCTGGCGGCTGCGGAGGCGGTTCATGACGAGGCATCAACAGATAGACGAATCCACCGACCAGCAGGCACAAGATGGCAACACCAACGGCGGCCCCCAGGACTGTCGGTTTTGCAGCGGATTCATCTGAAGAATGTGGTTCCGAGTGATCGGAGCCGTTTTGAACAGTCATATTTTGGCCCCGGCCGGATAGGTGATGTGACAGGCTTTCAGTTTACGACATTCCGGAACCTGATTGTATCCGCCATGCGGCATTCATGAAACTCGACGCGACGACAGAGTGCAGGAATTTGCGAAACGAGCGTCGTCCAGCGTTGCTGCAGCACCAGCCCAAGGCACCAAATCCCTATAGGCAAACCAATGTCTTTCGTCACCGCTGCCCGAATCGCTAAAGCGTCTTCAAATACTCTAAGACGGCGTTGCGTTCAGATTCGGAAAGCGTTTCAGGAAACCGATGGCCGGTGGCGCTCTTGCCTGATTCCTGCGTGTTGAAAAATGCGCGTGCTGTGCGCGGTGTTTTTACATCGCCTGGAAGTTCCGCGAATTCAGCGACTTCTAGCCCCACCCGTTTGGTGTCGTAGCCTTCGATACTCCGTCGCCACACCGCCGGCCGCTGATCGGGATGCAGCACATGCCACAATGTGGGAACCGAACCGTTGTGGAAATAAGGAGCGGTCGCCCAGATACCGTCCAACGGCGGAGCGACGTATCCGCCCGGATGCTCGCGGACACGGGTTGGATCATAGTCGGCCAACCAGCCGCGGCCGTATTTGCGGCGGTAGATAGGCGAGAGCGATTGCAACCGCAATGGGTCGGTGCCGAGTTCATCGATGTCGACAATCCGCTCAGGATAGGTCCATTCCTCACCATAGGTACCATGGCACTGGGAACAAGTCGCTTCAAAAACCACGCGGCCTTCCTCGGCGAGTTGGTCGTCGATTTCAAAGGGATACTTGGGTGGCTGGATGGTTTCGATCCAGGAGAGGATTTGCCGGTAGTCCTCTTCCCAACTCTTAAAGGTCTTGGCATCGTTGCGTGGAATGAGCATGAACTGCATCAGGGCGCGATGCGATTTGGCGACGAAACCGTCGGCGTAAATCCATTTCTTTTTGCGGAGATGCCACCAAGGGGGCGCGTCCATATCGTGGTGCAGCATGTTGGGCTGTGGATTGGTGAGGTGGACGTTCAAATCATCGTCGCGCAAGCGCCTCTAAGGCGACGCCGAACATGACCGCATTGGTGGTGCCGTTGGTCGTCCCCAACGGCATGGCCAACGATCCCAGATCCATGTGTGACAGCGGTTTCTGCATCTGTATTTTGGTGGCCCGCACATCCTCGACCAAGGTTTGCAGTGCCAAATGCGAATTCGGTAAACCCAGAATCACTTGACCGGCGACTTTGCCGGCATGGCAAGTCAAACAGTTCATCACCCACCCCCCGCGCCCGTCATCGACATAGCCCAGCGCTTTGCCATTGCCAAAAGCATCCGGCGAGGGCATCAAGCCGTATTCGTTGAACAGCATTTCGCGGCGCTGCGTGGGGGTGGCTGCGGCGGCGCGATCGCGCTGTTCCGGCGGCCATTGCTTCCACAATTCGTCAAACACCGTGTCGTCGAAATCGGGAGGCAAGTAGGCCTTGGTGCGCAAAATGCGATAGCCAGGATGGACCGCGTCGCGCGGTTCGCCGGCAGTGCAGCGGTCGCCAACTGCAACGCTGACAACGAGGCTGATCAGCAGAAAGAACATGAGCGGCTGTATGGTCTTAGCGTCCAGTAATTTCTGGAACAGACGATTCATCAAACCTTACTCCCGGCCCTCTACCGATCCGGAAAAGGGACTCCAATATGTCGATCCTGTTCCACGATGAGAGTTATCTCTCAGCGTGGTCTGCCTTTTTTCTTGAGCGACTCCATTCCGGCTTGCAACACTTCTTCAATGGCGTCGACGTCGTAGACACATCCGCCCCAGGTGCCGCCACCGACTTGTTGTAATAAGGCCCACAATCGGGTGTCGGAGGGCAGATTGTCGTCGGCGCTGAGTGGTTGTTGCGGCGTTCGCGAGGCCAACAGAGCCGCCCCCTGCTCCGCCCCGAAAGTTTCCTCGCCGTGTCCCACCAAATTGATTGTACCGGTCAATTCTCCGCGGTCGATAACAATTTCGATCAAATCGCCGTCATGCACCTTGCCGATCGGCCCACCAGCCAAGGCTTCGGGCCCCACGTGTCCGATGCAGGCCCCGGTGGAAACGCCGGAAAACCGGGCATCGGTGATCACGGCAACTTCTTTGCCAAATGGTAGGTGTTTGAGTGCTGATGTAATTTGATAGGTTTCTTCCATGCCCGCCCCTAATGGACCGCGGCAACAAAGAACCACGACGTCACCCGCTTTGACCGGATTGTCGGTCTGGCCTTTGACGGCGGCGATGGCATCCCGTTCGCGATGAAATACCCGCGCCGGTCCGAGTTTGCGATACACACCATCTTCGTCGACAACTGAGGGATCGATGGCAGTGCTTTTGATCACCGATCCTTCGGGTGCCAGATTACCCACAGGGAAGGTCACCGTGCTGGTCAGTCCCCGCGCGCGGGCTTGATCGGGTGTCATGATGACATCGTCGGGGTCGATGCCGTCTCGGCGGCGCAATTCCTCGCGCAGTCGTTCGCGGCGCTCGGATTTCTCCCACCAGGCGAGTACGTCGCCCAGCGATTGGCCGGTGACGGTGGTCGCTGTGAGATCCAACAAATCAAGTCGTTGCAGGTGCAACATGATTTCCGGGACGCCGCCGGCAAGGAATACGCGGATGGTCGTATGTCCGACCGGTCCGTTGGGCAGCACGTCCACGATGCGCGGTACTTGGCGATTGATTCGGTTCCAATCTGTTACAGTGGGCCGCTTCAGTCCGGCCTCGAAGGCGACGGCGGGGAGATGCAACAGCAGATTCGTCGATCCCCCCACAGCGGCATGGACCACCATGGCGTTGTGCATGGCAGAATCGGTGAGGATGTCGGACATTTTCAATCCGGCCGCTTCCTGTTCCACGACTGCTGTTGCCGATTGGCTGGCCATTTGCAGCCAAATTGGTTGTCCGGACGGAGCGAGTGCCGCGTGCGGTAAGGTCATGCCCAAGGCTTCGCCGATGACCTGCGCTGTGGCGGCCGTGCCCAGAAATTGGCAGCCGCCTCCCGCGGAACCGCACGCGCGGCAACCCGCTTCGGCGGCTTCTTGCAACGTGATTTCTCCGTGAGCGAACCGCGCGCCGATGGTTTGCACCTTGCCCGCATCTTCGCCAACAGTAGGCGGCAAGGTCACGCCGCCGGGGATCAGCACCCCCGGCAAATCGTGTTGTGCCGCCAACGCGAGCATCATCGCCGGAAGTCCCTTATCACAGGTCGCAACGCCGAGCACGCCGCGACGCGTCGGCAGCGAACGGATCAGTCGCCGCATCACCACAGCCGCATCGTTGCGATAGGCGAGTGAATCCATCATGCCGGTCGTGCCTTGTGTGCGACCGTCACAGGGATCGCTCACATAAGCCGCAAACGGCAGACATTTCAAGGCGACTAACCGTTCCGCAGCGGCGCGCATTAACAGGCCGACTTCCCAGTGGCCGGTGTGATATCCCAAAGCAATCGGGTGACCATCTTCGCCGCGGATCCCGCCTTGTGTGCTGAGAATCAGATACTGCGGCCACAACAACTGCTGTGGATCCCAGCCCATCCCGGCGTTTTGCGTCAATCCGAAAAGGTCGCCGCTGGGACTGTGCCGCAGCATCTCGTCGTTGAGCGGTAAGCTTCCGGCCGGACCGGCGCCGGTCGTTTGAATATCGTAAACCGCGTCATTGTCATCGGCGAGTAGGTTGGCTAATTCCAAAGTCATAAGGTTCAGTCGTTTCGGTCAGTCTTGTGAATCAAATACGCGGACTTGTTTCCACGTCTCTTTGTTGCGAGCAATGAATTCTAGATGCCGCGGCGCGGTTTGGTAGACGTCGTGAGCGGCGCGATCCTCGAAAACCGTGTGCAGAGCCACATCGAAATCGTGATCGTTGACCGGGCGTGCCAAATCGGGGACGACGGTGCCGCAACCGAAAAAGATCAACCCGGGATGATTGTTGAGATACTCATTGCAGTCATCCAACAATTTTTGCGTATTTTCAGGAGTCGGGTCGTTCAGCGAAAAAAAGACGTTGTGTGCTAGCATGTTTCGTATTTCTCACGAGGAAAATGGAAAGGATTTCCACCGCTGTCCGGCGGCTGTTTTTCGGAACCTCACGCGGTTATGCAACGTCAGGCACGTTGCTTACGGTCTTAAACCGCACTCCGTCGCGCGTGTCATGTTTGACGGCATACATCAGATTATCGGATTCTCGAATCAAATCAGCAACCGACGGAGGGGCAATCGGGAATGTAGCGACGCCAATGCTGAATGTGACCGGCCAATTGCCGCTCTGCATCTTGCTATCCAAATCGCCTTTGACCCGCTCGGCGATTTGTCGGGCGAGCGATTCATCCATGCCGGGACAGAGAATCGCAAATTCGTCTCCCCCCATCCGCGCAGCAACGTCCTCACGACGTATACTGGAGCGAATGCAATTCGCGACATCTTTCAGGAGGGCGTCTCCTTGCGGATGGCCTAATCGATCATTGACTTCTTTAAAATGATCACAATCCAAGAAAATGACGGTGATCGGTGTTTGCCCGCGACGACTGTGGTGCGTCGCCCGCTCGGCCTCTTCGACAAAGGAGGTCACATTGGCCAAACCGGTCAACGGGTCGCTACGGGCTAAGGCGGATTCTCGCTGCAAAGCTGTTTGCAAGTGAGTTAAGACGACCGCAAAAGCGACGAACAATAAAAACCGCACAGCCGATTCCCAATATTTGTTGATCTCCGGAACGGTGACATCAGCGACGATCCAATCGTCGATCAGCCAAATGAGTGAACAAAGCACGGCAAACATTACGGCGGCCCGCAGGTTCACGACCCAGCAGACGATGGCAATGACCGGGACATAGAGCAACGACAGATCAAACGCATCGCCGACCGAATAGTCGATCACACCGACAACGGCAGCCAGCGCGAGTGCGGCAAAGACGGCCATCCAGAGCGGCCACGATTTCAAACGATTGAGTATTTCGATTGTGGAAGGCATCGCGTGTAACAAAAGATCTTCGTTTAGTAATTCAGCGCACTGGGAGGGCGAGGCTCCTGCCGAGCCGGATTGGCACGCGGTACGTTGTCTACGAAATCACGTTGTTTATGAGATGATTATTTAAAAATGATACGTACTGGTTGCGCGCGGCTCGGCGGGAGCCTCGCCCTCCCGGATACGAGAAAAGTACTGTGCTACGGCTCCAACAGCGTCGAGGGGTGCGGCTCGCGGGTGACGAGAGGGAGGACCTGCGGCTGATAGTATTCGGTATAGGCTTTGGCCTGACGATGGCCGTCCAGCGCTTCTGGGGACTCCCAATGTTCGTTGAGCACGAACCGTGTCGCATCGTTGTTGGAGTGGTACACTTCAAACCGCGCGCACCCCGGTTCGGCCCGCGAGAGACGGCAACACTCGGTGAGCAATTCGCGGACTTTGTCTACATTTTCAGGATCGTTGACGGTGAGCAGGACGTTGAGATGTATCATGTGAGGCCTCATTCAAATAAGTGTGTAATAGCTGGTTGCTAGTTGACTTACTTGCTCTCTAATTTTTGCAGGCGGTCTTCCAGCGATTTGTTAGTTTTTTGCAGTTTGTCCAATTCCGTCCTCAATTTCCCGACTTCAGCGGTGGCCGGCGTCTCGGCATCCAATTTCGGCAAAGCAGCTTTTGCAGCAGCACGAACACGGTCGTCAGGATCCTGATCGGCGATGCTGGCCAGTATACTGCGCGCGTAGCGGCGTTTTTGCCCATCTCACCCAATGACTCGATGATCTTGCGCCGCACATGACGGTTGTCGATCTTCAAGTATCCGGCCAACGTTTCAACCGTTTTTTCACGGACCGGTTTGGAAACCTCATTGCGGGAAAAGTACGTTGCAATTCCCTCCGCTGCGGCCAATCGGCAACTGCGGGGCTTCGATCGTCCGGTCCACTCGACTAATAAATCTAAGGTCGCCGGATCGGTGGAATACCCCAATCCACGCAGCGCCGCTGAGCGGATCACTTCGCCATGCGAGTCTTGAGACAACAGACGCTGCAAGGGCTCCACCGGCGGTTCGTCTTGGACTTTGGCAAATGCGGTGGCGAATGCTGCTTCGACGTAATAACTGGCATCACCGTTTTGGAGACGCTGGTTGAGTACCGCGATGACTTTCTCGTCGCGAGGAAATTTAGCCAATGCATCAGCGCAGGCACGCCGCACCTTGGGGTGCTCTTGTGACAATCCGGCAATCAGCGCGTCGCGTGAAACATCGCCGCCTGATTTGGCGAGCGCTTCCGACGCTTCGATGCGAACGCCATAAAACGGGTCTTGCTCTAAGACCTGTTTGAGCAATTCACGATCGTCGGCCTTTTTGCTCTCGGCAAAATGTTCGACGGCGCGGATACGTTCGATCACCGTGGGGGCTTCTAAGAGTTGTGTTTTCCACAGGTCACGCGATTTTTTCTCTTTCAATTCCGCCAACACAGCCGACTGCGGATCAATGCGAACCAATTCGGGAGCGGCGGGCAACGGTAGGTAAAAGGTCAATTCCTTTTCGGTGATCTCTTTGTCAACCGTGATCGGGCCGGAGGTCTCTTTGCAGCGAATTTCAATGGCCAGCGGAAAATGAAAGGCGTCCCCTTTTTGCGTTTGTTTGACGGAAATTTTGGCGAGTTTATCTTCGGGGTCGTATTCGGTGGCGACTTCCAATTCGGGATGCCCCGGTCGCGCGGTCCAATCGTAAAAGAACCGTTCCAAATTGCGGCCGGTGTGCTCTTCAAACACTTTGCGCAGATCGGATGTCTCGGCGGTTTGCATGCGGAATTTTTCGCCGTATTTTTGCAGACCGGTGTAGAACAAATCGTCACCCAATTGCCGCCGCAACATGTGCAGCACCCAGCCCCCTTTGGGATAGGCCCGCGCGTCGAACATGGCCCCCGGATCGGAGTAGTGGTAGTCGACAATGGGACGTGTTTTGGGTCCGTCAGAGCGGGCGAATTTGCCCTTGCCGTACAGCATGTAGTCGTGTTCGTCGACGCCCAAATCGTGTTCGGCCCACATCAATTCGCAGAAGGTCGCAAAGCCTTCGTTCAGCCACAGATGCGACCAATCTTTGCAGGTGACCAAATCGCCCCACCATTGATGCCCCAGTTCGTGGGCAATCAGACGATCGGGGCTGCTGTCTAACATGGCGCGTTCGTCGTGCATCACCTTGGAATACAACGTCGTCGCTCCGGTGTTTTCCATTCCCCCGGCAATAAATTGTTCGACAACGATCTGCGCGTACTTCGTCCAAGGATAATTGATCCCAAACCGTTCGCTGAAAAAGGTCAGCATGTTTTTGGTGCGGCCGAATGTCCGTTGCATATCGCCGGCCTTTTCGGGCGGGACGTAGTACAACACCGGCACATCCCCCCAGGTTTCCCGACCGATTTCAAATTCGCCGACGACAAGCGTCACCAGGTAGGCGACGTGTGGCTGGGATTGTTTGTAGTGAAATCGTTCGCGTTTGCCGTCGCTGGATTTTTTGCGCGACAGCAAATCCCCGTTGGAAAGGACTTCGTATCCGGCGTCGACGGTGGCGACGATTTCAGTCGTCTGGCGTTCATTCGGATGGTCGAGACAGGGGAACCAATGATGATTGGCAACCGGCTCTCCTTGGGTCCACATCATCCACGGCACGTTGGGTTCTCCCTCGGTGGGGCCGAAGAAATACATCCCCGCTTTGGGATCGCGGACTTGATATTGAATAATGACGCGGACTTTTTCCCCCCGCGGACGAGTGGAGCCGAGATCGATCCGCAATTGGTCGTCGGTGGTCGAAAATTCCAATTCCGACTGATCAGGAGCGAGTAGGACTTTGGAAACTTCCAATCCAACCGCGTCCAGTTTCAAGACCTGCAGCGGGCGAAGCAGTTGCAAATCGATCGTGGCTGCGCCGGCAATTTGCTTTTTTTTGAGCGAGATGTCCAAATCGAGTCGAATGTGTTGAATATCAAACGGCCGATCCCCCGCAGTACGGAGAGGTTCGTCCGCCGCCAATAACTGCGCGGTGGAAATCACGGATATGACAATCGTGAGCCACAAACGAAGGCATTTCTGCTGCATGGGAGGCACCTGTGCGGTAAAAACGAATCTTTAAAAAACCTGGAGCCAGCAGCATAGCATCCCCACAACGGTCGGGGAAAGTGGCGGTAGGAAATGGTTGGTCCGCGCGATGGTGGGTACAAGAGTAACCGCGGAACTAAACCCCTCACCCCGGCCCCGCTCCCAGAGCAATCAATTGCATCAGGGAGACGATTAATGATGCCGATGTTCGGTTGGGAAATCCTCCGGGGTAGCCGCGATTGCGGCAGCAATCGGGGCGGGCGCAGCCCGCAAGAAGCCGCAATTTCCGCGCTCTTATAACGAGCAGAGTCACATTGGCAGGGACAGCTGGAACTGCTGCGTCTTGTGCCTACGGCACACCGATTGCCGTTGGCAATCGCTGCCACCCGATGATTGCTTCCTCACGGTGATATGCAGTTTGCTACGAAGATCAAAGAGGGGGAGAGGTGAGTTGTGCTTCCCCAGTGTCCTCTGTTGGAACGTTATGCGGCCCAGGTGGGGGGCAGGTTGACGCCGTGGCTTTCGAGGTGCGTCAACAGGTTTTCGGTATCGGTGAAGACTTCGGCGCGTAAACCGAATCCGCGAGCGGTGATGACGTATTCTTCGATGTCGTCGGTGTAGAAACATTCTTCGGGTGGGCAATTGATTTTCTGGAGGGCCGCCTCGAAAATCGCCGCATCGGGTTTCACAGCGCCGACTTCGTAGGACAATACAAAATCGTCGAAATGTTCCAAGACGTCATAGGTCTCCTGCACGAATCGTAGGTGCGGAGCACTGGTATTGGAGAGTAACACCAAGCGGTGTCCGGCTGCTTTGAGGGCTTTGAGAACCGGGACGATTGAGGTATTCGGTTGAAAAATGTCAGAGCCGGCGCGAAACAGCTCGTCGCGGTCGAACGATGCTTCCAACAGGCGTTGTAAAACGGCTTGGAATTCGTCCTCCGACAGCCATCCCCGCTCGAATTTGAATTGCAATTCCGATTCAATCAATACCGTGCGGATTTCGGGTCCTGATTTGCCGCACAATTCGCCGATTTGCGAACACATGCGATCGTGGCAGAAATGGACGAGGACATTGCCCATATCGAACAGAAATGTGCGGATCATCAGGTTTCTCTCGTAGATATGCACCGCAGCGGAACCGCGGGCCGAATTGTTTGTGGATCAAAAGTCTGTGGATCAAGGAACAAATCACGCATCCAGCCGGCAAACGTTGACGGTCGGGCGCGGATTTGTCATAAACTGCAATAGCAAAAGATTTGCGGCGCGTGAATAGGAAATCAAGCCGGTCGGCCGTTTTCGCAATGGCGCGTCCGTGGAGTGTCCACGAATACGACCGCTAAAAATGTTTCTCGTGGGGAGAGTGGGCCGATGAGTTTCGGCGATGACGAAGTGATGGATCCGTTGACGATGCGCGGCCGCGATTGGCCGGGTTTGCGGCAATTTTGCGTATTCGCAGAAAACCGCGTCGGCGCGCTCCACAATCTGTTACGGCGATTTGAAGGACATGACATCCGTGTCGTGGCTTTAAGCATCGACAACTCCGTCGACTGCGCCATCGTGCGCCTGATGCTCAACAATACCGAACGGGGACGGGAAATCCTCGACCTTTCCGGCCTGACCTATTCCGAAGTGGATCTGGTTGGCGTGGAGCTTCCAGAAAGCTCCCAGCCCCATGTGGAAATTTGCATCGCCCTGCTCCAAGCAGAACTGAACGTGCATTATACCTATCCCTTATTGTTCCGCCGCAACGGCCGGGGGGCCATTGCGTTGTCGGTCGACGACGTCGATTTGGCGATGAAAACGCTGCAGGACAAAGGACTGCGGTTGATCTCCGAACGGGATCTGTGGGACCAAGACGACGAGATGTACTAACCGCCGTGCCGCCGACATTGAGCAAAGGGGACACCTTGGATTTTCGTAATGTGGGACTGCCGACGGATTTTCTGGAAACGGCCGCCCCCGTTTCCGCCGCTGCCAACGTCGCTTTTCTGGAAGGTCCAACCGCGACGGCTGATGGCCGCGTCTTTTTTTCAGACATCGCCAACAACCGCATCATGGTCCTGGATACGGCAACTGGCGATTGCCAGCCTTGGAGGATCGCCAGCGGTTGCGCCAATGGACTGCTGTTCGACGCCGACGGCCGGCTGTTGGCTTGCGAGGGAGATAATTGGCAGCCGCATACGGGAAATCGGCGGATCTCGCGCACCGATATTCAGACCGGCAGCTATGAGGTGCTGACTGATCGCTACGAAGGGGCCCGTTACAATGCGCCCAATGACATCGCCGCCCGCAGCAACGGTCAGATTTTCTTCACCGATCCGTGTTACGGTGACCGCTCGCAGATGGAGATGGAGCACGAATCGATCTATCGCATCGATCCCGATGGAGCCGTCACGCGGTTGATCACGCAGCCGCAGATCCAACGCCCTAACGGAATCGCGCTTTCGCCGGACGAAGCCACGCTGTACATCGTCGATAGTTGCCCGGTGGTCGACGGCAATCGCAAGATTTGGGCCTTTAACCTTTCGGACAGTGGTGAAGTCAGCGAGCAGCGATGCGTGATTGATTTCGCACCGGGACGTGGTGTGGATGGCATGGCGGTCGATACGCAGGGTAACTTGTACCTCGCCGCCGGAATCGCCCGTCCCCGGGGACCCCATGAGACGGACGACGTGCCACCCGGCATCTGGATTGTGACACCGGCGGGTGAGATTCAAGGACGGATTCCGATTCCCGAAGACGTGCTCACCAATGTCACGTTTGGCGGCGACGATCTCCGCACGCTGTTTGTCACGGCTGGGAAAACGCTTTTCCAAACGCGCACAACGATTCCCGGGTTTGTGGTGCACCGGAAGTTGTGATTTTCGTGGAATTGTTTTTCAGAATCTGACGTCTGTTTTTTACGAATCAGGGAACGCTATGCCGCTCACGAATTCATCGACAACCCGCCGTTCGTTTTTGAAAACCACCGCTGCGGCTTCGCTGACCATGGCGAGTGTTTCGGCGAGAGCGGATGAAAAGCCCAAAGCACCGGTTGTCGATACGCACATGCATGTTTGGGCGGCCGATTTGAAGAAGTTTCCCTTCGCCCGCAAAATGAAGGCGCCGGAAATCCCCGCCACAGTGGAATTGCTCAATGCGGAGATGGATCAGTTCGGCATTGATTATTGCGTGCTGGTGCAGGTGATTTATCACGGCTGGGACAACAGCTACGTAGCCGAGTGCATTAAACGTTTTCCCGACCGGTTTCGCGGGCATGGCTTGATCGATCCCGAAGATCCAAACGTGGCAGACAAGTTGGACTACTGGATGCGTGAGCATCAGTTTGCCGGCATGCGGTTTAGCCCGGTCTATTATCGCGGAAAGGACGATTGGTTGAACGCCCGTTCGCGCGATCCGTTGTGGGAGAAGGCGGCGGAATTGGGGGCGATCTTCAATATGTTCATTGCCAGCGAGCAGTTGCCCAAGCTCGATGAGATGATCGCGCGGCATCCGACGGTCCCGGTGGTGATTGACCATTTAGCCAACACCGATTTCACCGTCGCTGATCCGTCAGTGGAATTCGGCAAATTGCTCGCGCTGGCCAAGTATCCGCAGGTGTACTGTAAGGTCTCTGAATTAAACATCCGTTCGCCTTCGAAAAAGTTCCCCTACAAAGACACTTGGCCTTGGGTCGAGCGGATGTACGATAGCTTCGGACCAGACCGATTGATGTGGGGCACCGGCTTTCCCGGAGCGACACGGGCTCAAGATCGACGTCCGCCGTTGACGGACGAGTTGGCATTGATTCGCGAAGAAATTCCATTTTTCAGCGATGAAGACCGCCAAAAAATCATGGGCATCAATGCCGCTAAGCTTTGGAAATTCGGCAACGCCTAGTGCATTGTCACACCAAAGAACGGGGTGCCACTGGCTACGCCAGTGTTTTGTAAGTCGTACCCACATATGCCCCCGCACTGGCAAAGCCAGTGGCACCCACCGCCAAATTGTTCCTGTGTTTGGATACAACATCCGGACCGATCTTCGTGGTCGCTAGACCCCGACTTGTTCACAACGTCATGACCACACCGCTCCTCAAACTCACCGGCATTTCTAAATCCTTCGGCGGGGTGCCGGCGCTGAAACCGTTCTCGCTGGAATTGGCAGCGGGGTCGATTCTGGGACTGGTTGGCGAAAACGGTGCGGGCAAGTCGACATTGATCAAATTGCTCAGCGGCCTGCACCAACCCGATGCGGGGACGATCACGTTGGGCGGTCGTTCGCTGTGTTTCGAATCACCACGTGCGGCGATCGATGCGGGGATCGCTACGATTCATCAGGAGTTGGAGTATGCCGCTCAATTGACGGTGGCGGAGAATTTGCTGCTGGGGGAGTCCTGGCCCCGCTCGTTTTTCGGTGGTGTGAATTGGCGGTCTCTACACGAGGAAGCACAAGAGCGACTTCGCGCGTTTGGCATTGATTTGCCAACCCACGCCACCATGGATCAATTGACAGCGGCGGAGAAACAAGAAGTCTCAATCGCCGGCGCGTTGTCCCGCGACGCACGGTTGTTGATTCTCGACGAACCAACGGCCAGTCTCAGTGAACCGGAAGTGCGGCGGTTGTTTGGACATCTGACCAAACTGCAAGCGCGGGGCGTAGCCATCATCTATGTTTCGCATCGCCTGGACGAGATTTTTGAAATCACCGACCGCATTGCCGTGCTACGGGACGGCGACTTGGTGGCTACGCACGCAACCGCTGAGGTGACCGCCGGGCAACTGGTGCACGACATGGTCGGCCGCCCCCTGGATCAAGTCTATCCCCGCACCCGCTCGGGCACCCTGGGGGATGTTGTGTTGCAACTGAATTCGCTGACGCGCGCGGGGATGTTTCGCGACATCAGTTTGGACGTGCGCGCTGGTGAAATCGTGGGCGTCGCGGGATTGGTCGGGGCGGGACGTTCGGAATTGGCCCGCGCGATTTATGGGTTATACCCGGCTGATTCGGGAACCATGACCTTAAACGGAGACACCTGGAAACCACGAGACGCCCATGCGGCCTTGCGCGGCGGGTTGGTGTATATTCCCGAAGAACGCAAACGCCAAGGTTTAGTGTTGGACCATTCACTGCGAGAATCGTTGAGCATCGGATTCGCGGTTATTGCCAACCGGTTAGGGATCGTGAATCGTCGTCGAGAACGGGAGATGGTCTCGGCAGCGTTAACGAATTATGACATCCGCGCCACCGGCCCGGAACAAGCCATTGGCACGCTCAGCGGCGGCAATCAGCAAAAGGCTTTAATCGCCCGCTGGTTGGAACGGGACCCGGGGATGATTATTCTCGACGAACCGACCCGCGGCGTCGACGTCGGGGCCAAAGCCGACATCCATGCACACATCGACCGTTTAGCAGGAGCGGGAAAAGGGGTGTTGTTCATTTCCAGCGACCTACCGGAACTGATTGGCATGAGCGACCGCGTGTTGGTCATGAATCGCGGCACGATTGAAACGGAACTCAGCAGCGAAAACCTCACCGAACACAACGTGATCCTAGCCGCCTCGGGATTATCACAAACTGACGTACCGGCCACTGGCCACTAACCCCCGGCCACTCATTCCCATGCCGCCATCCCACAATATCGTGATTCAATATTTCAGCCGAGTGACGCCGACGGTGCGGCATCGCTTGCTGTTTTTGCTGGTGGGTTGCGCGTTGCTGTTGGGGTATATCTACTGGCAAACATCCGGGGACGACAACTCGTCGTTTCTCGCTGAGTTGTCGCGGATTCCGGTTTATCTCGCTCCGGTGATCATTGCCGGGTTGGGGTTAACGGGGATTATTTTCGCCGGCGGCATCGATCTTTCAATCTCGACAATCATCGTCGTCGCCGGCACGGTGTTTGGCATTCTGTACGATTACGGAGCCAGTCCCGGGGTCTGCTTTTTCGGCTGTTGGCTGACGGCTGTGGCGCTCTCGTCGTGGAACGGGCTGTTGGTGCGTTGGCTGGGGATCTCACCGATTATTATCACGCTTGCTGGTTTGCAATTTTATCGCGGACTGGCGTTGATCCTGGCCGATACACTGATGCCGGACTTTGGGGGCGGGCTGTCGATTCAACAGGCTGCCTATCAAACTCCCGCTAAGGAATATGCTGGTTGGATCTTAGCCGTCGTCGTTGTTGCCGCATTGGTCTGGGAGGCGTATGGAAAAACGTTTCGCGAATTTTTGGCGCTGGGCTGTTCGCCGCGGGCGTGTCGCATTGCCGGACTGCATCCGGGGCGCATTTTGCAAATGTCGTATTTGGTCGGCGGTCTATTTCTAGGCGTTGCCGCCGTGCTGTATGTCACGAATCGGCAAGTCATCGAACCGGCACGAATGGCCATGGGGTTTGAGTTGAGCGTCATCGGCGCTGTGGTGCTGGGCGGGACGAATATTTTTGGCGGTGAAGGGACAATGTTGGGCACCGTGCTCGGCGCCTTGTTTTTGTATTTGATCGGACAAGCCATGCTTTATGCCGGCGTGAGCGAGTATTGGCGGACCGCTATCGAAGGGGCCGTGATCGTGGCGGTTATTGGTTTCGACTGTGCCCTCCATCGCCGACAAAAACTGTTGGACGAATTACGATGAAACCGCTCCTGCGCATTTTGCGTCAATCCACTTCACGGCATCTGCTGATTTTGCCACTGCTTTTCGTGGCCGAATTGGCAGTCTTTGCTCCGATTAGCGGCGTGCAGTTTGATTCAGCCGAGGCTTTCGGACGTTCCAGTCGTTATTATGCGACTGATTTGATCACGCATGCTGCGCCGTTGATCGTGCTGGTGGTGGGGATGACCGCCGTGCTGATGACCGGCGGCATCGACTTGTCCATCGGGTCGATGGTGGCCCTGATCGCCGCTGTAATGGCGACGTTTGATCCCGGTGCGAGTTTTTGGTGGACGGCGGTGCCGTTGGGACTGCTGTGTGGATTGGGCCTGGGTTGGTTCAACGGATTCCTGATTGCCCGCTTGGATGTCCCCCCGATTATCGCCACCTTGGGGACGTTGTTTTTGTTCCGCGGGTTGTGCGAAGTCCGGTTGGGAGACCAGGAATTCGGCACTTTCTACGACGTCCCTGGTTATGCTTGGTTCGGCGGGCTGAGTGGTTCGCTGTTGCTGATTACGCTGGTGGTTGCACTGGGCGGCGGTTGGTTTTTCCATTCGCGTCTTCGTCGGGAACTGTTGATGTTGGGGGGCAATCGCGTCGCGGCCCGTTACGCGGGGATTCCGGTGTTTCGCCGCACGACACAGGTCTACACGGCGATGGGCGGGTTGGCTTTTGTGGCGGCCATCTGCTTTACAGCGCGCAACGGTTCGGTGTCAGCGACATCGTTTGGCGGGCTGGAACTACAAGTTATCGTCGCCGTCGTGTTGGGGGGCACGCGCGTGGAAGGGGGGAACGGGTCGATCATCGGTTCGGTGATCGGTGTGTTGATGATCACCGTATTGGATGAAGGTTTGCGGAGCGCTGAAATGTTCCACGCCGACGTCCTACCCTTTAAGATTCAACACTTGAAGTACGTGTTGATGGGAGCACTCTTGGTAATCGGCGTGTGGGTTAATCGCCCTGCGGACAATTCCAGCGGCTGAGCGGTCACGTAGGAACCTGCCATCAAGATGGGAGGGCGAGGCTCCCGCCGAGCCACAATCAACAATATCGCTTGCCTCGGCCATGGAAAGCTCCGCTACTTCCCACGCAAAACGCCCAAATGCGGCTCAGCAGGAGCTTCGCCCTCCCGTGACGCAGAATAGCAATTGCAAAACGCAAATTAATAGACGATCAGGAACCTTCATCGGCCGCGTTGATCATCGCGGCGAGGACATCCATCGTGGAGACAATCCCACACAGGTTTCCGGACTCGTCGACGACCGCTACGCGATGCCAATGTCCATCGCACATTACGCGGGCGACTTCAACCAGCGGGGTATTGTCGGCAACCGTGACCAACAGCCGCGACATTCGTTGAGAGACCACCTCATCGCCGGCGGTTTCGATGTTGTCGGCAACATGTTCAAACAGTTCCCAAGTGTGGGCAGCATCGCCGCAGAGCACCTCCGGCGCTGGACGAGCCGTCTCGACATCATCCGGCAAGACAGTTTGAATGATGTCTGATAGCGACAACATCCCGATCGGCGAGTTGTATTGATCGATGACCGGCGCCCCGGTGATTCCATGCTCTTTCAGCGTGGCCGCCGCTGTGGAAATCGGCTCGTCATCGCGCAAGATGACCAACTTAGAGGTCATGATGTCGCGGGCTGCCAGTCGTCCCAATCGTCCTGGTAAGTCGGTCATGATGCGCACCGGGAAAAATCGAATGAAAGGAGCGGCTCGCGCGTTATTTGCCTGCTCGCAATGCGGCAGCGCGGCCGAGGGCCATCAATGGAAAATACAACCGGTAGTAGTGATATCTTAGGTAGAACACCCGGGGAAATCCAGTACCGGTAAACTGCGATTCATCCCAAGTCCCGTCAGGCAACTGGGTATCAATCAAATAATCGATGCCGCGTTGTACGGCAACGGAATTCTCTTCGCCGGCAGAGAGTAAGCCCAGCAAAGCCCAAGCAGTTTGCGACGGTGTCACCTCTCCTTGGCCCCGCAAACTAGGGTCGTCGTAACTCTGCGGCGTTTCGCCCCAGCCTCCGCTGGACTGCTGTGTCGACTTCAACCAAGCCACGGCTCCTTCGATCCGCGGGTCGTGCGACGGGACACCGATCTCACGTAATCCGACGACGGTTTGCCATGTGCCGTAGATATAATTCACCCCCCAGCGTCCGAACCAACAGTGATCCGTTTCTTGGTGTTCGAAGATGTATTCTAGCGCACGTATGATCTGTGGATGCTCCTTGCTGAAGCCAATCTGCGCCAACATTTCCACCACGCGGGCAGCAATGTCGGGCCAACTGGGGTCGATCATTGCGTTGTGGTCGGCGAAAGGGACGCGTGTGAGGATTTCGCGATTATTATCGACGTCGAAGGCGCCCCAACCGCCATCGGAATTTTGCATTCCCAACACCCACCGCGTCCCGCGATTGATGGCTTCCAGCACCGGCCGCACCGATTCCACTTGGGAAACGGCGGCGGATTTGAGTGATTTGTTTCCGGAGATGACGGCTGCCATTTCTCCATCAAAGGCACTGTAGGCAGCGTAAAATTCCGCTTCGTGTTCCGGCGGCAATGTTTTCCGCAGCGCCATGATCACCATGATCGTGTCGTCAACGTCAGGATAGAACTGGTTGTTGAATTCAAAAAACCAGCCAGCCGGTTGCAGGTGGGAATTGAGCGTCTGCCAGTCCCCCACTTGCCGGACCTCCTTGGAAAGCAACCACTGGGCCGAACGTCGAATCGCCGGATGATCAGCGGAAACACCGGCATCTCTCAGCGCGATTGTGGTGAGTGCCGTATCCCAGACCGGCGACTTGCAGGGTTGAAGGCGTATCGAATCCTCGTCGCGTATCATCAATTTGTCGAGTTCGTCCATCGCGCGCACAACGTCGGGTGAATCTTCATCGTGGCCCAGACATTTGAGAGCGATGATACTCCAAACAATGGGCGGAAAAATGGCGCCCAACCCGTCCGATCCGGCAAAGCGTTCCTCCATCCACGCGGTCGCTTTTTTGAGTGCGAGTTTCCGCAGCGGCTTGATGCGATTCCGCTCTAAGAACTTGAAACCGGCATCCACGCGACGAAAGAACTTGTCCCAATCCAACCAGGTGTCGGATTGCATGTCGTCCAAGGTTTCGGAGCTGCCCATCGACGCGGGCAACTCTTGCGGCGAGTTGACGAACAACTCATCGATGCGGTGCTCTTCGGCAATCGGATGACAGGGACGATGCGCCCAGAGAATGCTCAGCGGAATGACGATCGTCCGCGACCAGGCGGACATTTCATAGATATTGATCGGTGACCAGTTCGGCAGCAGAATCAACTCCGGCGGCACTGCCGGCACTTGTTCGTAGGAGATGATGTCCAGCAGCGCCAAATAGAACCGTGTAAAGCTGTTGACCTTTTCGGCGCCCCCGGCGGCGAGAATCGCGTCGCGAGCGCGAATCATGTAATCCGCCTCGGGAGAATGCCCGACCAGTTTGAGAGCGAAATAGGCTTTGACCGAACCGCTGATTTCCAACGGCCCACCCGGATAAGCGGCCCAGCCTCCCCCAGGGGTTTGGTGTTTGCGAAGATAATTCCCGGCCAAACGGGCGGTCTCGGTGTCGGTTTTGCCGAGAAAGGCGAGCAGCAGGATGTACTCTGACTCGAGGATCGTATCCCCTTCGAGCTCGGCGACCCAATACCCTTGTTCGTGTTGTTGGCTGAGCAGATAGTCGCGCGTTCGGCCGATTGCCTGATCCAATAAATCGTCACCGGCGAACCGCCCCGATTTCAATTCCGGCTCGGGCTTTGTGGGACCGGCGGCATCGTGGCCTGGACGCGATGATCCAGAAAATTCAAAGCGAGACCGATGGTCCCCTTGCCCGCCCACATCCATGTCAGGTCCCTTTCCTGGGCCTCAGCTGGTCAAAAAACGCGAACCTCGACGGACAAAGCGTGTCCCGCAACCGAATCGTTCATGAATCGGTTGAATAAATTCCGTAAGAACTCATGAAATGGAGCGGCAAAAGCAGCGACTGAAGCGTCTGCCGCATCCATTGGCTACGCCGCTCAGCGAGGCGAAATGTTATGTTGAACATCGGTATGGTGCAACAGTGATTGGTTTTGGCCATTGCGAGAGGTCGGTCACAGGAAGCTGGGTTGCTCACGCCGAGCAGTTTTTCAGCTTGCCTTGCTTGGCAAATGGGGATCGATATAACTAAAACCATCCTCGTGCCGATGTTGCCCGCTTTCCGCTGACAGATGTATTGCTATCTCAAAATGCCTGACCTCGATTCTTCCGCGATCCAAGTCCGCCACGCCGAAACCGGCGATGCCCAAGCATTGTCCGAATTCATCACGCCTTTCGTATCCGAGGGCAAGCTGCTGCCGCGCACGGTCGACGAATTGATGGGCTTGATTCCGCATTGTTTTCTGGCTGAATTCGAGGGACGCATCATTGCCTGCGCCGCTCTGGAGATCTATTCCCCCAAGCTCGCCGAAGTCCGCAGCCTCGCCGTTTCGACCGAGTTCCAACGCACCGGCATCGGCAAGCGGCTGGTCACCACCTGTGTCGAATTGGCGCGTTCGAAGAACGTGCTCGAAGTGATGGCGGTCACCTCGTCGGAAGACTTCTTCAAATCGTGCGGCTTCGATTTCACGCTGCCGGGCGAAAAGAAGGCCCTATTCGTGCGAACCCGCGACGACTGATCGCCACCGCCGCAGCGATTTCTGATCCGAAAGGCAACCCGGCATGCTGTACGTCAACCAAGCGATTCAGATCCCGCTACGGGAATTGACGTTCACCTTCAGCCGCAGTTCCGGGCCGGGGGGACAGAACGTCAACAAGCTGAACACCAAGGCGACGCTCCGCTGGGGTGTGTCCACCTCGCCCAGCCTCAGCGAGGGAGTCCGCGAGCGGTTCATGAAGACATACCACCGCCGCTTAACGACCGACGGTGATTTCGTAATGCACAGCCAACGCTTCCGCGACCAAGGCCGCAACGTGGCGGACTGCTTGGACAAACTGCGACAGCTACTACTAGAAGTCGCCGCTCCCCCAACCGTCCGCAAACGCAAAAAAGTCTCGCGGGCAAAGATCCAAAAACGAATCGACAACAAACGCCGTCAATCCGAAAAAAAACAAAGTCGCCGCCCCCCCAAAAATGGAATAAGAGCCCGTAGGGTGCGTCACGACGCACCTTTCTCGCGTAGGACGTTTGACGCGCCTAATTAAAAAAGCCTCACGCCAAGCCCGCAGCAGCTACCAAGCGTGACCGTTTTTTCTTAGCCACAGATTGAACACAGATAAAACACAGATTTTCGGCGTGACTCTCAAAAATCCCAAACCGACCGCTTGCGGTCGCATTGTGCGATCCATGCCGAACAACGTGCCAGCGTGAGTAACGTAGAGACGGTTGCACCGGCCGTTACCGTAAGATCCTGCGACGGCCTATTCGCAGAAAAAAGCCTCACGCCGAGTCGCAAAGGCCGCAAAGACTTGGCAAGAACACGCCATCTAATCTTTGCGCCGCTGTGACGCTGCGTGAAACTTCCAGAATCACCGGCAGCGGTTCTCATATTGACCGCTCGATCATGCCGGTCGTAGGATAGGTACAGCGTTTCCTTTCTCCATGTGCTCTGAAATGCAAAGGTGCGATATGACCAAGCAGCGTCTCGCCGGATTGATTGGACTTGTGTTGGTGGCAGCAGTCGGTGTGTGGTGGAGCCAGCGCAAGGCCCCCAATCTTCCCGCCAATGCTAATGTACAACAACTCCAGGACCGCATCGCCGTATTGGAAGAACGCCTCGCAAAGTTGGAAACAGCCCAGCCGGAACCGGCAATGATCCAATACCTACCAGCGGAAGTCGTTCCGGAGGAGCGCGGCCAGCGACGCGAGATCAACGGGATGACGTATTACGTGCAACCGTTGGGGGCCGAGTGAGCCTTAGAGAATTACAATGAGGCCGAGAAACAGACGCAATTGATTGGTAGATCATGCCGGATGCTGCGCAGAAACCAAATGCCAAAAAGTTAATCGTGTTCGTGTGTCGCTGGTTGGTCTGGTTGGTTGTGGGGGCCTTGGTCACACAGATTCTGTGGACGATGCTGGTTCATCGTTATACCCAACCGATGTTTGGCTCATTTTATGGTGTCTTGAATGCAAACTGCTACGGGAATGAGTCATTAAGTAACTTTAACGTCCGAGGCGAAACTGAGCCTAAGTGGTATTGGGTTCGACCGAGCAACTTTCAATACACGCGCCTCATTCTCAGTTGGTATGGAACCCCGATCGACAATCGTGCTGTCGTGGAACTCCCCTCGTTTCGTTATCAATTCGGTGAGACCGAAGGACTGCTAACACCTAATGTACTCGACAAATGGTTCGTACCCGAATCGCAGCAAAATGCTGCAACCTTGCGCGAAGCAGAGTGGATTTATGGATTTCTACAGTCAGCAGCAAATGGAACATTGCCACGTCCACAACACCATACACACAGTTTTGATGAACCGGTACATGTCTGGTTACAACATTTTTGTTGCGGTTTCGGATTCAGCAGTTGGGTTTATGTGTGGTGCATAATCTGGTTGGGCCTATTGATTTCAAAAGCTCGCCGTCTATAGAAACTGGGGCAATAACGTAGGGCCGGTTGCACCGGCAGTTACCGTGGAGCTGTGCGACGGCGTTTTCCTCCGGCACAGTCGGACTAATTTCAATTCGAAAAAAAAGCCTCACGCCAAGTCGCAAAAGCCGCAAATAACATGACGGGCGAAACCGCAAACTCTTTGCGAGCTTGGCGTGAGGTTTTCTTTCGCCCAGTTGGGCTTCGCTGGGCCACGTCTTCGTATACGTGATGCAACATGTCCTATGCGAGAAAGGTGCGTCGCGACGCACCCTACGGGGCGCGGGTATCTATGTTTGATCTGTGTTCCATCTGTGGCTAAGAATTCTTCCGCCATCGACGCAAATAGAAAAACCGGAGTGGGCCTGTAAGCCGGGTTGTGTCGTGAGCGATCATTTCTCTACGACGACGATTGCTCGCCGCCTCTAGCAACCTACCCGAAAGTCGTAACGAGCCGGGACGACCCGCGCCCGGGAAGCGGACTTCCCGGAACTGCTTTCTGCTTGGTCTTGCTTCCAGCGGGGTTTGCCATGCCGAGACGGTCACCCGCCTCGCGGTGGGCTCTTACCCCACCATTTCACCCTTACCCTTGCGGGCGGTATTCTTTCTGTTGCACTTTCCCGATCCTCGCGGACGGTGGGCGTTACCCACCGCTGTACCCTATGAAGCCCGGACTTTCCTCTCCGAGACCCGCATTGAATTGTTTCCAACCCAAGTTGGGGCTCGCAGCGATCGCTTAGCCCACTCCGGAACCTGTAATCATATCGCCCGCGCGAGCATTGCGGTAGCTCAGCAGCGCACGATGTCGTGCGGGCAGCGGTCCCAGCGTGATCGCCTTCTCTGCCAAAAAAGCTGTTTTGCACTGGAAACGGCCAAATAACGGACGGTACACTTTGCGATGCGGACGTGAAGAGCGTCACTGTTGCGACAACCACTCGGAATTTTCAAAACTGGGGGGCGGATGATGCGACGATTCTTGCTGCTGACCGTGATGGTGACGGCGATCACCGTGGGGCATGCTTTAGACACGCAGCCGGCGAAAGCGGGCGATGTGATTTATTACGCGCCGCCTTCGTATTACATGCAGCCGCCGCTGTGGTATTACCCGCAGTACATGGTGGTCGACACAGCACCGATCATCACCTACCAGTACCCACCACCGGTGGTCTATGCGCCTTTAACCGCGGTGTACGCGCGACCGGTCTACCGGCCGCGGCCGCTGGTCGTCTATCAACGGCCTGCCTATGGCTACTACTACGGTTGGTAGCAAAGCCGTTGCGGCGTGGGGCTAAGCGACCCGATTTTGCTTGACATCATCGGTGGGTGTTTCCGTCACAGGCACATCGACTGCTGCCGGACGGTTTTTCACGCGTTTGCGCGGACGAACCGGAACGGCAACCTGATCCACAACGTGGGGCAATTCGCCATTAGGTCCGAGCGTGCTGTACACAACGCCTGTGCGCATATTGACCAATTCCTGTCGGCTCAAATGCACGGGTGGCGTTTCATATAACACACGCAGCGCCTGCTGGAGCGGCATTTCGTGGTACCGCGTGCCAAAATGTTCCTTGAGCGCCGCCTGAATCGTGGGGGCATGTTTGGAATTGGCATACGGCATGACGTGGTGTTCGACGTGGTAGCCAAAATTCAGATGCAACCAACTCACCCAACGGGGTGTCGAAACGGTTAGCGAATTGATGAGCGGATCATTTTCTTCCTGCGTCTCGTCGCAGAAGAGATGGTTGGTACTGATGTAAAACATCTGCACGCAATTGGCCACAACCATGGGAAGCAGGTAGACGAAGGCAAAATTGTAGGGACCAACGGCGTATCCGACTCCGGCCCAAAACGCGACCATGGCGGAAAAGAGCGCCAATTGCTTTCGTCGCTGTGCCGGTTTCCAGTATTCGAAGACTTTGCTGTGCACGAATAACGTGACCAATGCATGGAAAGAAAACCAAAAGCCCATGAAAAACCAACTGCGGAGATATCCAGAGCCGGGCGCCAGTTTCGTAGTGAATTTCGCAAAAGGGGCTTTGCGGTTCATATACACGTCGCCAAACGAATCGGGATCACGGCCGGTTTTGGATGTATGGCAGTGATGCGAGCGATTGTGCCACGCCTTCCAATGTTCGGGGCTGATACAGTACGGCAGCATGCAAATCCCGCTGAGCCAGTTTTGCAGCGTGCCGTTTTTCACGACTGTGCCATGCAAAATCTCATGCGCCAGATACATCAAGCACCCGTAGCTGTGTCCGATTGCCACTGCTAATAACAGACGATACCCCCAATGGATATTGGTCAATAGCAGGGCACTGATCGACGCAGCAATGATTGCCAAGTGTGGAATCAGCCACAGAAGTTGCCACGGATTCCGCTCAAACACCTCGGGCGGAAGCACCTGCTTTAGCTCTTTGGCGTAGTAGCTTCCGGGGCGTAGGCTTGGCGAATTATCGATGAGAATCGCTCCTCTCGAGCGATCGGCGGACGGGCCAATCCGGGATATGACAGGGATAAAATCCACAAAGCCAGAGATGTTGACTGGCCAACTGACAGGGATCGTAAGGGAATTCCATAGAACGAGCAAGGCGAATATTGAGACGGGAATTTTGCCGGCGTTTTGCCATGAATCCTGCATACCCCGCAACGTTTTGAGATGCGATTCATAAAAAAACGGCCGGCGAGAAACAGTGTCTCGCCGGCCGCGTGGAATTGTCATGTTGCCAATCTACAGTTGATTCCGAATTATCGGATCGATCCGAACATTGCGGGACGACCGTTGCGGGATTGTTTTTGCCCGGTCCGTTTCCGATTTTTGTTGCTGTTGTTCGTGCGATTGTTATTCCGGTTCCGGTTGTTGTTGCGGTTATTGACATCGAAAATCACGGTTTTGCGATCATCGATGGTCGTGCCACCGGGACGGCGGTTGTTTCCAGGGCGACGGTTGTAGCCAGGTCGTTGGTTGTTTCCTGGACGGCGTTTGTTTCCCCCGACGCTGAAGACCACGGTCTCTTGATCATCGATGGTCACTCCACCACCCGGTCCCGGCCGGTTGCAACCGGGGTTGGGATTCGAGTAACGACGGACGCGTTGGCGGGTCAATTTACCGTGCGGACGACCGTTGCTGGTCCAGGTCCAACCAAATTCGCGAACCAATTGGCCGTTGTTGTCACGGAAGTAGCGATCGATGTAACGTTTCGAACCGGGATCGACGTACATCCGACCGGGATCGAAGGCACTCTCACGCACGCTGATGCTTTCGCGTTTGACGTAGGTGTGATCGTTGAAGGGATCGTAGTAGACATCGGTCTGGCTGCCGCCACCGACGATGGGGTTTTGAGCTTTCGCTTCGACCGCCAAGTTGCCAATACCACCCAAGACCGCCACTGTCAAAAAGATTTGAAAAGCCTTCATCGTTGTTCCCCTTTTGTGTTTCGTGTGTTTCCCGCCGCCGCTACGTGCCCCCGTGTCCTCCACGACCAGCTTTTTTTATTTGGCGACCTTTAGTGATTCCTGTTTAGTACCGGGTCATTCTGACTGCCGGACATGTAAGTTACATAAAGCAACGAGTATGCCAAAACATGCGCGCCGCAAAAACAAAAACGTAAACACTTACCCAGAAGCACTTTACAAACACGACCCCATTACGAGCGAACAAAGCAGGCAGTAGTCATTATGACTCACGCGCAGTCATTTCGTGGGCGCACGGACAGGGATTGCGCCTACATTTAGATCTTTCACGGCGACTGCGCGTCACTTCGGTCCGTTTTGCGGAATTCCCACGAGCCGGAACGCTGACCAGCCTAGGCGGCCCTGGCCGGTCTTAGCGCACGATGTGCGGCAACAGCCGCGCGATGTTACGGGCATCGTCGATGCCTCGGTGGTGCGTCCCGGTTAGCTGCAGACCAACGCGAGTCATCGCCTTGGCCATTCCCAATCGCTTACGGATGCCCAGACGGATAGAAAACTGCGCCTTCAGATTCAGGTGGTCCTCGCCAAAAGGATAATCCACACCGTGATGCGCGCAATCCTGACGCAATTGGTGCCGGTCGTAGTCACCCCATGAACAGAACAGCGGATCGGCAAAACGAAGAGACCAGGCGACGAATTGTGCAAAGACCTCCTCAAAGCTCTTGGCGACATCGACATCCTGTTGCGTGATCGAGGTCAAATCCCGGCAGAATTCGGTAAGCTGCTGGTGCCGTACCGGGCGGATAAATGATTGAAACTCACTGACTGGTTGTAAGTTCGTCGCCTCGACCATGACGGCACCGATTTCGATGGTTTCCATTTGGTCGCGCGGAACCGAACCATCGTCGCTGCAAGTGGCTTCGAGATCGACGACAAGATAGTGGCCAATAGTTTCCATGGGGTTCACGTTTCCGTTATGGCGACACCGAATATATGGCTGAGATTTGTGAGTGGCACATCGTTGTTAAACTCGTCACGACTTTAATCCTCAGTTGCCCAAACGACCGCTCAATTCTTCGAACTTTCGTTCCAATCGTTGCCGGGTAATTTTCGCGTTGATTTTGTCGCTGAGTGCGTGACACATTTCTAAAAAGCAATCGGCGGCGCGGTCATCACTGAGATCGTGCGCCGAGACTTTTCGCAGGGCGCCTTGCCGCAGATCGGTGACCTCGTCGAGTAGTTTTTGCAAACGCGTGCAATCATCGCTGCCTGACTTCTGATCGAGATCGACTTGTCGCCGTTCGATTTCCAATAGCGATTTGATGCACTGATCTAACCAATGCTCTTTGCGGCGGCGTGCGGCTGATCTGTACCAGCGAAACAACAGGAACACGGCGATCAATGAGGAGACCAAAAAAGACCGCATCCCTTCGGTGGCCTCAACGAAATCGGTCGGCAGCAGCGGCTTGAGCTCGGGGTCATAGTAAGCTGTGGCACCGGGATGCATCTCGAATTCCGGCTTCTGCATGGCCACCGCCTTGCCGCCATCGACCAGATCTCCCAGATCGTTTGCCAGCAAAAACTTCTCAGACAGAAAGATACCTGTCACCGCCTCGACTAAGTTGGCGTCGACACCGTTATTCGTCAACAAGCTGGCGCGAATGGAAATGGTCTTCACATCGTCGCTCGGAAACGCCGAAGGATAGGAGTCATACATTCCTGCAGGAATCGTATACGGAGAGGGAAGAATGAGTTTGCGAGTGAACGCTTCCGCATAGGGGATCGTCAATAGGTCGCACGTTTCTTGCTCGGCCAACTGCGTTAGGGTTTTGGCGTGTGTGCCGAGGGTCATAAAGGCCGCGTCGAGTTCCCCGGCGGCGAATTGCTTACGGACATCGACGAAACTTAGATACTGAGCATCAACATCCGACTCTTTTAAACCGAAGTGCTTCAACAACAACTTACTCATCGCATAGTCGCCGGAAGTTTTTTCGCCGACCGCCACTTTCCGCCCGACTAGATCCCCCGGCGTTTTAATTCCCGATCCGCGGCGAACGAACCAATGCGTCACTTCGGGGTAAACGTTGGCAACAAACCGCGGTTGAAATTCGCTGCTGTCGGCACGTTCCGAGTCCAGGACGCGTTCGGTCCCGGGCTGATACAAGGCAAAATCAACATCGCCTTGACGAAGTAACCGCAGGTTGTCGAGCGAACCATGCGTCTCCTGCTCCAACTTCACCTCAATCCCAAGCTGGCTCTCGATCTCCTTGGCAAGATCTGCGGCGATTTGTTGATATTGCCCTTCTTGAGGACCACTGGCAATCATGATCGACTTGGGGAAGGCTGTGAGTTGGTGGTAGATGGCGGGCACCAGAAAGGGCAGTGTCGCCAGTGCAGCGACGATAGCGATTCCTATGATGGTTTTTCGCATTTGGCACCTCGTTTGTCGTGACATAGGTGACGGGAACCAGGGGGTTTAGCCGTCGTTGAACAGAGAGTCTTTCCTGACAACGTCAGATGAATCGATGTGGAGCAAAAATTCTGAGATAGAATTTGGGGGATCGCTGCCGGTTTCTTAAGGCAACGATAATCACCACCGGTGACGGGGTAAAGCAAATGTCGTGGGTGGGGGACACAATTCCGGACAACCTCGTCTTGACCTATCAGGGAGAATTTAAGATATTCCCGCCCGTTTGATCGCTGCGCCTCGTGGCGATTCGTCGGAAACCGGCAACCAAGGAAGGGATGTCGCCCATGAAAAAGTGGTTAGCCACAGCTTTTATTTGCTGCTATCTCGGCGCTCTGACCGTCGGTTTTTTGGCGCATACATTCACCCTCGGCGTGGGATCGCACCCTGCAATGTATTTCATTGTTTGGGATATGTTTTGTGGTTGGTCGGCGCATTCCAGCGAAATGCATCTGATTGCTGAAGGGGAAAGCGGCGATTTTTATCGACTGACCCCGGCTCCTTGGGGAGACTTTGTGCCGTTCGCGACCGGGTCGCGGCAGGACTATGACGCGCACAACCTATTCACCGGAAAAATTGCCGCCAACATTTTACGACACACTTCGCACGAAGAGATGCTACGTATTTTGGTGGTCGAAAAATCGTGGCCTAAGAAATTCAATGTCCCCGATAACATTTGGGCACAGAATTATGCAGAGCCCAAAGATGTCCATTTTTACTATCGGGTGCGGGCGGAAGTTACTCCCGATGGAACGACGACGGGCGTGCGCAACTCCTGGCTGGAATCACAAGTCGCACGGGTGATGACCGACAACCCGCGACTGCGGCAAGATGCGCGCTCAAACGATTCGCCATACATCGTGACGCGTCCGACACCGAATCAAGGTGACAATTCACCCGCCCTGCCCTTCAAGCTCTCGCCGAACGCGCAATAGCGACTGCGTCCCCCTGGCGATCAACGATCATTCCCCTCTTCTGTGGAACAGGAATCCGATGAAGAACGAATATGCCCGTCTTCGCAATGAATCTCCGAGCCTGGCACGCAGCTGGGACCGGTTTTTCTTTGCCCAAGAAGTCCCCTACGGCTTGGCGATGATTCGGATCATTCTCCCGCTGGTCATGATGTACGACGTCGCGCGGCGTTGGCCGTATGCCCGCGAGTTATTCTCGACCGACGGCGCCACAGCCCCCTTGGCACAAACGTTCGGATATCTGAACTACCTGCCGGAGTTTTCCGGGACGATCGTCGTAGCGCTCTATACGGCGCTGGTGTTTAGCCTGATCACGATGTCCTTGGGATGGTTCACACGGACTTCGACAATGATCGTATTAGTCTTGTACCCATATTTTTGCATGCTGGATTGGATCAGCTCTACGACCAAATATGTAGTGGTCGCCACGCACGTCCTCTTGATGCTCTGTTTGGCGCGTCCGGGAGCGATCTGGTCGGTCGATGCTTGGTTGAAAGGCCGCCGCGAACGGTCTGCGTGGCCTGGAGAAGCGCGCCACAAACTTCCCACCGCAGCCGTCTGGCCGCAACGATTGATCCAATTATTGATCGCTTCAACGTACTTTGCCGCCATGATCACCAAGTTGCATACGCCGGCGTTTTTCAGCGGCGAACAAATGCAGTATTGGTTGATGACCTACATTTATTACGATCAGCCGTTGGGAGACTATCTCTCGCAATATCCGCTGGTTTCGATTATCGCCGCCTATGCCACGTTGATTTGGGAAGTGCTGTTTCTTGCCTGTGTGTGGCGTGGCCGTATGCGAGGTTGGATGCTGGGAATTGGCGTGCTGTTCCATTTGGGAACTGTGTTCATGTTAGGGTTGGTCGTTTTCCCTGCGATCATGCTGACGATCTATCTGTCGTTTTTGAATCAATACGACGTACAACGAATTGCTGCGACTTGGCGACGGTGGAAACGACATTCTCCTGTGCTCGCACGGATCTCCACGAGAATCTCCGAATGGGGCCAGGGAGTCGCTTTGCCGCAGGCATCGACAGGCCAACGCGTCACATCGGCTGTCACGTTTCTCATTGCCATTGGCTTATTCAGCGTCTCGGGAGTCGCACTGGAGTATCAACTCGACCATTACGGCATACGGCATCCCGAAGGTCTGTATACGCTGGAGCGGATCCCCGAGGAAGAGGTCCGCAACATGCTGAGCAATGACACTTCCATGCGGGAACAGGATAAATTTCTGTCGTTCCGGATTGGAGACTGGATTGTAGCTGACCACCTGTTGAACCAACGCGACACCTTTCACACCGGCGAGTTGATATTAGCGCAAGCGGCTCTCAATCCTCCGCACGAAGATTTGTGGGTCGAAGTGAATTTGCATGACTCGGAGGGTAAGAAACTGTCACACGTCGGCCAAATCGTTCCTCGTGAGGACCTGCGGGTCTTTTTCAATTATCGACTGGACGAATCGTTTGAGCCGGGTGATTATGAGCTGGTTCTCAAAAGCAGTGGGCAGGAAATCTCGCGGCGGAAGTTCCGTTTGCTTCCGTCGGAAGAGGGATCGCAGTTGCCGGCGCCGGTTGCCAACTGAGCAAACGTTCGCTTAAACTACATCGATGTTCGTCCGCTATTTCTCTCCCGTTTGCGAAGCGAACGAGACCGAAATCATTTCGCACCGGAATTCCCCGGAACGAGGCGCTTCGTATGTGGTTCACTGATAATCCTTGGCCCCCGATCGTCTTGTTCGCCTGTTTGGCTGTCGTCTTCTTTGCGATTTGGACCTCAAAGCGCCGCAATATCCTCTTAGTCGCCGCTGCTGCGATGCTCGTTCTGGGGGGAGCGACTTACGTCTTGGAAAAGTCGATCGTCACCGAAGAGGAGTTGGTGGAACGTGAACTGCTGCAGATGACCGATGCTTTCCACCAACACGATATCGAAGGGACGTTGGAATTCTTCTCGCTACAGGCGGAACCGATTCGCGGCTACGTCCGCCAAGCCGGCGATATGCTCACCGAAATTCACACGCTCCGCATTACCGATGTCGACGTAGAACTGCTCGCCGAAGGGAGCCGCGCCAAGACGCACTTTCGCGCTAACGGCGAAGCGACCGCCATCGCCGTGGGGCGCAAACGTTTTAGCACGCGGTGGGAACTCACCTGGCAGCGCGAAGGTGATGCTTGGAAAGTGATTGATGTCGAGCGGCTGCATCCGACGTCCGGAGAGACAATCACTCCCTTTTCATGGCAGTAGTCAACTGATGTGACAGCCCCTCGTAATGTGCTGCAAATCGATTGCCTGCGCGTCATAATTCCGCATGCTGCTCGACGCGACAAAGCCGATTGCTGAAGGTCAACTCCTCTCTGGTACTAAAGGACCATGACCTTGGCCTATCTCACTACTTTCTCTGCGAAAACATTCACCTAAAAAGGTCAAATACGGCCAATATTGGTAGGGATACCCCGCTTCATTGGTATTTATCATGAATATCTGGTGACGATATGCCAATATAATAGTTAGGGAAAAACCTTAACTATCATTTTTTTACGATCGCGTGCAAAATCACTAATCGGGAGTCGTATGTGGCCCTTTTAAAATGCAAATGCGGCATGATCATGTCATCTTATTCGCGAGATGAATCGGTTCGTTGCACGCGTTGCGGAAGCAGTACGTTGGAACCGGTTTTGGATGGACCGGATACCCCCGACGCCCGCCCACCATCCCCTCCACCCAATGTTGTGGAAGCGACCGCGCATAGCGACAGCATTCCAGGACACACCCAAGAGTCATAGGTCGATCTTTAGGTTTCAACCGTGCGGGTTTGCGAACACTTGCTCATCCCGGAAGAAACTCCGCTCACTGCCACAGGTTCATAATCCCCCCCTTAGCGACGCTGCCAATTCGGCTTAGAGCGTTCGTGCAGGTCTGGGAACCTAAAATTGCTCAAACAACCAGCTGGCTCCTGGTTGAGTTATCAAGCAACGCGGCTTGTTAACGCCTTCTGGTTCATGTTGTTACAACGACCGTCTCGGGCAAAACTTCTCCCTGCCCCCCGAAGAGCGTCACCAGCAGCTACATTGCCAATCGATTCAGTGCAAGCAGGGATGTCACACTGAGACCGCCGACTGGCTGTGCTTGATTGCATGTCGACCCTATGTTCGAGCATGACGCTTAACTGATGGGTTGCGGCGGGTTTGCGTTTACGGGGATGACTGGCTACCGTTTTGGGACTGCACATCATCCCCTACAGAAGGAATCGCTATGGCCGCCCCTTTGGGAAATTCGCAGGCCGCAGATGCGCCCCGAATTCTTACCGACCTTCAAACCGGTGTACTCTCTAAGAACCCACAACCGCACCTCACCAGTCGGCACGCCTATTTTCCGTCGGTCGCTGTATTGCCCAACGGTGAAATGGTGGCGACTTATATGCTAGGCGAGGCCTTTGAAGCGGTGAATTGTCGGGTGCATGTTTCCCGGTCCACCGACCAAGGAGAGTCGTGGCAAGCCGAAGGTCCGTTGGCGGAGGACATTGACGGCCAGTTGATCTCCGAGAGCGGGCGGATCACCGTCTTGGACGACGGTGAATTGATCGCCCTGCTACATCGCCATGACCGCACCGCACATCCACATGAAGGCTTGGCCAACCCAGAGACGATGGGCTTTGTCCCCACCGACTTTGCGCTGTCGCGGTCGACGGACAACGGACAGACATGGTCACCGCCGCAATCGATCACACCCCCATTGGTTGGCCCGTCGTTTGAGCTGTGTTGCCCGATCACCGTTCTCAAGGATGGCCGTTGGCTGCTCCCGACCTCGACCTGGCGGGGATGGGACGGCGAACATCCCAGCGGCGACCGCATGCTGGCGTTTGTTTCGCACGATCAAGGAAAAACTTGGCCGAGCTACTTCGATGTGATGCGCAGTGAGCGCGACGACCTGTTGTACTGGGAATCAAAAGTTGTCGAATTGCACGACGGTCGATTGTTGGCAGTCGCTTGGGTCTACGACAACACGAATCATTGCGATCTCCCGAATCACTACGCTCTCAGTCACGACGGCGGCGCGACTTGGACCGATCCCAAGTCGACCGGTTTACTCGGACAGACGATGACGCCACTGGTGCTGCCCGACGACCGAATACTGTGCGTCTATCGCCGCATGGACAGTCCGGGGCTGTGGTGCCAACTGGCGCATCTTGAGGCGGACGACTGGTTCAACGACGATGCACAACCGCTCTGGGGGCACGATGCCGGTGGGTTGACGGCGACCGACGAATCCATGGTCTCGAATTTTCAAGTTTTGCGTTTCGGCGCTCCCTGCATCACGCAACTGGCCGATGGCAGCGTCTATGTGGCGTTTTGGGGCTACGAAGACTGCGTGAGTATCATCCGCTGGTTCAAATTCCGGGTCGCCGTGTGATCTCCTCGCGCATTTGTTAAAATTGAGAGCAGTGAAATCAGTCTTTTCATGAAGGTACGCTCTCGATGGCCATGCGACGATCTGTTGGTTTGCTGAGTCTGTTGATCTGCTGCGTAGCGGCACCGTTGAGCGCCGCGGAACCGCCGCCGCGCAAAATCGATTTCAACCGCGACATCCGCCCGATTCTTTCGGACACCTGTTTTGCTTGCCACGGGCCCGATGGCGAATCGCGGGAGACGGACCTGCGATTTGATCATAAGGAATCGGCGTTTGGCGAGTTGAGCGACGGCAGCTTTGCGATTGTGCCGGGCAAGTCGGCGGAGAGCCAATTGATCGAGCGGATCACATCCGACGACGACGCTTTGCGGATGCCGCCAGAAGATTCCAACAAGAAGTTAACAGCTGACCAAATTGAGTTGCTGAAACAGTGGATTGATGACGGCGCAGCTTGGGACGAGCATTGGGCCTTGGTGCCACCGCAACGCTCGCAGCCGCCCACGGTATCGAAACCGGACTGGCCACGGAATGCGATCGATCAATTCATCTTAGCCCGGCTGGATGCGGAAGGGTTATCGCCTTCCCCGCAAGCGGACCGCGTGACATTGATTCGCCGACTGAGTTTTGACCTGATCGGTCTGCCACCGACGGTTGAGGAGGTCGAAGCCTTTGTCAACGACAATCGTCCCGACGCATACGAACGGCTCGTCGAGCGGTTGCTGGCCTCGCCGCATTTTGGCGAACGGTTGGCAGTCTACTGGTTGGATCTGGTGCGGTACGCCGACACGGTTGGTTATCACGGCGACCAAACCCGTTCGGTCTCGGCCTATCGCGACTATGTCATTGACGCTTTCAACGCGAATCAACCCTATGACCAGTTTACGATCGAACAACTCGCGGGCGATTTGTTGCCCGAAGCCAGTCGCGAGCAGCAGGTGGCTGCGGGTTACAACATGCTGGGCATGACAACCATCGAAGGAGGTGCGCAGGCCAAAGAGTATCTTGCCAAATATGCCGCCGACCGCGTCCGCACAACGTCCGTCGTCTGGATGGGGGCAACATTGGGTTGTGCGGAATGCCATGATCACAAATTCGATCCGTATACAGCGCGGGACTTTTATAGTTTCGCGAGTTTCTTCGCCGACATCCAACAAAAAGGGGTGGCCAACCCGGCGGCGAATTTGTTGTTGCCGACCGAGGAACAACAACAGCAGTTGACGGAATTGGAAACCCAACTTGCCGCCGCGCAGGCGACCTACAACGAACTGGAAGCCGAGCACAAAAAAGTCGCGGAGAATCAACCAGCCAGCAGCGCTTCACCGACCGAAACCGAATCGGGCGAGGAGCCAACAGTTGATGAAGAATTGAAGCAACGCCTGACTGCTGCGAAAGGCGAATTGGCCAACGTTCAAAGATTACACAAGCGATTGTTGAGTACGATTCGCAAAACGATCAGCCCGGTCTCCGGAGAACCGCGTGAGATGCGCGTTCTGGCTCGCGGGGATTGGATGGATGAAGCGGGCGAGATCGTGCAACCCGCCATTCCGGCCGCACTGGGGTCATTGCCGCCCATGGAGCGACGAGCGACACGGTTGGACTTGGCGCAGTGGCTCGTCTCGCGCGAACAACCCCAGACGGCGCGGGTGTTCGTCAACCGTCTGTGGAAACTGTATTTCGGCCGCGGACTTTCCTCGGTGTTGGACGATCTTGGGTCGCAGGGAGAGCGGCCGAGTCATCCCGAGTTGCTCGACTGGTTGGCGGTGGAATTTATGGAGAGCGGCTGGGATATCAAGCATATGATTCGCCTGATCGTCACATCGTCGACCTATCGCCAGTCGTCGCTCGACAATGACGAACTGCGAACACGCGATGCTCAGAACCGTCTGCTGGCACGGCAATCTCGATTTCGTATTGAGGCGGAATTTGTGCGCGATACGGCCTTGGAAATCAGCGGACTATTGGTCAAGGAGATCGGCGGCGAACCAGTTCGTCCGTACCAGCCGGCCGGTTACTACGGTTACCTCAACTTCCCCAAACGGACTTACCAGCCGCACAACAGTGACAAACAATATCGCCGCGGCGTGTATATGCATTGGCAGCGAACGTTTCTGCATCCCATGCTGTTGGCCTTCGACGGGCCGAGCCGCGAGGAGTGTACCGCCGAACGTCCCATCTCCAACACACCGCTGGCCGCGCTAACCTTGCTCAACGATCCATCATTCGTCGAAGCCTCACGAGCGTTTGCCGAACGAATCTTGAAAGAGGGCGGAACGACGGACGATGATCAATTGAGCTGGGCCTGGAGGCAAGCGGTTTCGCGAACTCCCAACGACCGAGAAATGGAACTGCTGCGAAATCTGTTGGACAATCACCGGCAAAGTTATGCCAACGATCAGGAGGCGGCTGAGAAGCTGATGGGAGTTGGCTTGCACACAACGCCGCCTGACAGTGACTTGATCGAGTTGGCTGCCTGGACGTCCGTAGCGCGGACGATCATTAACCTCAACGAGACTATCACCAGGAACTGACGTGATGCATCCTCTGGAACAACATAGAGCGTACTCTTCGCGGCGGTCCTTCCTGCAGAATTCTTCGGTAGGCCTGGGAGCGACTGCGCTGGCGAGCTTATTAAACGCCGATGGTCTGGCTGCCTCGGGTGATGCCCAGCGCATCGGGGGGGTGGTTCAGCCGTTGCACTTTCCGCAGAAGGCCAAGCGGGTCATCTTTTTGTGCATGGCGGGTGGGCCGTCGCACTTGGAGACCTTTGACTACAAACCCAAGTTGGCAGAGATGGACGGCCAGCCGATGCCGGCGGAGTTCACTGCCGGACAACCAATCGCGCAGCTGCAAGGACAAACGCTTCGTTGCCAAGGACCGCTGATTGGTTTCAACAAACATGGAGAATCGGGACAAGAGATCAGCGACTTTCTGCCGCACACAGCCAAGTTGGCAGATGACTTGTGTATCATCCGCTCGATGCGGACGGATCAAATCAATCACGATCCCGCGCACACGGTGATGAACACCGGCACGTCGATTTCGGGGCGACCGAGTATGGGTTCGTGGATCAACTACGGCCTGGGAAGTGAATCGGCGGACCTGCCGGGATTTGTCGTGCTGACTTCCGAAGGGGGCCGCAACCCGCAACCGATATCGTCGCGGCAATGGCACAGCGGCTTTTTACCCAGCCGGATGCAGGGCGTTGAGTTTCGCTCCAATGGCGACCCGGTGCATTACGTAAACAATCCAGCCGGCGTAACCGCTACGCGGCAACGTGATGTCGTTGAGACGATCAACGCGCTGAATCGGGTGCGTAATGAAACGGTCGACAATCCAGAGATCGCCACCCGCATCGGACAATACGAACTCGCATTCCGTATGCAGGCCAGCGTCCCAGAGTTGATGGACTTGTCGGGCGAAACACAAAGCACATTAGACATGTACGGTACGCAAGGGGCCGATGGTTCCTATGCCGCCAACTGCTTGTTGGCGAGACGGTTGGCCGAACGGGGGGTGCGTTTCATACATCTGTACCACCGCGGTTGGGACCATCACGGCGATTTGGTCTCCTATATGAAAACGTGTTGCGGTCTCACCGACAAACCGACGGCGGCCTTGTTGACGGATTTGAAGCAACGCGGCATGTTGGATGACACGCTGATCATCTGGGGCGGCGAGTTTGGCAGGACTCCGATGTTCCAAGGCAAGGGAAAAAACCCGGGCCGCGACCACCACATTCGTGGGTTCTCGATGTGGATGGCCGGGGGGGGAATTCGGGGGGGTATGACACACGGCGCGACCGACGAACTGGGCTACAACGCGACCGATAACGTCGTACACGTCAACGACTTGCACGCAACGATGTTGCACCAATTGGGTATCGATCACAAGCGGCTGACGTACCGTTTTCAAGGGCGAGACTTCCGTTTGACCGACATCCACGGTCAAGTTGTGCGCGAGATTTTAGCCTGAGCACAGCAGGGCTAATCACTCTGCGAAGCCGCCAGCCAGGTCCGTCGAATGGTCCAAAACCACTATAAATGGGCGGAAAAACTGTTTCAGACTTTTTTTACGAAATGTCTTGGAACCAGAGATGCGTGTTGACGCACAGGGTGGGGGTGATAGAATCAGTAGCATGCGGCGGAGTTGCCTGGCGGTTGAGTTCCAGGCGTCGCCCAAAACTCACTTTTTTTCAGGATCTGGTTGAATGGCTGAAGGTACGATCAAACGGCTGACGGACAAGGGTTTCGGGTTCATTGACACCGGAACGGACAAGGACATGTTCTTTCACATGTCGAATCTCGAAGGAGTTCGCTACGAAGAACTTCATGAAGGTCAACGGGTCTCCTACACCCCCGGGGAAGGTCCCAAAGGACCGCGAGCGGAAAACGTCAAGCCGGTCTAAAATAACGGACGTTTGACGAAGACCAGGAAGCCGACGAATTTCGTCGGCTTCTTTTTTTCATTCACACTGAGAACAAGAACACCGCCGCTCAATCCAAAAAAGCGTGCAGTGTTTATTCTCTGGCACGAGACGCAATGATGAACGACGCCCTTCCCCGCTCGACGAATCGCACGTTGGAATTTCAAAACGGCTCGGCCATCGGCATCAGTAACCGTTGGCAGGGTGGACAATACTGCACGATTCTCACAGCTGCGGGAATCGTTGGCTGCGGAATTTACGATTTGGTGACTCCCGCTGAGTTCAATCAAGCGATCGCCATCGCTAAAGGGACACCCGCAAATCCGCTCGTTGAACCGGAAGACTTGTACGATGCCAAGATCGTCGGTATTACGCCGCAAGCAGGAGCTTTGGGGATCACTCTCGGCATGACCGGCAAAGAAGCCGTCGAATTAATGCTACAGGCCAATCAGGAGCCATCGGAATGAATCAATCCGCAGAAACCACTACCGCACCGATTCAAGTGAAGTGCATCGACCATGTGACTTTGATCGTCAAGGACTTAGATCGCAGCCGCGATTTTTATGTGGGGCTGTTGGGTATGGACGAAGTCACCCGTCCCGGATTTAGTTTTCCCGGAAGTTGGTTTCAAGCCGGCCCGTCGCAGATTCACTTGATTCTAGAGCACGACCAATCCTCACCCGCCGGACTACCGCGACCGAGTAAGGAAGCGGGCGCTGCGACAAGGACGCATCACTTTGCCTTCGAAGTCGACGACGCCTACGCCGCCGCCGACGCCTTGAGAGCGCAAGGCATCAAGTTCATGTGCGAGCCGAAGTTGCGTCCCGATGGCTACGTACAGACCTTTATCTCTGATCCGGATGGGCACTCGGTGGAATTGTTTTCGGTGCCGGCGGAGTGAGCCTTGGATTGATCGCCAAGAAGACGCCAGTCAGCCGCCCCGAAGCATTGTCGATCCAAGCTGTGTCGAATTCTTAAAACGCTTCTAGATTCTTGCGAGGGACGCGAATGCCCGCAATCGACCAATCCAGCGTCGTGGCTGAGTTCAAACCCGACATCGTAGAAATCTACGCTGCGGGTGATGCTATCGAGGCACACGCGGCAGCGGCCGTCTTACAGGATGAGGGAATCGAGGTTCAAGTTGTCGGTGAGATGCTTGGATTCCGTCAAAGGCGGTATACCGTTCGGAGAACCGACGGCGCCCCGACTGTGGGTTGTGAGTGCAGACGCGCAGCGCGCCAATCAACTGCTGGCGCAATGGCAGACGCGGATATCCCAGCGAAGGTCGAAGACATCGGTCGGTGCATTCCCACCTGGCGTGAAGCCGATTTTTGTCGGACTATTTGTGTTGGACGTCTCGCTGCGCATCGCACAGGCAATGTCTGATGGCGACCTTTTTAGACTAGTCTCGACGATTGTCTCAACGCTGTTAGTGGGGTACTTGCTGTTTGTGATGTATTACTACGCGAAGCACCGCAACATCGGCAGCGATGGAGAACTTTAGAAAGGCTTGCCGTCCGGGCCGATGGGCAGATTGCCGTCCCACGTTTTAGGTGCGCGAGGATGCCTTGCTACCGCTGTGAACGACGGCAAAGCCGTCGGTTTGGGAAGCGGGCGGGTTGGCCGTTGTGCGATGTTTCTCCCGTCCCACTCGCCGACAATTACACAATCGGGGCTTCGTGACGTTCGGCGATGCTGCTGAGGTACAGCCAAGTCGACTCGCGATCCGGAGCGGACGCCATCATGTTGTGCGCGGCTTTCAATAAGTCGCGGCGGCTGATTTGCCCGACGAGTTTTGATTTGCGGATCACCGGCAACCGGCGGCAATGTGTGTCACGAAAGATCCGCGCGATGTCGAGCAGGTCGGCGTCTTCGTTGATCGTGGGGACTTCGACATCCATGAACGCATACAGGTGCGTTGTGGGGTGTTGCTCGTATGCCGATTCCAATAGCACGGACATGCAGTTTTTTTCGGAGAACATACCGAGAAAATTGCGGCGGGCATCGATCACTGGAGCGCCGGAAATGCGGTGCTTCAGCAACAGATCAATCGCCTTGAACACGTCGACTTCAGGCGAAAGGGTCACCAACTTGGTGACCATGATGTCCTTAGCCAATTGGGATGTATACATTCCGAATCTCCAGTCCGCCGTGCTGTATTGATAGACCCGTACCCCCGCAACCATCGCGCATGTTGATGGGCTACCCAACGCAACATTAGGAATGACTTCCAATGAGACGATTATAGGCATCCCCATTCCAAATACGCAAAGAAATTATTCGGAAAATGGTCCGCTGCCCGAGGATGGCGTGCTTCGGTCAGTCGGTGAGGACTGTGCGGATTCGGCAAGAATCTTGACCGGAACTCACCACCGCTGCGCGGGTTGCGTCATCTAGATCAACTGTTTGATCGGTTGGCCGCCGGGAAGAATCGGGATCGGACGGCCGGCGAAGTTGGTAAACTGCATCTGAGGATCCACGCCCAGATGCCGATAGACGGTTGCCAGCAAATCCTGTGGAGTCACCGGATCGTGCAAGGGATACTCCGCATTGGAATTGGTCTGCCCCACGACCTGCCCCATCCGTAATCCGCCGCCGGCAATCAACGCGCTAAACGCGCCGGGCCAGTGGTCGCGGCCCAGGCCGATCTGATTAGAGAAGTTCGTCGGGGCGTGCGTGACGCGCGGTGTGCGGCCGAATTCCCCGCAAGCAATCACCAGGACATTTTCGTTCAGGCCTCGATCGTGCAGATCGGTGATCAATGCCGACAGCGCTTGGTCCATCTGCGGCAGACGTTCTCGCTGCGCGTAGTCGAGATGAAACGCGCCGGCGTGGTCGTCCCAACTGAAATTTTTAGTCGTGCTGTTCGGAGCAGTGGCATCGACGTTGATGACGGCTGCGCCCGCTTCGGCCAGTCGCCGCGCCAATAGGCAGCTTTGTCCCCAACGATGTCGTCCGTAACGGTCTCGCAGTTTGGGATCTTCTTGCGCAATCTCGAAAGCGTCGGCCACTTTTCTACTGGTTAAAATACTGAACGCCGCGGATTGGAATTCATCCGCGCCGTCGATGTCATGTTCGTACCGCTCGCGAAAACGATCGAATTGCCCCAACAGATGTTTGCGATCCCCCAGGCGGCGATGATCGACACCGGTCGCCAGGGTTAGGTTTTTCGGCGCATATCCGGGCAGCGAGGGATCGCCGGTGTCGAACGACCGATGCGCTGCTCCCAGGTAATTGGGTTTGGTCATGAACGGCGAACGTTGCACGCCGATGTACTGCGGCAAGCCCTCGGGATGGGGACCGCGGATACGACTGGCAACCATACCGAAGTCGGGGTGTTCGGAGTGCGCTTGCGATGTTGGGTCAGGCACGCTGGGTGTCTGGCCGGTCAGCACCTCGATACTGCCGTCGTTGTGTGCCGACATCTCGTGATGCAACGAGCGGATGATGGAAAACTTATCGGCGATTTTTGCCTGCAGCGGCATGTATTCGCAGATGTCCATACCGGGCACATTGGTGCGAATCGGATTGAGCGGCCCGCGATACTCGCTGGGCGCATCGGGTTTCATGTCGTAGGTTTCGAGTTGGCTGGGTCCGCCCCACATCCAAAACAAAATCACCGACGTCGCCGAGCGCGGTTTTTCCGATGCGGCTTGCAGCCGCAATAGGCTCGGTAACGTGATTCCACCAAGCGCCAGCGTTCCCACGCGCAGAAACTCACGCCGCTGGATCGGACCGGTGCAGACAGATGCCGGCATAGGTGGAGAACTCCTGGATGAAAACTCCGTGTCTGGATTACGACGTATGGATTATCACCGATTCGTTCCCCACGTGCAATGCGAAGGGCGGGCCTGAGGGGTGAGAATTGAGGCGTGAGGGACGACCAATGCAGACTCTGCCGCTACTTAGGCAAACAATTCCGTAATCGGCTGGCCATCCACTGGGATCGGGATGGGGCGGCCGGAGAAATCGGTGAATTCGATTTTGCGATGGTTGATCCCCAGATGTTGATAGACGGTCGCGAGGAAATCGCCGCTGCCGACGCGGCGTTCGATCACTTGTTCCCCCCGCGGATCGGTGCCGCCGATCACCTGCCCGGTGCGGATGCCGCAGCCGGAAAAGAGCATCGATGTGGCGGCTGGGCCAATGGTCGCGGCCCGGTTGCATAACGCCACTGGCACTATCGGCGGCATAAGAAATCTTGGGTGTGCGGCCGAACTCTCCGGTGACCAGCACCAACACCCGTTCGTCTAGGCCGCGTTCGTAGACATCTTCGATGAGTGTGGTGACTGCCTGATCGAAATACGGCGCCCGCGACTGCATGGCATCGAAACAATGGTGGTTGACCGCGTGGTCGTCCCAATTTTGCACGCGGCCGCACAATGGCCCCGCGAGCGTCACCGCAACCAGATCGACGCCCGATTCCACGAGCCGCCGCGCGAGCAGACATTGTTGCCCCCAGGCATTGCGGCCGTAACGATCGCGCAAACGGGGATCTTCACGGCTCACGTCAAATGCCCGCTGGGCTTCGGGGCGGGTGAGCATTTCCCATGCCATCTGTTCGAACGAATCCATGGCCTGCATGTCATCCAGCACGCCGGCGGTCCGCTGCATGCGGTCGAGTTGTTGCCGCAGCGACATCCGCGAACCGATGCGTCCGGTCTGCGACGCGTTTTGCATGCCGACATTGGGGACGCTAAAGTTTTCGGCATTGGGATCGGCGTTGACGGCAAACGCTTCATAGGCAGGGCCCAAGTAGGCAGCGCCGAGATAGGGAATTGGGCTGGCCCCAATATAATTCGGCAGCGACCGCCCGAAACTTCTCCGCGTATAATTCGCGACGGTCAAAAAATCGGGATGGTCGGGGCGGGGATTGAACTGCCGGACGTCGTGACCAGTAAACATTTGTTGCTGGCCGATCCCATGGCAGAATCCGGTGTGCACCATCGACCGCAAGATGGCGAACTTATCCGCAATGCGCGCATGGCCGGGCAAGAGTTCGCAGATGTCCAAACCCGGGACATTCGTGGCGATCGGATCAAACGGCCCGCGGTATTCCGCCGGGGCGTGCGGCTTGGGATCGTAGGTTTCGAGGTGGCTCGCTCCGCCGTGGAGAAAGACGAGAATTAGCGCCGTGGGTTGTTTGGGAGTAGGCTCCCCCGCTTGAGCCCGCAACCTCAATAGGCCGGGCAGCGTCATTCCGGAAAGTCCAGCCAAACCGCCGGCGAGAAAACGTCGCCGCGAAGGTATGTCATCTGCTGTCGGTTTTGTAACTGCGTTGGCGAGGGTCAATGCTGACTCCCAAGACCACGGAGCAATATTAAGGGACTCTTTACTTACGCCGCTTCACCTTACGTTTCTTATTCGCGGCCTGCTCGGCCGCCTTGTTGATCATTTCGACGGTGATGGTCGCCGGTTGGGGGGTTTCGACAATCAACGGTTGTTTGTCGTCGTAGACACTTTGTTGTTTGATAAGCAGCGTCATCATCCGGTCCGTTTGCTCCTGGTCGCTTTCAGAGAGGTCGTGTAATTCGAGGGGGTCTTCGCGCAGGTTGAACAGTTGCGTGACATTCACCTGCGGGTAACGTATCAGTTTCCAATCACCGTGTCGCACGCCGCGCATCACGTTGCGATAGGCCAAGAAAATATCGTCGCGAACGCCTGTCGATTTTCCGTCGATCACCGGCGCTAAGCTTTTGCCATCGAGGCCCGCCGGAATCGGCACGTGCGCCAGATCGCAGACGGTCGGGAAGATATCGAACAAATAACAGAAGGCGTCGCTCTGTCCGTGGGGGATTCCCGGTCCGCTGAAAATCAATGGCGCTTGCATGCTGTGCTCGTACAGGCTTTGCTTGCCGAACAGACCGTGACTGCCGACGGCCAAACCATGGTCTGAGGAGAAGACGATGATCGTGTTGTCAAACTGACCGGTTTCTTTGAGCGTCGCGATGATGCGGCCGATGTTGAAATCGATGGACGAGATGCAGGCATAGTAGTCCCGCAGATGTTCGCGGACCGTTTCTTCGGTACGGGGCCAGGGAGCGAGTTGTTCGTCGCGGATTACCATCTCGCCGTTGTCGAAAGGATGAAACGGCTTGTAGTTTTCCGGCAACGGAAGTTCGTCCGGATCGTAGAAAGCCTTCCATTCCTCTGCGGCGACGCGGGGGTCGTGCGGGCCGGCGAAACCGAGGTACATGAAAAATGGATTGTCGCGGTCGTAGTCTTTGAGGAATTTGACTGCATGGTTGGCAATCGTTCGTCCATGATGCCCGGAAGTTCGCTCTGCTTGGTCATTGAGATATTGCGAGTGATCAAACGCGGTGTGGTACTTGCGAGCAGTGTTGCCCCGCTTGGACTCATGATAGGTCGTGTACCCGGCCCGCTTCATCGTTTCCCCGAACGTTCCCTCGATCTGATTGGGGTCGTAACGAAACAGCGACATGCCGCTGTGCATCATGTGCCGGCTGGGGTTGCAGACGGCCGGCATGGTGGACCCCATGCAGTAGGCATTGTTGAACACGAACCCCGAACGGACCAGTTCGTCGATGTTCGGTGTCTTGATGTGCGGATTGCCCAAGGCGGCAATCGTGTCGGCGCGTTGGTCATCGGTAAACAGAAACAACACGTTCGGCTTGGCCGCATCCGCCCCCAGGACACAATGATCCATAAAGAATGGCGCCGAGAAACAACACAAAACGAGTAGCATGCGAGCCATAAAGGTCTCCTGCAGGTGCTCAACTGGGCATCAGATGATCAACAATGCATGATACCGACTTCGAGCGAAGGAAAAAACCAACTGGGTTTGAAGCTGTGGTGGGATTGGGAAAATGACTACGCCCCCAGCAAATCCTGATCATTGCGAAAATGGCAACTGGGGGTTGGGACCTCGAATGCATTTTTAAAATACAATTATTGCGATGGTCAATCAACATTGTGGAAGGGCGAACGAACGACCTGATCGTGTTCGCCAGCAATCTTCTGGCGGAGGAGTCAATGCGAATTTTAGCTAAACCTCTCCCATTTCAATTTTCCCAGTCCGCTCTATAATGCCTCGACCCTCCCGGAACAGGCTGCAGGAGCACAAAAATAACGCTCTTGTGAACTGACCGGTGGGATTGCACAATACAGCTTCAATACCACGCAACTTTCTGTAGGGAAGCCGTCCATGTCATATCGGAGTTTTGGATTCGCCGTTTTGGTCTGTGCGATTCATTTCACTGCCGCTGCAGCGGAGGACGCCGCCACTGAACCGCAGGTTCCCAACACCACGTTTCGACTGCCCACGGTCGATGGCAAGGTCGTGGAATTGGCTGACGGCTCCGCGGGATTGACGGTGGTTTGCTTTCTAGGCAGCGAATGCCCGCTGGCTCGGTTATATGGGCCGGGATTGAATAAATTGGCAGCGGAATTTGAATCGCAAGGTGTGCGGTTCGTGGGAATTAACAGCAACCTCCAGGACTCGACGGAGGATGTCCGCGAATATACTAAGCAATACGCCATCACATTTCCGATGGCCAAGGATTACGAAAACAAGGTCGCCGACCAATATCGCGCCAAACGCACACCGGAAGTCTTCGTGGTCGATGAACAACTGGCGATCCGGTATCGCGGTCGGATTGACGATCAATATCTACCAGGACGTGCGCGGACGAAGCCGGCGCGCGAGGATTTGAAAATTGCGATTGAAGAGCTGTTGTCGGGAAAACCGGTGACGATGGCTGTCACCGAGCCGAACGGTTGTATTATCGGCCGCGAGAAAAAGGGAGAGGTCACCACCGAATTGACCTTCACAAAAGACATTGCACGGATCTTGAACCAGCATTGTGTGGAATGTCATCGTCCGGGCGAGATCGGACCGTTTTCGCTCACCGACTACGACGAGGTGATCGGTTGGGCGGACATGATGCTGGAAACGATCGACGATGGCCGCATGCCGCCGTGGCATGCCAATCCCCAGCATGGAAAATTCTCCAATGCGCGGCATATGCCCGATGCGGACAAGCAAGCGTTCACCGATTGGGTCGAAGGGGGCATGCCGTACGGTGACGTGAAAGACCTGCCCGAGTTGCCCGAATTTGCGGACGGCTGGTTGATGCCCCGCGAACCCGATGTCGTTGTTGAGATGCGCGATCGCCCCTATACGGTTCCGGCCGAAGGGACTGTGGAATATCAATACTTTGTCGTTGATCCGGGATTTGAAGAAGACAAATGGGTCACCGGTTCGCAGGTGATTCCCGGAAACCGGGGTGTTGTGCACCACTGCATCGTGTTTGTCCGGCCGCCGGACGGCTCTGATTTCCGAGGTATTGGGTGGCTGTCGGCCTATGTTCCCGGCCAGCGATTCACGATGCTCCCACCCCACCGCGGCCGGAAGATTCCAGCGGGATCAAAACTAGTCTTTCAAATGCACTACACCCCCAATGGGTCCGAACAAGAGGATCTGACAAAAATCGGGCTGCTGTTTGGTGAAGAACAAGACATGACCCACGAAGTCCTGACGTTGGTCGGCATTGATCAGGAATTCGAAATCCCGCCGCACGCAGCTGACTATCCCGTGGAAGGCCGCGTCGAGCGGTTGCCTAACCAGGGAGAATTGCTGGCAATCGTGCCGCACATGCATTTGCGAGGCAAGTCGTTTCGGTTGTTCGGCAAACATGAAACGGATCGTGAAGTGCTGTTGGACGTGCCGCAATACGATTTCAATTGGCAGCATGTCTATGAATTGGCAGAACCGATGCCGTTGTCTTCGGTCAAGGCGCTGGAATTCACCGTGAAGTTTGACAACTCCAAAGCAAACCTCGCCAATCCCGATCCGTCGCAGCACGTTAGTTGGGGCGATCAAACCTGGGAGGAAATGGCGGTCGCGTTTTTCGAAGTCGCCGTTCCGCGCGGGAAAAAGGATGAGTGGAAACGTGACAAGAAACCTGTGGATCCCCAAATACGCGAGAAGGAAATCCAGGAATTTGTGGAGACTTTCCTGAAGAACTTTGACAAAGATGGCGACGGAGAAGTCGCATGGCTGGAAGCTCCGCTTGGGTTTCGCCGGTTTGGATTCCGCAATATCGACAAGGACAAGGATCGGCGGCTCACGAAGAGTGAAGTCGAAGCAGCGGCTCGCCAGAAAAACCGGTTTTGATCGCCCAAGATTTTGAAAAAACCACGGAGAACACAGAGGCCACCGAGAAAACTGGAAATAAACGGTCATCACGGTTCAGAGAAATTCTCTGTGAACTCGGTGTGCTCTGTGGCTAGTCTCTTGCCTGCGAGACCAAGTGATCATCAAAAAACGCAGAACCTTGCTTCCACAGACCGCCATGCCATGTTTTATTCGTCTGCTGTCTTTTCTGAAATCGATTTCGTGTGTTTCTTAATTTAGGAATGAAAATTTGTGTCACTGACGAAACTTTGAAAGATAGTCGCACAAATGAATCACTGATTTGATTGCTCGTATTACGCTTCCTCCTCACCCTGTGAATCGCAGTTCTTCGCGTTCGCTGAACGTGCGACGAACCAGGGCAATGACCATCGCCGGCTGCGAATGAATCACCACACTTATTGCTGAAAGATGAGCTTCTATGCCTCGCCGATTTAACCGAACGACCGGTTGGATGGTCGACCACCCTTCCGTTGTAACGTTCGGTTTGCTGGTCATCAGTGGATTCGCCTTGCTGGGATACATTGCGCCCGAGCGACTCACCGATTTATTCACGGCCAATGCTCCCGATCAGCAGTCACCCGCAACCAAACGCGAGAAATTTGAAACACCCCCCGACGTCGACCCGGTGAGCCTGTCGGACTCCGATGCGGTTTTGGTGGTTGATTGCGACGCGATCTTTACGCAACGCGGCGCTGCTGCGGTGCGGCATGTTGTCGATGAACTTGAGTCGCTGGATTATGTACGCAGCATCCTGTGGATGGATCGTGTTCCGATTCTCAACATCTTTGGCTTGCCGGAACCGATTTTACCCTCGGCGACTGCTTCTGCCGGACGTTTCGAGGCGGCGCGGAAAAAGGCGGATGACCACCCCCTTGTGGCGGGCCAACTTCTGTCCGACGACGGCAAAACGTTGTTGCTGCTGATCAAATTCGACTGGCTGTTCGTCTCCGACGACGAAGATTGCACGTCACGACTCCGAGAGGAAGCGGAAAAAGCGGCAGCGGATTTCCCCGACGTTAAGATGTCGTTTCTCGTTTCGGGACGCGTCCCTACGTATTTGACAATCGTGCAATCCCACGAAGAGAACAAATATAAGTATCAAATCATCGGCTATTCGATGATCGGTTTGATCGCAATTGTGCTGTTCCGTGGATTTACGGCGGTCATAATCGTCGCCCTGGCGCCCGCGATGGGGGTGTTTTGGACGTTAGGGATGTTGCAATATTTCGATTTGCAGAACAATCCTTTCAACGACGTTATCTTGCCCGTGCTCTTGAGTCTGGTGGGACTCACTGACGGTGTGCATTTGATGGTACAAATCCGTCGCTATCGTGCCTCGGGAATGAGCGAACGCGATGCTGCCCGCGCCGGCGTCCGCGAAGTGGGATTGGCCTGCGCGCTGACGTCACTCACCACGGCGATCGGCTTCGGATCAATGTCCTTGGCGCATCACAAAACCGTGCAGGAGTTCGGTTGGAGTTGCGTGATGGGTGTTCTGTTGACGTTTGTGGCTGTGGTGACGGTGATTCCGTTGGCCTGTTCCACGCGCATGGGACGGCGGGTCCATATTGGTCATGAGCGGGGGCTGATTGACCGGCATTTGAATCGGATCGGCGGCATCATTGAGTTCGTGTTGCGACACACGAAGGCGATCAGTTATTTCGCGATCGGGCTGACATTTGTCCTGTTGATGATTTCCTTAACGCTCCGTCCCGACGAACGCCGGACCGATGCCATGCCGACCGGTTCCGAAGCGGCCATTGCCATGCGGCACATGGACGATGCCTTTGGCGGATTAGAATATTCCGCCGTTGATATCAGCTGGCCCTCTGACGTGCCTTCGGATTCGCCAAAAATACTCGAAGCGGTCTCTGCCGTCGACGATTTGCTGCTGTCGGAGGACTTGATCGGACACCCGCTATCCATCCGCAATCTTATCGACGCCTTGCCGGGCGAAGGGAAAGCGTCCGAACGGATGTCGATGATTGAATTGCTCCCCCCGCCCTTGAAGCGCGCATTTTACACCCCCGAGCGCCGCCGAGCCTCCGTAACGTTTCGTGTTCGCGATTTGGGAATCGCCAAATATGGCCCGGTGTTTCGCCGCTTGGAAACGGGACTAGAGAAAATACACGAAAACTATCCGAACTTCACGTTCGATTTGTCCGGCTCGGCCGTTCGGCGATGGGAACATCTGTACCAAATCGTAGTCGATCTGGCGGCCAGCCTCGGGAGTGCTGCGATCATCATTTTCGTCGTCTTGGCGTTCGTCTATCGTTCGGTGCGGATGGGACTGATTTCCATCATTCCAAACGTTTTCCCCCTAGCAGTCACCGGAACGGCACTGGCGTTGACGGGCGGATCATTGGAAATGGTGAGCGTCTGCGCGTTTACCGTGTGTTTAGGAATCGCCGTGGACGACACGATCCATTTTCTCACGCGTTATCAAGAAGAACGGGAGAAAACCGACGACGACCACGAAGCCATTCGCGCCGCTTTCACAGGAGTGGGGACGGCACTGATCATGACCACCGCTGTGCTGATGGTTGGGTTTTCCACGGTGCTGTTGAGCGACATGCGCGACCAACGCATTTTTGCCGCCATGAGCGGCTTGACGATTGGCTCGGCGCTGTTCGGAGATCTCGTCTTCCTGCCGGCCCTGTTATCGCGATTCGCGCGGGTAAAACCAAAGAGCGATTCCAGCGAGGACGAAACTGTTGACGACGTTTGATCAACGGCACCTCATCCGTTCTCTAATGCGCTGGCACCGTCAATCGGAGTTGGCCGGCCATCCCAATCGATCCTGCAACACTTCCGCTAAGCGCTCCGTATAGCGAATTTGCGCCTCATCGGTGAGGTGCATCATATCGTGATAATCGGATTCTGGATGTGCGGGCAATTCGTCGGACAGGATCAGCACGTCGGGAAATCGTTTCTTTAAGAGTTCCATATAGTCCAGAAAGTCGCGGCGCACGGCGGGATCAATTTGCTGACTAAGGACCGGATTGACCTGCCCGACGATCAAGACAACTTGGGTCCCCGTTTCTTGCGCCCGCTGAAGAAACATTTCCAAGGCGGTTTTGTGAAATTCAGTGTCGTCATTGACCGCATACGTCTTTGCCATTCGCGTAATGGTTTTTGCGTGCGCTTCCTCCCGCTGCTGTTTTTTCCGAGCAGCCGACTCGGAATCCGGTTTCAGCGCCGGTTGGTCACGTTTGATTTTATTTTCAACCGCAGGCGTGCCAAACAAGAAATACTCGAGACTGCGACGCGACTGAAACGCCGGCAAGACCGATCCGACATACCCATTGATGCCGCGATTACCGATGTCGAACCGCTCGATTTCCAACTCCTGCAAGGTGGGCCATGCTGAGATCTGTAGCAACGGTAGCAAGCGGGCTCCCGACACCTTGGTGTAAAAGTTCAATTCGCTTAGGTAACAGATTGCAACTTCAGGTGGCTCTCCTCCATACCATGGTTCAGTCAGCAGGAACTCAATCGTGTGGGAACCAACATAAGAGAGGTTGGCGAAATATTTTTGCGGACCAAACCGGCGATTCAACGTCGGTTCATCGATCTCACTGAGTCCTTGACTGGAACCGAGGATGACCACTTTATCCTGTGCATCGCTATCACGATGCAAAATCCGGGCAATTTGAAACTCCGGCTGTTTGCTATCCCCGCTGCCGGCGAATAAGACCATCCAATACGTACCGGTTTCCCCGGCCGCTCCGATCACGCCATTGACCGTTGCGAAGGCGATCAAGGAGAGCGGCAACCAAGCCCACATCGGTGTGCACCAGCGGCGCACGATTCGAGCTGCCAACAACGCCAGGCCGATCATCCCCACTGCTATTGCGAGAAACCAAAGGCCTTCGCGCATGCGGATGGCGATGAACTCCGCGGGTTGCGTGATTCGACCACGGCTTTTTTCAATGAGCATTGTGCCAAATCGATCAGCGACCTGCTCGGCAACGAATCCGCCGCCGAGCCAATCAAACGCCCAATAGGCCGCCACCGCCATCAAGAACAGGGCCAGCAACCAAGCTTCGGGCCGCCAATTAGAATTGGAAGTAGATGAATTGTGATCCACCGAAAACTCCCAGCGAGGTAATTAAGAGTAACGCAGCCGTAAACGCGAACACTTGTCGCCCAAGCGGCCAAGTATGAAATCGCTCGAAGGCTTCATGCTTCCATTGAAACAACAAAACAAGGCCCCCCAGAAATAACACCATGCGGGCATATTGTAGTGGCGGCCCCCAGTTGGGCGGAGTCAGCAGCACGGATGTACTGTTCAACACCATATGAAACTGCATAGCGGCCGCTTCAATGGCGCCGGCGCGAAAGATCAACCAGCCAATACAGGTCAGGTGAAAAAACACGACAACCGTCAGGCCCCGCCACAGGGGACGTCCCCACGGAACCTTGGCAGCTTGCTGATCAATCTGTTTTAGCAGCGGTGTGAAGCGACGGTGAATGCTCAACAACAGGCCGTGAAACAGGCCCCAGATGACGAAAGCCCATCCCGCTCCATGCCACAAGCCGCCCAGCAACATCGTCGTCATTAAGTTGCGGTAGGTGATCCATGCACCGTGCCGATTGCCGCCCAACGGGATATACAGATAATCGCGAAGCCATGACGACAGGCTGATGTGCCAATGTTGCCAAAAAGCGGACGGGTTGGAGACAAGATACGGCGCGCGAAAATTCACCATCAGGTCGAAGCCTAACACCTTGGAGATTCCGCGTGCGATATCCGAGTACCCCGAAAAATCGCCGTAGATTTGAAAGGCGAAGGCGTAGATAAAAATCCAAGACCCCGCATCGGCATACGGCAGGCTGCTGCCTTGGAAGGCCGTATCGACCAGCGGAGCTAACCGGTCGGCGATCACCAGTTTTTTCACATAGCCTAGGGCCATCAATGCGATACCATCCACCGCTGCCTGAGCGCTGAATGTGCGCGGCGACTCGACTTGAGGCAACAGGTGCAGCGAGCGTTCGATGGGACCGGCGACCAGTTGCGGAAAAAACGACACATATAGCGCGAAGTCGAAAAAGTGTTTCGCCGGCGGACATTGTCGACGATAAACGTCGATCGTGTAACTGAGCGATTGAAACGTATAAAACGAAATCCCCACCGGCAGAATCACGTTCAGCGTGGGCGCGTCGACGGCGAGGCCCAGCCCCTCTAACAACCGTCCGGCGGACTCGGCGAAAAAATTGTAGTACTTGAAAAATCCGAGGCAGCCCAGATTGGTCATCAAGCTGAGGAGTAAATAGCGGCGCCGCACCGTATCGGAGTCCGACCGGCTAATCCGCAGCCCGCAGACATAGTCGACAACGGTCGACAAGAACAGCAGCGACAAAAACCGGTAGTCCCACCATCCGTAAAAAACGTAACTGGCGACCAACAAGACGTGATTTTGCCATCGATGCCGGCACAGGAAGTACAGCGGCAGCACGATGCACAAGAAGACGAAAAAGACCAGTGAATTGAAGATCATTTCGAATCGGTGCCGAGGCCGCTGCTGACGCAGTAAACAGAAAGATTCGGGCAGAAGTTTGCCACAATCACATTCATCATTAGACACCGACCCGGGAGGTGCAAGCAGTATTGCCGGGAATTCGAATCGGACCCGTGAGCGGTTCCGAAAATTCCGTTTTTGGCGATGAAAAGGTGCAAGAGGTGGGGTTCGACGCTTTGGTTACCTGAGCGTCTATTGGTCGAAGGTTGAATCTGTGCCGTGATTGCTGCTGGATCTAACAGCCAAGGCGTTTTAGTTTGACTTTTCCGTGGTTTCGTAGCATGTTTCACGCACAATCGGTTACATTGGCAAGGCGTCCGTGCGCACGGTAGGAACCGTAAGTGCAATTCATCAAGGCCCGATCCCCATGAATTTTCCGGAATTTCATAAGACGCTCCAGGATAAACCCACCTACGTTATTTTGGGAGTTCAGGGCTCCGGCACGAATTTAACGGCACAGATTCTTCGCAAGGTTTTCGAAATTTCAGTCGTCCGTGATCGTTCCTTGATCCTCGGCACAGCAGCCTCGCTGGTGGGGAATTGCTCGCCGGACAATTTGAAACGAGCGCGGGACAAAATTTACCAATGCCTGTTCCCCAGTCCGATTCGTAAGCGCCTATTGCCTAGGCAATGGTTTCATCAGGCGGCGAATTATCAAGGAATCCAGGACGTTTTACACCAAACAGCGATGAGCTCACCTGAGGAATTCGCTAGTTTCTTCTATGCGTACCACGCCTACGTAGATGACTGTCAAGAAAAAGGAATTAAGAGCGACGATTGTTGGCAGCAATTGGACAAGATCGATCAAGTGATTCCGCACCGCAAAAACATTTTGCTGGTGCGCGATCCACGCGATAATGCCAACTCAATCATGTACAAGGATTTCGGACCACGGACCGTTTACGCGGCCTCGCGATATGTCAATCATCAGCTAAATCTCTATCTGCGGGAAACGGAAAGCCATCCCGACACATCACTGACAACTAAATACGAAACGTTGTTAGCCACCCCCCATGAATTCGTGCGTGACTTTGCGGAATTATCGGGACTGGCCATTCCAGCAAACGTCGATGAACGTATCGAACAACTTGGCATCCGTACCAAGAATTTCGACAAGTGGAAGCGTTGGAGTCCTTATGACATCGCCGTATCAGAAGCGATTTTTGGGGACAACCTCATTAAGTTGGGTTATGCTCCACATTCGACCGAGTCGATTCAACTGTCGACCTCTGCAATGGCCCGCCTGAGGGCAATCGATATCGCCAAACGGATTCCCCAGCGATTGAAAAGTATCTGGGAACATAAGGTGCTCGCCAAGTAATCTCACTCGCGAGTGTCCGTCATTGATGCGAGACCTTTGTTGCATCCTCGGTGTTGAAATCGACCCGCCAACCACCGACGGTTACGATGTGATCGTCGATCACCGCTTTTGCCGGCGTAAAGCCCGCTGCGCCAATCTCGAACACGACGCAATAGTCTTGCTGCTTGGCAACGTGATCCGGCTTGATGAATAGCGAGTAACTTCCGAAGACATCTCGCGACGAGTCGTCATCTTTGAATATATAGCCATTCCCGTCGTACGATTCCCCGGATGGCCCTTCGGTGGCTTTTCCCGGACCACCACGAACGTCAAGCACAGCCTTCGGCGCCAAAACTGTGCCATGAATTGCCATCTTATTGTTGGTTGCCATGAACGTATCACCGCTCACCTCGGGACGATTCATAAACCGCCCCCCCCAAAGCTGCGACACCCCATCCCCGACGGACACACGATCGTAAACGACAATGAACTCACGGCCATCCACTGGTTTCAGATGCACCATCGTCCGTTTGTTTTTCTTGACATCCAATCTGGATTTTACACCATCGCAGGCGAATCTTGATACATCGACCGAAAACACATGATAGTCGTCCTCTCCGTGATCTTCGGTCGGCAACTTGCCCCAATACCCCGATTGAGTAGCCACTTTATACGGATTCCCAGCCCGCGGTACCCACTCATCACGAGACAAATGCCTACCACCCCAGTATGTGCTGGATTGCTGGATATGAGTCGGACTTTTACCGGTCGGCCACAGCCAAATGCCCGAACCGTACACTACACTCCGCCCCCCCTTCTTCGCGTGTCCGGCAAACAACAGTTTTTCGTTGCCCGATGTGATAGACAACAATCCGGAGGCCGGCTCATAACGGCTCGTATCAATCGTCCTCGACGTCATTACGACGCGCGTGTCTTCGTCGGACCATCCCGACCGGGAATAACAACGATCGGCCCCATTCAGGCACGCAGAAGTTGGTAGCCTCAACTCCTCCGGTGATTTGGGGATGGTGGTCTTGTCACCAAGTATCAATGTCACCAGTTCGTTGTACTGCCCCTCTCCATATTTCTGGTTAAGCCAGGCCGCTAGGCTAGCCATTTCCGGATCTATCGTTTTGTAAATGCCGGTCAATTGTCGCAAGACCTGGGATCCACCAGCGCTGCCAATGTTCTGTCCTGCATCAATTTCGTACGTCACCCAATGGGGAAGTTTGCGAATAAAATTGTCGCGACTAAAAAGCTCATCACCGGTCGCCGATTCCCAGACGGCCATCAGCATCGGTACAGTGGCAACAAGCATTTCATTGTAGCCGGAAATCGGCCCATTCGAATGATGGCCCGCTTGGCAGCCCCCGCTATCGAGCGCCAGCGAATTGTGCCCGTCGAGCAGTCCCCCTTCCGACGCCTCATAAATGGGATAGATCTTCTCCCCTTTCTTTCCATCAAGCATCGATTGAAAGACGTTCTCGCACCACTCGTCTCGTACGCCATCGCCGTAAAATGCTAATGCGATTACGCCCCGCAATTGATAGCCAAAACTATGCGATTTCGGCTCGTGCTCATCGTTACCATAACCAAACCCCCCCTTCACCGACACTTTTGCCTTTATCGTCTCCTTCACAGCTGACTCGCCGGGAGCGGGGAATTCCAATCGAAATTCTTGCATGATCCGCCGCATAGCAACTTCGCGTTCTGACGGCGTGAATAGATCATGGCACCAGTCGTAAACCAGACACCAAAAATAACCGCTCGTGCCGTGGCCCCGAGATTTTTTCCCCTCTGGGATTTCCAACAGCGCCTTTTTCGCCATCTCTCCGGCGACGGTGTCGCCATAGACGGCGTAAAACAATGCTTGTAATGCCGGCTCCTTGACGATCGCCTTCATTTCCTTGCCATACAGGGCGAAGTTATCGAGTTTCGCCTGCACATCGGGTAACGATTCCTTTGTGATCAACAGTCGCGGATGATCCGCGCGTACCTTGATTCCTTTTGGCGGGGGCGTACGAAATGACCATTCGCGGCCGTTTATTTCTAAGGGAATGATGCCGTTGCTCGACGCACCTGCCGACGATGAGGCGGCGGACGTACCGGCAGCGGATTGACCCGCATCGGCGATCACATCGAATGCCAATTCCGGCAGACACATCGCATTCGCGGCTAGGGCAAAAGTAATTGCCGCAACGACCACCACTGCCCCTCCCATACACAATTTCTTCATACTTACTGCCTTAATTTAAATCTGTACGCGACTTTAAACATCCAAACTCATGTCCTGTGAGGAATGATATATTGGGTAAGTTCAGCGCGTTGGGATATTCATTTCCACTTGGCTCGCCGTTGACTTTGATTCCGTGGACTTTGAAGCAACCACGTCTTGTCGGTGCTTTCGCCAGCGCCAGGTGCGGCGTATTGCGGGTGGAATGATCACGATCATGAAGCAGCAACCGAATGCCGCATAAGCCACCATCAATGCCGGCTCTTCGGAAAAATAGGGGCGTTGCAGCCCGGCGATCTGTTCTTCGCTCATAAACACGTTGAGAGTACTGTAGGTCGATTTCCAAAAGTCGCTTTTTTTCCAGTTGATGGTACTCACATCATCAAACGGATAGCGCTCAACGGGATACTTGCGTGCCAACTCGTTTCCGCTGTCGACCTCCGCTGCAATAATCGACTCTAAATTCTCGGCGATATACGGGATGGACATCGGAGTTCCATCCTCATTTCGATAACAGATGCCGAACAACAAGTCGACGATGTAATCTCCCCGTTCTGTCTCCACGCGTGCGACCGCATGACGGGCTTCGCCGCTGGCGTCGTGCAAACAGAGCTTCGAGGACTCAATGCCCAATTGATTTGCCAAGACGATAAAAGCTCGCGCCTTATAGGCACAATCTCCCCCCTCGTCGATCACTTGGCAAGCCGTCGGTTTCAACGCTTGAAACACCGGCGATAGAAAATATACCTCCGGCCGTCCGCGGGGAACGTCATTCGCCACATAATCGACGAGTTGGACCACCTGCTGCGAGACCGGTTCGCGTTCGTCGACTGCCTGCTTCGCCACCTGTTGCAATCGGTCCGCATCGCGAAAGTACGCAGCCATTGAGACCACACCCAATGTCAGCAGACTCGCGACGACGCCCCATTTCAAGACCATGACGATGCGGCGAATGATTCGAAAGGGCGATGCGGAATGCGCTGTACTCACGTTCAAGGAGATCCTTATTTTTCGACCGAATCTATGGCAACTAAAGGCACCAAACCGCTCGCATCTCGCCCTATTTAGCTCATAGGGCGAAGCATAGCTTTGTGCCATTGTACCATACGGTCGAAAGCAAAAACGACCTCGATTTTCTTGACGTCATTGCGAATCCCGAACCGAGGACCGCTTCTCAACCCCTTGCGTGATTACGGCCTCGGCTGACCGACGTGGCAATCGATACAAACGGAATAGTCCGTTACGTAACTGTTCGCCGCTGCCCACTTCCCTGTGAGCGGACAGAGAACGTGTTGCGGTGCAGGTAAGAACACACCGCATTATGCGCTGCTGCACATGGAAGGCTGGTTCGCAATCCAAAGTCACAACGAACCGCGCCTTCCACTAAGCACGTGCGATTAGAACTTCAATCATCGAAGCTAATGGCTTTCGCCGCAACCGCCGGTCGATTCTTCCTCCGAGTATTCGTAGTCGTCTTCGAAGTCGACCTCGCTCACCGGTGCGATGGAACCCCCGACAGCCGGATCGTTTACCGATGTTGAACTGATTGTCCCCACCGAAATCCCCGTCACCGCCATGATCGCCGCGATAAGTCCAAACAGTTTCATGATCACATCTCCTCGATTCCAAGCACTGGTCTAAGGAAGACTCACCGGTACAAATCCCGGCGAACACCGGAAAGCATCGCAGATCCGACAGCGAAATGCAAAAAAAATCTAGCTGACCGGACTGTAGAATTCCTGGTAAACATCGGCCGCGCTGCAGCTACAATAATTCTGGTATCGGACCGCCGTCTCCCAAAATTGGAATGGGACGATTGCTGCCATCGTAGAAATGATGTTCGTCGTCGATGCCCATTACTCTGTACATCGTGGAGAGCAGGTTACCGGGGGTGTACGGTTTGCTGATCGGATAAGCGGCATTCGAGTCGGTCTCGCCAATCATCTGTCCCACTTTCAAACCGCCGCCCGACAGCAACATCGACATCGCGCCGGGCCAGTGATCGCGCCCCGCATCTTTGTTCACCCGCGGCGTGCGGCCGAACTCGCCGAAGACCATCACCAAGACTTGCTTGTCCAGCCCCCGCTCATAAATATCGTCGACCAGTGCGGCGATCGCCCGGTCGTAGCGTGGCAACGTTTCTTTTTTGAGCGCGGCAAAATTATTAGTGTGTGTATCCCAACCGCCGCCGGACAGGCACGTCACATACGACACCCCTGCTTCGACCAACCGCCGTGCCAGTAGACAATTTTGCCCGATGAACGTGTGCCCGTATTTCGCGCGGAGCTTGGGGTCTTCGCTGTGAATGTCAAACGCCTTAGCTGCTTTGTCACTGGTGATCATGTCGACGGCATCGTGATAGAACGTATCCATCCCCTGCAAATCGCCATGCAGATCGACGTCGCGCCGCATCGTATCCAGTCCTGCGAGCAGTTCCCGACGATTCCCCAGACGGTCCAGCGTCATGCCCGGCACGGGTTGGAGATTCTTGACTTGAAAATCTTTGGCAACGGGATCTTTTTCGGTCGTGAATGGATTATAGGCGGCGCCTAGATAGGCTGCGTTGCCGAACGAGACTTTCCGCGGCACCGCCATATAGGCGGGTAGGCCCGGTTGATTGGAGCCGCGTATTTTGGCAACGACCGATCCGCAGGCGGGAAAGATATTATCGGTGGTCACGCGACCGGGATTGTGGCCGGTGAGGATCCATTGCGAGGCGATGCCATGTGCCGATGTGGAATGCGCGACCGACCGCACGATGGCGAATTTATCCATCACCCGGGCTTGAAGCGGGAGTTGATCGCTGATCCGGTAACCGGCGACGTTCGTAGAGATCTCTTGGAATTCGCCCCGAATCTCGGCCGGCGCGTGCGGCTTCATGTCGTACATGTCGATATGGCTGGGGCCGCCGCCGCAAAAGATTTGGATCACGGCAGTCTGCTGCACATCTTTCCCGGCGCGTTTCGCTTGGGCTTTGCGGCGCAACAAGTCCGGCAGCGCCAATCCACCCGCCGCCAACATGCCGACTTTCAGCACATCCCGGCGAGAGACCCGGTCGCAATTGCGAAACTTGCGTCCCTGAATATCGAACATCCACACCACCTGATGCTAAGGCAGCCCGCAGCGGAAAACGTCGACTCTGCCGATGGCGGTGCGTCTATGAAACGCGCGCTCAACCGACAAGGCACGCAGCATACCATGAATATACGGCACGGAACAATAGTTCATCCCCGCGCGGGTCACCGCTACTCTCCCATCCGACTGTTTTTGGCCGAGACATTCCACCATGTCGTGATGAGAATCCAGGCAAAAAACAGTATCAGCACTACGCAGAAGCCCAGCGAAATCCAACTCTTGGTGACGATAGCCTGATAGGTATGAATGGCCAATCGAAGCAGCGGAATGCCGATCATGACCAGGCACAAGATGACCACCACCAGCCATTGTCCCAGAAACCGTAAAATTGCCATCGCTCGCCCGTCCTGTTTTGTGCTTGTGTGTGGAAAGTGCGTCTTCACCTTATTTTCACAAGCGCACAAACGGATGATTTGTTACAGTGATCGATGACGAATTTGCTGGTTGGGCCTGTGAGGGTTTGGTATGCTCAACTGCCCCCACATATTTGATCGCAAGCCCCCATTTTTTAAGACGGCCCGCCATGTTGCGAATCGCATTGTTCTCGTGCCTGTTGCTGTTTACCGCGCATGCTGCGGCGGCAGCGGAACAGGTGACGCCGCTCCCCCAAGCGCATGCCCACAACGACTACCATCACGATGTCCCGTTGGGGGATGCGCTCAAGCATGGATTCTGCAGCGTCGAAGCGGATGTGTTTCTCGTGGATGGCGAATTGCTCGTGGGACATTCCCGCGATGAACTCCGCCCCGAGCGGACACTGGAAAAGTTGTACCTCGCGCCGCTCAAAGAACGGATCAAAAACAACGGGGGCCGGGTCTATCGCGACGGGCCCGAATTCACGTTGTTGATCGACTTCAAAAATGATGGCAAGCAGACCTACGCCGCCCTGCGAAAACTACTCGAGAAATACGCGCCGCTGCTGACATCGGTCAACGGCGATCAGATCCAGCGAGGAGCAGTGACGATCGTGATCAGCGGCGATCGCCCGCAGGAAGTCATTGCCGCTGACAAGATGCGGCACGTGGGAATTGACGGGCGGTTATCCGATTTAGATTCCCAAGCGCCCGCTCACTTGATGCCGATGATCAGCGACCGCTGGGGCGCGCATTTCAGTTGGAAGGGGAATGGCGACATCCCGACGGCTGAAAAAGAGAAGCTCGACACGATCGTGAAAAAAGCGCACGCTGCAGGCCGTACGGTCCGGTTTTGGGCGACTCCCGAAAACCCGCAAGTCTGGCAAGTGCTGTTCGATGCCGGCGTCGATCACATCAACACCGACGATCTCGCCGGCCTACAAGCCTTCCTACTCAAACGACAATAACAAAGTAGTGTGCGTCGCGACGCACCTTTCTAGGTAGGACGTTTGAGATTCTGCTTACAAGTCTTAGCTACCGAGAATTAGCCACAGAGATCACCGAAGACACAGAGGATTTTTGTTCTGGCACTCATTTGGCAAAGCGATGGTCATACGTGGGATCGAACACTTCGCGAACTCAAATTGTTCAATGGACATGGCGTTCATCGATTCCCAATTTCGAAGCGACAAACACAACAAGCCAGATCGTTGCCTTTTTCTCTGTGACCTCTGTCCTCTCTGTGGCTAATAATACCTTACTCAACCACATCACGGTGCTTTCACTTCCGGGAAAAACGGAAAGAGCTTGCGTAATTCCTCCGGCGTTGGTTGATGGCCGTATTCGCAGATTTCGAAAGCTTCGGCATATTCAAAAGGTGTTGCGCGTTCCCCGTACCATTTGTTTAATTCCGTCGCATACGCCTCCGCCGTTTTGCGGTCGCGGGCTTCGAAGGCGTCCCGCACTTCGCGACGACGCTTTTGGCGTTGTTCCTCGCCACCGGCAATTAAATCAGCGGAGCCGAGTGCGCCTCCTTCGACAAATTGCGACTCCATGTCGACCAACGCTTCCACCTTGCGGTCCATGACCGAATCGATGCCGACTGCCACGTCCGCCTGAAACGGATAGGGCTTCTTGAAGCGGTCGGGGTAATACAAAAATACCGGGTTCTTTGCCAAGGGCTCGGCATCGGGACAGAAAAATGGCACCGCCACCATATAGGCGGCGTCTTGGACGAGCACGCCGGTGTAGCGATGGTCCGGGTGATAGTCATTCGTCCGTGGGCCCATCACAACGTCCGCTTTCCATTCGCGAATCAGCCGCGTCACCTTGCGGCGGTTTTCCAGCGTAGGCTCCAATTCGCCATCGTGAATATCGAGCACCTCAGTCGTGATTCCCAACAGATCGGCCGCGTGCTGGACCTCGGCATTGCGTCGTTGCGCTAAAGGGCCTCCCGCCATTTTCCAGTGGCCGATGTCGCCGTTGGTCAGGGCGACGAATTTGACATGATGCCCCTGTTGCGACCAGAGCGCCGCGACGCCGCCCGCTTTGATTTCACAATCGTCCGGATGCGCACCAAAGCAAATGATTCGTAACTTGCCATCGTCCACGGGCGGCGCTGGCTGATTTTTGCGTTGTGCTTTGTCCTCTGCGGATTTTTGCGCCTCCTTTGCCGCAGCAGCATTTTCAGCAAATGCCGTCGGCGCATCGTTCCAGATACGTCCACAGAGCAGTCCCAGGAGAAAGACGGTTAAGGCAAATGTCATCGCGGAAGTTCGCCGCATGTTGAGGTCTCCGTTAGGTATTCATTGATCAAATGCGCTATGCTGCACGCAATTTTTTTAGCCACCGATTCAAAAGCGTCGGACATCAAATCCCAAACCGACGGCTTGCCGTCGCACACAGCAAACCTTGCCAAGAATCGTACCATTGCAGTGTTTGTTACACGAAATGAATCACGGACACAAAGAAGTGCGACAGGGGCGACCGTGTACAACAGGGGCACGTTCCATTGTGAGAACCATCGGCTGTTCGTGCAATGTGGCCGTCGGAGAGAACCAAGGTTTCCGTGGAAGAATCCCCCGGACATTTAACGGCAGACCTTTGGTCGGAAAAAGAGTGCTACGCAAGCGACAGCAAGCGGCCTAAAGAGCGATGATCAATGAATTCCAACCGTCGGGACCTGCGCATCGGCGTTTTTCACACCAATGTGCATCGAGTAAAATCAGGATTCCAGCCGAGATCACCGGTGCGGAGCCCCACGATAAGCCCATTTCTGTCAAAGAGATGGGCTGTTTTTGCCTTTCGTCCGAACCTGCAACACGCTATAAACGTCAAAATGATACACGTTCGCAGGGCACCGACCTAAGTTGGCGTCCTGGTCCTCGGAGAGATGACGGAGTGGTCGAACGTGCCGGTCTCGAAAACCGGTGTGCCCGAGAGGGTACCGGGGGTTCGAATCCCCCTCTCTCCGCTTTTCCTATCTCCTTTGGCAAACCCACGATACGCTCCCCTACCCCGTTCCCACCGGGGTTTGCAATACCCTTCATTCAGCCGCTCGGGCTAAATGGCCAATCTGGCCGATAGTCGCTTATAGTCGGATTTGGTCTGTCCTAGGGTGCGCGATAGGCGTATCCGTAGGCGTATCCGCTACCGGCCGTTCGCCAATCTGCCTTGTCCCCAACTCGCGTCCGATCGGTTCATTTGCGGCGCGGCAGCCAAAGGGCGGCGAAGGCCTTTTCCAATCGAATGCCAAGCATCACGGCCTTCAATTCCGGGTGGCCGATTCTGATTGGATGACCGTCTGGGATGGACGAGGCGATTGGGCATATCATTCAATTGGCAACAGAAAAATCTTTCAAGGTTGGCCAAGTGCGCATTTGACTCCAAAAGCACGGCGTGAACTCAACCGCAATTGCTGTCATAGGCCGATCAAGATTTACCAGCACGTTTATTGGCAGGGTTCAACGAAATCTCACCGCCAATACTTATCCGCTGAAGCTTCACGCCGGCGGGCGCCCCTCTTTCAATGGATTCCTCAACGGCGCGCAGGTCGCGAAAGCTCTGGGATTGGAAGCACGAGGTCGGTCGTTGGGTTTTGGGATGAGGTCGAGATTCTTGTGCTGGCTGCTGATTTTCGAGTCGCCATCTTGATTCTGCAGACGAAATTCTCAACGGCAGATAAGCCGCCACGTAACCGAACATCAGCCGAGCGATACGTGGTCAATTGCGAAACTCAGTTCATTTCCCGCAGTAAAGACGACCGGTGATATTACAACGTGACCGGCGTGCACGTGCGTTCGCTGTGGAAGAATTTGTTGCTTTTCAAATTTGAACCCGCCAACTATCGAACAGAGATAGGATCCAATGACCATCAATCGCGAAGAGTTTGATCTAATCAAGTTTCGGCAGCGAGCCAAGAATATCCAGCGGCATATCGGCGAAGGGCTCGAAGCATGTGATGGCAAATGGCGGTTGCTTGTGTTTCCACGTACACCCCTTGCGATCGCTCGCAATCAGATAATAGGCGACATAAACCAGCTCGCTACGTACATCGCGACCTGCGATTCTTCGACGATACCCGGTAGGTCGAATTCGACAGATAGCGATCCAGAGACCGAGAAGATTGGTATCCAGCTCCGCTCAATCATTCGGACGTCGGCAAGCGTCAGGCGGCTCTTGCGAGGGAAAGCTAATCTGCGGCATGACCATGACCTACAGCACTTCTGGCATTCTTACGACAGGTGTTTATGGTCCATTGAACAGTTATGCGGCGAGCAGCCGGATGGTCCGAACTGGATGAATCAGTTCTGGTGGAATTACGAGCCACATGATTTGCCTCCCAAACCGTACAAGCTCTTGCTAATGCTTTGGACTGCAGAAGGCAACTGTTGCAGCGACCTCGAAATCTCGTACCGAATCTGGGGAAAGGGGCAAAATCGAAATACTCTAAAACAGGTAATCAAGCAACTCAATAAGTTCCTCTCTAATATGGGGTGCCCCTATGTTGTCAGCCATAACTCAGGATCAGTTGAGATCTTACGTTGGTATGGTTCATAGGATTTGCAAGTGTAATTTTTGACACCGCTTGATCTGGATAATACCTCATATGCGGCCGGGTAAGTCACTGGCTGCGATCCAATATGGGGAGAAAGATATGATAACGCGCGACACCACCACGACTAACGCCTCCAGTCATTGTCCAGTTTGCCGTGCCCGTCCCATTCATCCACTGTTTTCCGGGATTTGTGAAGAGTGCTGGGCGGAACACAGTAATTATCCATCATCACCAGCCGTATTTCGCCAGGCCCAGGAAATGCCGGCAGCCGCATGGTGGGAGTTGTGCTGGGGTGATTAGGACAGTCGTCCGCCCTCTTGACTGTTGTCCCCGAATCCGGCGACCTGCTTTGAAGACATCCAGTCCTTGTCTGCGGCCATCAACGGATTGCCATCTTTTAGCGATCTGGGATTTGGGGTTTAAAAGCAGAACGCTCCGGACGAAACCGTTGCTAACAGTCAGCCCTCGTTAAGCGGTATGGCGGGGGCAGGTGTAATTTTACACATGCCCCCGATTCACCAATCTTGATCGAAACCCAACCACAATCCAATTCCAAGGAAACTCTTTATGGTAGATTTTCTCGACCGGTTTCACTCAACGCCAGCGACTCCGGTCAAACCGGCCTCGATGTGTTAAAACTGAATGAACAACCTCGAATCATTTCGCTTTTCACATCTGAATGTATGGAAGTCAAAACACATTTTGTTGACACGGGCGACTTCCGTGGCTATGTGCAATGCAATTCTGAAATCGAAGGGAAATGCCTGCTGTGTGATATCAGCCACAGGCTGGAGACGCGGATCATCCTCCCCATTTATGACGTTGAAACGGACGCGATTTTGGCAATGCTGATCCCAAGTACGGTGTCACCCTCCAGTCTTGCTCCACAGCTTCGCAGCGAAATGGAAAGAGGTGATCTGGACAAGCGGTACCTGATGATTTCTCGCAAATTCGACAAATACAGTGTCCACAGTGCGCCGATTTCAGATGGAGCTGAGGCCGGGGAAACCGTCATCGCTGCTTTTCTCGACCAAGTCAAAGCAGGCCGGGCTTCGCTCAGCGACGTCATCAAACGATTGCCTAACCGTGACCTCATTGAGATTCCACAAATCGAACGCAAGGCGACCGCTTTAGGAATGCGGAAGCAGAATTACGAACCGGCATCGGCGGTTTCAACCGATGGGTGAGTTGGTCGTCGATGACGCGGCCGGTCTGCGACGGTTTCGCGACAAGTGGCTGTCGCCTTCGGTCGCCCTTGCGGCTCTTGTTCGATCGCCCGTGGTCCTCCTGAACGTCCCGGTTGGCGTGGGAAAGTCTCGCTTGCTCGATGACCTCCTCGACGAGTTGAGGGTAACTCCTCGCTTCGATGTCGTCATCGTGCTTGCGGAACTGACCAGCAGCCTGTTGGAACGCCGTCTCGTCCAGAATTTGCCGGATGATGTGCGGCGGCTCAAACCGAGACCAAGGGAGGACTGCGGGCCTCTTGATCCGCTCTGGCGCGGTTTTGAAAAGTCGAGTTGTACGGCTTTCGCCAAGCAACAATTGTGCAAAGGTTGTCGCCACTCGGGAAACTGCTTCTGGCCTAGCCAATATGGCAAGGGTCTGAAGGGGGCCACCGTGGTCTTCGGGACGCATGCTCAACTCCGGATCAACCCGTTTTTCGTGCAGCACATCAGGATGGTAACAGACGCAGAATCGATTCTCCTGATCGTTGATGAGGCTGGCTTTTTGCAGACATCGTATCGAGAAATACTCGACCGGCTCAAGTTGAGCCGCTTCATTACCGCGATGCGGCAAGCCAATGTTCGTGACAAAATCCAGGAGCAATGGGTGTACCAAACGACTTTACTGACTCATGCCAGTACCAACGACCTGCAGAGGTCGGATTGGAAGCTGCCAAATTTATTACCCGATGAGATCGTCTCGGTCCAAGAAGCGGGGATCTCTGCAGACCCGCGTTTTCAATGGGTGGGCCACAAACTCCAGGCGTTCCATCGTTCGAAGTTGGATCGACGATGGTGTGATAATCGTGGCATCCATTACGTGATCCCTCCGTACTTGGCGGACCGCACCTTAATCTTGTCTGCCGGAATGGAAGAGAAGTATGTCGAACGACAGCTAGGGATCGACCGTGCTGACAACCCTATCCCGCGAGCGCGGATTCACCATAAAGGAACGCGGTTCGACAACCTTTGCTTCCTCCACGGTGCGGCCAGCCGGTTTCCTGGCAACCGCCAGCAAATTTTGGACGCATTTGCCCAGCTCATTCTCCACAATATCGAGAGAAATCGACGGACACTGTTGGTCAGCCGCAAACATTTGAAGCAGTCCTGTATCACCTATTTGACGAAACGTTTCGCCCAATGGGGGCGAGCGGTGACGTTCGTGCCCTGCGGCGGAGAGCCGGTTCCAGGATCCAATCCGAACCTTATCCCGGTCATCCATTATGGGGTTTGCGGTGTGAACACTTTCGAGGAATTTGATGCGGCCTACTGCCTGAACAGCTTCTATCTGGACCAGGACGTCCTGCAGAAAGCCATTACAGACGTTGACGAGGACACCCTGCAGTTCCCCGTCCATATCCAAGTCCAAGGGCAGCCAAAGCGACGGATCGCTGGAACTTTTGATAAACGATTTCAAGCATCGAACGCCGATCAAGTTTGCCGAACGTATTACCGCCAATTGGAGACCAACGTCGTTCTGCAGGCGGTTGGGCGGGTGCGATACGCCACACGCCCCCGAGAAGTGATCACGTTCCAAGCCAGCCAGATGCCGGATGTGCCACTCCACCGTGAGTTCTATTCCATGCAGGAATTCCGCAAGCATTTCGGTCTGCTTACAGGTAGCGAATTTACGCGCCAATTCCACAGGCAAGAAGCAAGGCGTCTCCGCCAAGAGGGACTGACGACTAAACAAATCAGCGATCAGCTGGGTCTTTCCGAACGGACCGTGCGATACCGACTGGCCGAAACGAAGGAGACCAAAGTATGAAGATGTTGTCAGGCTGGAAAGAAAAAATCGAGCAGGCACCTCCCTCACCTTCGCCCCGACCGGTGCGAATTCCATTATCCGCAGCAAAACTCTCGCGGCAGGTTCAATTCATCGAAACGTCCGATGAGGCGGAACGAATGGTGCAATTCGTTTACGAGGCGCCCGTGTCCTACATCGGGATGGATACGGAATACCGATTTGCGGCGGACGCACCGATCCCACTCAACGGGAAAAAAGAATGGCGGGATATCCGGTCGATCCAGCCGTTTTGCCTTGCCTTCGCCGTGGTTGGCGATCGGACAATCGTGAACTTTGCGATCGATCTTCGAGTTGCGAATTTACTCCCATTCATCCAACGTGTGCTGGATCTGCCGGTGCCATTTGTTTGCCATCACGCCCAGTCGGAGCTGTTTGTTCTGTGGCAGCTGGCGTTGCGTGAACCGCGCATTGTCTGGGACACGTTGTTGGCGGAACGGGCACTGCGATTGGGGAAGAAGACATTTCGGGCGAGACCGAGCGGTATTTCTGAATGTGAGGAAATCCAAAATCAAACAGCAGCGGAGGAAGCCTACACGCAGGGGCTCGGCCTGGATGCAGTCGCCAGTCGATATAAGGTTTCGGTTTCGCGGTCAGCCACGAAGCAACGGCAGCAAGAATCGTTTCTGACAAAGCCCTTTGATGAACCGTTGACGGATGAGGAGTTGCGCTACTGTGCAGAGGATGCTGAGATCACTGCTCAAATACGCGAGCCTCAACGCGTGGCGTGTGACCGGGCCGGTATCTGTGAAGTCCTTGATCGCGTGCTTATGTCGTGGAACGTCACAACCGCTGAGATTCAGTGGATGGGAGTGAAATTCGATCGTCCGAAATGCAAACTGTTCCGCGAAGCTTCGGAGGATTTGCAGGGCAAGATTGCTGCCGAACTGAACCAGTTTGGCATCAACAATCCGGGGAGTTCTCATCAGGTCGCCGCTTTCCTGGAAAGATCCGGGCTGGCCGGACACTTCCCGAAGACTACTTCAGGCCAAGTCAGCACTTCAGATCGGTTGCTGGAAACTCGTGAACATATTCATCCGGCCTTCCCACTCATCCGCCGCTTTCGAAAAATCCGCATCCTGGCCAAGGACCCGGCGGTGACCGGTTTGATTGAAGGAACGGATGGCCGTATCCACACCGACTTCGCCGTCCTGGGTGCAGAGTCAGGACGAACGCAATCACGGACTCCGAACCTTATGGGAATCGGTCGTCATTTTCGGCCGTTGGTGTGTGCCAGTGATGGCTACGCTATTGGCGACGTCGACTTGTCGCAAATTGAAATCGGGATCGCCGCTGCAGTTTTCGGCGATGCCCAAATGACTGCTGATTTTAACTCGGGTGATGTCTACGTCGCGCAAGCGAAACGAATTCTCGTTGATCAGATTCCTCCCGAGGACTTGAAGCTGGCGGATGCCGAATTCAAGCGCAGGCACAAGAGCTTACGGGACCGCTGCAAACCATTGGCCTTAGGAATCATTTACGGCAAATCTGTTTATGGTCTATCGGCCGACTTGGGAATCTCAATGCGGGAGGCGCAACAGCTCTGGGACACATTCCGCAACCATTATCGGCAGCTTTGTGATGGCATGCAACAAGCCCGCGAGCAATCTGTTCGCCGGGGGTACGCGTACCTATCCGGCCTGCGCCGCTTCCGCCGATGTCGCGGAGTTGCCACCGACCACGAAAAGCGGGGGCTTGGCAATTCGTACGTGCAGGGCACGGCGGCCTTGGTGTTTTTTGATGCCGGCAACAGACTGCGGCGGCTGTACCGAAGGTTTGGCGCCCGGCTGATCATTCCAGTCCACGACGCCTTCGTCTTCGAGGCGCCCTTGGGTTGTCTCCGCGACGTTGCCGACCTGACGAGTCGTGTCATGACCGAGACGGTGCAGGAGTGTTTTCCGGACCTCCACCCACGAGCAGAAATCAACATCGAGCATCCCAGCTGTTGGAACTATGAAGGAAACCCGGACAGCGTGGATCGCTTCATTGCGGATCCGACATTGCAATTGTAAGGACTCGCAGCGGGCACGCGTCTTGAGCGTGACGATTGAAATCACCCCAGCCTTTTACTTGGCAATAGCCAACTTCACTTCGGAGAAACTACTAATGATCACCACAAAACACTCTACCAGCGTCCAGCCCTTCAAAGTGTCACTCGTTGATGGGCTGCAGCATGTCGCCCAAAAGCTAGATGACGACGACGAACACGTATTTGCTGACGTGGTTCGGCAAGGCGCGGAGGCAATTGCCGCATTTGCCAATATGCTCAATGAAGAAGACAGACAAAGAGATGACCTACCCGACTTGGGTGGCCGAGCCGATCTCGGAGAGGAGGCATAATGCACTCCTTGTCGGACAACGTGAAGATTGTCGCCGTGCTGCATCAGTTCTCGTTGCCCCTCCAACATGCCATCAAAATGATGCGACGACTGTCAAAGCACGAGGAACAAGGAAAAATGCCCCAGAAGCCGGCATGGCGGCGGTTGAAGTACAGGGAAGGCGGCAAGGAGCCCTTATTATAGTCTATTTTAAGGGCTCCTTGCCGCCCTGGGCCGGTCGGAAACCCAGTCCGAGAGGTGCTGAAGCCCCGGATGCATAAATCCCCCGGGGATGGTTTGGGGATCCGCAGCAGAAAGTCACGCGGCGCAACGACAACCAGCGTAACAGCGGAAACACATCTCCGTGGACAGAAAAGGTATCTGGAAGGCCCGTTCTGCTTCTCGACAGCCCAACGGTTCTCCTCAGGCCGGGCTCAAAAGGAAGCCAAAGGAGAACGGATCTAGAGACATGAACACGCGAACATTGCCCATGAAACCAAAGGAGGATCCACCGAAGTTTGCGAAATGGGAGATGTCAATTGTCTAACAAAGGAGTAGGAGTCAATGAGCGACGTGAATCAAATCGCCTGGGACGCGATTCCCGATGCCTTCCGCATTCACTGCCGACTGGAAGTGCATTGTCTAGGGTCCCAGAATGTTGTGTTCCAGGAAGATCATGCCGGTACGGGTTTTTGGGAGACGGTTTTGCTGCCGGCCGACGAGTATGGACCGGCGCACGTCATCTATTTCCATGACCATGTCGAAGTCTGGCGGTATTGGACCGCCGAATCAGGAAGTCCGGAAAAAGTTGTAACCTTAAAGTGGGACGATCCAGATTTATTAGACAAGGTACTCTCGGCAGCAACCAGCGACATGTTGGAGGAGTGGAATAATTGAACAGTAATGAACTGAAACAAACCCAGCCCGAATTCTGCAGCAGCAGAGGACATTTAAGCATGAAGTACGAACAATATTCAGATCTCGCCCATGCCGTCTTCGAGGAATGCGGCGCAGAAAGAGCTTACATCGGCAGAGTCGACGAGAATATCTCGTCGGATTTCAACGTGTTGTTTGGTGCCGATTCCGCACGCGTCACCACTAAAAACGAGGAGGGTGAAATCACTCCCATTGGTAAAATCGGGTACGGTCCAGAGTTTGCCGAAGACCTCCGCTCCCTCATCCGGAAGTTTGATGAGGAGGAACTTGTGCTCACGGCGCCAAGGGAATAGCAAAGAGCGCCGTTCGGGCCATCCGAACCAACTCCCGGAAGTCTACCTTGAGCGGCTTATCCGAGCGACCTGGTTCTTGATCCCTTCGTAGGTAGCGGAACGACAATCGTGGCCGCGGAAGCACTCGGCCGCAAATCCATCGGGATCGATATGAGTCTGCCAAACATCGACTCCGCATTCGAGCGAATTCAGAAAGGAGTAATACGTGTAACGTCAAGTTGAATAGAGAGAAGTTGTCGATCCTGGACATTCAGAGGTCCTGGATTTCTGACACAGGAAAGTGGTGTGTTTCCTCCGGCAATCTGCACCGGAGCAAGGTTAAGTAACAACTGATATCAGTACAAGGAGAAGTGGGTGACTGATTTGTATGATCAAGACCAACTACACGATTCGGAACAATCACTCCGTAAAATCCGCCACGGCCTGGAGCAACTTTCGGTTCATGAGCGATTTCAGCGAACCGAGTGGACTGCTGACGAAGACTTTTTCCCGTTTCTGGGTGAGGTTTTTCGTCTGCACCAGGAACTGTCAACCGTCATCATGGAAGTCCTGCCTTGGGCAACTCGGTGTAATCCTGACATACTTTCCGAGCGTGTGTGGGCTGATGATATTAGCCGCGCCGCGAAAAGTGCGACCAAGGTGAAAAAAACGGCCAAGCAGTCACTCGACGCACTGCATTCGTGGCTCCAGTGAGTCTTGTAATCCAGCGAAGTTGAATTTTTGCGTCGGCGGGTACTGGGGAATCCATTCCCCGGCGCCCGCTGTCGCTGGTTTGATCAAAATATCGAAACAAGTGGAGCAGAAACTATGTTAACGTGTGAATCAAACAAAGAAGATTTTGCAGGAATCGCTCGGACTACCTTCGCCGAGTTTGGTGGAGGCTGCGACAGTTGGTGCGAGTTTGATGCGGGAGAGATCCAATCAGAAATTGATCCATTACCCCATCACTTGGTGTGCTCCACGCCAACTATAATGGATGCCGGGACGGATTTAACGATGCACTTATGGGATGACATGGCCAGGATCGTTATGTATCGAGAATGGGAGAACGATACCGCTCTGGTTGGTCAAATCCATTATGACCAGGATTTCGGAGACAAACTTCGAGAGTTGATTCAACAAGTGGAACAAAGACTCCAAGTCATCCCAGATACGCGAGAATCGATCGAGTCCCTGGTAATTGAATAGTCGGTTTCGACAGAATATAGGGGATGATTAACGACGCTGACGCGTTTTCCACGAACTGACATCGTGGTATTCCGTAATTCCAGCTTGATCCTCTCAATTACCAATGGCCATTCGTGACCAAAAGGCTCACGAAAGATAAGAATAACACCATGAAGCCATTCTGATCTGCTTCCCTTGATGATCCATGACGGGTGTCGATTCAATGGCCAAGTGCGACGTGAGGGGAATCCATTGGATACCCATGGGCTTTAGCAGCAACGTGCGGAAAGTATAGCTCAACCGGGAGCGGGTCCCGCGGACTATTTGCAAAAAGTGTCCATGCACGTCCTCCAACACTTAGCCTACTCACGAGGGGAGATCAGCATTGGGAGGATTACCACAATCGCTCATGAAGTCGCACGATCGCCAGCATGTCGAACTTTGCAGTACTCGAGTAAATCCCTGCGGGACTTGAAGGGCTTCGTTCGCCATATACCGGTCCATCGTCACGTGCGGCATGCAGAGGCTGACCTCTGGAATCGAGCTGTCAAATCCCGACAGCACAGACGAATCTCCGATTTCCTATCCAGAAAACTCACCGTTCTTACGACGAATTTTCACAATGCTATCATTCAAGTGCATTCTGTTCAGTTTCTGGTCGCAAGCCATATTGAGCCAGAAGGTCACAAACGTCTCCGATAAAATCTGCACCGAGCGACTTTTCTGGATTCCAAAACTCGCGAGCGCGATCAACATCCAGGAACGCCATCCCCTGGATCTCCGTCACGATTTCCGTAAGCTCTTTGAGATTTAGCTCGTGAATGTTTTTCATGGTCACCTCCCAAAACATTTATTGAACCGCCGCAAGTTTGCCATGACAACGCCCATCACGTCCGTCAGACGTCCGGCATAATCCTCGTCGTGACGGGAAAAACCCAAACCGTGTACGATTTCGTGGACAGCGATCGCCAATAGCCGGTGCCGCTCCGTCAGTTTGAATCGTTTTCGGAGCGACCGGCTTCCGGATGACTGTTGCCTAACGACGACGGAGGGGTTGATGTAGTAGACAGGACCAAAACGTCCATCCTCGAACTCAGCTTCGTTGTCCTCGTCAAACAGAAACCCAATTGCGAAACACGCGGAGTGATTCAGTAGTTGATGCAATTCCAGCAATAACCTCCCCCAAATCCTTACGAGCTTTTGGCTGTAGACGCTGAATTCGGGCTGCTCGGGTAGGAAGTACCCGGGGATCTCCATGCCGGTCTCATTCTTGATAATGAACTCTGAGGCAACGCTTACGGTAGAAGCAGGTACTCCACCAGGTTGTTGGCCAAAGGACCTGCACCGTTCGCCTGCTGCCGTTTCCCGAGAGGAAATCGCAGTAAGTTCGGCCTTTGCGGCGGCTTTGAACCCGGTCACCAGAGCCGCAATGTCCGTTGCAATGACGTGCTGAAATTTTTCTCCCTCGTAGTGTCGGTACGTGGGTTCGCGCTGTTTCAGTGCCGATCGTTTGTCCACGGAAAGCTCAGTGATGAAGTCGGTCAACTCCCAGTTGTAGGGACTTCGGAGACTGTCCCGGTTGCTCGTCAGTCGCTCGCCGGACGATCCGTCCAGCTCGACGACGACGCAGCGATCCAGACCTATCGGTTCAAAGAACATCGGAACGCCGCCAATTCTGACAACAAGCCGATTGGGGAATGTCCGATTGGTGTAAACCTTGCCGAAGCCCAGGTCGCGGCGCGGCGAGCCCTTTCGCAGATCGGCATCGTGCAACTCACCGTTGATGAGAATTTCCCCCTTCCATTGGGCATAGGCGGCAAACTGCTTCGCCGCATCCAGTAATTCAGTTTTGACATCACCGTTAATCTGGATCCTACTGCTAGTGCCTTGGCGGAACGGGGCGTCGTCCTTCAGGTCGAAACCTGCTCCGGAGCCGTCAACCCAGAACGAGCCAGAGTGAATCGTGTAAGAACGGTGACAGTAGTACAGAAGCTCTTTGGCACGACCGAAACCGCCGACAGTGTCTTCGAAGTTCTTACCGGTGCCTCCCAGCGTGAGTAGCTTCTCGGTCAGGATTTCGCGGCTCATCGGTTCGCCATCGTTGGTAACGGTGAGGGCAGTGTGGCCATCCTCTGCCTCAACGCTGATTTCGATTCGGTTAGACCGAGCGTCGACGCTGTTTTGTGCGAACTCGCGGATGATCGCCCACCATTTGTCGGCATAGTCGTTGAACGTTTTGCTGAAGAATTCGGGACCGATCCGGACGGAGTTGTCGTATTGCACTTGCACTGCCTCGTTTTAGAACTGGAGATTTCTCCTTGTTGTTGCGACTCAGGGTATTCCGTATATTCCGGCTCGGGGGAGCGAGCTGAATCGCATCCCATTACATCATCGCCGTGGGGTCAATGGTAGTTTTCGCGTTAAAACTGAATGTGGTGCCCTATTACCAATCACGAAGCTCTCTGCACGAATTTCGCCATCGCTTGCGCGCGAGTGTCAGGTTGGGACTGATCTTATTGGACGGGATTTTTTGACAGTAGAATTTATTGCGACGGCCTACCCTTTCCGGATAGTTACAGGTGCCAGTCGTGTCTTTTGATCATGAGTTTTCAGTGGAGGAGACCGCGGTCTAGCCGGGGGCAAACGCGACACGAACTACAGATGGATCGAGCTTATGACCTTGCCTGCCCACAAAGTTGGCAGTCTCTACAAGTTCCGTAGAGAAGATGGAGTTGGAGGAGTAGATTATCGTCCCGTCGTGGCAACCACTCCATTCTTATGGTGATACGGTCAGGCACTGCATGCGTCTCAGTATATGGTCATATCATTCGCTCTAATGAATATTATTCCCACGACATTCAAAGTGGCCAAAATACGAGCGGCTTTCGACCGACGTTCTGTCTACAAACCTCTGAATACGCGGTTTCAGATCAAAGGCGCTAACATCATCATCTACCTCGATTCGGCATGCAGTGATGAGTCACGTGTGCCTAGTCTTGGAAACATGCCGCCAACCGTCCTGGGTAATGCGAACTGCTAAAAAAGATTTGAGCATACGGGAGTATTGGGCAGGTGTGGCGTCAAAAAGTGATGTGCTGCGTTGAATCTCCTTCGCTTGGTAGACTTTCCGAGAGAGAAAGACGGATTCTTGGTTTCCTTTTGAAGATGCAGACTCACCAATAAGCCCTTGCGTGGGTGTGGAATGTGACCGTGGTTCGACCGGTGTGGTGGCGAGTCGCTCAACAGATTGATGCACTACGCAGATTCCAATGCTGCCGAACGTCGAAACGCATCGGCACGCAATTTGCACGCGTCAACATCGGGACCGCAACCTCCAAGAGTTTCAAAGGACCAGCACACTATGAGTGAGTCAGAATCATCAGGCCAATACGAAGAGAACAGCCTATCATTGATCGGATCAGTGGCGATGGGCACGGGTGTCATGATCGGTGCCGGGATTTTCGCCCTTACCGGACAAGTTGCAGAGCAAGCCGGAGGCCTTTTCCCGCTAGCATTCCTGGCGGCGGCGATCGTGGCGGGATTCAGTGCTTATAGCTACGTGAAGATGGCTGAACAGTATCCCTCGGCTGGAGGTATCGCTATGTTTTTGGTGAAAGCCTACGGCAAAGGAACAGTGACGGCGAGTATGGCCCTTCTCATGTATTTCTCGATGGTCATCAACCAAAGTCTCGTTGCCCGCACGTTTGGCACCTACACATTGCAGTTGTTCAATGCGAAGGATGATCGGTTTCTCGTACCAGCATTGGGCGTTGGCTTGCTGGTAATAGCTTTCTTAATAAACATACTAGGCAATAAGTTTATTGGCACGTTCTCAACGGTCACGGCGGTCATCAAGATCACGGGGATCGTCATCTTTGCTGGCGCGGGCCTGTGGGTTTCACAGTTAAATTTTGAAAGTATTGGCGTCACGGAGAAAACATCCACAGATGGATTTTTGTCTGCTACGGCATTAGCGCTATTGGCCTACAAGGGTTTTACAACAATCACCAACAGCGGATCGGAGATCAAGCAGCCCAAGAAAAACATCGGTCGTTCGATCATTATTTCCTTATGCGTATGTTTAGTTGTATATTTGTTAGTTGGCTTCGCTGTTGCAGGGAATCTCTCCGTATCGGAGATAATCAAGCATCGTGACTACGCGCTTGCCGAGGCAGCCCGTCCAGCGTTCGGCCAATGGGGCACATACTTCACTGTTGGGCTGGCGATTGTCGCAACGATCTCCGGTCTGATCGCGAGCACTTTCGCCGTTTCTCGAATGCTGGCAATGCTGAGCGAAATGAATCTCGTACCCCACAGGCATTTGGGGATGCCTGGCAGCATTCAAAAGCACACGCTCGTTTACACAGTCGTCATCGCGATCGCGTTAACACTTCTGTTTGATCTGTCGCGGATCGCGTCTCTAGGGGCGATTTTTTATATCGTGATGGACATTGCAATACACTGGGGTGTCGTTCGTCATGTTCACGATAAGGTGAAAGCTGATCGCTGGATACCGATTACCGCAATCGTACTCGACGTGGCAATATTGGTAGCATTCCTTTGGATGAAAGCCACTAGCGACTTGTTAGTGATCTGGGTCGCGATTGGGGGAATCGTCCTTATTTTTGTTGGAGAGCGTTGGTTTCTGGCGTGGAAAGATGATGAGGACGACAGGAATCAGAATGTGGAATCACATTCGGCGTAACTCGTAACTGATGTTGGAACAAACTCTACGCATCGTTTTACCTGCTATAGCCAGTGCGTACGCATCGATCACAATGTGCGGTAGTAGCAGCGACGCTATTAAGCTGCCCGACGTTCATAATGCCACTATACTCCACCAATCCAAGTTCGATAAACCATTGCTTCGGGGGCGATTCCATCACGCATGTCGAATTCACCTACTAACGGCATGTTTCCCAGAGCCTGATGCGACCGCTCCGTATGATAATGCTCGAAGTATTTAGCAATCAGGTACTTGAAGTGCTAGGCTCTGTCGGAAAACGTCAAATTCCCATGATTCTGAAATAACGTTCGACGAAGGCCATTTTGATGAAGCCGCTGTAGTTTTTTGCCGTCTTGTCGAAACGCGTTAGGACGCGGCGGCATTCTTTTAACCAGCCAATCAATCGTTCGATAATGTTCCGATCCCGATATCGTTGGCGGTCAAATTCCACCGCACGAGCATCGCGATGTTCATTCGACTTAGAAGGAATCACTGGTGCGATACCGGTTGCCAACAATGTCTCGTCGATCCAATCCGCGCGATAACCTTTGTCGCCAGCCAACGCGCCAACGGCCAGGCAATCGGTTCGCCCACACCATCAACAATTGACGCGTCCGCTCCTTGCAACAATGACAACAAGACAGTCGATTCGTGGGCTTGGCCAGCCGTCAAATGAAAGTGCAGCGGATGGCCGTGGCGATCACACAGCAGATGCAGTTTGGTGGAAAAGCCGCCACGAGAACGGCCTAATGCGTGATCAGCCGGTTCTTGCGGGTCCCCTTTTGCCGCCCCCCGACGCACAGCGCGCGGCACGCACAGTCGTGCCATCGACGCACCACAGCTCGTCGTCGATTTCGTCCAGTTCCATGCAAGCACCGCGGAGTCGATCGAGGATTTTGTCCAACGTGCCGTTGGCATTCCACTTGTTGAACAAATCCCAGGCGGTGGCCCACGGCCCAAACTCCACCGGCAAGTCTCGCCAGGGAGCACCGGTGCGCAGAATCCACAAGATCGCATCGACGATCATCCGTCGATCGCGAGGCTTGCGGCCGGTTTTGGCAGGCGGTGGAAAAATGTCGTAAATGCAATCCCATTGTTCATCCGTCAATCGATGCCGCCATCACAATAACCCTCCTTGGTCTGTGGCCAGTGAAGGTTAACGTGTGCGCGAAATTCAAAAATCAGGAAACAGCAGTTTTCCGACAGAGCCTAGCCCCCAAGTGCGATGAATTAGTTCAGCGTCTCTTGCTGTAGGCTCTGGATGAACCGCTCGATGAGTGCCTGCAGGCTAGAAGCTCGCACGCTGTTATTCTTAACCTTGATTTGGCATCGGGGGGATTTTTATCGAACTGGCCACGGTGGAGACTGTCCCGATCGCGTCGAGAAAGAGTAGATTTTATCCATGTTCGCCGTGCATTTCAGGTTGGGGTGTTCTCTGATAGGTCGCCGGATCGCCGAAGCGGCGGACGATTTCATCGAAGATTTCGCCTTTGGGGATGTCCTCGTCGGTTTCCATGACACGATGATACAAGTCGGCCGGCAATACCCGCATGGCCGTCATCAAGCCGGCCATCGACATGGGGACGGGCGCCCGCATCCCCTTCATTTCCCGTGCGGCCCAAATGGTTTTCATCGACTCCATCGACATGTGCATCCCTTGCATTTTCTGCGGGTAACCCGGTGGTTCTTCACCGAGAGCTGTTTTTGAGACGACCGCTTGTGGGACGGAATCGAGATTTGCCAAATAACGATCCACGGAGGCCCCTTTACGAATTCGGGGGCCGACCTGTTCAACCATGTGGTTCATCATGTGATGCACCATATGGCAGTGAAACATCCAGTCGCCGGGATTATTAGCGATGAATTCGAAATCGGAGGCCTGAGCCACGGCGATTAGCTCGGTGTTACGCGGAATCCAAGCCGACTTGGGGGCCCGCGCCCCTTCGTGACCGGTCAGCCAAAACGTGTGCCCGTGCATATGGATCGGATGATGCTGCATGGGGCTGAAGTTGAGCAACCGCACGCGGACACGTTCCCCGTGCTTGCATACCAGCGGCGGAAAGTAAGGTCCGCTGCGGCCATTGATCGTGTGCCAGTTCCAATCCATCTTCATCGAATCAGCGACCGTTTGGTTCGGTGCAATGAAGAAATTTTGAAATAGCAAACCAAAGTCGCGATCAACGGGCGGGTCGTAGGTCTTGCGGGGATGGACAATCACCCAGCCTACCATGCCGAATGCTTCCTGCATTGCGACGTGTGTATGGTAAAAATAAGTCCCCTCCTCGTGGACGTCGAATTCGTAAACAAACTGCTTGCCAGGGGGAATCGGATTTTGCGTCATCGTATCGGCACCATCATATTGCACCGGCATTTCGAAGCCGTGCAAATGGACTGTCACAATTTCCGGAAGTTCATTCGTGACGATGATGCGAATGCGATCGCCCTGATTGATTTCGATGGTGGGGCCCGGCATCGAACCGTTGAAACCCCAGACGTTCATCCAATAGCCCGGCAGAAACTCCCGCTGTACCGGTTGCGGCACGAGGTGAAATTCCTTCACGCCATTTTTCATTACGTAAGGCAACTTGGGGATCTGCGGAGCGTCAAACGGCGCGGGACCTTCGTCCAGCGTGCGAAATCCAGGGACTTGCTTCCCGAGATAGTAGGGGCTTTCCGGGTCGTTGCCCCGACCAGGTTTGTATCGGGAGAATCCATCATATTCCTCCTGGACGTGCGCGGGGTGCGATGGAACGGAATCGGCGGCATGGGTTGGCCGAGTTGTCGACGGTCCTTCCAGCGACTCCTGCGCCGAAGCACCAACTCCAGTTGCCAAAAGACCTGCGGCAGTGAGAGAACCAGTTTTCAAGAATTGGCGACGATTATTTTCGGCGGACATAGTCTTGGCAACTTTATTTAGAAAACGAATGATCAAGAAACCTGGTAAAACGTCATTCACAACAAAATGAGTTTCACATTACACTAGCGCGGCTTGGCAACCGCATCGATATGGCCGGGGGGGATCGGCGTCGGGGGAGTTTGCAGTCCGCCATGCAGCAAATATCCAATGATCAACACCTCCGATTCACGCCAAGCGGTGAGGTGTTGGACATATTGCGACTTCAATTTGAAGTATTCCTCTTGCGTTTTCAGAACTTCCGGCCACGCGATTCGATCCTCGTCGTAGCTGCGAAGTTGCAACTCATAGGCGGCGGCGGCTTCAGGCACTATGATCTCTGCGTAGTTCGTCGCATGCTGAAGTGCGTTCAGATAGTCGCGATAAGTATGCGCCAAGTCCTGCTGGAGCAACAATTCCACCCGGCGGACTTCTCCTTGCTGCCGGGAATAATCAGCTTCCGCTTGGCGAATCGTTCCCTGGTTCCAGTCGAATATTGGTACGTCGATCCCGATTCGGGCGGTCGCGACAGTATCGGGACTCTCATAATTATGTCCAACGCCCCCTTCGAACACGATATCAGGAATTGGTTGAACGGTTTCGCGGCGTACGGTAATACGATCAGATTCAAGCTTCTGCCGGGCAGCTTGGATTTGCGGCGATTCTGTCAGCAAACGCAGCCGAACCTCTTGATAGTCAATCGGAGTTAAGTCGCCTTCGATGCCAGTCGCCAACGGCGTCAACGGCAGGTCGGTCCCCACCAGCGCCGCCAACGTTTCAAATGACTGATGGTAGTCATTCTCACGCTGCAACAATTCAAGCCGTGTCTGTTGCAGTGCGACATTCGCCATGTGAACATCAACGCGCGACGCTTGTCCGACGTTGTATTGTTCACGGGTTGTGAGCACTTTATCTTCCGCAATTTTCAAAAGTTCGCGGTGAATCTGGACCAATTCATAGTTTCCGCGCGTGCGGAAGTAGTAGGAACGCACGTCATTGAGCACCCGGTATTGCTGTTGCAAGGCATGCCATTCCGCTGCACGTGCCATGGCCAAATATTTGGCACGACTTAAGTCAAGTTTGCGGCCGGTCACAATTCGCTGTTGAACGGTGCCACCCACAAATTCTCCCGGTGTGCCTGCAACACCGATCTGTTCTTGTACGTAACTCAGCCGCGGGTTCGGCCACAGACCGGCCTGGATGGCCTTGCCCAGTTCTCCTTGTATCTGTGCTTGCGCCTGCAGCAGTGTCGGGTTGTTCTGGCAAGCCAACGCTTCTAGCAAGTCTAGCGTCAATGGTTCGCCGACAGCATCCAAATCCTCGTTGATCTTGATGGCTTCCGGGGCGGCGGGTGTTGCCGGCGGAGGAAGAAACGTGCTTCCCGCCAGCTTTTCGGCCGGTGTGGGGGTGGAGGTTGGACCGGCTGACTCTTGGCCAGAGACGCGGATAACTGCGTCACGTCCTCAGCAACCAGTTCGATCGCGCGTGTGGCTTTTTCGGCCTGTTGAATGACACTGACAGTCGGCTCAATGTGAGCATCCGAGCGACGCACCGTTGTCTCCGCGCTCGCGCAGCCGATGATCATAAGCATCAGAGTCAGCACACACGATGGTTTTATTATTACTGCGTCCATACCGCAAAATTCCTTTTCCGCGGGTTGCTTCGCTTGTTCGTGGACCGACCAGGACCGCTTATCGTCTGCCCCGGATGATCCATGTTCGCGAGAAGCGAATGGCGTGGTCCCCACAGCATCCGTTGGGGCAGTCATTCATTTTGTTAAAACAATTGTCGCTGTGTGCATCCGTACCGTAATACAGAAAGCCGCCACCATGACAACAATGCGGTGGACAAGGCCGCGGCCCACTACACCGCAGGCAATCCAAGGGAGGCAAGGCTTTACGCGTCGTTCCGCCAATGGCAAAGGGAGAGTTGACGGCCATCGAATGAGTGTAAGGCCAGGAAGAATACATTTCAGCAGCCTGGCACAGTCCTGGCGCGCAGAGGCATAATGCAATCGATAGCAGCGCAGTATTTTTGGAAATCATTTGAGACAAGCCTCGTTAAATATTTTGCAACGAGAGGACCCGAATCACCGCATTCAACCGTTCATCAACTCTTATCGACGCCGCGCCCAAAATGCCTTAGCTCGACTGCCAGGTGTGACATGCACTCCATAGAACAATTTCATCCAACCCCGTGCTTTTACTAATCGTTAGACAAACTGGCTATCTCAATCCATTTCAGAGGTGGAAAAAACCTCCGTATGTCGACGCGATTGCGGAGGAAGCCGATGCTCCCAATGCCACGCGAACTGGTCACGCAGGAGCTTGTTCCAAGTCGCCATGCACCCCATGCTGGCACGGGCCAAACCGGTCCAACAGCACAGGTGAAGCCTCCCTACCCGGCCGGGTTCGGCGTCACACCGCCGCCTATGGACGCAGTCTGCGGCTGTGGTCGGGACTGCGGACAAGTTGTTGGCCTCGCCCCGTGCGAGGCCGTGGCGCGGTCCGGAGTCAGGACTCGGCGACTTCCCCTGCCAGCTGAGCTGTGACAGCTGGGTCTGGTTGAGCCCTGCCCGTCGGAAACGCGCCGCCCTGCGCGGAAGCTTGATCGGTGGTCTTGGCGATCACGAGGACCTGGATAGCGCAGTTCAGGGCAGTGGTCGCCGTGACCAGCCACAGGGGCAGTGCCGCTAGGTCGCGGGCCAGGGGGGCGCCGGTGGGTAGGACGTCGCCAGTGGTGGTGATCAGCAGGGTGGCGTAGGTGTTGTTGGCCCAGTGCAGCCCGAAGGGCAGCCACAGGCTGCCGGAGTACCAGGCGGCCCAGCCGTATGTGGCGCCCATGAGCAGGTAGGGGGCCAGCTGCGCGGGGTTGTTGCCGTACGTGGGGAGGTTGCCCCAGTGGAGCACCGCGAAGGCGAGGGCAGGTAGCCCGATGATCAGGCCGGTGCGGGTGGTTCGAGAAGCGACGGCTTGGGCGAGGTAGCCGCGGAACAGCAGTTCCTCGAACCCGGTTTGGACAAGGAACCCGACAACTGCGACGCCGGCCAGCGGCAGCCAGATCCCGGGGTCCAGGGCGACACGGTGCAGCGGGGCGATGGGGATGAGTAGCAGGTCGACGGCCAGCGCGGCCGTCAGGCTGATCGCGGCGCCGAGGACGAAGTGGCCCACCGGTCCCGGTCGGGTGCCGGTCGCGACGGTCCAGCCGGGCCGGTGCAGCACGCGGCGCACCGCCCAGGGGACCGCGACCAGGGCGAGGGTGAACGTGGCCAGGGCGGCTGCGAGTTGCCCGGCGGGGGTGGCGGGCACGACCGGAGTGCCGCGCCCGACCGCGCTGAGCGGCACCTGTACCGCCACCGTTCCGGCCAACCAGGCCAGCAGGATCACGCCCAGGCCGACCGCGTATCGGGGCAGCGTGGCCCGGCCCGTGCGGGACCACGCCAGGTACGAGGACCCGCGGGCGGCCTGCGTCACTTCGTCCCGCTCGCCTGTCACGACCGGCCCCCCCATCCGTCATGGGTTCATTCTCACTGCCCCGTCGGCGAGCCCGGCGCAGCTATCCACAGGCAGTTCGGCCCACAAGGGGTGCGCGCTTGCGCCAGCGGCCCGACAGCGTGTCCGAACGCGTGACCTTCCAATGGCCTCGCACCGGTTGAGGCGTCAGCAGCGCCTGCTTCCGTGAGGCCGCGGGGGTGCGCGCCGTTGGGTCTCTCCACAGTGACCACATTCGCTGCTCGGAGGTCCCGCCTTGGACGATCCCACCGCCCCTGCGGGCGCACCGCTCTCACTGGTGGGCCGGGCCTTGGCCTATGCCGCCGCGGGGACGCCTGTGTTCCCGTGCCAGCCGGGCGGGAAGTCCCCGATCACGGCCCACGGGTTCCACGACGCCACCACCGACCCTGAACCGGATCCGGGCCTGGTGGAGCCTCACGCCCTTGGCCAACATCGCCGCCCCCACCGGGCATCCCGGCTTCGACGTGCTCGACGTCGACGTCCGCACCGACGGCAGCGGTGGGCTGTTCTGGCAGGCCCGCACAGCCGGACTGCTCGGGGATGGGTCCGGCCGTGCGGACCCCGTCCGGCGGGCGGCACCTGCACTTCCCGGGGACCGAGCAGCGCAACAGCAGCGTGCGCGGCCAGCACCTCGACTTCCGTGGCCATGGCGGTTACGTGCTGCTCCCACCATCGCTGGTCCGCACCGCGGACTACGTCGGCGAAGCAACGAGGTGATCGCCGCCCGCACCGATCCTGGGCGGCCGCTGGACTGGGCGGCCGTCACCGCGCTGCTCATCCCGACCGCCGCCGCGGTTCCGGCCCCAAGAGGTCCGCGGCCGGCAGTGAGGCCTGGGCCTGATCCCACGCCGTGGCTGGCCGCGCACGTGGCCCGCCAGCCGGAGGGCAACCGGGACAACGCCCTGTTCTGGGCTGCCTGCCGCGCCGCGGAAGCCGGTGCGCCCGACCTGGCCCCGCTCGTGGACGCGGCGGTGAGCGCCGGACTGCCCGAAGCCCAGGCCCGCCGAACCATCCGCTCCGCGCAGGACACCATCGCGCGGGGCTCGCCAACCAGGAGTGCTGTTATCACCACGTCCGCCGACCTGACCCAGCCGCCGATCAGGAGTGCCCTGTGAGCGCCGCACCCGTCGAGGTCCCGGACCGCAAGAGGATGCTTCTCTCTGTTGCCGAGGTGGCCGTCGAGCTCGGTTGCGGGCGAGACCTTGTCTACGCCCTCCTCGCCACCGGGCGACTGCCATCCGTGCTGATCGGAGAACGGCTCCGGCGCATCCGGCGCGATGATCTGGAGGCGTACGTGGCTGGCCTGCCTGTCACGCCACTGGCAACATCCGCGAGGTGACCCATGACCCAGCGTCGAGGTCGTCGAGGCGACGGAGCCGTCTACCAACTGGCCGACGGAACCTGGCGCGGCGCCGTAGAGCTGGGCCGAGATCCGAGCACTGGCCGCAGAACGCGCAAGTACGTGAGCGGCAGGACGAAGGGTGAAGCCAACCGCAAGATCCGGGCCCTCCGCGATCAAGTGAGCGGAGGCGAGGTCACCCTCCAGACCCGCAGGGACATCACCCTTGGCGAATGGCTGGACCAATGGCTAGCCGGGCCAGCGAAGCTTCGCCTGGGCGAGGACATGCAGCGCAGGTACGCACAGATCGTGCATGATCACATCAGTCCTTCGATTGGCAGGGTCCCCCTGAACCGGCTCACGCCCGAGCAGGTTGAGTCCCTCTACGCCGAGCTCGCCGACAAAGGGCTGGCCCCCCGCAGCGTGGTCTTCGTCCACCGCGTCTTGGGCCGGGCGATGAAGGTCGCCAACCAGCGCGGCTACGTCTCCCGCAACGTGGTGCGCCTGGTCGAACTGGAGACGCCTCGCAGCCGAGTGGGCGTCGCTCTGCGGCCCGAGGAGGCCCGCGCCGTACTCGACACTTCACAGACCTGGCGCGATCATGCGCGTTGGGTCGTGGCGCTCGGGCTGGGCGCCCGCCAGTCCGAGGCACTTGGGATGAGCTGGGACGACCTCGACCTCGACCAGGGCGTGGCGCGTCCGGAAGCATCGGCGACGACCCCTGGCAGCACGGATGTGACTCAGAGCAGCCCTGCGGGGCAAGCCTCACGCGTGCCCCAGCCGGCACGGAGGCGGGCACTATGTGAAGTCCACGACGAAGACGGCCGCTGGAGACCGGCCCGTACCGCTGCCGGCCTTCGTCGAGGCTCTCACCCAGCACGCCGAGCCCCAGCGGCACCAGCAAGCCAGGGAACTGGGAACTCGAGGAGACACACAATGTGAACCGACCATCCCGGGGCTGGTATTCACCACCCCTCTGGGCACTCCCGTCGATCACCGCAACGACTACCGCCGGTGGAAGGCCCTGCTCAAAGCCTCGGGCGTCCGAGATGTGAGGCTGCACGACGCCCGGCACACCACCATCACCCTGCTGGCCCAGGCAGGCGTTGCGCGAGGGATCATCGCAACGATCGTCGGGCATGACGACCCCGCGTTCACCGAGCGCGTCTACACGCACATCGACATCGAAGCCGCTCGCCAAGCCACGCGGGCCTTGGATGCTGTGCTTGGCACAGGTGGCCCCGACCCAGCACCCAACTGACCGGTCGCGCCCTCGACCAAGAAGCCCCGGCACCCTCCAGTCGAATCCACCTCTCGGTTGCGTCCCGGCGCTCTCGACGCTGCTTGGGTCCGGTGTCGGGCTCCTTGCCGCTTTGACGGATACCTGTTCAGCCGGCAATCGGACCTCACGACCACTGGCCGCCAGCCAGTCTCCCTTTCGCAACGGCCACCAAGACCAGGCCGTCGTGGCGCACAGTTGCGACCGTAGGCTGCAGTTGGGGCTGCAACCAACGCCACTGACGGCCTAGCCCAGCAACTCGGTCAGGCTAATACCTCATCTGACCTGCGACAACGCTG
>CALOFE010000083.1:0-37073 GCA_942492455.1 uncultured Planctomycetaceae bacterium | reverse complement strand
CCTGTTTGGCCTGCATGCAATTCGGTTGACAATATTTCATTGTTTGCGCCAATAATATCGAATATTCTGTAATCCGGTCGTTGTGAACCACTCATCGCCAGATTAACCAGATCCATATGGAAATGCGTGAAAACAATGACTTAGAAATCATCGGCGACCGTTACTCAGCCTATCGCTGGTGGCAGTCATCTTTGTTCTAGCCAGTGTCGGGTTGTCAATTTGGTGGCCGTACTACCATACTCAAAAAACAATTGAGCAGCTTTGGCAACTGGGAGCCGTCGTAGAAACGAGAGACTATAGCCCGAGCTGGATTCCTAATTGCATTGACGATCGATTTCCGCTTCTATTCGAACGTATTTCCTGCGTCAGTTTTTTTGACCGATCCATTGGTGATGATGAACTCATTTATCTCGACAGCTTATATGAACTGGAAGTCCTAATTCTGGTGAGGGCCAACGTCAGCAATGACGGTCTAGAACATATTCGCAGTCTGAACAATCTCGTGTTCCTGGACCTCGAATGCACCAACGTCAGCGATGCCGGTCTGAAACACCTCCACGGATTAAAAAAGCTGAATCACTTACAGGCTTATGAAACAGGCGTAACACCTGACGGGGTCAATAAGTTGCAGAAACATTTACCGGACTGTGATATCGTAATCGATGAACCGCTCGACCTATGATTTCGCGAGCGCAGTTTTGTCCACTACTGCTTTGATAGCGTTGTCGCGAGAGAGAGCCAATTCCCATGAAGTAAATATTGCATCATCACCCCTCCCGCACCGCCATCGACACACTAAATATCCCCTCGTCATCCACCAGCGTCTCCAGCTTGCGAAATCCCGCCGCCGCCACCAACTGATCCATCTCTACCTGTGTGCGACAGCGCATGACCCAGGGGTCGCCGTCGCGGTTGGGTAACACGCGGGCGATCATTTCCTGCTGGGGGTGCCACGGCTGATTGGTGTACAGCAACAATCCGCCCGCAGGGATCGCCGCTGCCAGACCACGAAGTGACTCGCGAATTGGGCCATTATCGGGAAACAATTCGTACAGCCCGCTGACCACAGCGATATTCGGCCGCGGCGTTTGTGCAGCGATCGCGTCCGCATCGAACGCGTCGCTTTGGCGATAGTCGACCGACGTGATCCCCATCGATTTCGCCAACGCACGGCCCCAATCCAAACCGCCGGTGTCGCGATCACACAATACGGCTGACATTTCGACGTCCGCGTGCCGCTGGATCGCCTCCAAGACATACCGTCCCGGTCCGGCAGCGATATCGAGCAGCCGCACCGCTTCGCCGCGTTGGGCCGTTCGCGCGATGGCGCGATCCAACAGCTCAAGCATATGGACCTTGCGCTGCCGAATTCCCCGCCAACCGGGTGAATCCAGATAGGCCCGATCAATCATCCGCCCAATGAACGTCGTCCCCTCTGCCCGATTGCGATAAACATGGTCCAACGATTCGCCGGAATCAAACCCGGTCCGCCAACCAATACGCACACCGCGACTCAATCGCCCTCCGGTATTCATACCCATTTTTTGGAGTGCATACGCCCACCGTTTCGGGGAGAGCATCGAAAGCGGTCGCTCCAATTCGTCGCAGATTGATTTGGAATAGCCAGACTTGTCCGCCTCCAATAATGACGCTGCCGGTGCCGGATCTTCGAATTGACGCTCAATAAATTCCCGCGTCCGCGCGATCGGCAGGTCGCGTTCCTTTTCCCAAAACGTGGAGTGGTAAAACGACGGATAGACCTCCCTCTCTTTGACCGCAGACCCGAGCCGATCGAAAAACTGCTGTTGCGGTTTGGATTCCACGACATAGTCGGCACCGGATGACAGTAACAACGTCGGCGCCACAATTGCGCCGGCGTCTTCGATCAATCGTGTGGACGTATCGTGTACATCCAGCAGAATATTCGTGGCGATCTGCGGCGTGATTAATTCATCGTCGGCATACGACTGTACTTGCTCTTGATCGTGCGTCAGCATTCGCGGTTTGACGTAACTTTGAATGAACGACTTGGGCTTCAACTTTCGCAATAATCGCAACCCGGCAATGGCCCCAGGGATATAGAGTTTAATCCGCAGCGCCGGGGTCGCCAGCACCATGGCCCGAATTGGCGGCGCGTAATCGTGCACCCAAGCGGCAGCCAACACGGCGCCCACGCTTTGCGCGACAACGGCCATGTCGGCAACGGCGATCCCATGCGTTGTCGAGAGGTGCCGAACAAATTCATCGGCATCGCGAACCATGCGTCCAAAGCTTTCCGCATGACCTCGTTCACCAGACGAACGCCCATGCCCGCGTGCATCCCAGGCAAAAAACCAGGTATCCTCCATCCCTAACCGGTCCACCACATCCTGCCAGCGGCCCGAATGTTCATGCCCCCGATGAAACAATAGCACCGCTTTTGAAGAGGTTCCCTGCGGCGCCCATGCCCGATAAAACAACGGAGCACCGTCACTGGTCGTGAAACAATGTTCCGACGGTACGCGGGTTGCCGGAAGTTGCGTGGATGCGATTTCGTTTTCAGCAAGCAGAGTCGCCATTGTCTTTGTCCCCTCAAAACTAGGTCAAATTTCCTGTTAAAAGAGGGGCGCAAAGACGCAGCCATTTATCACGCGGAATTTGGAGAATTCGCCCCATTTTCAGATGAGGACGCCCGCACTTCCGCTAAACCACGCCGGGCGCGGTTCACGATCGTCAATATCAGCAGAACAATCGCAGCGACGAGCAAGCCGTCCAACCACCGCCCGGTCTCCACGCCACAGCCGAGCAATAAGCCAATGAAACCAAACAAAAACGCACGATCGCTCTTCCCCAAGGGACCGTCATAGCGCCGCTCGCTCCCGATTTGCACCGCAACCACGCCGGTCATCTCGCTGATAATGCCTTCAATCACCACCAGCACCACCAACACCGGGCGAACGCCCGGCACCAGCGCGAACGGCAGATAGAGCGCAGCATCGGCGATCACATCCCCCAATTCATTCAGGACTGCCCCCAGCGGCGATTTCATGCCGTGTTCGCGAGCCAACATGCCGTCAACCGCATTGAGCGCCATCCGCACGAATAAAAACGGCGGAACCAACAGCAGTGGCCACCGCCGTTCCGGGGAAATCGCAATACAAGCCCCAACCGCAATCGACAACACGGCCGCCGCCACGGTGACCTGATTGGCCGTCACGCCCGCCGCCGCCAATCCGCGCGTGATCGGTCGCAACAGCGCTTGGAACCGCGGCTTCAAATCGTAGATGCTCGGCATAGTTTTCCCATGATATTTGTCAATTCATCTCGTCATAACGATAGGCGGGCGGCCCAGCCGCTCACTATAGCATGTCCAAACCGCTGCGTAATATTCGCAAACCTTGAACCACCAATTTCCATCAAGGCAATCATGAGCAACCCATCCACCAAGCATCAACGATCCGATGCCCCGCTATGGAAACTTGCGGCGCTCAACTCTGCCGGGTTGTCGCTGGTGTTCATGCTGGTTTATATGACAACAAACTACATCTCGTCGCTCCGCACCGACGTGGGAACATGGTACTACGACTGGGAACAGATCATTCCATTTGTGCCGATGATGATCATTCCCTATATGTCGATCGACCTGTTTTTCATAGCCGCTCCGTTTCTCTGCCGTGATCGTGCGGAACTGCGAATCTTGTCTCGGCGAATTTTGCTGGCCATTCTGATAGCAGGTGGTTGCTTTTTGCTGTTTCCACTGCATTTGGCCGTCGAGCGTCCACCGGTATCGGGGATGCTGGGAGAGTTATTCAACCATTTTCGTCAATTCGACCTCCCTTATAACCTTTGCCCGTCGCTGCACATCGCGCTGCGAACGATTCTTGCCGTGCATTACGCGCGGCACACGCACGGGGCGGTCCGCTGGGCTTCGAACTTCTGGTTTAGCTTGATTGGCCTATCGACGTTGCTGACTTATCAACACCATGTCGTCGACGTCGCTGGCGGTTTCGTTTTAGCCGCAGTCTGCTTCTACTTCGTCCGTTCGACGCCCTTCCGATTACCAGTAGAACAGAACATGGCTGTCGGACGACGGTATGCCTGCGGAGCAATCGCTTTGGCCGCTGTCGGGATCGGCATCGGTTCGTGGGGGCTCTGGTTATTGTGGCCGGCCGTTTCGGCGGGATTGGTCGCTGCGGGGTATTTCGGCATCGGACCAGGAATCTTCGATAAGCGCGGCGGGCAGCTTCCACTCAGTTCGAGGCTCATCCTGGCTCCGATGTTATTCGGGCACTACCTATCGTGGTTACATTACCGTCAAGAATGTCGTCCGTGGGACAGCGTGACCGAACAGCTTTGGATTGGCCGACATTTGACAGCCTATGAAGCCGACGAGGCGATCCGCGCGGGCGTCACCGCTGTCGTTGACCTAACCGTTGCATTCTCCGAACCGATCGAATTGCAACGGCTAGATTACCTGCCCCTACCAGTCTTAGATTTGACCGCTCCTACACCGGAGCAACTCGAAACGGCGGTCCAGTTTATTGAAAATCAGGCGCAGCGCGGAGTCGTTTACGTGCACTGCAAGATCGGCTATTCCCGCAGCGCCACCGTGGTGGGAGCTTACCTGCTACACACAGGACTGGCCCGTAACGCAGATGAGGCCATGGCGCAGTTACGTGCGGCACGACCGACAATCGTCATCCGCCCCGAAGCAGAGGCGGCCATTCGTCGTTTTCACACAGCAAAGATGCGGGCGTGAATTGAAGGACCAATAAAAAAAGGAACTCCCCTCCCTGTAAAGAGAGGCGAGTTCCTCGTGTTCCGTGAATTCTGTGCTGTGCCAGTTGCGTGCAACTACTTTTCTTCGTTGTAGGTACGCACGCTATCGCCGCCCTCTTTGGCCTTCTCTTCTTCACGCTCCTTGGACTTGGTCACCGCCACGGTTACCAACCCTTGGGCTGCTTGGAGTTGACGACCACTGAAGTACGGTTCGTCCGGACGTCCGACGCGATCAAATTTCTTTTGCGCCAATTCCTGCCAGCTCATGTCGTTGGCAAGATGCCACGCGGCTGCTTGAACAGCGGCGAATTCGCTGTTGGAACGGCTCGAACCATAGCTTTCCACCAATTCCAACAACGGTCCGTTGCTGGTGAATTCTTCCAATGGTTTGATTTCGTATTCCATTTTAGGACGCGGTTCGGCTTTGCCATGTTCGAGGCAAACCGTTTTGATTTTGATCTTCGCGGTTTTTTCAGCAGGCACGGAAAACAATCCGCCACCGCCACCTTGTCCACCAAATCCACCGCCGCCACCGCCGAACCCGCCGCCGCCGCCAACCGATTGGCCGCCACCGCCGCCTTGTCCGCCGAAGCCACCGCCGCCACCGACATTTCCGCCGGCCCCGCCAATTTGCTTCATCACGTGCACTGCCGCAAATGCTTTCGGCATTTGAATCGTCAATGGCTTGTCGCTCGTATTGGTGATGAACAGGTTTCCGCCTTTGGAGTCTTTGGCAATGTACGAAACATCCAACGACTTCTGCTCAATCCCATCAAACAGCGGCACGACATCCGCAGTTGGATCAAGAGTCAATTTGGTAATGGCTCGGGATTTCGACGCCCCTGTGAGCGTGACAACACCGGCGATTGACAAACAAGTCATCAATAACGCGGTTCGTCCCCGAAACGGCTTGCTAAGGAATCGCGGCAACATGGAACATTTCCTTTCACGGAACGACGGCTATTTGGTTATTCGCCGGAAACTAAGGCACGGAAATCTGCACAGAACTTTTGCTAAAGAAATCGCAGGAACTCAACCATTCCCTCTATTTTCCCTAGACTTACACAAAATTGTATCGCGCCGTCGCCGGCTCGATCAACAATAAGTTCAATGAACTTGGGTAATTTTCCCAGATTCATCCCTCGTATAAGCCAAAAAAACGGGATTCTCGGGCTGTCATACGGTGAATTGATGACTGCAAACGTTACTTCATCACATCGCAGCCGGGAATCAGGCCATTGCGAGCACTGCCTCACGCGGTTACGTTTGCCGCACTGTCACCCGAGGACCTCGTTAAACGCTAACGAAACAACGGAAAAAAGATAGCTTCTCGCGATATCGACGACAATCAGCCGAACCTATGATTTTCCTGCCGGGCGTAAACAACTCAACGTAGACAGAGTGTTCGCTTCGCTCGTCCTATCCCGGTTCATAGGTCATAACGTAGAAACTCCGAACATTTCACACCGATTTTAGCAATTTTGCCGAGAAACTATCGCCAACTGTGCGGTACGCCTGACTAGAGACGACACAGACGTCAAAACCGTTATGACTGTTCCGGCTCCCTGAATTGAACTGCAGGTCGCAAACAGCGAGACACTTGAAGCCACGTTCTCTGCCAGTATCATGACCAAATTCCCCGGCGACAACCGGGCGGTACGCTAAGAATTCGACACGGACATTGAGGAAACCAGCATGACGGGCTACACAGTACACACCGGATCGACGGACGCATTTGCCAATAATTACGACCAGATTTTTGGCGCAAAGAAAGCGGCAAAGAAGAAGACCGCTCCCAAAAAGAAGTCCGCCAAAGTCGCCGCCAAGAAGAAGAAAAAACGTACGAAACCGAAAAAATAAAACGCGTTTCTCAACGGGGGGGCAATCCCCAGCACCCGCCAGACGAACGGTCTGCTTACGTCGCCAATCCGCTTGGCAACGTCACCCAACTCCGGTTGTCGTACGATTCCAACACCGCATCTGCGATCCGCTGCGCACTGGCACCATCATCGAATCCCGGGACGGCATCGCGCTGTTCGATAATCGCTGAGACCAGTTCGTAGACCAGATCGTATCGAAAGACGGTCGCAGGGACACCCTGGCTGGGATCACGGGGGCTGCCGGCGGGTTTAAGAAACTCCGCAGGGACGTCGACCTTTTCGAGCGACTCGCCCCCCTTGCCCAGCAATATCGTATTCGGCTCGGTGAGTTGATACACGGCTGAGCCTTCACTGCCATTCACCTCGGCCCATTCCCGCCCGAAGCCTCCGAAGTGATAGCCCTTCATCACCGTGCTTCCTTCGAACACACCGACCGCGCCTCCAGAGAATTGACCGATCAATGCCGACCAATCGTCGACATCCGAGGGCGGACACGCCTGACCATCGGCCGTCACTTCCCGCGTCGCGTATTGCGCAATAGCGCCACAGACCGCAGTCATCGGCCCCATCAAATCCTGTGCGAAGTCGATACGATGGATCGTCATATCGAACAGATCCCCCGCTCCAGCCAATTTCTTAGATTGTCGCCAACCCCAACTCGTTTCCGGTAAATCCAAAAAACGTTGGCTGCGAAAATGCCGCGGCACGCCCAGCGCGCCCGTCGCAACGAGATGCTTCAAATATCGCATCGATGGCGCAAAGCGATACGTAAAAGCAGTCATATGCCGCACCCCTTGGTCGCGGGCGGCCTCATACATTTCCAACGATTCAGCGAAATTCAGCCCCAACGGTTTTTCGCACATCACATGTTTGCCCGCGGCGATACAGGCCAGTGCGATCTCCTTGTGCGTGAAGTTGGGGGTGGCAATGATTACCGCATCGACATCGGGATCAGCCGCCAACTCTTTGTAGTCGGTCGTACACCGCGTTGGTCCCCAATCGGTTTGACGCTGCTGCATCAAGTCGGCATTAGGGTCGCAAATCGCCACGAGTTCGGCGCGGGGGTCGATCTTGATGCCGGGAACATGGTGGTAGTCGGAAACAGCGCCGGCACCGATGATGCCGAAACGAATGGGAGCGGGCATGGGAGGAAATAGGCCTTCGGCTGTAGTCTTTAGGAATGCTCAAAGCGGGCGTTTGGCTTTAAACTTTAGGGACGTTCGTCCGCTTTCGCAAGGATTGGCCAGGCAGCGGTTCGTTACGAATTCTCTTCGATGGTCTTGCCACTCACGATTTGATCCACAAAGGCAATCGCCGCTTCACGGGTTGTCATTTCGCCGTCCAACTGGCGATCACGGATCGAATCGAGAATCTCTTTGAATCCCGGTCCCGGTGACAATCCGGCCGCAATCAAATCGCTGCCGTTAATCAATTCGGGAGGATTGAGTTCATCAGCGGGCGTTTCAGAATAAAACCGTTCTGTGAATTCGACAGCGGTCAAATCCGCCTCTGCCGCAACGGCGGCAATCCGGTTCAGCATGAGCAATTCTTTCGCGCCTGGTTGAACCAATAACCGTTTGAGCGTGTGCAACGGAAGTTGCGGCGCATCGCGAAGAACGTGTTGCTGCTCGACCAACCAACAGGTCCGTTCGGTTTGTTGATTCGATAATTTCAAACGGCGGCAAATTTGCTCGACCACTTTTGCGCGCGCTGCGTCGCGGGCTGCGGGAGAATCGTCTTCTTTACACTGCTGGGTAGGAACCTCCCGCAGCAAGACGGCAAAGGCCAACTCAAACGACATCTCCACAAACTCATCCAACATCCGCAGCGTCTTGCCCCAATGCTCGGCGGAATCGGTTTCGTTCAGATTCGGAATGATCTCCGGTAAAATCATCCGCAGCAGCCCCAATTCGCGCAGAGATTCCAACGCCCGTACCCGCCGAGGGCAAACCAGCATGCGTGCCAATTCGTGCGCGATACGTTCGACGCTGACGACTGCGATTTCCGTAAGCCATTTCCGAAATTGCCGCCGCAGTCGCTGGATCGAGTGTGAAATTCAACGTCGCTGCAATCCGTACTGCGCGGAGCATCCGCAATTTATCTTCGGTGATGCGGTGATGCGCGTCGCCAATGGCTCGCACGATGCCCAACCGCAGATCCTCCTGCCCGCCGACAAAATCTAGAACCGTATCGTTGAGCGGATCGTAGAACATGCCATTGACGGTAAAATCGCGTCGCCGAGCGTCTTCTTCGGGCGTGCAGTATTGAACCGAATCGGGACGACGGCCATCGAGATACGGGCCTTCCTTGCGAAACGTAGCGACCTCAACGTTGTCTTCACTACGCGGCGCTGTCACCAGCATTACACCGAAGCTGGCCCCCACGGGGACCGTGCGATGCCTTCCAAAGACTTTACGGACTTCGTCCGGACGCGTTGGTGGCAACGTCATAATCCGTGGGCGCGCCTCAGCAACGCATCGCGTACACACCCGCCCGCCCACAAAGCTTGGTAACCCGCTTCATGCAATTCCCGCGCAACGTAGAGGGCAAACTCGCGGCGGGAATTGCTGTTGTTCATATTCTTAGTTCTCGCAGTGGCTGCTTTGCATTTTAAACCGAAGCCGTGGCCGGGCAAAGCCACAGACAGTGTGACACGCGCCGCAGCCACTAGGTTCCAGGTTGCCATCGCCAATAACCTGTTTCAAAACCCGGTTGCGCTTGTTCCGGAAACTTACATTCTAGTATCAGCGAGATGCGTCAGAGGGTTTTGAAACTAATTCAAGACAAAAAAACGGCGAGCGGAAACGTGATTGTTCCCACTCGCCGAATGCAAATGACTACTGTACCGGTTGCCGCAGTGGCGTGACCGATCCATGCTCCGCAACGACTACGGAGTATGGTTGGGATCGGCGTCGTATTTGAAGAATTCTCCCGCTTCGCGCATGAACTCCAGGTCCAAGGTGCGGAGCGTGCCAACCGCTTCGGACAACGGAGCATCGACAATGCCCATGCCCCGCAATGCGACCATGCGGCCGAATTGACGGTTGAGCACCAACCGAGCGGCGTTGATCCCCAAACGGGTCCCCAACACGCGGTCGTAGGCGCTGGGCGGACCACCGCGCTGCAAGTGTCCTAACGTGACGGCCCGAGTTTCGATTCCGGTGCGTTCCTCGATGAGCTCAGCCAAGTTGTCACCAATCCCGCCAAGTTTGACGTGACCAAAGTCGTCCACGTCGGCATCCTGCGTGACCATACCGGTTTCGCGGTAGCTTGGCTCCTTCGCTGACGACGACAATGCCATACGGTTTGCCCGCTGCACGGCGTGCTTTGCAGAATGTTGCACATCTCGTCGAAATCGACGTCGACTTCGGGGACAAGAATGTAGTCGGCTGCAGTGGCAATTCCGGCAAAGCAGGCAATCCAACCGGCGTGGCGTCCCATGGTTTCGATCACCATCACGCGGCGGTGTGATTCTGCCGTTGTTCGGAGGCGGTCGATGGCTTCCATCACGATGTTGATCGACGTATCAAAGCCGAAGGTCACGTCGGTGCAGCTCAAGATCGTTGTCGATCGTCTTGGGGCACTCCAACCGTGGGAAGGTTGTGTTCACTATACAGGCGGCTGGCGACGCCCAGCGTATCGTCGCCACCAATGGCGATCAGCGCGTCCAAACCGAGCTTTTTAAAATTATCCGTGAGTTGTGAAATGGTCTCCGGGTTCTTATACGGATTCGTCCGCGAAGAACCGAGAATTGTGCCGCCTCGGGCGATGATGTCATCGGTCGTTTGCAGCGCAAGCTCGACGTAATTACCCTCAATCGCGCCACGCCAACCTTCAAGCAAACCGAATGGACTTTCCGCCCGCGTTGTGAATCGGTGCGAACCACCGCACGAATCACGGCATTCAGACCGGGACAATCACCACCACCGGTCAAAATGCCTACATTCATTTTTGAGACCTCTGCACCTTTCCTCGAAGCAACATTGTTTTGCAAATATGAAATCGTACTCGGCTTATCTTACCAAGTCCGCTCGATGAATGTCGTGTCGACGTCGCCATTGACGAACGCGGTGTGGCTGACAATCTTCTTAGCCAGGGGAATGGTGGTGGCGATCCCTTCCACCTCAAATTCCTCCAACGCACGTTTCATCGTGGCGATCGCTTCGTCACGCGTGGGACGGTGCACAATCAGTTTTCCGATCAAGGAATCATAATAAGGCCCAACTATGTAGCCTTCATGAACATGCGAGTCCCAACGCACGCCGATCCCACCGGGAACGCGCAATTTTGTAATTTTTCCCGGAGAGCCGCGAAAACCGTTGTCAGGATCCTCTGCATTCACGCGAACTTCAATTGCGGACCCTTCGCAAGGAATCCCCTTTTGTTTCCAGGGCAACACTTCTCCCGAAGCAATGCGAATCTGCTGTTGGATCAAGTCGATGCCGGTCACCATCTCGGTCACCGGATGCTCCACTTGGATCCGCGCATTCACCTCGATGAAGTAAAACTGATTGTCCTTATCGACAATAAATTCAACGGTGCCCGCGTTCTGATACCCCGCCGCTTTGACCAACCGGACAGCCGCCTTACAAATGTCTTGCCGCACTGCGGTGGGCAAACTCGAAGCGGGGCTTTCCTCGACCACTTTTTGATGCCGTCGCTGCAAACTGCAGTCCCGTTCCCACAGGTGCACCACGTTGCCGTGAGTGTCAGCTAGGATTTGGACTTCGACGTGCCGCGGATGCTCAATGTATTTTTCGAGATACACGCCGCCATCACTAAAGGCACTCTCTGCTTCTGCTGAAGCCGCCTTCAGGCCCGACTTCAGCGTGATGTCGTTCATCGCCACCCGCATCCCTTTGCCGCCCCCACCGGCGGTGGCTTTGATCAGCACCGGATAACCAATGCGATTCGCGACCTCCAAAGCCTCCGCTTCACTCGTCACCAGCCCGTCGCTGCCGGGGACCACGCTGACCTTGGCTTGCTCCGCAATGCCGCGGGCAGTCACTTTATCCCCCAACTGCGCCATGGCTTCGTGCGGGGGACCGATAAATTCGATATTGCAACTGCGGCACACCTCGGCGAAATGTGCGTTCTCCGCCAAAAATCCATAACCAGGATGGATTGCTTGGACATTGCCCAGTTCCGCGACGCTGATGATACGGTTGATCATCAAATAGCTGTCCGTTGCGGTGGCTGGGCCGATGCAATACGCCTCATCGGCCAATTTCAGATAATGAGCGCCGCGGTCTGCCTCGCTGAAGACGGCGACGGACTCAATTTCCAAATCGCGACAGGCGCGGAGGACCCGTAAGGCGATTTCACCCCGATTGGCGACTAGAATTCGTTGAAACATGGCACCTTTGTGGGTCGCGCCCACCTCGCGCTCATTTCGTCTCGCTCAACGGCACCAGGACCGTTTCACCCGACGTGCGATAGTTCTGTTTTCGACAACTGGTTCTGTAATTACGACTCGACCTTAAAATTCCCTTGGCCGCTGCGGATCGATGCGTGATGGCCCGCTTCAACACAAATCCGGCGACTTCACCTTCATGCGCAGGGTGTGAGCCGTACTACTGCGTCCGTTACCAGTGCGGCCGTTACCACAGCATTCCGTCCTCAAATCCTCTTGCGCACCCATTCCTCTTGCGGCGACTGACACCTTAGAGACATTGCGTTGCCATACGCAATCTCCAATCCCGCCGGTCAGGGCGAGTGGCATCCGGTCTACGCTTTGTTTTTCCGGTTTCGCGTTCTGGCCAATATCGCAAATCAACCGGGCCGCACACGAAACAACGGCTGACCGAATTCCACCGGATCACCATTCTTGATTAGCACTTCAGTAATGGTTCCGGAAACTTCCGCGGGAATCTGGTTGAAGACCTTCATTGCTTCGACAATGCAAACAATTGTGTCGCTGGCAACCTTCGAACCAATCTTCACAAACGGAGGATCATCCGGCGTCGGTGCTGAGAAAAACGTTCCCACTGTCGGGCTGGTGATCTCAATCGTGCCGTCATCCACTGCAGCAGCTTCCGCAGGCGCTCCGGCTGGAGCTGGGGGAGGCGCTGCCGCATAGGCGGCGTTGGGAACCATTTGCATGACCTCTTGAGGTCCGCGCCGCAACTTCCAGCGCTGCTCGCCGTTTTGCACATCGACTTCAGTCAAGCCGTGTGCTTCCATCAATTCGATCAGTTCTGTCAGGCGGGCCAAATCGACCGGGCCTTGCGTCGACTGATTTTCGTCAGCCATGTGTTTCGTTCCTATTAATTATTTTGACGACTCACAAGCGCGTCATCGGAACGCGCTGGGATGCGCCGTTCCGCCAGACACCGAAAGCCGCTGGAGTTCTAATGAGTTTCGCGTTCTCTGAAGTTACGCGTTATCGGTCAGCTCAAGACAATGTCGTCGAATTTTTTAGGTGAGGAGGTCAACACATCGTGCCCATCCTTTGTCACCAACACATCATCTTCGATTCGCACACCTCCCCAACCGGGAAGGTAAATCCCTGGCTCAACCGTCACCACCATGCCCGGTTTCAATTCCATTTCCGTCATGGAATTCAATCGCGGGCCTTCGTGGATATCCAAGCCCAGACCGTGGCCCAGACCATGATTGAATTTCTTCCCGAAACCGGCGTCCTCGATCACTTTTCGAGCGGCCGCATCTACATCGCAGCACCGCGCTCCGGGACGGACATTTCGAATCCCCGCGAGTTGAGCATTTAACACAACTCTATATATTTTCTCTAGTTTCGCCGAAATTTTACCGGTCACCAAAACTCGCGTCAAGTCGCTTTTGTACCCCGTTGGACCATCAGCTCCCCAGTCGACAAGCACAAAATCCGCGTCGGAAATCAAGACCCGCCTTGGAGTTGCGTGCGGCAGCGCCGCGTGGGCTCCCACCGCCACAATCGGAGCAAAGCTCGAACCGGTCGCACCGAAACTCCGCATCGAATGTTCCAGATCGTGCGCCACCTGAAGCTCGGTCTGGTCGCCGCGGAGGGTCGCTTTAAGAACCTCGAACCCTTTCTCCGCCTGCGTCACCGCCTCACGCAGCGCCGCGACTTCCGAGGCATCCTTACACTGCCGCAAATCTTCTACAAGTCCAGACACCGGAACGAGTTCCGCACTTTTGAGTGCTTTACCAAGCCCCTCAGACTCATCGACGGTGGTCGAGTTGCTTTCGAAGCCCAAGTTCGCGATTTTTGCCTGCGCCGCAATTTTGGCCGCAGCGGCGACGATTCCAATCTTTTGCGGACGAATATAAACGTCCAATCCGGGGCACTCGTCCGCAATCTGTGTCTCATACCGCCCGTCGCTGATCAAGACCGTGGCGTCCCGGCTAACCAACAGGAAACTGTCGTCCCCACTAAAACCGGTCAGGTAGGTCACGTTCGTAAAGTTCGTCACCAACAGCGCATCAGCACCGACTGCCTTCAACTTATGCAGCACGCCCTTACGACGCTTGACGAAACGGTCTGTAGCCATGGGGGATCTCCTATCCAAGTGTTCGCGGCTCACCAGTTGTCGACATTTGAGCAATTACGGCCGAATTATTCAACAACCTTGCCGGCGGCCATGTGAATCGTCCTCTTTGCCCGCGATGCGGCTTCGTCATCGTGTGTCACCAGCAGCACGGCTCCACCATCATTCGCAAATTCCGTCAGGTGCCCCAGCACCGCCTCGGCGTTTTCGCGATCCAGGTTGCCAGTCGGTTCGTCCGCCAAGATCAATTTTGGACGATTCAAAAGCGCCCGCGCCAGCGCAGTTCGCTGACGTTCGCCGACGCTCAATTGTCCCGGCACGTGATGCAGACGATGCTCCAACCCAAACTTGGCCAGCAACTGAGCGGCCCGTTGTTTCGCATCGGCGGGATGCGTGGGGATCGAGGCAGCGAGCACGTTGTCCAGCACGCTGAGGTAGGGAATCAAGTGAAACTGCTGAAACACAAAACCGATTTCTGTCGAGCGGAAGTGCGCGCGGGCATCGGAAGCCATTTTGTAGGGATCCTGCCCGTTGATCAGGACTGTCCCTCCATCGGGGGCCAATAGTCCGCCGGCCAGTAACAAGAGCGTCGTTTTTCCCGATCCGCTCTGGCCCCGCACCGCGGTAAATTCTCCTGCCGCCAACTCGAGACTGACACCATCCAACGCGCGGACGGTACCACTGGCTGAGGGGTAGATTTTTTGCGCGTCCGTGACTGATAACAGCATAAGTTGCAAATCGATGTGCTTGAATGTTCACGAAAATCGCCCCGCTGACTAGGGGGACGGTACGAATGCAGCGGTCGCGGAATATTAATCGCCCTGCAAAACAATCGCCGGATCCTGCCGGGCCGCCAACATAGCCGGCAACCAACTGGCCAGGCCCGAAAGCAACGGCGCGATAATGACCGCTAACAACAACAGGCGTGGTTCAAACAGCCGTGCGGACTTCACTGAGTTGGTGGCAAAGTCGCTCCAGGAAACGCCGACAAAGTACCCGGCAGCATAACCCAGCAACGCGCCGGCCAGTCCGATCAAGATTGCTTTGCCCAGGAAAATCAACAGGATCTGCGTCGATTTCAAACCAATCGCCCGCAAAATGCCGATTTCGTTGCTCCGCTGGCGGACGTTCATCAACGCCAAAAAACCAATCCATACCCCGCAACCGATCATCACCACCGGTACCAGCACGGCGGCGAAATCCTCGGTCTGTTTTTCCACGAGTTGCCGTCCCGCGGACTCACGCTCAAGAGCTTCCCGCCCCGCGGCTTGTTCATGTTGCAGCGCCGCTGCGGCAGTCGCTTGAGCTTTGTTACGTGCTTCGGCGCGAGCCAATGCCGGGGGGCCGCGTTCGATGACTTGCGTGCCGGGCAAGATGGCAGCGATGTCATTGCGGATTTCAGCAAGGCGATCCACCGTAGCACAGTTGCATTCCAACGCCAAAATCGCGTTGACAAGATTCTGCATGCCGAGCATTTCTTGCGCTTCGGCCAAATTCACCCACGCTGTACTGTCGTCCGCCGTCCCGCGTTCGGGATAGGTCTCGGTGATTTTGAATTCACGATCCATCAACGTCACCGTATCGCCGACCTTCAGCCCCGCCTGCTTGTGCAATTGATATCCCAAAACCATGGTGCCGGCCGGAACATGGTCCAGCAGCGGTTTTTTGGGATCCCGATGCGCCTGCGGAACTTCGCCGCGGGTCCCGGTCAGCAAGATCGTGCGATCGTACTCCTCCCACCGCAGCTTTTTGGAGACGATTGGCAGCAAGTGATTGATGGTCACAATCCGCGATTCAGCCAGGGTCGTGACAAATTTTTCCGGCATCGACTTCGAAGCAGTCCCCTCAACATGCAACTCGTTGAGGTCCTGGTCCTGCGGAAGAATGAGAATGTTGAACCCCAGCCCTTTGGTGATCTTCCGCATGGCGTCGTTCAACGCAGCTCCGGCAGCGGCGACCTCTTTTTCCTTCTCGGCGACAGCCTGTTCGACGTCCGCCTGCTTAGCCGCCAGCAACTCGCCCGTGCGGAGTTCGTTGCCCCGCACTAATGTCATGGCTCCCACGAGCGAACCAACGGCAACCGCCACCGACAGCAATCCCAACAGAAAATTGAGTTTGCGATGTGCGATTTCTCGAACGACCAAACGCCAAACATTCATGGAATTGATTCTTTGAGGACAATATTAAAAACAATAGAAGAAGGAACGTTGCACGACGAATTCGTGCAATACGCTAAGTCTGCTTGCGGAACAAGACCAAGCCGGCACCAATGATCACAACCGCGGCCAAACCGCCGAACACGATCAAGTTACTCCACAACGGACTCAGTTCCAGAATCGAGAAATGTGAAACAGTCGAGGCCTCTTCGTCGACGCTTGCCACGATGGGTTCAGTCGCATCGCTCGCCACGTTCAAGGTGGATTCTTCCGCAGTGAGTAGATCCGTCGCCACCGTGGGTTGAATGTCTTCGGTAAAACCGCCTAACCCAGCCAATGGGGGTAATGCTTTGTCAATTTCGACTTCTTGCTCGACAAGACCATCCCAGTCGACCGCCATGACCAAATCGACGCCCGGGTTTTGGTCCTTCACAGTACAAGTACACGGGCCGGTCAGATCGACGCCCGCCTGCTGCACGTTTTCGGTTGTGATCCCGCCGCCGATGAGAGCATACAACACGCGGCCGCGACCAAAGACCGGAAACGCCATCGGCTCGTTGAGATCGTGCAGATCTTCCTCCGAGCCGAGTAACATCTCGACAAACATTTTCTCCGCCGGATCATTTCGAGCAACACGAATTGTCGAAAAATCGAGTTTTAAGGCGAGCGGATCGATGGAGACTTCGTCCAAATCCTCGGGAGCAATTTCGGGCAATTTTAAAGTCTGAGCCATTTGCTCCGCATGTGTTTCAACGAGCTTGAAAGCAGCCTCATCCTTTTCCTGGTCCCCACTTTCCAGCAACACCAACACAGCCGTGTCGCCGGTGAGCAAACGGCGGGCGATTTCCCGGCGCGTGGGTGAATCCAGTAATCGCTGCACGTTCTCCTCAGTCAGCGGCCCGGCAAATGCGTCGACCGGAATGCGTGTGGGGAGCGGATATCGGGCCACCAGCCAAGGGAGCGTCTCGGTTTCTTGAGACTCCCAAATCTTAATCAGTTGCGGATCAGGATCAGCGTCCAAATCGACAAGCGTTAGATTCACGTTAGCGTGGATCTTGCCCGCATGGCCGTCGCCGGAGAGCAAATCGGCAACCGCCTGTTGATCCGCGGTCAACGGACCGCGATGGTACACGAGCACTTCATACGGATCGGACGCCCAACGCTCGAGCGCATATCGAAATACCGGCACCGAACAGGCCAAGGCAGGAACAGCGAGTGCTAAACAGAGCGTCGCGGCGATCGCTACAGTCGACTTTTTCACAACAGGCTCTCCGGGAGATGCATGAAGGAATGAACGAGCGGGAGATTACAAAACACCCACGTCCGACATTGTACGGTCCCCACGCCTCTACGTCGATGTTCCCAGTCCTCTGCGCTGCGGATATCGCAGCCCTTCACACTTTATTCATCGAATCACTTCGCTTATTTCGCCGACACTGCCGCCAATGCATGTTCCACCATCGAGACCAGTGCATCGACAGTGAGCATGTTTTTAATTCCCTCGGCCGAAGGATCGTTCCGGAGCAGATCGATATCCAAAAAGGGATACGCGGACTGAAATCGCTGAGCAGATGCCTCCGTGAGATTTCCAGCAGCGTCGGTTTCCAAAAACCCTGCGGTGGTCAAGTTTTGGAATTTCAAATCGATGCCAAATTTCTTCTGGCACTGAAACGACAGATCTAACAAATCGATCGATTCCCCCTGCAAATCGTGGAAGAACCGCGAGGAGGGCTCCACCTCATCCGCATCCAGCCCCAGCACATCCATCAATGCTTGCTGCATCTCTTCGTAAATTTCGTCGCGTGTCATCATATTTCCCCTGAACAGGAATGCACATTACAGATTCAACTTGATGCACACAATAACGCATCATTACTTATCCGTAAAGACACTTCCGAAGAGGAATTCAGTACTTCGCCAGTTGCTAAAACCCTTTGTGGCCAAACACCCACCAAAAAACCGCCTAGGTCAACATCAGGTGGTCCACTTCAGCCACTCACGTTATAAATGGGCGACCTAATTCTCCCTACATTCGGAGATTCGCATTGCTGGCGTTACTACCGCCCAGTGTCGATAATCCAGATCAGTAGCCCCATCCTTGTAGTTTCATAGATCCCCCCGCCCAGCGATGCGGACGAATTCATGTCGAACGATCCTCCCCCCACCACCAGTCGACGGCGGCTGCTAATTGCTCAAGTTGTCGCTTACCTGGCAGCTTGGTGCATCTTGCTGCCGGTGGCGATCTGTCGCTGGGGTGAGACGGGGTTGGACAATGAGAATATTCTCGGGTGGCCTTCCAGTTCCTATTGGGACACGCCGCTGTATCTGCCGCTGTTGCTTGTTGCGCCCCTGGCGTGGTGGTTCCGCGGGCAGTTGATCGACCGCCGTCGTCGTAACGATGACAAAAAACCGCGCTCGCCGATGTGGACGACCGATGTTTCGCAAAACGGCCCCGCTGGGGTGCGGGCTTGGATGATGGCGATCGGTTGCGGCGTTGTCGCTTTCTCCGTCAGCGCGCTCATCGCACGCCACTTCGAAGGGTTGCCGCCGACCTATCACGATGAATACAGCTATCTCTTTCAGGCCCAAACGTTTCTTGCCGGCAAGGTCTCTTTTCCCAGCCACGAAGCCCCGCGCCTGTTTGACCAGATGCACGTGTTGAATGAAGGCAGATTTGCTAGCCGCTACTTTCCGGGAACGGGTCTATGGATGGCGCCGTTTGTGGCCATCGGACAACCCTATTGGGGACATTGGTTGGCCGGAGCGGTGACGGCGTTTTTCGTTTTCTGGACCGCGCGCGAATTGGGCGGCGACGGAACCGGTTTTGTCGCGGGCATGCTCATCGCCATTTCACCCGGCATGGCATGGTTCAGCAACATGTTACTGGCCCATCATCCCACACTCGTCGGCCTCTCGCTGTTCTTGTTTGCCTTCGTCCGTTGGCGAACGCGAAAACGCCTTGGCTATGCCCTGTGTGCGGGAATCGGGTTGACGTTTGCGATGTATTGCCGGCCAATGACCGCAGCGGGAGTCGGATTGCCCTTTGGAATTGCGTTCGCCTATTGGTTGGTGACCGCGGGACGGTCGGCGGCGGTGCCGCTGAAAACACGTCTTCTACACGCCGTTGCACTAGGGGGACCAATCGTCTTGGGCATAGCGGCCATGCTGGCTTACAACCATGCGATTACCGGAAGCGCCTTGGAAAGCCCCTACCAACTCTACACCGATATCTACACACCGCGACATGTGTATGGATTCAATAACGTCGAGCGGGGTGAGCAACGACTCGGTCCGCGCGTTTTGGATGGCTATGATCGTTGGGCCAAAAACCTGACGCCGCGACTGGCGACAAAAAATGTTGTGACACGATCGATTGCCAGTTTGCGCTGGACGTTGGACTTTGTGCCGCTGTGCATGGCAGCCATCGTATTCGTCGTGGCTGTGCCCCGCCGTGACAGCAACGCTTGGTTGATGTTTTGGGCGATTGTTTCGTTGCACGCTGCGCATATCCCCTACTGGTACGACGGCATTATGCATTGGCATTACGTGTTTGAGTCCGGGCCGCTGTGGTGCATTGTCTTTGCGGTGGCGACCGCGCGTCTGGTCCTGTTTTGGCGCGCGGATAACCGTCCCTGGATGCCCCGTTGGTGGACAGTGGTCGTACTGTCGGCGGTCTGGATGAGCTACGGTTCTTTTGATCCGTATTGGGAACCACGGATCACGCATGAAATCGATTCGGTCAAGTTCGGCCGGCGCAAGCATTTTTCGTTTCAACAATTGATCGCACAGCAGGCAGTGCCCAAACCGGCTATCGTTTTTGTCGAAGCCGATCCAGCGGACCGGCACATCGACTACGTGGTGAACGATCCCGACTTGCAGGCGGATATTTTAGTCGCCCATTATCTTCCGGACGATTACACCGCCGCTGAGCTACAACGACTGTTCCCCGGTCGCAGTTTGTTTCTCTTCCGCGCTCAGACTGGAGAATTCGGCCCGCTACCGTTGGACCGCTAATCCTCTGAAAGTCCGCCCGTCATGGAAAGACGCAGCAGATTGAGCGCAGCCTTGGCCACACGGGCCCTTGTAATTCCCGGATCTCCGCCAAGAGTGATCCGCCGCGAAATTGCCTCAGAGTCGCTGGCCAATGCAATATACGCACAGGGAACCGTTTCGGGCGCGATCTCTCCCGCGCTGGCGGGGCATTCGGTGACAGCCAGCGCATAATCCGCGCTCAATCGTGTTCGACACCCGACCGCCATCGCTTCGGCCACCTCGCCGCTGATGGGGCCGTGTGCTGCCAGGACCTCGGCGGGTACGGCCAACATATCAGTTTTTGCTGAGTCTGTCGGTGCAACGACACCTCCCAAATAGGCCTGACCGAGCGCATCGATTTCGGTGAGATGATGCGCCAACAGGCCTCCCGTGCCCGACTCAGCCGTTGCCAACGTCTGGCTTCGCTGAGCGAGCAAGTCAATGACCACGTGTTGCAGTTCTTGGTCTTCTTCGCCGAACACCGATTGCCCCATGCGTTCGTAAATCAGCGTTTTGGATTCCTGAATTTTACATTCGCATTCTTCACTGCTAGCGCCGTGCGCAGTGATTCGCAGTGTGATGGTGGCTTTAGAGACGGTGATGCCAATTTCTGGATCGCGTCCGCGGGCGGTCAGCCCAGCAAGCCATTGCTCGGCTTGCGATTCACCGGGACCAAAACAATTGATGCGTGCGGAACGAATAAATCGCGCCGGCCCGACCTCGTTCTGTAATTTCGGCACGACTTGCTGCTGAAACATTGTGTACATTTCGCTGGGAACACCCGGCATCGCGGCGAGTTTGCAATCGCGGCGGCCCTGGTCGCGGGGAATTTCCGCCCAGATCCCCGGTGCTGTGCCACGGTGATTGGGAATCGGCTGCGTTCCCCGGGGAAACATCGCCTGCACCGAGTTGCGTTCGGGCATCTCACGATTTCGGCTGGCGAACAGTCCCCGAATAAATTCCAACGACGGCTCATCCAATTCCAGCGGCACGGCCAACATTTCGGCAAGTGCCTCTCGAGTCAGATCATCTTGTGTAGGTCCCAAGCCACCGGTAATCAGCACCACATCCGCGCGGCTGACGGCGGTCGCGAGTACGTCGACATTGGCAGCCATGTCATCGGCGACTGTCGTGTGATAGTGCACCGGAATGCCAATGCCGGCGAGTTCTCGACTGAGCCATTGGCTGTTGGTATCCAGTTTGGCGCCGGTGGTCAGTTCTGAACCGATGGAGATGATTTCAGCGTGCATAGCAGGGCGATACTCGGTCACTAGCGAAGTACAATCCGGTCGCGGACCGGATTGCACGGGGGCAGTCGTTATTTGGTGGTCTTGACGGCGACAGGCGTGGCGATTTTTTCGGCTTCCAAAATCTCACGGTACAAGCCCGCGGTTTGATCAATCATCTTTTCAATGCTGAAATCGGAAAGCACACGCGCCCGCGCGGCCTCGCCGATCGCGCGAGCGCGATCGGGATGATTTAACAGATCCAGAATTTTTTCGGCCAACGCCTGACTGTTCGACGGCGGAACCATCAAGCCGGTCCGACCATCCTCGACCACACTATAGACTCCGCCCACGCCGGTCGCAATCACGGGTTTGGCCATCGCCATCGGCTCAAGCATGATCGTCCCCAATCCTTGCTGCAGCGAAGGAAGGCAAAATATGTCCATAGCGGACAACGACTCATTGAGTTCTGAAAAGTTGGGAACGAAGGTCACTTTTTGGGTGATGCCCAATTCACGCGTCAACCGCCGCAGGTTGGCCTCTTCCGGACCGGCGCCCGCAATAAGAAATTCCACATCGCGTCCGCTCGCCAGTACTTGCTGCGCAGCGCTCAGGAAAAATGGAAAGCCTTTGACTGCTTCCAAGGGACCTGCCGTGCCGACGACCGGGACGTGCCCCGGTTGCAGCGGCGGTCGCGTCATACTGGCGTCCGGCATACCGACGCCTGTATGAATAACGGCAATCTGGTCCTCAGCAAATGCGGTGCGTTCTAACAGGTTGGCTTTGACCGATTCACTGACGGCAATAATCTTACGGCACCATTTGAAATCGACACCGAACGTTTCTTTGTCATATAAGTGGTCGTGCACCGTGACGACATATGGTCGTTGCAACCGCCGCGCCAGCCAACGGCCATCCTGCCACATCTGCCGCGATTGGATATGCAACAAATTGGGTGGCTTTGATTCCACATCTTTAAACATCATATGCCGCACCGCGCGTCCCCAAACCGGAGTCGACAGACGGCGATATTCTCGCAAGGGGACATCGTTCGGCATCTGGCGGCGAATCAGGTCCGCGTCGGTACAATTCACCGAGACCGCGAAGCCGTTTTTAGGCAGATGCTCAATCAACCGCATCGTATACGAACAGGTTCCCCGCAATTGGAACGGTCCGGCAAAGAGCATGATGTGCGGTAGGGTTGGTGGCATCGTCAATCGACGTTTCAACACGGGCTGCGCGAACCGCGTGGGCGGCAAAACATGACGCCGGAAGAAAAATCGTCTCTAATAAGGAAAAACGGCAGTGCTCCGCAGCATCAGGATCGCTTAGATCGAGGCGGCGATAGGATTTCGTTGAGGAGAATCGCTTGTGCGGCGGATTCAGGACTGGAGAGCATCCGTCGCACCTCCGTGATAATCGTCGGGCCTTGTGGAACAACTGTATCAGACGACTTCGCAGATGAAGAAACTCCGAGATGCGCCGCCACGCTGGCGTCCACATCGTGCCCCAACCGTTTTTCGGTTGCATCACGAACCGAATGTGACTTCATTCGTTCTTCAATATGCCGCGTCAGGTTTCCTCCAAGGTCGCGGTTGCCCGGACCTTTTCGCGTGGAGATATCCTCACCCGGGCGCACATGTTTCTCAGGTTTGGGTGCCGCAACTGGTGAAGGTTGTGTCTGACGTGGTCGACGTTCACGAGGCGGGGGCGTCGCCGGGCGCTGCGTGGATGTCGTGCGGCGTGCTTGTTGCGGCTTTCGTTGTGATTGATCGCCGCGCTGGTCGGTCACTTCCTGAATGAAAATATCAATCTCGCTTTGCAGCGAATCGTCTCTTTTTCTTTGCGGTGGCCGCACGGGACGCGCCGCACGTTCATTGACTTGCGACTTTTCTTTCAGCGCATTGATGATCCACGACACAATCCCGATCAGCACAAAGATCACCGGGAGTATATCTTCGACGCCCAACGCAAAAACGGCATGTGGCATGATATCACTCATTCCCAAGCCTCATCTCCGATCTGATTTCACACGGTTTCAAGCCGGGTTGCTGCCGACGCTCCCACCGGTTCCGCTACCGGCAATTGCCATACGCATTTTAGTATCGGCTTGAACGTTATGCAGATCGTAATAGTCCATCAAGGCCAACTGTCCCGACTGGAACGCGTCAGCGATGGCTTTGGGGACTTCCGCCTCGGCCAAAACAACTTCCGCACGGTTTTGTTGGACTCTGGCGACCATTTCTTGTTCGCGGGCAGCGAATTCCGCCCGTTTTTGTTCCGCTTTGGCTTGGGCGACCCGTGTATCGGCCTCCGCCTGATCGGCCTGCAATCGCGCGCCGACATTTTCCGAAACGTCGATATCGGCGATATCAATCGAGACGATCGCAAAAGCCGTTTGCGCTTCCAGTCCCATATCCAACACCTTGCGGGAGATCATGTCTGGATTTTCCAGCACGACCTTATAACTATTCGTCGAACCAATGGCCGAAACAATCCCCTGCCCAACGCGAGCGATGATTGTTTCTTCGGTGGCTCCCCCGATCAGTTGTTTTAAGTTGGTTCGCACCGTCACGCGAGCTCGTGCCCGCAATTGAATGCCGTCGCCGGCGACTGCGTCCAATGTCGATTGCCCCTTTTTCACGTCGGGACAGTCGATGACTTTGGGATACACGCTGGTCTGCACCGCTTCCAACACATTCCGGCCCGCTAAGTCGATTGCTTGAGCGGTCTCCCAGTCGAGTTCGATGTTCGCACGATGAGCAGCAATCAATGCTTGAATCACACGAGGCACGTTGCCGCGTGCCAGGTAGTGTGCCTCAAGTGCCCGCGAACTGATCACGTAGGGCAGCTGTGCTTGAACGGCCATGATCTTGCTGCGGACGATCACCGTGGGGTTGATCTTTTGCAGACTCATCTTCACCAAGCTGAAGAGACCAATCCCGGCCCGCGTCATTTTGCACTGGATCCACAAACTGGCGTAGCGCGCAAACACGGCCATCAGCAAAATGGCGCCGAAGAAAACCGCCAAGCCGATGATAATGGTCCATTGAGATGATAATTCAGCGAACAGTTCCATGTCGGTCATTCTCTCGGCGAAAACGGTCGAATTGTCCAATACGCAGTAACCTTGTCTCTCTGCTGTTTACCCCTCTGACACATTAAAGTCAAGCGGCTCATCACTGTCCGCATCCTCTAGCCCCGTCTCAAGATCGGCATCACGGATTTCGTTGGGATCGATCACGCGGACGATTAACCGATTGGATCGTACGCCGACAACGCGGATTGGTTCATCACGTTCAACAATCATGCCTTCACTGGAAGCATGAATCCGCTCGCCATCAACCACCACAATGCCGGCGGGCATCAGCGGGGAAACCGTGCGGCCCTGTTTGCCGATGAGCAGCTTCAATTCTCCAGCGGGTGACGTCTTAGTCAATTGTCGTTCCGCATCATCGGCGCGAAACAAGATGCGTTCCCACAACTTCAACATCCAATACCCCGCCATGGGGAGCGTGATTGCCAATCCGGCGACGAACCCCCAAAAATAACCCGGACTGGTCTCCCACCACGCCTGCCAGGCGCAAAACACTGAAGCGGCTAAACAGGCGATGGCGGTCACAAAGATCGCCCCGGCCGACGGAATCAAGACTTCACCGAACAACAGCAGCATTCCGATGATCGCGAGCAAGAACGCCCAATGTTGCGGTCCCCAAGCCGACATGTCCTCGAGCCCCCTCAATATCCTCTGTGACCACGGACGCACTGACTGCCTGTCCAGCGGACGTCCACATACCTCAGTTTATCCGTTACAGCCAGACTGGCAAGGGGCAGCTGAGCGAGGTATTGCCGAACCGACGTCTCTCCCCGGCTCCGAAACCGACGCAGCGGCTATACGAATTCGGAGACAATCGCGGAGTCACAACCACTTTTGTCGCCTCAATCACTTGCACGATGTAGCCACCCGTTTCTTGCTGAAGCACGGGTGTTTCCCCCACGAATCGTGAAGGAATGCACGCAACCCATTTGTTGGTTTTGACTTCCTAGCTCTCAAAATTGCGTTCAGCCCCGACTGGCGGTCTGTTTTGAGTTAGGGCTGGTCATGAACCTACCCAAATCTGTCGAAATAATCGGAAAAATTTGTCCAATCGAACCGAGACAGCCGATCTATACAGTGAGTCCCGAACCAGCCTTGCGCCGGTTCTTGATCAGTGGCTTGTGACGTAGACGATGCCAACGACCCTCCGGCAATGACCGGTGGACGTGGAAACAACCACGAATGCACTGTCATTCGAACCAAGTCCTGGACATGACGAACTCGAAAGGAATGGCGTTAGACCGACGGCACGGGACTGCCTCGAACTAAACGCCGAAGCAGACTTTGCGATGATTACCGTCGCGTTTTTGAAGAGACACGAACGTGTCACCAGAGAAAAAGTAGACGAGGCGGCAGAGCATCACAAGGATTTCGCCGACGAGTCGTGTTCAACCGAACTGGCTGGCCCCAATGCCAAGCTGAACGTAAAGAAACTATCAAGGAGAGCATTTCATGCGACGTTACCACTTTTGGTTGCTGGCGCTGGGACTCATGGCGATGACTCCCGCGGTCACGGAAGCCGGTTGGTTCAGCAAAAAGTCTGACAAGCCGACGGCCGACAGCAAAGCAGTCAAATCGAATCAACAAGTTGCCGAGCAAATCGGCAAGGCTTTGCGGACTCAGGACTTGAAAGGGCATGACATCTCCGTCGAGTATAAGGGCGGTGTGGCACGTTTGACCGGACATGCCCCGAGCCTGCGTCACAAAGCGGCCATCACCAAGGTGGTCACCGGCGTCTCGGACGTCAAACGGGTGGATAACCAACTGCGGATCTCAGCACCGCAACCGGCCGCAACGGCCCGCTCGGCTGCACAGCGTCCGACGGCACCGCGCAGTGCGGCTCGGCCTGCGAATCCGTCTGGTATCCAACTCGCCTCAGCTGAGGAAATGCCGCATCACGGTCGCGTAACCCGCGTCCCGACATCGGTTCCTCGCGAAGCTGTCCAACAGGTCCAACACGTTCAGGGAATGCAACCGCCGGCCGGAGCACCGATTCCGTCTTACGGTGCCATGGCCACCCCCGCCTCACACGCGGTTCAGGACATGCCCAACCTACCGACACACGCCTGGCCTGCCTATGCCTCCCACCCCAACTATGCCCAAGTCACGTACCCCAAAGAGTACAGTGCCGCGGCATGGCCGTACATTGGACCGTTCTATCCCTATCCCCAGGTACCGTTGGGATGGCGGAAAGCACAGTTGGAATGGGATGACGGTTACTGGAAGCTGAACTTCAGCCCCCGGACCGAAAAATGGTGGTGGTTCTTGGCTCCCAAGAACTGGTAACCCCCGATGGGTTAACAGCCACGTTGCAACGATTCAATTCGTGATCGGCAAGATCTCCGGGAGCACCTCTCCCGGAGATCTTTTTGTTGCCACGACTTGGAAACATCACACGCCGGCAATCCAAATCATTGGACCGCGCGTCCAACGAGATGAGAATGTGTTGCAAGATGGACGAGACCTCGAGAACCGACAAAATCGGCAAAATCGGAAGATTTTCACAAGTTGTGGACTGTCGATTCACGATAACAGTAGCAGGGAAATTAAGTATCACCCAACCAACCGGATCGCCTGATCGGAATCTTTCGGAGAACATTTCCATGAAGAGGCTCAATAAGCTGACGCAAAGGCTGACACTGCTGACCGCGGTGTGCCTCGTCACCTTCACGAGTAGCGGCTGTACATTGGCACGAGGATTCCTCTGGGACCACGCGCTTGTGGCTTCCAAGTTCTGGAAGGCAACGCCGATCATCCCGGTTAGTCCTTACTTCAGCCAATTGATTGAAGATTCATACTGGGAAGAAGAGCGGTACAATCGCGTGCCGATTCTGGATCCAGTCGAAGGAGAAAATGCTCCTTTGTTCTGCCAAGATCCACCGTCTGAGGACGAAGTCATGCGGGCTCTGCCGGATGACGTGGGCGGAGGCTTGCCCTTCGTTGCCGAGACGGTTCGCAACAATGTCCGCATCGTCGTAGAACCTTGTGTCGACCACGTCGGCGAATGCCGGTTCTATCCGATGGCCGGACCGGCAAAATTGCACAAGTGCCACTACAAGTGCACTGTCTACTATGACAAAGTCAAACGTTCGGATTGGCCGATTCCGTTCACGACCGAAGATGCAACCGTGCAAGTGGTCTACATCGACCATGACCACCTGATTCGCTGTGCCGGTGGACCTTCGGACATCTGCGGCGAAGGTTGCGTAGAGTAAGTTCACTAGTAGTTTCGTAAACCTTAAAAGTAGGGAATGGCAATCACGATGAAACACTTTCGCGATCGAGCCTTCAACCAGACTTTCGGGGCGATTGGATAAAGACGGACGACACGACTATTGACTCAAAAGCCGCGTTGGCGAGATTGCCGACGCGGCTTTTTGTCTTGAGTTTCGACAACGACTCCTCGGCCAGCAAATACAGACCTTCGTCTTGAAACCGTTATTTCACATATTGCCGTTCAGGGAATGACGTGGCTGTATTATGTTGTCTGGGGATCTACATCGTGGATTCTGTAGACTAGACCGTTCTCACCGACCATCCTCCATCACACACGATCCCGCTTGCCGAGTCAGCCACGATACAGGTAACATAACTAGCTCTGAAGCGGTATTTCTTGCAGTTATTCGACATCACCGCAGATGGGGCGGTCGTCGCCCGACTCCGACGACGAAACGGTTCTAGACTTCGCGACGAAAACGTTTTCACGTTTTAAACGGTCAGAGACAGTTAAGGTGAAGGGAATGGCACAAGTCGCATCGAAACGATTCCACACGCTGGTCAACAAGTCGGTTTTGGTGCTCGTCTGCGCGACCACGGCTTGCTTAATCACAGCCGATGTTGCACTCGCCGAAGGTCTCGAAAGCTACCGGCTCGCGACGGGATATTATCAACGCGGCAAGTGGGCCCTCTCGGTCGATGAATTCCGTACGTTCCTCAAAGATATGCCGGACCACCCCAAGGCGGAAAAGGCCGAGGTTTTTCTGGGGATGGCGCTGGTCAATCTCAAGGAATTCAAACAGGCCCGTGACGTCTTTCGGTCCTTCATCGCCAAGCACCAAGACAGCCGCTATCTCAGCCACGCCATGTATCGCGTGGGCGAATGTAGTTTCTTGCTAGATGACTATCAGTCGGCTGATAGCGAGCTAGAGAAGTTTCTGCAAAAGTTCCCCGACGATCCCCTGGCCACCCGCGCGACCTACAACCGCGCCGAAGCGCAATTGGCGCTCGCCAAACCGGCTGAAGCGATCGAACTCTACAATACGGTCGCCGCAAACAAAGTCGACCAAGCGTTGGCGAACCAAGCCAAATTCGGTTTAGCCAAAGCTTATGGCCAACTGCAAAAAATGGACGAAGCCGAAGCGATCTACGCGGAATTGTCGCGAGAACTAACCGGCGAAGCGGCTGCGGAAGCGCGAATGCTGTTGGCCGACCTTTATTTCGATCAAAACAATCACGACAAAGCAGCAACAGCCTATGCAAGCGTGGTCGAGGAATTTCCCGACAGCCCGCTGGTTGCCAATGCTCAATTAAAACTCGGCAAATCGCTTTTCGGAACGGGCGACTATCTGCAGGCCGCTGAAGTCTTAAGTCGTTTGGCGGAAAACGAGCAGCTTTCCGCTGATGCAGGATTTTGGCAAGGTGCCAGTTTGAAATCGGCAGGCCAGTACGCAAAAGCGGCGGAAGTCTTAGCTGCAAACTATGCACAATTGGGAGACGCCCCTGAAGCTGCCCGCACCTTGTATCACTGGGCCGACACCGAACAGCGACTCAACGAGACCGACAAGTCGGTGGCTCATTATTTGGAATTAATCCGACGTTGGCCCGAGCATGCGTTGTCCGACGATGCCTTGCACGCTGCGGCGTTGGCGGCACTCAAAGGCAACAAGCATTCCCAAGCCGAAGAACTCATTGCACGATTCGCGCAAGAGTTTCCCACCAGCGGATTGAGATATCGCCAACGCTTGGTCCAGGGACGTATCAATCTGGCGCTGGCCAAGTCGGGGGATCCCAAACAGACAGCTGAGCGATTCGCTGCCGCGGAACAAGAATTCCGCACCGTGATGCAAGAAAGCGAAATTGAGACGACGCAATTGCGGGCGCGTTATTTTCTCGCGTATACGATGTATGAGTTGGGTAAATACCAGCAAGCTCTGGAGGTGATCGCTCCACTGATCGCAGAGTTGGATAAAAATGCGACCGACACGGCATACGCCGATGCCTATGTACTGGATGCCTTGTGTCATCTGAAATTGAAGGAATACGGACCGGCCGGGACTTCGGTTTCCGCTTATCTGAAAATGCTTCCAGAGGGCGAATTCGTCTCACAAGCTTTGGGGATCCGCGCGCGGGCTGCCGCCAACTTGGGGGATAAAGCGACCGCTGTTGCCGACCACACACAGCTCAAGACCAGCTGGCCGAACAGCGTGGATTTTGCACGGACCACCGAAGAATTGGCCAACATTGCTTACGACAACAGCGACTTCGCCTGGGCTGCCGAGTTGTATGGGCTTTTAGCCGGAATGGACAAGGATTCGAAATACCGGCCAGTTGGCCTTTCCGGTCTGGGATGGTCGCAGTACCAACAAAAACAATATGAATTGTCAGCTGTCACTTTCGCCACTTTTGTCACTGATTATCCCGACCACAGCCTCGCGGCAGAGTCCGGGTTCAAGCACGGTGCCAGCCTGCGCGAACTGGGCAAGACTAAAGAAGCTGCTCAAGTCTTCAAAGATATTTTTGAGACATACACTCCGTCCGACAAGGCCTTCGTGGCTGGGCTAGCGGCAGCGCGACAGTTGCGAGCCTCGCAGCGTATCGACGACGCCGATGCAATGTACGCCGCTTTGATTGAAAAATATCCCCAGCAAGTCGACTTGGACAAACTGCTCAACGAATGGGCCGTCATGCAGCATGGGGCGGAAAACTACGAACGCAGCGACGCCGTTTGTCGCCGTATTGTGGAAGAACATCCTGACAGTCCGCTCGCCAACGATGCTCGGCTGCAATTGGCCATCAGCGATCTCATCGCCGGAAAGTTAGCCGAGGCACGGCCGGCACTCCAGAAACTCGAATCGAATCCAGAGCTCACCGACAAGATTCGCGAAGAGGCGCTGTTTCGCCTGATAGCCATCAACGTCATTGAGGAACAATGGGAAGCGGCCCGCGCGTTGAGCGAACGGTCGCTGGCTGATTTCCCCCAAGGCAAACATCAATGGGACGCACGGTTTCGAGCGGCCCAGGCTTACTACGAGTTACGACAATTCGACAAGGCCCGCCCTGCCCTGGAGGAATTACGAAAAGCCCGCACCGAGTCGGCGTCAACTGGCGACGAATCATCCGGCGGCGAGACCGTGGAACAGATGGATTGGTTTCCTTCGGTTTGGCTGCTCCTGGCCGAGATTCATCTTCAGGAAAAACGCTACGACGATGTCGCGGCAACGGTCGCCGAATTTCGCGCCGTCGCTCCCGACTCTCCCTATCTGTATCAGGCCGATGAAGTGCTCGGACGAAGCTTGAATAACCAAGCCAAATTTAATGAAGCCCGCGAAGCGTTTCGCCGGGTCACGGAAAGTGAATCGGGGCAAAAGACCGAAACAGCCGCCAAGAGCCAGTTCATATTGGCGAATACCTATTTTCATCAAAAGGATTACGAGCAGGCAATTGCCGAGTTGTTGAAGGTGGACATCCTCTATGATTTTCCCGAATACCAATCCGCCTCTCTGCTGAGCGTCGGCATGTGCGAAGAAAAACTAAATCGCTGGGACAAGGCCGCCGAAGCGTATGAGGATTTGTTGAAACGATTTCCCAAAAGTAAACATGCCGAGAGTGCGAAAGCTCGACTCGCCGATGCCCGTTTGAAGGCATCCCGTTAAACCACCATCCATTCAAGAACCAGTCGCTCGAGACGGATCTCGCCGCTCGTGCCTTGAAGTAAGACCTTTAAACGAAGCAATGCGCGCTCCGGCGAACATTGCCCGACTCCGTCACCGGTGCTGAACAACGCCGCGTGGCATTTCCGCGAGCTTCTCGCAAAACGTGATATCGATGGAATCGATCATGTCTTGGAAATACATTGCACCTCTTCGCCTGCCCAGAGGTCATTTTGTCGCCATCATCGTCGGTTGCTGGCTATTGGCGGTCATTCCTGTGGTGACATTTGCCCAAGGGACGGGCGAACCTGCTGCAGAAACGGAACCAGCGCCAGCAACCGCTCCAGAACAGGCCCCAGGTGACGCTACTGCGAATGAGACAAATACGCCCGATGCGGCAGCACGCCCGGCGACGTTATTTGAAAAACTAACCGCTGGCAACATGACCTGGTTTATGCTCCCGATTGTGATTGCCTCGATCATTGCAACCTGGTTTTCGATCGAACGCTTGATGGTATTGCGTCGTCGCACTGTGATTCCCTATGCCTTTGTAACACGATTTTTGGAACACCTCGAACAAGATCGACTCGACCCACAATTGGCGGTCAAGTTGTGCGAAGAGAACGGTAGCCCCATTGCACAAGTTTTCGCCCACGGCGTCCGCAAATGGGGCAAACCGAGCGTAGAGATCGAACAGGCCATTATCGATGGCGGTGAGCGGCAGGTGTCGAATTTGCGACGGCATTTGCGGGTCCTCAACGGCGTCGCCACGGTGGCGCCTTTGTTAGGGCTGCTGGGAACGGTCGTGGGTATGATCATGGCCTTTGATCAAATCGCCGGAGGAACGGCGATGGGCAAGGCCGAACAACTCGCCGGCGGCATTGGTGTGGCGCTGCTGACGACGGCTGGCGGACTGACCGTCGCGATTCCCTCGCTAATTCTTTACATGTACCTCTCCGGCCGGGTCGACATTCTGGTGATGGAAATGGATGCCCTCGCACAAAAGGTGGTTGGGTTGATCTCTGCGGAGTCTCTCGCCGAACGCCGCGACAGCGATCGGTCATCACGAAAAAATGCCAAAGACAAAGTCACGGCCGAATCCGCGTAAGCGTTTGCTGATGTCCACCTACCGCACTCGCCGGACATTAACGCCGGGGGATGAGTTATGCCACTAAAAGTTCGAGAACACGAAGAACCGACGTTGAACCTGACGCCGATGATCGACGTCGTGTTTCTGTTGATCATCTTCTTCATGGTGGGCGCCCGGTTTACAGAGTTGGAACGAGAATTCGACATCAACCTGCCCACTGTCAGCGAAGCGCGGCCGTTGACCAATCCGCCCGACCGGATTGAAGTCAATGTGTTTCGCAATGGCCGCATCAAGGTGGCTGGTCAGTTTCTAACCATCGATGAACTCAACGTGCGGTTGCAACAAGCCCAACAGCGTTACGCCGATCAAGCGGTGATGATTCGCGCAGACGGCAACAACGCCTATCAACAGGTGATCGACGTCCTGAGTGTCTGCGAAAAGGCCCAAATCAAACATTTTACATTGGCCGCACGCGTCGAAGGTGAGGAACCGCAATGATTGCGACAATTTTCACCGAACTCGAGAACTGGTTGCCCTCGATGTCGTCCAACAATTGGTTGTTGAACGGGGCCTGGGTGGCGCTGGGGTTGGCCACGGTGATTTTGGCATTTATGTTCATCACCGGCCACGGCAATGCGCGGCAAGTGCGGATATCGTTGATGATTTCAATCATTGCCCACTGCGCACTGGCACTCGGTACGGACAAGATCCCCATTGCCGGCGCCGACATTCGTGTCAAACCCAAAGAGCCAACCTTTGAGATCGAGCAATTGGTGTTCACCGCGATCGACGACCAACAACAAGTCGCCGATCCGAATGCCCCAGCTTGGGATGCCTTGACCCCGACACCGCTGCCCGACACGCAGCGTCAAAGTTACGAAGATGCGACCGAGGAACTCCCGGAGATTGCCCGTGAAGAGCAGTCGCCCCAAGACCCCGAACCGGTGGCGCTTGCCGATGTTCCCGACGAAATGCCAGAGGACCAACTAGAAATCCCACGCGCCGAAAGCAGTGTCCCAGCGACCGAACGGACAGCGGACGGAACCCAACTCGACAACTACGAAGAAACGGTTGAAGCGCGTCCCGATTTAGACATCCCGGCACCACGCTCCGGAGAGCGGCGACCCGAGGACCAAGGGGTAGCGAAATCTGAAATTGAACGCGAAAGTCGCCGTGGCCGCACAGAAGACCCCACCGCCAACTTGCGGGAAAGTCAGCGAATGGAAGTGGCCGACGCCACAACCGACCCGTCGTCGCAATTGCAACGCGGACCAAATTCCGAGGCGGCCAATCGCCGCACTGCGGATGCCGCCGAGACCTTGTCGGCAGATGACCCCGGTGCGCAGACCGCCCAACGCCGCGAAGAGGTCGGCAAAGGGCGTCCCAAATCTAAGGCCTTTACTCGCCGCGACAACCCCGGCACCACCCCCAGCACGCCTGGATTGGACGACGACGTCGAACGGAATCCCCGTCCGGAAAGCGACGACGAACCCGACACGCGACTGGCGACGCGCGAAGGAGGACCACAACCGATTTCCGAAGACGCAAAATTGCGTCTCACTCGCACAGAAACAACACGATCCGGCGACCAACGACGTGTGGCCCGCCTGCCCGCTACGTATCAACTTCGCAATGTCGACAACCGCGAGCGCGTCGCCATCCGCCACGGAGCAACCACCGCGTCCGAAGAGGCGGTGGAAGACAGCCTGCAATGGTTGGCCGCGCATCAAAGCGCCGCCGGTTTTTGGGATGCCAATGGCTTTACGGAAAATTGCCCCCCAGGGGGCGACGTCTGTTGGGGACTTGCCGGACTCAAAGGACACCAAGGTTCCGAAAAGGACAACGTCCCCAAGTCGGGTGTCCAGGCGGACTCGGGGCTGACCGGGCTTGCTGTTTTGGCATTTCTCGGAGCAGGCTATACCCACGAAGAAGGAATCTACGCCGATCAGGTCGACCATGCCCTGCGGTGGTTGATTCGCCAACAAGAGGGTGACGGATTTCTCGGCGGCAACGCCACGCATTATGCCAAGATGTATTGCCATGGAATGGCGACGATCGCGTTGGGTGAGGCCTATGGCATGACACAGGACCCCACGCTCCGCGAACCATTGGAAAAGGCGGTTGCTTTTATCGTGGGGCGGCAGAATCCCAAGGATGGTGGTTGGCGGTATACGCCCGGCAAACTGGGCGACGTCAGTATGTTTGGTTGGCAATTGATGGCGCTCAAAAGCGCCGAAACCGCGGGACTCACCTTTCCCGCCGAAACACGCAGCCTGACGATCAATTTTCTCGTCACGCATTCCCGCGGGAAAAAAAGAGGGCTATCCGCATATCGCCTCGACGATAAAGTCACCCCCGCCATGACCGCCGAAGCACTGTTTTGCAAACAGGTGTTGGGCATCAAACGCGAAAACTCGCAAAGCACCGCCGCCGTCGACTATCTGATGCAGCATTTGCCCAAACAGTCGGAACAAAATCTGTACTATTGGTATTACGGAACCTTGGCCATGTTTCAATACGGCGGGCAGCCGTGGGAGCAATGGAACGAACGCGTCCGCGAAACATTGGTGGAGACACAACGCAAAGACGGACACGCAACCGGCAGTTGGGATCCTCGACCTCCCTGGGGCGACTATGGAGGACGCATCTATTCCACCGTGCTGAGTACGCTCTGCTTGGAAGTCTATTACCGCTTCCTCCCCATGTACCGCGCCGGCGACACCGAGTAATGCACACACTTTAGTACGACAGCGCTACTTAACATTTCAGGCAATCCCGATTGGGGGTGCCACTGGCGGCTCGTCCGCCAGTGCGAACAAGGACCAACGTCGCTGGACAGGCACACCCCAGCCTAACACGGCACTGGCGGGCAAGCCGCCAGTGGCACCCAACACAGTATTTTTATAAGCGACAAGTTGTGATCCGCATTTCCACGATTTAACTTTGCACTTTCGGATTCACCTGCTAACTCTTGATTTCCCGCCCTTCCCTTTTGATACGCGTGCCCATGACCTCCTACGATTCACTGCTCACAGAACTCCGCTCAATCGCCTTGTTAGAATCTTGTGGCCACGTCCTCGGTTGGGACGAACAGACCTATATGCCACCCGGCGGGGCGGAACATCGTGCCAATCAACTCTCACTGCTCGCCGGAATGGTGCACGAACGGGCGACGTCGCCGCAATTGGGCGACCTGCTCGCCTCAGCCGAACAAAATGAGAAGTCGGACGATCCCGATTCTCCTGCGGCAGCTAATCTCCGCGAAGCTCGGCGGAAGTACGATCGTTCGACGAAACTCCCCCGCAGATTGGTCGAAGAACTCTCTCGCGTCTGTACCTTGTCGCAACAAGCCTGGGTGCAAGCTCGCAAGGATTCCAAATTTGCCGACTTCCTTCCCTGGTTGGAACAGGTCGTCGCACTTCGCCGCGAGGAAGCCGACGTGGTGGGCTACGGCGATGGTGTGCCCTACGACGCATTGTTGGATGAATACGAACCGGGCATGACCGCTGCCGAGGTAACCACACTGTTTGCCGGGCTGCGCGACGAATTGGTGCCGTTGATCGCCGAAATCGTCGACTGCGGCCGGCAACCGGACATCTCTATTTTGCAACGCAGTTACCCGGTCGAAAAACAACGTGACTTCGGCACAGCTGCCGCGACCGCAATTGGTTTTGACTTTCACAAAGGCCGATTGGACGAAGCGGCACACCCCTTTTGCAGCGGCTTCGGTCCGGGCGATACGCGGTTAACGACGCGTTATGATGAACACCATTTCCCCGGCGCATTTTTCGGCACGCTACACGAAGCGGGGCACGGGATCTATGAGCAGGGACTCAATCCCGCCGAATTTGGCACGCCGATGGGGACCTACACCTCGCTAGGCATCCACGAATCACAATCGCGGTTGTGGGAAAACTTCGTCGGTCGCAGTCGCGCGTTTTGGAATCACTACTACTCTGCCGCACAACAAACCTTTTCCTCCACCCTGGCTGATGTCTCTGAAGAGACATTTCTGTGGTGCGTGAACGATGTGCGTCCGACATTCATTCGTGTCGAAGCCGACGAAGCCACCTATAACCTGCACATCTTGTTGCGGTTTGAGTTGGAACAACCACTCGTCTCGGGCGATCTCAAACCGGCCGACGTTCCGGCCGCTTGGAACGAAAAGTTCACACAATACTTCGGCATTACGCCCCCTACCGATGCCATGGGCTGCCTGCAAGACATCCATTGGAGCGGCGGCGGAATTGGGTACTTCCCCACGTATTCATTGGGCAACATGTACGCCGCCCAATTCTTCGAAGCCGCCCGCCGCGATCTCGGCGATCTGGACGAACAATTCGCCGCCGGCGATTTTGCGCCGTTAAAAACATGGCTGAACCAAAACATCCACCAACGCGGCCAACAGTACCGGGCCAATCGACTGGTGGAAATTGTTACCGGCGAACGGCTAGCGTATCAACCGTTGGTGAAACACC
>CALOFE010000082.1:70000-129358 GCA_942492455.1 uncultured Planctomycetaceae bacterium | reverse complement strand
CCGGTCGCCCAACAACCGCGCTTCAGGAACATCGACCGAGGCGCGATCGTAGCTGGGATTATTGATGTGGTCGGGACGCGGACCTTGTTGCGGAATCAACCCCGCCGGTCCGGTCTTCCATTTGCGATCTTCGATGATGGCAAAATCGATGCCCCCCACGTTCAGTGACGTGTAATAGACCGTAATCCCTTGCCCAATCGGGGTCGCATCATACGGGTCGGGTAGATGACTTGTCTGGGCCCGCTGCACCATATTCACATATTCCGGCGGCATGATATATCCACCGTCCGCTCCGCCGCGGAGTTTCGACACCTTGCCCGCTTCGCCCCACAGATTCCCCTGCCCCACATCGTGGTCATCGGGGATCGTAATCGTCGGTCGGTCCTTGATGATCTCGCCAAACTGGCGGCCGAACAACAACCACGCCGCCGTGTGTGCGCGGTGGTCGTAACTTTGATCGCCGGAGAAAAACAACAGGTCCGGATCCTGCGCTTTGACGTTTCGCACAATGTCCTCCCGCATGCCACGATCGCTGTTGGAATTACCCGTAAAAGCAGCGACCACAATTTCGTCCTTGTCGCGGGGATCCTTACGAATGCGGCCTTCAAATTTCGCCCCGCCTGGATGCGTGACCCGATACCGGTGATCGCGGGAATGATCCCAGTCTTCGATGCGAAACGTTGCCAACCAACCGGTCTCGTCGACATTGGATCGGGCAATCGTTTTCCAATTCGTACCATCGTGAATCTGCAGCGTCACCTCGCGCGATTCGCCGTCACGGAGCGGATAAAGCTGTGCGGACAATTTGAGGATGTTGTCCTGAACCGTATACAGCGCAAAACAAATCGCCTCATCCCGCGGCACCTCGGGAATCGTTGGCTTGCCCCCTTTGCGATCAATCGTAATCGGCTCGGGAATGGAGTCCGAGGCGAATGCCGACGTCGCCGTCGCAGTGATGATGACAAGTACGGCGATTAGAGTGACGCATGTTGAGATATAGCGTGAGTGGTTCATCATGGCGCTCGGGTTGCTAGTGGTCGATGCTAAGTGGAGGGGTTTGTGGTTCCAGTGTGCCAACGTATTGTACTTTTGAAATTGCCGGGAAAAAGGTGGTGTTTTACGCTCAAAACAATGTAATCTGGTCTGTGCAAATACATCACAACTGAATTTGGTTGCTCGACATGTCTGATCTCCTCGCCTCGCGGGAACGCTATCAGCCCGATGGAAAAATGAAATGGGAACGTTTGCCACTGCTGCTTGGAGGCTCTTTGCTGGCAGCGATCAGTTTGGCATGGCTGCTCAATCTTGCTCTTGAAACCGGCTGGTATTACCTCCCATTTACACCTCTCATTGCCGCACTAGTACTGAGTGGTGTGCTGGTTTTTCTCATTCGGTGGAGCCATTGCCGCATGCCGATTTTTGCTGCGTTTCTTGGTCTGGTGATGTCATTGATTGCCTTTTTAGGCATTTATCATTTTGGTTTGATCAACGCGTTGCCTCCTGGAAATGCGCATCGCATCGACCTGCTTCCTGAATATATCAAACTGCGCATGCAGTTCGACCGGCAGGACGAAATTGGCAAACCGGATAAAGAAGCGGCAAACCCGGCAGGCAACCAGATGCCGCTTCGGCCAAAGAACCCTGCTGACGAAGGGCATAATTGGTTCTTGTTTTTTTGGAGCCTAGTTTTCTACGTTGGCTTTAGCAATTTCCGGCGCCGTAATTACGAGTCGAGACTCCCGTTGGCGCACTCGTTTGAAGAAGGAATCGCTGAAATTGATTAACACTCTCGTCTGGGTGCCTACGGCGATCGCCACTGGCATTCCCCGATTGCCGTTGGCAATCGCTTACCGCATCCCGATCCGCCAGATCATTGTTCCACCACGGTTAATGCAATTGGTTGCTCTAGGAGATGGGCCAGGGTGAGGGGCAAGCCAAGTGTGATAAACCTTCACAGCAATCGTTGAGAATGCGAGCGATGTTCGACGGTGGTTTGTGTTTCTCCCGCTGTTCAAACAATTCCACTTGCACACTACGACGGCCAAGCCGTCGGCTTGATAGGGGAATTTGATCGCCAGATCCGCCGCCCCGATCCCGTGCACCCGATGATCCGCCATTTGTCGCATTACTCGGCTGGCGACCGTGGACGCATGAGTGCCCCGTCCTATATGCGCGACCATCGGTACATCCTACCGTGACCAGCGAAGCCGCTATGTTTGCTGCGCTCATCGTACGTACCGAGGAAGGCAAAGAAGAGATACTAGTCTGCCATCGACATGCAGAATTCCGCCCACGCACCAACGAAATCCGTCAGTTCTTGGCAGTCGATCTGTGTCGCCGAATTCGGGCACTCGCGGAAACTTAAAGGATGCCAGCGAAGCCGTTACTTCGCCGCCACCTTCGGTAGCGCGTCGCACATTTGCAGCGCCAACAACGGATAAGCCGTCCCGCTGAACGTGATGAAATGCCATTTGTCGGTGTTCAGCGAACGGGTCCACCAGCGGCCGGATTCGCGCTGGTTGGCCAATAGCCAAGCGATGCCCTTTTGAATCCGCGGATCATCTGCTGCAAGGCCTGCTTCTCTGAGCACGATGATTGCCAGGCCGGTTTGATGACCGTCGCTGGAGGGATTAGCGAATTCTGGTTCGCTGCGGAGTTTCTCGGCGCGGTTGCCTTTGCCCCAACTCTCCGGAGCAGCAAACGTGCGAATCGACCAACCGCCATCTTCAAGCTGATGCGACAGTAGCATTTCGATCAGCTCTTGTTTTTGCGTCTCATCGATCAGATCGGGCATTCGTGTGGAGGCCCACAACAGTAACGTCTTGCCGTAATCGTGCGGCGGTGTTTCGCTGCGCAGAAACTGCTTGAGCTTGTTGATTCCAGTTTTCGCTTGTTCGTCCGGGGGATTTTGCAAATACCCTGGTGCCGTCGCCAGTGCCATCGCGGCGGCTGTGGCAACGTGGTAGGTGTCCGATTCATACGGCGGCCAGCAATCGGTGTTCCCCCACGTCCCGTTTTCCATTTGAATTTCAAACAGAAACGAAATGGCGTTGATCGTTTCAGGAGAAAGCTGACCGGTCACATGCGCGTCCCATTCGGCCAAGCCCGCGGTTGCGTATACCACCCGGACTGGATTAACAGCCTTGAGCAATGACTCGCGCTTCATCATTTTCAGGTCGTCGATCCGCTCGAGCGTGAACTGCCGCAACGCATCGCTCGGCTTTCCCAAGGAAAGAGACAATGCGGGCCGCGTGATCAGATAGGTCCCCGTCGTGTGACATGAAATGCACTTGCGCGTCCCAGCCCAGGCGGCCGAACCTTGTTCCAAATAGCTCGCCGCCTTGTCCGCCGAAAACGCCGCTGCAAGCGGTTCGTCTGCCGAGGCCGCAGGAACCAGAATATCATCGTATTGGTACTGATAATCGGTCTGAGCAAGGGTCGTCGATGCTGACATCAGCACAACAACCACCGGTCCGGCAAAGGCAATAAAGCGGCTCGATATCATCGTCGATGCTCCGAAAGCTTTGGCACTTCCGCTGGTAGAATTCGCACCGCCAATGGACAATTCCACGCAAATCCCGTCGGGATTGCTATGCACAGAATCTTTCAACGTGGCAGGAGGAAATCGACGCTGCGGTCGTTTCACACGGGGTGGGTCAGTGGGTGGGAGCATCCATGCCAAAGTCGTCCAGCGAGCGCCTATGCCGCATAGTACACTTTCGACACTATAGAATCCAGCAAGCCGACTAAACAAAATCCGCCAGGATACTGGATTTTAGGCAGTTTAGCAGCACTCCCGTCGCCTCGCGCTGTCGCTCGCTGCGCGTCAAAGTCTCCAAGACGACCCGTTGGACGCTGGTAACGCGAACCGTCTGTTGTTGCCGCTGCGCCACTGCGACATAGACCACGCCATCGAGTTCCGCCGGTGCATCGGGCCCCAAGTGCCCGGTAATGGCGGCCGAAACGTCGGCCTCAACGGTGTTTTCCAACACGCCGACAGCCATTTGCCGCGCCACCGGTTCGCTGACCGCTGTAAACCGGGCCAAGTCCTCAGCCGATACTCTCAACCAGTCCTGCTTTGTTTGTTCGCGATAAGTCACCGCCGAGCCACACAAATACGCCGATATGCCCGGAACGGTTGCCAGCGTTGCCGCCGCCAGTCCCGCGGTACAACTTTCAGCAAAGACCACCCGCAACTGCCGGTCAGCCAAAGTGCGGGCCAAGTCCTGTGTGATTTCGTCCAGCGATTGCATACGGTCCTCATTTCAAACGGCCCAGAATTTTTGGTTTTGCGCATGATAACAGGTCGTCCGCACGACTGTCGTCGTCCAACACTTGACCGCGCCGCCGGAGCGACATACAAACAACGCAACCTCTCGTCTCGAACCGGCGGCGGCATTTTATTTATCGGTGAGGAGTATCAATATCATGGCAATTGACCCGGCTGACCTGCGCGGCGTGCATTTGGTGCCGCTGACGGCGTTTGATAAATCTGATCAAATCAACGAAACAGTGCAAGCGCAACACACCCGCAATATGTACGACGCCGGTGTGCGTCTCTATTTGCCGGCAGCCGGCACCAGCGAATTTCAAAGTCTCTCGTTGGATGAAGTTGTCAAACTGGTGGAAATCACCCGCGAGAATACCGGGCCGGATGCACTGATCTTTGCGCCGGTAGGATTGCAGCTACAGCACTCCATCGAAATCGGCCGCCGCGCGCTGGAAGTCGGAGCGACAGGGATCATGTTCATGCCCTTCGTACATCCCTATCTCAGCGACGAGGGTGCCCGCGATTATTATTTGCAGGTGATCCAAGCCACGCAATGCCCGACGTTGATCTACAAAAAAGCGGCCATCCCCAGCGACGCCCTGCTGTTGGAGTTATCCGACAATGAGCATGTTGTCGGCATCAAGCATGCCACGAATTCGATGCACGAATTCCGTAAAGTGATCCAAGCCGACGGCGGACGCACGGAGTGGATTTGCGGTTCGGCGGAACGATTCGCGCCGTACTACATGTTGGCCGGCTCGCCCGGGTTCACGACCGGGGCGGGTAACTTGTGTCCGCATTTGAGCCTGGCCTGCCACGCAGCCTTTGCCGCTCAACAATGGGATGAAGGCATGCGGCTGCAGTCAATCATTCAACCCATCGAAGATTTCCGCGCCCGCAGCGGCGACAGTTACAACGTGAGTATGTTGAAGTACGCCATGAGCCTCATCGGCCCCGACTTCGGCCCCGCCCGCGCGCCGCAACGACAACTCACCGCTCAAGACCGCAGCGAAATCGATGCACTGATGCAACCGATTCTCGCCGCCGAAGCGGAATTCAAAAGCGAAGCCCAAAGCGTGGGGCTGTCGCGGTGAATGGAGGCTCGAGGCTTGAGGGGACAGGCTTGAGGGGATGTAGACCGAAGGCCTTAGACCTTAGGCTGTCGGCGGGCAAGGGAGACCTCGTCTTGGCGAGATGAGTCGTCTTGTTGGCCTCCGACGGGCGTCGTAGAATGAAAGGCACGACTGTTTCACCTCCTGGACTAAGTCGGATTCGCCATGGCCTCAGCCGCCGACAATTCCGCAAAAAATGGCCCCCACTCGGATACGATTCCGCCGCTTGCTTCCGGTGATCGCCTGACGCGCCCCGAATTTGAACGCCGCTACGCTGCTGCGCGCAACGTGCGGGCGGAGTTAGTAGAAGGGGTGGTTTACGTGCAAGCTGCGATTCGTCATCAACAACATGGGCAACCACATGCGCTCTTATCGGGGTGGTTGTCCTCTTATTTTGTGGCCACGCATGGAACTGATGTCGGCGATGCCAGCACTTTAAGGCTCGATGAGGACAACGAGCCGCAGCCCGATATCCTATTGCGCATCGATTCCGCCTGTGGTGGCGCGTCGTCGGTCGATGCGGAAGGCTACCTGACCGGGCCACCGGAGTTGGTGGTGGAAATTGCGGCGAGCACGGCGAGTTATGACTTGCACGACAAACTCAACGCCTACCGCCGCAACGGGGTGCAGGAGTATCTTGTCTGGCGGGTTCTCGACGATGCCTTTGACTGGTTCGTCCTCCGCGATGGACGCTACGAACGTTTACCGGTGACCGAAGCAGGTGTGATTCAGAGCGAACTCTTTCCCGGCCTGTGGTTGGACACCGCTGCCTTGCTGCGCGGCGATTTGGCGGCGGCGATTGAGACGCTCAAACCGGGGCTGGACTCGCCTGAGCATGCGGCGTTTTGCCAACAACTCCAGGAGTTGCGGAGCAAAGAAAACAGCAAGGACGACCGATAACATTCGGCCGTCCTTGCTGCGTATCTTCAAGCGAATTGCATCCGCGTTAGCGGGCCATCGCCAATTTTTCTTCCTTCTCCGTACGACGACGTTCCACCACTTCTTCTTGCACCGACTTAGGCGTTTGCTTGTAGTGTGAAAACTCCATGCTAAACGAGCCTTTGCCTTGCGTCATGCTCCGGAGTTCGTTGGCATAATCGAACATGCTAGCCAACGGAACCTCGGCCAAAATGAAGCAGCTTCCCGAACGGTCCTCACTGGAGGTCATGATGCCCCGCAGTCCGGACAGATGTCCGACAACAGGTCCTTGGTACTCCGTGGGGATTTCGACGTCTAACTTCATGATCGGCTCTAACAATGCCATTTTGGAATTCTTAAGAGCATCTCGCATGCAGTTGAACGCCGCAATATTAAACGCCATGTCCGATGAGTCGACGTCGTGGTAGCTACCGTCTTGGAGCACCATTTGCACGCCCACCACTTCGCATTCGCACAGCGGCCCTTTGACCAATGCACGTTGAAAACCTTGGTTGACGGCCGGGATGTATTCTTTGGGAATCCGACCGCCGGTCACTTCGTCGATAAACTCGTACGGCTCCGGGGCATCTTCCGGCAATGGATTCAGTTTGCCCACGATGTGTGCAAATTGTCCGGAACCACCCGTTTGCTTTTTATGCTTGTGATTGAACTCAACCGACCTTGTCGGACTTTCTCGATAGGCCACCCGCGGTTCACCCACAAGGCATTCCACTTTGTATTCGCGGCGAATACGTTCAAGGTAAACTTCCAAGTGCAACTGGCCCATACCTGCGATGATCGTCTGGGCCGATTCTTGGTCCGTTTCCACGCGGAACGTGGGATCTTCGCGGCGGAACCGCTGCAAGGCCTTCGCCAGTTTGTCTGCACCGTCCCGCTTGATCGGTTCGACGGAAAGTCGAATGACCGGTTCGGGCACGAAAATGTTTTCCAAGGCATAGTCGACACCGTCGCCGCAGAACGTATCACCCGACGCACAATCGACACCGATCACCGCGACAATATCACCGGCATCAGCCAAGTCGACATCTTCGCGATCGTCAGCGTGCATCCGGACAATCCGGCCAAATCGCACGTTATTTCCGGTCCGGGTGTTGCGGTAGGTTTGTCCTTTGACCAACGAACCTTGGTAGATTCGCATGTAGGTCAATTGACCGAAAGTTTCGACAACTGTTTTGAAGGCCATCGCCACCAGCGGCTTTTCGGAATCTGATTCCAAAAGAACCGGTTCGCCCGTTTCGCCTTCCTTAACGTTGGAAACATCCATCGCCGAGATTTCGCGGTCCAACGGGCTGGGCAGATAGTCATAAACAGCGTCGAGCAACGGCTGAACGCCTTTGTTCTTAAACGCAGTCCCCATCATGACCGGCGTCAGATCTTGACTGAGGGTCACTTCTCGGATCAACGCCTTAATGGTGGCGACATCCACGTCGCCCTCTTCGAGCAACGTTTCCATCAACTCATCGCTGAACAGCGACAAAGTTTCCAGCATGTGTTCGCGATACTCGTTTGCCAAATCGGCGACTTTCTCCGGGATCTCTTCGTAGCGAACAATCTCGCCGTCAGTACCGTCGAAATAAATCGCCCGCATATTGACGAGATCAACAACGCCTTCGAGGTCCTGTTCTTTGCCGATCGGAATCTGCAAAGGAAGAGGCGTGCAACCCAGTTTCTCTTCGATTTGTTTAATCACGCTGAACGGATCGGCACCGGTGCGGTCCATTTTGTTAATGAACGCAATCCGGGGCGTGTGATACCGTTTCATTTGGCGGTCCACGGTGAGCGACTGGCTTTGAACGCCGCCCACGGCGCACAGCACGAGCACGGCACCGTCAAGCACGCGCAACGAACGCTCGACTTCGACCGTGAAGTCAACGTGTCCCGGCGTATCGATAACGTTGATCGGATTCCCGTTCCACTCCACGCGTGTTGCGGCGGAGGTGATCGTGATCCCCCGTTCTTTTTCCAGTTCCATGTGGTCCATGGTCGCGCCGTCACCGCCACCTTTGACTTCATTCATGCGGTGGATACGTCCGCAATAAAACAACATCCGCTCGGTGAGCGTCGTCTTACCGGAGTCGATATGGGCCGAAATGCCGATGTTGCGAAGTTTTTCTAAGTTTTTCATGGAACGTTCTCAACGCATTCTCAAAGGAATGTACGTCGCGGTTTAAGTGATACGGGCGTTCTCCGACGCTGGAGAATAGCGGACTCGATACGAAACGAACCCACCGCATGCTGCCCAAAAAATCTGGTTATTATCTCCGCAATCCTAAGGACTGAGGATGAATCTCCGATGAACCTTTTTCGCTGTGCCGGGATTTAGCCGCGTCAATTGATCCGAAAATCATACGTTGATCGGCCTGACTGGCGCCGTTCAATCATCTCATAGACACGCTTGTGCCCATTAAGTTCTGTCCCGCGACGGCTTAAATGCCCAAAGGCAATTGCCACGTGCCGAGGCCGGGGTGCGGATCAATACGTGCTCTTCACGCGGAAAGGAAGGTCGTCGCCGACGTTCATGCCGATCACAAACGTCATCCGGCAAGATCCGCGCCAAGGAGGAAGGAACTGACGAATTCTATCTGCGATGCCGATCGTAGGGAAGAGAAACTTTCCCGCAAATCGGTCAAATTCCGCGATTTCCACAACCGAAAGGGTTCTCGCCGCTGCTCGGTGGACGTTTTCGGCCTCTTAAAAGAGTGAAAACACGGGTGAGTTGCCTTGGCTCCCCACCCGTGTGAAACCGATTGATTCGCGGCTTTTTTTACCCGTCACCCCTGCGAAACCGCTGCTTGGGCCGCTGCCAAACGGGCAATCGGCACGCGGAACGGCGAACAGCTAACGTAGTTCAACCCGATACTGTGGCAGAACTTGACACTGGCCGGGTCGCCACCATGTTCGCCGCAAATCCCGATTTTGAGATCTTTGCGCGAGCTGCGGCCCCCTTCGACACCAATTTTCATCAAGCCCCCCACACCGTCGAAGTCGATCGTCTGGAACGGATCGTTGGGGACAATGTCGTGTTCGCGGTAGTAGCCAATAAATCCGCCGTAGTCGTCGCGGCTGATTCCCAAGGCGGTCTGCGTCAGGTCGTTGGTCCCGAAGCTGAAGAATTCCGCACCGGTGGCGATTTGATCGGCACAGACGGCGGCTCGTGGAACTTCGATCATCGTTCCGACCAGGTATTCGACCTTTTGGCCGGTTTCGGCCATCACGGCTTCGGCTTGGGCCCGCACGATCTTCTCTTGGTCCTTAAATTCGGCCAAGAATCCGACGAGCGGAATCATGATTTCCGGATGGACGTCGATGCCTTCCTTTTTCACCGCACAGGCAGCTTCCATGATGGCCCGTGCCTGCATGGCTGTGATTTCCGGGTAAACGATGCCCAAACGGCATCCCCGGTGGCCCAGCATCGGGTTCGACTCATGCAAGCCTTCGACGCGGCGATGAATCTCTTCTTCGGATTTGCCGGTCATCTTGGCCAATTGTCCAGCCAAGGCCGGGTCTTCTTCCAAATGCCGCTCTGAGAGGAACTCATGCAGCGGCGGGTCGAGCAAGCGAACCGTCACCGGCCGCCCTTCCATAGCCCGGAATAGACCCTCGAAGTCGCTGCGTTGGTACGGCAACAACTTGTCGATCGCCTTTTGGCGGACATCCTTGGTCTCGGCGAGAATCATTTCCCGGATTTCATCAACATGGTGGAAGAACATGTGCTCGGTCCGGCACAGTCCAATTCCTTCCGCTCCGAAGGCAATCGCTTCGGCGGCTTGTTCCGGGCTGTCCGCGTTGGTGCGAACATTCAATGTCCGATGCTCGTCGACCCACTCCATCAATTGAGCGTAACGCTTGTAAGTCTCTGATTTTTCCGGATCACCCGCTTTGTGAATGACGACATCCAAGACTTCGCTCGGCTTGGTCGTGACACTCCCTTCGAAGACTTCGCCGGTGAATCCGTCGATGCTGATGTAGTCCCCTTCATTGAAGGTCTTGCCAGCCACCGAGACGGTTCCGGCTTGGTAGTCGATGTCCAATTCCGTCGCACCCACGATGCAAACCTTACCCATTTGCCGGCTAACAAGCGCGGCGTGGGAACTGGCTCCCCCGAAGGCGGTCAGAATTCCTTTGGCCGCTTGCATGCCCCGCAAGTCTTCCGGGCTGGTTTCGCGACGGACAAGAATCAATTGCACGTCGTTGTCGGCATTGTATTGGGCTTCCGCATCTTCGGCGTGGAAGCAGATCTTGCCGTACGTCGCACCGGGACCGGCGTTGATGCCTTTGGTCAACAGGCGACCTTCGGCATCCGCTGCCGCTTTGGCATCGGGATCGAAAATCGGCTGCAACAGTTGGTTGAGGTCGTCGGCCGGAATCCGCCGCGGATTCAGGGCTTCCTTCGGGTCGATCAGGCCTTCGTTCACCAGATCGACAGCGATCCGTACGGCGGCAAAACCGGTCCGCTTGGCGTTACGTGTTTGCAACATCCAAACTTGACCATGCTGGACGGTGAACTCGATGTCCTGCACGTCTTTGTAGTGTTTTTCGAGGATTTTGCCGATTTCGTTCAACCGATCAAAGGCGGCCGGCATGTCGTCGTGCAGGCTCTCTTCGACGCGTTTGGTCGACCGGATTCCAGCCACCACGTCTTCGCCTTGGGCGTTGATCAGATAGTCGCCGCGGAATCCAGGTTCTCCCAGCGAGCAGTCGCGGGTCAGGCCGACACCCGATGCGCTGTCTTCGCTCAAGTTACCGAACACCATCGCTTGCACGTTGACGGCTGTGCCCCATTCGTGCGGAATGCCGTATTGGCGGCGATAGACCATCGCCCGGTCATTCATCCAGCTAGAGAAGACAGCCCCGATGGCACCCCACAGCTGATCGAGCGGATCGTCGGGAAAGTCGTTCCCGGTCCGTTCTTTAATGGCCGCCTTGAATTCCTTAACCAATTCCTTCAGGCCCGCGGCGCTCAAACCAGAATCGAACTCAACGCCTTCGGCCTCTTTTTTGGCTTCCAGCAGGTGTTCGAACGGGTCGATTTCCTTTTTGTCCAGCGTCTTCATTTCCAAGACGACGTCGCCGTACATCTGCACAAAGCGGCGATAGCTGTCCCAGGCGAATTGTTCATTGCCCGACTTTTTGGCCAAGGCGGCAACGGTCGTATCGTTCAGTCCGATATTGAGCACGGTGTCCATCATGCCCGGCATCGATTCGCGGGCACCGCTACGGCAAGAAAGCAGCAAGGGGTTTTCGGTGCAGCCGAATTTTGCCCCCATGGCTTTTTCAATTTTCTCCAGAGCAGCAGCAACATCATCGCGAAGTTGTTCGGGATAGGTTTCGCCGTTGGCGTAGTAGTAGTTACAGACACCGGTCGAGATTGTGAATCCAGCCGGAACCGGCAGACCAATGCTGGTCATTTCGGCCAAGTTGGCGCCTTTGCCTCCCAACTCATTCTTCATGGTGGCGCCGCCATCGGCTTTTCCGTCACCAAACGAAAACACGTATTTCGTTGCTGTTGCAGTCGTCATTCCAAACGTTCCTTGATATGGCTCCGCGCGATTCTAATCTGAGCGGAACGAAAATAGAGGTTGTTAGTGATTCCGTCGGCGTCTCTGTCCCCACGCGAATCCCGGTGGGCGCAAGCCCTTATTGGGGGACGAGTACCGGTCAAAGGCCCTCGCACAACCCGCACGCTCACCTGGTTCGTCGGCAGGTCGTGGGTTGCGCGAAAAAGGTCCTGTCTGCAGCCGTTCTGGATGAAACCGGACCTCCGGCGCAATTTCCCCTGAAGCAGACAGAAACCTATCATCGCCGCCGCCGACCGTCAACCCACCCGCCCCGACCCGTTTGCGCCGGAGTAGTCAGTCCGCAGTCGAAATGTCTTACCTGGATCACCCCCTGTTGCCTCCGTTGGGATGTCGTCTCTGGCAAGAAAATACCCCGTCAGCGCGAAAAATCGGACGAACGATCTAGGGCTCCGCACATCTTCCGCCATTTTTCGGGATGACATGTCCACGGAGTTGGGTACAATAATAATGAGTGAACCGGTGTCAAAAGCGATTTGGCGGGTGGTACGAAACATTTTCAGGCGAGAACGGGCGACACCCGATTAACGGCTCTGGATGAGAGTTGTCAATTTCGGCGACGCAGGTGGTGCAATGGACCAGAACACGGTCGGCAGGCCCATGGAAATCCTCTTGGTGGAGGACAGCCTCACCTTTGCGCGGATTGCGTTCGGCGCACTGAAAAAAGGGGCCGTTCAACACCGCCTCACCTGGGTCACCGATGGCGAAGAGGCAATCGAATTCCTCTACCAACGCGGAAAGTTCTCCCGCGCTCCCCGCCCCGACTTAATTCTGCTTGATCTCGGCTTGCCCAAAAAGGATGGCCGCGAGGTGCTGACTGAGATCAAACATGACGATGAATTGAAACAGATCCCCGTCGTAGTCATGACCGCCTCGACCAACGCCATCGACATCCAACGCAGCGAAGAACTGCAAGTTCAAAGCTACATGACCAAACCGCTGAATCTGAAAAAGTTTCGGAAACTGGTCAAGGAACTCGCCCGTTACTGGCAAGAAGATATGATCCTGCCGGCTGAGTCTGCTGTTGACTGACGCTACTTTGTCGATTCCGCCTGTTTGCTGACCGAAACCTGCCACGGTCCACGGACCGTTTCACGTTTTCCATCGCGCGTCAGTTCGACCGTCAACCGAGCGTCCCCGGCAGCCAACGCCACGTCGCGAAACGTGTGCTCTGTGGATTCCGTCGCCAGATCGGCCGTTAAAGTTGTATCCCCTATATTTAACGACAGCGTCTCGTCGAATGCACGCGGCTTATAGGTCACGGTCACGTCGTACCGTCCTGCCGTTGCCACGAACAATTCCCAGTAGCCGCGTGAATCGGGCTGCCAACCGCTGTCACGACTAGTACGTCGCCAATCCTGGCGGGTCAGCACCACTGGGTTTTCGTGCGGCGTGCCGAGATGAATTCGTGGCGGAGCATAATTGTCCGCCCGCGTGCTGCTGACATCGTCGAACCAAGTTTCATAGGCCTGCCGCATTTGCTTGGCGATATCAGTATGCTCGGCAGCAACATTGCGCATTTGCAGTGGATCGGCCGCCATGTCATACAATTCAAACTGTGGTGGCTGCGACAATTTCTCGCGGCCGAAACCAGAATCGTTCAGCAGCGTCCAATCTTGATTGATGGCGACAAAATTATGAAAGCGGACCGGCACATCCCCGCGGTGCGCCTGAATATAAATCGTGCGATCGGGCCAATCCTCCGCCTTGCCTTCCAACAACGGCAAAACACTCCGCCCATCCAGTTGGACTCCCTCGGGCACCGGGACCTCACAGGCGTCCAGCAATGTCGGCAGCACATCGATATGTGCCGCTATGCGGTCGGAGCTTTGCCCCGCCTTCAATCGTGCCGGCCAATGCACGAAAAACGGCGAACGGACACCCCCTTCATGGACGCGTGATTTCATGCCCCGCATCCCGGCGACATAACGCATGCCGTTGGGGCCGTTGTCGACCATGAAAATCACCAACGTATTGTCGGTGATGTTGAGCGCGTCCAGTTTTGCGAACAACCGGCCTATGTTCGCATCGACATTGCTGATCATCGCAAAAATCCGCGCCCGTTTGTCTTGGTTCGCTTTTTTCGGTAAGCGGTGCCCCGTCTCCTGCGGAAATTGGTCGTTCCCTAGGTCGACTTTCTTGTACTGCGCGTACTCGGCCTCCGGAACGTCATCGAACGGTCCGTGAGGAGCGTTGGTTGGAATGTAAGCGAAAAACGGCTTGTGGGAATCATTTTGCGTCTCGATCCAATTCATCGCCGCGTCGAAATAGACGTCGGTGCAATACCCTGTTTGCGGCGCCTCTTGGCCGTTGTGAAACAGAATCGGATCGGTGTATTTGCCTTCGCCTCCCGGAGGATCAGAGGGTTGTCCAATCCCACCGCCACGCAGCACCAATGATTCCTCGAACCCCTGATCCATCGCGCGGAGCGGATAGTTGTCTCCCAAATGCCATTTGCCGAAGATGCCTGTCGCGTAACCAGCAGCTCCAAGCATTTCGGCGATCGTGACCTCATCGGTCTCCATCATCGCCCGCCCGATGTAGGTATCGATTGCCCGCGTGCGGTAGTTGTAGCGGCCCGTCATCAAGCAGGCTCGCGTTGGGGCGCAGACCGGCGAGACATAAAACCGCTCCATCTGCGCACTGCGTTTGGCCATCGCATCGATATTCGGCGTACGAATTAACGGATTTCCCGTTGCTCCCAAATCGCCGTACCCCTGATCGTCCGTCATGATCAAAATCACATTCGGCCGATCCGCCGCCGCAATGGTCGCCGCATCCACGAATCCAACCAGACCGCACATCCCGACCAAGACTAGGAACGCTCTCATACCAGACTGTCTCCAGTGACGTAAAAAGAAACTCAACCCTAACGTTACCCGGAAACCAACGCTGAGGGGAGTCTCCGCCGCAATTCGTTCCCTTATCCTCGCAGGCCCAGCGGATGTTATTGGTATTTGAAACAGCGTCACCGGCATGAGCCAATAGATGTGCTAGAATTTGGCGAAATCCGCTCCCCACTCCTAGAATGCCACGCCATGTCCACTCCTGACGAAAACAGGGATCTTGCCCCCTCTGCTTCCGGCTCCAGTCCGATTTTGGCGTATGTGCTCCCGTTTGTGCTGTTCATGGTACTCGGAGCCGCTGAGGGTTGGGAACCGCTCAAACCGTATTATCCATTCGTCTATACCGCCAAGATCGCCATCGTGCTGGGGAGTTGGTGTTATTTCCGTCGTCGCTACCCTGCCCCTTCGACCGCCGGCCTTGGCTGGGGAATCCTGGCGGGCATTGTCGGTGTTGTCGTTTGGATTGGGCTGTGGAAACTCAATCTCGAACGCCATATTGCCGACATCCTGCCGAGTTGGCTCTATTCCGCTGAGCGCATCGGCTATGACCCGTTCACCGCGATTACCTCAACCGGCGGCGCTTGGGCGTTCATCGCAGTCCGCTTGTGCGGGTTGGCGCTGGTCGTGCCATTGATGGAAGAGGTCTTCTGGCGCGGGTTTTTGATTCGGTATCTGGTCAAAGATGACTTCGAATCGGTTCCGGTCGGCACGTTCACCCCTTGGAGTTTTTCCGCCGTGGTCGTGCTCTTTACCTTAGCGCACCCGGAACTGCTGGCCGCCGCTATTTGGTGCGCCGGCATCAACTGGGTGTTGTACCGGACCAAAAACCTCTGGGCCTGTATCACCGCTCATGCGGTGACGAATCTGTTGCTCGGGGTCTATATCCTCGCCACCGGCTCCTGGGCGCTCTGGTAAACCGATCGCTGCGGTCTACTGGTTGCTTGATCAAGCATCAGGCTGTTGTCGGCACAACCGGCACACTCCTCCCCACCCTTCCTTGGGGGCCACGTTGCGAAACGGCATCACGCGTTTTCCCGACGCAACGTGATATCGCAAAGTAGAGTTGAATGTCTGAACGAAGAAGCTCCGAATAATGAGGAAACTAGAGATGGCTAATACCGATTTTGCATTGGATCAAAAAACCGAAACTCCCGGCTTGGAATACCTACGCTGGATGCAAGAGGCGACCGCGCAAGGCAAAGGCTTGGGTGGACTGGTTCGCGAAATCGCCGGTCTGATGTGGGGACCGGGCAAGTTGCAGCCGAACGAATACTTTATGTACAAGCTCTACGACGATCAGCGTTATGGCGCCGATGTCAAAAAAACCTTCTTGGGCGCTCAGCGGCACCACGAATTGCTCGCCGCTCTCGACATGCCCTGGCCCAAAATCGCCAACGACAAGCCGACTTTAACGGCGCTGTTGCGGGGCCACGAATTGCCGATCCCCGAAACACAAGCCATGCGGCATGCCGCTCGGACTTTCCCGGGAGCGAAACCGCTTTTCAGTCGCGAGGACGTGCTGCGATTTCTTCGCGAAGAAGCCAACTATCCGCTGTTCACAAAACCAACCGCCGGCGCCTGTAGTTTGGGTGTGGCCAATATCGAATCCTACGACGCCGACGCTGATTGCCTCCTGACCAGTGACGGACGGCAGGTCTCGGTCGAAGATTTCGCCGACCAAGCCGAACAATTCGCGGCCGACGGCTATTTATTCCAATCACGACTCACACCGCACCCTCAGATGGCCGACATCGTGGGAAACCGCATCAGCACGGTCCGTATGTTCGTGTTGGTGGACGAACAAGGTCCGGTGTTGCTGCGAGCTGCTTGGAAAATTCCCGGCGCAGAAACAGTGGCCGACAACTTCTGGCGCGCCGGCAATATGTTGGGCGGCGTCGATGTCGAAACAGGCAACGTCACGCGGGTGTTGATGCGAACGGCTGAAGGAACCGAACCGGTCGAGGAACACCCGGTGACCGGCACCAAATTCGACGGTCTGACATTCCCCGAATGGGATGCGATGAAAGATCTCGTCATGCGGGGCGCCGCGGCTGTCCCCTCGTGCCACCTGCAAGGTTGGGACGTGGCCCTGACTGATCAAGGCCCTGTGCTGATTGAACTGGAAGGCGACGGTGGCGATTCGATTATGGAACAACTCTGTTTTGATACCGGGTTGCTACAAGGTCGATACTTGGACTTCCTGAATAAGGCCATGCTGCAACGCAAAGAAAATGCCAAGTCCGCCAAACGCCGCTCACGCAAAAAGCTGTGGGCCAATCTCTCGCAATTGAACATGAACGCACAACGTAGCGGCGACACGGAGAGTGAACCGACCACGACACACAGTGCGTGAAACCACGGAAACGAACCGTGACTCGAAACGGACGTCTTACTTAGATTTGCACTGCACCAAAGAAGTACTCATGCATCCGAATACCAAAGCGCCGCTGGAAGAGCTTCTGGTTTCCGGCGGCGACAACCGTCTCAACCTGCTAGGCGGGGAACGGCTCAATAAATATGGATGCGGGCCGCAACCACGGTCCGTCGTTCCATTTGGATCGTGCACGAGTTCTTCCACATCGCTCCGCGGTTATGCGAAAGCCATGCGGACATTGCGCACCCTGCACGGACAAGATGATTTCGACACGGCTGTCCAACAGTGCGCACAATCAATCCGCACACGACTGGCCGAATTGCTTGAGTTAGACGCCGGCGTCGACATTGCATTGGCCCCCTCGGGCACCGATGTCGAATTTCTCGCTGTCGCATTGGCGGGTGGCAATTCCAAAAAACAGATCGTCAACATCGTTGTCGGCCCGGGCGAAGTCGGCAGCGGAACGCCGTTGGCCGCCGGATGTTGTCACTATGACGCCCAAACCCCCAACGGACGCAGCAACACACGTGGAACGCCGATTGACGACGAACTGGCTTCGCGCGTCACCGTAAAAACCGTCGACATTCGCGGTGCCGGCGGACGACAGTTAGAAGAATCGGAAATCAACGCCGAAGTGACGCAACTCGTCGTCGATTCCAGCAACGATGATACGGTTGTGCTCTTGCACATCGTTGCCCACAGTAAAACCGGTGTCTTCGCCCCCAGCTTCGCCTGCGTCGAACGGTTACGAGCAGCCTTTCCCGACTTAGTAGTGGTCATCGATGCCGCCCAAGGACGCATCAGCCGCGCGGGATTGCGCGACGCGTTGGACCGCGGCTATTTGGTTATTTTTACGGGATCCAAATTTTACGGCGGGCCCCCCTTCTCCGGTGCGCTGCTCATCCCACATACGTTCGACGAAACCATCCAATCACTCGGCCAACTTCCGCAGGGATTCGGTGATTATTTTTCCGCCGCCGAAATGCCCGAACGTTGGACCGCCATCCGTGACGCGCTGCCCAAGAAATCCAACCTCGGCATCGTGCTGCGCTGGACAGCCGCACTGGCGGAGATCGATGCCTACTACGCCGTGCCGGAATTGACACGGGACTGGGTGTTGAACTGCTTTGAAAGCCAGGCGACTCAGATCCTCGGTGCGTCCTCTGTATTCAAACTACTACCAACCACTCCAGCACCGCACGACGAAGAAGTCGACCGTCCACTCGAAGCGCGGACAACCGTCGTGGGCTTTTGGATCACTCCACCGGGTGAACGAAATGCTCTGGAGAAAACGGACCTTGCACGGCTACATCACAATCTGAATCGCGACATCTCCGTTCAGTATCCCGACTGGGATACGGAGGTCACTTCGCAATGTTTCCATATCGGGCAACCAGTCAACCTCGGAACCGCCGGCCATATCCTTCGGGTCGCGATTGGTGGAGAGTTAGTCGTCCGTGTTGCGACCGACGAACGCTTAGGACGTACTTTCGACCAACGCTTGACTTGGTTGCAGCGGCAAATTATGAATCTGCGACGCAAAGTGGAATGCCTTGTTGGAGTGGATGCTGACGCCGATTCGGTGATTTTCGATCCTGGCGTGGAGTTACCGCTCAAGCTGCCTGCCGCCAACTTAAAATAAGTGCCTGAGTTTTCTGAAAGCGGACGGATGGATGCCTTTGGTCGCCGAATTTCATTGGACGAAGCGGCCGCTGTGGTGCAATCCGCGCAGTTGCACGGCCCGCTAGCTGACGCCCCGTCAGCCATCTTTCACAACTTGCATCTCATGCAATTGCGGTTGGCTGAACTCCAGTCGGCGTTCCCCCCCAACACGTTGCACGCAATTGCGATAAAAGCCAATCCGGTACTGGAAATCCTCCGCACTGTTGTCCGCGACGGCTGTGGGTTGGAAGCGGCCAGTCTCGAAGAGGTGCAACTGGCCCTCGCCGCCGGATGCCCGCCGCAACGGGTAATCTTTGACTCGCCCGCAAAAACGACGGCAGAAATCCGCCAAGCTTTGGACGCGGGTATTTATCTGAATGTCGATAATTTCGAGGAACTCCAGCGGATCGCCACCGAGCTGCAGTCGCGTGCCTCGAACTCTGTAGTCGGCCTGCGGGTCAATCCGCAAGTTGGCGGTGGTACGATTTCGCTGACAAGTGTTGCCAACACCGACTCCAAATTCGGTATTCCGCTCTCCACGAATCGAGCGGCGATTCTGGAGGCTTTTGCGACCCACGAATGGCTCCGCGGTCTGCACATTCATGTTGGATCGCAAGGTTGCGCCATGGGGCTGCTGACCGACGCCATTTCAATCGCCGACACGCTACGAAAAGAAATCGAACAGCACAGCGGCCGAGCAGTCACGCATCTCGATATCGGTGGTGGCTTGCCAACGGTGTACAAATCGGATTTAACCGCTCCCACGCCAGCCGAATACGTCGCTGAGATCCGTAAGCGCGCACCGGATGTCTTGTCTCCCGCACTACAACGAATCACTGAATTCGGCCGCGCGGTCCAAGCCAATTGCGGATTCGCTGCCAGTCGGGTGGAATACTACAAACCCGCACAACAGATGGCAGTGATCCACCTCGGCGCGGACTTCCTGCTACGCCCCGTCTACCGCCCAGAGGATTGGCCGCACGAGTTTTTTGTGTTGAATGCACAAGGCCTTCCCAAGATGGGCGACACACGCCCGGTCACGATCGTGGGACCACTCTGTTTCGGCGGCGACATCGTCGCCCGCGACGTGCTCCTGCCTACGATCGAAGCGGGCGATTGGATCGTGATCCGCGACGTCGGCGCCTATACGCTGAGCATGTGGTCCCGGCATTGCAGCCGCGGCATTCCAGCGGTCATCGGCTATGCCCCCAATAGCCTGGATGCCATGCGCGTCCTCCGCCCGGCCGAATCGCCGGAGGATATCGTGCGGTATTGGAGCAACGGCGAATAAGGATCAATCCAGATGCGTAAAAAAAGCCGCCCTCAGTCATGAGGGCGGCTTTATGGATTTGCGAGATCCCGAGCAGCTTGAACTCATTGCCGACTAGGCGGCTTGTGACTTACGTTTCCGCCAGCCGTAGCCAGCCAGACCGAACATGCCCATTGCCATCAGTAGCATGCTGGAGGGTTCAGGGACGACGCCAGGTCCTGGATCTGGATCGGGCGGTGTCGTCGAACTTCCCCAGATTTGAACATTGGAGATGTCTTTGACTGTGGTTGTGCCCGTTCTAATCAATCCAGCATTGGTGAAGACAATATCCATCAAACCATCCCAACTAACACCGTGTGGCCCTGTCGAAGCTAGATCGTAAATGACAAACCCGGCATTACCGTCTTTAATAACCATCCAGATTGGCAACGATGAGTCAAAGATGTTGCCTGAAATGTACTTGAGAGTTCCGCCAGCTCCGCTAAGGTTGCTGATTTCGTAACTTCCGGCTAACAAGCCTTCCTCGCTTCCTCCCACATTGTCTTTGTAAAGTAAATCGCCGAGATCAGTCACGTTCTGGTATTCAACATGATCGCTCAGGTTGAGATAAGTCAAAATCGTGGCTTCGCTGGGATTGGGATTGGTCTGCGAAGCTCCGGGAGGGTCGATGATGTCGGCGGCACCGAGCGTAATCATCCCCGCCCTGGCAGTGGTATTCACGGCGAAAAGCAGTATGGGAACTGCAAGACAACTGTAAATCGTTAGCTTAGTTTTCTGCTGCATAGCCGGACCCCCTCGCAAAGTCGTGCAAGTCAATTGTTAACTCTTTGGCCCGTAAGATCTAATATGGCCATATGAGCCAGGACTAAGCAATCACGAAATTCCCAACTATTCCGATTTTTCGGGTTTTTCCTAATATGCAGGTCATGATCAGGCTGGTTTATCAACAAATCCCATTCTTTAGCAACGTGCAATCGTAGTCATATTCCCGATTTGCAATGAGATGGTTTTATGGCTTAGCTTTCTGGGGTGCGTCAGCACCAGCCCACAAAATTTAGAGTGCACCACAACGCAATTAGTTGACCAGGTGGTAGATTTAAGGGAATTCGCCTCGATTAGTATCCCAGGTCGCCTCATCCTATTCCGCTTCTACGTCCGTACTTGACTCAATCCGAAGAGTCTGGTTAACTACTGCCCCTTTCGGAAACCCCCTATTCTCATAGGGACGTAGACAACCAAAACGAGACCTATCCCCACACGTTTCGAGGAGTGAGAGTCCTGCTAAATCAGTTGTTGTTGGGCCAGACAACGTTCACGGCGGGTTCTATCTCTTCGCCGCAAGACTCCGTCTAATAATCCGAGCAGCATCAGCGGGTTCTCTTTGACACGATGTCATTCATGAGACACCTTTGAATAGCAACTGCGCGTTCCCGCTTTTGGTTACGCGCTGCTGTCAAAAGTACCGCGGGCCACTGCAACTCCTCCAGGGCCTTCGATAAAGGCAAACCCGTCGTGAGGCGGGGACGCAAAGCCATGGGTCTCACTACAGAGATTGCCAGGTTCCCGAAAAGGTCGATCCCAACTCAAACCGGTTTGGAGGAATGCAGCTATGCTTTTCCGCGCACGATCTACATCCACGTCCACGCAAAGCCCTGAATCGGACACCTCTTCGCTGCTCTCGCGATTGATCGGCTGCGCACTTCCCAAGCAACCTCGGCCACGCAACTCTCGCTCCACCGATTCGTTAATGTTCGAGACGCTGGAAAGCCGTCTCGTCATGCATGGGTCATTTCATGGCATTGAATTGCATGACCTCGACCCGATCAGCAATGCAGACGACGTGCCGAGTGATCCGGTCAGCAGCGAAGTCCTTCCTCTGGCCAGCCTTCCTGTACTTTCCAGCAACTCCAGTGCGACAGTGAAACTGTACTTGGATTTTAATGGGCACTACGAATCCAATTGGGGCTCCTACAGTAATATCACGACTCCCGCATTCAGCCTGGATAGCGATTTCAATTCGTTCAGCACCGCCGAGATCAATTCGATCACCGAAATCTGGCAACGGGTCTCAGAAGATTTTGCTCCTTTCAATATCGACGTCACCACGGTTGATCCCGGCGACTTTAGCAATGGTAATGCCCTGCGGGTGGCCGTCGGCGGCAATAGCAATTGGTACAGCAGCGGCGCAGGGGGCGTGGCCTACGTCAATACGTTCACCAATTCCATTGTGAACACCGTCTACGTGTTTTCCGACAATTTAGCCAAAAATGCTAAGTACATCGCTGAAGCATCATCGCATGAAGCCGGGCATGGATTCGGCTTGAGACACCAGAGCTCATACTCCAACGGCACCAAGACCGACGAATATAATCCGGGCAGCGGCGACTGGGCGCCGATCATGGGCCTATCGTATTACAAAACGCGAACCACTTGGCACGACGGCACGACGACATCGTCTAATACGTACCAAGATGACATGGCGGTCATCGCGCGTGCGACGAACGGCTTTGGTTATCGGGCCGACGACCATGGCGATATCAACTCGGCAACGACCTTGTCCTTTGCCGGCAATAACGCGACCGCTTCGGGCATCATCGAACGCATGAGCGATGAAGACGCGTTCGCATTTTCGACGACCGGGGGACAAGTGGACTTGTCCGTCAATGTCGCTGAAGTCGGCGCAAATCTGGACTCCGTCATCGAGTTGTGGACCGCATCGGGACAACTAATCGCCACCGCCGATCCGTCGGGAAGCTATGGAGCCGTCATTTCGACCGATGTCGCAGCCGGTGATTATGTGCTAGTCGTCCGCAGCACTGGCGAATATGGCTCGGTCGGACAATACACGGTTTCGGCAACCCGCAGCGAATCCACTGCGACGAACGAAATCTCTATTGCAGGAAACACCTCGGTTGCAGCAGGCGAGTTATACACATTGGACCTCACCGAAGCCAATGCTCAATCTTCAACGATCAGTAGTTGGACCATCAATTGGGGCGATGGCAACATTCAGACCATCAATGGAAATCCCAGCACGGTCACTCACGTTTACGCTGAAGGTCCGAATGCATTCAGTATTTCCGCAACCGCCACAGACGCCGCAGGCACCTACCAGTCCAACACGTTGACTGTCGACGTATTTGATCCCGCACCAGAATTGGCGATTTCCGGTTCGAGCATTGCAGCAGAGGGTTCAACCTACGTTCTAGGCCTCTCAGCCGACGGCAGTGGCGCAGCAACGATCACGCAGTGGACCATCAACTGGGGCGACGGCACGATTGAGACGATCAACGGCAATCCCAACTCGGCAAGTCACGTTTACGCCGACGGATCCGCCGCCTTCACAATCCAAGCGACCGCCACAAACGCGGCCGGCACATTTTCGGCCAATACTTTGGCAGTCACGGTGAATAACGTCGCTGCCACGTTGAACATTTCCGGCAACAGTTCGGTCGGCGAAGGCGAAACCTACACACTGGACCTCTCCTCCACAGATCCTGGTGCGGACACAATCACCAGCTGGACGATCAACTGGGGCGACGGCACGATCGAAACCATCAACGGCGATCCCTCTTCCGCAACACACGTCTATGCGGGCAGCGGTCAATATGCGATCTCCGCCACCGCCAGCGACGAAGATGGTAGCTACCAGTCCAACGCGGTGGCAGTCAATGTCCTCGAAGCCGCCCCACAATTGAGTATCTCCGGCACGGGAAACACAGCGGAAGGTTCGTCGTACAACCTAACGCTCAATGCTGATGGCAGTGGCGCCGATACGATCACACAATGGACGATCAACTGGGGCGATGGCACGATTGAGACGATCAACGGCAACCCCAACTCGGCGAGCCATGTTTACGCCGACGGCTCTGCTGCTTACACGATCCAAGCGACTGCTACCAACGCGGCTGGCACATTTTCCGCTAACTCACTAGCCGTCACGGTGAATAACGTTGCCGCCACGTTGAATATTTCCGGAAATAGCTCGGTTGGCGAAGGCGAAACCTACACGCTGAACCTCTCCTCCACAGATCCCGGTGCGGACACGATCACCAGCTGGACGATCAACTGGGGCGACGGCACGATTGAAACCATCAACGGCGATCCCTCCTCTGCCACACACGTCTACACCGGCGGCGGACAGTTTGCGATCTCCGCCACTGCCAGCGACGAAGATGGTAGTTACCAGTCCAACGCGGTGGCAGTCAATGTCCTCGCGGATGGTGGCTCGGTGTTGAATTTCAACGACTACACAATCGACTCATATGGAGGGAGCCAAGACAAATACGGAACGGTGAGCATCGAAGATGGCGGAGCAACGCTAAGGCTAGTCGGCAACCTATGGAAAAGCATTGAGTTGCCCATGACGATCACAGCCGACACTGTGCTGGAGTTTGACTTCAGCAGTTCGCAACAAGGGGAAATCCACACTATCGGATTCGATAACGACACATTCCTATCCCCAGACTTAAGTTTTGAATTGTACGGGACGCAGACCTGGGGACTGACCGAGTTTCGAAACTATGCAAATGAAGCACCCGGCACAGTTCATTATCGTATCCCGATCGGCCAGTTCTATACGGGAAACATGCAACGGCTGTTTTTTGGCAATGACCATGACATCGCGGGCGCCGATGGAGAGAGCGTTTATTCCAACATCAAGATTTATGACTCGTCAGCAAGCGTTTCAATCTCTGGATCGAGCGTGAGCGACGAAGGTTCCGAATTTGTCCTGTCGCTCAACGGCGGCGAACAGACCGACCCCATCAGCAGTTGGGAAATCAACTGGGGTGACGGCACGATTGAAACCATCAACGGTAATCCCAACTCTGCCAGCCATGTCTACGCGGACGGCTCTGCTGCTTACACAATCCAAGCGACTGCCACCAACGCAGCTGGCACATTTTCCGCCAACACATTGGCGGTCACGGTGAATAACGTTGCCGCCGATTTGAACATTTCCGGAAATAGCTCGGTTGGTGAAGGCGATACCTACACGCTGAACCTTGCTTCCACTGATCCCGGTGCAGATACGATCACCAGCTGGACGATCAACTGGGGCGACGGCACGATTCAAACTATCAATGGCGATCCTTCTTCCGTTACACACGTCTATACCGGCGGTGGCCAATATGCGATCTCCGCCACTGCCAGCGATGAAGATGGTACGTATCAATCCAACTCATTCGGTCTCAGCGTGATTGGAGCGGCTCCGCAATTGAGTATTTCCGGTACGGGAAACACAGCGGAAGGTTCGTCGTACAACCTGACGCTCAATGCTGATGGCAGTGGCGCCGATACGATCACACAATGGACGATCAACTGGGGCGATGGCACGATTGAAACCATCAACGGTAATCCCAACTCGGCAAGTCACGTTTACGCCGACGGCACCGCTGCTTACACGATCCAAGCGACTGCCACCAACGCAGCCGGCATATTTTCTGCCAACACGCTGGCGGTCACGGTGAATAACGTTGCCGCCACGTTGAATATTTCCGGCAACAGTTCGGTCGGTGAAGGCGAAACTTACACGCTGGACCTCTCCTCCACCGACCCCGGTGCGGACACGATTACCAGCTGGACGATCAACTGGGGTGACGGCACGATTGAAACCATCAACGGCGATCCCTCCTCTGCCACACACGTCTACACCGGCGGTGGCCAATTTGCGATCTCCGCCACTGCCAGCGACGAGGATGGTAGTTACCAGTCTAACACGGTGGCCGTTTCGGTTTTGGCTGGGCAGAACATTGCGTCTCCCAGTAATTTGACCCTCACTAAGAACGGCGTGCAATCACAATTGCAATGGCAGGACAATTCGACCGGCGAAACCGCCTTTGTCATCGAACGGGTCACGACAACATTTAGCGTGCGTTATACATCCGAATGGGTGATCGTTGGCACGACAGGGCCCAATGCAACCAGCTTTAATGACACCGTCCCCAGCGATGGTCGGTACTTGTATCGCGTGCGTGCGGTGGCCGATGTGAATGGCGATGGGCAATTCGACCTGTTCTCCGGATACAGTGATGAAGTCTATGTCAAATATAAGCCTAAAGAATTCCCACAAGCCAGCAATAACGTGGCTGCTTTTCAGAGTGATGTAACACAGCCGAGTTGGGAGCATTGGGTCACGACAGCCGGGTCGACGACAACAAACTATCAACCGCTGTTTTCGGCGTCGCAGGCTGACGAAATAGATCCCAGAGAATTATTCTTCGCGGAGTATGGCAAAGAGGTTCACTAAACGAACTCAGCATCGTGCGTCGCTTCAAGCGGGGGGCGAGGTGAGTTGTTCGACGCGAACCTCCATACGTAATAGCTCTACGGGATCGCCGAATTGGGTGTAAACGGCTACATCGGCCGCGTCTCGGCCATAGGCAATGGCCACGCGGCCGCCGTGCAAGCTCTGCTGCGTAGGGTCAAAGGTATACCACCTGCCGCCCACGTAGGCCTCAAACCAGGCGTGAAGATCCATCGGCTGCAGTGTCGCCAGATAACCGACCACCATACGGGCCGGGATTGATAGTGCACGACACAGCGCGATGCCTAAGTGCGCCATATCACGGCAGACGGCCTGTGACTGTTCATTCACTTCGCAGGCGCTAATGATCTGTTGACCCGCTCCCGGCGCGTATTGGATCGTCGTGCGAATGTAATCGACGATGGCCTGGCATTGATCATACCCGGCCCAATGCCCCGCCACGATCGATGACGCCATTTCCGCGAAGCGATCGGACTCGCAATATCGGCTGGGTAACAAGAAGGGCAATGTCGAGTCCGGCAAGTCTTGCACTTCGACAAACGGAGCCCCCGGAGCGGCATCGGACTCCTCGGCCGATTCAATATCGGCGGTTGTACGAATCGAAAATGGACCAGACGGCCCCACCAACCGTTGGCACAGGTTCCCAAACGGGTCGGTAAACTCGACCGCCGGCACGCTGGGGGAAAGCAGGTACTCTTCCCGGGCGATCCACTGCTGCGTACCGCTGCGGGGCCGGAGCATCAACAAAAATGGTGTCGGCACCGGAAAGTCGAACTCGAGCAAACAAGAAGCGCGCAACCACATGATTTTAATTTTCTAAAATGCGGGACGGGGAAGATCACCCCAGATTGTAGGGTCCCTTTTAGCCGCGCGACAAGCCCCCCGGCCAAACATAAACCGGGGCGATCACCGGACCCATCCACCGCAAGCGAAGGAGAGGCTCGAACAGGCGAGGATTTCAATCTCAAATTCCACAAGGTGGCCGCAAGAATCATAGCGGCGAGCCTTTTCTTTCCAGTCAAGACGAGATATTGTCCGCCATATCTTATGGATGGACGCCTAGTAGATAGTCGCCCGAGCAAATCGTAAATCACTGAAAGGATTCCGACATGAGCAGTCAAGATATCGTCCGCGACGCCGATACCGGTAAGTCAACGACCGCAAAAAAACCACCATCCCGTTTTTCACCGGCCCGAACCCTAGGCCCTGTTTCAGATCTCGAGAGGCACCTGCCGTCTGAATGGTGGCGTTCGCTTTTTAATTCGGTCTACCTCAAGACCGATGGCGATGTTGTTGAAAACGACGCCAACACCGCGTTGGAAGTCAATGCCTTAATTAACGCAGTGGGGTTGGAGCGAAACGACCGGATTCTCGACCTGTGTTGCGGTCAAGGGCGGCACTGCATGGAGTTAGCTCGCCGGGGGTTTCGCAACGTCGTCGGCGTTGACCGTTCACGCTATTTGGTTCGACTGGCGCGCCGGCGGGCAAAACAGCAAACCTTGGATGTGACGTTTCACGAAGGCGATGCACGCAAGTTTCGCCTCAAATCCAGCGACTTCCACTGCGTCGCGCTGCTGGGGAATTCCTTTGGGTACTTTGACCGCGAAGAGGACGATTTAGCAGTCTTGCAGTCCGTGGTCCGGGCGCTCGGCTCAGGCGGTGTCATCGCTCTGGACATCACAGACGGCGATTGGATGCGGCAAAACTTCTCGCCCCGCAGTTGGGAATGGATCGATCAAAATCATTTGGTCTGTCGTGAGCGGGAAGTCTCCGACGATGGCAGCCGGTTGATTTCCCGCGAAGTGCTCGTCCATTCGGAGCGGGGCGTCATCGTCGATCAGTTTTACGCCGAACGACTTTATTCCAAAGAGTCGATGATCGCACTGCTGGAACAGGCGAATTTCACGCAGATTCGCAACCACGACATGATCAGCGCTGAGTCCGACCGAAATCAAGATCTCGGGATGATGGCCCACCGCATGTTCCTGACCGCCAAGTCGCCGCGCAGCACCAACAAACGTAAACGCAAGACGGCAGTCACTGACGTGGCCGTGTTGTTGGGAGACCCACGGTTGCCGGATACATGCAAGCGGGATGGGCAGTTCAATCCTGAAGACCTGGAGACGATCAACAAGCTCAAGGACGCACTGGATGAATTGGACGGCTACACATTCAAATACCTGGATAATCACGCTTCGCTGTTATCGGATCTGAAAGCCACGCCCCCCAGCTTCGTATTCAACCTATGCGATGAAGGGTTCAACAATGACGCTTTTCAGGAATTACATGTTCCCGCCCTGTTGGAATTGTATCGCATCCCGTACAGCGGAGCCGCACCGGCCGCTTTAGGACTCTGTTACAACAAGTCCTATGTGCGGTCCATCGCCGATGCCATTGCCGTTCCCGTGCCCATGGAAACCTATATCGACACCGACGACCAATCGGCAACGATCCCCTCGGTCTTGCCCGCACTCATCAAGCCGGTGTATGGAGACAGCAGCGTAGGTATCACGGCCGCTTCGGTCGTCGATTCGCCGACAGCTTTGATTGCTCGGCTGGAAGAAATGCGCGACGAATTCCCTGGAGTATCGCTCCTCATTCAAGAGTTTTTGACCGGCAGCGAATACAGTGTCGGCATTATCGGCAATCCAGGAATCGGCTTACAGTTCCTGCCGGTACTGGAGGTGGACTATAGCGGACTTGACCCGGCCCTCCCCCAAATTCTGGGCTACGAATCAAAATGGTTACCCGACTCGCCCTATTGGACGAGCATCGCATATCACGAAGCAGATTTGAGCACGGAAACGACGCGTCGCTTGTACGATCATTCCAGCTTGCTGTTTGAGCGACTGGGGTGCCGTGACTATGCCCGTTTTGACTTTCGTGCCGATGCGGAGGGCCGCATTAAATTGCTGGAGGTGAATCCCAATCCCGGTTGGTGCTGGGACGGCAAGCTCAATTTAATGGCTGGCTACGCCGGCATGCGCTATGCTGAACTGCTTGATGCAATCCTGGCGGCCGCGCAATCGCGGTATCTATCCGAAGGCATTACCCATCGGTGACCACCTCCCCGAAAAAAAATAAGGCCCCACGAAAACCGTCCGACGAGAAGCCGGTAAAGTTCCGGTATTCGTTTCTGAACATCCTTACCGGCTCGGACTTATCGCACCGGCGGCTGCCCTATATGCACGCGGTCAGCCGCCGGACCGGTCCGACGGTCTGGTTGACGGCTTGTTGCCATGGCGATGAGGTGGGTGGGATTGTCGTCGTGCAAGAAGTCTTTAAGAGACTCAAAAAAATCCCACTCGAGAAGGGTGCGCTGCATGCGTTCCCGGTGATGAATCCCCTCGGCTTTGAAGCGGCTGCGCGACACATCACTCTCAGCGAAGAGGACTTGAACCGTTCCTTTCCGGGCAATGCCGCCGGGACTTTGGCGGAGCGGATTGCCGCGTTGATTTTCGAAAAGATCGCGGAAACGACACCGACGGTCGTGCTGGACCTGCACAACGATTGGATCCGGTCGATTCCTTACGCCGTACTCGACGCGCCCGCTGATTCTAAGACCACCGCTGTTGAACAAAAAGCAATTGCGTTGGCAGCCGCATCGGGATTTCTTGTTGTGACGGAGCCAAACCCATTACGAAGAACTCTCTCGCATAGCCTGTTGCGTGAGGGGATCGCTGCGTTAACGATCGAACTGGGCGAATCGTACGTTGTGAATGAAACCAACGTTGAGTTTGGGGTGCAATCCATCTTTAACGTACTTCGCGAACTCGGCATGGTTGCCAACACGGTCCCTCGGTTTGAATTTCCGTTGCCCTTCTCCAGACCGGAGAAATCTTTGACTTATAGCCAAGCACCTGCCAGTTCAACCTGCGGGATTATCCGATTCCTCGTTCGCCCCGGCGCATCAGTCAAACAAGGCCAACCGGTGGCGAAGATCGTCAACGCACTCGGCAAACTCCAGGAAACAATTCGTGCCCATCACGACGCCATCGTGCTGGGACTGACCGACTCCTCCGTCGCCTACCCCGGCGCACCGGTGATGGCCTTCGCACTGCTGTAGTCGAGTGGGAATTCGTGCGAAAATAATTTCAGCAGCGTTACCCCAGACAAATGATGTCGCCACCCAATTACCGCCACTAGCCAGCAGCATTGGAAGACAAAAGTACGACATCGCTCCCCACGAATTCCAGTTTCGCATTCCACTGCCTAGCCAGCCAAACAAAGGTCGCCCGGCAAAAGAAGCTCACGTGGGTCGGGTCGTCTTTGTAATGCCAGTCGGCGAACGCGGCTTGGTCGAGCGACAGTTTGGTCATAATCCCCAGTAGCCCGCCCGGCTTCATGCAACTCCAAATCCGCGCCAAATCGTCTGCCGGCCGGCACAAGTGTTCGACGACTTCGCTGGCGGTGACAAAATCGTATTGCTCTGCCAGCGGAGCGGTGTCGGCGGCATATTGGGGATCATAAATCGCCATCGTATGCCCCGCTTCCTCAAACATCACCGACAACGTCGGCCCTGGCCCCGATCCAAAATCGAGCCCGCTGCTCGCCTCTGAAACCCTGGCATGTATCGGTTCAAAAACCCGGCTGAGAAACCGCCGATAACCGTCATCCTCCGGCGAGTTCTGATGCAAATCATACTCCACCTTCTCCTCTGCGCGGGACAGATGGTAAACGGGCGGGACGAAGATTAGCTCACAATTCTCGCATCGCAGATATTCACGAAACGCATCGGTATGCCAAGGCACAATGCCCGCCGCAGCACACAGAGGGCAGGTTGTCTGTTTCACAAACTGCGATTCTGTGTCGGTGGGGGAAATGGGCATACGGTTTGGATCATCGTTTATCAGGAACAGGGAGTTACCGAGCTGCACGGAGTGCTGTATAAACAGCCGTTGAGAACCGGCCTGGATTGGCATGGTTGCTGTTGCAGAGAATCACAACGCCATTCCTGGATGACGGATAAAGCACCATCCGGCTGCGGGCTTCGGTTTGCGAGCCGTTGTGAGAAATCTTAGGACGCCCATTTTGAACCTCGACCGTTACCCCCAATCCTTTTTTTGTTGCTTGACCGTTGTTCGTCGGTTGCGCGGTCCACATGAGTTTGCGTGTTCTGGACGAAATCAATTCATCGTTCATCACGGCCTGTGCCCACCGCGCGAAATCACGAATGTTCGATTTGTAACCGCCCGCACCATGTTTCCAGTAGTGTGCTTCCTCAGGGGCCGGCAGGACTTGGCCGTTTGAATTTCGATAATAGCCGATGGACCAATTGCGGTTATTCGACTCCGGCAAATCCATCTCGAAGCTCGTGAGACGCAACGGCTGAATGATTCGCTTGTCCAATTGTTGATCGATCGGCTCTTTACCGGCTGCCTGCACCACAGCGGATAGCAAAACGTAGGCGTAGGACGAATACGAATATTTCGCCCCCGGTTGAAACAGGAGCGGCGATTTATCGAACTTGTGAAGTGAATTGACCGGATCGAGATAAGGTAACTGCTCGCGAAATTTCCGAGGCGTCCCCACAACGCGACCGTTCTTGTAGTGTGGAATGCCACTTTGGTGACAAAGCAAATGCCGTGTTGTGATTCGTGATGTTGTCGGTGGATAGTTTGGCAGGTAGTCATGGATATCGGCATCGAGGTCGAGTTGGCCTTTTTCGACCAACTGCAGGGCCAAAATTGCCATCACCGGTTTGGAGTTGGAAGCCCAGTTCACCACCGTCGACTTGGACATTTGTTGTTTGTTAGCGAGGTCCGCATACCCGTAGCCCTCGGCATGGACGACCTGCCCATTCTGCAGATACCCGACCGCCACACCGACTGCTCCTTGCTTCCTCAGCTCTTTGAGCATCGCCTGCCGGATCATTTGCTGCTGGCGGTTATTGAGTTCCCGTGCCTGCAACGGCGAGGTGAACAAAAACAGCAGCGCAATCACGGCGAACGCCGTGGCAGTTCTTCGCAAACAGTTCAGCATGACGATTGTTCTTTCACAGAGATATTGGGCACGCATGTTGAAGGACGTACCGCTTTCATCAAGCACATTTTTCGCTGCATCCAGCCACCATCAAGGCTTCGCCGGTTCCACCGGGGGGCGGTGGGGGGCGATTTGGGCTTTGAAGTCTCCCAGGCTGTGCCATAGCAGCGGTTGATTGAGGTCGACTTCGGCGACGGCGACGCTGCCCCACTCCTTGCCCTGCGCTAGCAGCTTGCCGTCTTGGCCGTAGACGGCTGAGACCATCCAGTTGGCGGCGACGTCGGTGTAGGTGCTGCTGATCACATAGACATGGTTTTCACAGGCGCGGGCGGCGCCCAACATCGGGTTGCAGCCCCAGACCGGCCAGGCGATTACCTCGGCCCCGCGATTGCTCAACTCGCGGGCGACTTCCGGGAAAAATCCGTCGTAGCAGACCATCATGCCCACTTTGCCGAAGCGCGTGTCGAAGACCGGATAGTCGTCGCCCGGCGTGATCCCGCCTTCGATCTCACCGCGGGGCAACGTCACCTTGCGGTATTTGCCAACCACTTTGCCATCGGGACCAATCAACACAGCGACGTTGTAAACAAGATGCTCGTCACGTTCCATCAGGCCCGCCACGATGTACAGATCGTGTTTCTTGGCCAGTTCCCCGAAGTATTTCGTCGAAGGTCCGGGAATCGGTTCCGCACTGTCGGCATAGGTGCCGCCGGTCCCATAGAAGGTCAGCGTTTCGGGCAGGACCACCAGATCGACGTCCTGCTCCGCCGCTTTTTCAATCAGCGGCTGAAACAGTTTGCACTTCTCCGCATTGGTCGTGCCCTCTTTGGGCTGGTAGTGCACGGTAGCCAGTCGCACCTTGCGCGGTTTCGGCGCTGTTGTTGGTGTGAGTTGCACATCGGACCATTCCACCCGGCCTTGCGGCGCCCAGCGGTAGGACAACTCGATCACCGCTTGCGTCGCTTCACTCGGAGCACGGTACACGGCTGAGACGGTCGTCCAACCGTTTTCGTCGGTGCTGCGACTGGGAGGATATTCCGGTTCGGCGCGGGGCCGCGTGCCGGGATTGTAGGAGGCTGTTGAAATCACATCGTGCTTAACCGGGCGGCCTTGTGAATTTTGCCACAACACGCGGGCCACAATCGCTCGCCGGGGATTCTCGATGCCGTCGACCTGAAACCGTGCAGAGAACTCGTAGTATTTGCCGCCGGTGACGTCTCGTGTGGTTTCCCACCAACCGAACAAACCTTTGCGCTCATCGGCAGTGATCACAAAACTGCCCTTGCCGCTTGGTCCTCCTTCAGGCAGGTAGGAAAACGCGGGGCGAATCTCCTCGCGCGGCGATTTCGCCGCCCACCCGTCGGGAATTGCATCATCCGCTGCCAAAAGAGATCCGGTGGTCAGTAACAACGCTCCGAGCAATCCAACGGCTGTTTTGCAATGCATCGTCGTTTTCCTGTAAGAAGTTCAGGCAAGGTTTTCAGCGCGAGCGCGGCTGTCTGTTTCGTATTTCTTGAGAATAGCCGAATCTTACCGCACGTTCCATGACGGTTTCGGTTTTAGACATTTCGAAGAATTCCGGCCCAGAGAAGTATTTCTCGCACGCGTGATGTTACAATATTTGCCACCGCCGCTCTGGGCTCGCGCGGTTTGCATTAGCTTCGACTCCTCACGAATCCTTCAGTTGGAATTTGACCTATGCTTCGTTGTTTTCTGTGCGTCGCCGCTTGCGTCTCTTTCATCACGGTCACTGTTGCGGATGCCGAAGAACCGGTCGACATCGGTTCGCGCCGTGAACCGTTGGTGGATCGCGCGTTGATTGATTCGCTGGATGGGAAAGCGCAACTCAAACTGCATCACCCCCAGCCACGCGAAATCGCCATCACCTTCGACCAAGTCTGGGAAGGCAACGCCAGCGGCTATCCGACCGTCTTTCAGGATGGCGACATCTACCGCATGTATTATCGCGGCCATAAATATCTGATCGACGAACCGCCGCTGCGTCAGGCGCAATCCGAGGCGGTCTGTTATGCCGAAAGCGATGACGGTATCCACTGGACAAAACCGAATCTCGGAATTCACAAATGGCCGGGAGTCGACGACGACAATAACATCATCTGGATGGGCACTCCCGAAGCGCACAACTTCGCTCCGTTCAAAGACACCAATCCCAACTGCCCGCCCGAGCAACGCTACAAGGCCATCGGCGGTACCGTCACCAGCAAAGGGCTGTGGACGTTTCAATCGGCTGATGGCATTCATTGGGAGCGGCTCAGCGACGGACCGGTCGTGACCAAGGGGGCGTTTGATTCGCACAACACCGCCTTCTGGGACCCGATTCACAACCGCTACACGATGTACGTCCGCTTTTTCAGTGAAGCAAAATTCAAAGGCTTGCGGCTGATCGGCATGTGTCACTCCGAAGACTTCAAGAACTGGAGTGAGCCGGTCGGGTTGGAGTACCCCGGTTCGCCGCCGCAACAGATGTATACGAATCAAATCCTGCCCTATTACCGCGCGCCGCACATCCTCGTCGGCTTCCCCACCCGCTACGTCGCCCGGCCGCTCACCGAGCACGTGCAACAACTCCCGCCGCTGGAACTGCGTAAGCAACTGATCAAGGTCTACGAACGTTGCGGAACAGATCTCACCGACGGGTTGTTCATGTCCAGCCGCGACGGGTTGGATTTCAAACGCTGGGACGAAGCGTTCCTCCGCCCTGGCCCCGAAGCCGAGGGGCGTTGGATCTATGGCGACAACTATCAAAGCTACGGTCTGTTCGAAACCAAATCCGAACACCCAGGACTGCCAAACGAAATTTCCATGCATTTCGACGAAGGAGCCTGGCGGAACAAATCTCGTCGCATCCGCCGTTATACCATTCGCCTCGACGGCTTCGTCTCGCTGAACGCTCCGTACGCGGGCGGAGAAATGACGACCAAGCCGCTGACTTTCACCGGCTCACAGTTGATACTGAATTACGCCACCTCCGCCGCCGGCAGTTTAAAAGTCGAAATCCAAGATGCCGACGGCACGCCGATTCCCGGTTTTACCCTGGACGAATCAGCGGAACTCTTTGGTGACTCAACGGTGCAGGTTGCGAGTTGGAAAAACGGTGCGGACCTCAGTTCGCTGGCCGGCAAACCGGTGCGGCTGCATATTGAACTCATGGACGGGGACCTGTACTCGTTTCAATTCACAGACGGCAACCAACCGTGATTGTGGGAGGTCGCTACGGACTTGGGAGTTCGACGTTTCGCAACGAAGGATCATTACGCCAACTTCAAAACATCCTCGAAACGATTGAGTGCTTCGTCGATCACCTCGTCCGTATCGGCCAGCGACGTATACAGACGGCTCCCGGCCAGGGTGATCAAACCGTGCGCGCAATACGCCGCGCCGAATTCCTCCATCGACCGTTTGCGCGCCTCTGCTTCCTGGACCAGCTTCATCAATTTGAACGGATTCCGGGCATCCATCAGCATCACGCCGGATGTCTGCAAGTGGACGATCGATCCTTGGTTGTAGGCAACGTACGGCAGTCCCAAGCGGTCGATAATTTCCGACAAGCCCGCGCACAGTCGATCCCCGGCGCGGCCGGCGTGCTGCGCGGCTTGGGTTTTTTCCATTTCGAGGATCGAATAATAGCCGGCAACACACGACAGCGGATTGGCCGAGAGTGTTCCGCCGACAAGCACCTTCTTCTGACTGCCGCCCAGCCCGCCGGCAAGATTCATCATGATATCGCGCTGTCCGCCCACGCCTCCTGACATGGGATATCCACCGGTCAGACATTTACCGAACACAGTCAGATCGGGCCGCACGCCGAAGTAACCTTGCGCTCCCGAAAGCCCCGTGCGAAACCCGGTGACCACCTCGTCAAAGATCAACAGCACCCCGAATTCATCACACAACGTCCGCAGCTCGCCGTTGAACGTTGCCGTGACCGGCCGCGTGCCGCTTTCCGGGCCAAACGGCTCGACAATCACCGCAGCTGTTCCGCCTCGCAATCGATTGAGTTGCAGACGTCTGCGCAGCGCATTGAGGTCGTGTGGAAAACTCTCTTGAATCCGCGCCGTCGCCGACCGCGGAATGCCAGCCGCATCCATCCGGCCTGTGCCCGGCACGCGAATTCCATAGACCATTTGGTCCGACCATCCGTGGTATCCGCCCCCCATTTTAATAATCCACTTCCGTCCGGTATGCGCACGCGCCAAACGAATGGCGGCCATCACCGCTTCCGTCCCCGAGCCGAGCATGCGAAACATCTCGACCGAGGGAACGTGGCGGCAAACTAACTCAGCCAGTTTGACTTCATATTCGTGCAACAAGCCGGTGACCGGACCGCATTCGTTCAGCACTGCCTGGACGCGTTCGCGAACCGGCCGATAATTCGCCCCCAGCAACGTTGCCCCACCCGCCTGCAAAAAATCGATGTAGCGATTGCCATCCACGTCCCTCAGGTGTGCCCCATCGGCGGCACGGATGGCTAATGGGTGCGGATAGTTGAAGGCCAAGTTGTGTTGCACGCCACCGGGGATGACATTTTGGGCAGCTTCGGCCACCAATTTCGATTGCTGGCAGTGCGTGTCGAAATACGACAACACCTGCGACATATTCTCCGCGCGAATCGGACGAATCGGTTGCTTGAGCAATGCGTCCAGCCGCGCCCAGGACATCCGCGGTATCGCACCAACGGGAGATCGAAAACTCCGACACAAATTGATCAGTCGTGGATGCCACAGTCGTCATGCGAAATTCTCCCCCTGGACATTCGCCGATAGGTGCCGCACGAGCGGTAGTCCCAGCACGTCTCTTCGCAAATATTTCCCGCCTATTCAGTTTTAACGAAATCTAGAAAACGTCGCCATGGGATGAGACTCGTCCATACGGTAAATCTCAACAGTACGATCGCGAACCACAACCGAACTCCATGGCCCTACCGCTTTAATTCGCTAATCGCTCTTGCGGATATTGCCCGCTAACCGCTGTCGTATGCATCCACAAACGCCCCACGTTTGCTACAATGCCCCTTCCATTCGGTCAACGACCACAATCAAAACCATCAGATAAACATTCGCAGGAAGCTAAACGGAATGACTTACGACGTGTACGGCGTGGGGAACGCCTTGTTGGATATTCAAGCTCGGGTCTCTGACGAGACTTTGGTCAAATTGAACTACGCCAAGGGAATCATGACGCTCGTCGACGATGCCACGCAGGCCGATGTGTTGGGAGAACTGGACGGGCATCCCGTCAATCGCTGTGCGGGCGGCTCGGCGGCCAATACGATTATCGGTATCGCCGACCTGGGTGGGACTGCCGCCTATGCCGGCAAAGTGGGCGCCGACGCGTTGGGGGAGTATTGTCTGGCTGACATGCGAAAAATGGGCGTGGCCATCGAAGTTCCCCCTGCCGACGGCCAAACCGGCACCTGCGTGATTCTGATTACCGAAGACGCCCAGCGGACCATGCTCACCAGCCTGGGTGTTTCGTCCACTCTGGGTCCCGACGACATCGACGAAGCTGAGATCCGCAAAGCGAATTACGTTTACGTCGAAGGGTATCTGTTCACCGGCGAATCGACGCGGGCAGCGGCCATGAAGACGATTGAGTTGGCCAAAGCCAACGACGTGAAAGTCGCGTTTACGGTGTCCGATCCGTTTTTGATCAACTTGTTCAAAGATGACTTCTGGAAGCTGATCGAAGGGCCGGTCGACTTATTGTTCTGCAATCTTGACGAAGCTCGCAGCTTGACCGGCAAAGAGGATGCGATCGACTGTGCCCAGGAAATTCACCAGCATGCGGAGAACGTCGCACTCACGTTAGGCGGAGACGGTTCGCTACTGATGCATGACGGAAAGGCGATCCCCATCGAAGGAGTCGAGGTCGATGCGATCGACACCACCGGAGCGGGCGACATGTACGCCGCCGGATTGTTGTACGGCATCAACAATGGCATGACCTGGAAACAGGCAGGCCATTTGGCCTCGCACGCCGCCGGACGCATCGTCTCGCAACTCGGCGCACGCCTGGAACGACGATTCACGAAAGAAGAAATCGCCCAGTTCATGTCGTAGACTAAACGAAGAGCCACAGATGAACACGGATGAGACACGGATAAAAAAGAGAGCCGATGTCTAGGTGAGATAACATCCCAAACCGACGGCTTGCCGTCGTACACGGCGCGGCAGAGAACGATGCGGCACTTCCTCAAAAGAATGCCGCATATCTTTGCCTTGAAGTCAATCGACAATAGACGCTCATAGATTTTTTAGGAGTCACACCCCATGCCCATCAACTATTCACAACCTTTCGCTGCGATTGTGTCCGCTTGCCTGGTGATGTCGTTCCTGCCGGGTGCCGTACGTGCGGATGAGGCTGCGAAGACGGAGAAAACCAAACTTCTACTGTCAGCTGGCGAGGTCAAAGAACTGGTGGACTCAGCTGATCAATCGGCGGTCATTCTGTTGGACGTCCAAGAACGTGACGCTTTTTCCAAGGCACATCTTCCTGGCGCTCATTGGATTGACGTAGCAGGTTGGAAAGCGGCAGCAATGGCTGATGGTGGTGATGGATTGAAGAATCAGCAGCGTTGGACCGAGTTAGGCAGTGAATTAGGTTTAACGCGCGACGGGCGAATCGTTGTCTATGGGGGCGCGCTTCCCAATGCAGCGCGGGTGTGGTGGTTGCTCAAGTATCTCGGCTGTCAGCACGTGAGCTTGATGGATGGGGGCATCGATGTCTGGCGTAAACAGAACTTCCCAGTTACCGACAAGCCAGCGAAATTCCAAGAGTCGAAATTCCAGCCAGTGTTTCAAAAGCAACGCCTCGCTCGTATCGACCACGTCAAACAGTCGGTCCAGGACGGTAGCCTGTTTGTCTTCGACACCCGCAGCAAAGCCGAATTCGAGGCCGGACGCGTGCCCGGCGCGGCGCATTTGGAATGGGTTCAATTGCTGGCCAACGATGGAACCTTTAAGTCCGCAATGGAATTGCGACGTATGTTTCAGGCCCTGAATCTAAAACCTCAGCACACAGCGGTGACCTACTGCCGTAGCGGCGGTCGGGCTTCGGTCGAGGCGTTTGCCCTGGAATTAGCGGGCTACGAAAACGTGCAGAACTACTTTTGTAGTTGGCAGGAGTACAGTAGCGATGCGGATGCTCCGGTGGAGAAATGAGGGCCGCCGAGGAGCCGCCGGAGGCTACTCTCCCTCACCGCTATGAAATGTGGGTAACTCGTCGAGACGTGCGCCGGCTTGGCTTCCGGTAGCGGTTCCGCTGGACGCGCGATTGATCATCGTCGGATCAAGCCGCACGTTGTTGGGAGTCAGCATTGAGGCCGGCATATCGCGCCAACTTTTCTGCTGTTGCTCTTTCCAATAAATGCGTTCGTTGTAGGCATCGACCTCATTGACGGTTCGCCATTTCTGCCAGTCATCAAAGTCGAGCGTATCCAGGCCCTCATCGGTCGAGTCGGACTCGATTTGCCAAAAATCGGTGAAATCGTCATAGAAGTTGTACTTGCCGGACCATCGTATCAATTCACGAAAATCGTTCACCGGTGCGCGGCCTGACATCTCGACCAGCGGGCAGTTTTCAAAACTGCTGATGATGTTGTTCGTGGCGGTGACTTGCACGGGAATCAACTTATGCGGCACCGTGTCGCTGGACATCACCACCAGGCTGTTACTCAGCAGCACCGTGCAGTGTTTGAGCGTGAAATCAACAAACGTATCTTCATCCGGTTCATACATCCCGCCCAAAACACGCACAACGGTTCCGTTCGGCCAAAACGCCAATAGCGTGTTCTCGAGGATGAACTGTGATCCCGTCTGTTGGTGGACCGTTAAGAAATCGCACCCGCCGCGAAATACACACCGCGAAATCATCACCTGTAACGGCTTGACAGCGCCGTTGTCGGGCATCGGCATATCGCTGAAATTGGTTCGAGAGGAGAGATCGAAAACTGCAATTTGGCGATGGCGATCACGGTTTTCCACCGTGACCGTGACTCCCTCCATCTGCACCGACTCGGGCTGTTCTAATGAGAAAATCGCCCAGCGATCCGATGGGAACCCTTCGTTGATCGACAATAACAAATTGATATTCGCCATCTCCAAGGCACCGCCGACGACGTTGATGAAATGATTCCGGTAGTCCGCGAGGGGACTCTTGGATGGAGCCAATTCCAGCGTGGGCCGAAAACCGATCCCCGCGCGAATCGTGATGCGTTTGCCTTCAATACGAATCGGCGTCCGTTCTCGGCGAATGCCGTTAAACCGCAATTCAATTTTGCCGCCATCCACCGCATCGGTACAGGCTGCTTCTAAGGAGCGATACTCGCGGTTCTCACCGCCATCAATCCCTAACACGATAAACGGACGGTCCGCAATGGGCTCAGCGGGCATAGTTCGCACCCGAGGTTGCTGCGTCTTGTTCCCAATTTCATCCGGCGTGGGCTGCGCAACCGGCTCGGCTGCCTCGAACGGCAGTGGCGGTAACAAAGCCGTCACATAGCTACCGCTGCCTGCGGGGCCAAGCCGAAATTGTTCATTTTCCGCCGGGCCGATGATAAAACTGCTAAGCAAATCTTGGTTGGTGTTCGTCGCTGGGGGAACATCGGGCTGGGTTGAATTCGTCTCCGCAACAGTCGGAGACCGCTCCTCCCTGTTGGGACTGGGTGTTTCATCTTCCGTACTGATGCCGCCTGGGGGAGTCGCCGCCGTGTCGTTGGTTTGGCTTTTCACAACCTCGACATCACGTTGTAACTCATTTGGCACATCAGGGTTTTCGGCACCGGCGGCCTTCGCATCAGTTCCGTTGTCGGCCTGATCGGTCGTGGAATCAGCAATGGGGGTTATTCCAGGACCATCCGCGACCCGACCTGGCAGAAAACTCGCGACCGTCACCAGGATGATCAATGCGGCGAATGTCGACATCCAGGGAAGATGACGTTCCCAAAATGGTGCCGACAGTGGCCGGGAGGACATCCAGACCAAACCTTCAGGGTTCAGACTTCGCAGTCCCATTGACCCGGCAACCAGCATCAAATCCCGTAACAATTCGTCCGCCGTCTGGTATCGCCGCTTCGGGTCGCTGGCCATCATTTTACGGACGACCGCCGCCAAATCATCGGAGACGTACGGATTTTTAGCAGCCGGATCGGGCGCATCCTTGCCTTGGTGGTCCAGTAGTTTTTGCAGCATCGTCCCGCCGGGATACGGCGCTTGGCCCGTGAGCATGTGGTACAACGTGCACCCCAGCGAATAAATATCGCTGCGAACATCGACCGCACGGGGATCCTTGGCTTGCTCCGGCGAAATGTAATCGAACGTCCCTAAAGTCGTTCCTGCGACGGTTAGGTCGGCACTGGCCTCGCGGTTTTCATTGCGAGCCAACCCCATGTCGACCAATTTTGCCCGGCCTTTGGGGGTAATGATAATATTTGACGGTTTGATATCACGGTGCACCACGCCCCGTTCCGAGGTGTGTACCAAGGCCGAGGCGATTTGGAGCGTGTAATTCAACGCATCATCGACCGGCAACCGTCCCTGCTTAGAAATCATTTCGGCAATGTTGATGCCGGTGACGAATTCAAAAGCGATGAAGTGCAGCCCCTTTTCCTCGCCCACATAATAGGCGCGGGCAATATTATCGTGATCGAGCTGTGCAGCGGCCTGTGCTTCGTTTTGAAAGCGGAGAACGGCTGCTGGATTGAGAGTTTGACGCGGAGGCATCACCTTCAGCGCGACGCTACGGCCCATACGGACATCCCGCGCGCGAAACACCGCTCCCATCCCTCCGGAGCGAATTCTCTCTTCAATGATAAAGTGATCCAGTTCCACACCGATCGGACTGGCATCAACCGATTCGTTGTCATTGGCTGCGGGAAACAGATGATGCCACGCCGACGGATCGGTGACCGGAGCCGACGCAGCGGCTGCGGCCTGGGCCGGTGGTGTATAATCGGGCCGTCCCTCGGGATTGACGACTGTTTCCGGTCCACTGACCGGCAGCCCCCCGCTCGCCTCTGCGAACGAACTGCTCGGAGTCGATTCACTCCGCGAGTCAGGTTGGTCAATCGGAAGGTTCATGAACTTTCAGTACGAAGAAAAAATAAGGTTTGACGGAAGCTTTAAAAATCCATTCCCAAGCAACTCGCTGTCATACCGCACCATCACAGCATTGCTTCGCGGTCAATCCGAGCGTGATGTAGGTCGCACTTCGCACACATTCCAACCACCGAATCGCCAAATTTCATCCTTGAGACAACGGGCCCACACCATCGAGTTCGATGTTCACACTTAGGTTTTCAAAGACAAGGACTGTTGCGAAGCCGCTGTGCTCATCTTGTTGTTGTCGACGCAGCTCGTAAAAATATTTTATGAGCCAAGTTCACGGGCAACATCGACATCAATGGCCTTGAGACAGTCGTCAAGCAGGCGGCTTTGTTCGTGCGTGAAGTCGTCGCTGGAGATGACATTTGCCGCATAGTTCCTCACGCGCAAATTGGTCACGTCCTCCTGTTGTCCCAGTCCATCGGGATTGGGACGTACCAGACGTTCCAAGTCGTTCACTTTGGGAAGAAATCCCCGTTCGATATGATCCATGATGGCCCGCGTCGTCTGGTCAGCTTGTTTAAACTTATCGACAAGTGTCAATTGTTCGATTGGTCGATTCGCCACGCGCTCACTCCAGATTTTTTGAGGGCCGATTTTGTCTATCTCATTAGACACGTTTCCGACATTCCAGGTCAAGATGGGTCTGTGAAGTAGCGATTTGAATGGCGAAAAGTCCCTAGTTTTTATGCTGAAAATAAGGGTCAGTCCGCCGATTTCGCCCCACATCATGCCTGCCGGTCGATAGTTCTGAGATGGCTGGACTCTTCGATCTCCCTGGTGCCAATTTGCATTGTGGAATCCGACAGCCTAAAACGGACCTTACAAATTACGGCAGATGTGCGGCATACAGTGCCGGGCAGGACAACTCAAAGTGCAAACGGCGCCGGGTAATTTATGAAGATTCTTGTCGTCTCCGACATTCACGCCAATTGGGCCGCTCTCCAGGCGATTGAAGAATCATTCGACGCCTGTCTATTTTTGGGAGATCTGGTTGACTATGGCACGGACCCGCTCCCGTGTATCGACTGGGTGCAAAAAAATGCCACACTCGCCGTGCGCGGGAATCACGACCACGCGGTCGCACAGCGCGTCGCCGTGCGCGGCGGATCGCCGTTTCGGAGACTGACAGCCGCCACGCGTCAGGCCCAATACAACGCGATCACCCCCGATAAAATGCGGTATCTTTCCCGTTTGCCGGTGACTGCGTCGCAAACAATCGACGGACTCAAATTTCATCTGGTACATGCGACCCCGCGTGATCCACTGGACGAATACCTGTACGAAGATCCCGAAGGCTGGTCCGCCCGCCTGAAGCATGTCGATGCCGACTTTGTCTGCGTCGGCCACACGCATCAACAGTTTCACCTCAAACTGGATGGAGTTGAGATTCTCAACCCCGGGAGTGTCGGTCAACCCCGCGACGGCGACCCGCGCGCTGCCTATGCGGTGATCGAGAATGGAAAAGTCGAATTGCGACGCGTGGCGTACGATATCGACGCCAGCTTAGAACAGATGCGCAGCGCAGGGGTGGAGAGTTGGGTGCTACAGATGGCCGAAGCGGTGTTACGCACCGGCGGACGTTCGCGCGGCGAACATCCTGAGTGACCCGCGTCCTCGCTGAAATCAGAGCCGAAGAAATTGTTCGAGACAAAAGGCCATTATTGCAATGGACGCCGCGACGGTTCCGTCGTGGGAACGTCGTCGTATTTTGTGTCGTAGCTCAATGCCACCAAGACCCATTCCCGGGTCGCGTCATCCCGATGAAACGTCAGACGCCAGATGACGGGAAAGCGCCGACAATGCAGGACGTAGACTGCACGAATGATCGAACCCCCGATTGGCTCCAGTTGCAATTTTTCGCTGCGTAAAAACTTGCCAAACTGTTGTTCGGATTGATCGATTTGAATTTTAAGTTGCGCTAGTTTCTCGCCATCCTGCTCCAGAGGGCTACCTTCCAGCAGATCGTTGACTGCTTCATCGGTGCGGCCGTTGACTAAACCCCGCAAAAATGTCGACACCCGCGAACCGATTTCCGAAACGTCGTCATCCAACGGTGTTCCCGGCGGGGGTTGGTAATTGTACATCTCGGCAGTGATATGAGGCTGAATGGTAAAACCCAGGCAAATCGCCACCAAGATCAACGCAAAAAGATAACGGCCCTGCATCGGATTAACTCTCACCCATCAGAGAATTGGGAACATTTTGCGACGGCACCATATGCCGGTTGCCTACCGCCACATTAGTCGGTTCGCGACCAAAATTGTAGTGCGGATGGAGGCGTGAGGCGTGAGGAGACAGGCTTGAGGGTCGGCAAAACAAAGCCTACTGTCTACTGTCTACTGCCTACTGCCTACTGCCTACTGCCTACTGCCTACTCACCGCACAGACTTCTCCAACCCAACAGTCAACGGCGTTCGTGAAATTTCCTGCCAATGGCGAATATCGATTTCATAGGGGCCGTCCGGCTTTTCGAAGTTTCCGAAGTGCTTTAAGTATTTGCGAAGCCGTTGGATTTTCTGTTCAGCGTCCGGTTCGCCGGGACGTGCTTCGGCCGGCGCGCAACCCCACATAATCCGGGAACCGCCGCGCGAAATCAGTTCGAAGGCAGGCGTGCTGTCGGAGGGAGTGGAACGGCAATGGATCTTCTCCAGTTGAAATTCCTCCCAGGAGGATTCGAGCAGCGTTGCCAATTCAGCGGCGCCGCTGACTGCCGGATCCCCCCAATTTGTCCCTTCCGGGCCTTGTGGAGTCGATACGACTCCTTCCACCAACGGGTACCGCTGGGCATCGCTGACCGTAAAGTCAGCCGGAGGGAGCAAGGTGCCATCGGGATCTATCGGATAGACTCCGCGGGCCACTTCGACCATGGCAATGGGGCGACGATATTTCAAGTCCGCCACAATCCGCCCCGGCGCCTGTTTCGAAACACGGGAAACCTCTGCGACCCAGGGGTGGCGCTGTAGCGCATCGTGTACGCGTTGGGTGACCGACTCATCCAACAGCGACATCTGCTCCGGCATGTCGGAGCGCTCGAACGCCTGCTGGACAAAATTCGGCGGAACCATCCGCGGCGGCGACGTCACCTCCACGGTCGTTGCATTGACGATGTATTCATCACGTTCCGCCAAATCCGGCAGCCAGCCGACGGTGACACGTATCACCATCGCCGTCACGATCGCAGCAGCAAGAACCAGTAAGCGGCCGGGTTGAAACAATCCTTTCACCAACGCAGATCCCCATCCGGAGTCAGGCGACGGTTTGGATCGAGTCCGCGTTTTAGTTCGTGACTTCTTCGCCATAATATTCCGCGTGGTCAATGCAGGAGGTTTCCCAGGGACGTACGCACGCCCTACCTCCTTGATATCGACCTTCGCTGCCAACTGGTTGACAGCGATCTCAAAACCGATTGCTATCGCTGCGATCGTGCCCACCGGTGAAGTTTCCGCAAACAGATTTGCGAGCGGATCAACTGCGCGGCGACCAGATAATCGGCATAAAGCGCAGGGTTTCAACGCAAACCTATCCAGCAGTGCAAACAACACGTCGCGCCACAATACCGGCAGACATCTCGTCAGTGGCTGCGATCGCCGTACTGCACGTGAAAGCCTTTGCTCTTCAGCGGAATGCGGTACAGGCTGAGATCGGTGGTGACATACAACACGTTGATCTCGTCGCCGATCCCGAATTCCGCATTACTGGGGATACCCACCGGGGGATGATTCGGATCCCGTTTTTGATTCGGCGGACCTGTGGGAATAAAAGCAACTTCTTCGCCGTCGGGATTCACAACCAACACACCGGGACGCTTGAGGCTCCGTGCGGTCAGGTAAATATTTCCCTCAGCATCGATCGTCATTCCGTCACACCCCGCTTGATCGCCGAAATCGACGATCGTCCGCCGTTCGCCGCTGACGGTTCCCGCTTCATTCAGCGGAAAGGCATAAATTTTCATCGGACCGGGCAACGGTGGTGGGTTGGTGTTTGCGCCGATTTGGTCCTCGCCGTTATCATGGTCGGCGACATACAGCGTTCTTCCCGTCTGGGCTGAGAGCAATGCCGTTGGGTTTGAGGGTGTCGCGTGTGATTTCAATCACACTGCCGTCGGGGTCGATGCGATACACGGCGCGATATTCAATCTCGCGCGGCTCGGATCCCAAGTACCGAGGGTCGGTGAAATAAATGCGGCCTTGGGCGTCGAGACAGAGGTCATTGGGCGCATTGAATTTCTTGCCGCGAAAACGGTCGGCAACCGTTTCGGATTTTCCCGTTTTGGCGTCCCAACGCGACACGCGCCGTCCACCGTCGTCGGAGCCCTCGCAGGCCAACAGAAAGCCGTCCGCGTCAAAGATCAGACCGTTCGCCTTGCCGCTCTTTCCGGTAAAGAGTGTGGTCTGTTTCGTCTTCGGATCAAACCGCATGATCATGCCGTGATCCGGGGCGAGCGGAATATCGGTGAAATAAATACTGCCATCGGGCGCAACCGCGGGGCCCTCGGTCAATCCCCCTTGGACATCGGCGGACCGTGTGAACAGCAATTCCCACTTGGCATCCGGGTCCACGATGGACGAGCCCGTGGGTTTGGGCAATTCCTCAGCGTGCGATGTTGCCACTCCGCAAACGCAAATCGTGATTGCAATCAGCAGGCGCATAGTCGGTTCCTTTCGTGGAAATTAAAGCATGCTCGTCCTATTCGGCTCGGGAATTCAATTTCCCATGATACTCTGATGAGTATCGCCGCAGGACATGCGACCTTGCAAATTTTGCCGAGTGAGGCAAATTTTTTCCACGTTGAAAACAGCACCATGGCTGTCAAACCGGCCGCTTGACGGCCGATTCCCGAGGCTTACCAATGCCGGTTAGTTTTCGGCTCGCCAACAAAACCATATCCGCCGTATCGACCAAAGCCACCGTACCGACCATACCCTCCGTAGCCGCCGTAGGTAGGGAATTGGTAACTTCTCTGGGCTTGGTTGTAACGACTACTTTGTTGGCGGCGGGCGGTGTAACTGCTCCCGGCGCCAAACGTTGGTTCCTTGCTGCGCGACATATATCCGGTCGACCCCAACTGCGATCCACCTGCCGGCGCCAGCGATTGAAATGCCAAGCGGACACTCTCTTCGGAGAGAGACATGCCGCTTAAGTCCTCGATCTTCCAAGCATCGCTCCACGCTGGGTGCGTGTCGTGTCCGACGGCCGGTGGCCCGATCAGACTCGGCGATTGGGTATCGATTGTGGCGATATGCAACACGAGTAAAACGCAGACGCTCATTGTCTTGACCTGACTAGCTGATCACGTTTGGTTTCGAAAAGCCTAGGGTTGTCGCAACGTGGTATTGTTAATCAAAATCGATCGACAATTGCGGTTCTTCGAATGTCGGGATCCGCACGACCGCTTCGTCAGTGATGTCCCGGTTCTGGCCTAAATCTTCTTGCTCATTCTCAGCACCGCGTCTACGAGGTCTTTTGGGGCCGGCATTTTCGAACCGCTCCATGATTTCTCGCCAATTTGTAAAGATCACGTCCTGTTTCTTCAGAAAGTCATGGACGGCCTTGTCGTTCAACAATTGGTTTTCCCAAACGCGTTGTTGCCAGTGTGGGGCAATCGCTTCGAGTGCCAGCGACTTGTCTGCAGGACCAGCAGTGATCTGTGTTAGCCCCGGAGGCAGCCCTTTGATCAGTTCATAGAATTGATCCCGTTTCTTTTCATAGCTGTCCGCTTCGGGAACGAAATGCGCTTCGTCGAGTTTGGGCAACCGGTATTTGTGGACCGTTGCAATCATCTCATCCGACAGTGCCACTCCGTTGTCGCGAAAATGCTGAATCTTTTCAGGAGTCAGTTCCAAAACGACCGCCGGAATCCAATTCTTCTCTGCGGTTTCTAAATAGATTTTCAGGAGATCTTCACGCATGAACAACACGCCCATGAAGGGATGTAAGTGCGTGGGTTGGATCCCTGCAGCGCGGACTTTGGCGATCTGGGCTTCGATCTCGCGACGAATATCCTCGGGATCAGCCATCAGCCCCAATTGCAGTTCGGTTCCCCACATATATCCTTTGGGGTCAACCAATGTGGAGGTCTTGCTATTCAATCCCGTGAGCGGGCGCCAGCGATACAGTTGTCCCGGGCTATTGAGCGTCAAGCAGACACCAATATCATGCTGCGGATTTTCGCGGGACCATTCGGCGAATTCTTCAAACCACGGGCAGGGAGACATGACGCTGACCGAATTCAAACGCCCTTTGGCCAATAGTTCCTGGCCGGGACGACTGAACTCATACGAAGCTCCCATCGTGTCGGCATACAGAATCACAACGCGTTTCCCGGCAGGATATCCTAAACGTTCCGCCCAAGTTTCTTGGCTGTGAGCCGTCTGTGAAACGGCCACGAGGATCGTTATCCCTGCCACCAATGCACGCATCATCTGTTCTCTCCGTGTCGGGAATGTCGTGAAGCTACAACTCTCACCACGTTAGTTCGCAGCCGCTGAATGTGCAAATTTTCCCGGCCCAGATCCGCCGCGATTGGGGTTAATCCGGACGGAGTCTACAATTTGAACCGCGAAATACCGTTAATCCGAAAACCCTCTGCGATCACGTCCCTCGGTATCATCGCACCACACGTGATCCGTCCATATTGCCGTTGCGACTCGCGAAATCGGCCAAAATCGCGCATCATGGAGACGATGAGCGCCCCCGACCGCGCCAAAAACCATATGACGCAATTATTCGAGACAAGGCCTGCATGATGAACACGACTTTGACAAACCATACTGAGCACGGATCACGAATCTGCAAGAACAACAAACCAAGCCGTTGCGGCCAAGGCATGACCATGCTGTTGATCGGCGCGGCGATTTTCGCCACGTTTCTCACCAACACGGCCCAGGCGGCGACGTTGCAAGCCGGGGTCGGCAAAGTGGACGTGACCCATCCCGATGGCTTGGTGAACGACCGGTCTTACGTGCGGGCACTTGTGTTGAAAAACGAAACCACCACCGCCGCTATCGTCACGATCGACGTCGTCGCCATCGGTGAGATTGGTTCAATTGGCAACGACTATCTCGCCAAGGTGCGGGCGCGGATCGAAAAGGAACTCGGCATTCCTCCCACGCACGTGATCATCAACGCCAGCCATTGCCATAGCCGGATTTGCGACGACATCGGCGAACGGACTTTTCAGGCGGTCAAACAGGCGGCCGACAATTTGGTGCCCGCCCGCGTCGGTGTCGGCCACGGCCATGAAGACCGCGTCTCGGAGAATCGGCGGCTGATCATGAAAGACGGGACGCAAATCGATGTGCGACACGCCTACTCTCTGCCCCCCGACGAAGAGGTCGCCAAAGTCGGGCCGATCGATCCAGAAATCGGCGTGCTCCGCGTCGATCGCGAAGACGGACGAACCTTGGCCGTGGTTTACAACTTCGCCTGCCATCCGATTCAAGGCGCGCAAAATGGGGGGAACACCGCCGACATGACCGGCTTCGCCTCGAAAGTTATTGAAGAAAACCTCGACCCGGGAACCGTCGCCCTGTTCGTGCAAGGTTGCGGCGGCGACATCAATCCCGTGTTCTATAAGGACGTCGATCATCCCCGCAACGCCGAACCGCTGGGAAACATGCTGGGCCTCAGCACGCTGAAAGCAGTCCGCGCAATCGAAACCAAACCGGACGACCGACTCAAAGTCGTCAGCGAGAATATCGCCCTGCCCCGCTCCGATCTGGCGACGCGAATCTTTGATATGGAAGCCGAACAACTACGCCTAGCCGGCTCACTGGGCGGGACGAGCTTGAATCTGAAAACGTTCATCCCGTTGGTCGTCAAATACAACGTTGCCGAAGAGTTCCCCTCGTATTACTCGCACGCTTACCTGCTCGACAAAGCCCGCGGCCGCAATGATTTGAGCAAGCTCGACGCCGAAAACCGCCGCAACATGCAAAACTACATCCGCAACATCCACACCATGGAAAAACTGACGCGGCTGAACACCAACCTCCGCCTATTACGCAAACACCACGCCCGCGGCTACGCCTCCGGCAACCGCACCATCGACGTCGAACTGGCCGGCCTGCGCATCGGCGATTTCGTGCTGACGACTTTCCCGGGAGAATTGACCGTCCAAATCGGCCTGAACCTCAAAAAAGTCTCCCCGCACGAACACACCTTCGTCGCCGGTTATACCAACGGCTACATCTACTACTGCCCCACCGCCGAACAGCTAAAAAACGTCGGCAACGCCCAAGAAGACAGCGACTGTCTGGTGGCCCCGGAATGGCAGAAGATGTACGAGGATAAAGCGGCGGAGTTGTTGCAGGCGCTTTGATGAGTTTGCCGTTGAAACCGTGTGCCACTGGCGGCTTGCCCGCCAGTGTGTATTCGCGCGACCGTCCACAACACTGCTGGACAAGCCAGCAGTTGTTCCCGGCGAGTTCAAATCTGGAATTCATACCTGTCAGCAAGATGACAAAGCCAAACGCAGACATAACCGGTATGTTAAACTCGGGTATTCCCGAGTTACCAGCAGAGGGCACTTATCTGTGTGCATACGTACTGTCCTGTGGCAACGACCCCAGTACTTCATATGTTGCCATATGGATCTACTATCCATTGCACTTGGCGGGTCTCACGCGTCTCCACAAGATCAATGTACGCATCATGGATGCCATCAAGCGGCACGTTGACAACAACAGCTTTGCCGGAGTTGAAATTATCCCTTGCGTGTTAAACAAAAGTAAAAATGATCGTATCTACAGACTTTCGGTGCACACTGAATCTATTGCCAAATTCATTGGACTAGATCCTGAAAGTATTGTGGGAGGCCATAACACGCCCTTGGATTGCGTAAATCCGTGTCCTGGAATTCAATGCATCTGGTACATGGATTCACAGTCACTTTAGTCTGCGCCGGGTGCCACTGGCGGCTTGCCGGCCAGTGCGAATCGCGCGACCGTCCACAACACTGCTGGACAAGCCAGTAGTGGCACCCGGCGCATGCTCCAATAATAGAGATACGACCAAGAAACTACTGGGCTTATCCCGTTTGGAGTAAATCCCCAAAATTAGGATATGTTATGGATAAAGTATCTGACTCTGACATCGAATATGGGGATGATACAAAATATTATTACAATGGCCAACTTTACACCGGTGTCATAATTGAGTACGGAGACTCAGGTGATGTGCTGTCAGAATGTGAAGTCAACGAAGGTCTGATGCATGGCAGGTGGATAAACTACTATCCTGGTGGTGGGACAAGAATAATTGATGTATACAAACACGGATATCACACAGAGAGCACTGAGTATGACAGGAACGGTACCATAAGTTCCAAATGGTCAATCAATGATGAAGATGAACCGTGGTTCAACATGGTAAAAAGACGTCTTGGCGAAATAGATGATTCGTAACGTTAGAATTCACATGCGGGTGACCCCGAAAGATTCTTTCGGGGTGTCGCAGCCATGGGAGAGATTTGCGGATTGCCAGCAACAGTGCAACCAAACCACCGGCCCCTACCAAACTGAATGAGAAACGATGCGTCTCCCTTTACTGCTTCTCAGTAGCTTACTCGCGTTCAACATGGTGTCTTGCCAACCACACATGCCACCCGCTGCAGAGATTCCCCCAGCCGCTTCGATCAAAGCCATGCAGGCCAGTCTCGCAGAATTTCCTGAGGGTTCTTCGCCGCTCGAAGAGTTCTCGGTACCGGCGGAGTATTTTGAGGAGATCTGTTTGGCCTTATTGGCCGCAGAGCCTGATCCGGAGCCGAGCAAATGGTCAGTGTTGGGCTACATTGAAATTACGACGAATTCCGGTGAGCGATTGTTCTTTAGCCTCTACACGACTGAAGCATTCACGACAGAAGACGGTGAACAACACGTCGGCCTGGCTTTTCGGACAAGCAAAAGTGACTATTACCGAGGGGGAGACGCTACGGAACTTGCTCGACAGCTTAGAAATGCGTTTGAGTCGCAATAAACATACGGCGGGCACAGCCCGCAAGAGGCTGCAGTTGCTACGCCGCCAGTGCGGACCGCGCGACCGTCCACAACACTGCTGGACAAGCCAGCAGTGGCACCCGGCAGTGGGTGACAAGAATGGACACCAAACATTCGCCACCCACTTCTCCGACAGCAGCAGGCTACTTTTGTTTCAGTTCTTCGAATTGGTTTGTGAGAGGCACGAATTCATGTTTCGCTGTTTGAAGTGATTCCACAGTCCACACGCGAAATCCCAGGGGGCGTTTGTCAAAACTTTTGCTGGTGACTTCGCCATTCACCAATTGCATGCCGTCATAGTCGTTGATGATCGTGGTGTGTGTATGACCGGCCAGGACTGCTAGCACGCCATTTTGTTTGTAGAGGTCCAACAATTGGTGTCGTGTCTCTATCGGGAGATTGTAATACGTTTCCTTTTCGTCCGGTTTTTTCACAAACAACGGAAAGTGCCCCACCATCATGACGGGCGATTGGTTTTGCTTGGCCTCGGACAAGGTCTGCGCCACCCAGGCAGCATGCTTTTCAGATTCTCCTTTGAGCGGTGCTTTCCAAAGTTGAGTGTTGGTGAACACAAACGTGTAGCCTTTGTGCTTGAGACTGAAATAGTCTTCACCGATCGTCTCACGGTAACGTTTCAGAGCCTTGGAATCTGGTTTGCCCACATCGTGATTTCCCGGAGCACAATAACAGGCGACCGTCAAATCGCTCTTGATGGTCTTAAAATCCACGAATGAAGTATCATTCGCCGTATTGACCAGATCGCCGCAAATCACGACAAAATCGGGATCCATTTCATTGATCTGCTTCACCGCTTGCCTGAACGTTTGGATATCATGCTCATATCCTCCCATTCCCAATTGCGTGTCACAAAGCTGCACAAACGTAAACGGCTCGAATTTCGCATCCTCCTCAGCGAAAACGGGAGTCACGAAAGAACAGAGAATGACGCCAATGAAAGCGACCTGAAACCAGGAGGTTTTGAAAGCGGCAGGTTGTTGAGGACTGTCATGAATTTAACCAGGTCTAATGAATTCAAGCGAAATTTCTGATTGTGACAAACCTGGAACCACTCCAGGTTTGAATGTCGACTAGCGTAACAGAATTACGTCGTGTGCCACTGCTGGCTTGTCCAGCAGTGTTTTGCCGGTCACGCTGTTTTCACTGGCGGACAAGCCGCCAGAGGCACCCTTTTTCGGCTGGGCTGCTATGCCGCCAACCGACGTTGTCGAATCTGGTCAATCGCCACCGCTGCGACGATGATTGCTCCCAGGATCATGTCCTGCACCGGGTTTTTTAGCCCCAGTTGCGTACAGCCGCTGGTGATGACCGCCATGATGGCTGCTCCGGTGAGTGTGCCGACCACCGAACCGCGGCCGCCGCTTAGACTGCCGCCGCCAATGACCACGGCGGCGATGACGTTGAGTTCTAAGCCGATGCCCGACGTCGGATTGCCGACTGACAGCAACGAGAATTGATAGAGTCCGGCGATGCCGAAAAAGAGGCCGGCCAATCCATACAGGGCGATCTTGTTCCGCTCGACATTGATTCCACACAACCTTGCCGTCGACTCATTCGATCCCAGGGCAAACACGTACCGCCCGAACACGGTATACCGCAAGACCGCTGCCAGGATGATGGCCAATACGAAAATCAACCAGACGCCCAGCGGAAATCCCAGCCAGCGCGCGTCTTGTTGCAGGCTGAGAAAACTCCCCAGCCAGTGCGGAATTTGCTCATTCAAATCGGGCCGCACGGTGGTCTCGTCGGCGACTTCCTTGGCCATTCCCAAATACAACCGCATCGTTCCCAGCGTGACAATGAACGGCACCACGCGCAAATAGCTGACCAGTATCCCATTGAGCAGCCCCGCCAGACATCCAGTTCCGATCCCGGCAATCACGGCCAGTGCCGGGGAATAGGGCGAGATGTTCGGCGCTGCCTCCTGGATCGTCTTCGAGGTTTCCTGCAGTTTCGGCAATTGTTCTTGCAGCGATTTTTGTTCCGCTTCGAGCTGGGCGATTTTTCCCGGATCAGCGTTCTTGCGCCGCTCTGCGCGCTGGATTTCCTGCGGAATGCGTTCTAAGCGTTCCTGAGCATCGTCGATCTTCCGTTGTATTCCGGCGACATTGTCGCCATGCACGATCAACAGCGCCGCGTCTTCCTTTAAACACCAAGCCAGCACCGTCGCGCACAGCGCCAGACTGGTCCCCGCGGAAAGGTCGATCCCGCCGGCGATCACAATGATCGTCATCCCCAAGGCGGCGACAGCCACCGTCGCAGTTTGGACGGAAATGGAGCGCATGTTCCTCAGGGACAAGAAATTGCCGCCCCCCTCTTGCAGCCGATCGGCGAAACCGAACAGTATGACGACCAGAGCCAATGCCAAAAACGGTCCCAGCGCGCTGCCCAGCATGCTCCACCGCGAGCGCGTCAGAACGGGAGATTCATTTTGATGGGGCGGCGATTTCGGCATAGCAGGTCTAGAGATCCGAACGACGTTTTGAAAACCATATTGCGGCCCGCTCTGGGCGGACCAGACGGAATCGTCCTACCACTGTAGCGGCGCGGCGCTGCGATATCATCCGCACCAAGTGAGAAAGCAGGGCAAAAATCGACTGTGCCGTCTCGGCGACCAAGAATCCCACGAATTGCGACGTAGGCGTTTGCCTGTTGGTCAAACGATCGTCAATCGGTGGTTGGCGGCGGTTCGAATTCAAAGGCTTGCCATTTCATCGCCCGGTCGAGCGGTTCGATGCGGAGCATGACAATGCCGTCCTGAAACAGTCGCACCGTTCCGGTCGATTCGGAGACGGTAATGGCGATCCCCTTGGTCGCTTTGGAAATGGCAGCGGCCGCCCAATGCCGCGAACCCAGGCCTTTGGAGAGCGTCAATCCATGCGCGGGAGCGTCCAGGTATCGCCCGGCTGATTCGACATACCCGTCGGCGGAAATCACAAATGCACAGTCGATTTGCGCAAATTCCTTGATGCTTTCCCGCGTACGCGCGTCGCGAAACTGGCGTTCCTTTTTGGCATACCCCCGAAACGGATTGTGGATCGTGGGATGCGACAGCCTGAGCACCTTCCGGTGATCCCCCACCACAAACGTGGTCCCCACCGGTTTGCCTTCCCGTCCTTCGCGGCCGATTTCGCAGGCCAAGTCGACGACCATTCGCAATGTTTCCAGCGGAACTTGCGTTTCAAGCCGCTGCAGATCACGGGCGGTCAAGCGGACCAAATGCTCGGTCAGATTCACGACGCTGATCGTATCAATCGCATTGACTTCGAACCCGGGATAGAGCGCCACGACTTTCACGCCCGGCCGCAGCAGATCGTCGGCAATCGCCTCTAACAATGCCTGGCTGAGCTGCATTTGAACCGTTTCCGGTTCATTGATCAGCGGAACCATGGCGATTTCATCTTCGACCGCACAACGCTGCACGTCCGGTTTGTCACTGGCGACCAGTAATAGAGATTTGCCAGCGGCGCGTTTGACGGCTGTGAAATCATAGGGCAAATCAGCCAGCAGCACGATTGCCTCTGCCTCAATTCGCTGCGCGAGGCGACGCGCGGAAACTAAAACCGCTTCAAATTGTTCAGTGATCGCAGTTCGTTTCATCGGTCAGCGGCCAACGTCCCAATGCTTATTTCGGAGGATTCATTCGGGCGAATATTATGAACGGCATCGTAGTCGGGACGTGCCTGAAACCAATGGTCATCTTGCCCCGCGAAACTTAAAAAGGGCGGAAATGTGTCCAGCAAGGGAAAAACGGCAAGACGGTTCCGCATTCCCAGTTTAGGCGAATTGCGAGCAAGGTCAACGCACGAACACCTTCCCGCGGCGCACCGCTGCTGTGGGAAGGCCGATATCCGCCTGGGATGTGCGTTACTTTGTTTCGGTGGCGGCTGGCTTTTCGTTTTTTGCGACGACGTTTTCCGGCACAGTCGACTCTGTCAGTTTTGTGACCGCTTGCATGAATGTCCCCGGGCCGAACGCGTTGACCACCGACTCATTGACCGTGATCAGCTTCTCCACGATCAGCCCTTGCTTCATATCGAAGACGATGGTCCCCTCAGTTTGACGCTGAATCAGTTGTACAAGGATTTCCTTGTTGTTTACCGGCGTCAAAATCGCCGTTTTGAATTCGATCGTCGCTAAGTCCCCGTCGACCGATTTCAATTCGTAAACCCGCAGCATGTCGATGATGCGGGACAAACCACCCTTGATTCCCACGGACTGCTGATACGGGTCTTTCCAGGTTTCGCCAACTGAAACTGGCTCACTGGGCAGCGGAATCAAAAAGCCTTGGTGGTCTTGTGGTGGCTGTTTGCGGACAGCGACCTTGTTCTCCCCGGCAGGATCCACCACTTTCAGCAGTTTTCCTTGTGCCGAGTAGTCGATGAGAGCGGTCGGTCGGCCGATCTTTTTCAATGTGTCGCGAAATTTACGATGATGGAATTTCGGGTCATCACTTTTGAAAACCTCCGGCGGATGCTCACCAAATTGCGCTTCCTGATGCGCTTTGTCCAGTTGCAACTCCAACGTCCCCGCCCCATCTTCGGAAACAGCCACCACCGTGTAATGTTTCCAAAGCTTACTCTTATTCTTGTCGACCTGTTTCGCTTCTTTGAAATTGACCGTCATTTGAGCGTGATAATCCGACTGCAAATGCACCACTTGGCCTTGTTTAAAGATATAGGCCAATTCATATCGAGGAGGTTGAACCGACTGCTCTGCCGTCTCCTCCGAGGCTGTGGTTTTTTCCGATTCGGATTGCTCCGCAACGGTAGACGTAGCCGTGCCCGCTGCAGCGGTAGTTGCCTCGTCAGCAACGGTTGGGGCCGTCGCTTCCGGTTTTTCGTCGGCTGAGAGCGGCGACGTCCAAATTGCGCAGGCAATCAAAATCACAAGTGATCGGCAGACCAAACAACGATGCATCGTGCGGTTCCTTCCATGAAACGCAACCGGCGTAGTTTTGGCCGGAAAATGAGATGCGGGGCGGGTGGTTCTGTCGTGCGTCCGGCACAATGAGACCCCGGCCCAGAATTTCAAGGAGGCGGATGCTAGCAGAAACCCCGCAGGAGGTGGAGATGAGATTCACCAAATCCCGCTTTCCGCGCATAAACCGACCACTGCCTGAAATCGCGGGAGTGCTCGCGGCCGGTTCAGTCTGCTGTGGCAGCGGTTTCGCAGCTCTCCACCGCGATTTCGCCCCCCGCCAACACGATCTCAAAACCGAGGTCTTCGATCATAGAGACATCTTCCTGGGGCGGCTGACCGGTCGTGGTCAAATAATCGCTGACAAACAACGAATTCGCCACATACAACGCCTGGGATTGCAGGCTTTTGAGATGCAATTCCCGTCCGCCGGCGATACGAAGTTCCGTCTGAGGATTGGTGAAGCGGAACATGCACAGCGCCCGCAGACAATCCAACGGGCTCAAATCCCGTTTTCCTGCCAACGGCGTGCCATCGATGGGATGCAGGAAATTCACCGGAATCGATTCGACCTGGAATTCCCGTAATGACAGCGCCATGTCCACCACGTCGCTGTTCTGTTCGCCCATGCCGATAATTCCGCCGCTACACAATTCCAAACCGACATCGCGGGCCGCTTTCAATGTCGCGACCCGGTCGGCATAAGTATGCGTCGTGACGATTTCCTCGTGGTACGTTTCGCTGGTATTCAGATTGTGGTTAATCCGATCCACTCCGGCGTCCTTCAGAACGCGCGCATCCTCAGGTTCCAACAAACCGAGACAGGCGCAAATGTGGAGCGGATAGGCTTCTTTGATTTTCCGCACAGTCGAAGCCACGTGCTGCAACTCCCGCTGCGTCGGTCCGCGGCCGCTCGCCACGATACAATAAGTTTTCGCCTTGGATTCGTAAGCCCGTTGAGCGCCCGCCATCAGCGTGGCTTCATCGCTCATCACGTATTTGGGAATAGCTGCTTCAGAAATCTTGGACTGCGAGCAGTATCCGCAATCTTCCGGACAGAGACCGCTCTTAGCGTTCTGTAGGAAATAGAGTTGCACTTTGCGGCCAAAATAGTGATGGCGGATCTGGAAGGCGGCCGCCAACAGCGCGGGAATCTCCACATCGCCCGCTTCGAGCACTGCCATCGCCTCTTCGCGGCTGCAAATTTCGCCGTCAAGCACGCGGCTGGCCAAGTCGTTCCAACGCTGTAGTCCGTATTCTGTGGAATCCATCAAACTCATTGATCACTTGTCTAAGGGAATGACGGGCCATTGCCCGGCGTGCGGAAAAACGGGTTGGGACTGGGCCCATCGCTATCAATCGAGCCAATTCTACCGCCATGCCCCCCTGCTTGGCCAGTCGAGAGAGAGGATCTGCGTCAACTTAAGGATTGGATATCGAGGGACTCGAGAAAACTTTGTAATTTTGCCAATTTTCCCTGTAACAATCTTCACCGCATTACGCTTGGCATGGGGCAAAGACCGTTGGGCAGGAAACATCTGCCCGAATTTCTATTCCAAACCCAGAGAAAGGCTAGGCACTGAAAATGACGAGAATACTCGGGAAATTCACGCGTGTTTTAGAGCTGGAGCAGACGCCGGGCGGGATGGTCCATTCCGCAAACCGCGCCGTCATGCCCAGAACGCCTGGAGGTGGTTCAACCGACGCTCAAAATCGAAGTGAGACCTCACCAAATTCGCCAATGATTCGACAATTGGCAACCGCCCTGCTCAGCGAATTTGGTACACGCTAGCCGTTTGCGACTAGGGCAGAACCTATGTGGCGCTGGCCGATTGCCCCAAGACTTGGCTCATCGCCGCATCGGCTTCACGCAGCAATACCTCGGTCTGTTCCCAGTCTAAACAGGCATCGGTGATCGAGACTCCGTACTCCAATGCCGAGGGATCGTCACCCAGGCTTTGGTTGCCCGCAAACAGATTGCTTTCCAACATCATGCCAATGA
>CALOFE010000082.1:0-65000 GCA_942492455.1 uncultured Planctomycetaceae bacterium | reverse complement strand
TACCAGAATCTTTGCCGGTTGTGCAAATTGAATGTTGACATGACGACACGGTTGACCTTGAACCGTTGATTGGTGTTTCTGGCATTGTTTTCGGTTATGCTCAATACCAGAACTTATCACCCTCAACTGCTTACGAACTCGAGGTGACTCATATGAGAACCGTTTTATCAGCCCTAGTGTTGCTCGCATTGGTCCCCGCCCTCCACGCGGCGGACGACATCACGATTCAACGCGTGCACGGGCCGGAGATTCCCGGCAAGTACAAACACCCCGCGACAATCACTGAGTTGGACAACGGCGATTTGTATATCGCCTACTACGGCGGTGCGGGGGAGTATGAGGGGGACACGGCTGTCTACGGCACGCGTCTGGTGAAGGGGGCGACGGAGTGGACTAAACCGGTGGCCATCGCCGACACACCGGATCGATCCGACGGGAACGGGGCCATTTGGCAGGCGCCGGACGGGACGGTCTGGTTATTCTACGTGACAAATTACGGCCCCACCTGGTCCTCCGCACGTGTCAAATACAAGATCTCCAAAGATGGGGCAAAGACCTGGTCCGACTCGCATCTGCTGTCCTTCGAAGAAGGAACAATGGCACGCAGCGCCCCGATCGTGCTCAATGACGGCGACTACTTATTGCCGCTGTATCACGAAACGGGTGAAGACCGTGAAGGGACGGCGGCCGATACCTGTAGTTACTTCTTGCGCTACAACCCTGAGAAAAAGACGTGGACGCCGACGAATCGCATCTATTCCCAAATCGGCAATCTGCAAGCCTCGCCGGTGCAGATCGACGATAACTATTTGATCACGTACATCCGTCGCGGTGGACGATTTGGACCGCTCAAAGAGGGGGGCGTTGCCTATCGCAGCGAGTCGCACGACGGTGGACGGACGTGGAGCAAAGGGGAACCAACGGAGTTTAAGAATCCCAACTCGGCACTGGACTTCATCAAGCTCAAAAACGGCCACCTGCTGATGGTGTGGAACGACAATAACGAGGGAGAACGGATGCCGCTCACCGTGGCGATTTCGACCGACAACGACAAGTCCTGGCCACACCGGCGGAACATTGTGAACATCCCGGGAGACACGACCGCCTATCCGGTGGCCATCCAAACCCGCGACGGCAAGATTCACATCGTGTACACGTCGGGCGTGCGGACGATCATTAACCATGCGGTTTTTGATGAAGAGGCGATCTTGGGACACAAGGATGGGATCGCGGAGTGATCGGGGTCTGAAAAAGTGTCTGTTGTTGGTTGTTCGGCCCTCTCCCAGCGCAACGAATTGCATCTGCGAGACGGATATTGATCGAAGTATTCGGTTGGTAAAAAGTTCGGGGTGGCCGCGATAGCTCTGCTATCGGGGCGGGCGCAGCCCGCAAGAAGCCGCAATTTCCGCGCTCCTAAACGAGCAGAGTCTCGTTGGCAGGGAGAGCTGAAACTGCTGCTTCTTGTGCCGTAGGCACACCGATTGCCGTTGGCAATCGCTGCCACCCGCGGTTTGAAGAGGTGTCTGCTGTGGGTTGTTTGCCCCTCACCCCGGCCCTCTCCCAGGGGGAGAGGGGGAAGTTTTAGGTGTGCCATTACTGCACAGCGTGGCGGGGAAGATTCTTCGATGGCGGTTTATCTGATTGGTACGTTGGATACTAAAGGGACGGAGACGGATTTCGTCCGGGATCAGCTGCGCGCTTGCGGCGTGACGGAGATTGTGGTTGTTGATGCCGGCTGTCTCGGTGAGCCGCAGATCGCCGCCGACATTTCGCGTGAAACGGTTTTTGAACTTGCAGGGACTTCATTGGCGGAGGTACGTGCAGCGGGTGATCGCGGGGCGGCGATTACGCTGGCGGCGCAGGGTGTTGCGGAGTTGATCGCGCAGCGGCACGCCACGGGCGCGGTCGATGCTGTGCTGGGGCTGGGGGGATCGGCGGGGACCACGATTGCGACCTCCGCCATGCGGCGACTGCCGGTGGGAATTCCCAAATTGATGGTCAGCACACTGGCCTCGGGACAGGTCCGGCCGTATGTGGGGGACAAGGATATCTTGATGCTCAATGCGGTGGTCGACATCGCCGGCATCAATCGCATCAGCCGCACCGTGTTGGGAAACGCTGCACGGGCGTTAGCGGGCATGGTGACGTTGCATGCAGAGTCCGATGAGCGAACCGACGACAGACCGCTGATTGCCGCTACGATGTTCGGCGTGACGACGCCCTGTATCGAACAGGCCCGCAGCGTGTTGGAAGAGGCGGGCTATGAAGTGCTCGTGTTTCATGCAACCGGGAATGGCGGCGAGGCGATGGAGTCGCTCATTTCTGATGGCCTGATTGCCGGCGTGCTGGATATCACCACGACCGAGTTGGCCGATGAGCTGGTGGGGGGCGTCCTCTCCGCCGGTCCCGACCGACTGACGGCTGCTGGACGCGGAGGTATCCCGCAAGTCATTTCGGTGGGAGCGACCGACATGGTCAATTTTGGCCCGGTCGAGAGCATTCCTGGTGAATTCTCGGACCGGAAGTTTTATGTGCACAACCCCACCGTGACGCTGATGCGGACCACGACGGAAGAAAATGGCAAACTGGGCGAGGAAATCGCCCGCAAGGCGGCTGCGGCGACCGGGCCGGTGAAGATTCTGCTGCCGCTGCAAGGGGTCTCGGCGATTGATGCGGAGGGACAACCGTTTGACGATCCAGCGGCGCGAGCGGCGTTGTTTGAAAGCATTCATGCGCATTGTGGCGCTGTTGATGTTTTGGAGATTGACCGGCATATTAACGATGCCGAATTCGCCACAGCTGCGGCGACGGCGTTGTTGGACATTTTGCGATCCCGCAAAACATCCGAACCCCCCGGCGGAGCCGGGGGCTGATGGAAATTGCGAATCATTCCCCACCCGTTATCAGCCCCCGGCTTTGCCGGGGGGCATTCAATCACCACAACCCCCAAATCCCATGACCCAACACACACGCGAAACTATTCTGGAAACCCTCCGCACAAAAGTCGCCGCCGGGAAACCGATCATTGGTGGCGGCGCCGGAACCGGCATCAGTGCCAAATTGGAGGCGGCCGGTGGGATTGATTTGATCATCATTTACAATTCCGGCCGATTTCGCATGGCGGGCCGCGGGTCGTTGGCGGGGTTGATGCCGTATGGTGATGCCAACGGGATTGTGATGGAGATGGTCCGCGAGGTCTTGCCGGTCGTGCCCGACACGCCGGTTTTGGCGGGGGTTTGCGGCACGGATCCATTTCGGGTGATGTCGTTATTCCTGCAGGACGTGCAGCGGGCCGGTTTTGCGGGGGTGCAGAACTTCCCCACCGTGGGGCTGATCGATGGCACGTTTCGGGCGAATCTGGAAGAGACCGGGATGAGTTACGGGTTGGAAGTCGACATGATTCGCCAAGCGCACGAATTGGGGCTGCTGACCTCGCCCTATGCCTTCAATCCTGACGAAGCAACCGCGATGGCTGCTGCGGGGGCAGATATTCTGATTCCCCATATGGGACTGACGACCAAAGGGAGCATTGGAGCCGAAACGGCGATCACTCTGGATGAGGCGGCCCGCCGGGTGCAGGAGATGCACGATGCGGCAAAGCGGATCAATCCTGAGATTCTGGTGCTGTGTCACGGCGGGCCGATCGCTGAACCGGCCGATGCGCAGTATATCTTGGACAACACCGAGGGGATTGTGGGCTTTTACGGGGCCAGCAGCATGGAACGCCTGCCCGTAGAAACGGCGATTACAGAGCGGATTCGAGAATTCACCAAACATCGCCATCGGCTGATGGATTTATGCGAAAATTCTGAGCCGATCCGGCCCTGCCTGGGATTGTCATTCGTGTGGTTTTTCGCCAATAATGAACGACTCACTCACTTTGCGAAACCGATTCTCAAATTGCGAAACTGATTTCGCTTCACTTTTCATCTCCCTACAACGTAGACGGCCGTCCCGTTGAATCATCCCTCCCGAGAATTGTTGGTCGCGATCGATGTTGGCAACAGCCGCATTAAGTTGGGACTCTTTGAGAAAAATGGCCGCGCGCGGAGCGAACGGCGTTTACCGGAGTATTTGCGTTCGATGGCGGTCGAGGTGGATGCGGCGGTTCCCTGGCATGAGTTGGCACGCTGGACCAAGAAAATTGATGGCGAAGTGGTGGCGGTGATCCTGGGGGGCGTGAATCCCCGCGGGCGCGATAAAGTCCTCGACGGTTGGCCGGCGACCGGTTGGCCCAATCCACAGGTGATCGATAATCCGTTCGTGTTGCCGATTGAACTCCATGTGGATTCACCGCGGACTGTCGGTGTCGATCGCCTGCTCAATGCGGTGGCTGCCAATGTGATTCGGCCGCCGGAATCACCAATGATCATCGTCGATTCCGGGACAGCGACAACGGTGGATGTCATATCCACAACCGGCGCCTTCGAGGGAGGGGCGATTTTGCCGGGATTTCAACTTTGTTCGCAGGCACTCCATCAATACACAGCTTTGTTGCCTCGTATCTCGAACGACGAAATCGTTGGCGAGCCCCCCGCCGCTCTGGGTAAAAACACGCGAGATGCGCTGCGGAGCGGTTTGTTTTGGGGACAATTGGGCGCCATTCGTGAATTGATCCAGCATCTTCGCGAAACGCTCCCTGCAGAAGCCACAATTGTCGTCACCGGTGGTGCGGGACGACTCATTGCACCACAATTACCCGGCGCTCTACATCACCCCTATTTAGCGCTACAAGGCCTTGTGATCGTCGGCAATGACTAACGCCCTCTAGCCGGACTCCTCAAGCCTCACCCCTTGAGCCTCAAACCTGCGCCTAATGGAGAATGTGTTGGCAGGCATTACAGTCTAGTTTTCAACCTGTCGGCTCCCTTTTGTTCGGTTAGCAAACACTGTGAATAGGCTTGTTCCAGGGGTATTTGGACTTTTGTTTTGTTCTTCAATGCGTTAATACCTGCTTAACAAGTCGCCGTTAGACTCACCCGCGCCCAAAGTCGGCAGCGACCTGTTCCATGCTGCAGTTATCGAATAAACTGAACCTGCGGCAGCAATCGGCTGTCCTGATCGGCAAGTCGATTGAATTTATCGCTCAGTGCACCTCCGCACCGCGATTCCCTCCAACAGTCATTCCGCAATGTCCCGCCTGAGAACGAAACCGATTCGGTCACGATTGGCCAATCCGGTACAAATCCAACCTAGCCTGACTCCCGTTGCGCCGCAGCGGAAACCATTCTTTCTGGGTTGGACCGTGCTGTTTATCGCCGCGCTGGGCATGTTTGCGTCGGCACCGGGGCAATCGTTTTCCGTGGCGACCTTTAAAGAGCCGATGGAAGCGGCGTTAAAGGTCACCGATACTGCGTTTTCGGCGGCTTATTTGGTCGCAACGCTCGTCTCGGGCGCCTGTTTGCCCTTTGTCGGACGATTGACGGACCGCTACGGCGCGCGACTGTTACTACCGATCATCGCGCTCGCCCTGGGGGGCGCTTGTCTGTGGATGTCGTCGGTCCAAAGCTTCATGGGGCTTTTCATTGGCTTTTGCCTAATCCGCCCATTGGGGCAAGGTTCTCTGACGCTCGTTAGCACCTGGCTAGTCGGACATTGGTTCGAGAAACGCCGCGGCATGGCGATGGGGCTGTTGGGATTGGGTGGAACGTTATCGGTGATGTGCATTCCACAAATCAACCAGTACGTGGCGACCGAATTCGGCTGGCGATCGGGATGGGTCTGCTTAGCGGTTATTGTCTGGGCGATTCTTGTGTTACCTGCAATTTTGTTCGTCCGGAATCGCCCTGAAGATGTCGGTTTATTGCCAGATGGCCAATTGTCCAAAGAGGAGAAAACAGCTCACCCCCGTCAGGATCTTGAGGAATCAGCCACGGCAGATCTGGCCGAAGCGGAATCCGCCGTTGGTCACGATCAGACCGTCGAAGAGGCTTGGAAACATTTGACGTTTTGGAAGCTGTTACTGCCGTTGTGCACCGGGGCACTGGTGGGGACGGGATTGGTGTTTCATCAGGTCTCGATCTTTTCAGAGGCGGGATTGTCGGTCTCGACGGCGGTCACCACGTTGAGCATCCAAGCAGCGGCGGCCAGCATTGGGGCGTTGTTGTTTGGTTATTTGAGTGACCGTTTTCCGGAACGGAAATTGATGGCCATGTCGATGGTCTGTTTAGCGACGGCGCAATTGTTGTTGACATCATTGAACCATGTAGGACTGGCGGCAATCTACGGCATGCTGCTGGGCACGCACGGTGCGATCCTGCGAACGGCCGGGAGCGCCGTGTGGGTCAATCAATATGGACGATTGCACCAAGGAGCGATCCGTGGAATCGTGCTCACATTTCAAATTGCAGCCAGCGCCCTGGGCCCGTTGCCATTTGCTCTTGCCAAAGATTATTGGGGAGGTTATTCCATGGCGAACTGGATCATGCTGGTACTACCGATTGGCTCAGCAATCGCCGTCTGGACTGCCTATCCCCCCAAACGGGTCCCGCCGGCCATCCAGCCCCCGGTGTCCACCGACGCCTAAACGCGTTGGTGCGGCAGCCGGAGTTCCAGATCCTCGCAAGCGGTCACAACGGCAAGGAGGCTGTGAGATGGTAATTTGTGGATTGCGTCAACTGCGCTGGGTTGCTCTCTGGGCGTTAGCCCTGGGCTTGTCCCCACTCTCCGCAGTGGCGGCGGATTTCTCAGCGATTCCCCGCCCGGCCAAAAATGATCAGACAGCGGCATCCTTGCGGAGTTATCAAGAGGCCCTGCTCGCCCCCTACGGCGGTGATTACCGTAAGCTGCCGTTGGCGGTGAAAGCCGCGCATTTTGAGTGGGAGATCCAAAATTACTTCACCTCCCCCTGGCAGCAGGTGCATTACAAGATCACTCTGCGGGACAAGGTCGGCCGCCCTCCGAAAATGGGATTGGGAGCGGATACGTCGACCTGGAATGGCGCGTTATTGGCGGCGTTGAGCTATAAGTACGCCGTCACCAAAGACCGTCAAACGCTGCAGCACATTTCGAGCCTATTGCAAGGTCTGCACTTTTTTCAGCAGGTGACCGAATATCCCGGACTCGTCGCTCGGTCGGTTTTGCAGTCCGAGGAGCCGATTCACAAAAACCAATACAAGTATACGGACGACGACGGCACGGTTTATCATTTCCGTAGTGATCCCGCAAAGGGCACCTATAACCAACTCGTTGGCGGCTACGCGACGCTGATGCTGTTGGCCTATCACGATTTGCCGGCGGCGGATCAAAAACTGGCGCTCGACGATCTCACGGCTGCTGTCGTGCATTTGTTGGAACACGATTATCGCCTCACCGACAAGGACGGCAAACCGACTCCCTATGGGGATATGACCCCTGTGATCGGACCGCAAGGCGTGCCGTTCAATGCGCAGGTCGCCTACATGATCGTGGCGACCGGCATGCATTTTGTGCCGCAGGATCACCCGCGGCGTCAAAAAATCGAGCGCGCCTTCAAACGCCTCCGCAGCAAACATCACGTCTACTACTCGGCGCCGCTAAAGAGTTTCATCCTGCCACAAAAAATCGGCGGCAGTGTGTTGGTCAAAGGGATGAACGATCGGAATCATGTCACCAATGCGGCCTATGTGAGTTTGATGCTCGATCTGCATCAATCAGCCCGCGATCAGACCGAAATGGACGGCACGTTTTTGTACCGCATGGGTAGAACGATGTTTCACAGTTTGCGACGGATCGAAAACGAGCATAACAGCCTGTGCAACTTCATGTGGTGCGGACTGCTGAGCCATCCAGTCGTTTTTCAGAAAATCATCCAACCTGAGGAACAGCAGCGAACCGGAGCGCAACTCAATTATTTGCTGTACACCGGCATCGAACAATTACGACGATTCCGCCTCGACCGTTTCAGCACGCCGGGCGAGGTGGAGACGGTCGATTACCCGGTCTGGGTCGACGAGTCCAAGCCGAACAGCGGCTATGCCTGGAAGAACAATCCCCATTCCGCATGGCGCAGCAACGGCCCTGCGATTAACCAAGCGACATGCAGTATCGATTACCTGTATGCTTATTGGTTGATGCGATACTACCGATTGGATGAACTCGTCCAAGCCCGGCAGTGGCATGGCGAAGTGTTGGGAAAATAACACCCGCTCAGAGTTCCATCGGCCAAGAGATCCCGGCTGAGATGCCGCCGTCGACGTAGAGTGTTTGGCCCGTCATGAACGCTGAGGCTTGGGATGCCAGAAAGATGGCGGTCCCGACCATATCCTCGACCTCGGCCATGCGTTCCAGCGGCGTGTTCTCCTTGCCCCACTTGAGCATTTTGGGATCGGACCACAGTTTGCGGGTCAGGTCGGTGAGTGTAAAACCCGGGGCGAGGGAATTGACGCGGATGCCGTAGCGGCCCCATTCCAATGCCAACCCCCGCGTCATCATTTTCAATCCCGCTTTACTCATCGCATAAGGCAGCACGCCTTTGAGCGGGGCATAGGTGTTGAGCGAATCGATATTGATCTGCGTGCCGCTGCGCTGTTCGATCATCCGTTTGCCGACCTCCTGCGACATCAAAAATGCCCCTTTGAGGTTCACATCGATAATCGTGTCGTATTCCTCAACGGTGAATTTTTCGGCCGCCTGCCGTTTATTCACGCCGGCAACGTTGATCAGCGTGTCGATACGGCCAAACTCGGCCAGGACCGTGTCGACGCAACATCGGATTTCGTCGACGTTGAGGACATCGCAGACGATCGGTGTCACCAAGTTGTCGTCTTGAGAAAGCTCCTCAGCCGCCGCCGACAGCGTCGCTTCATCGCGGCCGGTGATGATCACTTGGGCGCCACGCGTGGCAAATCCGCGGGCTATTTCGAAACCGATGCCCCGGCTACCACCGGAGACGAGTGCGACTTGTCCAGCCACGGAAAATAGTTCGTCTGTCATGATGTCGTTGAACTCTGAGCAATTTCTTGATTGGGAAATGATTGTTGAGCGTTTGGTCAGGATAACATACATCGCCGGTGAGCCGCTAGCATCTCCCCGAAAAAGGGTAAAACAGACAAGAGGGGTGCCACTGCTGGCAGCCCAGCAGAACGTGTGTCCGGCAATACACTGCTGGGCAAGCCAGCAGTGGCACCCGAGTCTGGTAGGTTTTTGGTTTTTCTTCGGGCTATTAGCGTCGAGAGGTGCAAACTCGGGAAAAATGCCTGTGTGAATTCCTGATTTCGATAATCCGGCTGTGGAACGAAAACCGCTAGTGTATTCATACGACCTGCTGGCCTAGAATGACCCGCAACGCCAACACTCGGAGCACCGTCATGGATTTCCCTTACTATCCCATCAACGATTTTGGTCCCGCTATGAAGGGATTGGTGATTGGCTCGTTGGGGATTTTTCATGTCTTCCTCGCGCAGTTTGCCATCGGCGGGGGAATGTTGATGTGCTATTTCCAATGGCTGTCGCAAACCGGCCGTTGTGCTCCGGCGCGGCAATTTGTTGATGGTTTTTTTCGCTTTCTGGTGTTGGTTAGTTTCATCATGGGAGCCGTCACCGGGGTGGGGATGTGGTTTACCTCGATCCAAATCAGCCCCCGCACGATCGGCATGATGGTCGATGAATTCCACTGGATCTGGGCGGTGGAATGGACGTTCTTCTGTCTCGAAATCGTCGCCGGTTATTGCTTTTATCGCTATGGGACCCGTTTGGATGATTCCGCCAGGATGACGTTGCTGGTGCTGTATGCCGTCGCCGCCTGGGGCAGTCTGTTTTGGATCAACGGTATCTTGTCGTGGCAATTGACTCCCGGCATCTGGCTAGAGACACATTCGATCCAGGATGGATTTTTTAATCCCAGTTTTTGGCCGTCGCTGCTATACCGCACGCTGGTTTCTATGGCCATCGCCGCGTTGGTGGCCTGCGTTGTGATCAATGCGATGCCGGGATTGGACCGGCCAACGCGGAGCGTGTTGATCAATCGTGCGGCGCATTTTCTGCTGCCGATGATTTTTATGCCCGTACTGGGTGTGTGGTATTTGATGAGTTGGCCGGAGGACAGCCGCGCTTGGGTCACGGGGGGAAGTCCCGCGATGTCGATGTTTTTGGCGATCGGCGTCGGGTCGTCGCTGTTGGTCGGGGCCTATGCGACGATTGGAATTTGGTGGGGCAAACTTTATATCAACGGCGCGACGGCCACCTTATTGTGTGCTTTGGCCGTTGCGGCCACGGCGGGAGGAGAGTTTGTGCGCGAGGGAGCGCGTAAGCCGTATACCGTGCGTGAGGTGCTTTATTCCAACTCAATCTTGCCGGCGGAAGTCGCCCGGTTACGGCAAAGCGGTTCGGTGACCGATGATCCCTTTCCGCTGCAGAATGCCGCCGACTATCCGACACAACAACTGCAATTGGGGGCAAAGGTGTTTCGGTTTCAATGCAGTATCTGCCATACGATGCGGGGCGTGAATGGGCTGGTGGAATTGACGGGGCATTGGTCCGATGACCAGCGACGGTTGATGATCGCGCAATTGCAACACACCAAACCGTTCATGCCCCCCTTCTCCGGGTCTGCGGTGGAACTGGAATCGCTAGTGCAATTGATTGGTTGGGAAACGGCCGGACGGCCGGAGGGAGCGACGGAAGCGTCGCTGGATCCGGAGATTTTGGCGAGGATTCAAACGTGGCTGGATGAAGCGGGCACCGCACAAGGTTCGAGGCATCCCCAGAGATAAACAAAGAGGCCCCCATGCAGTCCGTGTTTCCGATCGGTTTACCGTGGCCCACGTTGATGTACCTGTTTTTGTACATCGTCACGCTGATCATCCATGTCGTATTCATGAACTACGTGCTGGCCGGGTCATGGTATTTGGTTTCGATGAGTCTGTTTGAACGCCGGAAACCCGATCAAACCCCCTCGTTGGTCGCCGGTACATTGCGGGAATGGCTGCCGTTTATGCTCAGTGCGGCGATTACGGCCGGAATCGCGCCGCTGTTGTTCGTGCAGATTCTGTATAAGCGCAATTTTTACACAGCCAATCTACTTGCCTTTCATCGTTGGATGGCGATTCTCCCGGTACTGATTGCTGCGTTCTATCTGCTGTACATCTGGAAAGCGAAACGTGTGCAGGCGTGGCCGCGATATTTCACGTTTCCACTCGGTTTATTGACGTTCGCCGGATTTGCGTTTATCGCCTGGTCCTGGACGGAGAACCATTTGCTCAGTATCAACGCCGGTGTCTGGGCCGAGCATTATGCTGCCGGAAATTGGATGTACAAATCCCGCGAGGTCCTGCCGCGATTGGCCGTTTGGTTTGCCGGCAGTTTTCCCACACTGGCGCTCGTATTGGGTTGGCAACTGTGGTATTTGCAGCGCGATGTTCCGGACCACGAAACGGTCGGCCGTCACCGGATGTCGATGTTGGCCTTGGCGGGGTTGGTAACTTCAGCAGTCGCCGCCGCACTCTATGCAGTGGCGATTCCCCCGGAGGTCCGCGAGGCAATCACCGGCTACATGGGGTGGCCGTATGTGTTTCTCGCCGGCAGCGGTTGGGGCGTGCAATTCGCTTCTTGGTTACAAGTCCGCCGTTCAGCGCGGCTGGAGAAAATCTGGCTGGCGACCGCTTCGGTGGGGCTGTTGATGACACTTACGGGCGCTGCCATGATTCGCGAAATCATTCGTTGGTTCCGCATGGATGAGAAAGTCCTGTTTCCGCTGCACAAACAGGCAGCCGAGGTGGGGGGACTTTCGATCTTTCTGCTGTTCTTCGTCGTCAATGCGGCGTTGTGTGTCTATTGTGTCCTCCGCGTGAGACGTGGCTTGCGACGCGAGAGTTAATTAGACCGGCCGACAGAGGAAGGCGCCCCTCATCTGGGAATCAACAACTGACGCAGTTGATTCCCGCTACAATTTTCGCAATGCTACGGCTAATATTTCCCATTCTTCAGCGAATCATCCCCACCAGGATTCATTGGTGGACCAATAAGCGAATACAACCATGAGTACCAACGACAACGTGGAAGATGTCCTGTACGAAGAACATCCGGCGATGTTTCGCAATCGGCCGGTCTATTTTGTATTCTGCTGCCTGCTGATCGCCGCATTCGGCATCGGGTTGGTGATGCTGCTGATCTGGTATTTCCAGTCGATTGGCACGACCTTGATCATCACCGAGGAACGCACGACCCTGCGGCGAGGAGTCTTCTCGAAGTACACCAATGAAGTCACGCACGACAACGTCCGCAACGTACAGATCGCGCAGACGTTTTTGCAGCGTATTATGGGTGTGGGAAACGTGGGGATTTCCAGTGCGGGACAATCGGGCGTCGAAATTTTCGTACGTGGGATTCCCGACCCGGAACGCGTGCGGGAGATCATCCACAACGGCTCCCGCGGCGAGTATGAACCGGCCTGATTATGTTCCTGCGCTGCCGGACAGGTCCACGCACAACAAGTAATATTCGCCGCCATGAGCTTTGTCTTCGCAGCGGATGTACAACCGTTTGCGGGAGAGCACCGGGCCGGTCCAACTGGGGTATTTCATTTCCGGGTACTTCACGCGGCTGGTCTGCGAGAACTTCTCTGGATCGACCGGAACCAGCGCCAAAGCACCGCGTTCGCCCAGCACGATCAGATTGCCCTGCGCCATGATGGCCGAACCGCGGCCGTACCATTTCGGCTCGATGGAACTGGCTCCGTCGCGGGGATTGACCAATTCGGCCCCTTCCTCTTCGTCGGTCATCCATTTGACTTCGCCGGTGGCCCAGTCGATACAGCGCATCGACGAGGGAACTTCATGCCGGCCGCTGAACCCGTATAAATAGCCGTCGTGATAGACCGGCGTCGTCCAGTGCGCCCGCATGCTGTCTTTGTTTTTCCACACTTCTTCGACCGATTGGCCGTCGGCACCGACTTGTAAAAGGACCGAACCCACGCCATATGCGGCGGAGAGAAAAATTTGGTCATCAACCACAATCGGCATGGCGGCATTCACTGAATCGTGAATCCGTGAGCGGAAATAATAGGCGAAGTTGATCTTGCCCGTTTGCGGATCCAGCGAAACCAAGCCGGGCCGCATCAAAGCGAGCAGGTGGCGTTTGCCCTGGATTTCGCGGACCACCAATGAGGAGTAGCTGGCGAGTTTGGGATCGTCCGCTCCCGGCTTGCCCTTCATGTCCCAGGCATCGGTTCCCACATTTTCCCAAACGATATCGCCGGTGATGGCATCGAAGGCAACGACCCCTGCATTGGGCTGCCCGCCGACCATCACGATCAGCAGATTGTCTTCCAGAATGGGGGTACTCCCGACTCCGAAAAAGGCTTGGGGAATATCGAACTCTTCATTCGTGTCCCGCGTCCATAAGACTTCGCCATCTTCAAGTTTTAAGCAACTCAACCGGCCGTTGGACCCGAACGTAAAAACTCTGTCCTGGGTGACCAAGGGCGTGCAGCGCGGGCCGTTGCTGTAGCCGTAGGGATCGCGAAAGTCGGTGGGAAAGGTTTCCCGCCACAACCATTCGCCCGTGTCGGCGGTATAACATTCGATGACGTCTTCGTTCCCCTGGCGGTGAAAGAGGACGAGATGATTGCCCATGATCGAGGGAGCGGCATACCCGCTGCCGACGCGCATCTTCCAGAGAACCGGCGGACCGTCGGCGGGCCATTCGTCGAGCAGACCGGTCTCTTGGGAGATCGAATCGGAGTGCAAACCGAGAAATTGCGGCCAATCCTCTCCGCTGCGCTCGGTTTCCGGCGAACTCCCGGCGACGTACGGCTCTCGCGGCCCCAAGACGATAGACTCGCGCGATTTGGGTTTCTTGGTTTCGGTTTTTGCCTTGGCCGCCTTGTCGGCTGCGGTTTTCTCGACGGTCGCCACTTCTGTATCCCCGTCATCGCCTCCACAACCGAGGAGGGATGTTGCGAGAAACAAGCCCAGGAGGGCAACGGTCAAGGCATTTTGATACGTTTTGGCAGTCATGTTGTCTTCCTGTGGTTGCCGGCGAGAGTCGTCCTTGGCTATTACGAAATTAATTGCTGGCCTGCCTGAAATATTTTCCGGTCGACCGGGTATCCCGTTTAATTCACCCCTGGTCCGTGCAAAGTCCCCCGCGTCACCTCGAAGCAGACAAATCGGCTTTCGCACTTCGAATTAAAACTTGATCGCTCTGATTGAACCCAGTCATTGCCCGATTTGCAAGGGGACAGCGCAACCTGTTTCGGGTGGCTGGAGACGGCGGTATGCCGTACGCCAGGGACAGTATTAGAGATCACTATACACAAAGACCGTGTTGCGCTTCAGGGCACGAAATTCCATTCGGGTGCGGTTTCTCCCCGAAAGACTGGGAGCCTCAGCATGGCATTCATGATAATCGTTCCAATCCGCCTAGTCGTGCCTCCGGAATTCATACCAAGTCCGGTGGACCCGGAACACGGTTCGGGGCATCAGAGGTCCTGGAATCGCCACACAATCCGCGAATCCTGCAAGAATGCGCTTAGGGGTTCTCCTTGACCAGGCTGGTCAACTACGAATCTAACACCAGTACTCAAACAAATAACGGAAACTACTAGTGGACTCATTGGTGACCGTTTTCAAGGGACCAAGGAGTTCATTTTGACAGCGTGGGAAATGATCGGTCAGTAAAAACTGTCATTGCCCCCTCGATTGATTCTGCTGTCATTGTCATTTGCAGGTTTCTCACCATGGGCTCTCTGCTAAAACGCCTCAGTTGGATATTCGCGATACAAGTCGCATGTGTCGGGCTAGGGTTCTGGGTCCAATACCAGTTTTTACAATCATTCTCCCAACGATCCGCCAGCCAAGTCGCGTGGGATGAGATTGCATCTGTCAGCTCTGAAATTGTCTCCACAACACGCGCAACTCAATCCGAAGGAATCGACCTTTCACACTTATTAAGCCAAATCCGTTCGGCGGCTCCGGAACAACCTTGGCAAGCCACGTTGGTGGATGCGGATTGGCGGATTGTCGATCGCGCATCAAAGCACGATGACTTGCTCCGGCCGGGAACAATGATTACTTGGCAGTCTGCTGGCCTGCCCCAACCGGAAACGAATGTTGGCCCAATCCCTGGAATCGCAGCATTTCCGGACGGTCTGCACGCCGCGTCGGTATTCAAATTTTCAGATTCCCCTGAGGCCGTGCTGATCCATGTCCCGCTCACAGCCGTCAACATGACAACCTCCGAGGCCTTCATGGCCACTCCCATGGCAATGTCGTTGGCGCTGTTGTGGACGTGTACTTTGTTGGGGATTTGCACCTATATGATTGGCTCGCGAATTGGAGACGCGCTTGAGAAGTCACAACTGAACGCCGAGACCGATACGCTGCAAAAAGCGCAGTCATTGTTGCGTACGCAAGATGCGGTGATTTTTGGTCTGGCGAATTTGGCCGAATCGCGAGATCCGGAAACAGGCGAACACCTGCAGCGTATTGCGTTGTACGCAACGGCGTTGGCCCAATCCCTGCGTAACAATCCAAAATTCCGCGATGTTGTTGACGATGAATTTGTTCGCCTCATTGGAACAGGTTCGGCGTTGCATGACATTGGGAAGGTGGGCATTGAAGATGCGATTCTTCGCAAACCGGGGCGTCTGAGCCTCGACGAACGAAAAGAAATTCAAAGGCATTCCATCATTGGTTCGGAATGTTTGCTCAAAATCGAACGACGGTTGGGTGCGTCAAACTTTTTACAGATGGCCCGTGAAATCGCGCATTCGCATCACGAGTGGTGGAACGGCAGCGGATACCCCGACAATCTCATCGGAAACGAGATTCCCATCGCTGCCAGAATTGTCGCCATTGCCGACGTTTATGATGCGTTGGCCACCCGCCGGGTGTATAAGCCCGACCTGCCGCACATTGCCTGCGTGGGATTCATTGAGCGAGGTCGCGGAACACAATTCGATCCGGATTTAGTCGATGCGTTCTTGGAAGTCGAACAACAATTTCGCCGCATCGCCGAACAGTATTCCGACATCATCCGCCCTGGCGCGGAGAGCGATGCCTCCTCCACCACCTTTAGAGAACATGTCGATACCGAATTGGATTCGTCACTCGATGCCGTTAACGCCACGATGAAGGTTCACAACTAGCAGAAATCTCTTTCCGCTGAAAAACACGGAGTTGTCATGCATACCACACACAAGCCAACCGACCGCACGAAAGAGCAGTTGTTACTGGAATTCTCCATCATCCTGGTAACATTGGGGCTGACTTGTTTGCTCTACCAGATGCAAGCTTATAAGATGGTGATCCTCAATCTGTTCTTTCTGCCAGTCGTATTGAGTGGATTTTTTCTTGGGCGGTATTTGGCCGGCATTACGGCGTTGTTTTGCTTCATGTCAGCTTCGATTGTGATTGCGCTGAACCTTTCCACCATCGAGATCTATGCCTCGGCCTCGACCACTGCATTGGCAATCACCGCCTGGGGAGCCGTTTTGGGGCTGACGTCGTTATTGATTGGCACGCTGAGCGACGAACGGCGCACTCAAATGGGCGAACTGCATGACGCCTATGTCGGCGTGGTTGAAGTCCTCTCGCGATACCTGCAAAGTGCCCATCCGCGATTGAAAGACCGTTCGGTGCGGATCGCGGAAATGAGCCAGAAAGTCGCTGATGAAATGCGGCTGACAGCTCGGGAAACCGATGATATCCGTGTGGCGGCGCTGTTGTATGACGTGGGAAACATCGAAATCACCACCTCAGTCATCCGCAAAGCAGTCGGCGCACTGGAACATGACAACGACGACAAGTTTGAGCAAACCATTCAAGGCATGGATTTGGTGATGTCGCTGGGATCGATTCTCAACGGCGCCGTGCCGCTGCTACTCAATCAAGACCAACAAATCGAGGCAGCCCGCGAGGCATTGGGAACCGCAACGACGGGGCCGGTGCCGTTGGGCGCAAAAATCATTCGAGCAGTGCGGGCCTACGACAACTTAATTCTGCATCAACGCGGCAATGCGGATCCTTTGCCTCTGGACCCGTTCACGGAACTTCAGCGGGATAACTCGCTCGACAAACGCGTGCTGGCGGCGCTGCAATCAGTGACGGCAGACCATAACCCAACCGGTGCGCCACAATTGGTCGAAGCGACGGTCTAACCCCACATCGCTAAGTTAAATCATCGAAATGCCGAGAACGTCCTATCGCCTAGCAAGTGATGGCGCGGGTGCCACTGGCGGCTTGTCCGCCAGTGATGTGTCAGGCTCGGCTTTCCTTGTCTAGGGACGTCGGTCCACGTTCGCACTGGCGGACGAGCCGCCAGTGGCACCCCAAATCAGGATGACCTAACACTTAGTGTAGTGCTGTCGTCCCCATACAACTGGCGGCTTGCATCCGGTCGCGCGACCTAAAGATGATCGGTGCCCAAAAAACGGCCTCCGTCGACGCGGAAGACTTCGCCGGTGACAAAATCGGTACCTTCCAGCAGATACAGCACGAGGTTGTTGGCGTCGGAAGGGACCCCGATTCGCTTCAACGGCGATGCCTGACGGATGGACTCAATCTGTTCAGGTGTCAGATGCGGCGGGGGATCGATCATGGCCGGGGCCACGGCGTTGACGGTAATCGTCGGGGCCAATTCCAAGGCCAATGCGGTGGTCATCGTGACCACTCCCCCTTTGGCGATCAAGTAGGGGAGAAAGCCCTTATAGGGACGAAAGACAGCCCAATCCGCGAAATTGACGATCTTGCCCTGCAACCCATCCACAGTCGGGTTTTGTTGCATGGCCCGCGCTGCGGCGAGGGAGGTCAAGTAAGGTGCTTTGAGATTTGAAGCGATGTTATCGTCAAAGTCTTCTGGAGTAAGTTGATCCAGCGGCGTCGCATTAAAGGTGCTCGCCATGTTGATCAGACAATCGATCGAGCCAAATTCGTCGACCGTTTGGGCCACCAAGGCATCGACGTCCGCCGGTTGCCGCAAATCCGCTTGAACCGCTAGCCCCCGCACGCCGAGTTCCTGCACCTCATCCACGACCGCCTCGATCGTGTCGCGACTCTGAAAGTAACTGAGCGCGATATTCGCCCCACGCTGCGCCAAATCGACCGCCAATTTAGCGCCGACGCGACGTCCCCCAGTGATCAGGATATTGCGACCGTTGAGTTGCATAGGAGATGAGGCTTTAGGCTATAGACTTAGGGCTGTAGGGTTGGGTATCGACACGCTGAGTGACGCCCCCACTATCCTACAGCCTATAGTCTACAGTCTAAAGCCTAGCGTCAGCATTGGATCACGCCGATGCCGCCCCATTGGGCGTCGGATTGGATTTGCATCTTATCACCGCTCAGTTCGCCCCACAGCCGGGCGACGTGGCAGTTTTGGTCGCGATGCAATTGCGTATCCTTGATGTCGTGAAAGGCGATGAGGCCTCCCTCGCGGACCAGATTTTTATACATGAAGAAGTCGAGCTTCACCCCTTCATAGGTATGGTCGCCATCAATGAACAGGAAATCCAACTTCTCGCCGTCGAGCGTTTCGCGGACTTTTTCGTAGGTCGAGACCGCGTGTGAGTCGGCGTTGATTGCCGAGAAGTTTTCAGACCAGCCCGACATCATCGCGTTGCGACTTTCGATTTCTTCAACCGTCAGCCCGCCAAAATCGCCGCCGGGCAGGTCGACGGTGATCCGGTGGCCGCTATTTTCGAGCAGCTTGCACCACAGATACATCGTGCCGCCGCGATGCGAACCGATTTCTAGAATGTGCCGCGGGGCGGTAATCAGCACCGTGCGGACCAAGGCTTCGATTTCGCTGCGGATCTGCAACATGCCGATTTCGAAGGCGGCGTCAATCAGCTCTTTGAGGCGGGCTTCCTGGTAGCACACCAGAGCCTGATCGATATTGCCCTGCTGCTCCAACGTGCTGCCGAGTTGATGAAACGCGCCGCCATGGTTTTGATCCAATCGCAGCGTTTGTTGAAAACTGGCGGTCGCCTCGCCGAGTTTATTTTGCTGCCGCAAGCTGACGCCCAGATCAAAATGCGCTGCCGCCATTTGCGGATCCAACTCGAGGGCGCGACGTTGGGCGGCTTCGGCATTGGATGAATCCCCTTGTGCCGCATACGCCTGCCCCAGACGATGAAGACACTCGGCGTCAGCCATGGGGGTTCCCACGACCTGCGACAGCCGTTCGATGGCCTGTGCGAAGTCGCCCTCTTCGAAATCCATCTGCCCCAATTCTTTGAGCGACTCCAGATGGTCCGGCTGCGTGGAGAGAATATGTTCGTAAATCTCGCGCGCCAAATGCCTATGTCCCGGTACGGCAGTCGCACTTGGATTGATCTCCCAGCCCGAATCAATCCGCGACCCGTTGAGCATTCCACCCTTATCCGATACCGGAGTTCGGCTACGTTGTTGTGAGGCGGTTCGATCGGCCGTTATTTGTTGGGACACCATCGCATCAAGTCCTTAATCCCAGTCGGCGAGGCCCGTTCATGAGCAACCGCCATAGTCTGTGTTTTGAGTCGGTCCAGGAGCGGCCAAATCGAGATACACCCTCGTCGGTCCCCGCCTACGGTTTATATCGGCAACTCGGCCAACCCTCTGGATCTTCAGCGGCAGTTTGCACAAGATTCGAGTTATCTTCCGGGTTGTATCGATTGGTGGTTTGACGGTTGGCCATCGCGGTCATGGCGGTTTTTCCGGCACAATTCTATGAAGACACGATTCAAGGCCCCCTCTTGAATCGCGAGGCGGATGTCGTTGAATGGGGATTAAAAACCAAGCACCACCCATGCCCCTGCCGCAGTCCCACGCCTTGTGGTGGGAATGACCTCGGTCGAACCACAGAACGAGGCGAACCACCGAACGCCGAAGGCGTTCTTCACCATAGCCTAGGGTCGCGAACGAAGTGAGCGCACCCTAGGTTGGCGGCGGCACCACGAAACCCAACCCTGAAGGGGTTGCACACCTTGAAAAACCCCTTCAGGGTTTGTGGGGCGTCAATAATCCCATTCCCAGGGCGGCGCGGCGTTGCCGCTTGCCCTGGGCTGGCATGTACGACCCCTTCGGGGTCGGTCTCTTTTAGCTCTATAAAAAAACGCGGCCGAATCCTTAGATCCGGCCGCGCTGGGTTTTTATCGAGCGCTTACGCGCTCTTCAGACTGGTGCCGGTGCGGCGACCAGTTCTTCTTTCAAGCGGTTCCGTGCCGTGTGCAGTCGCCGCTTGATCGTTCCGATCGGGCTTTCGAAGTGGTCGCTCATCTCCTTGAGCGATTGGCCCTCGAAGTAGAACGCCATCAGCGTTTGCCGGTCCAGCTCACGCAGACGCGACAAACCACCCCGGACCCGGCCGGCATCTTCTTTTTGCATCAGGCTTTCCAAAGGGTTGGCCCGATCCATTTTCAATGCCGAAACCGTATCCGTACCGGTCACGACCTCGTGCGGCCGTCGGACCGCTCGGTTGATCGCCATCCGCACGGCGACTTGCTTCATCCAGCCGACGAACCGCTCTGGGTCACGCAACTGGTCCAGCTTCCGCATCATCTGCAAGAAGACGTCCTGCGTGACTTCCTTCGCTTCGGACCGGTTGCGCAGTCGTCGCAGCACGATGGCGAACACGATCGGCTCGAACCGCACCGCCAATCGACCGAACGCCTCACGGTTGCCCGCTTGAGCTGCCCGCACCAATTGCAAGACCTCGTTGTCTGCCAATTGCATCATGACTTTATCTCTCCTTCCCAATCACAGTTTTTTCAGATTGGGTGTCGGCCGCAGCCAAGTCGTGGTTCCGCTCTCTTAAAACAGCCGGAAACCATCGAACTTGCGTCTGCAAACCTATCGTTGGGGTTTGTTCACGAAATCGCCGGAATCAATGCGTTCCGGACATTTTGCTTTGGGGGAAATCGCTGGAAACCGTGGCGTGCTAATTCCAGCGGATCCAAATACGGCAACGGGCGACCGGGACGATACGGCGAAGCTTGGTGGGCTTCGCGGCACAGCCGGCTCGCTTGCTCGGATTCAGTGAGTGACAGTCGTGTTGGCTGAATTAGCCTCGTGATGTCGAACTGAAGACGAGTGGCGCCGCCTGGGACGCCGCAAGCCGCCGGAGTTTTACGCCCGGTAGCGACGGTACCTGTTTCACACTCGATACGTGTGATTGGGTTCCGTCGGAGCTGTCGCACATGGAACAACACGCGAAGCGCGTATCGCTGCCATGGGTGCGAACTCTGCTCTCGACTACCGGGTACCCCGGTTCCGTCGGCCACGTTATTCCGCGTAAAGCGGACGTGGCGGGCCGTTTCCCAAAAGCGCGACCCACGGAGGGCGTGCATCGATGGAGACAGCCATTTTCGACGTCCGAACCGGCATAAATACCAGCGTTGGCGATCATCGTCGAAATCGTGATTTGGCGGTTGCTCTTCATCGAAACTACCTCCTGCGAAAAGGGGTCGCAGTGAACAAAAAGAGAGTTAAATCTCCACCCCGTCGGGTCGATGCTGACCCAAAAGCGGCGAGCGCTCAAAATCGGGGTATAGCCTCCGTGCGAAGACCGGCTACACCGATCTCCTGCGTATCTGACGCAGGAATCTTCGACAAGGTTCGCGCAATTCTTGGAAATATTGGAAAAGTTTTCCCAGGAAATCACGAAAACAGTCGAAATCCCTGCAATACGGGCAGAAAACGAAGCGAATCTCCGTATTCTACCAACAAAAATTTACCCGCGCCGCGAGGAAATGTCCAGAGGATTTTCGCCAATTGGGGTGGCGACGGATGCAGGTTGGGAGACACCCCCCTGGCAAAGCCGGGGGCTGATGGAAAAATTGCCCATTCCGCCTGCTGTCAGCCCCCGGCTCCGCCGGGGGTTACGCGGATAGCGGCTTAACGTTCCAGCGCCAGTGGGTTGACGTTCCAGACAATGCGGCAATAATACCCATTCACCCCGCTATTTTGCGCGGGCAGCGAATGATTGCCTCCGAGTGCAGTGGAGGCGTGCCAACCGGGTCAGGTCCTAACCGAAGCAGCCCTAAGTACTCACCTTCAGGTGTGTGAGGAGGCAATCATTGGCTGCCTGCGTTTTTTTGTGCGCTGAGGACTACCAGTCCTGAGTGATCGCGTTATCAGTTTTGCGGGACAATGCGTTCAACCCGTGTCGATTCCGGCAAACTATCTATCAAACGTGTGTACCCTTCATCTGTAATCGATGTACCGCTTATTGACAAAGACTTAAGCCGCGGCATCTTCTCCAAGTATTGAATGGCGTTATCGTCAATCGTCGTTCCGTCAATAGATAAATCCACGCAATCCCGACAATGCTGAAAGCTCCTTGATTGCTGCGTTGCTGATCTTCGTATTGTTCAGCTGTAAAAATTGGATGTTGGGTAACAGTTTGGCGATATGTCGTATTCCCGCATCCGTCACAAGGGTGTTGTCTGCATACAAAACGAGGATGCCGGGATTTCCAGCCAAGCCCTTGATACCGTCATCTCCAATATTTGTGTAACTCACATAGACGCTATTCAAGCGTGGCAGATTGTTGAGGTTCGCAAATCCTTGGTCCGAGATTAATGTTTCGCTTAGATTCAATATTTCGAGACGACTCAGAGAGTTTATTGAACGAACCGCATCATCATCGATTGCATTGGCCGCGATCGATAAATCCTTTAAATGCGATAGTCTGCACAATTGCTCGATTCCGCGATTTCCAATATTTGTATTAGCGAGGTCCAACCACTCGACATACGGCATTTTGAGGATCAGTGGAACGTGCTCGTCTCCAAACCTTGGGCCCGAACCAATCACCTTAAAGGCCCGATTGGTGAGCGACGCCTTGAAATATTCATTCTCCCAGTCCGTGTCCGGATCGTAAGCTTTGAAAACATTCCGTGTTTTGACTGTCACATTGATTCGTTCTAAGGCCTCAATCGCATCCTGTTCGCGCCAAACCGGCCGAAAGACGCCAACCCCCACCGCCACAAAAACCGCTGCGAACGCCAGAGCAAACAACCACCGGTTTCCCGGCAATTTGCGGTTTGTTTGAGTGCCATTTTCCGACATGCGAGCTCCTTCGCGTATGCGGGCGTGGTTACTTCTACGCATTCATACACTCAACGCAAAACCACGTCAAATTTCACCCCCGCCTTCCGCCATGGGCGCCCACTTGCCAAAATAGACGTGCACCCTAAACCTACACAGAGAGTTTCAGCAGCGTGAATTATTTTGCCCATGGCATTCGATACACCGACCGGCCCTATTTTCTGGCTGGGACGGCGACGCCTGATTGGTTGTCGATGGCGGATCGCCGGGTGCGATTGCGGCCGCAGCATGTGCAGCCGTTTGCGGATGGGTCGGGGCAGCCTCAAGCGGAGTTTGCCGCCGGGGTGTTGCAGCACATGGAGGACGACGACCGTTTTCATCGCTCAGCTGCGTTTTTTGAAGTGAGCGGCGCGCTGTTGCCGCTGTTCCGCAAGTTGCTGGAACCCCACGACGGGTTTCGGCCCGGGTTTTTGGCGCACATCGTCACCGAGTTGCTGATGGATGCGGTGTTGATCGAGCGGCATCCCGAAATGCTGCGGGATTATTATGCGGCGATCGACGCTGTTGATGCGGAATTGATCCAGCAGTCTGTGAATGCGATGGCCAAAAAACCGACGGAACGGCTTGCCGGCGTGTTGCCGTTATTCACGCGGGAAGGGTTTCTGTGGGATTATTTGGACTCGGAGCGGTTGTTGTATCGCTTGAATCAAGTGATGCGGCGTGTCAAACTACAGCCACTTCCGCCGGAGACCACGGCGGTCCTGGACGAATCGCGGCTGCTTGTTCGCGCGCGAATTGACGATTTGATTTTGATACCGGTAAAGCCCCCCACAAAGGATGCTCCCCCATGAAGTATGGCATGAATATGCTGCTCTGGACGACCAGCGTTGGCGAAGAACATTTTCCGATTTTGGAGCGCCTCAAGTCGATGGGCTACGACGGCGTCGAGATCCCGATTTTTGATTTGGAGTTGGAGCCGTATCGAAAACTGGCGGAAAAATGCGACGAATTGGGCCTGGAGCGGACGGCGGTGACGGTCTGCTCCAGCGAAGCCAACCCGGCCTCCCCGGATCCGGCGCTGCGTAAAGCGGGGCTTGATCATCTCACCCAAGTGGTCGACGCGTGCGCGGTGTTGGGGGCAAAGTTGTTGTGCGGGCCGTATCATTCGGCGATCGGTGAATTCAGCGGAGACAGTCCCACGGAGGACGAACGCAAATGGTCTCAAGAAACGCTCGGTCACGCCGCCGACCATGCACAGGCGGCTGATGTGATGCTGGGGTTGGAATACCTCAATCGCTTTGAATGCTACCTGCTGAACAGCGCCGCCGACTGCGCCGAATTCGTGCGTGCCGTCGATCATCCGAACTTGCGAATGATCTACGACACATTTCACGCCAACATCGAGGAAAAGCATGTCGACGAAGCGATCCGGACCTGCGCCGACGTCACCTGCCACGTACACATCTCCGAAAACGACCGCTCCACGCCGGGCGAAGGGCACGTGGAATGGGACAAAACATTCCACACATTGAAAGAAACCGAATACGACGGCTGGATGACCGTCGAAGCCTTCGGCTTGGCCCTGCCGGAATTGGCGGCAGCAACGAAGATCTGGCGGAAGATGTATACGTCCGAGGATCAGTTGGCCGAAGCGGCGCTGAAGTTCATGAAGACAAACTGGAACGCGTGAGGCGCCTGGTGCCCAAAGTGGGTGCCACTGGCGGCTCGTCCGCCAGTGCGATGGTCTATGGACGCACCGATGCTTAGGAATTGATGTCGTGACTCAACTCACTGCTGGACAAGCCAGCAGTGGCACCCGGCGACTTCTTGCCCTCGCACAGCTGGTTTATCAAGCATGAGCAAAACATCCAGTTCTAGGAAATACCTAGCGATCGTCGCAATCGTGACTGCTGTATTGCTCTTGGCAATTGCATTCAATCATGAGCCAGGCCCAGATTGTATTTTGGTGATTAATGAAGCGGTGGAAGAACACGAAGGGATCACTTGGAAAATAACAAATTCAATTGAAGGCAGTCACGTTCATGCAGAATTAATTATTTCGGAGACAGGAAATTTACGTGGAGATTCGCCCAGTGAGCAGAAACTTTCAATGGGAGAAAGTGGCAGTGCGAATCTCCTAGGAAACTTATTTCCAAATTCACTTCTCGCGCTTGCCAAAGAACAAAACGTCACTGAAATGGGTGGCGGGACATACGGAAATGTGTTTGATGTGAAATTGAATGTAAAAACGAATGACAAGTTCAATCTTCATAAAGGTGACGAACTCCCCATTTGCTCTTATCGACTCGGTGAAGGAGGAGATGCGACGTCCGTCACCATGGTCTTTCGAGTGTTTTAACACGGGTGGCCACGAAAGATTCTATTGAGTGGTACGGTCGGACTAGAGGTTCGCGTATTGCCAATAACTTTGTGGAAAAACCACGTGCTGAAGTTGATGAAGACGAACTGGAACGCGTAAGGCGGTCCCGACCCTGGTTCTCAAACTCCGGTTTGGGAACCCGATTTCACGAAGCTCCGCTTCGAGTCTGCTGCGAAATGACGCTCGTGTGATGCAGACGGAAATGCCTTGAGAAGCAGAGCTTTCGTGAATTTCGTTCCCAAGCGGGAGCTTGGGAACGAGGGGAAATGCGCTTTGCCAACGCACTGCTGAGCCAGCCGGCAATGGCACCGTCGGCCCCTCACCCCGGCTGCGTGGGGTTCGCGCCTTGTTGCGGTGGCGTGATGAGTTCGATTGCCGCTGGTTTTCTCACTGGCCGCTCGCCCGGGTCGATAATAGTTGATCGGGTCGGGGGTGATGCCGATGATTAAAAAGGACAGCGTCAGCCAGCCGAGAATTTTGCGGCCCCAGCCTAACGGGACGTTGTCGTTGGCGGTTGGCGGATGTTTGGGGCCCATGAAGGTCACTAGCGCGACCATCAGCAACCACTGATACCGGCCGGTCCAGGCCATATAGCCGACGACCAACAGCAGAAAGCCGATGGCGACGATGTGGGCTTTTTTGCGGAGCAAGGCATACATAATATGCCCGCCGTCGAGTTGGCTAACCGGGACCAGATTCAGAGCGGTGATGAAGATCCCCACCCAGCCGGCAGCCGCCATGGGGTGAAATTCGAGACTGAAGGTAGCGGACGTTACTGGATGAAAATATGCGATTAGCCATTGGAACAACAGCGGCGCGCCAAGAAAAAACTCCGGCGTCGTAGGCATTGTGTAAGTTGGCTCGCTCCACATGATGCCTAAGACGGCCATGGGCAGCGCCAGCACCAAACCGGCCAAGGGGCCCGAAATGGCAATGTCGAACAGCGCTTTGCGGTCACCTGCTCCGCGCCGCTGAAATATCACGGCTCCCATCGTTCCGATCGGAGGGAGCGGCATCGGGATAAAATACGGAAAACTGGCTGGCACGCCGTACCGAACCGATTGCAGGAAATGTCCCATTTCGTGGAAAACCAAAATCGACATTAAGGAAACGCTATAAATCGCTCCGCCGACCCAACCGGAATCGAGCACTCCCACGTACCACGTGCTCAAACAGGTCGCCGCGAACAACATCAGCGGCCGGAACCAACGTTTGGGGGGGGCTGCGGGCCGACGGGAACCTTCCGGAACGTTGCCCAGTCGAATCTCACGTTCATGTTGCGCAAGGAGTTCATCGAACTGCTCGGGCGTCAAATTGTCTATGTTCAGTCCTTGATTCGCCATGCTGATCCGGTCCGAGTGATTGGAAGTCCCGCCTGACGTATTCTACCATGCGAGTGGGATGACGAACACCGGTGGTTTTGGCCCGAAACGTAATCCCGCCTGCCGGTTACAGCAATTAGCGGGGTTTTTCGACGCGACATTTGGGATTCTTGCCCCCAAGGCAACAATCAGCCGTAGGGCTGGCCCCCGCATGTCGTGATTGAACAGGCACGAACAACATGATTCGCGGCAGGCGGGAGCCTGCCCTACGATGACTTCATCGCCTTCGAGCCTGTCCCCTCAAGCCACAAGCCTACCACGGAATACGACGATGACAACTCGACCGCTACGCAGTGCTGAATGGTTCGCCGGACGTGACGAATTAGCGCTGCAAAACCGTTCCGCATTGCGGTCCATGGGATTCGATGCCGATTTCTATGCCGGCAAACCGGTGATCGGGATCGCCAACAGTTGGAGCGAACTGAACAACTGCAATCTCAACCTCCGCGATTTGGCCGAAGCGGTCAAACGGGGTGTGATCGCCGCTGGGGGATTGCCGTTGGAATTCCCCACGATTTCGCTGGGCGAGGAATTCATGAAACCCTCGGCGATGCTGTATCGCAATCTGATGGCGATGGATATCGAGGAAACAATCCGCTCGAATCCGATCGACGGCGTGGTGCTGTTGTGCAATTGCGACAAGACCACGCCCGCGCAATTGATGGGGGCCGCCAGCGCCGATTTGCCGACGATTCAACTCAACGGCGGACCGCGGAGCGTCGGCAATTGGCGGGGACAGCCGGTTGGGTCGGGGACCGACATGTGGAAATATTGGGACGACGTCCGCACCGGCAAGATGTCTCGCGAGGAATGGAACGAACTGGAACGCTGCATCTCTTGCGGCGTGGGTGCGTGCAACGTGATGGGGACAGCCTCGACGATGACGTCGCTGTCCGAAGCTTTAGGCGTGATGTTACCGGGAGTCTCCAGCCTCGAAGCGAATGATGCACGGCGGTTGGCAGCGGCCGAGGCAACGGGGCGGCGGATTGTGGAGATGGTTCACGAAGACCTTTGCCTTTCAAAAATCTTCACCCCCGCGGCATTCGACAATGCGATTCGGACGTTGTCGGCGCTGGGGGGATCCACAAACGCCGTTGTGCATTTGATTGCCATGGCGGGGCGGCGGAATATCCGCCTGCCGCTGAGCCGCTTTGACGAACTCGCACAGGAGACACCGTTTTTGGTCAATTGCAGCCCGTCGGGAAAATACTTGATGGATGCCTTCCACGCTGCTGGCGGCGTCCCGGCGGTCTTGTCGGAATTGAAGAGCTTGCTGAAACTGGATTGTCTGACCGTGACCGGGCTCACGTTAGGCGAAAACATTGCCGCCGCGCGCAGCCACGACACGGATGTGATTAAAACCGTGGCGGACCCCATGGCGGCCGACGGCGCGTTAGCGGTTGTCACGGGAAATCTTGCGCCCAGCGGAGCGGTGATCAAAACATCGGCTGCATCGCCGCACCTGATGCAGCATCGCGGCCGCGCGGTTGTGTTTAACGATTACGCCGACATGCTGGCCCGTGTGAATGATCCCGAGTTGCCGGTCGATGCGGACAGTGTACTGGTGTTACGCAATGCCGGCCCCAAGGGCGTGCCGGGGTTTCCGGAATGGGGCATGATTCCGGTGCCGCAAAAATTGCTTGAGCAGGGAATCACCGACATCGTTCGCATCAGCGACTCACGGATGAGCGGTACGAGTTACGGGACGGTGGTGCTGCACATCGCCCCCGAAGCGGCTGCGGGTGGGTTATTGGGCTGTGTACGCGACGGCGATGAGATTGAGTTAGACGTGGAGGGGCGCCGATTGCATCTGCACCTCGATGACGCGGAAATTCAACAGCGCCGCGCCGAGTGGCAACCGCCGCCCACCAAGCATCTGCGGGGTTATCCGCGGCTGTACATCGACCACGTACTGCAGGCCGATGAAGGTTGCGACTTTGATTTCCTCAGGCCCGAGTCGGACGCTGCCGTGGAGTTTGTTCCGCCGACGGTGGGTCGGTCTTGAGGATGCGTTGGGGACGTTATTTGCATTGGGGCTGCGTGCCTATTGGCCAAGAGTCTGGGTAGCCGCGTGCACCCCCGGGCCCCTCTCCCAGGGCAGCAAATTCCGCGTCTCCGAGAACAAGCAGACTCTCAATGGCAAGCAGAGCTGGAACTGGTGCATGTAGTGCCGATGGCACACCGATTGCCGTTGGCAATCGCTGCCACCCTGTCGATGGATTTTCTCAGGCCTGAATCGGATACTGCTGTCGGAGTTTGTCCAGCCGACGGTGGCCGGTCTTGAGGCTGCTGGGGACGTTATCGTTGGCAATTGGGGCTGCGTGTTGGTTGGTGGCCCTCTTTACCCCTGCCCTCTTTCCCAGGGGGAGAGGGGGGAATGTGGTTTACATTGTGATGCCGTATTTTTTCATTTTGTTGTACAGCGTCACGCGGCTGATGCCGAGGTCTTTGGCGGTTTGAGTGCGGCTGTGGCTGTTGCGTAACAGGGCGTGCTCGATGACTTCCTGTTCGGTAGAAGCCACTTGACGCTCCAACGACTCGGCGGGCGGCAGGTTGAGTTGTGGCGACCGCATTGCTCCGTTGGTTTTCGCCGGCTCGTTACTGGGACCGGCGATTCCAGCCGTGATGTGCGACGGTAGATGCTCGGTGCGCAGGTGCCCGTCGCGACAGTAGATCACCGCTCGCTGGATCACGTGCTCCAATTCGCGCACGTTCCCCGGCCAAGGATAGGCCAACAACGATTCGTAGAGCCGATCGTCCGTCGATTCAATTTTCACACCATGTTTTTCCGTGAACCGTTTCACGAAGCGTTCGGCCAACGGTAGGACGTCGGAGGTCCGATGCCGAAGCGGAAGGATATCGAACTTCAACATATTCAACCGGTAATACAGGTCAGGACGAAATCGTCCCTGCTCGACGAGTGGTTGAAGTTCCAAATTGCTGGCGACAATGATACGGGCTTGTGATTGCAGAGTTTGATTGCTGCCGACCGGTTCGAATTGCCCCGATTCGATCACCCGCAACAATTTGACTTGCTGCTCCAACCCCAACACGTCGATTTCGTCCAACAGAATGGTCCCGTTGCCGGCGGCGAGGAACTTGCCGTCTTTGTTCGCGTGAGCACTGGTAAAGGCCCCTTTAACATGGCCAAAGAGTTCGCTTTCGATCAGATCATTCGGCAGCGCCCCGCAGGCGACCGTCATGAACGGTTCATCGCGACGGGGAGAGGCTTCGTGAATCAACTTGGACAGGTGCGTTTTGCCTGCACCGGTCTCGCCGATCAACATCACAGTGACGTCGTACTCGGCGGCGATTTGGAGATCGACCAACATGCGGCGCATGGCTGGGGTCTTGGTTTCAAATTGCTGCGACAAGCTGTCCGAGGCTTTGACTGGCGTGGGAGGTTCTTCAACCGCGGGTGTTTTTTCCGGCGTTGAAGGCACTGAAGGCGATGGATCGGATTCGCTCAGGTGGCCGAAATGTTCTGCCAATTGCGAGATTTTTTCGTACGCCATCAAGCGTACCGAAGGTCCGCAGGCGACGAGTCGTTGGATTGGTTCGGGGGCATTTTGCTCAGTGAGCAATACTGTGTTTAACTGCCCATAGTTTCCCAGCAACTCTTCCAGAAATGCAGCTTGGGCATGCCCGCCCCCTTCGACCAAACGGAGATCGGCAACAAGTCCCTCTGGATCGGCTTCAGCTAAATAGGCCAATACTGAGGAGGGGCTGTCGCAAACTTCGACGTTAAAAATGTCGCCAAATTCCTCGACGACATCCGCTACGAATCTACGGTCAGGGGTCAATAGTAGGATTTGGGGTCGACGCGTGATCATGAACTGGCCCGACGAATAAGGTATTGAATCTAGTACCATTCTTCCATGATGGCCTTCCAACGAATGTGGCGGCAACCTTCTCTGTACAAATACAGTGCCAAAGTGTAAAGAAATTTGAACTGGCCTGCATAACTGTCATAGCAGAACTAGATTACGGCTTTTCCACAGTCGGATTCTTCGCGCGCGTCATGTTGCAGAATCACCCGTTGCGAGTGATAAAGTGTTGCCGAAACTCATCATGCGTCCCAATCCGCAATCTTCGTTCCATCAAGTCAACACGAACCTGCGTTAAGGCGCGCTAACTAGATGAATCGTTGCCTAGGCGTAGCTGCCGGTCGATCCAGGCTTCATCCACGAAACGCCGTAGTAGCCAGCGCAAGGATCGCTCCATAGCGGCCAGCTCAGTCGTCGTGGGCGGCGCATCGGAATTGTCAACTGACGTGACACCGATGAGACTCATGCGCAGCGAGAGTCGATCGCCTTGGGCCATGAGGTTGAGTCGATCGAGCACGCGCTTGCTCCAGACGATGCCGAATTGATCGCGAAATTCAATCCAGACACGGTCGAGCGGTACGCGAACAGCATACGTGGGTCGTGCAGCACGAGCCGCCCACCAAATTGCCGCAGTCAGCAACAGCGTCGCGAGGAGATGACAATGACCCGTCTGGGGCAACCAAGAAAAATCAGCGGTCGCCGTCGGTGCGACCACCAACAGTAATGCCCCAGCTGTGAGTGCTGCCGCAAGAGTGAATCTTGTTCCCAAATAATTCCCCAGCCCCATCACGACGACAAAGGCATACCCCACAACCATCGGTGTTTGCAGCAAGAATTGACCGTTGGCCAGGGTTTGGGAAACGGTGGCGGCTGCGGGCCAGCCAAACACAAGCAGGAAAGGCAGCACGATAAACCAACTCCAAACGCGCGTAACCGGTCGCTGCGCGCCGAGCACGGCAATCGCCGGGCAGAGCATCAATAGTGCTGCGGCATACCAGACGAGTTGCACGATGCCGCGTTGCGAATCGGCGGCAAACAATTGGCCTGCTGCGGCAGCGATCCAGACCGTTAAACCAACTCCCCCCCACCGCCAAGCGGAGATCAAGGTCGTCTGTTGCACAGCTGTGCGAGCCCGCCAATAGGGAAGGAACGTCGACGCAATCGCAATGAGGCTGAGGTATTCGATGAGGCGTTCCACGTAGTTATGTCTCTACAAGTAGTTTCAAAACCCTCTGACGCGTCTCATCGACACCGATCTGAACGTTTCGAGAACAAGCGCAACCGGGTTTTGAAACTGATTCTAAACAGCCTGCTCAAAAAGCGAGTGCTTTGATGCCACTTGAGTCGGAGGTTGTGTGCCACTGGCTCGGCCAGTGTTTTGTAGATTGTCCCGATATTTGGTTCTCGCACTGGCAAAGCCAGTGGCACCCCGAATTTTCGCCGGGTGCCACTGCTGGCTTGTCCAGCAGTGTGTTTGGTTGCCACAAAGTTTGCACTGACGGATAAGCCTCATTGGCACGCTAATTTATCACTGCCTTAAAAAATAGCCGCCGCTTACTCGTTGTGCAATTCATTCACCAGCACGCGTAAAAACGGCTCGACGTCGGTCACCAAGCCGACTGTTTGGAATGAGCCGCGATCCGAGAGTTTTGTGACAGTCGCTGGGTTGATGTCGACACAGACGACTTTCACCCGCGCGGGAAGTAGATTGCCAACAGCGATCGAATGCAATGTCGTGGCGATCATCAAACAGAATGTCACGTCATGAATCAATTCCCGCATCCGCTGTTGCGCGACGAGCGTATCGGTGATCACTTCTGGCAGTGGACCGTCATCACGAATGCTGCCGGCTAAAACGTAGGGGATGTCATGTTGGACGCATTCGTACATGATGCCGCTTTTCAGGTCGCCGTTTTCGACAGCCGCCTTGATTCCCCCGGCACGACGAATGGCGTTGATCGAGCGGAGGTGATGTTCGTGACCTTCATCCATCACATTGCCTTGCTCCATCGAAATTCCCAAACTGGTGCCGAATAGCGACTGTTCGATATCGTGCGTTGCCAACGCATTGCCGGCGAATAACAGGTCGACATAGCCTTCGCGAATGAGCGTACTGAAGTGTTCACTGCTGCCGGTATGCACAATCGCTGGTCCGCCCACGACAAGAATTTTTCCCTCACCGCGTTGAGCTTTGCGCATTTCGGCAGCAACGTCGCGAACGAGAATCCCCTTTGGTTTTTCGCTGGAGACGGCGCTGTTCATGAAGGCAAAGGTCCCATTCGCCGACAATTCTCGCTTGAGTGGTTTCACGCGGACCCCCAAACGGCCCACGACAATCCGGTCTCCTTTGGCCACTTGGCACATCGGCAGACAGTCGGCCGCATCGCCGGCGGCGTTGATGCGGAGGCCGCAATCCATTTCTTGTGGGGCCACGTCAATCCAAGTGCCGTCGAGTCGCACTTGAGTGTCCTGATTGGTTGTGCAATAAAAGCCGGTTGGGAACGCTCCGTCGATGTCGGCTTCGACGATCGTGCAGTCTTGTTGATGGACCGGAACGGCGCCGTGTTGACCGATGGAGGTGAGAATTTTCTCCAACAATTCAGCCGTTTCGGCACTGACCTTTAAAGTGGCCGAACTCGGATCGGCACGCCGCTGTCCAATACTGATCTGCTTGATTTCAAATGTACCGCCCAGCGTGGTGATTTCGTCAAGAATCTTTGGCAAGATCAGACTGTCCACGATGTGCCCTTCGAGCAACACATCCTCGACAAACGTGGCTGCGGAGTCGCTCGCTGATTCGTCGCTCATGATGTCGTCCGATTCGATTATTATTCACAGTGTGGGAAAAACTATTGTGGGAGAAAACCGGTCCACAACGCGACGCTTTCACGTCGTCGCCAATGCCGCTAACATACTGAACCATGTTCAGTGAAGTTCCGTCGTCTCGCGCGATCGAATTGTACGTTTCGCACGGAATGGGATCAACGTGGATGATTCTCGGTCGCAAACTCGGTCTCAGAACCAGGTAGACTGTGCGAGCGAGTCGTGAACCGGTTTTTAGCGATCATTAACAAGACAGTGACGGACCATGGCCAAACAGAAAAAGACAGCGATTACTCCGACGCGGGAAGCGGATTATCCGGAGTGGTACCAGCAGGTGATCAAAGCGGCCGATTTGGCGGAACTTTCGCCGGTCCGCGGGTGCATGGTGGTCAAGCCTTGGGGTTGGGGCATCTGGGAGAACATGCAACGTGTGCTGGACGGCAAGTTCAAGGAGACGGGGCACGAGAACGCCTATTTCCCGCTGTTCATTCCGATGAGCTACCTCGAAAAAGAGGCTGAGCACGTCGAAGGCTTTGCCAAAGAATGTGCCGTCGTCACGCACCACCGCTTGGAACCGGATCCCAATGGCGGACTGCGTCCGGCCGGCAAGCTCGACGAACCGTTGATCGTGCGTCCCACCAGCGAAACGATCATTGGCGAAATGTATGCGCGCTGGGTCCAGTCGTATCGCGACCTGCCGATCTTGATCAATCAATGGGCCAATGTCGTCCGTTGGGAATTGCGGCCACGGATGTTTCTGCGGACGGCCGAATTTCTGTGGCAGGAAGGACACACTGCCCACGCCACCGAAGCGGAAGCTCGTGAAGAAACCGAGCGGATGCTGCATGTGTATGCCGACTTCGCCGAAAACTATATGGCGATGCCGGTCATCCGCGGTGAAAAAACTGCAGCAGAGCGTTTCCCCGGAGCGGTTTCGACGCTCACGATTGAAGCCATGATGCAGGACCGCAAAGCGCTGCAATCGGGGACGTCGCACTTTTTGGGTCAGAACTTCTCCAAAGCGCAAGGCATCAAATTCCAAAATCAAACCGGCGACGAAGAATTCGCCTGGACGACCTCTTGGGGCGTCTCGACACGTTTGATCGGTGCTTTGATCATGACGCATAGCGACGACGACGGACTGGTACTGCCGCCGCGTTTGGCGCCGGCGCACGTCGTTGTGCTGCCGATTTACCGTAGCGACGAAGAACGCCAAAACGTGCTTGCCTATTGCGAGAAACTCAAAAAGGATTTGGAAGCACAGTCCTATGGCGGCGAGCCGGTACGTGTGCGGATGGACGACCGGGATCTCCGTGGCGGCGAAAAGAACTGGCAGCACATCAAAAAAGGAGTGCCGCTGCGAGCCGAAGTTGGTCCGCGCGATATTGAAAACGACTCGGTGTTTCTCGCCCGGCGGGATACGGGCGAAAAGGTCGGGGTGCCACGGAATGAATTTGTGGGAACGGTCGGCAATATTCTGGGCGAAATCCAAGACGGCCTGTTTCAACGGGCGTTAGAATTGCGTGAACAGAATACACGGACGATCGACAACTTGGACGAATTCCGCGAATACTTCACGCCGAAAAACCCCAATAAGCCGGAAATCCATGGTGGATTTGCCTTGTGTTACTTCATCGATGAAGACCCAGCTGTGGAAGCCGAGTTGAAAAAGCTGAAGGTGACCGCCCGTTGCATTCCCTTGGATCAAGACGGCGAAACCGGGAAATGTCTGTTCACAGGAAAACCGACCACGACCCGGGCGGTGTTTGCTAAAGCATACTAATTTTTTCGGGTCTTGCGGCTCTTTTCAGAGATTCGACCAACCCATCCTGTTGTTATCGAGCGAAAAAACAGACAATGCTCGACGTGGCGATCATCGGCCTCGGCTCGGCCTGGGAAACGACGCATCAACCGGCTTTGCAAATGCTGCGCGACCGGATGCGTATCCGCGTCGTCTGGGATGCCGTCGCCACCCGCGCCGAACAAGCTGCGTCTGAATTCAAAGCGACTCCCTGTGAGGGAATCCTCCGCGCCGTCTCCCTACCCTCGGTCCAAGCGGTCTTGGTACTGGGCGATGCATGGTGCCGTGACGCGTTGCTGTCATTTCTGATGCAAAACGACAAACCCAGTTTTGTCGCAGATGACACGACACTGCTTCGGGCGAGTGCAATCAACGATTTCACCGACAAAGATGTCCGAACGCCCATGATCGTGCCGGAGCTTTCGTTGCGATATACCCCGGCTACGAGTCGTTTACGAGAATTGATGGCGACACGACTGGGCGCCGCCCGGGAAATCGATGTTCAAGTCGAATGCCCTCCCATAATGACTTGTTCCAGTCGCGGCTGCCATTGATCGATTGGTGTCGGTATCTGGTGGGCAGACAAGCAACCGTTCAACAATCCACAGATGAAACTTTGCTGCTTGAATTCCCTCCGTCCCGTTCCCAAACCGAGACGGCACTGGCCCGCATCACACCTGGTCGAGACTCCGACTGCTACTCACGACGTTTCCCCATTCACTGCCACGATTCAATGCGAACGAGGGACCGCCAAGCTGCGCGGCACACAGGAAATCACCTGGACGCACGCTGAGGATCAACGTACTGAGCTCCTGGAAGGCGAACGCGACGGCATGGTCGTACTCCTCGACCTCTTCTGCCGCCGCGTGATGGGTGGCCTGGTCCCCATTCCCACCATTGACGACCTCATCACATCCGCCCGCCTGGCGAAAGAAACTTGATGGTGCGCAAGCTTATTTAGCCACAGATGAAACACGGATTGAACACAGATCTAAAAAAGAGCATAAAAAAACGGGTTACCGGCAATCGCGAGGGCAACGGTAATCATTGCCGGTTTCTAAATTCAATCTGTATTTGATCTGTGCCACTAACATTGTGAAGTTGCGTTTCTTACGCACATTCATATCAATTCCACAACACTCTTGTCTCGCATTGGAATCTACTGTGGTGCGTCTCTTGGCGTGGATTGCCGTGTGCGACGGCAAGCCGTCGGTTTGGGACTTACGTTCAGACGCCAGCGAATCTGTGTTTGATCTGTGTTCAATCTGTGGCTAAGAAAACCTAACGCGTCGATTCAGTCCCATTCGCCTTGCAGCGTGAGCACCAGTCTTCGGGAGGTGGCGTGGTTGCGGTGTTCGCACAGGTAGATGCCTTGCCATGTGCCCAGACAAAGCTGGCCGCTGCTGACGGGGATTGTCAATGTGTTGCCCAGCATCGAAGCTTTAATGTGGGCCGGCATGTCGTCGGGGCCTTCGCAGGTGTGCACATACGGCCACGATTCGGGGGCGATTTTATTGAACGCCATTTCCAAATCGACCGGCACATCAGGATCGGCGTTTTCGTTGATCGATATCGAGGCGGACGTGTGCTGAATAAATACGTTCAGCAATCCGGCACGGACGTCCGCCAAATCAGGAATCGCCGCCACGACCTGCCGCGTCACCAAATGAAACCCCCGCGGCGCTGCCGGGAGCGTGAGGTGGTATTGTCGAATTTCCATAATGCACTCATTGAATAATTGATAAACGCGTTTGAGCCGATCCAATTTAGAACGGATTGGTTTGAAAATGATTTGATTGCCGATTGGTGAATACCCCGCAGGGGTTTAACATCATAGCCCAGGGTAAGCGGCAACGCCGCGCCACCCTGGGAAACCGTCCGTTTTAAACGCCCGAACCCTGAAAGGGTTCGACACATCTAACGCCGAATGTTTGGTGATTCCCCCGGTTGAGCAACCCCTTCAGGGTTGTGTTTGGTTCATCCCCGTGACCCAGGGTGCGCTCACTGCGTTCGCGACCCTGGGCTATGATGTTTCACGCCTTCGGCGTTTATATTGCGAGTCGCCCCACTACTCCCGAAACGCGAAGCTAAACAACTCCGCGTCCCGTAAATGAAATCGTAGGCAAATCGGTTCTCCGGCGAGTGAGGCGAGCGTCTCTTTTGAAAAACCGACGTCGGCTCGCAGTTCGTCTCCGCGAAATGGCTTGGGGCGGGAATAGTCCGACAGCGGGCGGCCGTGCACGTCGCACAATTCGACGATCACCATCCCCTTGCCGCGTGTGCGGGCGTTGATCTCTAATCGGGATCCGGTGAATTGGATCGGCACCGTCGTCAGCACGCCGCCACTGGCAGGACCATCGGCCGAGACGAAGCGGTCTAACTTCCAAGTGGCCAGTCCGATGCTGCCGGTGAACTCACTCATCCGCCCGGTCCCCTCCGCACGATACAAACAGGGCGTCCCGTGCGTATAGTTCGCGCCGCCATAGTACAGACGTATTTCGTCGCCAACACGTATCGCTTCAGACGGCGTAGTGAAGAATCCGCTGTCCCACTCCCCCACCCTGCCCCGAGGCACGCACGGTGTGCGGAAGGGACGTTCCCAATTCACCAAATCCCGCGTGACCGCCAGTTGCAACTCACCCGGACCTTCGTGATTGCCGTAACGCGCATTGTTGTTCACGGTGAAGACCCACGGAAAACCGAGCGTACAGCTCTCCGCTTGATATACGCCGACGCCATAGAATTCCGTCCGCATCAATTCGGGATCGTCCGGTTGATCCAAGATGGGCCGCACTTCTTCAATCCGCGCTAATGACCCCGCGTCGTCGCGCAGGTCGGGTTTCAATATGTAATACGGCTCGGTCCATTTCAAAAAATCGTCACTGGTACTCAGGGCAAAACAGCGGCGGACCTGCGTGCCGACTTTGGTGCTATGTTTGGGAAGGGCGACGTATTTTTTGCGGACGTGATCGTAATAGGCGGTCAGTACGTCGCTCGACCGGCAGATCGGTTCTTGGCTCAGGCGGGTCCAATTTAATCCGTCGGGCGAAGTGTAGGTGTGCGGGCCGCCGGCCGGTTTGGGTTCGTTGATCCAACAGACCATTTTGTAGCGCCGCGCGGGATCGGGATCGTTGTTGTCCTTCATCACGCTGGCCAATAGGGCGTTGGAGACGACGTTGGTCTTGCGCCCATCCTTGGCGGGGAGCGTGCCGACCAGCGGTTTCTCCCAGGTGATGCCGTCTTTGCTGGTGGCGTAGCAAGTCACGTAGTGATCGTAACTTTCCGTCGGCATCCCCAGATACCACATCTTATAGAGCTGTTCCTCTTTGTCGAACAACACATTTCCATAGATCTCAAGCCGCCAACCTTCCCAGGGTTGATCGGCGCGGATTAGAGGATTTTGGGAATGTTTCTCCCCAGGATGCAGCGTGAACGCCACGTTTTTCGCCTCGCGGACCAGGACTTGGTCCACAAACAATTGCGCGCGATTGCCAACGTCAAACGGCGAGTCAGCTCCGTGGGCAACGGGTGTCAGCGCAGCAAGAGTATTTAGCAAAACAGCAGCGAACAACAGCGGGCGAATCGGCACGACGGCACTCCAGTGGAATCCAAGTGAATCAACAGCAACGGCCAACCGATTGTCAGGCCCCCTTGCCCGGTTGTCAACGCGGCCGCACGTTCGTTGATTTCCGCAATCACGGCGCGCATGTTAGGATGAACATCAAAGCCGTGGGGCTGGCTCCCGCCTGCCAGGATTCAAGCGGTGCGTGCCTCTCCAAAAACGGCAGGCGGGAGCCTGCCCTACAAATTGACAGAACACCATCTAACCGGGACAGACCGATGGCTCTAGAGCGTGTAACTGAATTGCCGGAACTTCCCGCACGCAAGACTGACTCGCACAAAGGGTCCTTCGGCCGCGCATTAATAATCGCCGGTAGCCGGGGGATGAGTGGGGCGGCTTGTTTGAGCGGTCTCGGCGCGCTGCGCGGCGGCGCGGGGCTGGTGTTTGTGGCAGTCCCCCGCGGCATTGTGTCGATTGTAGCCGGCAGGGAACCATCGTATTTGACCATCCCGCTTCCCGAAGATGAAGCGGGGCGTTTGGATGCATCCGCGACCGAGTCATTGCGGAACGAAGTGACCCAGCCAGATGTGATCGCCATCGGCCCTGGCTGCGGTCAGTCCCAGGCGGTGACTGATATTGTGACGTGGCTGTACCGCGACATCGAAAAACCGCTGGTCGTTGATGCTGACGGGTTGAATGCTCTCGCGACGCTGGATGCCTTGCCGACCGCTGCAGGACCACGCATCTTGACGCCGCACCCTGGGGAATTCGCCAGGCTGACGGGGACCGATATTAAAACCGTGCAACAGGCGCGGGAAGAGATGGCGGCTGAATTCGCCGCAACGCACGGCTGCGTGGTGCTTTTGAAAGGGGCAGGAACGATCATCACCGATGGTCGCCGCATTGCCGTGAATAGCACAGGCAACAGCGGCATGGCCACCGGCGGTTCGGGAGACGTTTTGACCGGCCTGATCGCGGCGCTGTTGGCACAAGGCCTGCCGGCCTTTGAAGCTGCGCAACTCGCCGCGCATCTGCATGGGCTGGCGGGTGATTTGGCTGCCGCCGAGTTGAGCGAGCCAGGTTTGATTGCCTCGGATTTGCCGCGGTATTTACCGGCAGCTTGGTTGCGAATGTCGGCTGAGAATCACGCGTAACGATCACCGGCGAAGCCGTTGAAATCGTAGATCGTCTCTTCCAGGTAGCCGATCACAAATGGTCGATTGCCGCCCGAGGGGCGGAAGTGCCAGTGTTGTACGAACGTGTCGGCGCCCGGTCCGCCCCACATATAGTCGCGTTCGCCGTCACTGCCACCTTTGCTACCGCCATTCAGGTAATCATTCCCATCCTGGCCTTTGAGATAATCCGTGCCGCCTTCGCCGTATAAACGGTCGTCACCCAAATTCCCCAGCAACGTGTCGTTATCGAGTCCGCCTTTCAAGAGATCATCGCCGTGTCCACCGGCCAGCCAGTCATTGCCTGCCAGGCCCAATAGGGTGTCGTCACCGCCTTCGCCGTACAGCCGGTCATTGCCGCTCGTGGCCGGCGAGAAATCGTCGCCATCGCGGCCCTTGAGCGTGTCGTTACCCGCGGCACCCAATAAAATGTCGTTGCCCTGCCCCCCGACGACGTAGTCGTCGCCCGTTCCGGCATCGACGGTGTCGTTGCCCTGATTGCCTTTAATGTAGTCGTTCCCATCCCAACCGCTGAGATAGTCATCCCCACCGTTGCCATAAATGGTGTCGTCGCCTTCTTTGCCCCAGATGGTGTCGCCGCCAGCCCCACCGTAGATCCAATCGTTGCCCGCTCCGCCGAAGATTTCGGAGTCCTTTTCCGTGCTGTTGTAGATCACATCATCGCTGCCGGCACCGCGGATGCGGATGAAGGAGATATCGTCGGCATCGAATTCCTGATGCTGTGTCTCGACCCAATTGCCGCCGACATACTCATAGGCTTTGACGTGAATTGTTTGCCCGCTGTCGTCGTAGTACACGCTCAACTTGTCACGGTCCGCAGTACCAATGACTTCCAGGTTGCCGCCGTCGAGATGAATGTCGACACTGCCCGCCATCAGTCGGCGGTCTTCCAGGTTTTCAAACCGCATGGAACGTACGTTTTGACGATGCGTGCTTTTAAACATGGAGCGTCCTTCGGTGGGAGGAATGGTGGAAGCGTCTACTGCGAAAAACTTCCGGCGATTGCCGGGCATTCGCGTATTGCGTGAGAACCGTGGGAGTGAGTAAGCCACCGTGAGAGAGCACGTGGCCAAACTGCGTTCAATGATAGGATCACAACTGCTCTAAAAAACCGGGCATGTTTTCTTGCGGTTTTCCCAAATAAACCACAAGCCGTTACTTACATAGCACTTAAGACACCGGATAAATGGTTGATTTCTCGACCGCGTGTCTCGGGGCTCCCCGCGAAGCAAATTCCCCCCCTTTGACTCTCAACCCCTGCTTTGTTGTAATAACCCCATAATCAACAACAATAAAAAGGCACAGCGACCAACGGGAGCGGCATATCGTTCCCGAGCGGAAGCTCGCACAAAGCGGCTGTGCCGCCGCATGGATGAAATGAGGGCGTGGGATGGGACGGGTTTGGCGTTTTGCGCCCTATGATCAAGCAGCGGCGCGGCAATTGAGCGGCACCACACAACTTTCGCCATTGGCCGCTCAGGTGCTGTACGGGCGCGGCTACGAAACCGCTGAAGCGGCCCGCGGTTTCTTGGATGCCAAGCTGTCCGATCTGCATCCCCCCGAATCGCTTCCCGGTGTTCCAGAGGCGACTGATCGGATTCTCAAAGCCATCAGCGAGAACCGTCGCATCACGATTTACGGCGATTACGATGTCGACGGCGTAACGGCGACCAGCTTGTTGTGGCATTGCCTGAAACTGGCCGGCGCGGATGTGCATTATTATGTGCCGCATCGCTTGGAAGAGGGATACGGCCTGAATTGCGAAGCACTGAAATCGATTCATGACGATGCACCCAATTCGCTCGTCGTGACGGTTGATTGCGGGATTGCCAGCGTTGAAGAGGCGGCCTATGCCCGTGAGTTGGGACTGGAATTGATCGTCACCGACCACCACCAATTCGCCGATTCACTACCCGATGCCGCTTGTCTGGTCCATCCCCGTCTGCCGGAAACCGATTATCCGTTCGGCGACCTGTGCGGCGCGGGCGTTGCGTTCAAACTGGCCTGGGCGATTTGCAAACGGCTGGGGGATGGCAAAAACGCTTCGCCGCGAATGCGGGAATTCCTGTTGGATGCCGTGGGGCTGACTGCCATTGGGACCATCGCCGACGTTGTCCCACTGGTCGGTGAGAACCGTGTGATCGTGCGTTATGGATTGAACAGCCTACTGGATCGCGCCAACATCGGCCTCAAGGCGCTGATGCACATCAGCGAACTGAATAACAATCGCTTGCTTGATTCCGAGGATATTGGATTTGGCCTCGCCCCCCGCATCAATGCCGCTGGGCGGCTGGGACAAGCGCGGCTGGCGGTCGAATTGCTCACGACCGATAAAACGGATCGCGCGGTCGCCTTGGCGGATTACTTGAATCAACAAAACGAAATGCGCAAAACCGTCGAACGGCGGATGCTTAAGCAGGCCAAGGAACAGGTCGAAGCAAATCCCGACTGGGAAAATGCCCCCGCACTGGTTCTGGCCGATCCCGATTGGCATGCGGGTGTGATTGGTATCGTCGCTGGACGGGTTGCCAGCCATTTTGGGCGGCCGGCGATTATGATTTCGATCAACAAACAAGACCAAACCGGCCAAGGCTCCGCCCGCACATTCGCTGGGTTTGATCTGCATGCAGGATTGAGTTCTGCATCGGAGCATCTGATCAAATTTGGCGGGCACCAAGCGGCCGCCGGGTTGCGGATTCATGCCGACAAGCTTGACGATTTCCGCGCCGCCTTTTGTAACTTTGTTTCCAGCAACCACGAAGTCACTGAACGGGATTTGGAAATCGACATCGACGCTGAAGTCCGGTTAGCGGACCTCACGCACCGTGCGGTCACCGAACTCGACAAACTCGGCCCGTTCGGACAAGGCAATCCACGTCCCGTGTTGGCCTGTACCAATGTTGAACTGACTGAACCGCCGCGCAAAATGGGGGGCGGAGATCGCCATCTTTCAGTGCGCGTCCGCCAATATGGCCGCGTCATGCGGGGCGTCTCATTCGGTAACGGCGAGTGGGCCGACGAAATGGCCAAAGTCAGCGGTCCGATTTCGATCTGTTTCAAACCGACCATCAACCGTTTTCGCGGCCAAGAAAACGTCGAGTTCCATCTAGTCGATTGGCGCGCAGAAGAAGCCGCCACAGCCCCGGGCACGAAGCCAGCCACAGGGGCAGTCGCCCAAAAGTCCGCCAGTCGATAAAGCACAGTGATTGCATATTCGATTGCCCTACAAGATCCGGCGCAGCATGTTATCCGGCACAGCAGGAAATCTGGCACAGTACAGCAGACTTACGCCGAAGGCGTAACGCACCCTAGGTTGAAGGCGCGACAAGGAAGCACAACCCTGAAAGGGTTGCACACTCGTTGATCCACTCGGAACATCGCCGCGTTTCTCGTGAAAAACCCCTTCAGGGTTTGTTCGGTAATGACCGGTTTTCCCAGGGTGGCGCGGCTTTGCCGCTTACCCTGGGCTATGATGTTTAACCCCTGCGGGGTATTTTTTTTGGCACGCACGCGTATTTGATTGAGCAGATCTGATGGATTTGGAAACCAGTCGGCAAGCATTGATCGCCACGCTCAAACGGGATGGCATCCATAGCCAAGCGGTTTTGGAAGCAATCGCCGAGACGCCCCGCGAGCGGTTCATGCCCGAAACCGTTCGCAACAAAGCGTACGAGAATATCGCACTGCCGATCGGCGACGGGCAAACCATCAGCCAGCCCTACATCGTGGCGCTGATGACACAGGCGTTGGAATTGAACGGTCGGGAAAAGGTGCTGGAGATCGGCACCGGCAGCGGATATCAGGCGGCGATCCTTGCTCAATTGTGCCGCGAGGTGGTCACCATCGAGCGTATCGCCAACCTCTCCCGCCATGCGCAGGTCGTGCTCGATTCATTGGGCTACGACAACATCGATTACCACGTCGCCGACGGCACATTGGGATATCCCGACGCGGCCCCCTACGACGGCATCTTGGTCACAGCCACCGCCCCCAAACTCCCGCAGTCGCTGTGCGAACAACTCACCCTCGGCGGTCGCATGGTGATCCCGATTGGTGAAGAGAAGGTCCAAGAACTGAAACTCATCACCCGCGGCACCGATGGATTGCGGGTGGAAAACTTGTGTAACGTACGGTTTGTGCCGCTGATCGGCGAACAGGGTTGGAAGGACGGTAAGTCCCCCAGAGAATCTGAAAGCTGATGGAATATGCAGTGCACGCCGTTTGATGGCTACCCGCACATCGCCGACAAATCGCGCAGATAGTCCAGTGCCTCGTCGATATCCGGCGCATCGTAGGCCGGTTCGCGGCCGGCGTCGTCGCACTCCTCCAACAGCATCAGTTCTTCGAAATCCTCCGAGGCCTCCAAACGGCGCCGCGCGCGGGCGCCGATGCTGCCGTTGGCGACCGCATGCGCTTCCATATGATGCTCGATCAGCCAAGCGGTCCGCGGCGTGATGTAATCGGCCAATGCTTCCAGTCCCGCGGTCACATGGTCGTCGGGATCAATCCCCTTGCCCACGTCATGCAACAGCGCCGCCAGCAGAAACTCCTCATCGTACGGTCGTTCTTCGCGGGCGATATCGAAGACCTGCAAGCTGTGATACAGCACGTCCCCTTCGGGATGGTATTTCTTGGACTGCTTTACTTGCTCCAAGGGAACGAGCAGCATCTCGTAAATCTGGAAGCGATCGACCCGTTCCTCCACCTCGGCCACCGCCTCGTCGAGATCTAGGCTGGGATATTCCACGGCAAGAAACTGTTCCAACTCCGCAATGCTGGCCCGCTCGATGGCTTTGCCAGTCACGGAGCTTTTGAAGACGTAATGCGCTAGATTCGAGGCATAGATCGTCAGTTCAAAGGGAAACTGGTCGTGGAAATGCAGGTGATTGAAGATCCGCTCCTCGCCATGTTTGCGGACCTGCTTGCGCTCCAGGTCGTGTGGAATGCCTTCTTCTCGCAGCACCGCCACGACCGCTTCGACGCTGTCGGAGAAAATATGAATATCGATATCCGACCCGCGTCGCACATGGCCGGTCATCACACTGCCGATAAGTCGAGGGCGGAACCGCTCCAATAGTCGCATGACTCTCAGGGCAGCGACGCGCATTTCGCGGAGGTTGGCGGTCCGCTGGTCCCCTTCATGCATGCGGGCGAAGCTTTGAATCGCTTCGCGGATTTCGGCATTGCTGGGCAAGTCGCGGGGCTTCACCCAGCCGCGGCACAACTTGCGACCCGCCTTCATTTTGGCGGTGTAATATTCGGATTCTTGCCGGGAATACATCAAACGGGCCGCTTCAAAAGCGATTTCCCGTCGCAGCTTGTCGCTGGGCATTGGAGCAGGCGCGACCATGTTTTCGCGCCGGGGATCTGGGGATGAGTAGGCAGTAGACAGAGGGCAGTAGGCAGTCAAAAAGTGGCCAGTGGCCGGTGGTTAGTGGCCAGGGGTTGGTTCATTATGGCCAAACGGCGCAAGTGCACCGCGCCTACAGCCTATGGTCTACGGCCTAATTCCTCAAGCCTGTTCCCTCACGCCTCACGTCTAACGCCTCACGCTGGCGGTCCGGGGACTGAATCGACTAGGTCTTGGACCAGTTTGATCAGCACCTCGTGCGTGCAGTGCATGTCGATTTGTTCGCGGCCGGATTGGCCGGCTTGGGAGCGGAAGCGTTGTAGGCTCACGCCGCTGGGGGCGTGGAGCACGGCTTCATAAAAAACCGTGTCGCCATCTTGTTTGCCGGGCGGCGTGGAACGGACGAGGACCTTCTTCTGTTTTTCGTCCTTTTCGAGAGCGCCCATGTTTTCCAGCAAGTAGGTCAGCCGATTACAAATATCGTCGGCCCATTCCTTCACCTTATCGAAGGCGACGTTTTCCAGACGGTCGGCCTGCAACCGCAATTCGCGAATTGAACAACTCATGCGGTCCACGACCGTAAAGTCGACTTCCACGCGGACATCTTGGGATGTCCAGATGGCGCAAGTCGGCTGTTCGGAGGAATATCCGTGCAGGCTTGTCAGCGATTTTAAGACTTTAGTGGAAAGGGCCATGATGACACCATTGGATAACGATTATGTACGTCGGTTATCAAGACTTGGGATTGCTCTCGTGTTCCGAACCGTCGTAGGAAAGGATGGTTGGCGTATCGTCAACAACGGTTTCGATATGCACCGGTCGGGACCAAAGTTTTTCTAAGTTAACGAGCGTGTCTTCCGCATAGTCTTGTTTTAATTCCGTCCCCTGAAACCTGTGAAATAAGTAGAGCTCGCCGCGGTTGCGATAGTTACCGTCGAGGACATGGATAAACGGGCGGCCGTGGTTGGTCAGGTTGTTTAGCAGTTGTTGTTTGATGGTATTGAATTCGCGGTCGGCAATTTCGTAGTAATTCGTATCTTCGTTGTACCGATACTGGAAGAAATTCTGCTCGATACAAAACTCAGGTGTGAGAAAGTTGTCGATAAACGTGACATCGTTGTGAACCCGGCGGACTTCGAAAATCTTTTCGCGTCCCTTGCCCAATTGCCGGTCCCACTTCGCCTTGTCGTGCATGTCGTCGCACGCTTCGTATTCCGGGCCGAATTTTCCCTGGTCCCAGCGGCGTTCGATATCCTTGAACAGCTCGATGCCCAATTTATAAGGATTGAGCCGATTGCGGCTGGTGGCCATCGTTCCGCTGTGGTGATCCGCGTATTCAATCACCTCGGCGTCAGTCAGACCGTGCGTGGTCATGATTTTGCTGTGCCAATAACTGGCCCAGCCTTCGTTCATGATCTTGGTTTGTCCTTGCGGTAGAAAATAATATGCCTCGTTGCGGATGATTGACAAGACGTCGTGTTGCCAACTTTTTAGCGGTGCGTGTTCTAGCAAAAACAGCAGCACGTCGCGTTGGGGAGTATCGGGAAAAGAGCGGCTTTTTTCCTTGTTTTCCTGTGTTTTACGTTCTTCGTCCGCTTCGGCTTGCAGAACGTCGGGCGGATTGATGTAGGGGTCCATGTATCCTTTTGAGGGGAATTTCCGGGTCGACTCTTGCGAATCTTCGTCTTCCTTGTCCGGTTTCGGCGGAGCCTCTTCCTGTTGTTTTTTGACGTGCGGCAAATGCGAATCGATCAAATCTTCTAACGACAGGCAGGCGTCGATGAACTCCTCGACAGTTTCACTGCCATAGCGGTCAATGTAGCGTTTCACGCGGCTGGCGTGGTTAGCCATTTGGTCCAGCATCTTGCGATTGGTGGGCGAAAACCATGCGTTGTTTTTGAAGAAGTCGCAGTGGCCATAGACGTGGGCGATAACCAGTTTTTGATCCGTGATCGAATTGCAGGAGAGCAGATAGGCGTAACAGGGATCGGTGTTGATCACCATTTCGTAGATTTTCTGTAGCCCGTACGTATAGCCTTTCATCAGTTCGTCGTATTGCGCGCCGAATCGCCAATGCGGATACCGCGTGGGGAATCCCCCATAGGCGGCGATCATGCTCAGTTCTTCATAGTTCACGAACTCGAAGATCGTGTCGTAAAAGTCCAAGCCATAATTCGCCGCATGCGCCTCCATCTCGCACTGGATGGCGGCGATATTCGAGGGCAATGGTCGATGTGTGGAGACGGGCATGGTTGATTTGGCTTTAGGCTGTAGTCCGTAGTTTTTTGAAAAGGCCTCGTAGGGCAGGCTCCCGCCTGCCGGCAACTGTGGTTCCCTTGATCCCTTCGTCTGGTTGGATGTCCATTGCGACGGCGAAGCCGTCGGTTTGGGGCGGTGTTGTATTTATCGTGAACCAGAAAGCGTCGATCAAGTAATTTGACTTTAGCCGCCAACCCTAAAGTCTACGGCCTACCAGCCGACAGCCTCATAGTCACTTCCCTTTTCCCAAAAACAACTTAATGGAATCGTAAATCGCTTCTTTATTTTCAATTTCCGAAAGGACAACATTGTCGAATTGTTCACGCACGTCTTGGAGTTCACGAATGAATTCGCCCGATCCGTACGGGCTTTCGACTTGGCCGTAACAGAACAAATTGCAGTGGGGGACGATATTTTCGGTGAGGATCTCTAGGCAATCGCGATTGTCTTCGCCCCAATTGTCTCCATCGGAAAACTGAAACACATAGATATTCCAGTCTGTGGGATTGAAGTCCCTTTGAATCAAACTATTCACCACGTTGTAGGCTGAGGAGATTCTGGTCCCGCCGCTTTCACGCGTGTGATAAAACGTGTCTTCGTCGACTTCGCGGGCGACGGCGTCATGGATGACATAGCGTGTTTCGATGCCGTCGTATTGGTTTTGCAACCAGGTGTCGATCCAAAACGCTTCGATACGGACGATCTCCTTTTGGTCGTCGGTCATCGATCCCGAGACGTCCATGACGTAGATGACCGCTGCGTTGGTTTCCGGTTCATCGGTCGTTTTCCAACTGCGATACAATTGGTCGTCGCGGGTGGGGATAATGACCGGCCGCTGTGGGTCATAGTCATCCGAGGCAATCAGCCGTCGCAGCGCCTTTTTATAGGTCCGTTTTAAATGCCGCAGAGAGTTGGGACCGGTAGTACGAATGCTCGTATAGCGGTCCTTTTTGGTGGTGATGTTGTTTTTGCCTTTGGGTTCGATTCGGGGGAGTTCCAGTTCCTGCCCCAACATTTCCGCCAGCTCGTCTAACGTGACTTCGACTTCACGGAGATGTCCGCTACCCGGTTGATCGCCGGCTTGGCCTTGTCCGTCGCCGTCGTCCTGCCCGCGTCCGATCGGCTGTCCGACGTCGCCGTCGCCTTGTCCCACCCCACCGGCCCCTTTTTGGCCATGTTGAAAATGCGGGATCTCGATGTTTGGAACGGGAATGCTGACATAGTCCCGGCCTTTGCGGCCGATCATCTCGCCGTGTGTAATATATTTCCGCAACTGCCGACGGACTTTACCGCGGACAATATCCTTAAATCGCGATAAGTCTTGATCGATGTTGCGGGACATGAGTCGGCCTTGCGCGAAACTGCCTAGAACCAGTTTCAAAACCCGGTTGCGCTTGTTCTCGAAACGTTCAGATTCGTGTCAGTGAGACGCGACAGAGGGTTTTGATACGACTTGTAGTGAAGAATGTTGCCGGTGATGAGTCGTCAGACGACAACGGAATTGAGCGACCGGCGACCTGACCGAACGAGTCCGCCGCGAATACCGTAGGAGGACAGAACGGATATCCGCGGGAACTCATGAAAACTTACTGACTCGTACGGCTATTCACTCTTGGCGTCGCCGCGAGCGAAAATACTCGCCACATACTGCAATACGTCGGTGGCAGATTCTTCGTTGTATCCAAAGTCACGGATCAGCCGGCCTTTGACGATGTCGATTTTGACCTGCGTGTCCGCATCGACCACGTTGGACACCAAACTGGTGAGTTTGATCGTATCCTTCTGATCCTCGAATAGTTTCAGTTCCAACGCCTTTTGCAATCGTTCATTCGTTTTGTAATCAAACTGTTTGCCGTCCAACGACAAGGCGCCGATGTAGTTCATAATTTCCCGGCGGAAGTCGTCTTTGCGGGTGTCGGGAATATCGATCCGTTCTTCGATGGATCGCATCAGACGTTCGTCCGGTTCCTCGGATTGGCCGGTGAACTTGTTTTTGACGGTTTCCTTTTGGGTGTAAGCTTTGACATTGTCGATATAGTTCGAGCACAACCGACCTAACGACTCCTCGTCGGCAGCAATGGCGCGTTGAACTTCATTTTTGACGATGTCGGTATATTCCTCTTTGACCACAGCGATCAAATGCCGGTAGTTTTCACGAATCTCCTCGTTGGGGATCAGCGAATGATGCTTCAGCCCCGCTTCGAGTTCGTTGAGAATCATAAACGGGTTTAAACTTGTGGCCGTGCCGTTGGCGACCAAGGCATTGGAGACCTTATCCTGAACGTACCGCGGGGAAATCCCGTGCAGCCCTTCGGACTTGGCTTCGTTCCGCAGATGTTCGATGTTGTCGAGCGTAAAGCCGGGTAGCGACTTGCCGTTGTACAACTTCAATTTTTGCATCAACGTCAGGCCGGCGTTCTTCGGTTCTTCCAAGCGGGACAACACCGCCCACATCGCCGCGATTTCCAACGTGTGCGGCGCGATATGTTTGCCGCGAACACGTTTGGTGTTGTAGTCCTTTTCGTAGATGCGGATTTCTTCGGAGAGTTTGGTGACGTACGGAATATCGATTTTTACCGTCCGGTCGCGCAAGGCTTCCATGAACTCGTTGGACTGCAACTTGCGATATTCCGGTTCATTGGTATGCCCGATGATCACCGTGTCGATGTCGGTCTGAGCAAACTTCTTGGGTTTGATCTTGTGTTCTTGCGACGCCCCCAACAGGTCGTACAAGAACGCCACATCCAGTTTCAAGACTTCGATAAACTCGATCAAGCCACGATTAGCGACATTAAACTCGCCGTCGAAATTGAAGGCGCGTGGATCACTTTCACTGCCAAATTCAGCGATCTTGCGATAGTTGATGTCTCCAGTCAGTTCCGTCGAGTCTTGATTCTTTTCGTCCTTGGGCTGGAAGGTGCCGATTCCGATACGGTCTTGTTCGGAGAGAATCACGCGGCGAATCGTTGTGTCTTTAACAACTCGCGTCCAGTCGCCGTCGTATTTCTCGAGGCGTTGATTGAACATGAACCGGCACAACGGACAGAGATCCCCATTGATCTCGACAGTGTGGCGATCCCCCTCGCCATCATTTTCGGCGTTGAGGAATTCCAGTAATTCGCCGCGATCACTGTTGGGAATCAGGTGCAACGGTTCTTCCCGCATGGGACACCAGGTAATGTCCTCGCCCTCTTCGCCTTTCCAACCAAACGAATAGAGCGCTCCTTCATCGGTTTCGCTATAGCGTTCGACACCCCGTTTGAGCAAACGGGCGATGGTGCTTTTGGAACTTCCCACCGGACCGTGCAATAAGAGCACGCGGCGCTCGCTGCCGTATTTCTTGGCGGCGCTTTGAAAGACGTTCACCAATTCCATCAGCGGCTTGGTGAGCCCAAAGATGGCATCGCGGCCGTCGTTCTCGGGATCGTCGAAGAACTTGTAGCGGATGCGGCCTTCTTTGCTGCCTTCAACCGGATAGGTTCCGTAGGAAAGCACCAAATCGTAGAGTCGCTGCCAACCGGTGCGTGTGACGTACGGTTTTTCGCGGACGATGTCGAGGTACTCTTGAAAAGAGCCTTGCCAGTGTTCCTGGCGGTAGACCTCGGGATTTTGTCGCTGTGATATGCGATCCAGGATCGAGTCGCTGTGTACCATAGTGGACCTCCTTCCGTAGCAGCAGTTCACTGAAATGTGAATCGCTTGTGGCCCCGTGGAGTCTTCCGTGTACGTGCGTGTCCAAAATATCTTAGCGCAGCAAGAACGACCTCACTCGCAAGAGAAATGCGTGTTTGCGGTGAAGAAGTTGCTGACCGTCCATGGTCGACTACCAAATTTTAAATACTGGGGATACGGGACCTAAGGTGAAACCGGTGACAGGCAAAGCGTCGAGGATTTCCACCGCCAAGCGGCGGGCGTGTAAACAGTAATCCAATTATCAATCAACACTCGCATCCTTGCAATACCTGTTTTGAGCTAAGACAACGAATGTGAACTTGGTGGCCACCAATCGGAAAAGCGTAACATAATACACAACAATAACTTAAGGAGCCACCACTTGCCGCGCCCCCCCTACTGGCTAAAAATACGAGCGAGTGGTTGCTTGTATTGGACATTCACACCTGACAGTGAGAAGGAGAGGTTTGAATGACGAATGAGGCCGTGTCGCACTTCAGTGCGACACACTTCAGTGCGACACAGTTAAGTGCGTCGCAGGAAGATGCATTGTTTGATTTGCTTTTTTCGAGAGAATCCCCATCGTCGTAATTTTGACTAATACGTCGTTTAGAAAACGACACTGACCCAGCGATCGCCAACCAGCCAAAACGTAAAGTCATCGTCGACCTCCCGTAATCGGCGAAAATCTAAGAGGGGCAACGGCTGGCTGTGATCATCCTCAGGAGGGAACGTTATGTTGGTTCTTGGACGCAAAGTGGGTGAAAAAGTCTTCATTGGCGAAAACGTTTGTGTGACCGTCTTGGAAGTTAAAGGGGATCGCATTCGACTTGGGTTTGAAGCAGGCAAAGAGATCCCGATACATCGCGCTGAGGTGGTTCAGCAAATGCAGGAATTTGAGGTGGAGACCCCCTGTGCTGAAGGCAAATTGCGCGGTCGTGTCGATGCACGCAACAGTGATTGCCGCAAAAATGTGCACGGAGCGACTTGCACGGCATCATAATTGTGACGTTTTGAAACTGTTGCTGCATTTTGAGAAGAAATTTTTCGAAAAACGAAAGGGATCGAAATCCGCACCCGTGGCAGGGGCTTGTTTATAAAAGGAATTGATATCGATTAACCCCCCGGTTTGTTCGGGGGGTTTTTTGTTTGCTGAGGAGATTTCCCGCTCGGCAATCTCCGCTAATCGGCGCAACCGACTTATGAGATAATGAGAGGAACGGAGTGAATTTCCCCGAGAAAAAGTCGTGATTTCAGGGGGATCGCAGAACTCCTCTTCGAGAAAATCGTGGTTTCGCGTATACTTCTAGCCTATACTTGTAATAGCCATTTCAAACACACACATCGTTCCGTTGTCGAAACGTTCGGCAATCCGGCTCTCACTGATTCAACCTAGTCACACCTACGAAACTAATTGCGAAGCGCGCAGCGATGATTGTTGCCGCAGGCTTCGCACGGCCATGCGCTTGCCCGTCCATTCGGAACTATGCCGTTAAAAGGCACAGTTGTTGCACACCAAAAAAGCACATCAACACATTGATTTCACAATGCGACAAAATTGTTATGCCGGCGTTTAATTTGCATCTGGGATTTGATTGAAACTGACTCGCTGGATTTTTTCGAGGTTCTGCGCACGACGCGACGGAAACCTCTGTTGAGAGATGCGTCTCTTGTCTTCGCCTCCTGAAAGGGGAAGCCATGCATCGCATGCGTGTCAAATCTGTTCCGCTTGTGGCGACATGCTTCGCTGCCAGCGCGGTATTGTTTCTCTCGTCAGCCGAAATGGGCATGATGCTCTCGGCGGAGGACGGAGTCCAGGTTCAGCGGGTGGCACGGCTGCCTGCGAATGCCGCCGACATTCCGCGCGAGATCTCTCCAGCCGAAGCGCAACAACAGCGTGAGGCGCTGCGACAATTTGTGTTTCGCAACCGCGAATTGCGTCTGTGGATCGACGCTGCTCAGCGGCTCATGACCGCCGGCAGAAACGACGAAGCGCTGGCGCAACTGCAACGTGTGTGGGAACACAACGAGGACAGTTTCCTCTACGATCCCAGTCAAGCTGATCCCCGCAGTGCTCGCAGGCAGGCGGAACAGTCGTTCGAACAACTCGCTGTTTCCATTTGGCGGCGTTACGAAGTCCTGTTCGGCCCGGTCGCCCAACATCACTTGCAAAAGGCGGTCCAAGACGGCAACGTGCAGTCGATCCAAAAAGTGAGTCGCGACTACTTTTATACCGATGCCGGATTTCAGGCGACGAATCGCTTAGCCACTTGGTGGGCGGATCATGGGAACTACGACGCAGCGGCACGGTGTTGGGACCGCGTGTTTGAAAGTCGCGTGCACGCCCGGCGGATCGGACAAGTCCATCGAGTCAAGGCGGCCATCGCGTTTCGCCGCAGCGGGCAACCCCAGCGTGCTGAGGAAATACTGTCAGGTGCTGGAATCGTCGCTGTCAGCGGGACGGACCCTCAGAATACTTTCGAAAATTCGCTGACGCACGCCGGATACGACGGCGAAACCAATGCCCAGGGCCGCCCGGTGGCCGATGGTCATGGGAACCCCGAGTCGCATTGCGCACCACGACGGTAGTTCGCCCTACTTACGGCCGTTGTGGCAACATGCATTTTTCAATCGAAAAACGGCCTCAACGATTGAAGTCGACGTCAACGAGAAGATTTCCAGATGGTCCAAAAATCAACGTGAAAACGGCCAGCCGATCGCGATTGCGCATTATCCAATCGCCGTCGGAGACCAAGTCGTGCTGCGGGATCGCCAAGGAATTCAGTCGCTCGATTCGCAAACCGGAGCCACGCGCTGGAATTTTGTCTGCGAATCGTCGCTCACCAAGATCAAACATGCCAAGAGTCGCGGAAAACGGTCCGACTGGAACTGGCTGTTGGCCGGCAATGCCAGTTGGGGCATGTTGTCCAGCGACGGGCAACACGTTTTCGCTATTGATGAATTAGAATTGAGCTGGAATCCACCACGGGTGATCGGTGGAAAAGTGGTCGAGGATCCGAGTGGGGATCGACGAAAGTCGAATCGCCTGATTGCACTGCCATTGCAGTCGGATGGGTTAGTGAAGTCGCCGACATGGTCGGTGGGTGGAGTCGAATCGGAACCGAAAACCTCAACAACCGATCGCTTGGCAGGACACTTTTTCCTAGGCGCGCCGCTCCCCTTGCATGGGCGGTTGTTTGTGGTTTCTGAATATCGGCATCAAGTGAAATTGACCGCCTTGGATCCAAGCACCGGTGAAGTGGATTGGTCGCAAGGAATCGCTCTGGTGGATATGTCGATTGACCAAGATCGCCACCGTTACGCGCTCCCCTGCACGCCATCGTACGCTCAAGGCATTCTTGTTTGTCCGACGCAGTTGGGCGTCATTGTCGGCGTGGATGAAACGACCGGCTCGTTGTTATGGGTTTATTATTACGGCGACCTGCTGCCGAAAAAACAATTCGGCAGCATGCCGTTTCGGCGGAATACTCCGCACGGATACGTCGGTTATCCCGACCTGCCGTTAATCGCTGGTGGCAATGTGGTCACCATGCCGCGGCAGTCGAATTTTATTCATTGCCTTGATTTAGCAAACGGCGAAGGAAATTGGCGAGTCCCACGGGATGACAGCGAATACGTTGCCACCATTGATCGGGGAACCATCCTGGTCGTGGGACGCCACAAATGCCGTGGCCTTGATCTTGAAACCGGTGAAGTCCGCTGGGAAGTGCGGACCGGCATGTGTTCCGGTCGCGGCGTTCAACTGGGCGACGAATACATTTTGCCGCTCGCCAATGGGACGGTCGCCAATCTGAACATTGCTACCGGCCAAAAATCGGGACTGTCGACAATTTTGGCCAAGGATGCCATCGGAAATCTCGCCGTACACGATGATATTATCTATTCCCTGGTGCACGATCGTTTGACAGCGTTTCCCCAAACGGAACCGCATCTACGTGAATTGACCGCACGAATTGGCCGTCAAGAAGCGTCCGCTACGGATCTATTGCAAGCGGGTGAGTTGGAATTGATTCTCGGTCGATTGGAATCCTCGAAGCAGCACCTGCGGTCGGCGTTACGTGAGGAAATGCCGGTTGATCGGGTTGAGGATGCCGAGTCATTGCTGTGGGAAGCGTTGTATTTGCAGTTGCATTCGCCTTCGACCGAAGAACCGGTGCTGCTGGCGGAGTTGAGCGAAGTAACGCACTCTCCCATGCAGCGTGCCCGCTATTTGGTGCACAAAGGGGAATATGAACTTCGCGAACAACATTTTGAAGAGGCGGTGGATGCGGCGCTGCAATTTGCGGATTTGGGTTTGACCGAACCGGTTCCTTTGGGCACCGACAAAACCCATCTGGTGACCCAAGCCTCATGGGTTCCCGATTTCTTTAGCCGCATGTGGAGCCAAGCCGACCCGGAAACAGCGGGGTGGATCGGATCACAGATTGCCCAACGCTTGGAAACGGCGCTGTCACAGCGACGTATCAAACCGCTGCGGCGTTTCTTGGCGAATTTTGCGAACTTCGAAGAAGCCGATCGCGCACGATTGTTATTGGCGGAACTGGAGTTGAATGAAGGTCGATTCCAAACCGCTGAATTGTTGCTCAACAAATGCCGTCGTGATGGCGACTATTCAACCGCCGCCACCGCCACGTGGGCGCTGGCCCAACTGTATGCCGACCGCCACCTATACACCAAGTCGGCGGAGATGGCGCGGGACTTGGGGGAACATTTTGCCCGCGAAGAGGTCGCACCGGGATTGACTGGTGCACAGGCCGTAAAGCAACTCGGACGCCGCGACCGCACATTCCAAGCTGCTCTCTCACCACGACGAGCGACTGCGGATATTACGGGAGTCGGTATCAGCGAAGATCGTTCCCCACAGTTTGAACTGGAAAACGTCTACTCCAATTTTTGGCGTCCGCTCAACGTACCATACGATTGCGGATTTGATTTACGGCCCACGGGCAAACGACGTCCGAGTACGGATTTGTGGCAGGTCCATCGCGAACTGGGAATGGCCGTGGGAGTGCTGCGGTTACCTAAGGGAGCCGTTGCTCCGTCTGCCGGTGCAGTGAACCAAGCCTTCTCCGGACATTTCTTCGCGGCGGGAAGCCATGAAGGGGGAGCGATGCATGGTGTCTCGCTGCTAAATCCCGCCCAGCCCATTGGTAAAAACGGATTGCAACCGGCGGAGAAAACGGTTTCGTGGACAACGGTGGCGGCTGGCGCCTCGGAAAATGTCGGGACCATCCTGCCCGGACCGGCCGGGTTTACGTTCGTGGCCTTTCAATCACCGCAAAAGTTGCTGGTTCTCGATCCGGCCACGGGCAAGGTCCGTTGGCAGCGTAACGATATTCAACCGAGCGGAGGTTTGATGGCTGATCGGGAGCATGGCCTCTTCGGTGACGAAGATGTCCTAGTGATGATGGGCCGCGACAAAAAATCATTCACCGTCTATGAGACAGCGACCGGACGAGAACTGCGCCAAGGGACACTTGATATTGAACTGACTCAACAGCGAAAACTGTTCGGGCGCAATTTTCTGCATGTCGCCCAAGAAGGAGAGATTCGCTACCTGCGGTTGTGGGATCCGTTGACCGACGAATTCCTCTGCAATGAACCAGTTCTGTCTACGATAGAGGCGAGATCGAATCGTAATCCGCTCATCGTTCCGGTCTCCTATTCGAATAGCTTTGCCTTTCTCTGCCAGCAGACGGGGGGACTGCGGATTATCGACGGCATGACCGGCCGCGTTGAATTGGATGTCCCGCTTACGGCGGAAGAGGCGAGTGGGATTCGGCATCTTTCGATCTTTCAGGACGAACACCGTATCTACGTGAATATGCAACGGCATGTTCGCGGTGCATGGCAAGCAAATTCGTTCGCAGGAGAAACTTACCTGCCCCACACGCGGATTAACGGCGAGTTGCATGTCTATCGGCGCAAGGATGGAGAGTTGTTGTGGACGCGCGGGATTCCGCAATGCGTGATTCCCCGCATCGACGACTTCCAGGAACCGGTGCTCGTGACATTAAGCCGCGTCAATTGGCGGGGCCAGTTCTTCCTGCAAGTGGCCGCCTATCACGCTGATACGGGGGAATTGCTCGGCCGTCGCCGCGATATTCTTTCGCATCGTATCGTCCAGGCGACCTTTGATCCCCATCACCGCCGGCTCGAGCTACGAAGCCTCAAAAACCTGATATCCCTGCAACTCCGCAACCAGCCGGCGCTGGATAGCGACGCGTTGCAGATGGCCGAGCGACCGTAAGCCCCGGCGCAGTTGAGTCGAAACCAAAACGACGCTGTTTATTAGCCACCGATTGAACACAGATCAAACACAGATTCACGGGGTGAAACCGCAGAGTCCCAAACCGACGGCTTGCCGTCGCGCACGGCTCCCCTGGTCAATCAGAATGCCCCAATGATCTGCAATGTAAAACACTCGAGCCGGATCGCTTGCCATCGATTTTCAAAATGGTCGCTGTGCACCTGAGCATCAATAAGCCTGGCCGCATAAAAAATTTGCGAAAGATGCAAATCTTTGAAACGTTGGTAGCACGAGTGACTTTAGGGGGGGACAGCGGAAGAGGACCTGGAGAGCCCCCCGAAATGCGTGCGACAAAAATAGGCAGAATTGCTGTCAGGAGGGAAAGTCGCGGTTCCCGCCGCCCACTTTGCGCTTTAAAATGAGGTTTGGGGCATCTTGATGCGCATCGAAGTCCTTAACGCGGGCGTTCCGCGGCTCAAGTACTTCTCAACGATGAGAGTTACGATTCTCGGGGAACCCAAACCATGCTCGTCCTGACTGATTTCGGGAAACGATTCGGAATCATCTTGGCTGTGTGCTTGATCGCGGCCCTGCCCTTGCACGGCATGGCAAAGGACACACCCGCATTTCGTCAACTGCGGTTGAAGATGGTAAAAAACGTTGTTGCTCGGGACGGGATCACCGACGAAGCCGTCCTGTCGGCGATTCGGACCGTGCCGCGGCACGAGTTTGTGCGGACATCGCTACAGAAACTCGCCTACTACGATCAGGCATTGCCGATTGGATTCAAACAAACAATTTCACCACCGTTTGTCGTCTCCTACATGACGCAGACCATCGAGCCCAAACCGTCGGACCGCGTGTTGGAGATCGGCACCGGAAGTGGGTACCAAGCGGCGGTGTTGGCGGAAATTGTGGAGCATGTGTATACGATCGAAATCGTTGAGCCACTGGGCAAATCTGCTGCGCGGCGATTGAAACGATTGGGTTACGACAATGTGACCGCCAAAGTCGGTGACGGATACCAAGGCTGGGAGGAGTATGCCCCGTTCGACAAGATCATCGTCACCTGCTCGCCGGAAGACGTTCCTCAAAAGCTGATTGATCAGCTGCGGGATGGCGGCAAGATGATCATTCCTTTGGGCGAGCGGCATCAACAGGTGTTCTATCTCTTCGAAAAACAAGAAGGCAAGCTGGTCAAGCAACAGTTGATTCCCACGTTATTCGTTCCCATGACGGGCAAAGCGGAGGATGAGCGCCAGGTCCAACCTGATCCGTTGCATCCTCGAATCGTCAATGGCGGTTTCGAATCGGCCGGAAACGAAGAGGGTCGCGCCGAGGGTTGGCATTACCAACGGCAAAACCAACGGATCTCGGTTCAAGCGCCTGAAGGGAAGGCGTATATGCAGTTCCAGAATGATACGCCGGGACGCGGGTCGCAAATCCTGCAAGGCTTCGCCATCGACGGCAGCGAGATCTCCCATCTGGATATCAGTTTGTTCGTGCAACTCGACGCGGGACGCAAAGGGCCGCTGCAGTATGAGCTACCGGCGATTTATGTTTACTTCTACGATCAATCGCGACAGGTGGTTGGCGACGCCGTTGTTGGACCTTGGACCGGCACGTTCCCGTGGAAGGAAGTCAGCGAAACCGTTAAAGTGCCGCGGCATGCCACGGAAGCCATTCTTCGTGTCGGCCTGAATGGCGGGCTCGGCACGCTGTGTGTGGATGACATCCGGATCGCCCCCCGATAAGTTCAGGCAGCAATTCTGCTTTGAGTTGCCCAGTTGATCCACGTTGAGGACCGCCTTAGCGGCGTGGTTGACTGCGGCCGCGGTTGGCATTGGCCGGACGCTGCATGGGTTGTTGCGGTCCGAGAATCCCCAGCAAGCTCCGCCCCAGGCCGTCTAGCCGAGGAATAACGGATTGCTTGATCACCGGGACAGCGGTCGTGCCGGTCACCTTGACGTAGACCCAATTTTCAGTCAGGCCGGCGGCAAGATTCCCTACGATCGGCACGGGTAGCTTGTTCCGCGGCTGGGTTGAGTAGAAGTCGAGATCGAGCGCGCCATCGGACTGCCGCATTCTTCCGCGACCTCGCAAACTGATGGCGTCCCCGGCCAAATCGATCTGTTGGAAGAAGTATTCATGCTTCGTAGATTCGAAGTTGACGAGCGCGCGATCGAATGCCGTCTTGTCCGGCGGCAGAAAACTTAAGGCCTTGGTCATTTGTAGAATCACAGGCAATTCATACAGTGCCGCCGGGTTGATACTGATGTTTCCCCGACCACGAAAGCTATTGGGATCAGACCCGCGTCCCTCGAACACCACGTTGCCGTTGATCACGCCGCGCAACTGTTTTTGTTTGGGGGCGTAGCGTTCGGTATACCGTTCCACGCGGCCGTCTTTGATATGGATTTTGATTTTATACGCATTGTTTTCGTCCAACGTGGCGATGCCATCGAGAACTAATTTGCCGCCGATGAACTTGGCTGTGACGCGGTCCTGGTCGTCGGGCGCCGTCGGTCCCACTGCGGCTTTTTCGTCGCTGGCGACGGCCCGCGAACCGATGATGAATTGTTCGTTTTGGAAATACATCGGACCGGCGATATCCGTCAATTGATAACCATCGATCGTCACCGAATCCAAATCGAGCCAACCGGTGCCCATAATGGCTTCACCGTTCCATTCCCCATTCAGGTTCACGCGGCCGAATAGGTCATCCAGGCCGACACCCGCTGTGATCGAGGTGCCCGAATGGTAAATGTCGATGTCCCATTTGGCCGTGACCATCATTTCACGCGGCCCGGGTGTGCCTCGCAAAGCAAGACGTCCGTTGGCTGAGATGTTATGTCCCCGCGGATCGGTCGCCTCGAAGAATGCCCGCAAGGTGTTCGGCAAAGCTTTGCGGAATCGATTTCCCGTGTCGAGATCATCGATCGTCAATTGGTCTAAACTGATGTGCCATTCACCGTGCGGATAGTACTCGCCGCTCCCCCGCAATTCGATGTTTTTATCGTCGCCATGCTTTGCAGTGAGCCCGGTGATGATGATGTCCCGTTGATTCAAATTCGGGTCCGGGTTGTTTATGACGGAGACACGGCCGGTTACGTCGTGGAACGGAAAGGGGAAGGAACGGAGCTTGATGGAATCATTTTTGAGATCCAACTGGTGAATGTCCACCACGGGAATGGTGCCGGGCGTCCAGCGGATATGGGTGTCGATGTCGAAGCGGCCCTGCGGTTCGAATTCTCTTGTCAACTGTTGCATCGCCTCTGGGAGCGCGTAGTACAACTCTTCGGATTCAAACGACGCATTCTTAGCGACGAGTCGCATGTCCAACAGTCCGCCGTCTCGCTTGACGAAACTGCCCCCTCCCCAAACTTGGGTTGTGCCGTGCGTGGCGGTCATGCGCTGGAATGTCCAATCCTCAGCATCCCATTCCATCAGGCCGTTGACGTCTCTCAGTTCATAGGGGAACTGGACGCAGTTTACCGAACCGTCGCGCAACGTTCCCTTCAGATGTGGTTGGTGCTTGTGTCCTGGTCCCGGCGGACGGTACAACGTCACATCGGCGTCGATGGTGCCACGGAGGTTTAATTGTTGAATCGCCTTCCGGGCGGGCGGACTACAGGCGTTGATGAGTTTGCCATCAATGGGCAAACCCGTGACGTGAATATCGACCGTCGATTCTGCTGTCGGACCAGGGTGCCGCACGTCGGCGGCAATGGTGATCGGCCGGTCTCCCGCCATGCCTTCGACATTGGCTGTCAATTTCGGTCCTTCTTGAACCACCCACCCGTTCATGTTTGTCACGGGATAGGGGAATTTGACATGCTGCATCGAGCCGTTTTTGATCGTTACCCGCGAACTGTGTTCCCAACTATTGACACGGTCGTATTCCAGGTGAGCAGCCACATCAATTCGGCCGCCGGGACGGGTGTCGTCGTAATACTTTTTCCATGAGGCGGGCAACCGGCTCCGCAGACGGGTATCGACCGGCAGGTCATTGATGGTGATGTCGATTTTCAGCGGGGCATCTGCTTCTTGAAACGCCCAGTTGCCATCGACGGTGAGGTTGGTACTCCCATTGCGGGCGGTCAGTGCTTGGGCATTGATCCGCGTATTATTGACGAAGATGTTTCCCCCCAGGTCGAGTAGCTCAAACGGCAAAAATACGCTTTGCAGCCGGCCTTCGGAGATGGCGATCTTTGCGCCGTATTGCAACGGCGCCCCCTGCTCCCATTGTTTGACCTGAAACGTGATTTCCGTTTTTGCGTTCAGTTGGGCGGCGAGCAAGATCCGATCCGTCATCGCATCAAACCCGTCAGTTGCCTTTCGATCGTCGAGTTGCACCACCTGGTCCGCATCCGTGGGCGGCGAGCGAGTCGCGTTTGGAGGCCAACAATTGACTTGTCTGTTCGTCGAGTTTGCGAACTTGTTTCGGAAAAAATCCCGCGAGTTCTTTGGCTAAGTCGGCATTGAGTTGCAACTCGTGGATCGCGCCGTTCGCTTCCCAGGTTTTGGCAACCAGATCAAACTCGCCGTTCAGCTGCATGGCCCCGGCTTTATCCAATTGGAAATCGGATTTGATGCGATAGCGTTTTTTGCCGGTCGGAGTCAGTTCCAGATTGACGTCGCGGAGCGTCATTGCTGGAGAGAGCTGGCCATCTTCATGCGTAACGCGGAGGGTGATTGCCCCCTGCTCGACGAAGATCTCAGGTTGCGATTTTGACTCGGGCGGCGGTTTGATTCCCTCGAGATTCCAACGCCCTGCCCGGTCGCGGACTAGTTCCAATTCGGGCCGCAGCAAGCGGACCTGTTGAATCACGACTTCTTGGTCGGCTAGTCGACTCCGGTCTAAAACTACGATGGTTTCTGGGAGCAGCACGGTCGGTCGACTGTTTTCCGGGTCCTTGAGCGATAGATCGTAGACCCGTACCCGTCCCCATATGTCGATACGGGCTTCGGGAATGTCGGCTTGCCAATCGGGCGCTGCGGCCGCCAGTTTTTCCAGCAGCGTCGCACGCACAAGTTCATCGCTTTGCGATAAAAACCAATAACCGTACCCGCCCCCGCCCGCAACGACGATTACGAGCAGTACGAAAATCCAAGTACAGGTTTTGCGAATGGCTGCCATCCTTGACTCGCTTTCGCTTGAAAACAGACTTTATGAGTGTGATAACGACTCGCCGGCACGTGGCTCGGCCGAATCTTGAGTGTCGTGGGGATTGGTTTTGCTGAAGATCGGTAGAAACGAGCGGATGCCGATTGCGGTGAGCACCAGCAACGGATACTCCGCTGGGAGGCGATATCGAATGGAACCGATGAACAGGGCATGGATACAGGCGAAATAAACGATCGGTCCGGCAGTGAGCAAGCAAAGCCAAAATCGATCCCGCGACAGCCACCCCCCACGCATCGCGGCTAGCATGATGAGTGCAAAAAATAGGGCGAGCGGAATCATCAAATACCAAGTGCGGAATTGTGCGGCATTGGGCCAAGGACTCCAGTAGCGAGCCAGTTTAATACCCGCCAACTGCACGATACGCGCAGGGTGGGCGGCGGCGTATTTCCAGGCGGCGTCACGGTAGTATCGATCCGCATCGAATTCCGACATCCGCTGGTAGACACCGTCCCGTTCCACAAAGGCCATGTCGCTATCGCCGGTGGCCTGCGGGTTCATGCCGTCGTAGAGGCTCGGCCCGACCCACAACGTGGTCGGTACGATATGACCGGTCAGGCGATAATTGCGAATTGTCCAAGGGGCCAGCGAAACCGCCAAGCCGAGGCAGAGCATTGCTGCTAGACAAAACCCGTGTCGGTTGCGCTGTGCGAAAGCCCAATATAAAAATGCGCATCCGGGCCCCACGAGCAGCCAACTGGGGCGGACCAACGTGGCGATGCCCACCAAGACGCCGGCCAGGAAAGCCCATAGGTATCGCTGCCGACTCGCCTGTTGGATTGAGATTGAGAAGTTTCGCCACAGCGATCAGGCTCAATAGCATGGTGGCGGCGAAGAGCGTTTCGCTGAGGATCAGCGGTGTGAATCCTACAAATGCGGGTGAGACTGCGGCGACTCCCGCAGCAATAACACCTGTGGCTGGGTCGACCAATTCTTTGCCCAACCAAAAGACCAATCCGCAGGCAGCTGTGCCGACGAGGGCCAACATCAGCCGGATGTAGATGATGTCGTCGCCGAACATGCGCATGCCGAGCGACAGCACCCAGGGAAATCCGGGAGTGCGCATGATCCGCCGCGGAGGGACATAGAGTTCAAATGGTTTGCCGTTGGCCAATTGTTCTCCCAACGTCCAATACCCGGTCGCATCCCCTGCGATGAGAAATTGACGGCCCGGTTGCTTGTCGAGTTGAAATTGCAGTACAGCGGCGGCGCCCACGCGCAAAATCAACGCGACCGTCATGACGATCAACAACCATCTCTTCCAACAGTTGAAATCGGGCATGGTGGCTCAATACCGGGTCCTAAGAAATCGGCGGATGGTATCGGCAGCGGGAAGTGGGGGTCAAGGGCAATGTCCCGCAGCCCAATGCGTCGATAACGGCGTAACTGGTTTTGAGTTCCGAAGATGTGTCACGACGGCTGAATGCGAAAGAAGGTTACGATTTGATCGCTGCGCCGTATCTCAAAATTAGCGTGCGGAAATGCGGGGATTTTGAGAGAGCGTGTCGCGTGACATCAGCCGAGCAGACAAAATTGGCTCGCTAGAGTTGCGTTCACCTGTGCGAGCGGTTCCAATGGTGACTCTCTTAAGATTCCCGACAACAGGTCCACACCTGGTTTTCATGTTATTGATGCCATTCGGTGCCGCGTTGAGTTTCGCGGTCACGGTCAAACGGAGACACCCATGAGTGATGCAGCACCTGCTTCCCAGTCCAGTCACGGCGAAAAGTATTTGTTTTGGGCCTGTTTTATCGCGTTGATCGCCACCGCCTTTGGCTTCATGGTTCGCGGTGTGTTGATTGATGAATGGGGCACGCAGTTTGGTCTGGACGATGTTGAAAAAGGACAAATTGCCGGCGTCGGCGTGTGGCCGATGGGGGTCAGCATTATTTTGTTCAGCTTGGTGATCGACAAAATCGGCTATGGACGAGCGATGGCGTTCGCCTTTTTTGCTCACATCGCCTATGCGGTGGTCGTGATTTGTGCCCCGATGGTCTTAGCACCTGAGGGAGCTTCTGCAGCTGAAATCGCCGCGGGCAAATCCGCCGGATACTGGATGCTGTATATCGGCAACCTGATTTTCGCACTCGGTAACGGTACGGTCGAAGCGGTGATCAATCCGGTCGTGGCGACATTGTTTAGTCGCGAAAAAACCAAATGGCTCAACATTTTGCATGCCGGTTGGCCGGGTGGACTTGTGTTAGCGGGTCTGTTGACGATCGCGATGGGCGACATCGACTGGCGGTTGAAAGTCGGTTTGATTTTCTTGCCCGTATTGACCTACGGCATCATGATGCTGCAGTGCAAATTCCCTCTCTCAGAACGCGTAGCTGCGGGAAGTGGTTATCG
>CALOFE010000081.1:55000-151914 GCA_942492455.1 uncultured Planctomycetaceae bacterium | reverse complement strand
CTCGTCGCCAATTCGTCGTTATTGCATAAATAGAAAGGCCTTGAGTCTATAAGCAAGACGAGATATACCACGCGGAGCGAAATGAGGGCAGGGGAAAACCTTGCAAAATTTACGGATGGACTTTTGATTGAGGATACGAATCATGAAACAGATGACAACGTGCCTGCTTTCCGCAGTCGTCGGAAGTGTCCTGACCGTCGGTTTACTTCAAACGCCATCAAGCATTGCGATTCAGGCTGAGGATCAGCCGCCGTTGCGCGCTCCGCGCGCCCAGCAGCCCGCGAAAATTCCGCAGGAAGAACTCACGCCCGATGAAGAGATCAACGTCAATATCTATGAACGCGTCAATAAATGCGTGGTGAATATCACGACCAAAACGCCGAACGTTGACCCGTTTTTCATGACTCAATCCGAATCCGAAGGAGCCGGGTCGGGGAGCGTGCTGAATAAAGAGGGGCACATCCTCACGAACTTTCATGTGATCCAAGATGCCAGCCGGGCAATCGTCACGCTCTACGACGGCAAGTCCTATCCCGCGACGCTGGTTGGCGCCGACCCTGTGAATGACGTAGCCGTGATCAAGATTGATGCTCCTGCCGAAACATTGATCCCGGTCTCTTTCGGTGATTCAGGCCGGTTGAAGGTCGGGATGCGTGATTTGCCATTGGGAATCCATTTGGATTAGAGCGGACGCTGACAACCGGGGTCATCTCGAGCTTAAACCGCTCCCTGAGAATCCGGCGTCGCACAATTACCTCGATCATACAAACCGATGCGGCAATCAATCCGGGAAGTTCCGGCGGACCGCTGCTAGATACCCGCGGCCGGTTGATCGGCATGAACACAGCGATTGCCAGTTCGGTTGGCCAAAGCGGGAATCGGTTTCGCAATTCCCGCCAGTTTGATCGAACGCATCATCCTGCAACTGATTATGAACGGCCGCGTGATTCGCGGCGATATTGGCATCAGCCGCGTCTATGAGACCGACGAGGGGCTGTTAATTGAAAAACTAGTGCCCAATGGCCCGGCGGATCGTGCCGGTCTGCAAGGTCCGAAAATTATTCGCCGGCAAGACGGATTCTTCGTCTTGCAAAAAATCGACCGGTCCGCTGCCGACGTCATCGTTGCTGTCAACGGCAAGAAGACCCCCACAGCAGAAGAGTTTTTGACAATCGTCGAACGTCATAAACCGGGCGAAACCGTGGAACTCACAATTCTCCGCCAAGGCCGAACCATGCAAGTCAAAGTCCAGTCTAGGCGGTGGATGATCAGAGAAACGCAACCATTCGATCTGAAGTTCGTTCCGAGTGGTCGGTTGGCTAGAGTGGCCGGTGGCTAGTGGCCGGTGGCCAGAAAGTTGGGGAAGGGGGCAGATGGGACAGACCGCTTTCGATTCCACAACCCTCAAGCCTGTCCCCCCTCAAGCCTCAAGCCTTCCCACGCGGCCATTGACAGCGGCGCACGGGATGTGAAAGTGTGCAAAGTCTGCCGGTTGGGTAAAATCGGCGGTTGTCATTTAACGTCCGTCACCCGGAAAGCCAACTCGTGAAGTATCGCCCTTATCTGCTCCGCTCGCTGTGGGTCGGGCGCAGTTTTGCTACTGTTGTTTCTGGTCGTGCTGTTCGTCTGGCTGGCACTCAGCAGTTTGGGCGATACCGGCGGTGCGCAAGCAGCCAAGGCGATTACGTTGTCGCTGGCGATCTGCCTCGGATTTGATCTGATTGGACTGATCGTCCTGCTCACGCTCGCAGAAGTTGGAGCGGACCAAGCTTCCAACGAACCCGCCGACGAGGGGGGATTAGTCGCGCTGCGGTTCAGGTTGGGCTCGCATTGTCGACAACTGGCGAATGGGCGGCGAAGATCAACACCGCCACAGCGACTCCCCAACCGACCGCCAATCCGATTCTACCGGGTGTGCCTTTGAGGAACAGCGCTGGATTGACGTCAGCCGCCACGTGAATCAAAACAGCAGCGTCCAAGCTTCCCGTCAGCTCGCGGGAAAAACCCAGGATTAGTCCGGCGTTGGTTGTGAAAAACAAGTGCTGACCAATCCAAGTCGAAACGATCACGTAGCGGGTTAAAGGGGTTCAGCCAATGCGCGATCCCAAAGAGCAGGGCGGTTGCCAAGAGTCCAAAGCCGAAGCGGACTCGGCCGATGTGGAATCGCCGCGCAAAAACGCGATTCCATTCCGCTTGAAAAAAACCACGAAATAACAGCTCTTCCCCGAAGCCCACAAACAAGACCTGAAACACGACTGTGCTGATCCAATATCCCGCTAGCCGGCTTTGAAGTGCCAGTTGACCGAAGGCGACTTCCAACAATAGTGGGAGCAATGCCAAAGTCGCACCACTACACAACCCAATGAGCACGCCTCGCTTGCAGCGTTGACCTGTCAGACCGTATTCGGCCCAACTGCGTTTCAAAGTGATCGCAGCCCCGATGGCGACAGCGATCATGAGGACGTGCGCCGCGTAATTCCAATACAGCAACTCCGTTTGCCAGCGCGCGAAGGACGACACGTCGATCCACTTCACACCCACCACGATCGCTGCAAATACAAAGACCAGTGCGGCGGCATGCGTGATGCGTCGCGGGGTGGATGCGAGCGGGGGATTATCGGGCGTGCCGCGGCATGATGTCCCTTTACAATGTGCTCGGGGGTAACATCCTCAACGTCAATCCCATGCCAGCGGTTGTTGCCAACTCGCTTTCAGGTCCCGCCATGGCATGTCAATCGCCCCGTAACCACGGATGCCGCGGAACATGACATTGGGGCCATTGTTGACAATGCCGATTTCAGTCAGCGGCAGGCCCTCGAATATTGATTCCAATTGCTTCTGGCAAGCGGGCGGGACTTCAATCACGAACCGCGTATTGCTTTCTGAAAACAACAACACGATGTCGTCGTCGCAGCGTCCGACTTCGCCCAATGCGGCCAACCAAACTTCCGCTCCCAATTCGCCGGCGAAACTCATCTCCGCAACCGCCGCCGCTAAGCCCCCTTCACTCAGATCGTGACAACTGCGGATCAGCCCCGCATGGATGGCCTGATGCATGGCTCGGAAAATTTTGGGAGCCATAACTGTATCGACCTGCGGCACAGCACCGCCTGTGACATCGTTGACGAGGCAATAGTGGCTGCCCCCCAGTTCGTTTTCGTCGCGCTGACTTGGTACAACACGTTGTCCGCTTGTTTGAGGTCCATGCTGACCGACTTGCGGACGTCGTTGGTTTGGCCCAACGCACTGATCAGCAGCGTACTGGGAATCGCCACCGTTTGTTTATCGCCCGCTTCGTCGACGAAGGAGAACTCGTTGTACAGGCTGTCCTTGCCGCTGATGAACGGCGTGCCGTAGGCGACTGCCACGTCGTAACAGGCCAGTGCGGCCCGAACAAAGCTGCCGAGCGTTTCCGGCTCGTCGGTGTTGCCCCAGCAGAAGTTGTCCAGGACGGCGATCTTGGACGGATCGGCCCCGACAGCGACGCAATTGCGCACCGCTTCGTCAATCGCCGACGCAGCCATCCAGTAGGGGTCGATGTCGCCGTAATGCGGGTTCAACCCGCAGGAAATCACCAAGCCTCGATGGGATTGAAGGTCGGGGCGCACGACAGCTGCGTCCGACGGTCCATCGTTTTGCACACCGACGAGTGGCTTGATCACGCTACCCGCTTGCACTTCGTGGTCGTACTGTCGAATGACCCATTCTTTGCTGCAAACATTCAGCGAGCCAAGAATCTGTGTCAGGTCGCTGTTGTAATCGACTTTTATGGGCAAGTCCTTGCTGCTGGAATTTGCCGGGACAAAGGTCGCTTCACGAATCACCGGTGGGCGGCCGTTGTGGAGGAAGTCCATCGACAAATCCGCCACTTGCTGGCCATCGTATTTGAGTACCAAGCGACCGGTGTCTTGGAATTCACCGATGGCGGTCGCTTCGACTCCTTCGGCGGCGCACAGGTCATGAAACTTTTGCCAATTCTCCGGCGGCACCGACAGCACCATCCGCTCCTGCGCTTCGGAAATCCAAATCTCGGTGTAGGACAGCCCCGTGTATTTCAGCGCGGCTTTATCCAGCCAGACCTCGGCGCCCAACTCTTCACCCATTTCACCCACTGCACTGCTGAAAGCCACCCGCACCGCAGTCGGTGATGGCCGGATACAGGCCCCGATCGCGGGCATGAGAATCACATCGGCCACCATTTTTTCGGTGATGGGATTCCCAATCTGCACGGCACCACCAGAGAGCGTTTCGCTATGTTCGGTCAATTCGGCGGAAGAAAATGTCGCCCCATGAATCCCATCGCGTCCCGTGCGTCCCCCGACGGAGACAATCAAATCTCCCGGATAGACCTGTTTGTCCTCTTTGCCGACCGGAATCATCGCCACGTTGCCGCAATAGACCAGCGGATTGCCGAGGTAACGTTCGTCGAAATAGACCGCGCCGTTGACCGTCGGAATGCCCATGCGGTTGCCGTAATCCCGCACCCCGGCGACCACTCCCTGCGCGACCGCCTTGGGATGCAACACCCCCGGTGGCAGGTCGTCGTAGGAAACATCCGGCGGTGCGAAACAAAACACGTCGGTGTTGCAAATCGGTTTGGCACCCAGTCCCGTTCCCAACGGATCGCGAATCACGCCGCCGATTCCGGTATTGGCGCCGCCATACGGTTCCAGTGCGGAGGGATGGTTGTGCGTTTCGACTTTGAAACAGGCGTGGAATTGATCGTCAAACGTGACCACGCCCGCGTTGTCCTTGAACACGCTGACGCACCAATCGTCGTCCCCCCAACCGGCGCGCAGCTGCTCGGTAGCTGCGAAGATTGTTTCTTTGAGCATATTTCGAAAATGCTCCGGGGGGGGAGGAATGGGCCAGTTCCCAGGATGCAAACCCCCCGACATCGCTTTTTGCCGCTGTTGGCGATATTGTCAGTCACGCCCGGTTTGTAGAGCACGTTGAGCAATCGCCCCATCCAGCCGGTGCACGCGGAAGGTTCCACAACCGTATCGACGCCAACTCAACGACTCGGAACGCGAGTTCACACTGTCGGCGTCGAGGGTTCACCTTGAATCAAGAAAACGAGCGTGCGCGGACGCACGTTGCTGACCGAGGCGTCGCCTTCGCTGCAGGATTACCTTCACGATCCGACCTGCCCAGCGGCCGGTTCAATTTCCACTTCCCAAAGCATCGTCATTTTGCCGTCGATTCCTATATGGTTCACGTCCCTGTCGCACGTTGCGATATTCAGCCCACGTCCGATTCAGCCCCTAACATAGTGGCCGCCGCAACCGGTGGGAAGCAATCCCCCCTTACCCGGCTCAATTTTGTGGCCAATGCCGAATCGCCGTTTCTCCAACCCCCGTTATTCCAGCGTTTCCCGCTTCTCGCGGGCAGCGCGGAGGGATTGGACCAGTGCTTCGGTATCGTCCCGCTCAATGGCGCCGCGCAGCTCCCGCAGTTGCGTCTCGAATAGGTCCAATCCGGCCAACATTGCTGTTTTGTTGCCTTGGAAGATGGCAGCCCACAAATGTTCGTCGCCGGCGGCAATCCGGGTTGTGTCGCGAAACCCGCTAGCGGTAAACGGACGGGTTTCGTCGCGGAGCGTTGCCGCCAAGGCCGAAGCGACTAAGTGAGGTACGTGGCTCGTTTCGGCAAGAATGTTGTCGTGTTCCTCCGGCGACATTTCGATCACCGTCATTCCCACCTGCTGCCAGAACTCGCTCACTTGGGAGACTGCAGCTGGATCGCTGTCGTCGTGCGGCGTGACGACGCAGATGCGGTCTTGATAAAGGTCGGCATTGGCGTGTTCGAAACCTTGTTTCTCTGAGCCGGCTAACGGATGCGCGCCGACGAAATGCACGTCGGCTGGCAACGACCCGGTGACGGCGGTGCAGATCGCCCCTTTGGTGCTCCCGCCATCGGTCATCAACGTCCCGGGACGGCAATGCGCCGCAGCTTCGCGCACTCCGGTGACGATCTTGTCCACGGGGGTACAAAACACAATCAGGTCCGATTCGGCAGCAGCCGCGGAGAGATCAACAATACAGTCGTCGATCAATCCAGCTTGTTGCGCCGATTGCAGTCGCGGCAAGTTACGGCCGACGCCGATGATTCGTGCGGCCAATTGTCGTTGCTTCACGGCAGCCGCTAGGGATCCGCCGATGAGGCCGACGCCCACGATGCAAATCGTATCGAAGTGGCCAGTCGATTTGAGGGAAGATTGGGGCATAACGGATGCATTCTAGATGCCGCGGCTACGGAATTCCACTGCCGTTTCATTCTCAGCTGGCACAGGCCAACGAAGTCGCACAGCCGTTTTCCGGGGTTTATGATGGCGAAACGTCACAAAATTCAATAAGATCGAGCGTTCATCTCAAGGCGGCGCTGATTCGAAAGTCGGCGGTGCCGCTCAAGCATTCGGTCGCCTGACGTTTGGAAGGCATCGCGATTTGCCTTCTGCGTGGGGCGTCCATTTTTCGGAAGCCACGTCCCCGGAGAAGCAGAGAGCATCTATGTCCAATCATCAAGTCGCAGATCTTCGCAATGTAGCACTCGTGGGCCACGGAGCAGTCGGGAAAACGACACTGGCCGATCTGATGTTGTTCAAAGCCGGCGTCGGCAAACGAGCCGGGTCCGTCGACGACGGATCGAGCGTCTTGGATATCGACGAAGAGGAAAAGCATTGCAAGCACTCCGTTTCCTCGGGCATGGTGCATTTTGATCATGCCGGAAAACGGATCAACGTGTTCGACACGCCGGGCTATCCCGATTTCATCGGTCAGGCCATCGGCGTTCTGCAAGCCGTCGAAACTGCTCTGATTGTGGTCAGCGCTAGCTCCGGTGTGCAGGTGAATACGCGGCGGATGTTCAACGAAGCGGGCAAAGCCGGTCTGGCGCGCGCTGTCGTGATCAATAAAATGGATTCCGAGAATATCCAATTCGAAGAACTCCTCGACGGCATTCAGCAGATGTTCGGTGCGCAATGCGTCCCATTGAACCTGCCGGTCGGATTGGGACATGATTTCAGCGGTGTGGTCAGCACGCTGTCTGTGCCCAGTGAAGTTCCCGCCGGGACCGTGATGGACCCAGCGGAAATCAATCAGCAAGTGATGGATGCCGTTGTCGAAGCCGATGAGGCGTTGATGGAGCGGTTTCTGGAAGGTGAAAAACTCTCTCCCGAGGATATCGGCGCCGGCCTGTCCAAAGCCATTGCCGCCGGCACGTTGATTCCCGTTTTTTGCGCCAGTGCTAAAAACGATATCGGTGTGAGCGAATTGATGGACGGTATCGCCGCCTCGGCGCTGCCTCCGACAGCCCTCACCCGCACAGCGCTCAATGCCGAGGGCGAAGAAGTCCCGCTGGATGTTTCTGCAGATGGCCCTTTTGTCGCGCTGGTCTTCAAAACGCGCATCGACCCGTTTGTCTCCAAGATGAGCTATTTGAAGATCTACTCCGGATCGCTGCACAAGGATACGTCGGTGCATAGCGCCAGCTTGGACAAGTCGCTCAAAATCGGTCATCTGCTGGATGTCCAGGGGGGCCAACAAGAGGCAGTCGACTCTGCTGCGGCCGGCGATATCGTCGTTGTTGTCAAAATGGACGACCTGCACGTCGGCGATACAATCAATGACGGCAAATCCGGCCTGTCGATGCCCCCCATCAAATTCCCCACCCCCATGATCGAATTAGCAGCCGAGCCCAAAAGCCGTTCCGACCAACAGAAGATTTCCGGCGCGCTGCAGAAGGTCGACGAAGAAGACCAAACCTTTCTGCTCCGCCGCGATTCCCAAACCAAGGAACTGGTCATCCAAGGCATGAGCGAACTGCATTTGCAGATCGTGTTGGAGCGGTTGCTCGTACGCGACAAGGTGGAAGTCGTAACCCACCAACCGAAAATCCCCTATCGCGAAACCGTCAACGGCGAGGCCGAAGGCAGTTATCGGCACAAAAAACAATCAGGCGGTTCCGGTCAATTCGGCGAAGTGCATTGCCGCGTCTCCCCCTGTCCGCACGATATTGATCCCGAAGAATACTTCAATAAAACGCGGTTCCTCAACATGCGGGAGTACCACTACGATCCCGATCTGAACTATGCCTTCGTCGACCGCATCTCGGGCGGTTCGATTCCCAACCAATTCATCCCCGCCGTCGAAAAGGGTATCCGGGAACGAATGGAGCGGGGGGTGCTTGCCGGATATCAAGTGCAGGATGTTGTCGTGGAATTGTTCTTCGGCAAAGACCATCCTGTGGACAGCAACGAAACGGCCTTCAAAATGGCCGGCAGCCTCTGCTTTCGCAACCTGTTCCAAGAGGCCAAACCCTCTCTGTTGGAACCGATTGTGCATGTCGAAATCACCATTCCCGACGACAACCTGGGCGACATCACCAGCGACCTCAACGGCCGCCGCGGCCGCGTCGAAGGCATGGACACCGCCCCGGGCGGATACCAAGTGATCATCGCCCATGCCCCGTTGTCAGAAATGATGACCTACGCCCGCACACTCTCCAGCATGACCAGCGGCCAAGGCTCCTTCACCATGGAATTGAGCCACTACGACATGGTCCCCCCCAACGAACAAGCCAAAATCATCGCCGCCGCGAAGAAGGGAGACGACGAAGACGAATAAGCGTTCATTTTTCCAGTTTTTGTATGGCTTTGTCCGCATGTACTTACGAAATCATATAGCATACGGACGATTGTATTATGACTTACCTCCTGGAATCAGGATCGGTGATAAAGGAATATTCACATGGGAGCGTGGGGGTACGGAATTCTTCAAAACGATACTGCCCAAGATGGAATGTGCGAGGCGGCGGGTCAATTGCAGTCTATGCTACCGGGGTTTGCTGAACACCCAGGTCCGGAAACGGCGGCGCGCCTCAGTGCCACCATCGGAATGTGTCTGCAATTTTCAAGGTATTTGTTCGACGCCGATTCACCCTGTCATTCCCATTTGTTGAAGGCCATTGAGGCTAACAATCGGTACTTTATCGAGCTGCCTGGAGAAGCGGAAAACATACTATTGTCAATTTTAGGCGGTCGGGGACTTGATCTTGCCGACTGCGGCGCAGTCTTGCCTAACGACCTAGAAAGAGCCTTTCACGGATTTGAGCCAAGCGAATTTCCGACGCAAAAAGCATTCGGCGAACGGCACGAAGACCTTTTCCGACATCCCGAGTCCACTCGTTTCACACAGAATTTTGTCGATTCGCTGGTCAAGCAAGTTGATGAAGGTTTTGCGGACGAGGATGTTGTAGACGACCTTTCTCGCGATGGCGAGTTTATGGGGCCGCTAGGACTATTGTTGATCATTGAGCCGTGTAAAATCGATTCCGGAAAATTCACGCAATGGCGCGAACAATTCCAAGACGTTTGGGGTGATCGTGAGCCTAGCAATGACGATATGGAAGCAAAATTCGAAGCGTCTTATCGGCCATGCGTCGAATTGGCCCTCGACTACGGCTTGCGGAAATTTACCGAGTAGGTCCGGCTGTGCCGGACGATTGCGGGAGCGATTTAAACCACGTCAGGTCCGGATTCCAGGGACCGTCAACAGACTACAACGGCCGGTAGAACCGGCCCTACGCTGCTAGAAATTGGAGAGTGAAACGTCAAAAGCGATCCGCGAAAGTTTGCCGTGGCGTTTTTTGTAGGCTTGAACGCGATTTCGTATTTTGTCCGCAGCAACGAAAGCTCCGGTTGGTTTCACATGTCGAGAATCGGCTGCCTTTATGAGGCCATGGGGGTTCCGTTAATGGGGTGGGAGTACGGAGGCGCCGACTATTTCCACATCGGTTCACTTGCGATTGATCTGTTATTTGGAGCCGTGTTGTATTGGCAGGCACCATTTCTTTTTCGGGATGTATTGCTTGAAGAACCAAGAGAATCGTATGAGCCGAGCCGCACGGCAAATCAATACGCCCCAGCGTCTCTGTTATTGCCCTTTTGTGTAGCCATGTTGTTCGGCTTTTTGGACTGGCATCTGAGGTGGTTGTTAATTCTTGTTAGCGGGCCGGCGGTGGTATTTGTATTTCGTCTTTGTGCATCGACAGTTAAACGAACATATGTCTATGGCGGAGCTTTGGGGTTTTTACTGTTGGTGTACTTCCTATGCCCGTTCGACGAGCGCCCGCCGATCGAAGTGTTGGCCATTCGCTGTTTTGTGGCGTGGGGTGGGCAATGGAGCGTTTATCAGGTGATTAGAGCGTTTCGGATGTGGTATCGACAGATGAGCAGGATAGAATGTTGATCCAGCGAGTAGGTCCGGCTGTGCCGGGCGAATGCGGGAGCGATTTGGACCACGGCAGGCCCGGATTCTAGGGGCTGTCACCTGACAACAACGGCCGGTACAACCGGTCCTACGGACTTTGTCGGAGCGATGATATGTCAGACAACCCCGTCGAGCCGGACCCCGCCTCCGCTCCCGATCAGTCGCAACCGCAGAGCGTTTCGGCGACGCGCGCCTCTTACAATCTGTTTTCCGACACTGTGATCGGTGTGAACACGCGTAAGAGTGACAACAAGTTTCAGGCCATTTTTATTGGCATTTCGATTCTGGTGTTGGCAGCGGTCGGCGGCTTGATTGCAGTGTGGAACACAGAGTGGGAAATGCCCTGGTATGCGGGCGCGTTACTCGGCGCATTCGCTGGATTGGTATTTGGAACATTTGCCAGCGGCATCTTCTTGATGTTCTATCGGGCCTGGCGGCACATCCAAGGGAAACACGATTAGCCGGCATCCGGCGCAATGCTCAATCGTCGTCCGCGTCAGCCAGCTTTGTATCCCAACCGACGACTTGTTCCGAGAATTCTAGCATGCTGATTGTGATCTTCGGCAGCGTGACCGGGGTGACCGGAGCGTCGAGGTCAAAGTGGTCCGGCTGTTCCATCTTGGCGACCTCGTTCTCCAAGCTGTACAGCCAGGGCGGAATGTCCATCGCCGAACCGGTTGTGCTCTCCAAGTAGGCATCGACCTTTTCGCTCAGCGTTGCAAACGACACCGAGGGCGTTTGCAGCCGCGCTGCTTCGATCGCTTCGGGCACGAGCGCCAAAATTCGGTCCAACGTGAGCGGCTTGATGAACCGTTCGTTTAGCCGGTCTCGCAAGCTCGGCAGTTTGATGCTGCACGCGCGTTCCAGCCGCGCCAGGTTCCGCAAAAATGTCTCTGAAAGCGTCTCGGTTTTAATGCGGAACACATCCTGCCAAATCTCCGCCGCCTCGATCGCGCCCTCGCGGGCCAGTGCCTCGTGCACGATGGCTACCGGTGTCAGATCCCACGCCTTGCGGTCGTAATCGGCTTCCAATCGCAGGAACGCCAACAGCTGGTAAATGTTTTCGCCGTAGTCCGATTGCGTGGTCGTGCTGTTGTATTCGATAAAGCGTTCGTATTTGTCCTGCAAACAGCGGAGGATGATTTCCAAGCAATCAGATGCGTCTTCCCGATCCAATTCGCCGCTGGAAAGATCCTCGACCAATCGCATCGGATTGAGCGGATCGTCGTCCTCTTCCAGCATGTCCAGGTACGATTCGACCCCTTGACGCAAGATCGCGCGGATGCCCCCCAAGGTCAGATTGCCGCCGTAAAACAGATCCTGACCATATCGGCGGATGAACCATTTGACCTCGGACCAAGCCACGCGGTCGTTCAGCGCTTCGACGGTGGAAATCCGCATCGTGCTGCTGTGGTCCAGCCACAGTTCCAGATAGTATTCGCCGATTTCACCGACCGATTGAATTAACTGCTCGTCGGTGAATTTTCCGTTTTCCCAATCTTCTGAACTCCGGATTACGCAGCTCAGCGAATTTCTTAAGGCGGCTGAAAACAACCCGGCGAATTCCGTCACCGTCACTCCGGCGCGATTGCTGCGGCGCTCCATCAATTGCGCTGTCTTTAGCGTGTGCCACGTTTCTCGCAACAAACCCAGTCGCGGCAATTGCTCCAACAGAAATTGAATCGCTGATTGCAACGTCCGCACGCGGGCGATCGCCAGCGGATCTCCTCCCTCGTGCAACGGCACATACAACAGCGGTCGCCGCGAGATCGCTTTGAGAAATGGCGGCAACAACGCTTGGGTCTGCGCGACGTCGGAACGAAAAATGGCGCGGTACAACGGAACGGCCGATTGCTCCCAACCTTTCAAGACCGCTCCTGATGGTTTATCCGGCAGGCAACTCAACAATGTCCGCGAGGAGTCGCCGCATTTGCTGAAGACAATAATCAGCATCCGCAACAACTCGATCTTCATCTGCGACTGGCGGTCGAACTCGATCAACGATTCCTGATCGCCCATCGGCAGGTCCGATTCCATCTCGGAAACCGATTCAATGAGCACTTTCAGACCCTTGAGCAGCGCCGTGTCGTGTTGCCGCCAATGCAGGATCGTCTCGCCCAACGTCGAGGCAAAATCAGCCGCATCGCTGTCGGTTGGTGACATGGCGGCCGACATGTTCGCCGCCGCAATTTGCCGCAGATGCGACAGATTGGCCAAAAACACCAACCGGTCGCGCAGTCCCGAACTGAGCGAATCAAACTCACTGTCCCGGGAGAAAAGATCGTCGTCTACAGTGTCTCCACTGCGGCCGTCGCGGGCACTTTCTTTGAACGTCACGTCCTCATAAGCCGCCTCGAAGAGATTTGCTTCATCATCCTCGTCGTCGTCCCCTTCGAGGTCATCAAGGTCTTCATCGTCGAGAAATAAGTCCTGTTCGCCGGCCATCGCTTCGTTGAATGAGGGGACGGACCAATACGCTCCGGCGTTGGCTTCGAGGTAATCGAAGAACTTTTGAATCTTTGGCCAAGCGCGGCGGCTGGTTGCTGTGGGGTCTTCGTCTTCGAGGGGCGTGAGCACCATTTCCAACCACCGTCCCGCCAAAATGTGAAACGAGTAGTTACCCGATTCGAGCGAAACGGTTTCCCCTTCGCTGAGCCACTGAATCAGCAGCCCCATCGATGCGACAATATCTCCTTTGTCCAACAAGGCCGAGACGACCAGCGCGTACGACTTGGGGGATTGGAAGCGTTCGACTTGCTGCCGCCAAAAGGCAATGTCGCCCGCCGATTCGCCGGCGGTTCGCCATTCGGCCAGCACCTCCGCCACGTGCGATGCCGACTGCCAACTTTCTTGTCCCGAGACGGGTGGCAGATCGGCCACGGCTGTGGTGGCGTAGCGATCCCATTCATCGGCTAAGTTGTGAAATTCCGTCGAGATCTTATCCAACGTCTCCCGGTCCCCAGCAGCGGCCGCCTCGCTCATCAACCGGGCGAACAAGCTGAAGACTCGGTCCACCAGATCGATCAACACATCGACCCGCGGATCAACAATGCTGTCTTCCCGCGCGGTGAACAACGGAAACAAACCTTGAAAGCCAAGAATATTCCAGGGATCGACCAGCGCGCCGCAACCGATACCCCGATGAATCAAATCCGGAATCCCCACCGCCCGCTGAGCAGCAGCGGTGATGTCGTTGTGGTCCAGGTCTATATTAGCCGCCGTGATCGCACACTGAATCTCGCATTCAATTCGTGCCGCCGAGGAAGGAATCGTATTCGCGTGCCGCATCGATTCTTCGGGATATCCCATCCGCGCGTACAGCAACGAGGTATGCACATGCTGCAGTTGCCTCGCTCCATAATCGGCGAGAAACAAATTCAAATGCTGCCGGACGCGCCCGAACGGTTGCCGGTGAACCCGGGCTTCGGCGATGATTTTCTCAGCCACCACTCCGGAGAGGGACTCCATCAGCCGCGTATAAAACGCATCCCGTTGGCGCGCGACTTTGGGCAACAATGTCGTGAGACTGATGTCCGACGTATGCGTATCGGGGCCGGAACCGCTAATCGATGATGCCATCAACATCGTCCCGCACAAGGCAGCTGCCGCTTGATACAGCGCCTCTTCTTCGGTCATATCCTCTGTCTGCTCGATCCAATCGACCAAGGCATCGACGACAATCTGCCGCACGATGAAACGATGGTACAGCCCTTTGCTATCAATACAGTGCGGATCCCATTCGCCGAACGTGTAATTCGTCCGTTTATAGACCGGATGGCTTTGATCGTACGCCCGCACATCGATGGCGACTTCTTGGAGTTGATCCAAATCAAAATAGGCGTCTCGCAACAACGCCGGCGGTGATGCTCGCAAGATATCCAGTGTGGTCTGGATCAACTTTTGGTATTTGCCAACAGCGACGCCCGCCTGCTGAATATAAATCGGGACCGGGCGAAACCGCTCATGCGGATACGGCTGCATCCTGCGGCCCGATTCCAGAACTGCAATCGGACGATGTCCGATGAAGTCGTTCAGTTGCTTCAAAGCGCCAGCGACAATCCGATCGGTTTCATCCCACGGCGGCCCTTGTGCCAACGTGGCTTCGAACAGCCGCGCCAGAAAAAAGGGCTGCTGCAAGGCGCCGTCGGGCAAATGGAATAACAAATCCCGATGGTATCGGCGATATTCCGGAGCCACTTCGTCAAACACCAGCTTCAGGACCGATTCGACCTGCCCGGTATCGGCAAAGGCCGCCGACTGCCCCTCTGCCTTGCGCAAATATTCGCCGAGCAAAACCCGCAGACGATTCCATGGGAACTCCGTATCGATCCAGCCGTGCAACCGATTCAACGCGCTGTGAAAACCGGGGTCGGGATTTCCAGCGGAAAAATTTAGATATCCCAGCAGAACTTGTAAGTCTGCTGCGACCTCTTGAGGAATCGCGGTCGAGGATCGGGCAGCTTTTCGAGCCATCGGAAGTTTTGAATTCTCATCATACAGTGAAGGCAGTTGGTCTATTGCGCATTATCTCTCTGCGCCTTAGTAGAGCAACCGCGTCGGCATTTGAAAACCCCGACGCCCGGTCCACAGGTGTGCATTGCGACGATGCGGTTTTTAGCATGTCACACCGACGTCTCCGGGGCAATGCTACCGCACAAATGCCCAAACCGTACGGGGTTTCAGAAATCATGCCACGCTGTTTGAGGCAAATGACCGAAAATGGTTCGGATCGGCCGGACGTTGTAAATCGTTCCGGTTTTCCCTTTTCGGGAGGCTCATGGTTGGGTTTCCCAGCGTGATCCGATTAGAATCAAGATTGCCAGTTATTGCCAAACACGCCGGAAGAGGCAGGTTTCGCGGATCTATCGTCCGCACTCGTCTTCGCCGGTTCACTATTTTTACGAGGGCGAGTCAACATGATTAACCTCAAACGTATTCTCGTGGCCACTGACTTTAGCGAACATTCCAATGTTGCCGTCAAGTACGCCACCGCATTAGCACAGGCCTTTGACAGCGAAGTGATTCTGTGCCACGTCGTCGAAGCGCCCGATTTGATTTCGCAGATCCCGCCAACCGGCGAAGGCTATTTTCCGCCGAACTTCCAGGAACAACAGCGGCAAGCGGCGGAGAAAGAATGCGCCAAAATCATTGCTGACTCCGGCATCAAAAACGGCCGGTCGTTGATTGTGGAAGGAAGCGCCTTCTTCGAGGTGATCCGAGCTGCCAAAGCCGAAGAGGCGGATCTGATCATCGTCGGGACACACGGTCGCGGCGCGATCGCGCATGTGCTACTCGGTTCCGTGGCGGAAAAAATTGTCCGCAAAGCCCCGTGCCCGGTCTTGACCGTCCGCGAGGGAGAACACGAGTTCGTGATGCCCTGATGCTGCAAGAGCCCTCGGAGGAACCGAGGGCTGGAGACAAGTTCGCCGCTTGAACTCCTGAACCCCCGATTTTGCTGGGGGCCGTTTATGGAACTTGAATGACTCAACCGCCACAAGCGAGCTGAATATGTCTGATACGCCGCAAATCTCCGCCGATGACGTGACCGAACTCGATGCCGGCAAAAGAAAAGTTCCCAAAGACCAAATGCCGGGTGTCGCCAATATGCCCGCCTGGAATGTGGGGGAATTGATCGACGCCCCCAAGTTTGGTTGGCGGCAGTGGACTTTGTTGCTTGGACCGGGCTTACTGATGGGCGGTTCAGCGATCGGTGGCGGCGAGTGGCTGATGGGGCCATTGGTGACCGCGAAATACGGCGGTAGCCTGCTGTGGTTAGCGACGCTCAGTATCCTGGGCCAAGTGATCTACAACCTGGAAATCAGCCGTTACACGCTCTACACCGGCGAGCCGATTTTCACGGGCAAATTCCGCATGGTCCCCGGTCCCACATTTTGGGTCTTCATCTATCTGCTACTCGATTTTGGGTCGGTGTTTCCCTATCTGGCGGCGAACGCAGCCACACCGCTGGCGGCCGTTATTCTGGGGCATATTCCTGATCCCGAAAATGTCGTCTATGAAAGGCATCTTCTCAAATACCTGGGTTATGGGATTTTTCTGGCAGCCATGATTCCCTTGGTCTTTGGCGGCAAAATCTACAACTCGCTCAAAGCGCTGATGACGTTCAAGATTGTGACCGTGATGGGCTTTTTGATCGTCTTGGGCATGTTCTATTCTCACACCGCCACCTGGGTCGACATCTTCGGCGGCTTTGTCAAATTCGGTAACCTCCCCATCCGTCGCGGCGAAGATATCAACCACAATGGAAAACTGGATCCCGGCGAGGACTGGGACCACGACGGGCGACTTGACGTCAAGGAACCGATGCTCAAACCGTTGTTGGATTCCGATGGCGATGGAAAACCAGATGCGACGGACATCTACGAAACCGGCCAGCCCGACAACATGGTCACCATCCAGCAAGGGGACGAAACGGTCTATTGGCCCGATTTGGACAAGGACGGCCAACCGGATAAGACGGTGCTGCTCGATACCAACAACGACGACGTGCCGGATACGGAATTTCCGCTCGATGCGGATCAAGACGGAAAATTGGACACATTTGTTGACATCGACGGGCCGAACAAAGATGGCCACGTGACTCGCGACGGCGACAATGTCGCCAACATTTTCACCACGCTGTATCGTGGCGAAACGATGCCCGATATCGACTGGTCGATGATCGCGTTTCTGTCGGCGCTGGTGGCGATTTCCGGTTCGGGGGGACTGTCGAATACCCCGGTCAGTAATTACACCCGTGACCAAGGTTGGGGCATGGGGCACCTTGTCGGCGCCATTCCCAGCGTGGTCGGTGGCCAGGACCTGGAGCTCTCGCACGAGGGAACCGTCTTTGTTGTCAACGACGAAAGCCTGCCCCGCTGGAAGCGTTGGTACAAACACATTCTCCGCGACCAACTCGTCGTCTGGATGCCGGCATGCTTCTTTGGGTTGGCGCTGCCCAGTATGCTCTCGGTACAATTTCTACCGCGAGGCGCCGTCATCGACGACCAATGGACGGCCGCCGGTATGACTGCCGGAGCCGTGCAGGACGCGGTGGGCGGCACGCTCGGGCAATTGGCCTGGTTCATGACGCTGTTCTGCGGATTTCTGGTATTGGCGCCCAGTATGGCCACCTCAGCGGATGGCGTGATCCGCCGCTGGGTTGATGTCTTCTGGACTTCCAGTCCGCGACTTCACAAAGTCGAACCCAAGCATATCCGTTACGTCTATTTTGCCGTACTAGCGGTGTATGCGACGTTCGGAATGACCATGTTATCCCTCGGCAAACCGGTCACGCTGTTGTTGATCGCGACGACGATTTTCAACTTCGCCTTGGGATTCAGTTGTTGGCACACCTTGTGGTTGAACCTGGTGCTGTTGCCCCAACAAATCCGTCCCGGTTGGTTCGCCCGCATCACGTTGTTCTTGTCGGGCTGTTTCTTCTGGACGGTCGCCACCATCTCCGCCACGATCACCCTACAAAAGTTTGGCTTGTTGTAGAGTAGGGTGGCTGGGGACGGACGAAGTCTGCCCCCAGTTCGTGAGGCGTAGACATATCAATGGACCTGACGTCATGCACAGCATGACCTACGCAACCTGCTCGTGCAGTTTAAGCAGGCAAGACGTCATTCAGTACGCTTTTACCGCGCAGGCCCAGCAGCGAATCGTTCTGATGCGCGTGGTTGGCGTATTCGGGATGCTCTAGCAGTGCGGCATGCAACTGCGGGAGATTGTAATACGGCACCGACGGGAACAAATGGTGGTCCAGGTGATAGCCCACATTGTGCGGCGCGAATAACAATCGCTCCACCGGTCCCGCGGCGAAGTTGCGTGACATGTTCAAATCATGTTCACCTTCCAACCCGAAATGCTCAGCGATACTCCGCAATCGCAAAATCACGGGCAGAATCGTAAAGGCCGGCAGGTACCACAACAACAGCACGGGCACCCACATGCCGGTGACCGTCACAGCTGTGGCCAACAATACGTAATAACACAACTTACCCCAGGGGCGCGGTTTGGCCTCGTCTGCTTTGGGCTTTTGGCTGGAGAGATCACCAATGGCTTTGAGCATGTCCAAAAATCCGCCGCCGCACAGGTCGCGCGCCAGCAATTTGGCCAATGCCCAACGGGTCTTGGGGAACTCCCATTCCGGTTTGCCTTCTTTGCGCGTCCAGTCCGGGTCGTCGTCGGTGTTCAAATGACTGTGATGCGCCAAGTGGTTTTGCCGATACCCTTCGGTTGAAACCAACACCGGCCAGGCCAACAACCAATTGCTCAATCGGTCATTCCAACGGCGACTGGCAACAATGCGAAAATGCGAAGCATCATGCATGATGATCAACAACGCATGCTGTCGCGCCGCGATCAGAATCGCGCAGCAAACCCACACCAACGGATGTGGAAACATGATTGCTGCTGTAAAACAGGCGGCGATCATTGCCCAGTCGCAAGCGATCGCCGTTAGGCCTCGCCCGGGAGTGAGTTTTGACAATTCGCGCAGTCGCTGGCGAAACTCATCCGTGACGCGGATTTCTCCCGGCGGGACGGCGTCGGTCTCGGCGCGGTGTTGCGTTTGACCGGAGAGGATTTCCTGCATCTCAGTCGCGGCAAGCTCGTGCGTTTCTGCCAGTTGCGTCGATTGATCGTTGTTCGTAGTTGTGGACATCGTCGTGACTCCCGTTAATCCAGTAGGCCCATTTTGCGAAACTGACGTTTCGCGAGCCACAGCTTGAGCCGTTGTTTAGGATGGCGATTGCCGCCGCGAAGCTTGCCATGCCGGAACTTCTGCAGCAATGCATCGAATTGGAAATAGTAGGGAGCCGCCTTGACCCGACCCACACCGATCAAAATTTTGGTCACTTCCGTCGCCGCCACGCCCGCGCACATCTGACAGGCCAGTCCCAGCGAGGGAATCGATTTATCCGTAAATTGTTCTTTGGTGACGTCCATGTATTTCAAATACAGCGTATCGGGCGTTAACCCACCGATGAAATTCAACATTTGCTCAAACGGTGTTTGCCCGTCATGCATGTCGAAATATTCGTCAAAGCCAATGCCGCCCGGTTCAAACACCATCCAACCGATGCTGAATCCAAATGGACCGGCGGTGACCACATGTGTTCCTTGTTCGGCCGCGACTTTAAACACCGTTCGTCGGACATCGGTTTTCAATAGGTCCATGCCGTCGAGCAGTACATCCACGCCGTCTAGGAATTCGTGGCAATTGTCCAAGGCGAGCGGGCGATGCCAGGCGTCAATTTCGATTTCCGGATTGATGTCGCGGGCGATTTTCGACATCACCTCGACCTTCGGTTCTCCTACGGTCGAAGCCTTGGCGCCGTATTGCCGGTTGGTGTTGGCGACGTCGTAGTAATCGGGGTCAGCAATACGAAATCGCGTGATCCCCAACCGCGCCAAGGTCGCCAGATGGCTCCCTCCCACGCCACCCATGCCGGCAATTGCCACACAACTATTTCGGAGCTTTTGTTGCTGTTCGGGCGAGATCAATCCGCTATGCCGCGAAAACGCTTCGTCATAAGACCAAGGTTCCGTCGCATCGGTGATCGGGATCGCTTGAGTAGCTGCGGACATGTTTGTGATTTCATTCTTTGACTGAGGGTTGTCGACGAAGCGGCTCGAATCTTCTGCGAATTAAGCCGCTGGTTTTTTCACCGTCAAATACAACGTATTGCCGCGGACCTCATCGCCGATGATTTCGAATCCGTGTTCTGTGAATAATGTGCGAGCCTGGTCAGCATCAAAGGGACTGATTAGAATTCCTTTCCGCATCGCCCAACCATTGATCCGATTGGCAAACCAACGTAGCGGCGCCAATCCACGGGGATTTAATAGGACATTCGCCGTCGCCACGCCCCCCGGTGCCAGCACGCGTGAAATTTCATCCAGCGCTAAACCGGGATCGGGGAAACAGTGGAAACCGTTGGCAATATTGACCGTCTGAAATTGTCCGTCACTGAAATCGAGTTTTCCCACATCGCCGTATTGCACCGTGACGTTCTCCCTCTTGCGGAACGCCTTGGTCGCCGATTCGATCATCGCAGACGAAACGTCGATGGCAATCACGCCGGGAGTCGGCCGTTTACGCAACCGGCGGTACTTGAGGCACATATCAAGCACACTGCCGTTGCCGATCGGAACCTCCAAATGACTCTCTGATAAGTTGCCCTCGAAAAACGAGACCTGTTTCCAGATCGTCGAATTGTAGGCGAACGTCACCAGAAACATGCCGCGGATGTCGTACCACCACGACGGTGTGTTGAACGCCCGGGCCACCCGACGGACTGACGGGGAAGCGGAGGACGCGGCTAATGAGGCTGTGTTGGAGTCGACTTCGTACATGATTTCCAACTTATTCAATCGAATACTGTAGACCGAGCAAAATCCCACGCGGTCTGTTTTTGGGATTGGGCAGCACTAAGTACCTATCCCACTATGTATCTAGCCCATGGATCGACAACGGCGAACCAAGAGCGTGTTACAGGGCATCGAAACCGAATCCTGTCATCGTTGTATAAGGGTTGTGAGGAATCTGTTCCCGCTTCTTTTCCGGTGCGGGCAACGGACCGTCCACGGTTGGCAATCGGACCGTCCGCGACGTGTCGCATGCCAATCGAACCGCATCTTCGGCCAATTCCTCAAGATCGCGATAATCCTTTGTCGCGGCCGGCGGGGCGGCCGACTTCTTCCGGACTTCACTTCCCGACAGGTCGAGAAAATTCCGAGACTGTTCATAGCCCATCGCGTACAACTCCGCCCGCTCTTGGACTGAAAGATCAAAGTTCACCGACGAATGTGCGCCGGTGCGGACCAACAATGTCCGCCGCCATTGATCGCCGGAGATGCTCGGTTCATCGGCGGCGTCTAACAACATACCCGCCACGCGTTGTACATAGGTCTTGAGTCCAAATTGCTTAGAGCGTGCGAGTCGGGCCACCTGATTTCTAACCAGCCGAATGGTCACCGTCTCGTGCGGACTGTCAGGGAACAACAGCTCATCATCGATTGCCGCCAAAGACCCGTCGATCAAAATCGCGCCCTGCATGCGGCGCACGGCAAAGATGCCTGGAATTCCGATCGAACACCGCACACTCGTAGCCACTTTAATCTCGGGTGTCGTTTGATTCGAGAAAATGAACGGTTCACCCGTTTGAATGTCGGTACAAACTACAGACAATGGGTGCTGCAAATCACAAAAACGCCGACCCTCCAAGAAGTTATCCAGCCATTGTTCGAAGCGGCGCCCGGCGCACAATCCATAACCGCGGACGATGCCCAACGGCCGGAAATCTAAAAATTGGCGATAGTCGGTATCCCGCATGAGATCGACCGCCGCATCATGCGAAAATCCGGAGGCCAGGACGGAAGCAACCAAGCTACCGGCCGACGCGCCGGCCCAGCCGCGAATGCGACCGCCATGCTCGTCGATCCCTTTCAAGCTGCCGAGGTGGGCCGCCAATCGCGTACCTCCACCTAACATGCATACATTTAATTCCATGAACCGACTCCCCCCGAAGTCACAAATCTTGTGTGAATCGTTGTTGATTCCGCTATTAGTTTCGTTGTTCTTGTTTCTTTGCGTTATCGGTGGTGACGACTTCCGGAGTATCGGTTTTGCTTTCCGAAGCTTCCGGTTCCTGGTCTTCACCCGTTTCGATAAACACGTCGACCGGCAAGCCGACGACCAACGTGTTTTGCTCGTCCAGCACGATGACAACTTCACGCACCTTGACGTCGATACGCTCGCCCGGTTCGTTGCTCATATATTTCTTGGGAACCATCAACGGCGAGCAGGAAACCACCTTGCCGTGAAATTTCGTCTCGGGATCACCATCGGCCGTCACGTAGGCATGCTGGCCCGGTTTGACAGCCAGTGCATCCAATTCTTCCACGTAAGCCCGCGTCCGCATCTGCGACGCGTCGACCATGACCAGCAACGGCTGCAAGTCCTGAGGACCGACCATCTGTCCCGGTTCGCGGCCCACACGGAGAATCATCCCATCTGTGGGGGCCACCAATTCCGCCTTTTTCAATTCCGTTTGAGCGACACCCAACTCCGCTTCGGCTTGGGCGATTTTAGCGTCGGCAATAATCAAATCGTCTTCCCGCGCGGGAGCTTCGATTTCCTTGATCCGCGAGTTTTCCAATTGCTGTTCCGCGAGGGCCGCCTGATAGGCTGATCGGCGTTCTTCAAAAGCCTCGGCCGTAATGGCGTTTTTCTTTTGCAGTTCCAAGCCGCGTTGATAACCCTGCTTGGCGGTTTCCAATTGCACGCGAATTTTGACGAGTGCGTTTTTAGCGACCTCGATGGTCTCGGGCCGTTCGCCGTTGGACAGGCGTGTCCGCTCGCTTTTTGCCAGAGCCAATTTAGCCTGCGCGAACTCCAGTTGTTTTTTTAAGGTTTCCGTACCCAATACGGCTAACACCTCTCCCTGTTTGACTTGTTGACCTTCGTTGACATTGACCTTCGCCAAACGTCCGGCAATTTCGAACCGCAAGGGGACATCACGCTGCGCCCCTTCGATGATGCCGCTGGCAAAGATCAGCGGCCGCTTATTGACCGCAACGGCCGGTGTTTCTCTTTTCTTCCGGCGCGGGCGCTGCACCCACTGACCAATTGTGCAGCCACGGCATTTTCTCAGGCGACGTCATCGCTACGAAAGCGCCGATGCCCATCGGGAGAACGATTAAAAATAACCACCGCATTGCAATGCCCTCAAGACGCGATTACGACCGCGCGTTATGTCTTTTAAAAACGTTGTTTCTCTTTAAGGATCGCCGGCAGGTGTATGCCGACTCCGCAATTTAAATAATCACCGGAATCATCACCGGATATCATTCGCCGAAACGGTTTGCCCGGCGAAGTTTGTGGTGCGTGCTCTTTGTTCGGTTGTCGATTCGTTAATCCGGCCGTCGACCAGATGCAAAATTCGGTCAGCCATCGAAAAAATCCGCGAGTCGTGCGTGACCACGACGACAGTTTTCCCTAATGACTTGGCCAGCGTGTTCAATGTCTTCATCGCACTCGCGCCCGATTCGGCATCCAGCGAAGCGGTCGGTTCGTCCGCCAAGATCAAATCGGGATCGCCGGCCAAAGCCCGTGCCAAGGCAACTCGCTGTCGTTGGCCCATGCTCAATTGTGTGGAGCGATGCTCCGCCCGATCCGACAGGCCGACCAAATCCAACAGCCGTCTCGATTCGGATTGCGCCAATCGGGACGGGTATCCCAACAGGTCCAACGCCACCTTCACGTTTTCCCAGGCCCGCAGACCGTCAAACAGATGAAACCGTTGAAAGACAAACCCGATGTTTTCGCGACGAAACCGCGCCTGCTGTTTCGCATTCAGACGGCTGACATCCTGATCCAAGATCTGCAACGTGCCGCTGTCGGGAGATAAAATACATCCCAGGATCGACAACAGCGTGGTCTTCCCGCTTCCCGACGGGCCGACCAAAAATACACACTCTCCGCGCATGACTTCTAAGTCGATCCCGTGCAGGACGGTCGTCTTGATCGCCCCGGACCGATAGGTCTTTTCAATTCCGCTGGAGAGTATGACGTGGTCAGTCACAGAACTTGTTTTATCCTTGAAGTACAATGGCCGGATCAATCCGACGTAAACGTTGGAAGGGCAACACCGAGGCCACGAGGCAAATTGTTGCGACCAGTCCAATCCCTGCCACACGCAAAATCATTGGAATTTCAATCGGTGCCAGCGGCGTGGAGCAATACGTCTCCGCCACCCACACGATCCCCATGCCGATCAACGTGCCCACCACGGCAATCGAACAGGACTGGACCAACACCACTTGTAAAATTTGACTGTTCTCCGCGCCGATCGCTTTGAGCGTCGCGAAATCGTTGACGTGATCCAATGCGAGCGCATACAGACTTTGGGCCACCATCAACAGTCCCACTAACAATCCCAGGACCGTTGCCATACCAAAACTAATACCAATTCCGGTCCGGTGCATCCAATAATCTTGAGAAATCTTGCGGAACTGGGCTGCTGTATAAACGTTCGCACTCGGCACGAGATGCCGGATCTCGTCGCTCAGCTCATTGAGATTCACACCGTCAGCTGCTTGGATCAAAAAGTAGGAGCAATATCCCTCGCGAATTTGGGCGTACTGCCGAGCGGAATCGATGTTGGTGAATACGTAGGGCGTGGTCATGAAACCGATCACGCCGTCTGTAAACCCGGTGATCTTTGCCCGATGTCCGCTAATTTCAACAATGTCGCCGATTTGTGCATACCCCAATTTGCGGGCATCGAGTCGATCGATGGTGATCGAATCGGGACGGTAAACATACTTCTCGCCGCCTTCGTCAACATTCCACGCAGCTCCTATCTTAGAAAGCGGGTCGATGCCGATAATCATCAGCGTTTCGAAACCGCCGTCGGGGAGCGTCGCAATACTCGGTTGGACAATGTAGGGGTCCGCTAGGGCAACACCCTGAAGTCCGCGGATGCGATTGAGCCATTCGACCGGAATGTCGTTGGCTAGGTCGACGTTCTCGACCAGGTGCTTGCCAACCCAGATGTCTGCGTCGGTGTGATCGACCAGCAAACTGGCTTTATGGATTAGCCCGAGATACAACCCGCCCTGAACATTAACCAAGACTAGCGAGAAAATGACTCCCGTTAGTGCTGTGATTAGTTTTCCGCGATTTGAAAGCAGAATTTTTAGGGCAAAAGAAATCATCGCGCGACCACCAGCAGGGGCTAGGTCGGCGTCCGTGTGTAGGTGATTAACACATCAGACTGGGGATAGTTAAGCCGCCTTCCAGTGCGGCATCAGCAAATTCTTCAACCTCAAGGGCGTTCATCGGAGTCGACTGCAGTTCTTCCCTGGGAATAGCTGTCCCAAAGAACTGGCTATAACAGGCAGGCCGTTCCACATCAATACGAGGGAAATTCAAGGCACACGCCACGGCCGGATTATTTCGTACCGATGGAAAGGATTTTTGGCTGCCGATTTGCTCAAATCCCATAAACCGCATGTAAAACTGAGCATGACGAGGGTGGACGGCAATCAGAAACTGATCCATGCCATTTTGGCGAGAATGTTGGGCCATCAGCCGAGTCATCTGCACAAACAGCGGCAATGTTTGTTTCACTTGCTGACGACGGTGCGCTAGACAAGAGACTTCGCCCAGCGAATACCCGCGGTCCCGTAGTCCATTGACTTCCCGATCATAGATGCAATCCATCGGGAGACCAAGTTCACCGTCGCCGATCAAACTGACCGTTCCGATGACTTCGTTCTGGTAGACCGCTATGAAAACATTGGTCGTCGGTAACAAATGGTACGGTGTCACGCGCATTTCGAAATCGTTGGGCTCAATCAAACCCGTTTCGACATACGCTTCGTAAACCAGATTGAAGGCCGCCCTGCGCTCAAATTGAGTACTCGCAATACGGTACGAGATCTCCTTGAGAGGCGCAACGGGTACATCGGCCGCAATGTTCATAGTTGCTTCGGCCGGGGCTACCATGACTGCTCCAGTTGAAAATCTAGTCCATCGTGGGAAACCACGAAGTTTGGGTAACGTCTTTTCAACCATAGCTTACAGATTCCTGTCTAACGTCCTTGAACCCCACGAAAGGGGTTTCCGGGTGCAATTTAATACTCAGTCGCCGATACCATCGAATCGGGTTTTCAACTGCAACTGAATCCAGACACGGAACTTATGTCACAAGACGTGTCGGGAACATTTGCAAATGTCACTGTCAACGTGGTCCTTCAAGGAATCAAACGAATTGCCATAACCAAACTCATCCGTAGAAATCTCACGATTCCCCAAAGCGGTCACACGAATTGTGCCGATTGTTACGATAAAGCCCGGATCTGTCGGATATTGGCCTCGCTCAATCCAAATTCTGAATCCTTATAATTGTCCGGGACGCAACCCGCGCCCGTGTGAATGGCATTGAAATTGGTCATAACCAGATGACCAACAATTTCATCGACTCGTCGATGCCGTCTCTACGGGGCGTATCACGTCTATTGTTCACATTTTGCCGGGAGAACCGGTGATCGGGGTCATAGTTTTCCTCACACGTCTGACCCGTACATCGATAATCCGGCGACTAGAAGTCTGTTTGGCCGTGTCAACGTTTTGAGGCCATAGCCTCCCAAAACAAAAAGCTATGCTTGAATGGATTCCCGTTTCTCTTAGACATTCAGGTGCGCATTGCCCCGTATGCAAATGAGATACGTTTATGATTTAAATGTGGATAAGACGACCGAAACGGTCAGAGGAGAGGGGGCGCACAGGAGTGGTTTAAATCGTCGCGAACTTACTGAAGCGCGGAGCGCGTTATAGCAGCGCATCGACGAACGAAAAACAGAGATTCCCGTGAATTCTGTAAAACCACTTAATCCTAAAAGACTGCATCCTTGCGAGAGTTGGCCCGAAACTCCTATTTTACTCGCTTTCGTAAATAGCAATGTCCTTTAATGTACTGGCGTTGCCGTCAATTCCATTTGACATCGCGCAAGTGATAGAGTAGAGAGGTTACGTAAAGTTTCCCGGAAGGACAAGGCTGCGAGGCATCACGACGGGCAGTTTTTTTGGCTCGAAGAAGCCAATCGGAAAATTAGCATGGCTATGAACGACGAAGAATTGCTTGAAATCAAAGACCGCCTGCAAACCGGATATTGCAATCCGCATTGGCGCAAGCACGTCGAAGAACTTGTGTCGGAAGTCGAACGACTGCAGTCGTTGCTCGATGCAATCACGCGGCTTTCTGCCGTCGACCCGGCGGATTTCGACCACGATCCCGGCTCGGATACCGTGATTCTTTGACTATTCTGCGACCCGATCCGCTAACTCGGGCAACACTCGCTCCAAATGCGGCTGCTCGATCGACAGGAGTTGCTTCAGTGTGCGATATTCGGCAATCAGCGCCGCACGCCGGACCTGGTTCACAGGCTGCTTGACCGCTCGCAGTAACACGTTTTTCGCCGTGTGCTCCATGTCGATAAACTCGACGACCGACGTGGCATAGTCACAAATCCCTAATGCCGTCGCCCGAAGCGCATCGGTGGCAACTGCCGCGAACCGCTCCTTGAGGATTCCATGCGCAGTCAATGCCCGTAGCTCCTGGCTCTGGATCGAGCTGGCGAACTCGTGCTGACAACATGGAACCGCCAGGATGACCTCGGCATTCCAACGCACCGACTGGGCAATGGCGTCGTCGGTGGCGGTATCGCAGGCGTGCAGTGAAACCGAGAGGTCCACTTTCTGTTCGTCGGCAAACCGGTCGATGTTGCCTGTCTCAAATCTCAATCCCCGGCAATGTAGTTTCTCGGCAACCCGCTGGCAGGTCGCAATCACACTGGGCTCGCGATCCAGACCCGTGATCTCCACATCAAAGTCGTGGATCACGGTTAAGAGATGGTGCAGGGCGAAGGTCAAATAGCTTTTGCCACACCCGAAATCAATCACGCGCAAACGACGGTCGCGGGGAAGATGCTCGACGATATCGTTGACGATTTCCAAGTAACGATTGATTTGCCGAAACTTTTTGCGTTTGGCGGCGCGCACGGCTCCGTCGGCGGTCATGACTCCGATCTCGACCAGAAACGGACAGGCAGTCCCTTCGGGAATCAAGTAATGCTTCTCGCGGTTATGCAATCGCACGGATGGCTGTTTGGTCGGTGCATGACGTTTGACCTTGAACGAGCCATCCGCCCGTGCCTTCAAAACGTAGTCGCACTTGGCGGTGAACAGATGCACGTGTTCGAATTCGGTTTGCGACAGCTCCCCCAACCGCGCTGCCGCTTCCGGTTCCGAAAGGTTCTCGTGCGTTTCCTTTTTCTGGAAATGATAAGTCAATTGAACGGCGGTCTGATCCTTGATCGTCACCAGCCGCGCCGTGACCTTGCGATATTCAGTAGCCGAGGCCGAGCGGCGTTTGCTCAGCGTACACTGCACGAAGACCCCATCAGCCAACGTTTGGGAAAACAGTTCCATGGGAAGAGCAGGGGACAAGTTCACGTCCGGAGAGGAATGCGTCATGTCACCACGTGTTTCCAGGGAGGCGTTGCAATCAGGTTGAACATGTTGGTATCGAACGCCTCTCGAGGTGAAGCCGGCACGAGTTTCAATTTTGTGCTGTGGCCACGATGAATGATCCATGCGCCAAAGCGGCGGGAAATGGATTGTATCATTGAGCAAGGGACAAAAAACGCGCCGGGGTTCTCCATCAATGATCGCGGCATGGCGTCCGCCTGTTCCGGTGCCAGGCGTTGTGGGTGAAATGCGGACGTGTGGGACAGTTCGTCGGGACCCCAATTCAAAAAAATTGCACAGAGTGACAAGGGCGCCCACAAAGCCGAAGCAATCGACCAAAGGACCATCCCGTCGGAGTGATTTCGCTCTGGGTCAGCGAGTTCATCGACGAGATGCGGTAAAAAATACAAGCCGTTGGTCGTAGCGTACAGCAAGCCCCGGGCAGGCATCGCGCGGCGGCGGACCGTCACTTCTCCCAACGGCGCACGGACCTCACCCAAGATCATCTGCAATCGGGAGAGCGGTGGATCGGCTTCGTTGATGTCGACAGTTGCCATGCAATCGGGGCAATGCCCGCCGCGAGGCTCGACCCAGCTATAGCATTCGTGGCACAACAGCATCGACATACAAAATTCCAAGGTCAGCCCGTTTCCCTACTGTTCGGCCGGCAGTTGCCGCTTTGTTACTGTAATTACCGCAGCCCCGCGCAGCAAGGTGAGCCTCACGGCAAGCGTTTGTAAGCGGTCTCTGTAGAGTAAAGGAACACCGCCGGTTCCTGATTCTCGTATCCGTTCACTTTTTGACCGGCGTCTCTTGGTAGAAGACCGAACGCCATTTGCCGTCTCGCAAGGCCCATGTCGATGTTGCGAATACGGTGGTGAGGGGAATCTTCTTATCGCCGTGACTTCCCTTCCAACGGAATTGATAGGTCAGAATACCCACGTCCGGACTGACCTGGACCAGTTTCACGTCGGTCACGGTGTACGAGGTGATCGTTACCTGTTCCAGGCTACGCAAGATATCCTGACCAGCTTGGCGGCCGCCGTCGTAGGTGACGGCAAACGTCTCCTCGGCCAACAGCGTTTTTAATGTCGCTTGATCCTGCTGTTTGATCGCTTCGATGAGTTTTGACTCTTGTGCCAACAGCGTTTTTAGAAGTGGATTCGGCGGCGCGTCGGCACCGGACAACAACACCGCAAACAGAACGATGGCGAATCGAATTTTCATGGCGACATTCACTTTTAATCGAGGTCAGAAAAACCGAAGTCACAAACGGCAGCTGATTCTATGAGCCGCTGCGCTCCTAAAACAACCGCATCACATCCGTGGCAGCGGCAATTCACGTGGGCTCCGGACATAGGAATTTGCATGTTCGAAGGGGTATTCATAAAATCGTCAGGCAACACGTCACCATTTCCCTCTACCAATTCGCATTGAGGTCACCCCGTTATGAACATTGGCCAAACGATGATTCCCGAGTTTGATATGGAGATGGCGAATACGCGAAAAGTGCTGGAACGGATTCCCGACGACAAATGGAATTGGAAAATCCACGACAAGTCCAACACCGTCGGTTGGGTCGCCAATCATCTGGCCGACATTCCCGCCTGGGTCGAAATGACCATTTGCCAGGATGCGCTTGACGTTGAGCCGGTTGAGGGACAGCCTTTCCAGTCCCCTAGCGAAACCTCGACAGCTGCGGTTTTGGCGTTGTTTGATAAGAACGTCGCCACAGCCAGACAATTGCTGGAAACCGTCGAGGACGCAAAACTGTTTGAGCCCTGGTCGCTACTAAAGCAAGGACAGGAAATCATGACCTTACCCCGCTTGGCTGTCTTGCGAACCTGGGTCCTCAATCATACGATCCACCATCGCGCGCATTTGTGCGTCTATTTGCGGGTCAATGATGTTCCAGTTCCCGGCCTCTATGGCCCATCGGCCGACGATGCCGGACCGGCCTAACCAGTCTACGACGGAATCAAATGTTGCGACCTTCCTGGTCGGAGAATTCGCCAACCCATTCGTCGGCAAGAGCACTCCTCGTCTAACGCTATTTCTCAAAAAACGATCGTCCCGCAATGTTGATACTGCTCTCTCCGGCAAAAACACTCGATCTGTCGCCGCAACAACAAACGCAGATATTCACCGAGCCACAATTTCCCGACGATGCCCAGCAGTTGATTAAAAAATTGCGAGGGTTGTCGATGAAGGCCTTGGGAGAGTTGATGGGGATTAGCAGCGATTTAGCGCGGCTGAATCGCGATCGGTATGCCGAATGGTCACTTCCCTTTACGCCAGAAAATGCAAAACAGGCGGTGCTGACGTTCGACGGCGAGGTCTACACGGGACTCGCGGCAAGTTCGTTTCGTGCAGCTGACCTCAAATTTGCTCAGAGCCACTTGCGTATCCTGTCGGGTCTTTACGGCGTGTTGCGACCACTCGATTTGATGCAGGCGTACCGGTTGGAGATGGGGACGCGACTCGCCACGCGGCGGGGCAAGGATTTGTATGAATTTTGGGGCGATCGAATTTCCCAATCGATCAATGCCGATCTGGCTCAACAAAAATATCGCGTGTTGGTCAATCTGGCATCGCAGGAATACTTTAAAGCGGTACGGCCTCAACAGGTCGACGGCCGGGTTGTGGCGGCTGTGTTTCGGGAAATCAAAGCCGGCAAGTCGCGGACAATCGCGACGTTTGCGAAGCAGGCGCGAGGGCGTATGGCGGCTTGGATTATTCGCAATCGCATCGTCGACCCAGCTGACTTGAATCAGTTCGACGAGGCTGGATATCAATATGTTGCCGCAGAGTCGACAGCGGACGCCATTGTCTTCTCCCGTCCGCAACCGCCACCACCGCGCAAGGCCCAACGGCCGGCATAATTGCCACTCCCCGAGTGACCGGTGATTCCGGTAGAGACGCCCGAATCTTCTCTGAACTCCCTGCCGGAGGTTGCTAAAAAGCATCATCGCGCATGGCAGGTGCTAGAGTCTTATGCGGACGCGGATTTCTCGGAATCCGTGAAGTTTCGCGATTTCGTGGACCCTACAAGCGACTTGGAACGGTCCAGCGACTTCATACTGCAACGTCCATTCTGAAATGTCATGACATCGAGGTTGCGTGATTACGAAGCCCGCAGGGTTTTGTGAGTAACGAACAGTGGGCAACATGACAAACCGGATTGGGGACACTACTACCATCCTTAACTCCAATAGCCGAATTTTCGTCGCCGACCCGCGGTGAAATGGCATTGGTTGGGGGGCAATTGACGTGCGAATTTCTCTTTTCATCACAACCGTCTTGGCCATTTCAGCTCAAGCGGCCATGTCGGATGAGACTCCATCGGCTGGTGCGCCGGGACAACCTCAAGGGCCCCGGTTTTCCGTCGCAGAGAATAGTCCCATTGGAACCACTGTGGGAACGGTCACCTCGAAGAAAGGGACCAATTCATCGCTGCGCACGTATTCCATTACTGGTGGCGACGAAAACCAGACGTTCGTGATCCACTCCAAAACCGGTCGGATCGCGGTGCGAAATTCCACCCGATTGGATTACGAATCCAACCCCGAATTCGTGCTGCAAATCACGGTCGAGGGGACGGAAGATTTTGATGACAGTTTCGATAGTGGGTTTGCTGCGGAATTGCGCAAATCGGGCATCAATGTCGAGGACGACAAACAACTGCTCGAAACACTCTCCGTGACAATTGAAGTCAAAAACGTCAATGAGTTTCCCGCACTCGAAGAACAAACGCTGTCAATCGCCGAAAATAGCGCCGCCCGTGTGGTTGTCGGCCGCGTCTTAGTCTCCGATCCTGATGCGGGTGACACGCATTTATTCTTATTCAACAACGACAACGCGCCCTCGCCGTTCAATATTGATCCCCGCACCGGTGAGATCACGGTCATCGATCCCGCTGCACTCGACTATGAAATACAAACCGACTTTGAAATGAACGTCGTCGTCATCGACGCCGGTGGAGCAGCCCTCTCGGAAACGCTGCGCATCGAAGTGATGAATATCAACGAGCCACCGTATCTGGCCGCCGAAACGTTTTCACTCCCCGAAGCCAGTGATTCGGGCACGGTTGTCGGTCGTATCCCCGGGGTCGATCCCGATGGTGAAGCTGCGCTGACTTATGCCATTGTCCGAGGAAATGACGACAACGCTTTCACCATCAATGAACAAACGGGCGAAATTCGCGTTGCAAATGGCGCTGCTTTGGACTTTGAACAGACACCACAACGGCAGATTGGAATTCAAGCCCGTGACGCCCAAGGGGACATCGGGACGGCAGACGTGCAAATTGAACTCACCGATGTGAATGAACCGCCTGTTGTCGGAAACCAAGAGTTTGCGTTACCTGCTAACATCGAAGCCGGCGCGGTGATCGGAACAATTTTGGTCAATGACCCGGACCACGGAGAGCTGTTAACGTTCGGGATTACCGACGGAAACGATGACGGTGCCTTTGCGATTGATCCGCGATCCGGTGAACTAACGGTCGTTTCTCCAGAAAAACTAAATGCCCGGTCCGCTCGTCAAGCGGCCTTGTCGATCAACATTGCTGACCGCATGGAAGCATCGACCACGGCGACCGCTATGATTGATTTAGGAATCGCCCAGGCAGATTCGTCCCTGGCCGCAGCCATTCGGGCAATGTCATCAGAAAATGAAGAAGCTCACGGTACGGCGAAGTCCGTTGACAGCCAGGCGGTAGCGGCCACACCAAAGCCGACTCCCCAAGCAAAACCGGCTCCGTCCGTAACTCCCAAAGTCGCAACCCAGCCGCCAACACCGGCCGCGGTTGCAACGACGACGCCCACAAACGTTGTTCCTGCATCAACGAATAAACGCGCCGCAGCGAGCTGGTTGCTACTTTGCATCGGAGGTGCTGCGGTCGTTTGGGGTGGAGTGTTGGTGCTGACATCGTTGCGTCAGCGGCGAATGTCGGCGACTCTTAAAAAATCAATTGCCGCCGCTCATCACGATGAAGAATTGCTGCATGAGCGCATGCTGAGTTTGGACGCGTTTTCAAATGAATTACGTGCGGAACGCGATGAGTTGATGGCCACGCGTCGGCTGCTCACCGGTGAATTCGAGAAACTCAAGTCACTGTTGAGTCGGCAAACTGAGGAACTGCGTTCGACCGACACTGTGCTGCAACATGGCGACGAATTGCTGCAACAACAAATGGCCATGGCCGCTGCTGCTACACCTGTGACAGACCCCGCTGGCGAGACTTTAGCCTCGGTGCGCCGCGAATTCGCCATGCAACACCAACGCTTGGGGACATTGCAGGAAACGATGGAGCAACGCGATCGCGAACTGATCGATACCTGTTCTAAAATGGATACGCGTCTGGAGGAAGTTCTGCAGAAAGTGTCGCTGATCGACGCTTTCGACGAATTGCAGCAGGGATGCGGAGATGACTTACCTCCTTCTGACGAAGATAACGTGGCCGGAGCCCATGCGATGGCTGCCTGGGACAAACGACAAGCGCAGATCCAGGAACTGGAACAACAATTTGACGGCGATTCCGGCGAACCTTCTCCAAGCGGAATGGCAACGAAAGCCTCTTTGCAGGACGAGGCTATGACGTCGACGACTGTAAGCGACATGGAGTTTGACTATGGACTTCTCGACGCAAAGCCATCGCCTGGTGAACTCTTTACCGATGACCATGCTACCGATGAACACGTTACCGAAGAGATGCAACAAAAATGGGCGGCCCGTACGGAACTGAACACACTTCGCTCTGTGGCTAATCAATCCACACGAACGACTCTTGCCAATTATTCCCGAAAGAAGTTTCTCAGAAGCAAGCTGCTGTTGGGTTCGCTGGGGCTGTTTGGAGTCAGTTTCGCGATGCTCCTGTGGCTGGGCGGATTGGGGGCCAAAGCCTCGCAGTCCTCACTGGGCTGGGGTGCTTTGGGAACAGGTGCAGTCGCAACGGTCCTGCTGATCTCTTCTTGGTTTAAACACCGTAGTAAGTCCTAAGCGGCTGGCGTCGAAAACAGAAACAAGACGAAAGCTCCGCGCGACAGCTGACGTTGTCCACTTGATTACAAGGGCGGAATGATGGTCATTGCCAACTCGCAAGTCCAAAAAATTGAACTTCAAAACTATCTGGAACGTTTAGCGGACACAACGGAACCGCAGCCGGCCAATATCGTCGAACTGCGCATCGAAGAACGTCACAGTCGAACGCTGCCCACACTTGTGACTCCCTGGGGCGAAAATGGTCCGGCGATCAACCAAGCGATGTTCGTCGTCACCAAAAACCTGTCCACTACCGGAGTCTCATTGATTTCACAAACTGGCATCAAAACCGAAACGCTGTTGATGGTTTTGTTGAATCAGTCGGAAGTCCGCTTTCTCAAAGGCTTGGTACGATACCGTCGTCCCATTGAAGGCGGTTTTATTCAAGTGGGCGTGGAATTGGAACGTATTGTTGATCCTTGCGAATTCCCCAAATTACAGCAATTGGCCAAACTCATCGCACGATTGAATCGCTCCTAAAGACACTCAGCCGCTAGATACAAAAAAACGGGGCGGAGGGACACAATCGTCACCTCCGTCCCGTTTGTTTTTTTATCGCTGGTTGCCTGACAAACCAGCCAATGCTTTATGGGTCGATGAGCAGCAAGGCGCGTGTGGCCGCATTGCGTACGCCCGGGTTGTCGTCGTTCATTGCTTCGAGCAATTCCGGAACGACAGTTTTCGACGGCGAACCGACAGCCCCCAAGGCGAAGGCTGAAACTTCTCGCACGCGGGCATTCTCATCACTCAACCGACCTGCCAAAGCTTTCACCACGACATTGCTGTTGGGCGCGATCTCTGCCAAGGCATAGGCGGAGACCCAACGGACGTCGGCGTCGGCGTCTTCCAATGCGTTGGTCAACACGGCGATGGAATTCGCATTTTTGCCGGCCACCTTCCACAAGGCTTCAGCCGCTTGCAAATTTCCCGGCGTCACTTCGCATTCTGAAGCAGAGACGAGCATCGGGACTGCTTTTTCAGCCGGCGGACCAATCTCGCCCAAGGCGACTGCTGCCAACGACTGCACTGAATTCGTGCCGTCACTCAGCCCGTTGGAAAGTGTGGGAACCGCAAACTCGGTTTTGTGGGTGATCCGCCACAAGGCCAGTGCAGAATGCATGCGCACTTTGGCGTCGGGATCGTGCAGCAAGACCGTTAATGCGGGAACCGCGGGAGCAGCTTCCTCTTTCATCATTCCCAAGCGATAGACAAGTTTGTCTCGGTTGGGTGAGCTTGGGTCACTCAGTGCATGCAACAAATCAGCGACGTCCCCTTCTGCTTCCAGGGGAATCGGTAGGGTCGGGGCCGTCGACGGAAAAGTGGATGTCGGGCGACGGTCATCAATGGCAATGTCAGAAGCAGCCGGAGTTTCGATGGTCTCTAACCGAACCAACGGTTCGCGGCGTTTCATTTGGCGCGGTTTTCGCGTTTCTTGAGTCACACGTTGTTCAGACGTAGTCGTCGTCGGCTCAGTCGTGGTCACTTGCCGTCGCGTACGCGGGGGAAGAAACAGATCGCTGGATGCTTCCTCATCGTTGGCCGGAACTGGCTCCGACTCAATGGGAGGAACTTCCGGAGGCAAGTCCAGCGCGGGAGCATCTTCGGAAATATCCGGCACAGGATTGATATCGGTAGGTACGTCGTCAGCCGGTTCTTCATAGGGTAGGGCAGGCGGCACGGGCGGAGGTCCATCCTCGGCCGGGACGTCACCAGTGTCGACCGGCAGGTCACCATCGTCGGCCGGTTCGGGGGCCGGGACGTCAACCGGCATCCCGGAGTCACCCGGATATTGCGGCTGCATCATCGTCGGCGAACTGGGACAGAATCCCCCCGGCGGGCAGTTTTGGAAGTCTTGAGGAAAGACCCGCCAACACGTGGGGAAGTATCCGTAATATTGTTGGCAATGTGGACTAATCTTAACCGGATCGTATTCGGTTCGATTTTCTTTGTGAAAGAGTCCTTTGAACCACCCCGCCGATACGGTCGTTGGCCAGAAGATGGGAATGACTGCGAGGGCAGTCACGACAGACAGAAGCCGACTAGCCGACCACGATTTCTTTAACACGATGATCTGCCTCCCTGCGGGGCGTTTTCAGTAACAAGACCTCGATCCCCTGCGCGCTCAGGCAACGCAAATTCGAAGACCGCTTCCGCATTTTTGGGGAAGGGTTTCGAGGCTGGGTCGGATCCAGGTAGGTTATTCGGTCGTTGAGATCCCCTGCGCAAAACCGATTCTTGCGCGGTAGGACCACGGGTACGGTTTACATCGGTTGGCGCACCCGGTCCATTTGAAGGAATTGCGCCGGTTATGCCCGACTTGACGTCCCTTACCTAGATTGACATGCAGCGATTGTCCCAAAACAAGAACCTTCGCAGTGCCAATACGATTGCAGTGGGCGGTCAACGTAACCCAGGGCGGCGCTGCGCTTTGCCCTGGGCTGACATGTCCCGGCCCCGTTGGGGCCTCCTTCGCCGTGCAGTTGCCATTAAACACAAAAAACTTTTGGTGCGATGGAGTGGTCACTGATCTCGCCCCGACAGGGGCTATAACATCTCAGCCCAGGGCAAGGGTGCGTGAGCGGAGCGAACGCCCCGCCGCCCTGGGTTTGGATTTGTAGAGCGCTATAGCCCTGAAAGGGCGACACAAATCATTGGCTTAAACAACTTAAACAACTCCAAATTTGCCGCCGTCCTGGGATTCATTCGCGAGACACGAATTGAGATCGCTCGGCTGATTTGCTACGCTCGCAACAGCAATCGCAGGTTTTCTCGGACTGAGATGTTCCAGGACCGGAACCGTTGCGAATTGACCCGGCGGGAGCGAGTCCGATGAGTAGCGAAAAAACGATCTTCAAAAAGATCATCGACAAAGAAATTCCAGCAGACATCATTTTCGAAGATGACCTCTGTTTGGCCTTTCGCGATGTCAATCCACAAGCACCCACCCACGTGCTAGTGATCCCCAAGCAGGAAATTCCTTCCGTCGCGGATTTAGCAGATAGCGACGCAGCCTTGGCGGGACACTTGCTGTTGGTAGCCCGCGACGTGGCAAAACAGTTAGAATTGGACAGTGGATTTCGGCTGGTGGTCAACAACGGTCCCGAAGCGGGCCAAACAGTGGATCATCTGCACATCCATATTCTGGGAGGCCGCAGCTTGGTATGGCCGCCTGGATAACTCCGCACGTTGATATTGCCTGCTGACGAATTGAGTCGTATTTCGTTTCACTGATGAATCCTGCCGCTGTTGATTTTCAGCCTTTGCAAAGACATCGCTCATGAATTTTAAGGAACACCGCATGCGATCGACCAAACCTCTGATTGCCTTAGTTGTCATGGCCGCCATGGGAACGTTGTTGTGGGCCGGAGCCGAGGGGGACGTTCCTTCGGGAGAGCGGATGATTGCCGCCGCCACCAAATTTGAGAATTCGCTCAATGCCAAACAGCGGGGCAAGGTGGAATTTCAATTCGACGACGAGGAACGCTTGAACTGGCATTTCATTCCCCGCGAGCGAAAAGGACTCCCGCTGAAAGACCTGGAAGGGGAGGCACTCAAGGCGGCCCACAACCTGATTCAAACGGGTCTGTCGGATGCCGGTTATACGCAGGCGCTCGATGTGATGAGCCTGGAAGAGGTGGTCTACCTCCTCGAACAAGGCGACCGGCAAGAACGCCGCGAACGCCGCGACCCAGACAAGTATTATCTGAGCCTGTTCGGTAAACCGAGCCCGCAAGGGAAATGGGGCTGGCGACTGGAAGGGCATCACTTGTCGTTGAATTTTGTCGTCCAAGATGGCCAAGTTGTCTCCAGTACACCGGAGTTCTTCGGTGCCAATCCGGGCTATATCAGCGCCGGACCAGGGACGGGAGATTCGTGTGTTGGCCGCCGAAGAAGATTTCGCGCGGCAAATCGTCAACATCAGCACCCCGCAACAGTTGAAGACAATCTGGATCAGCGAAAAGGCGGACCGGGATATCCGCGGCGCCGGTGAATCGCAACCGGTCGTCACCGATCCGATTGGCTTAGCCTATCGCGACATGAGTGACGAACAACAAAAACTGTTGTCCGCTCTGCTCAGCGAATATCTGCGGAACATGCCGCAAGACATTTCGCAGCAACGGCACGCGGAGTTGAAGGCGGCCGGTTTAGACGACATCACGCTTGCCTGGTGGGGTGGTCGCGAACGGAACGAACCACACGCCTACCGGTTGCAGGGACCGACCTTTATTGTCGAATACAACAACACTCAAAACTCCGCCAATCACATTCATTCCATCTGGCGCAGCCTCAGCGGCGATTTCGATGTCGCCCGCAATCAGTAAATGATTCCGGCATCAGCCGCGCTGGCAGGAACGTTCGTGTTTTTCATGAGGTCGACCGATGAGTCAAGTCGTCAGCAGTGCGTTGGAACAAGAGTACCGCGATACGTTTCCAGAATCGGCGAAACATTTTCAGCAAGGCCGTGAGACGTTTCCCAGCGGCGTGACACATGATGCGCGGTATTTAGAACCCTTTCCGGTCTATGTCCATTCGGCTGCGGGATCGCGTAAGCAAACCGTCGAAGGCCGCGAATTGGTCGACTATTGGATGGGGCACGGGTCGATGTTGTTGGGGCATAGTCACCCAGCCGTCGTCGCTGCTGTCCAGAAACAAGCGGCGCTTGGCACGCACTATGGTGCCTGTCACGAATCAGAAATGCGCTGGGCGGAATGGGTCATCAAACTTGTTCCTTCGGCCCAGCGAGTGCGATTTGTCAACAGCGGTACCGAAGCGACGTTGATGGCACTTCGCGTGGCTCGCATCGTCAGCGGCAAAACGAAGGTGATCAAATTCGCCGGCCATTTTCACGGTTGGCATGACGGTTTGATCCCCGGCGCAGATGCTCCGCATGATACCGGTAGCTATGCCATGCCGGGCGTGACTGATAGTGTGATGGGCGATTTGGTGATTGTGCCGCCCAACAATTTGGCCGCCTTAGAACAGGCCATTGATGAACACGACCCGGCTTGCGTGTTTGTCGAAGCGACCGGCGGACACTTCGGGGCTGTACCCGTCCGGGGCGAGTTTCTCCGCGGTTTGCGTGAATTGACCGAGCGTAAGGGCGTAATTCTGGTCTGCGACGAAGTGATCACCGGTTTTCGTGTGCATCCCAGTGGAGCACAAGGGTATTACGAATTTGTGCCCGACCTGACAACGATGGCCAAAATCCTGGCCGGCGGACTCCCCGGCGGCGCGCTGGCCGGCCGTGCGGACTTAATGGCGGCGCTGGAATTCGACAATCCGCACGGTAAGAAAATGAAGCACCCCGGCACGTTCAACGGCAATCCGCTTTCCGCCGCGGCTGGGATTGCTGCCCTGGAAATCGTCGCCACCGGCGAGCCCTGCACGCATGCCAATGAGGTCGCACGACGGCTCCGTACGGAAATCAACGAGGTCTTCGCCCGCAAGAATGCGCCGTGGGTGGCCTACGGCGAATTTTCGGCCGTCAATATCTTGCCGAACTACAAGGGTCCTCGCCCCGAGAGCGACGATTTTATTCCGCACGATAACCGGTTGGAAATGCTGGACATCAGTTTCGATCGCCGGCTTACCAGCGCCTTTCGCATGGCACTGTTGCTCAACGGGGTCGACTTCTTCGGCTGGAAAGCCATGACCTCAGCGGCGCATAGCGACGAGGACATCCAACAAACCGTCGCCGCCTTCGACCACATGATCGACCGCCTCCGCGACGAAGGCCTGTCGGAGTAGCTTCAACGATCTCACCACATAGATCGTAGGGCAGGCTCCCGCCTGCCGGATGATACGTTGGACGTGGCTTGGCAAATCCGGCGGCAGGCGGGAGCCTGCCCTACTTACTTACAACTTGTAGAAGCATACTAAATTTTGCGTGAACGCTATCGGAAACCATGAGGCTGTGATGTTTATTGAGGGACGCCGTTACGATACCGGAGAGCCGGTCCGCATTTCGATTGACCAGGGGCGGATTGCCGCTATCGAACCTGCGCGACCAACCGGCCCCATTGAAGAGTGGCCGTATGTTGCACCGGGGATGTTTGATTTGCAAATCAACGGCCATGGCGGCATCTGGTATTCGCAACCCGGTCTGACCGCCGAAGATATTATCGGCACGCTGGTCCCGCATTTCGAACATGGTGTCACGCGGATGTTTCCGACGTTGGTGACCAACTCGTTTGAGAATTTGGCTTCCGGGTTTACGGCGATTCGCCAAGCTTGTGAACAAGAAGCGTGGGTGTCGGAAATGGCCCCCGGTTGCCATTTGGAGGGTCCGTACATTTCGCGCGAAGATGGACCGCGCGGGGCACATGGTTTGGAGTATGTCCGCGACGCCGATTGGGATGAGTTTTCTCGCCTGCAAGAGATCTCCGGCAATCGTATTAAACTCTTAACCTTGGCACCCGAAGTACCCGGCGCGATCGAGTTGATTCGCCGTGCGGTCAAGTCGGGTGTCACCGTTTCCATTGGGCATACGGCGGCCACACCGGAGGACATTCGTGCCGCTGCCGATGCCGGCGCCACGCTGAGCACGCATTTGGGTAACGGAGCCCACGGCATGCTGCGGCGGCATCCCAATTACATCTGGGAACAACTGGCCGAAGACCGCCTGCATACCAGCATCATCTGCGACGGACATCACCTGCCTGCCAGTGTGGTGAAGACGATTCTCCGCGTGAAATCGCCGCAGCGGACGATTCTAACCTGCGATGCGGCCGGTTTAGCGGGATGCCCGCCGGGGGAATATCGCAATGCGGGCGTCGACGTTGAAGTCTTGGCCGATGGACGGATTGTGATCGCCGGGCAGGATCAACTGCTCGCCGGATCCACCCTTTGTACCGATGCCTGTGTTGCCAACGCTATGCGCCTGGGCGGCGTATCACTGAAAGAGGCGATCGACATGGCTGGGCGAGTCCCCGCGCGGTTGGTGGGGTTGGAGACCATCGAACTTCTCCCTGGTTCCCGAGCGGACTTGATCACGTTCCACGTTTCGCCTGAGTCAAATTGCCTGGACATCCGTGCAACATTGTTTGGTGGTGAATTCCGACATGGCGGCTGATGCCAGCCGGTTAAGTGACAAAAACTCATTTCGGCACAGTGCTTGCTGGTTTTCCCTACCGTGCGTAAGGATACACTTGAACATCGTTCGGGAGATGATATCATCAAATTAGGGAAATTTCGTAGCCTCGTGCTGCCTCTTCCCGTACCATGGAAAAGTGCACGCAGCCCGAAATCTGCCTGAAGAGACAGCACTCAGGATAATCAGGCTGAATACTTTTGGGAGAATTGTCGCAGCGTGAATCGATCATCAGCTTAAGGAATCGTGGGAGGGGCAACCGAAGACCGCTATGTTTCGCGTGAAATCCCTGCGGTGCCCTCATCCGTCGCCCCCGTGGACAGACAGCAGCCTGAACTCGTAACAATCTCATGCGTTTAACCTCCGTCGATAACCTTGGCCATCAATTGGTTCGCTTGGAGTTCGTCACTCAGTCCGAACTCGCGGCCTGCATGGCTCAATTGCGCGGCAGCGGCAGCACGCCGGAGGATCTGTTACGGCTGTTGGAACGCAAACAGCACGTGACGTCTTACCAAGTGGGCAAAATATTGCGGGGCGAGATCGATTTTCTCGTTCAAGGGCGGTACACGCTCATGTACCGCAATGGGTCGGGAAGTTTCGCACGCGTGTTTCGCGCCAAAGCTCGCGATACGGGTGAGATGGTTGGCATCAAATTGCTGAGGCAGCGATACGTTCAAGATCCCGGGAGCGTCGCCGAATTTCACCGCGAAGCGGAATTGGGCAAGACGATGAAGCATCCCAACATCGTGCCGATTTACGATGTGGGGCGAAACGGCGACCACCATTATTTCTCGATGGAATTCATCGAGGGGGGAAACCTGCGCGAGTTGATGCGGATTCGCAAAAAGCTTTCAGTGGCCGACGCTACGCGTTCGACGCTGGACATGGCCAGTGGTTTGGAATATGCCCTGGGCCGCGGCTTTACGCATCGCGACCTCAAGATGACCAACGTCCTGCTGAGCAGCAAAGGGGTCGCCAAGTTAGTCGACTTCGGATTGGCGGGCGGCGATTTGCATTTGCACCACGAGCCGGGCGAAAGTTCAGCGCGGGCTTTGGAGTATGCTACGCTAGAAAAATCAACGGGTGTTCCGCCCAACGATCCCCGCAGCGACCTATTTTTTCTGGGCGCGATCTATTACGAGTTGCTCACCGGGGTTCCTGCTTTTGGCCGCGCACGCGAGCGGTCCGACCGGGCTCAAGTCAGCCGCTATCGCGACGTCCGTCCGATTACCGCAATCGATTCGACATTACCCGGCGTGGTCGTCGATATTGTCAACAAGATGTTGCAGTACAATCCCAAGGCACGTTACCAAACTCCCACATCATTAATCAGCGATTTACGCAGTGCACAGCGCGAGTTGGGAGACACCAGCAGTCCGGACGTACCGGCGCAGCCGTCTAAGCAGCGCCAACGACGGCGTGACAGCGACATGCGCACGGTGATGTGCATTGAAGATCGCTCGAAACAGCAAAATGACTTGCGGAGCTATTTCTCGAAACATGGATTTCGCGTGCTGATGCTCAACGACCTGCAACGCGGGTTGAATCGCTTGGCGACGGCGCCTCCCGATTGCATGGTGATCATGGCCGAATCGGTAGGCAGTGGCGCTTTAGAGGGCTTCCAAGAAGCGGCCCGGTTGCGAAACGGTTCCCCGATGGTCACTGTACTCGTATTGCCGGAAAACCAAGCTGATCAAAAAGCGGGGATCGACACCTCGCCGACCGAACAGGTCCTGGTGCAGCCGGTCACCCTCCGCGAACTGCGAACCTGCATCAAAACCGGATTAGACGCCGCCGGCAGCAACGGCAAACCCGGCCCGGAACGCAACTGAAACGTCCGGGGTTGCGACAAACATTCGATGCACGGGAATTCGCTGGAATACGCTTTCACACTTGTTGACGCCAAGTGTCGAGAGCAACCTCTGAAACTGCTCTAACAATAGCGGCTGTGTCGCATGCGTACAGGTCTGCGCAATTGAACACGCCGATTTCCAGCAACCGATACGCGGCTTGGTCCGTCCTACAGATATCAGCCACCCAGACACGCTCCGGTTGATACGCGGATGAAGCAATAGTTTCCGCTAACTCTAAGGCTTTCGGGTCATTCGCCTCTTTGGGGGCAAACTTTTCAGAGTCAATATATTCTGAACCGGCAACGATGGTCTGATCCGCAATGACGAACCGCCACTCAGCGACGATCGATTTAGGCGAACTAACGACAACCAGGGCATTGGCAGGGACATCATAAAAGCCCATCAACTCCAAGTCGGCATCGAAGGTACTGGTTGTGGCAACTTGGCCAGTGAACAGCTTTAATGGGGAATCGGGGCGAATGAAGATCTTATCATCGCGTCCCAGTGTGTCGAACAAGAATTCGCGGCACCGTCGGAGTTCACCGAAAGGTAGCATGATGTTGTCATTGTTGAGGAGGTGTTCCCCAAAATGGCAATAGTATGAGGAGCATGCAAACTTTTCAAAGTTTGCGAAAACCCCTGGTTTCCAGCGTCGCTCCCGTGAAATTCGTGACACGATTTCAATGTCACCGTGGACGACAGCGCATGCATCTTGAGGAAAGGCCTCACGATACGAACAGCCTTCGTCATCCCAGTTGTAGCCGGCCTTCGGATCGTGAATCAGTTTTACTTCGTGACCTTGCGCACGAATGTCGGCAATCAACTGGTCACGATAATGATCAAAGAGCCCCGCATCGATAACCCAGCCGACGTTCATTTGTCGTTTTGACTCCGGAGGAACGCATACGCCCACAAACCGGCGCGCTGGAGAAGAGGGCCCGCCGATTCAGCAGCGAGCCCCCATCTCTGTGATGTCATCAACACGCGCTGGTTGCTAATGCAGATCCATGTCGCAGGACAAACCACCGCTGGCGCCGATGTAGGTTTCCAGCACGTAGTCCATCACCATGCGGTCGGCATTGAATCGCCAACCTAAGGTCCGCACGCCGCGCTTCATTCGCTTGATCCATTCTTGCGGCAAATCGTCGACATCACGCTTGTAATACAGCGGCACGACTTCTTCGCTCAGTACTTTCATCAGGCTGTCGGCGTCGCGTTGATCCTGGATCTCCTGATTCACGTGCGTGCGGCCGGTGCCGATGGCGAAGCCGTTGCTGCCATCGTATGCCTCCGCCCACCAACCGTCCAAAATCGAACAGTTCAACCCGCCGTTGAGCACCACCTTTTGTCCGCTGGTTCCCGAGGCCTCTAACGGACGCCGCGGATTGTTCAGCCAGACGTCGACCCCTTGCACCAAGTGCCGGCCGAGGTTGATGTCGTAGTTTTCCAGCAGCACCACCCGCCCGCGGAAACGCTCATCTTGCGACAACTGGTGAATCCGCTGCGCGATGGCTTTGCCGTTGTCGTCAGCAGGGTGAGCCTTGCCGGCAAAGATGAATTGAATGGGCCGATCTTCATCACCGATCAGATCGGCCAAGAGGTCCAAGTCCCGCATAAACAGATCGGATCGTTTATACGGTGCAAACCGCCGCGCGAAACCGATCGTGAGGATCTGTGGATCCAACGAGGTCCGCATTTTCTCGATTTGCTCCGGCGACTCTTTGCGCCGCTCCGCTTGGGCGATCAGTTTGCGCCGCGAATAATCGATCAAGCGGGTTTTCAGCAATTGGTGGGTTTCCCACAATTCTCCCGGCGAAACCGATTCGAAGTCGGCCCAGACCTCCGGTTGGCCAGAGTTCAAATACCACTGATCCGGCAGCACGCGGTCGTAAAGTAACCGCATTTGTCCCGCCAGCCATGTCGGCACATGCACACCATTGGTAATGTGTCCGATCGGAATTTCTTCTTCGCTCCGCCAAGGCCACAAATTCGCCCACATGCGACGGCTGACCACGCCGTGCAAACTGGAGACGGCATTGGCCTGCCGGCTGAGTTTGAAGGCCAAGACGGTCATGCAGAACGACTCGTGCATATTTTGCGGTTCGACGCGTCCCAAGCCCAACAAGGCATCGTGGCTGAGTCCTAATTCGTCACGCAACGGGCCGAGATGTTCTTCGACCAATTCCGCATCGAAGCGGTCATGGCCGGCAGGAACCGGGGTGTGCGTGGTAAAGACGCACATAGCGGCCGTCTCCCGCAACGCCTCGTCGAAACCGAGTTGGTCTTCAGTGATCCGGCGGCGAATGACTTCCAAGCCTGCGAAGGCCGAGTGCCCTTCATTCATGTGGAACATGCCCGGTTGAATGCCGATCGCTTCCAGTGCGCGCACGCCGCCGATACCCAACATGATTTCCTGACGAATCCGCGTCCGTTGGTCGCCCCCGTACAAACGGGCGGTCAATTGACGATCCTCGTCTTTGTTTTGTTCGATGTCGGCGTCGAGCAAGAACAGTTTGACACGGCCAACATCCACGCGCCAAACGCGAGCATGAATGTCTCCGCCGCGGGTGGCGACGGAAATCACCACCGGTTTTCCTTCGGGATCAAGTGCCGGCCGGACCGGCAAATCGTCAACGTTGAGTTCGGTATACGATTCCTGTTGCCAGCCGTTATCGTCGATGTATTGGTTGAAATAACCTTCGTCGTAGAACAGTCCCACGCCGACCAACGGCACACCCAAGTCCGAGGCGCTTTTTAGGTGATCGCCTGAAAGCACACCAAGTCCGCCGGAATAAATTGGCAGCGATTCATGCAGGCCGAATTCGGCCGAGAAATAGGCGGCCGGCCGTTGTCCCAACACACCGGCGTGCCGCGCACCCCAGGCATCAGTCGATTCCATATAATGCACCCAGCGCCGGTACGCCCAGTTGATTCTGGTGTTCAGGCCCATTTCCATGGCGCGGCGTTCCAGCTTTTCGGGCGGAAACTCCCGCAGCAAGATGACGGGATTGTGTGCCAGCTTTGACCAACGGATCGGGTCAATGCTGCGAAAAATTTCGCCCACTTCGGGTTGCCAGGACCACCACAAATTGCTGGTCAGTTCGGTCAATTTTTCGTGGAGGGTTTTTTGTTTAGCCATGAATTTCGCCGTCTCGTCTTCGTTTTATGATGCCGACACGCATCGTATTGCGCGCCGCGCGGAACGACCAATGTACGGAAAATAGCCGCGTGGATGTGGTTTAATGAATCACGCCGCGACAAGCAATACGAACCGATCAGACTCAGGGGCAGTCCCCAGCATCTCTCGCGGTCGCGCGTCTTTCCTGAATGGCGGAATCGCCTGCAGATCGAAAATCCACATCCGCCGCAGAGTATAGCGAATGGAAGCGTCTGCTCGAAGCCTAGACCAAGCGCAGCCCGTCAAACACAGCAAATGCCGTCGCGCAGATTGGCCAGCTTGCCGGGTTTGACTTAGACTTGGGGCTTGTTGCCGAAAATGTGCGACAACCAGTGCGACTCAGCGGTCGATCTCACCCATGACGACGTCCAACGATCCCACGATCGATGGGATGTCGGCCAGGAGGCAGCCGCGGCAGAGGTCGGCGGTCACTGACAGATTGCAGAAGCAAGAGCTTTTGGCGCGTGCGCGAAGCGGTGCCGCTTTTCCGTCGCCGACGAGATGAAATCCCATCTGGCCGCGGGGGCATTCCGTTTCCAAGTAGCATTCGGCCGAAGGGAGTTTAGCGTTCATCTTAAACGGCACGCGGTACTCGCCGGCAGCTGTGGGGTATTTTTCAATCGCTTGGCGAACCAGGCTGATCGATTGCACAACTTCCATCATCCGCACATAAAAACGGCACCAGTTGTCACCCAGGACCGCTTCGGGCGGAGCCTTTGCAAAGGGAGCAACCGGGATCTCGAAATCGTAACCTTCGTACATGCGGGTGTAGATGTTTTCGCCATCGCGACGCAGGTCGTGATCAACACCGCTGCCCCGCAGCACCGGTCCAGTACAGCCGTAACTGATAGCGTCTTCGCGCGACAGTTCACCGATAGAAGCAGTCCGCTTGATGAAGATGGAGTTTTCGGTCAGCAGCGTGTGGTACTCAACGATCCGCGGCTCCAGCCAATCCAGGAACATTTTGGTCGCCTCCATCCAGGAGACGTGTTCGTGCGGATCACGACCGGTCAGCGAGGCCAATCCGGGGGGGATGTTGATCGATGCCGGTAGGTCATGGGTGGCGCCGCCGACGGTGATGTAGCTGTAGGTCAGCCGCGCACCGCAGACTTCTTCGAACAAATCGAGAATGATTTCACGTTCGCGAAACGCGTAGAGGAACGGGCTGAAACTTCCCAGGTCCAGGCCATAGGCGCCCATGCCGACCAAGTGGCTGGCGATGCGACCCAATTCGGCAATCATGACCCGCAGGGTCATCGCCTTTTCCGGGACTTCCATGCCGATGAGTTTCTCGGTTGCCAGCGCGAATCCCAAATTCATGTTCATGCCGGCCAGATAGTCCATCCGGTCGGTGTAGGGAATCCACTGCGGGGGAGATAGGTTCTCGCCGATTTTCTCCGCACAGCGATGCAGGTAGCCGATGTGCGGCGTGACTTCGTGCACGACTTCGCCGTCGGTCCGCAATAACAATCGCAACACGCCGTGGGTACTGGGGTGTTGCGGCCCCATATTGACCAACATCTCGTCGGTACGGACGTCAAACTCAATGACCCGGGGATCTTCTACTTGAATGCTCATCGCGGTCTCGCGGTGCTGTGTTGTCGTTTGATTTTAGTCCGTGCCGCCGGCAGTTGCTCACGGAGTTTTTATGTCATCTTGGGGAGGGCGAGGCTCACGTCAAGCCGCGGGTTACGATTAGTTGCGAACGCCGTGGTACTCAAGCGGAAAGTCGTAATCTTTGCGTAACGCATGGCCGACCCAATCTTCTGGGCAAAGGATTCGCCGCAAGTTTGGGTGCCCGCTGAAGTGGATGCCCATCAGGTCGTAGGCTTCTCGTTCGTGCCAATCCGCGATGCCCCACACGCCGGTCACCGAGGGCACTTCCGGCAATTGTCCTTGCTGGTCGTTTTGCCAACGGGGAAGTTTGACTTTGACCGTCAAAAAATGTTTGTGCGTGTAGCTATATAAATGGTAGACGACTTCCAGGTGCGGCTCGTGCTCGAACTTCGCGGCCTTCTTTTCGTCCGGTTCAAAGTAGTCAACGGCGCTCAGGTTGTTCAGCCCATCGAATCGCAAGTCGCTTGCGTCTCGCAGATAAGTGGTGACTTCCACAATCGCGTCCGGGGCGACTTCAATCCAGGGGTCGAGAGCGTCGGCGTCGACGGCGATGATTTTGTCGCCGAATTTCTCGACAAGTTGCTTATGAATTTCTGTGGCATTCATCGTGGCGGGTTGCCTGATCAGGAAGGGAATTCGCAATGACAATCGAGAGACGCGGGACTACGCGACAGTCGCGGGTTCACGTTGCTCGATGGGGAGTGGCGCGGGAACCGGTGGGCCGTCGTGTTTGGCCTTTTCTTGAATTTCTTGTGCCACGGCCCGGACCCAGTCCAAGTCGCCCCGTTTCCAGACGTAGGCAAATCCGACGAGCAGCACAGAGAAGAACACAAGAATGTCACCGACGCCCAACAAGCCGATGTCCATGGCGGTTTGACGCGAAATTTCGTGCGTTGCGGCGGTTGCGGGTTGGTCGAGCAACTTGGCACTCAGTTCCGCCCGGTGATCGAGTTGTGCATCAGCCAACTGCATGGAGCCGCCGAAGATCATGGCCCAGGGAAAGAAGAAGGCGACTTCGACGTCGAAGATAATAAACAACAATGCGACCACGTAAAATCGTAGGTCGAACTGAATATAACTTGTGCCGATGGTTGGTTCGCCGCACTCGTAGACGGAGATTTTTTCATCCGTCGGCTTATTGGGACGAACCAAAAGGCCGATGAGCAGCGGAGCTAGAAGAAAAATCACGCCGACCAGCGTGAACATCAAAAAGTGTCCGACCAAATCCGTCATTGTCTTGCGATTGCCTTATTAGGTATCCAGGGAGTCGGTGCACCGTTACCGAGTCGTTATTTCTTACAGCTTGATTAAATCGAGCGAATGCCTCATTCACTCGCGTCATGCGTATCCAGCGGCTTTTCGCTGGTCAGCGAGTCTTCGAGAAGTGAGTGACGTCCCGAGAATCCGGCGTCCACTTCGTGCCAGTAAGCGAGTTCATCCTCGCCCAGATGCCAGCACAGATAAACCACCCGGCCGTCCATCATGTGTGGGAAATCGACGAGACCGCGTTCGAAATCTTTGAATTCAACGCCAAGTTCCTGCAGTTCGTCGACGTACTCTTGCAACTTTTCTTCATCGCGGCGCAGTTCTTGTTCGATCTGCTCGACTTCTTCGCGATAAGGATTATCGGAATCGCTCTCTTGCGACCGTTTGACCTGCGAGTGATGCAGACGCTTCAACCGCTCTTGACGTTCTCGAACGTCCTTCGCCTGACGCACGATGTCGCCGACGATCGCGCGAACTAACGGTAAGGTCTTGCGGGCCTCTTCCACCGTGAAGAGCTTCCCATCGAATGTTGTGGAATCCATGGTGAGGCCAATTGTATGAAATAGGCTGCTGTGACGGACATGCTGGTCGTCCTACGACAAACATATCGAGTGTTGGCAGCGGTTTTAGAGATGAGCTTCAAAACCTGAAAGCCATCGTTTTCCTGAGTCGCGATTCCGTCGTGTGGGTTTTGAATAGAAAGTTGTAACGCGTATCCCGCAAATGACTATGTTTCAGCCGGTTCAAACGGACTCGGTTCGCCTTTGACCCAGACTGGTTCGGAGAGCACTTTGGATTCCGCCACAGCCGTAGGATTGAGCGTAGTTTGTCCCCACGCGACTTCCAATGGCAACTTGGCATAATCCACAACGCAACCGTCGCGGCCGTAACTGCTCAAGTCGTGGTTCGACCCCATGAAGATACAATCGACCGGACAAGGTTCGACACACAATGCACAAAACATGCATTTTGTATAGTCGATTGTAAATCCGTCGATGCGAAATCCTTTTCCGACGGGGCTTTTGACTTTGTCAATGTAGATGCAATCCACCGGACAGGCCGCTGCGCATTTTTCGCAACCAATGCAGGTGGTGAGGTCGAAACGATGAAATCCGCGATACCGTGCTTTGACGGGAACCGGAACTTCCGGGTATTCATAAACCTGCGTAAACGCTTTACGGCCATAGGTCTTACGCATGGTGCGCATCGTAACCCACATCCCGCTGACTACGGTCGAAACCGCTACCCAGATATTCCGAAACCATTCACGCATCTCTAACTCCGATTTATCATCACTTCCCCGCCAGCTTGGCTCGTGGGAAAGCCGCCAACTGTCAAATCTGAAAACACTGACTCGCTGCTACAAACTACAACTCAGGTAAAAGTCGTTCACCTTGAATTATATGACGTGAAGGTCCCGCTGCAAGTCACATGCGCCGCTTCTCATTTCCGGGAATACCCGCATTTGTTGCAGATCGGCTTGGTAGGCGGCACTGTTCTCCGCATTCGGGGTCTAGTGCGCGCTAATGACCGTTTATTTGACAAATCTCGGCAATCGGGGTCGAATTTTAGACGTCAATTCGCATTGGTCATAGTGATCAGTTTCGACAAAACCAACTCTGCAGCGCGAGAGTCGATCGCTTCTGCCGCTGCTGAAGCGGCTTCCAGGGGATCCTCGGTTCTGCCGATAGCCAGCAATGCCGCGGCGGCGTTGGCAATGACTACATCTCGGTGCGGCCCAGGTTCTGCGGCGAAAATCTGTTGAATCACCTGGGCACTCTCCTCAGCTGATTCCACACGCAGGTCGGCCGCTGAACATTCGTCTACACCAAACGACTCTGCCGACCATTCGTGCTGCGAAATCTCTTCGCCTCGCACTTCCCAAGCCAAGGTGGTGCCCCACAGGCTGACTTCGTCCAATTCGTTATTGCCACAAACCACCAGTGCCCGCGAGCGTTTTAGTTGGGCAACGGACTCTGCCAGAATCTCGGCGGTCGCGTTGCGACTGGCCCCCAGCAGTTGAAATTCAGCGCGGGCCGGATTGGTCAGTGGTCCCAGCAGATTGAAAATCGTAGGAAAACCCAAGGTCCGGCGGATTGGCGCCGCATGTTTCATCGCTCCGTGCATCAACGGTGCGAAGCAAAACCCGATGCCAATTTCATCCAGGCATTGTGTGACGGTTGCCACGGGAACGTCGACTTTAACGCCCAGGGCCTCTAACACGTCCGCCGAACCGCTCGAACTGGACACGCTGCGATTGCCGTGTTTGGCGACCGGGATGCCCAGAGCCGCAGCGACGATTGCCGTTGCCGTGCTGATATTAAAGGTGTGTAGTTTGTCACCCCCGGTCCCGCACGTGTCCAACAATCCGGTCTTGCTGCTGGGAACCGATACGGCGCGTTCCTGCATCGCCTGGGCTGCGCCGACGATTTCACCCACGGCTTCGCCCTTCATCCGTAAGGCCGTTAGCAGCGAGGCGATCTCGGCAGCCGTCCATTGGCCGTCCATAATGCCGCCCACGCAGTCCCGCATTTCCTGAGCGGAAAGGTCCAGGCGCTGCAAAAGTTTTACGATAGCGTCAGTAAAATTGCTCATGGAAGATGGCTCATCGAAAATCCAAACCCCTAAAAAATCGATCGGCCATCGCGCAAAATTGCGCCATTGATGGACGGCATTTGATTCCTCAATACACCATAACAAAAATCGCACCGCAGGCCGAGTTGCCAATGCGGTGACATTGATTGCGAGGAGTACGCATTCGCAATTGACCTATTTCTAGGTGAGGCATAGAATGCGCAACGTTCTGCCACAAAAAGTGTTACGAGCGAGCGCAACTCAGGAGTCCTCCCTTGCCTCGAAAGCTGATCATTGATGTCGACCCAGGAATTGGCGATGCCGTAGCCGTCATTGCGGCTCTGTGCGACCCCGAACTTGATGTCGTCGCACTCACCGCAACAGCGGGTTGCGTCCCGGCTGACGTCGCCACCCGCAATCTGCAAACCATTGTCGAACAAATCGACCCCGACAAGCGGCCTCGGATGGGAGCCGCCTCCGAAAACGGAGCCAAACCGACTGCTGACAAGGCACAAGCGATTAGCGAAATCGCCAAACTACACGGCCCATCCGGCCTGGGCGACCGCCAAATTGAAGTCGCCGACCTGCACCATCGGCATGAATCGGCCAAATTGATGACCGATCTCGTACGGGCCAGTCCCAATGAGTGCACACTGCTGACATTAGGTCCGCTGACCAATATCGAAGTCGCCTGCGAACGTTGCCCCGACTTTTTGAGTTTGTTGGGCGATCTCGTCTGTCTCGGCGGTTCGGTGGCCGTCGGTGGCGATGCGAACGCGGCTGCCGAGTTCAACATGTTCTACGACCCCACCGCCGCGCGAAACGTTCTCAATAGCCCCGCCACCAAAACCATCGTCCCGCTGGATGTCAGCAACCAAGTTGTGATGACCTTTGAGGAATTCAACCGATTGGGGCTGGAACCGGAATCTGCGCAGCAAGCGTTTTTACACGAAACGCTCGGCTACTACCTGCGGTCTCACCATGAGCACTTAGGCTTGGAGGGGATTCAACTCCGCGAATTGGCCGCTCTCGCGTTCATCACGCATCCCCGGTTTTTCGAGACACAGCGCATGGTGATCGACGTCGAGACTCGCGGTGAATTGACCCGCGGCATGACCGTCTTCGACCGCCGCGCGACTGAGCAATGGCAGACAAACATCGACGTTGTGATCGACGTCGATGTCCGCGGCGTGTTGGATTACTTGACCGACATGTTGAAATGTGTGTGACGGTCAGCAGCCCCCCCCTTTGAAAGTCTAGCGATACCGTTGCTATGCAGCCTCGGTTGGGATAGTTTGCAGTGACACGGAATTCCCATTGCAATTCACCCCATTGAGCAACCTCACTTCTTGAGGTTGTATTCGCATTTCATCGGAAGGGGCGGTCATGCTCTTCATGCGGTCAATTCTTACGTTGATTTCAGTTGTCCTGCTGACCACCATGTCTACCGGCCGCGCGCTGGCGGCGGATTGGATTGATCTCTCGAAAGCAGAGATCGTCATGCCCGACGACGGCACTGTCGTCAAGACGGCGCGGCGCGTGCTCACCGAAGAAGTCGCCAAGCGGACCGGGATCGAATTGGCCCACGGCGAGTCACTTGCCAAAAGGAAGACGCCGGCCATCGTGCTCTGTCGCGCCGACAAAGCCCCCGCGGAATTGCGAGAGTTTGTCGCCGCCATGAAGGTGCCCCAGCAGGCGGAAGGATTTGCCATTGCCGTCGATAAGCAAGGGACGGCTCCCATCGTGGTGCTGGCCGGGTATGACGAACCCGGTGTGCTGTTTGCTGTGGGGCGGTTCATGTTGCAGTTGAAGATGAAACCCCAAACCATCGAGTTCCCCGCCGACTACCGGATTGCGACTGCACCGCGTTACCCACATCGTGGACACCAAATCGGATTTCGCAACCTGGCCCATTGTTATGATGCTTGGACGGCTGAGACTTATGAACAATACATGCGAGAATTGGCGGTGTTCGGTGCCAATGCGTTCGAAACGACATCGTTTTCACTCGAAGGACTTGACGGCCCGCACGCGAAATTGACGGGTACGGAGATGGCCGTGGCGTGGTCGCAGATTTGCCAGAATTACGGTTTCGATTTCTGGCTGTTTGGGTCTGCAATAGGCGGTGCGGGGAAATCTGAAGCCGAAGAGTTGGCCGCGATTGAATCGCAATTGGAACGACTCCGCGTGATTCCCCACCTGGACCATATCTATCTCACCGGCGGCGACGGCGGGAGTTCTCACCGGCGTCCCGACTTGATGTTTCAGCAGACGGGCCGGTTCGCGGAGCAGGCACGCAAAATTCATCCCGGACTCGGTGTGTGGGTTTCCAATCAAGGGTTCGGACCCGAATTGAACAATTGGTTTTTCGATTATCTGCAGCAACAGCAACCGGAGTGGGTGACGGGCGTGGTCTACGGCGCGTGGTCGCGGATTTTGCTTGACGAACAACGCGCACGGGTGCCGTCGCGTTACCCGATCCGCCGTTATGCAGACATTGGTCATTGCCTGCGTGCACAATACCCGGTGCCGGGCTGGGATCGCGCCCTGGCACAGACGCTCGGCCGCGAACCATTTGCTCCCCGGCCCAAAGGGCATGCCCGTATTCACAACCTGTTTGATGAATACGCCGACGGTTTCGTGACCTATTCCGATGGTGTTGGCGATGACATCAACAAATTCACCTGGACGGCTCTGGGCTGGGACCCGGATCGTGACGTGAATGATATCATGCTCGAGTATGCCCGCTTCTTTTTCGGTTGGGATATCGCCGAACAGGTGCGGGATGGTCTGTTCATGTTGGAAGAGAATTTTTCCGGTTCACTGGCAGACAATGACGGCGTTGAAAAAACCTTCGCCCTCTGGAAATCACTGGAAGAGAATGCAGATGATGCTTTGCTGGCCAATTGGCGATTTCAGGAGTGCCTGTTGCGGGCCTACTATGACCGATACACGCGACTGCGGCTGATTCAGGCAAACGAGAGTGAGGCGCGGGCGCTCGCTGCGTTGCGAAAGGCCCCGCAGATCGGCGTAGAGTCGGCGATCAAAAAGGCACGCGCGATCTTAGCTGAGCCGGACCAAGATGCGACGACCGATGCACTCAGAACACGGATCGTCGAACTGGGCAAACAGCTTTTTGAAAGTATCGGCGCGCAGTTGGACGTCGAGAACTACCAGGCCAGGAGTGCGGAACGGGGAGCGGTGCTGGACTTTCTCGACACTCCCCTCAACGACAAACTGTGGATCGAGGACGAACTCGACGCGATTCTCGCGGGCCGGTTCACAGCGACCATGCCGGAAGAACCAGGGCAAGGGGATGTGCGCCTCGCACGTCTCGCACGAATCACCGATTGGGAAGATGCCGGTCCAGGCGGCTTCTACGACGACCTGGGCTGCACATGGAAACAACCGCATCTGCTAAAACCAAAATCGCTGTGGGACGATCCGGGAGGAATAACGACTCCCCGCGAAGCGCATGCTATGTACAACGCCGAACATCACAGGCTCTCCTGGCTGGATGTCGAGGAAGCTCTGTTCGCCGCTCCTTTGACAATGCATTACGAAAAGCTCGATCCGAAGGCCAGTTATCGCATTCGCGTGACCTATCTCGGACGCTACAACGCGACTATCCGCCTCGTCGCCGACGACAAATATGAAATCCACGGTCCCTACGGCCACACATTAAAGGGAGCCCGTTATACCGCCGGTTACAGCGACAGTGCCGCAGTGGCTCCGCCGACGGATGACGGGAAGCGTCCGGAGGTCACCCCACTGGAATTCGTGATTCCCCGCGAAGCGACACAGGATGGGGTGCTTGATCTGACCTGGCAACGCATTACTGGCCGCGGAGCGCAAGTCGCTGAGATTTGGTTGATTAAAGAGTGATGTGGTGAGCTGGGAAGATCCAATAGTCTCACCCCTTGCGCCCGTTATCGATCACTTGTTGAATTAGATCCGTTTGCAATTGCTGAATCTCCAGCAGTCGTTGCCATTGGTGGGTCAGCAGCAAATCGATCTTCGCGTTCAAATGGCGGATTTCTAGTTCGGCTTTGAGGTTCACACGATAGTCGTGTTCGGCACGCAGGCGATCTTTGTCTTCCTGCCGGTTTTGACTCATCATGATCACCGGCGCTTGAATCGCAGCCAAGCATGAAAGCACCAGATTGAGCAGGATGAACGGATAGGGGTCGAACGGTCGCAGCAGCAGCCATTGGACATTGATCAAGATCCAGCCGGTCATCACCACACCGAACAGAATAATAAACCGCCAACTACCGCCAAACTCCGCCACCTTGTCCGCAATCCGCTGACCCAAAGTCAATTGCTGATCGAACTCGGCATTGAGGTTGGCGCTCAGTAGCTCATGTTCGCGCAAGCTGTCGACCACCTCCTGATCGAGTTCCGTCAATTCGCCTTTCTCAGTTTCCAAAGCGGATTGAATATAAATGCCGCGATATAGGTTCAGGTCATGGGCACAGATAAACCCATCAATTGACCATTCGGGATGCGCCTTGCGGATCACTTCCACAATCGCCGGCCGCACAATCTGCGCCGGTTGGACGTCGGCAGCGGGGAATGACTTCTGGCAGATTTGGCAAGTGAGCTGTTGGTCGTGGTGTTTGTTGGTCATCGTTGGTCGCTCCCCCCACGGATTCGGTCTTGTTAGCCGCGAGTAAGCAGGAACGGATCGTATTTGTAAGCAAGCCGCTTAGTCGGACGTTCACAGGTCCAATCGATACCGGCATTTTTCCCGCTCGCCGCGCAGGTACATATCATTATCCACCGGCAGCGGGACAATATCTATTAGCTCGGCGCCTAATCGTTCGCATATCGTCCGCCAAGTCCCATAGATGCGTGGGCCTTTAGTGTTTGTTTTTTCGCCCGATACACAGGATGCGACTGCTCATGCCTACGTCCCGGCCATGCGGTGTTCATTAGATCAATCCAGCGGCCATTCATTTTCGAGACGACTCTTCAATTCGGCGAGTTCTTTCTTCTGCAGTTTTACGTCCGGCGTATTACCGGAGAGCGAGCGGCGCGATCGAACGACTGCACGATAAACCACCTGAAATAATACTCTGCGCAAATTGTCTTCGTGGTGTGCCACCTCGCCTTGTCGAAACTCTGCCAACGCGTGACCGACGGAACCTTGCTGATAAACCGAGGATTCAGCCGCATATCCGGGTAACTCCTTGACCAGTGTCGCGACTTGCAGACTATCGCCGGTCATGGCGGCGGCAGCCAAGTACCAGATGGCTAACTGGTTCTCATCGTCGATGTCCTGGTCTTCGATCGCTTGGAACAGGTCGTTTCGAGCCGTTTCCGCAGCCTTCGTTCCAGGTCCAATCGCCATCTGCGACCGTTTCCGCAAGGTCCGCGTCATCAGCGTTTTCACACCTGCAGGTGGTTTGCTGATTTGAATGGCATGTTTGACCAACGCCGACATCACGTCATCCAAGACGATATGCGTTTGGAATTCGTAGTCTTTGAACGCGAGGGTTGCCCGCGGCGATTTGGGGAGGATTTGAAAAACCACCAGTGGATCGGCGGATTTCGGTTTGCCCATGCAAGAGAACACGACCGCATTCTGTTTGCTGTTGTTTCGTTTTTTCTCTTTCGCTTCAGCCCGGACTTGCGTTCCAGTCTTCACGACCGTGATGTCCAATAAGCTTCCGTCTTCTATTGTTGTGTCATCGAGAAGTTCGACCTTCCCCGATTTCATGATCCCTCGAATTGTCCGGCGTTCGGCATTTGTCTGTTTCAAGAATGTCTCCCATGGCTGAAGAAAAGGCCATCAGGGCATAGGCACTACCGCGGTTGGAGCACCGCGCGGTAGATGCGGTCTTGTTGTTCGTAGACGATGGTCCACTTTCCGTTGCTGACGAATGGGTTGGAGACGGTGTCGACTTTTTTACCGGTAAACTCAGCAGCACCGGACTTCTTCCAGGTCAGTAGGTCGGTGGATTGCCAATAGGGCCGGCCGGCTGCTTGGGACAGGCCGAGGTAATGTCCTCCCAGATCGGCTACCGCGAGTGAACCGGTTTCTTCAATCGTGGGGATCACCGGTTCATTTTGAATGCGTTTCCAATGCACCATGTCATCCGAGACGGCGACGTTTAATCCCTGCTGACGTGTCTTTTGATTCATACCGCGAAACAGCAGGTAATAACGGCCGTCACGTTCAAAGATCGGTGAAGGATGGGTGCTCAACAGCGTGTCCCATTCGCCGGGGCGGCTTTGCAAGACGGGGTTTTCGGGATGCTTTGTCCAGGTTTTTAAGTCGGTCGATGTCGCAATGCCAATCTGTTTGGTCTTGCCGTCGCGGCCGGAGTAAAAAAGATAATAGCGATCCTTGTGCTTTGTGACCGTCGGTAATTTGGCGACCACGTGGTCCCACGCTCCCGGCGGACCGATGTCGAGAATTGGGTTTTGCGGCCATTTCTTCCAGGTGATCCCATCGGAGGAGGTCGCCAAACCCATTCGTTCGTGTCCCCCTTGATTGAACGGTTTGTCCTGCGCCTCGAAAAAACAGTAATACGTTCCCTCTTCGACCAGCACGAACGGATTGTCGACCGCATAATGATCCCAGGCGCCGGCCGGTCCCCGATCAATCACGGGACGATCAGGAGGCATTTCGACCCAAACTTGGGTCGTGTCGAACGGCGGAAGTTCCTCAGCCGGTAAGGAGTGCGGCAGCACGAGCAGCAACCCGAGCAACACCCAGTTTCGAACATGAAGCAGTCTCTGTCGGTAGGGCAATTTCATTCTAGCTCCTCAGAGGGGGATCGCAACTTCCGCTTTTCCCTGTGCGTGGTTTAAGGAATTCTCCGCGTGATTAGACCAATCGCTGAATGTTATCGCCTGGCTCTTCAAGTGAAACACCCCGCCTGCTCAAAGTCGCAGACGGGGTGTTCGTTGAATATCAATTCAGCGCCAAATTGGCGTCGTGCGGCTTAGTGTTCAAAATCGGGCTCTTTGCCTTCATAGGCCCGATAGAAATCGTAGATCGCCTTTTCCAGCGACTCGGCCACTTTGGGGTCGACGGTTTGTTTGCATTTCATGGCGGTCACGATGATGTTGTGAGCGGCCTTCAGTTGCTTGACGTAGGCCTCGTTGTCGGACTTGATCCGTTGTGCAAAAAAGTATTCCGACATGATCTTCTGCGTTTTGGATGCGTGTTCTTCCTTGGTGTTGATCCAACGCACCAGTTGATTTTTGGACAGAGCATCGCTCTTTTCGGAGAGTTCGTTGATCTGCGTCATGGCTTTCGAAATCGTGCGAAAGTCTTCCAACATCTGTTCAAACCGAGTCTGGTCCCCGTAGATACCGCAGGGAACTTGGCAATGCGCATCGGCAGTGCGGACACCAACCAGACTAACGGCGGCAAGGGCGAGTGTGAGCGTTACGAAGCGAGACATGATGTCATTCCTTTTCGCTAAAAGTGTGGACGAGCGCCGCAGGTACATCGACGCCCTGATTTTCAAAAACACTACGGGCGTATATTACCAAGTAAGCAGTGCTCTGGTCAAAAGGTCGAAGCAGGCACCAATGTGACGGGAAATTATGAATTCTTGATGAGTGGCCCATCCCCGAGCCCCATCAGTTTTGCCATTTTTCTGGATTTTTCCCATGCGTGATGGGGACTTCTCTCTGCGTGACCCAGGGCGTGACGGTGGCTTTTTTCGGCGTCATGTAGGCCAGGATTCCTCGTCACGCTTCTCCTTTCCAAAGCGAACGTCGGCGTCGCAGTTGCCGAACTGACTGAGGCTTCTACAATAGAGGGCACAACAAACAGGCTCAATTCAAGTTCAATGCAGAAGAGGATCGCACAATGAGCGACGACGTACGGAAAAAAATTATCGAAGAACTGAAAGTCGCCTATTGGATGGAAATCGAGACGGTGATGAACTACATCGCCAACTCGATCAATCTCGACGGCGTACGTGCGGAGGAAATCAAGAAGGCGTTGGCCGCCGACGTGCAAGAGGAATTGGGGCACGCGCAAGTGTTGGCCCGGCGAATCAAAACCATCGGTGGCGAGGTTCCCGGCAGCCAAGCATTTTCCGCGACACAAGACTCGCTGCAACCCTGCGCGGACCATACCGATGTGAAGTCCGTCATCAAAGGTGTGATTGCCGCTGAAGATGGCGCCATTAAGCAGTACAACAAGTTGATCAAACTGTGCGACGGCGAGGATTACGTCACGCAGGATCTGTGCATCACGTCATTAGCGGACGAAGAAGAACATCGCCGCGACTTCATGGGGTATTTGACGGAATACGAACAGCGCAGTTAACAATTCCAATTCCAGAAATGCCGCGGGTGAAGGGGGCGTGGATAATCGATTGTTGTGCGGAAACCCTCACCCCGGCCCTCTCCCAGAGGGAGAGGGAGAATATTTTATTGGTCGCTTGCGCGGTATTGTGAGGCGATTCCGGTTGGTCTTGGGTTATGCTGCGCTATAGCGGAGTTGGAGGGTTCAAAGAGTCATGTCCGGTGCATTATTAAAAATTGACGGTGAAGTCTCGCAACCGTTGGAGTTGTCGTTTGCCGATTTCGAGGCCTTTCCCGAAGCTGCGCAGGTTTGTGACGTCAGTCGGTTTCATCCCACGCGGCAGGGGGATGGAGTGACGTTGCAATCGATTTTGGATCGTGTGCAACCGGCCGAGTCGGCGACCTATCTCACGCTACACGCCTCGCACGACGACTTTGCCGCCAGCATTCCGTTAGCGGCCGTCGCTGCGGAGGGAATTGTCGTGTACAAAAATGCCGGGGCACCATTGCCGGTAGAGAAGGGGGGGCCGATTCGTTTTCTGATCCGCGATCCCGCTGCCTGTCACACGGCGGAGTTAGACGATTGTGCGAACGTCAAATTCGTCGACCGCATCGAACTCACCGCCGGCCGCGGCCGCGACACGCGCCCGGAAGACGACGAAGAGCACGAGCAACTGCACGCCAATGAGTCATAGGTTTGTGGGTAACACGAAACTCAAAAGTTCCAATGTTCCGGCAGACTGGCACCGCACAATTCGCAAGTGAACCAACCGTCTTTCACAATATTCCTCTCACGACAATCAGGGCACAGACGAAACACAATCGATGTCGTTGAACGGCCGCCCCCCCTGGTTGAGAACTATCCGTACACCCGTGAGAATCCCGGGTGAGGACCACCCCAGCCAGCAACGTGTTCTGAGCTTGTCCAGCAGTGTTTCTCCCCCCCCCCGGTCACGTGTTTTGTACTTGCGGACAAGCCGCCGGAATCTGTGTTCAATCTGTGGCTAATGAAACCTGAGAGCCCAAGTACGTCGCGGCCGTATCGTTATTCCGCCCAAAAATGCGAGACGCGTTGTGCGAAGATCATCCCTACGACGATCAGGCCGCCTAGGATGGTCATCATGACCGCAGCTGTTGAGATGCCCAGTGCCTTGGCTGCCTGGGGGGCGATTCCGCCATCTTCGGGGTCGACCACAATGGCGCGTAGAGCTTGATTGAACATTTCAGCCGCCAAGACGATCGTCATCGACAGGACCACGGCGACCCATTGCATCAGACTGAGGGCCAAGACGTAACCGGTCGCCAGTACGATGCTGCAGCCGAAGAAATGCACAAAGAATGCGCTGCCGCCGCGGATCCCCCCGACCACACCCCGTTCGGTCAGCACCAAATGCTGTCGCCAGGCGGGTCGTTTTTGTCGACGGAGGGAATGACTGCTGTCTGATCGATGGTAGGTTTCTCGCGATTGCATAGTACGTTCCAGATGGTGCGTCCGGTTCGAAGATTTGACTTTGTGATTCACAATTGAACTCACTGGGGGTGCGACTGTATTACGGCCGCCGAGGTTTATCGCGTGCCGCCGCTGCCGCTGAAGGAATCGCCGCTGAAGTTATTCGATCTCAAGTTGATGAATCGCGGTTCAACGGAAATACCGAAGCTGCTGGTGTTTTTACTGGGATTGTAGGCGGCGCCGACACGGAGGTTAAAGTCCTTGCCTTGCCGCGTCACGGTGACTGATTGCCCACGATCTTGGTTCTCTCCAATATCGTAAGCTGTGCCGACTGTCGATCGCCATTTGGGGCTCATTTCGTAATTGACGCGCAACGTCACGATTTGGCTGTCCAGCCCCGAGGAGTTTTTGATTTGGCTGATTCCGGCGAAGAAGCTGCCGCGATCGGTCCGCTTGGAGAGCACGCCGGCGTCCCACAATTGCTGGCCGCCTTCGAACGTGTCCCAACCGGCACCGGCGTACAAGCTGGTCCGCGCGCCGACGTTCCATTGATACCGCGCGCCGAACAGGCCGAAGTCTTCGCCAAAGTTATCGCGATTCGGATCAGGGAAGTACGATGTTTCGAAATCCAGGATCATCCAGTCCTTGATCCGCGGACGATCAAGCGGTCCGACTTTTGTTTGCCAGCGGTTCCGCCAGGCCAGCCGCGCGACTTGTTGATCGTCGACCAATTCGTGATAGGGGGCAGTGACGGATCGTCCGGCTCCCGTTCGTACCGCGTAAAACCGCGGGTCAACCGTCGCCGGCAACATGCCGCCGTAGGTCGTGGTGATCATATGCCGGGTGAATTCTTCTTGCGAGTTGTCGTTGAACTCGTTGTAAATCGGCACATCGTTCAAATCAACGTTCGATTCTGAATAGGAATAGTCCGCCGTAAACAACATCTTGTGTGCTAACCCATTGAGGTTGAAGATGTCGCTTTGCACTTCGGGCATGTATTTGGAGAACATCAAGCTTCCCCGCACACCCAGGCTGCCGTACAGCCGTGTCGTCTGATCGGCGTTCGCATCTTCTTCCCAATAGGTCACTTCGCCCAAGGCGTAGGGGACGATAATTGCCGGACCCAAGTTAAAGGGGGCGTTGATTTCATGTTTGGTCGAGGCGATGTTTCCGCCGACGTCCACATCCCAGGGCAGGGGACTAAACAGCGGATCGATCTCCGGTCCGGGATCTTGCACGGTCCGTAGGTTGGCGTTGGCCAGCCAGGAATGTTGCGTCCAGGTTAATGCTCCGCCAAAGAGCGGTTGGGACAGTGTGTAGAGGTCGGCCCGGGGCAACCATTCGGTTTGGGTGTAAAAATCATTCACCCGTCCGCGGGCAATCACCGACCAGGCCCAGTTGTCCAAATGCTGTTTGGCATAACCGTAGGTCTCGTTGTCTTTGCCGTTGTCGTATTCGTCTTCGAAATACTGTTCCAGGAAGTTGTAATCGCTGAGATACCCGACTTCGCCCCAGAAGGTGATGTCGTAGGGGAAGTTGTGACGATGCCGCATACGGAGTCGCCCGCGGTCCTTGGTTTCCAAATCCAAATCGCGACGGCGGCGGCCTAGATTGTCATGTCCAGAGTCGTGGATGTAAAAACTATCCGAATTACCGCTATAGGTTCCGGCAATATTGAATAGATCCTCACCCTTATAAACCGAATCGGTCCCAATGGAGAAACCGCGCTCGGTGAAATAATTCAGCAGTAGATTCAGCCGCATATTTTCCGGCTCTTCCCAACCGGCCAACATGAAGACGTCCCAGGCCGTGTAGATTTGCGACCCAAAGATGTTGTCGCTTTGATAGGTCAGCCTACGCAACGGGATGTCGGGTTCTTCGGCCGGAAAACTGAGTTTGGGCCAATAGAACAACGGCAGGTCGTCAAACCGAAATGTGTTGTTGAGCGTCGTGGCCCACATTTGCATTTCGGGTTCCATCAGACCGGTTTCCGGGTTGTATTCCGGTTCGCCGCCTCCGAAAAACCAACTGGCAGGACGTTGGTCGAGAAAAATGTCGGAGGCTTCGATGCGGTAACCCGGTTTGCCGAATTCGCTGGTGGTGATCCAAGCGCCTTGGGCGTGAAAGGATTGTTCGGCCAATTGCCGGATCACATTGGCACGGACGCGTACGTCGTTTTTGATTTTGGGCACTTTCGACCGCAATTCGGCATCCATGATGTACGCTTGATTGGCGCGTGCATCGTAATAGCCCCGCTTGGATTTGATGACAGTCTCCCCTTGTCGGAGGACCACATTGCCTTCCAGATAAAACCGGAGCGGCTGGTCGGGGGATTCTTCACCAACGGCGGAGAAGGCTCCGTCTCCTTGTCTCCACATCACCACGCGATCAGCTGAGAGGTCGATCGGTCCGGCGAGTGTGCCATCGGGCGCGCGAACGCCTTCGACTTGCACGTTCACGCCGCCGGTGATGATCGTCACCGTTTCGGGCGGAACTGTGTCGGTTGATTGTTGGGTCACAGCATTAAACGGCACTTGGCTGCGCGAAAAAATCTGAAATCGCCGGATGCCATTCATGGGTGGGTTGAGAGGGATATCACTTGTTTCGGGAAACGGTTGCAAGCTGGGGCCGTCGGGAGGAGGATCGTCTGCCGGTCCCGGAGCGCGAAACTGTGTCTGGCGAATGCGCGGCAAGGTGCCCCGTGTGCGGCGCTGCCACGCACGGCGATACAAGACGTCATCGGTGGCCGGCTTTTCTTCGATTCGTTGCCGCACATGAATCGTCATTCCGCCACCGGTTACCAGATCGAGCAGCAGCGAACGCTCTGTCAACGTGCGTCCCGGTTGTTCCACGCGGACGTCACCGTCCAAAAATGCTGTCACGTGATCACGGCCGGAATCGGCTTGCTTGGTAATCCAGAGCACCATTTCGTTGGCGGCAATGTCGGTGCCGCCCTGCGTGATATGACAACGACCACGCAATACCGACGTAAAGGTATCGCCGTCGTGCCAATCCTGGGAATGCTCGGCACTGATATGAATCGCATCCGACTTTGTGGTGGACTCCGCAGGCGCAATGTCATCGGCCGCCGCCGGTGCGAAATAAATCACCAGCGACGCCAATACGGCCAGGGCCGTAAAGAGCTTCCAAAGTCGGGAATGGGTTTTGATGCCGGGTCGGCTCACAAATGAGCTTTCAGGTCGTTCTCGGTGAGCTGGATTTGGAGTTGCTCGCACTAGCCCGAGGGATGGAGAAACCATGATCGGACACGGTCGGCACAAGAATGCCGTCGAGCAAACCGTTAAAAAATACAGACAGGGATCAGGATGTGAGAGAGTAGGATGAAGGGGGTCTGCTGCCCGGGACCGGGCGGTTGCCCGCGCGCCGTCCGTCACGGCGTTTGGGATTGGGGCGGGATTATAAGAGCGGTTCCGCGAAAGTGTCAATAACGGCTCGCGCGGCTTCTTTGCTGGGAAAGTCTAGCGCAAGACCTTTGCTGAAATCGCTTTAACCACGGCCAAGGTCGCTGACGATTTGTTGCTAGACTTTCGTTTTAAGAGACCTGCCGCGCCAGTGCCAAATCGCCCAACATCCCTGCGCTACGAACAGGGCAATGACCGGCATCAAGGGCGTCCGCATTCGCATGTTAGCCCAATAACACGTATGGACCAGTGTAAACGAGACCAACAACAACACAGCGGGCATCCAATCGGGCCATTGATTCTTTTTGAGAGAGCAGAGTCCCAAAATCATGCCGGCGAAGACGATCACATAAAATCCGCAGACGCTCCATTTCAAGATGCGGCCCGAAATCGATGTTGGTTCCTGAAGTGGAACAACGCCCCACAGTCCTCGCGCCAATCTCAAAAAGGAAGCCCGTAAGAAAAATCCTGGTTCGGCGACAATATTGTCGTGCGCGCGGTCGTTCATCCAGCGGTCCCGCGCGAGTTCTGTTGTGATCGGCGGATCATGCTTCTGTATCTCCCGCTCCAATCCGTCTTGCCAACTCTTGAGACTTTCACCCGACCAGACCGCATTCCAATCTCCGCCAACCACTTCGTGGTAGTACACCGGGTTATTTCCCAGCAGCAACGTATACCCCCCATGTGTCGTGGTCAGAATTGGTCGGCCCAACACCATGATGTTTCTGACAACCCAAGGCGACGTGATGAGCAGAATTCCTAAAACAATCGGTAGGGGATTGGCGACATTTTGTCGGCCGATGCGCCGCAGGATCCACCACACAGCTGCCAAAGCTCCGAACGCCCAAATGGTTGGTCGGCAGAGTGCGTTCAGGCCAAATACCAATCCCACGCTCAATAACCGGCCGTTTGTGGGCGGTGTGGAATCTGTGTTCGGAGCGATTGTCCAAAACAATAAAGCCAGCAAAAACGCCGCCAGCGTTTCGGTCATGACCAACGTTGTGGACTGGAGTAATAAGGGATCGACAGCGGTGATTGCCGCTGCGACCAAGCTAAATCGCGACAAACCGAGTCGGCGGGCTGTGGCATAGCTCAGCAGTATGGTTCCCGCTCCTAAGACCAGATGCAGCGCGGCGATTCCTACGTCGTTCAGCCCGGTCTTTAAGATCGCTGCGACAATCAGCGTATAGCCCGGGGGGCGGTAGGCGGTCGGTTGCCGTGTTTGGGGATGCAGGTAACCTTCGCCCGCCGCGACATGCTGGGCGATTGCGCGGTAAGCGTCGCGGTCCTCGGCCAGATGGTCAAATTGCGTCCATAATACGGCGACTCGCAAGCCGATTCCTGCGGCGAGGATTATGATCAGCCAAGTTGTGTCGGAAATCCGTTGCACGTCGCCATCCAGGTTGAGTGAGTCAAAGGCCGCCGCATGCTATACTACTCGCGCGTGCTGGGTTTGGAAATACGCGGATTGGTGGGGATGAGCGCGAAACGGGATGGGAATTAGGCCATTGGCTTATGACCATCGGCTGTAGGAATAGCCGGCAACCCCGGAATCGCCCATCGTTTACCCAATCGATACCGCCCCCCAGTGACTAACCCTAAAGTCTATACAAGTAGTTTCAAAACCCTCTGACGCGTCTCACTGAGACTGTTCTGAATGTTTCTAGAACAAGCGCAACCGGGTTTTGAAACTGGTTCAAGCCTAAAGCCGACAGCCTAATCTCGCGGGGAGAACATTGTGGCAGCCACGGATGCGCCGAGACCTGAGCCGAATGATTCGCTACGGCTGTCCCGTTTTGTCGATTTTTTGATCCGCCACCGTATCGCCTTGTTCCTGTACGCTTGCGTGGCAGTTGCCGCCGGGATCGTTCCCGCGTCTCAACTCACGTTTGATCAATCAATCGAGTCGCTCTACGCCAAAAACAATCCGCATCTGCTGGATTATCTACACAGCAAAAAACTCTTTGGCGGCGATGAATTTGTCGTCCTCGCCTACACCGATCCCGATTTGTTGGCCGACGAAGGCTTGGATCGACTGGAGTTGTTTGTTGAGAAACTCAAAAAAATCGAAGACGTCGTCAGCATTCAGGATTTGGCTACGTCGATGAAAGTCGGCAATATTCCGTTGCTGGACGCGAACGAAATCCTCGATTTGTATCGTGGTTTGCTCATAGGCGAAGATGAGCAAACCACGGCGGTCATTTTGCGGCTGCAATCATTGAATCAAGCGCAACGGTCGCGAGCAGAAACCATTGCCGTGATACGCGCCGTTGCTAAGGATTACCAGTTTCCCGTGCATATCGTTGGCGAACCAGTGCAGGTGCACGATATGTTTCGTTACGTCGAGGAAGATGGCGAAACGCTCGGCCTGTGGTCGTCGGTGCTGTTAATTGGCGTGATCTTGCTGTTCTTTCGTTCGCTACGCTGGGTCGCGTTGCCGATTTTGATTGTGCATGCCACGTTGATTTGGACCAAGGCGATTTTAGTCCTTAGCGGAATGCAGTTGAGCATGGTCAGTTCGATGCTGACATCGCTGATCACGATCATCGGGGTGGCAACATCCATTCACCTCACCGTCCACTTTCGCGAGCGGCGCAAGCACGCGGATCGAGTCGAGGCGTTGCGGGAAACGTTGATTGACCTGGGACCGGCGATTTTTTGGACCTGTGCCACGACCGCCATCGGTTTCGCGGCTTTGCTCTCCAGCCACATTACGCCGGTGCAGAGTTTCGGCATCATGATGGCCTTGGGGGCGATGCTGGTGTTGGTTGCGGCAGCCACGTTGTTACCGGGCGGGATTTTGATCGGATCATTTAGCCCCGATCCCCATTACGCTCCGGCCGAAAAACGATTGGGGGCCGGCTTGGAACATGTGACCAACGCCATTGAACGCCGACCACGGCTGCTGGGCTTCGCCGCATTGGCGTTGACGTTATTTGCCTTGGCAGGCTTCATGCGTTTGCGGGTGGAGACCGATTTTTCGAAAAACTTTCGCGACGATAGCGTCGTGGTACGCGACTTGAATTTTGTGGAAAACCGCCTGGGTGGCTCGGGAACCTGGGAAGTCAATTTCCCTGCTCCTTCTGCGGACGAGGAGCTTGATGAGGAGTTTTTAGACCGCGTACGCGACGTAGCCGATCAGCTCAACGCGCTCGACGAGCCGCAAGGGGAAACTGAAAGTGAAACCTCCAGGCCGATGTTGACCAAGGTGCTGTCGCTGCCCGACGGTTTCGATGTTTTACCGGACAGTGCGTTTTTTGTCTCCGTTTCGTTGGAGCGGAAACGGAAAATCATGCACAGTTTCCAACCGGAGTTCGAAACAACACTCTACAACCCCGAACAGGGCCGTATGCGGATCATGCTCCGCGCTCGGGAACGTCAGCAATCCGATGCCAAGCTTCGCGCGATTGATCAAGTCACGGAGATTACCGCCAGCGAATTCGGTGAAGCCAATGCGACGGGGCTGTTCGTATTGTTGACGTTTTTGATTGAAAGTCTGCTGAGCGATCAAATCACCAGTTTCGTACTGGCAGCCATCGGCATCACGACCATGATGACAATTGCCTTTCGCAGTCTGAAAATCGGCCTGATTTGCTTGGTCCCCAACGTGTTTCCGATCATTATTGTCATCGGGCTGATGGGGTGGGGTGGCGTGCCGATTAATATCGCCACCGCCATGATCGCCAGCGTCTCCATGGGGCTGACGGTCGATTCCAGCGTGCATTACATCGCCGGCTTTCGCCGCGCTCAGGCCCGGGGGCTGGATGTGAACGCCGCTCTGCGTGCTACGCATCAAGGGGTTGGCAAAGCCTTGGTCTTCGCCAATATCGCTTTGATTCTCGGTTTCAGCGTGCTGACGTTGTCGCACTTTATTCCGCTGATCTATTTTGGTGTGCTGGTCAGTGTGGCGATGCTGGGCGGGCTGATCGGCAATTTAGTGTTGTTGCCGCTATTATTGCGGTTGGCGGAGGGGCAGGCGATCGATGATGTCTCCCCTGGCGAAGCCCAGAGCTGAGGGGTGGTGGAGCGGACGTCTGCCGTTTACGTAAACTTTGCCGTCGCGCGGGGCGGGCCAAGAATCCGGCTGTGTGGGCTTTTTGGGCGGTTGGCCCCAACCTGTGCGATCCAGCGGTGTGATCGTTAGCATTTCGTTGACATGCCAATTTTCAGGGTCTAAGATCGGCGTTCCCCCACAGACCAAGAATTTCAGGTCATTGCCAGTGTCTCGTCTCCCACGCTGTATCTGTATCTCCAGCCGGGTGGCGGGTGTCGTATATTTTGAGTGAGAGGAATGAAGTCCATGACGAACCCATCCAGCGACAGCATCGAAAGCGTCCTCCATGAGAACCGCAAGTTTCCCCCTCCGGAGTCGTTTTCCGCTGAAGCGCACATAAAAAGCGAAGCCGAATACCAGGAGATGTGGGACCGCGCTAAGGACGATCCCGCCGGTTTTTGGGGCGAAATGGCGGAAAACCTGGATTGGTTCGAAAAGTGGGACAAAGTCCTCGATGGCGACATGCCTGACACCAAGTGGTTTACAGGCGGAAAAATCAATGCGGCGTACAATTGCATCGACCGGCATCTGAAGACCTGGCGGAAGAACAAGGCAGCCATCATTTGGGAAGGCGAGCCGGGCGACACCCGCGTACTGACTTATCAAGATTTGCATCGCGAAGTCTGCAAATTCGCCAACGTGCTCAAGCAGTTGGGAGTCGGCCAAGGGGACCGGGTCACGTTATACATGCCGATGATTCCCGAATTGGCAATCGCCATGCTGGCCTGTGCCCGCATCGGGGCGACGCACTCGATTATCTTCGGCGGTTTTAGTGCCGATGCCGTTGCTGACCGCAACAATGACGCCCAAGCCAAACTGGTTGTGACGGCCGATGCCGGGTGGCGGCGGGGTAAGCAAGTTCCGCTGAAAGTCGCCGTCGACGAGAGCCTGGAAAAATCGCCGACCGTCGAAAAAGTCGTGGTCGTGCAGCGCACCGGCGCCGAAGTCACGATGGTCCCCGACCGCGATTACTGGTGGCACGACCTGATGAAAGGGGCCTCCGCCGAATGCGAGGCCACGCCGCTCGACTCCGAACACCCGCTGTTCATCCTGTACACCTCGGGAAGCACCGGAAAACCGAAAGGGGTGTTGCACACCACCGCCGGGTACACGCTGGGAACGATGATGACCAGCAAATGGGTGTTCGACCTCAAGGACGAAGATACCTATTGGTGTACAGCTGATATTGGTTGGGTCACGGGGCACAGTTACATCATCTACGGTCCGTTGGCGAACGGGGCGACAACGATGATGTACGAAGGAGCCCCCAACTGGCCGGATGAAGGCCGGTTTTGGGAGATGGTCGAGAAGCACCGCGTGAACATCTTCTACACCGCTCCGACTGCCATCCGGGCCTTCATCAAATGGGGCGACGATTGGCCCAACAAGTACGACCTGTCGAGCCTGCGGCTGCTGGGGACGGTTGGCGAGCCGATCAATCCTGAGGCCTGGATGTGGTATCACCGCGTCATTGGGCAAGAGGCCTGTCCGATCGTCGATACATGGTGGCAGACCGAGACGGGCAGCATCATGATGAGCCCGTTGCCGGGTGTGACCGCGACCACGCCGGGCAGTTGTACCAAGCCGCTACCAGGGATTGTCCCTGATATCGTTAGTAAAGACGGAACCAGCCAGCCGGACAATTCGGGCGGGCTGCTGGTGATGCGTCAGCCCTGGCCCTCGATGCTCCGTACGCTCTACGGCGATCATGACCGCTTCCTGGCGACGTATTTTAATGAGATCCCCGGGTGCTATTTCGCCGGAGACGGGGCGCGGCGGGACGAGGATGGCTACTACTGGATTATGGGGCGTGTCGACGATGTGCTGAACGTTTCCGGCCACCGATTGAGCACCATGGAAGTCGAAAGCGCGCTAGTGTCGCACGAAAAAGTCGCTGAAGCCGCCGTCGTCGGATTTCCGCACGACCTGAAAGGGGAAGGCATCTGCTGCTTTGTGACACTTAAAACCGAGAACGGCACGGATGAACTCAAGGATGAGTTGAAAAACCATGTCCGGCACGCCATCGGTGCCATCGCCACGCCGGATACGATCCGCTTCACGGCGTCCCTTCCTAAGACCCGTAGCGGTAAAATCATGCGGCGACTCCTACGTGACATCGCTGCCGGCCGCGAATTGGTGGGTGACACGACCACTCTGGAGGACCTTTCGGTACTGGCAAAATTGCGGGAGAGTGATGAGTAACCGGGCCTTTCCGGCAGCAATTCGTGTCCTATAATTCCTCATGGCTCATGATGGACTAACGATTGACCCCAAAAATTCCGAAAAATACTGGAATTCGTGCTTGATCCAATAGGAACAACACTGTAATAATCCCGCCAAACCGTCTTTGATCGCAATGCTTGTGTATTGAAGCTGGTTTGAACTGTCCATTTTTGGAACTGACTAGTCTATTGCCGTTTCAGCGGTATGACCTTACGGAGGATTTATGAGTTGTACAAAGGCCGACATTTACTTATCGATTGCCAGGGCGTCCCCCGAGACGTTTGTCTGAATGACCAGCTGATTCTGGAATCAATGGCCAAGGCCGCGACGCGCGCCGGAGCCACGGTCATTTCTCAAGTCCGTTATCATTTTGGCCATAATTCCCCGCCCGGTTTTACGGCCATGGTGCTCCTCGATGAAAGCCATTGTTCCGCGCATTGCTACGCCGACCTCGGCTTGATGGCTTTGGATATCTTCACCTGTGGCCGGACCAATCCCAGCGACATTTTGAAGTATATTCTCGAGGACGTTGATTTAGGCCAAGTCACCACGGTGCAAATGCCACGGTTTACCGTGCCGGTGACTTCCGTCAATTCGACAGGCTCCCCCCACCTTGAGGCCCCGTTGAGCGGGATTGCAGATCATGGTGGCCCATTGGAGCTGATAGAAGAATGACGATGCGCAAACTGCACGACGGTCGTGAAGACGGCCTCTCTCCGCTGGAGTCGTTGGACCTCGGCAAAGTGGACTCCTTTGCCGGGCTATTGCAGGCGATGTCCCAGACCGCTTTCGGCGGTCGAAATTTGGGCGAAGCCTACGGCGTGCTGGGAGAGATGTTCGATGATGCCGACTGCTCGGTCGTGTTGACTCTCTCCGGCGCGATGACGGTTGCCAAGCAGGGATTGATCATTTGTGAAATGATCGATCGCGGGCTGGTGCAAGCCGTGGTAGCCACTGGAGCCTTGATCGCGCATGGCCTGACGGAGTCCATCGGGTTGGCGCATTATCGGTATCATCCCTCCGACTCGGATGACGACTTGTATGAGGCGGGATACAACCGGATTTACGATACGCTGGAGATGGAATCGAACCTGAACGACGTCGAGAAACTCGTGCGTTCAGTACTCAAATCGCAATCTCCGCCGGATGGTGTCTGGTCCTCCGCCCGCTTGTGCCGCGCAGTTGGCAGTCGTTTAGCGGAGTTGAATCAGGGACGCGGAATCTTGCGCAGTGCTTTCGAGCAAGAAATCCCTGTGTTCATTCCTGCATTCACCGACAGTGAGATCGGACTGGATGTCGCCACGTGGGCGATGTCCGAATGGATCGAGGGGCAGTCGAAAGAGGCTGCCGCACTCGACTCGGTCGAAGTCCTTTCAGCCGTTCCCTCGTTCAATCCCTTCTTGGACCTCCAAGAGTATGCTCGCTTAGCCGGCGGATCTGAGCGGTTGGGGATTTTAACAGTCGGTGGCGGCGTGCCGCGGAATTGGGCGCAGCAAGTTGCGCCCTACTATGAGATTTCCAACGCGCGGCTCGGAACCAAGTGGAAACAGCCGCAATTCCAATACGGTGTCCGCATCTGCCCTGAACCGGTGCATTGGGGCGGGCTGTCTGGCTGCACCTATTCTGAAGGGGTGAGTTGGGGCAAGTTCGTCTCACCGAACGCAGGCGGGCGTTTTGCGGAAGTTTACGCCGATGCCACCGTCGCTTTGCCGTTGTTGATGAAAGCCATCTTGGAAGATCTCGATCGTCGAGATTGATACCGCTGGAATAGACGGCCTGCCGGGGGGGTTCTTTGCTGATACCTCGGCTGAAAACGGTATCGCAAGTGCGGATTGGCCCGCGAATCTTTACTCCGTTTCGTTGACGCCATCTTCGTAGTGATAATGTTCAAGGCCTGCCGAGGAAAATCCAGCGATGAACTTCGGCGAACTTTGATACGGTTTTGACGGCTTAAAGATTCCCTTGCGAATCGCCCAATCGTAGACCGGAACATTCAAGCGGATAAGCGGTGAGCATGCCGGAGAGCTTGGTCTGGGCAATCCATTCCTCGGCGGATTCTCGACTGGAAAACGCCGCACTGGGATTTGGGTTTTTCCCACCCACAAAAATCCAAACAACTTCTTCATTGTCTGCGGTCATCAGTCTTCGATCTGACATTAGAACGTGTTTTCAAGTTACGATTTACAACTGCCATCCACTGATCCGGGAGGGCGAAGCTCCTGCTGAGCCGCATTTTGGCATTTGGTGTGGGGAAGTGTTGAGATCTCTATGGCCAAGGCAAGCAAAAGGGTTCATCGCGGCTCGGCAGGAGCCTCGCCCTCCCAGTTTGAAAACACGCTCTTAGGAATTGGTGAGTACCTCGCGCAGTGCCGCCGCCCGCCCGCTCCGCCGGTGGTGCCGGCGAGCGTGGTACTGCTCCACCAGGGACCGGGGCGACTTTGAGGAGTACGAATGTTGGACCGGTCTCACCCAGTACAGTTGCGATGCTATCACGCCATGCATTGAGGTCGTCGAATTCGTAGACCGACGTAAACCCGCATCCCCGTGCTGTTGCGCAGAAGTCGATCGTGTCGCCGCGCTGTCGTGCGTCGGCGCTGGCGGCGGTTTGTTGCATGCCGGTGACTTCGTAGTGGCCGTTTTCAAAGACGATCAGCACATAATTCTGCGGGGCTTGTGCGGTGACCGTCACCAGACTGCCCAGGTTCATCAGCATGCAGCCATCGCCATTACAGACGATGACCTGCCGGTCGGGCTGCGCCAGCGCGAGGCCTAATCCAACGGCCGGAGCTTCGCCCATTGCCGAGGGGGCATAGACAAAATCGAGCGGGTCACTGCCGAGTTGCATCCACTCGCGTGCCGATCCCATTGTGGTGATCACGATTTGGTCCGTCCGCACATCGTGAAGAACTTCTAAAGCTGCCGGGAGGGGCATTTGTGGTGGCGACGTCATGGTTTTTGTCAGAACTTATCGGCTGAAGGGAGGTTTCCGTCCGCGGGATTGCCCAGATCCCGCAACAAGGCCGGATCGATCGAGTCGTGTAGAAATCGTACCGAGCCGTCCCCAAAAGCGAAATAGCCACCGTCTTCGTGGTAGCTGCCAAACCCGCCGACTGGACCGGTCAGATCCCCCTCTGCAAAGTCCGCGGCCGTGAGTTTCTGGTTGAAATGGGAGGTGTTTCGCAGCGTCGCTCGGGTTCCCGAAGCCCAGCCCAGCAAGCCATGCAGGCCCAGGTCGGCCATTGCGATGTCGACGTCCGGTTCCGGTAAGCGGACCTCGCCAATGAAAATCGTGTGGGAGGTGCCATCGGAAATCGTTTCAATGCGCGTGCTGCTATTTAATGTCAGCACGCCCACATTGGTCATGTCGATGGGAGCTTCACTGTCGTGATAGCAACCGGCATAACTCGATTGGGGGTGGCCGAAACGAATTGGGTTCGGCTCACTGTTACTGGGACAGGCGAATACGGGGACGACGTAATTGAAAACTTGAGCATTGCTTCCGGTGTAGATGCCCACGGATCGGTCCCAATCATTGCTGATGTTTGTTTGATCCAAAAACGGCAGCAGCTGCACGGTCCAACTGGCGTGATACCCGATCGGTTCTTGCAAAATCGGGCTTTGATCGTCGACGACGCCCGGCGGGAACACATGGCGCTGTTCGGCGTAGTTGTGCAGTCCCAAAATGAGTTGCTTGAGATTGTTCTGGCATTGCGTACGGCGTGCCGCTTCGCGGGCCTTGAGCATGGCCGGCAGCAGCAGCGCGAGCACGCCAACGATAATCGCAATCACCACGGTCAGCTCGATCACCGTGAAACCACGGCGCGCCGGCATTTTGAGTCGCCGTATTGGATTCGTCATGCGTATATTCATTGTTGTGTTGCGTTTAATACTGTCCTGCATCGGGCAATTCACCGTCGGAACGATCACCCAAGCGAGCGAATATGGCCGGCGTAATGCTCTGGCTCAAAAACTGAACACTGCCGTCGCCGAACAGAAAGAAAGCCCCGCCGGCGTGGAAGCTGCTAAAGCCGCTTTCGAGTGGGGAATCGTCTTCCGGATCGAGGGGAGGTTGCGGTTGGCCGGGAGCGGCTTGCATCACCGCTGTATTCGAACCATTGATGGCTGACGTAGCCCGTAAGGTCGTGTTCGTACCCGAGGCCCAGCAAGTGGGAACGTCCGGATCGATAGCCACGCCCATGAGACCCAAGGCGGCGAAGCTATCCTTTTCGCCCGCAAAAATCGTGTGCGAACTTCCGTCAGTGATTTGTTGATAGCGGATGCTGCTGTTGAGATACAGCACGCCGTTATTGGTGACATCGATCGGCGCTGCTTTGCTGTTGTGACACCCGGCATAGGAGATCACCGGGCCGGCTTGAGCAAACGGTGTCGAGGGGCAGATGTATGACGGAATATGTTGCTCCCGCGGCGCCGCGTTTTTGTCGTCGTAGACGCTGACCGAAAAATCCCAATGGTTATAGATGTTGCCCTCTTCCATGAAGGGCAGGATCAGCAGCGCCCAACTGACATGGTATCCCTGTCTGAGATTTTGAATTGGGCCGGTTGGGTTCACGGTCCCCGGCGGCAGGCATTCGTGGGCGCCTTCGTAGTTTTGGAGCGCCAGTCCAATTTGCATCAGGTTATTGCGGCACGTCGTTCGCCGCGCAGCTTCGCGCGCCTGTTGGACCGCTGGTAATAGCAGGGCGATCAAAATGGCGATGATTGCGATCACCACCAACAATTCAATCAGCGTAAAGCCGCGCCGCTGCCGAACACGGCTTGTCAAAAATGGGGGACTCACTTGTTGGATCATTTGTGTACTCCTGTTTATTCAGCGTCCTGGGAATCATCCGAGGGGCCGGGGGTCAGAATCATTTCAATCTGTTTGGATTTGCGAATACGCTCGGTTTGTCCGGCGGGATACTCCGCCTGGACAGATACGTCGCGCGCTTGAGGGTTTTCTGGAATCGCTGCCACTGTGATCGTTACCGTCCCGCGGTACGGTCCACCCAGGGTTTCCTCTGTAATGGCCCAAGTCTCGCCCTGATAATCGGGTTGGGCAGTCAGCATCGCCCGGGCACGCTCCAATCCCGCTTCGGCCAGCCACTCGACTTGCAAGGCCTGTTCGCGATGCCGTGCTTGCTGCGCGCGAGTCAGGGTGATCTTGACCATCGTGCCCAGCATCAAGGTCACTAACACGGTACAGATCATCGCCACAATCAGTGCGGCGCCGCGGCGATTGTGCGACGCGCGCGATGGCTTGCGTGAAACCGATTTCATGGGGTGGCCTCCTGAAAACGATGGTCCTTGCCAACTACGGCTTCGATTTTTAGCGGATTGAGAGGCGGGCGTGTGGCGCGATCCGCGTTGGTAGTCGTGTCGTCTTCGGAAAAAATCCAAGACAAGTCCGCGATTTTTTGTGGACCACTGTCGTCGATCGAAAAACGGATGCGTACATCTTCGGGCAGACGGAATTGTTCAAGACGCGGCGGCTGTGTCGCTGCGGTTTCCTGGCGGACGAGCAGTCGCCCTTGCTGCGTATAGGAGATCTCCGCAGCATGGGGGGTGGTGATCTGCAGGGTATCGTCTGCGCCCGGTTCCCCTTGGATGTTGGCGGTTGTTGCGGCGTGGATGTCGTCGCGGAACTGCTCAGCCAAGCGGGCATGATTGGTGGCGTGCACCAGCGACTCAGCCGTAACACGTTCAGTGCGCATCAGTGTATGCAGCATGCCGGCGCCGATCATCAATATGATTGACGACGCGCCGATCACCACGATCATTTCGATCAAAGAAATCCCTCGGCGGCGATTCATGGCGTGCCTCCCGTCGGGGCATAAACCCAGCTGGTGAGACGTGTCGGCGCGACGAAGACATTCCCGGAATCACGCCAACGCAGCGAAAGTGAAATCTGTTTGCCGGCAACCGGTTCACTGACCGGGAGGACGTCGATGTTCAATTCGGCTTCGTGCAGGTGCGAGATGGCGGCGTCGCTCAATTCCTTGGACTGGAGTCCCTCCTGATCGATCGTCTCGTAAGGCTGCGCGGTGATGCGTTCCATGAGATTGGCCAGTTCTTCGCCGGCCAACTGCCGGTGATCGGCGTAACGTTGTTGGCGGGATGTCGCGGACAACAACTGCAGATAGACCGTCATCACCACGGCCAGCACGATGCCCGCGACGATCAACTCGACCAGCAGATATCCGCTGCGGCGGCGCTGCCTGTTGAGTAGAGGATCTGTTTTATAGCGATACATAACGGCTGCCTGAGTTTAGTAGGGGGAGGTCTTAGACAAATGATCCATTAAGGCGACCAAGGGCATGAAAAAGCAGATGGCATAAGCAGCGACCACCAACCCGAAGCTGAATGCGGCCAATGGTTTGAAAAATTCGGTGACCATACGAAATCGATAAGCTTGTCGGCGTTCCTGATTCGTTGCCACACTCCGCAAGGCCCAACTGAGGTTGCCAACATGTTCGGCGGAGCGCAGCAGTTGCTCTTCCGATTTGGTGATCAGCCGGTGTTTGCGGAGTTGTTGAAAACAATCCTCCGCATGACGGAGGGCGACTTCAATATGTGCCAGTTTTGTACGAATGATCGCGCGGGGGTAAAAATAAGCGGCCAGGGAAACTGCATCGACCATCGGTTTGCCGGAATCGATGACCAGCGACAAATTCCGCAAGAGTTGCGGTGTCTCCAGTCGCGGGAACAAACGCAACATGAACGCCGGGACTTCCAGAAAACGAACCCCGCCGGACAAGCCCCACATGGTGACAATGATGAGCACTGGGATGGCTGCGAATAACAGAGGCATGAAGAGATAGAAATAGTTGACGAATATTTCCGATACTTCAATCATCCCAATGGTCGCCTCGGGAAGCTGCATGTCAAAGTCTTCGAAGATTTTGGCGAATTTGGGGACGATCCAATACATTAAAAACCCGGTGAGCGACAAAAGGACCGACGCCACAAGGCCGCAATACAACAAGTACATGATGTTGCTGCCCTGTTCCTCCTGGAATTCGCTGGTCAGATCGTTGGCAGCGCTGCGGAGGGCCGGTCCCAAGCGGCCGGTTTCGCAACCCACCCGCACAGCGAACGTTGAGCCGAACGGCAACAGGCCGGGAATATTCTCAACCGCTTCGGGCAAGGGAATTCCGGCGCGGAGCATGTCGGCCAAATCGCGCAATCGCTTGCGTTGACTGCCGCGTTCATCATCGGCCAGCGCATCGATCTCGTCGACCAACGGCATGTTTTTTTCAGCTGCCACCGCCAACATCCACAACAACGACGACTGTCGCGAAGACAGGCCGTTGCTGATGCTGGTAATTGAAGACCCTTGTTCCGGCATGTGGCCGATTCCCTAATCCCACGGCAGGATATTTCCCGCGCCTTAATATTTCTTGTTAAGCCAAGTCGTTTAATAATTTAATCAGCGGCATGAACATTGCTAATACGATAAAGCCGACGCTCAGCCCCACGAAGATGATGACGAACGGTTCGATCAGCCACCTGAGCAGTGCCGCTTGGACGCGCGCCCGTCCCTCGAAGATGTCCCCTGCCGCGTGCAGTGATTCTGGATAGGCATGATGCCGCTCACCCCATTTGACGAATTGGCTGAATACGGCGGGGAATTGCGGCATTGCTGTGGCTGTCCAAGCCAGCGGTTGTCCCGCGGCGACTTCGTTCGCCAGTCGCTGGGACGCGTCCGACAAATCGGCATCATGCACCCCGCCCCCGGCATACCGCAGTGCTTCGGGCAGGGACATGCGGCTTTCAATCAACACGGCGAGCAAGTGGCAATATTCCATCAACGCGGAGTTGCGCAACACGCCGCCAAAAATGGGGATGCCACAGACAAGCCTGCGGAGGCGCGGCTGCCCCAGCAGGACGCGCGCCATGATCCAAACGGTGAACGCGATGACGGTGCCGCCCACTAGTCCCCAGAGACCGAATTTCAACAGGCTGCGCGACAGGTTAACCACCATTAAGGTCATCCCCGGCAGTTCTGTGTCAAAATCTTCGAAGATCTTCGAAAACATCGGCACGATGTACATCATGATGAACAACATCAGCATGGTGACGATGGACACCAAAACGAGGGGATAGGCCAAGGAGAACTTCACGCGCCGCCGCAAGGTATTGGCCCGCATAGTGTAGGTCAGCGACTGCTGTAAGACCCGGTCTAAACATCCTGCTTGCAAGCCGGCCAGAACCAATCCTGATAGGTGCGGCGGGAATCCGGTGATGCGTTGAGAAAAAATCTCTTTCAGCGGGACGCCTTGATCGATGCTGTCGGCGACCTGTCTGAGGCCTTTTCGCAAACGTCGCGAGTGGGCTTCCTGGGACAAGGCTCGCAATCCGCCGGAGAGTGGTTTGCCGGCGGCGGAGATGTCGGCCAGGTTTTGCGCCACGGCCATGAAATCGGCGTCGCCAAGTTCGAGAGGGGCTTCTTGTTGCCGCGGTTTTGCTGTGTCGGCCGTTGCGCTCATGATCACATCGGTGAATCCGAGCGAGGTCAGCTTCTCCAGCGCTACGGATTCATCTGACGCATTCACGGTGTCTGAGACCGGATGGCCGGTGGCATCTACAGCGGTGTAACGAAACGTCGGCATGGGGATCTATCAACCGTTTAAGGAGCGGCCAGGTTACGCAGGCTTTCAATCATCGGGGCGAACAGTGCAAACGCATAAATCAATGTGGCGCCGCCGCCGATAACGGCAACGGCAATTAACGGCAGCGCCAGTGAAAGGGTCTCCAGTCGCTCCAGAGCGCGTGAGCGATAGATTCCGGCTGCGCGGGTTAATGATTCGGCTAAGGTCCTTTGTTGTTCACCGGTCTGCATCAACCACCGCAAATAGGAGGGATAAGCGTGGGCGGTTTCCATCGCCTCAGTGAGTGAGTCGCCGGATTGCAGTTTCAGGGAGATTTCTTCGGAGGATTGAATCATTCTGCGGTCGCCCGTACTGTCGGCGGCCAAGAGAATTCCTGTATGCAAGGGGACTTCTTGCTCGGTCAATAGGCCCAGCAGGTCGCTGAAATTGGCCAGTTGCTGATTGCGATGAATGCCCTGTGCCCAAGGGATAAAACGGAACAACGTCATGGACCGTCCCGTGCGCATCAGCGTTCGCTTTTGAAGAAACAACCAGAAGCCAATGACTCCGATCAACAACACGGGAATCACCGGACCCCAGACCGACATGGTTTCGGAAAGGTAGGTTAAACCCGACAACCAGAATCCTTGCGGCTCCTGGCCTTGCTCGGCAAATGCCTCAAATCGCGGAATCATCTCGGCCAGCATCACCAGAAACATGGCATAGGCCAACACGAACACAATCAAGGGATAGACGCACGCCAATGTGACACGGCGGTGGACTTCCAACAACGATTGTGCGTAGCGGGTGACCGCCTCTAAGGCGGCCGGCAATCGACCTGCGCGGAGACCTGCTTCGACGACTGATCGATACAGTTTGGGCAATCGGCTACTTTCCGACTCCATCGCCTGCGACAGCGACTCGCCTTGGCTCATGTGTGAACCGAGCGCAGCAGCCAGTTGTCCTAAGCTACCGCGTAAATCGTGGCTGACTTGTTCCAACCCCAACTCCAGGGGGACACCAGCGCGTACCAGCGCTGCGATCTCGTCGTTCAGGGCGACGAGGTCTTCGAGTTTGATCGCTCGGGGCGACGAATCGTTTGGGGATAGCGTATTCAATGGTCTTTTATGAAATCCGTCAAACCAGGGTGGTTATCGACCTTTGAGAACAGACGATTAGAAACCAAACACACGTCGAACTTCAGCTGGGGAGGTCATTCCTTGGTTCACCGCTTCGCAGGCGCGTGACAGGCTGGTCACCATGCCCGCTGAAATCGCTGCTTGTTCAAGGAACCGAGCATCCCGCCGTTCCCGAATGGCGTCGCCGATGGCATCGTCCTCGACAGTGAGCATCTCCGCAACCACGAAACGTCCCCGATAACCGGTCCCTTGGCAATCGCTACATCCAACCGGCATTGTTGCTTGATCGACCGCGAGTCCCATGCGATCGTCCCGTTCCGCGCTCGGCTGCGCGCATGCGCACAATCGCCGCAGCAAACGTTGTGATAAAATTCCCAGCAACCCGCTTTTTAGCAGAAACGGTTCGATGCCCATGTCGGACAATCGATTGACGGCTTCGGCTGCGCTTCCCGCGTGAAAAGTGGTTACCACAAGATGTCCCGTCAATGAGGCCTGAAATACGGTCTCTGCGACTTCACGGTCGCGTATTTCTCCAACCATGATGACCTCCGGGTCTTGCCGCATGAGCGACCGAAGCCCCACTGTCAAATCAAATCCCGCTGCCTGATTCACTTGCGATTGGGTGACCCCCGGTACGACGACTTCAATCGGGTCCTCCAGACTGACTAGACTTTTGCCGCTGCCGGAATTGTCTACAATTTCTCGCAGACACGCGTAATTTGTTGTTGTTTTTCCACATCCCGCAGGCCCGGTCACCATAAAGACCCCGGTGGTCTGTTGCAATAACCGCCGGATGTCCTTCAGGATGTCTTGCGGTAAGTTCAGTCGGTCCAGCCGATCATAGCGGCCCGCGCCGGCAAAAAGCCGGACCACGCATTTTTCGCCATACAGCGCAGGAAACGTACTCACGCGGGTTTCAAAGTCACCCGCATCACGAATTCGGCCCTCTTGCGGCATGTCGGTTTGGTAGGTGAGCAGGTCCGACAGCACTTTAAGCCGTGCCACGATTCGCGGTGCCAGCCGGGCGGAAAACATTGCCACCGACTGCAGGACACCGTCGAGTCGCCAACGCATCTCCATCGCATCCGCACCGGGCAGTAGGTGCACATCCGTCGCCCCCGCCTCGCTGGCCGCCGACAAAATCACATCGACAAGCTCTGTGACGTATTGCGGGTCATCTTCGCCGCAGCGAGGAAGTCGTTCGCGAAACTGAGTTTCAAGTTTTTGCGGCATTATTGGTCGATTTACATTGCGGGGCCGTCGGACATGGGAATTCAGCAACAGGTGACGGCGACCCGCCCAGAAGTCTATCCCTACCCTCTCTAGATGCTGGATTCTGGCGGATTTGTCTGAAAAATGCACCCAAATCCGGAGGAAACCCACAGGAAAACCGCTGCGGGGGATGGTGCTTGTTTCACGGATAGCGGTAGCTCCTCTTTGTCGAATGACCATCGATTGGGGGTGATTTTGGCTGAAAATAGCGGCCCGCTTTGGTACAGTGAATCTTGCCATTCTTGCGTTCACTTGCCGTGGGACGCGGATGAGTCGAACCGGGTGTGCGATCTCCCGCCTGGTGGTTTCCTAGAAATTGTAGTGACCGGATCAAGAAAACTTTATTCCTGACTTGCCTGGAAGGGCTGTTGAATGCATTCGTATCGCGTGGTTGTTGGCCTGATGGCCGTGGCTGGATTTGCTTTGGGCGGCGTCTTCATCACCGGATGTGCTCAGGCGGAAGATAATCCCCCGAAACCCCCTGAAAAAAGTTTCGTACCGCTGTACAACGGTAAAGACCTGTCCGGGTGGGAAGTGCTGGACGGAAACATCGAAGCCTGGAAGGCTGACGGCGAATTGTTAAGTTGCGTTGGCGAGGGCGGGGGTTGGCTCCGCACCGACAAAATGTACAGCGACTACGTGTTGAAACTCGAGTTTCGCGTTCCACCCAACGGCAACAGCGGCGTCGGCCTGCGGTTTCCTGCTGAGGGAAATCCCGCCTTTGTCGGGATGGAAATCCAAATCCTCGATGATGATGGCGACGAGTACACGGAACTCAAAGATTCGCAGTACAGCGGCAGTATCTATTCCGAGGTCGCCGCCAAACGGGGCGCTCTCAAACCGACTGGTGAATTCAACAGCTACGAGATCACCTGCAAGGGACCGTTTATCAAAGTGGTGCTCAACGGAAAAACGATCACCGAAGCGAACATCGACGAATACGACAAAGCGTCGGGCGACTACAAGCCGCTCCGCGATCGACCGCGGATCGGTTATATCGGCTTGCAAAGTCACGGCTCGCGGGTCGACTTTCGCAACATCGACATCAAGGATTTGACGAATTCCATCACAGATCCCGATACGAATGTGGAAATGACGTATGTCGACATTGTCGAAGGCAAAGGGGATGCGGTCGGAGAGGGAGATGCTCCCACGATTCATTGCACCGGACGCTTGCTCAACGGCGAAAAATTTTACAGCAGCCACGATGGTGCAGGTCAACCGTTGGCGTTGCCTTTGACGGGTTATATCCCCGGTTGGCAATTGGGCATTCCCGGCATGAAGGCGGGCGGACGGCGCAAGTTGATCATTCCCTATCAATTGGCGTACGGATTGCGAGGATTTCCGCCGTCGATTCCTCCCAAAGCCATGTTGGTCTTCGATGTTGAGGTCGTCAAAGTCAAATAATTTCGAGCGGCCCAACAATTCCGATGGCACTGCCGGCGGCCGAGTCTGTTTTCCTTAAGATGAGAATGTAGTCATGAGTGTTTCCAACGAAAATGCCCCGGAAGTCAATGTTGACGTTCCCTGTCCGAGCTGCGGAGAAATGTCCCGCAAGGGTTCGGTCCGTTGCCGAGAATGTGGCGCGTTTTTAGACCCGAATACCGAGCGTTTGGCTCAAGAGGGTATGGGCAAAGAAGACGTCAATTTGGCCGATTTTGATTTGGCGGATGAGGTGGAGGATGGGGACGACTTTGAAGTCGCTCCCGGCGTCACAACCTTCGAAGCGACCGAAAGCACATTCGACCTCCGCAGTAATTCCCCGAGCAGCACCGCGGACGAAGATTATTCGCTCACCGATGATCCGTTGGCCGAAGAAGGAGAGGAAGGGGCTGAGGCTGCGGCAGGACCTGCTGGAGATGCTGGGGAAACACCAGAAGGGACCGATGCACCGGCCAAGACACTCCCAGATGAGGGGTCGTCGGGAGATGCGTTGCTGGATGGCGCGATGGTCGAAGAGTTGGAGGCCTTACGTCGCAGCATGGGCCGCGTGGTCAAAGTGACCGAATTGGTTCCGGGGCAGGGGGTTGTCGTCTATTGCCCCAGTGGGCACCGAATTCATGTTGCCGACAAGTTTCGCGGACGAACCGGTCGTTGCCCTCAATGCCGCGCACCGTTTCTGGTTCCCGGAACCCCTCCCGCCGGTGCATTCGACGACGCCGACGATGATGACGGTTTCGAGCTGCTAGAGGATTCGGCAGAACGGATTATTTTCGAAAGCGATAAATACGGTCGCTTCACGACGTGGATGCCCAATGTCCGTCTGCACCGCGTGAATATTTCGAAGTTGCGACTCAAGGCGGGCAGTTTGGCCGACGAATCCGAACTCGTCGACATCGGGTTTTCTGATGACGCGATGCTGTTAGTGACAGTCTTTAAGGGCAAAGGGGGCATGACCAACAAGGCTGCCCTCCGCAAAAAACCGGCGATCCGCGAAAAGGTCCGTGATGCTTTGGTCGAGGCAGCCAAGCGACCCGACCCGGGCGAACTCCCCGCGCCGGCTTCGCAATACATCAGTAAGGGAGACTTCGAAAAAGTCTGGATCGCCCAGCCGGCACTTCCGCTGGGGGAATCGCTTTTCGCCGATCTGAATCTGTTCGGCGACGGCGTGATCGGCATCCGCCTGCCGGGCGTCGAAGGGAGCGACGAACGATTGTACATCACTCCCACACTTTCACAGTACCGCCGCTTGGTCCTGATCTTGGCCGAGAAATTCCAAGTCGTACTTGCGTCCGAACCACACGGAATCCCGTTGATGGACCAATACGTCGACAAAAATTGCACTGTGAACGGTAAGGATATGAAGATCCTCCAGCACGTCGAGTTTTACAAAACCGACCCCAATATCGAATTGGAACTGATCGGTCGAGAATGTGTCGCCTGCGGCATCGTGATCAGTGAGTCAGCACGCCGCATGGAGAAACTGGGCGGCAAAACCGGTTCGGGGATTGCCAAGGTCAAATGTCCTGCGTGTGAACAAAAACTGGGCGACAAACCGGTCTACCGCATTAAACCGACCGAGCCGACCGGCCTCGAAGCTGAAGAGCCCGAGTCCTAATCGAGACTGGGACGATTCCATCAAGAAAAACCTCGCGGTCGCCATTCAGGCAGCCGCGAGTTTTTTTGTTCTTTGCACGCATCGAACAGGTTATACCAAAATCACCCGAACCCTCCGTATGGAGTTTCGCGATACCGGACGATGCCTCACCGCTCGGACAGGAAATCCGCTCTGCTCTCAGCGTAGTGCTCAAAAAGAAAAAGAGCGTTCCCGCGTTCATGGCAACGACAGCCATCAAAAACCTGCGTATCACCGTCGAACAGGTCGTCGACGAAATGGGAGACGCTAAATTCTATCCATTGGTCGGCCTGGCGCGACTGCATAAACAGCAAATCGAGTGCACGGCATATTTCGACATCGAGCGGCAATCAAACTGGCCGGTGCCCTTTACGAACGTTGAGAACTGCAAGGAAGTTTTCTACATCGACCACGATAATTTGGTCCGCGCCACTGAAGAGTCAAATTAACGCTTTCCGACGACGGCAAAGCCGTCGGTTTGGGAGTGGTGTTGATCATTAAAAAAATCAGTGGCCCGGGCCCCGAATTGGGGTTGCGGGCCGTTTTTCGTGGCATATGATTTGGATCGCGCTCTCTGGTTGGCTCGTTTGCGAAATTCGCGTTGGAGTCGGCCCTTGTTCGGGAAATTGTCGGGGATTTCTGTGGTCCCCGAGAAAGCTAATAACAGAGAGGCCGATCTCGATCGGAGCGGATCAGGCAGTTCGGGTAAACAGGCTGGATCGACTGGAATTCGCCGGTTGGTGAAGCTAATCCCGTTGTGCCCGGCTTGTGATTTGGAGAATTTCATCAAGGCTTTGACAATTAAAGAGTTGCGCCACCGCCAAACATCGTAACTGGGTCACGATTTTCTTGACGATCGCCATCCAGCAGGTAGACTTCCCTCAGACGGGAGACACGTCTCAACAGCTTCGCGGAGGCGAAAACACGGACGGGCCATCTGCAGCGTCGAATCCCTGGATTCGACACCACGAATTACCACTGTTTTCATTTGCCCCAGCCGCATAATACGTCGCTACCGCAGGAGTCGTTGGTGCCCCGCCAGTCTTCCGAAGAATTCAAAGAACTTGTCCGTTCCCGAACGGACATTGTCAGCCTGATCGGCGAAGGAGTTTCGCTCGAATCGCGGCGCGGCGGGCATGAGTTCGTCGGGTTGTGCCCGTTTCATGACGATCGAAATCCTTCGCTGCGCGTCTATCCGGAACGGCAATCGTTTAAGTGTTGGTCCTGTAATACGGGCGGCGATTGCTTTGAATTTGTGATGCAAAGCGAACGGGTCGAGTTTCGCGAAGCCATTGAACTGTTGGCCACGCGTGCCAACATCGAAATGCCTCGCACGTATCAACGCGGCAGTCAGAATCAAGACGGAACCAGCAAGAGTCAATTGTTTGAAGTGGTTGCCTGGGCTGAGCAGCAATTTCATGAATGTCTATTGAATAGCCCACAGGCGGCGACGGCGCGGGATTATTTGAATTCGCGCGGTTTCACTGCCGATGTCATCGCCGCTTATCGCTTGGGTTACCATCCCAATGATTGGGAATGGTTGATTCAGCGAGCACGGGGCAAGTTTGGCTTAGATGTTTTGACGGCTGCCAAGCTGGCCGCCCAACGGGATGGCGGACGCGGTTATTATGATTATTTCGTAGATCGGGTGATGTTTCCGATTCGCGACATGCAACGTCGCCCTGTTGCGTTTGGAGGACGTATCCTTCCGGGGGAGACGCGTGAAAACGCCCCCAAATATTTTAATAGTTTAGAGAGCATCATCTTCACTAAAAGCCGTCTGCTCTACGGTTTCGATCATGCACGCGAGGCAATTCGCAAGACCGACACGGTGGTTGTCGTGGAAGGGTACACGGATTGCATTACGACACATCAGCACGGCCAGATGAACGTTGTCGGCACATTGGGAACTGCCCTGACCGAAACACACGTGACCAACCTGAAGCGTTTTGCTCGTAAAGTGGTCTTGGTCTACGACGGTGACGATGCCGGCCAAAACGCGGCGGAACGGGCCTTGACGAAGTTTTTGGCCCAAGAGGTGGATCTGAGAATCATGACATTGCCCGCCGGCATAGATCCGGCGGACTTTTTGGCCACCCATGGAGCGGCCGCCTTTGCGAAAGACATCGAACAAGCCCCCGAGGCTTGGCAGCATAAATTCAGAAGAGCAGTGGCCCGTTATGGCGTAGACTCAATTGATGCCAAAGATCGCGTGTTAGACGAAATGCTGGAGGTCCTGGCGACTGTGCCACACACCGGCGGTGCTGATGCGGGAAAATGGCGAAATCGTGAGGATTTGATTTTAGGGTCGCTAGTCCAACGGTTGGGATTGAAGGAACATGCGGTACGACAACGTCTGAGCGATATTCGCCGACGGGCCGCTGACCGGCAACGAAATCACGACGGTGCGGACGCCATGCGGCACGACGGACCAGCGAGCGGTGCGGTTACACGGCCACGGAAATCACTCTCCCGCCGTGACGTATACTTGGAACATGAACTATTGCAGATCGTCATGGCCCATCCCTCGGTGGTCGGACGCTTACGGGAAGACTTTGCTTGCGAGGAATTACAGGACCCGCAATTACAAAAACTTTTGGCCTGTTGTTATGGACTTATGGATGCGGGAGAGGAACTGACCTATCACCGCGTGATGGCGGAGTTGGAGGACTCCGACTTGAAAGGACTCGCTGTCTCATTGGATGAGGAAGCCCGCCGAAAAGGAATCGGCGCGGAACTGCTGGAACAAACTTTGGCCTGCCTCCGCGAGCGTCACACGACCGACGCGGTGGAGATGTCCGGCCAAATACGCGAGCAGGTCCAACAGTCTGGTGGCGGACTAAATGATGAAACAGCGGCGATGTTACGCCGGCTTTCTGAATACAACAAGAAACGCGCAGTCAAGAACAAGTTGGCTTGAATATCGCGGAGGACTCTCTGTGCACAGACTCGACGAAAACCTAAAAGTTTTAGTGGAACAAGGGAAGCAGCAAGGTTATTTGACCTTCTCACAGGTCAATGACTATCTTCCTGACGAAGCCGTGAATCCTGAGAAGCTCGACAACTTGTTGATGTCTTTAGAGGAGATCGGGCTGGATATCGTCAATGACGAGCAACCGGCGGTTGCCAATCCGAAAAAGAAGCGTGCCCGGGCCACGCGTGGCAAAAAGTCGGATGAAGAACAATCGCGGCGGATCGACGATCCGGTGCGGATGTATCTGACGCAAATGGGCGAAATCCCGCTGCTGACGCGGCCCGAGGAAATCGCGCTGGCCAAAAAGATTGAGGTCACACGTCGTCGTTTTCGTCGGCAATTGCTGGAAAGCGATTACGCGCTGAAAACCTCGCTCGACATTTTGACCAAGGTCCACCAAGGGCAGTTGCCCTTTGACCGGACGATCAAAGTCTCGGTCACTGAAGGTTTGGAAAAGACGCAGATCCTCGGTCGCATGCCGTACAATCTTGCCACGCTTGAGGAATTGCGGCGGAAAACCATCGAAGATTTTGCGATTGCCACTGATGAATCGGCGACGCAGAAAGTTCGCCGTGAGGCGGATGAACGATTGAAGATCCGTCGGCGCAAAATGGCGACGCTGATCGAAGAGTTGAGTTTGCGGACGCAGCGGTTGCAACCGTCGCTGAAGCGGTTGGAACAAATCTGCCGGCGGATGATCGACATCGAAAAGCAGATTTACAGCATCCGCAACCTCAAGACGGCCAAAGACGAACGGGCCAACCTGCAGAAAGAGTTGCAGGATCTGATGAACATGACGTTGGAGACGCCGCGGAGTCTGCGAAAGCGGATGCGGAATATTCAAGAGCGGTTCGCCGCTTACGAATTGGCCATGCGGCAGTTGTCGGGAGGAAACCTGCGGTTGGTGGTTTCGATCGCCAAGAAATACCGCAACCGCGGCTTGAGCTTTTTGGATCTGATCCAAGAAGGGAATACCGGCTTGATGCGGGCGGTCGATAAATATGAGTATCGCCGCGGCTACAAGTTTTCGACGTACGCCACATGGTGGATTCGCCAAGCGATCACCCGGGCCATTGCCGATCAAGCCCGTACGATTCGGATTCCGGTGCACATGATCGAAACGATGTCCAAGCTCCGCAAAGTCAGCAAGACGTTGCTGCAGGAGAATGGCCGTGAACCGACGATTGAGGAAACGGCTGAAGCAGCCGAAATCAGCCTGGAAGAGACGCGTCGCGTGCTGAAAATCTCACGGCACCCGATTAGTCTGGATCGACCGGTTGGCGAAAGCGAAGATAGCTATTTCGGCGATTTCATCGAGGACGATGCTGTTGATAATCCAGTCAACGCTGCGACGCAGGAGATGTTGAAGGACAAGATCGACTATGTGCTGCGGACATTGACCTATCGCGAGCGGGAAATCATCAAGTTGCGATACGGATTAGGCGACGGGTACACCTATACATTGGAAGAGGTGGGCCGGATCTTCAAGGTCACTCGCGAGCGGGTTCGACAAATTGAAGCCAAGGCGGTTCGCAAACTGCAACATCCGGTGCGTAGTAAACAGTTAAAGGGCTTTTTAGACAGCCTGGCGACGGGAGTCGCTGGAGAATAAACGATTCAGGGCCGGTCAATTTTGACCGGCCTTTTTTTGTGACGTGCTGAACAGGACCAGTTCCGCTATTATGTGGGGGAAGTCGTTTCCCGGAGAACCCTCGGCACCTGTGGGGCAAAACTCCTCTGAGTCAAAACTCTTCTGGGGCGACAGACGATCGACCAGTTTTGCAGCAGGTTCTTGTGCACTAGCCATCTGTGATTTTTCGCTGTGAAAGCAAAGATCACCCGTGGCGGAAAATTCAATCCCAGCCGCGACGTTCAACGTCGGAGACAGATTACGATGGCAGCGACCACCCATAGTTTGAGCGAATTACACCAATTGCATTTGAAGTTAGAGAACGCTCAAAGCCAGTTGGAACGGGGGCCCAAACAGATCCAGGCCCGCCAACGGTTCGTTGAGACTAAAAAAGAAGAAGCTGCGGAGGTGCATGCAAAGTTTCAGAAACTGAAAATGGATGCGGACTCCCGCAGTTTGCAACTGAAGACCAACGAAGCTCGCATTGAAAGCTTGCGCGGCAAACTCAACGCGGCGGCTTCCAACAAAGAGTTCAACATCATCAAGGAACAAATCGAGGCGGATGAAGTTGCCAACAGCGTGTTGGAAGACGAAATCCTCGAAGCCTTGGAAAAAGTCGATTCCACTTCAACCGAAGTGGGGCAAGCCGAACAGGCGGTGAAGGACGCGGAAGTGGAAACCTCGCGGATCAGCCAGCAAGTCACCGAATCCAAAGCGGGTTTAGAAGCGGAATGCGAACGACTTCAAGCTGCCATCAAAGTTGCTGAAAGCAGCATTCCCCCGAAAGTGGGTGAACAATATCGCCGCTTAGTGCAGGCTCACGGAGCCAGTGCGATGGCGGCCGTCACCGATTCGGTCTGTAGCAATTGCTTTGTCGGGATTACGGCCCAAATGTTGGTCCAACTCAATACCCACCAGGTTATCTTTTGCAAAACCTGCGGTCGGATGCTGTACATCGACGATTCGGCGTGATCTTTCCCCCACATTCCTGCAGCATCGCCCAATGGGGCGGATTGGGGGGACAGGGGGTTGGGGTATCCGCCACGGCGAAAATCGCCTTCCGAAGGATCCGCAATCAGCATAGAATGGCTGTTATGGGAGGGATTTGTGTCGTTAACTCCCCTCATCGTGCCGCTTCTATCTCAATAGGCTGGTTATGTTGTCCGAATCCATACGCCGCTGCTCGCGTGGGGCGATGATATGCCTGTTGGCTGTCGCTGTTGAAGCAGTCCTCCTCGAGGGCGCTGCTAATGCGGATCGGCCCAGTCAGGCTGAGCGTCGTCGCCAAGTCCAACTGAAAAAATATGAGGCGCTGCAGGAGAAGTTCGTAAAGTCGTTGTCTGAGGTCGCTGCCCAATGTGACCAAAACGGCTTTCCCAAGCAAGCAGCGGCAATCCGCGAATTGGGTGTTCCGCTGCCGGTGGACGATCTTCGCACACTCGAACTGCCGGATAAAATTCAGCCCGATATTGCCAACGATCTCTCACCGGCCGAACGGCGCTGGCGCGTTGAATTGCGACATCTTCAGCAGGAGCAGGCGATCCAATTGTATCAGCTTGCCCAGCGCGTGATAGAAATCGGTGAAGTACGTTTCGCCTATCAGTTGATTCAAGAGGCGGTGCGGCAGGACCCCGATAACAAATCGGTCCGCAGTTTTTTGGGCTATGAACGTAGCGGCGACGAATGGGTCACACCGTTTCTGGCCCTCATGCGGCAGAAACATTATGTCGACACCGAAAAGTATGGCTGGTTACCTCGTGATCACGTTAAGCAATACGAAAACGGCGAGCGGTATTTTCGGTCCGGGCGCGGCAGCGTCGGACGCTGGGTGAGCGCGGCCCAGGAAGCGGAATTGCGCCGCAGTTTCAAAAACGCCTGGGAGATCGAGTCTGAGCATTACCTCATCAAGACCAATCACAGCCTGGAGCGGGGCGTCGAGCTGAGTCGTCAGCTTGAGCAGTTCTATCGCGTCTTTTTCCAGACCTTTTCCGGTTTTCTCACCACGCAGGATCAGCGGTCGAGCTTGGCCAAGGGGCGGCGGCGATCGACGAAAAACCAGTTTGAAATCCATTATTTCAGCAACAAAGAGGATTATGTTGAGGCTCTGCGGCCCCGCGTTCCGGAGATCAGCATCACGACCGGATTGTATTTGACCGACACCGGCATCGCCTATTTCTACCATCAACCCGAAATGGATGATGATCCCGAAGGCCCCGCCACGCGTACGATTTTTCATGAAGCGACGCATCAACTCTTTGCCGAAACCCGCAAGACACGCCGCAAGTCGTTAATGGTCGGCGAGCATGCCCATTTTTGGATCATCGAGGGGATTGCCTGTTACATGGAATCCTTCGCCAAGAAGGGGGATCGTTACGAGTTGGGTGACCCGATGTACCAACGCTTTCGCGCTGCTCGGTATCGCTATCTTGAGGACGACTACTACATTCCCTTGGGAAAATTCGCGTCTCAAGGCGCGAATGAAATCCAGCACTCCATTGAGATTCGTAAGCTCTACAGCCAAGCCTCGGGGTTGACGCATTTCTTCATGCACTACAAAGATGGCAAATATCGCGACGCGCTGATTGAACATCTTTCACAATTGTATAGCACCAACCTCCGAGTCCGGGAACAACCCGCCACACTGCCGCAACTCATTGGCACGGATTATAAAACGTTGGACGAACAGTACGGCGAATACCTGCGGGCCGAGCAAGAGAAACTCACCGCACAAGCCAACAAATAATCCGTCCCGCGTACGACTGATATCATGAACTCCCCCGACTGCTGCGGCATTCTCAACATCAACAAGCCGGCCGATATTACGTCCCGTCGTGTCGTCGACGTCGTGCAACGTTTCGTCCGTCCCGCGAAGGTGGGGCACGGAGGCACGCTTGACCCCCTAGCGACTGGCGTGGTCGTGGTCTGTATTGGGGCAGCGACGCGGCTCATCACCTACGTCCAACAAGGCCGCAAGGAATACCGGGCGCAGTTTCGCTTAGGGCTTCGCAGCAACACCGACGACATTACGGGCGAAGTCGAGACAGTGGAAGACTCCACGCCGCCGACCGCAGCGGCGGTTGCCCAAGCCTTGCGAAAGTATGTGGGCGAAATCGATCAGGTTCCGCCGCAATTCTCAGCTGTGCATATCGACGGCCGCCGCGCCTATAAAATGGCCCGCGCCGGAAAAACTCTCGACATCCCCGCTCGCCCGGTCCACGTCTATCGCATTGATATTCTCAATTACACTTTCCCTGAACTGGAGGTCGAGATTGAATGCGGCTCGGGAACGTATATCCGTTCCATTGGCCGCGACATGGGAGAGGAACTCGGTTGCGGCGCTGTGATGACTCAGTTGGAACGCACGCGCGTTGGGGACTATCGTCTCGACGCAGCTGTTGATCTGGATTCGCTGTCCCGTGAGTCGCTTCCCGCTGCACTGTTGCCACCGCTGTCGGCAGTGACGCACTTGCCCCGCTATGAATGTTCTGAGGACGATATGGAGAACATCCAGCACGGCCGCGCGATTCACGTTGCTCAGCCGATGCCCGACGATTCCGCCGCAGCGGTGGCGATCACCGCTCCCGATGGTCGTTTGGCTGCGATCGCGACGTTCAAAGACGAGATGCTGGCTCCCAAAAATGTTTTCAAGCAATAGTCGCGGCAACTCTTTTGACCGCTGTTTACGAATTTGCGCGATTGAAAATTGATATTCTCCGCCGTTTCCTCCATTCTGGCAGAGAAGCTTCTTTCCCAATCGACCGGGGCGAATCGGCATGGATCTAACGTTCAGCTTTCTCGGGCTGGCCATATTTGTAGTGGAATTGGTGGGAGTGTACTCGGCGGTACATGCGATTCTCTTCACCAGGACATCGCAAGGGGCGATTGCCTGGGCTTTTCCCTTAGTGTTATTTCCCTTCGCGGCTGTGCCGTTGTATTGGGTGTTCGGTGGCAAAAAATTCGAAGGCTACGTCTGTGCTCGTCGCGAAGGTGAGCTGCGCCTGAAGCATATCACCGAAGAATTGTCGCAATATAGCGAGGAGTTCACATCGGGGCTTGAGCACCCGGTCGACGATTTGAAGGTTATCGAAAAACTCGCCGCACTTCCCTTCACCAAGCACAATCACGTGGAATTGCTGATCGACGGCCCCGCCACGTTTGCGGCGATCTTCGAGGGAATTCAATCCGCCCAAGACTATATCCTCGTGCAATTCTTCATTATCCACGATGATGAACTCGGCCGCGAACTACAAAAACATCTGCTTGCCAAACTCAAAGCCGGGGTCCGTGTCTATTTTCTCTACGACGGCATCGGCTGTTATCAAACTTCCCAAAGAATACCTGCGTGCCTTGATTGCTGCCGGAGCCAAGGTCAGTTCTTTTCGCAATTCCACCGGCTGGCGCACGCGTTTCCAACTCAATTTTCGCAATCACCGCAAGATCGTTCTCGTCGATGGTCGGTCTGCTTATGTTGGCGGGCACAATGTCGGTGAAGAGTACATGGGACGCTCCCAGCGGTTCGGGCATTGGCGGGACACGCACGTCAAACTGACCGGCCCGGCGGTCCAATGCGTGCAGTTGTCCTTCATCGAGGATTGGTATTGCGCGACGCACGAAGCCCCCAAGCTGGTTTGGGCCCCCCAATCGGCCACCGACGGCGACAAGGACACAATCGTTGTTGCCTCCGGACCGGCCGATGAATTGGAGACCTGCAGCCTGTTCTTCGTGCAGGCGATCCATTCCGCGCGGCGGCGGCTGTGGATCACCAGCCCGTATTTCGTGCCGGATGCGCAGGTGATTGCTGCCCTGCAATTGGCGGCACTGCGCGGCGTGGACGTCCGCATTTTGCTGCCGGAAAAACCGGACCACCTGTTGGTGTACCTGTCGGGCTTTTCATTCGTCGAAGAAACCGAACCGGCCGGCGTGAAATTCTACCGCTACCAACCCGGTTTTTTGCATCAAAAGGTGATGCTCGTCGATGACCAATTTGCCGCCGTGGGGACTGCCAACCTCGACAACCGCTCGTTCCGGTTGAACTTCGAAATCACAATCGCCGCCCTCGACGAAGATTTTGCCGCTGAAGTCGCCGCAATGCTAGAAACCGATTTCGCCAACAGCCGCCTCACCGGCGCCGACGAACTCCGCGCCCGCCCCTGGTGGTTCAAGGTCGCAGTGCAGGTCTCGCGGCTGATGGCGCCGGTTCAGTGACGGATGGTCCTTATTGGTACAGTATCGATTACGGCTTAGTCGTCTTGGGTCGTTTTCCGCAAAGAAGTCGTCGCTCGTTCGACTTCCCCGCCGTCGTACGAAATATGCCGCCCGCCACAAGTTTCTCGGGAATCCCCTGAGCGGGGAATCGGTAGACACATTTCCGTCAAACTTTGGCGGCGAGAATCTGTTCGGGTGTGTATCCCCCAAGTTTGGGCAACGGGGCTGCTGGGTCGTAAAACGGAATATCTTCCGGTTTGGTCCAGGGAATATCTCGCTTGGCTTCGACGATCATTAACGTCTGGGGCATCCCATCTTTGACGTCGGCAAAACGTAATCCCTTTTTTTCGCCAAATGCAGTCCCCGGGCCGGTGAACACAAAATAGGCGGCGTTGGTTGAATCGGCATCATGGCCGTAGACCGACGGCATTCTATTAATAACTGTTTTGTTGTGTTCGCTGTCCCACGGTTCATCCAACTTGTAGCCTTGATATTGATCACCTTCGACGCCGAGGCCCAGGAACGGCAACAGTTCGACCCGCCAACTGTGCGGCGTCTTACCGTCGGGACCGATCACGACCGCTGGTGGAAGATGGCCGTGAGCGTCGTGGTATTTGTGCATCGCCAACGCAATCTGACGCAAGGTTATATTTTGGTGGCCGTTGCTTTTCGACGCCACAAAAACTGCTGCACTCATTCCGGGGAACATGACGGTTCCCATCAATAAGTTTACTAGAATCGGCGACGTCGAAGCGACGTGAACTGTCTTTCCCTTTCTTATGACGTTTGATCCCTTGAGGTAGGCCAATGCTTCTGCGGAAAATGTGGCGAATGGATGGTCGGCAGAATGTCTCTCGCTCAGCACATTTGTGAGGATCGGCGCCGCACCCTGCAACGTTGCATGAATGGTTTGTGCTTTCTCCTCGCTAGCACAGATTGCGAATCCTTGAACAGAGACATCCTGGTCCACGGTTCCGCAGATCATGAGCGATTGTGAATCTTTCCAAATCGGTCCAAATGCGCTGACGATGGCCGGTTGGGGTGTGGTTGCTAACTCTCCCGAAAACAGATCCGGATCCAGAGCACAGAACATGTGGCTTACCGTCGCTGCATCCCAGGCCGCACCGCCCAGCAATTTTGATTGAATTGCCGGCCCATTCACGATCGCGTTTATCAAAGAGTCTTCATCGTCAAGGAGTATCGTGCGATCACCAAGTCGCATATAGCAACTTCCCAGTTTGGGCGACTTAAAGTACGTCTTGCCACCGTGGTGTTTCTCCTCGGCATCGGGGGAGAAATAATCCGTGAGGTAGCGAAAGTCCGTTGGTCGCACGGCTCGAATCATAACCGTGCCGAAGGTTGGTCTCAGATAACTACCGACAGGTTGTTTTTCCGAGTGAGTCACTGCCACGCTAATTTGTTCGATCTCTTCAACCGGCATACCAATTATCTGCGGGATGCCGAGGTCTTCGTTGAGCATCTCAGCCATCGCGGCCAATTCCTCGTTCTCAAAAAAGCTGCCGGCCGTACGCCGATGACGGCGATGGCATTTACTGGAATATACGACAATTCAAATCGATCGCTCAGCCGCTGCTTTGTTGCAGTTGGACGTTTCGCCGATTCTTGTTGAGCAATGCGCGGATTGTCAGCTGCCTTAGCCAACGAACTTTGCGGTTGTC
>CALOFE010000081.1:0-50000 GCA_942492455.1 uncultured Planctomycetaceae bacterium | reverse complement strand
ATTCTGTTCAGTTCGCACATCCTCAGCGACGTCGACCGCGTGGCGGATCATATCGGAATTTTGAGCGAGGGGGTGCTGCGGGTCGATTGTCCGACGGAACATTTTCGCGAATCGATCCGCAAAGTCGTTGTGGAATTAACTGAACCGCTCAAAGAGCCGCCCGCGTGCCCCGGTTTGTTGTCATCCAGTGCATCGGGCGAGCGAGTGGAGTTGGTGATCGTGAATTATGGAGACGAACACCGCGCTTACCTCGATTCATTGTCGCCGCGGAGCATGGAAGTGTTGGAGTTCAACCTGGAGGACGCCTTCGTGGCATACACCCGCGGCCGCAAAGGAACGATGCCTGTTTTTCGCCGGGAGGAAGTGCATGTTTAAGTCGATGATGCGCAAGGAGCTGATGGAGACGCTGGCGGTGATTTTTCTAGCCGGTTTTCTGTATGCGTTGACGTTATTGGCGGACGTAATCAATTACCATCTCCGCTGGGATCCGGGAATGTTCTATCGTCAGCGGAATTGGTCGTCTGTGCTTCACAGTGATTTGAATGACTCTCTGTGGATGCTCCCATTCGGCTTCGCAATCTTGCTGGCTTTGGTGCAAACGTTGGCGGACTCGTTTCAAGGGACTTGGGGGTATCTGTTACATTTGCCGCCAGGTCGTCGCTGGATGATTTCATCGAAGTTATTAGTTGGGGGCGGCGCTTACTTGGGATGCACTGGGGTGTTTTTGTCCGGGTGCGTGCTGATTGGATATATGCGACAAACGGAAGTCCATCCGTTTCGGTGGTCGATGATGAGCGTGTATGTGCAAATCACGCTGATCGGTATGTTGGTCTATTTGGCAACATTTCTCACCGGGCTGCGGCCGGCGCGGTGGTACGGTTCGCGGCTGTTGCCGTTGGCGGGATGTAGTCTGCTGGTTTGGGGCCTCATTGGTGTGCCGCAGTGGTGGGTCTACGGATTCGCACCGCTGCTTGTGTTCTGCGGGCTACTGGTGGGAGTGATTCTGTATGTCGGCGACGTCCGCGATTACGCATGAGAGGTAGTCATGAAGCGCAAATACTCGTTGTTCCACAGTTTGGTGTTGACGTTATTGATGACGTTGCCGCTGATTATCGGCATTGCGGCATTGGTCGGCTTCACCGGAGAATCTTGGAAGGAGTACAAACGGTATCGCCGTAGCGTAGAGCCGCAGGGCTGGTCGGCCTATACACAATTAGTAGTCCTCCGCGACGGGAGCCCGGCCATTGAAGAACAGATCCGTTTTGAGAACCGCTACCAGAATAAACTGACGACGTTGGATGGTGTTGAACTCCCGCGCGACAAGGAGCGTTTGTATGGAATCAACCTACAAAGTGATGTGGGTCAACGATCCAGAAGGTATCGACTTCAGAATCGGTTGTTTGCTCCAACCGAAGCGCTGAAGCCCGATCCGACGCCTCATTTTTACGATCCCAATCGCCCCGGTCATGTGTGGTTGTTTCGCGAGTCGGACCGGAATGCAGGTAAATATTATCTGATTAATGCTGATCGCGATTTGCAGCAGATCGAGCTTTATTTCGACCGCAACGGTACCCGCGACGATGAACCGGGCGCCGAGACCTGCTTTAGCAAGCCGTTGGGGGAGATCGAGTCGGACGGCGTGATCGTGTTCCAATCGGGAGCGGAGATCGTGGCGATTGACCTTGAGAACGAATCGGTGAAGCAAATCAGCGACGACACGGCCCTAAAGTGGGGCTTTCGTAAGGGGTATCGTGAAGGCGACTACCGCCGCGAGATCATTTTGGTGACCAATGATGAAATTCGGACGGTCGACTTTTCCGGCAACGAAGTGAACTCCTATGCGATCGAAGGTCGTCGTGACGGCGAAATCTTCGTCACCGAAGACGATCGGTTGTTGGTCAAAATGTACTCGGAGCCGGTAGCGGAAACGACAGCTGATGGTCACGTCAATACTTGGACGGAATCGCTGTACGAACTACAGAACGACGGACAAAAACGTGAACTGGCGCACAATACACGCGTCAAACGCCTCGCTCTCAAGCCGATGGAAAAGACAGCGGGCATGCGCGCTGTCGATTGGTTCATCCGTCAAACGGAGTACGGCATCTTGTTTCCTGGCCCGGTGGTACTGTTGGGGATTGAATCAACAGAGGCCTATCTCGTCTCGCAGTACGAAGGTCTCCATGTCAAATTTGTAGAGAGTTGGCAGCGGATTCAGGCAGGGTCCCCGTGGGCGTTTCCGATGTCGGCATTTCTTGGCGCTATCGCCGCCTATTTTTGCTACAGTCGTCAGCGGCGGTATCAGGCTCGGTGGACGAAGACGTGGACAGTGTTTGTGTTTCTGTTTGGGCCGGCGGGGTATTTGGCGTGGCGGTGGCATCGGGAGTGGCCGCCGCCCGAGTTGGTGGGGGTGACGCGCGAGGAATTCGAGGGGCCGGTGGCGAATGGGTTGGAGGTGTTTGCTTAGCAGCGGGTGAGTTACATTACTTAGAATTAGTTTCAAAACTCGGTTGCGATTGTTCTCGAAACGTTCAGATCAGTGTCAGTGAGATGCGTCAGAGGGTTTTGAAACCACTTGTAAAAAACTAGAGGGTAGAAATCATGCATGCACTCTGCACATTGACCTTTATGGTGTTGTTGACGTTGGTGACGACCTCCGCTCAGGCGGAGGGATTGATCCATCAGTTGCCCGAGGACGGTGCTTGGGCCCAATTTGATATTCAGGGCAAGGGAACGGATGCTGATGGCAGCACGGTTACACTTTCTGGAACAATCACTATGAGTTCTGTCGGCACGGCTGAGGTCGATGGAGAACAATGTCGCTGGATTGAGGTCGCTACGGAGGGCAAAAGAGACGACCAAGCATTCACGGACATCGTTAAGTTGCTCATACCCGAATCGCAGCTTGCGCAAGGAAAGGATCCACTAAAGCATGTCTTAAAGATCTGGCATAAGCATTCACAGGTCCCCGGCGGCGCCAAGCAAATCGAAGACCTTGCCGGGCAAAACGCACGCTATCTTCAAAAATTTCGTCCGTTTCTACATGGACCCTTTGAGGAGGTGCAAAAGCTCGACAAAGCACCGGTCGATAGCAAACTTGGAAAGGTCGATTGCGAAGGGTATTCGGCCTCAGAAGAGGTCGAAATGGGGACGATTTCAATGAACTCCCAGTACACAGTACGTTTGCACAAAAGTGCCCCGTTTGGTGTGGTCACATGGGAGGCTGAAACTAAAGTTTCGCAAGAAGGCCAGCCATTGGGAGCGATGACGACTCGACTCAAGTTGTCCGATTTTGGGAAAGATGCCAAGAGTGCGATTCCGGACGCCGAGTAACCATGCAATCAAAATTCCAGTTCCGATGGCATTGCATTGAAGCAGGCTCGGCTTTCGGGTTTTAACGTCTTTCCCTTAGAACGTGTTTTCAAATTACGTTTGACAACGGCCATCCAGCGTCCCGGGAGGGCGAAGCTCCTGCTGAGCCGCATCGTGGCGTTTGGTGTCGGGAAGGGTGGAGATTTCCATGGCCAAGGCAAGCAATCGGGTTCATCGCGGCTCGGCGGGAGCCTCGCCCTCCCAGTTTGAAACACGCTCCAAGGAGTAACCAAAAAAAGTTTCTCGATTTCAGATGGTCTCAGGGCAGCGCGTTATTCTTTGGTGGCGTCCAGGAGCGTTTGTGCTTCATCGGCGGCTTTGGTTTCGGCGAAGCGTTTGACGATCAGCATTAGTTTGGCGGTCTTGATGCGGGGTTCTGCGGCGGCGCGGGCTTTTTTGAGCGCTTTGCTGGCTAGCTTTTCACGATTAGCGGCACGTTCGGCGTTGTCTGCTGGGTCGGGTTTGGGAGCGGCGGTACGGCGCTTGGTGGATGCCAGCCGCTGCTGAGGATCGGCGAACGGGTCAGAAAATCGTGGATCGTTCAAAAACGAATTGTCGGTCAGCGTGTGGAGGAAGGCGACCAATGCATTGATCTCGGTGTTGCTGAGATTGAGTCGTTCCGGCGTCTCGTTTTGGGGGCCGCCACCGCGTCGTCCACGTCGACCCCCGCGGCCCCGACCGCGCCGGCCGGAGAGTGAACGGTCCAATTGGGGATGATCTTGCACGCCGGAATTGTAATGCTCGATCACCTCGTGCAAGTTCTTGAAGCGGCCGTCGTGCATATAGGGTGCGCGGACGGCGACGTTCCGTAGCGACGGCGCTTTGAACCGTCCTCCGCCGGCGCCATTGTCTTTGTCGGTGTTCAGGTCCAAACCATTGTTGGTGGCGTTGCGGCTGATATGACTGGTCGTGCCGTGGCAACGGTCACAGCGCGCCGAGCGTCCGACGCCGAACCCTCCAGAAAAAAGCTGCAGCCCCAACAGTTCTTGCTGGTTAAAAGTTTTTTGAAACGTCGGATACACACCGCCTCCGCCGGCAAAGGCTTGGTCATACTTGGATTGAAACGAAACCAACGAGCGGACGAATTGGGCCAGTGCGCGGGAAATGCGGTTGCGGTTGATTTCCGGCGTGCCGAAAGCGGCTTCGAACAGGGGGGGATAGAAATCGACGCTGCGGAGTTTGATTTCGAGGTCGTCTAAATTCATGCCCATTTCGATTTCATCTTGGATGGGCATCAGCACCTGGTCTTCGAGCGTAGCGGCCCGTTCGTCCCAGAAGAAGCGGCCGGAGGCATAGAAGCGGGCATTGGTCAGACCCATCGAGCGGCGCTTGGTTGGTTTGCCGTGCAGTCCCTTGCTCAGTTTTTCGGGATCGGAAAATCCGTGTTTTTGTTGGTGGCAGGAGGAGCAGGAGGTGGTGTCGTTGGCCGAGAGTCGTTTGTCGTAGAAAAGTACGCGGCCGAGTGCCGCTCCGGCATTGGTGATCGGGTTATCGACCGGCGTATTGTCGGTGCCGATGGCGTTACCGTAACGGCGATCGGGGATGAGCAAGTGCGGCGGCAAAGTCACGTTGGCATATTCGTACGGTTTGGCTGGCAGGTGCGGAACCGGGAGCGCGGTTGCTGAGTCATCCGCCGCCTGAGCGCCGATGGCGATCGTGAAAGCTGCCAAAATCAATGCCGAGGTTCTTGCCATCGCTACGTAGTGCTCCGAGGTGTTGTCCGGAATGTCTCCAAGGGGTTAAACGGGTTTTTTTAGGGGGAATTCGCGCGGATTTGCGGGGATTGCTATGCAATAAACCAAACTGTTTGGACAGATGCAGGACTCGGTCGATGGCGCTGTTTGCAGTGCGACGCGATGTAGCTAATCCATGATCCCGCCAAATTCGCTGATTTGGAGGGCTTAGACACCTAAGACGATATCCGCCTGCGTGCTATCGACAATCGCAAACAGTTCTTGTTGTTCGGCGGCGGGGACGCTGAATTTGTCGAGGCTGGCTTGGAAATCGGCGAGGAAGGCTTGCCATTCCGGTTCGGTAATGTCGAGGTGTTCGTGGGAATCTCGCATCGATTTGCCGGTGTAAATTTGTGGTCCGCCTGCGGCCCAGCAGACCATTTCGGTCGCGAGATACTTAAACCCGGCCGGCGGCACGCGGTGGTGCGCTTCGGCGACTTTCGGGTTAGCATTGAGGATTGGGTCGGCCATGATGCGGTCGATGAAATCGTCGACGACCGTGGCAATCGCGAACACGCCCCCCAACCGTTCGTAGAGCGAAGTCTGCTCGGCGGGTGTCTCGGTGGATGTCATGGTATGCGTTTCCGGTGGGGTAGTTTGTGTCAAAGTACGGTCAAAAGAAAATTGCGAATCATTTGCCGTTCGCCGGGACTGAGTCGGCCGCGAAAGCGGAGTTTGAGGCGCTGTTGATCGTCGCGCCAGCCCGAGATGGTCACCGATTCGGCAGTGAGATGGATGTCTCGGAAATAACCGGCAATCTCGTGTTGTTGGTGTTCGGCGATCCGTCCGGTGACCTGTGTTCCTCCCGCACCGGTACGGATTTGAAACTCATAGCGGGGCCGCACCGCCAGCCAGATCACGTACATAACGATTGGGATGATTAGATATTTCAGCCACATGACCCCAAACGCTCGGCAATGGGAGACGGAACTCTCGGCGATGGTTTCATGATACGGTATTTTTGCGGCGAATGTGAAGCGAAGCGTTACAGTGCCTCGCCGATGTTGTGATCGTTGTCGCTGACCGCCATACTTGGGAAACACCCCTTCCTTCCAACGGCGACAACTATGCAAATCATTCCTGTGCTCGACATCTTAGATGGCAACGTGGTTCGCGGTGTGGCGGGGCGGCGTGAAGAGTATCAACCGGTGGAGAGTGTGTTGGCTGCCGGCGCAAATCCGCTGGATATCGCACGCGGGTACCGCGACGTGTTGGGGTTAAAGCGACTGTATCTGGCTGACCTAGACGCCATCATGCACGGACGCCCCAATCGCAAACTCTGGCAAAAATTAGTGGATGATGGATTTGAAATCCTTGTGGATGCGGGTGTCAAAACGGTCGCTGATGCGCAACAGGTGTACGCCAGCGGGGCGACGGCTGCGATTGTGGCGTTGGAGACTTCGCCCTCACGAGAATTGCTCGCCGAACTTTGCACGCAATACGGTCCGCCACGGGTGATTTTCAGCCTGGACCTCAAACAGGGGCGTCCGCTGGGAACGTTGGATCAATGGCAAAACCCAGCGCCGTTTGACTTGGCTGTCGAAGCGGTCAGCTTGGGAGTCGAGCAAATGATTGTGCTCGATTTGGCGTGGGTCGGAACGGGGGAGGGGCTGGCGACGGAGGAGTTGTGTCGTCGGTTGTTGGAACGTTTTACGCAATTACAGGTAATCACCGGCGGCGGGATCCGCGGCCCGGGTGATTTACCGGTGATCCAAGCGACCGGGGTGCATGGGTTGTTAGTGGCCTCGGCGCTGCATAGTGGCCGTATTGATCGTGCTGCGCTCGATGCTTGGCGCGCGTAATCGTGGTTTGTCTGCGTCCGGATATTGTGTCTGGGGCAAAGAGGATAGAGTGGCTGGGGACGGACGCAGTCTGCCCACAGTGCATTGGACTCCCACATTTATTGTGGGCAGGTCTACCGTGCGATCATGCGTATGGGAAGAGTTGAGGACTTTTGTCCTACATAGAAAGGTGCGTCGCGACGCACCCTACAGGGCTGTGGCAGCGGGTCAATCGGTTTCGTCGAATACGATTGGGTGGTTGGACTCGAGGTCGCCGACGCGCATTGTGATCTTGCCATCCAGCAGGTCGGTTAGCAGGTCGCCGCAGACTTCGGCGCGCCAGCCTTGGGCGATGCGGGGGACGGTGCCGTTTTCCTTTTCGTAAACATGCCAGCGGACCAATTGCTTGAGATCCGAGGTTGTGCCAACGAGTTGCATGGAGACGTCTTGTTCGGCGCAGCGATTGGCCAGAGCGATGGACAGCAGTTTGCCCAAGATCTGTTCGTCTCGTTCCTTTTCCTTGCGGATTTGTTTGGGCCACTGGGCTTTGGGAAGATCGCGTCCGCGGGCGATCGCTTCGAGAATGGCCGGCGCCATGTCCCGGTAGAACGGACCGCGATTCATGTCCCGCGTCGCCAGCAGGTCGTTGACCGTTTGCGGCTGCCGTTTGGCGACGTCGATCAATAGGTCGTCACGAAGGATTTTCCGAGCGGGCCGGTCCCGTTTTTCAGCCTCGTTGCTGCGCCATTCGTACAATTCACGGGCGACGGCCAAATCGCGGGAACGAAGCGAATTGACGCCCGACAACCGCCGCCAGTTTTCCCGGGTCCGCTCGGCATCGATTTCATCGATCATGCGTTCAAACTCGGCGACCGCCCAACTGCTGCGGCCCCGTTTTTCGAGCGTGGCTTGTTGTGTTCGCCAGACATCCAGCAAGTGCCGCACGTCCTCGATGGCGTAGTGCACCTGTTTATCGGACAGCGGACGGCGGCGCCAATCGGTGCGTGTCTCCTTGCCATAGACTTCGACGCCTAAGACACGGCTGAGTAAAGCGGTATGCCCCAGCGGAAAGCTCAGTCCGATCAATCCTTGCGCGATTTGCACATCAATCAGCTTTTGGGGCCGCTTGCCGGCAAGATTGACGCAGAAACGGACCTCTTCTCGGCCGCCGTGGACGACGATGGTCGTTTCTTCATCGGTCATCAAATCCCACCAGGGGGTGAGGTCTTCAAGCTCGAACGGATCGACCGCGACCTGACGATCCGCTGTGGCGAATTGCAGCAAGCAGAGTTGTGGTCGGAACGTATATTCCGAGACGAATTCTGTATCAAACGCCACGAGGCCCGATTGGCGAATATGGTCGCAGAGTTCAGCAAAATCCTCTTGCTTGACGATTAACTCATCTGACATCTCTGTATTATCCTGACCGGGGCAGCAGACTATCGACTTTGTCCCGAAATAGTGACAACCTATTCGCAGCCGTGCAAGAGCAGACGTTTTTTCCAGTGGCTCGTGCGGTGGCGAGAGGCTTTTGTGCGAATTAAAGGATGATGCTCCGCGGTTTATGAAAATGCAATTGCGAAAGTCAATTCGCCGCGGTTTCCCATCGATGGATGATCAGTGTTTCATGAGCCTACTGCCGACCGCTAAATGCGGTGTAAAATGTGCCCTACCGAAACACTTTCTGTTTCTCTACGATTTCTGATACACGCAAAACCTTTGCAGCTTTCCACAACTTCTACAGTCTGCAGTCCCGTGAAAACCACAACCGCATTACGACAGCTCTTACAACGTCCGGGGATCGTGCGTAGCCTGGGGGCGCATGATGTCTTCTCGGCGATGGTGATGGAACAGGCGGGGATCGACATGCTCTTTGCCGGCGGGTTTGGCGTGGCTGCGTCGGCCTTGGGAATGCCCGATGTTGGTTTGATGACGCTGACCGAAATGGCAGAAGTCGTGCGGCGGATGGCTGATCGATTGTCGATTCCGGTCGTTGCCGATGGTGATACCGGGCATGGCGATCTGCACAATGTCGCCCGTACGGTGCGTGACATGGAATCGGCTGGGGCGGCTGGAATACTGTTGGAGGACCAAGTGCATCCCAAACGGTGCGGACATTTGGCGGGCAAAGAGGTGATTCCAGCAGCGGAGATGCGGCTGAAATTGCGGGCCGCTTTGGATGCGCGTCGTGATTCAGAATTCGTGATTTTCGCCCGGACTGACGCTCTGGCGGTCGAGGGGGTTGATTCAGCGATTGAACGCGCCGGTGGTTTTGCCGAGGAAGGAGCCGATGTCTGTTTTGTGGAAGGTCCCACCAGCCTGGAGCAGCTCGCGCAAATTCCCCGAAAGCTCGATGTGCCGCTGTTGGCGAACATGCTGACCGGTGGCGTAACACCGGTGGTCCCGTTCGCGGAGTTGGAACAAATGGGCTACAAAATTGCCGTTTGTCCCATTGCCGGATTGCTGGCGACTGGGGCTGTTATTCGCCGAATGACGGAAACGCTGCTCCAGAATGGAAAGGTTGACCCAACGACCGACGTGCTGATGACGTTTGAGGAAGTGAAGTCCGTGTTACGCCTGCAGGAAACCCTGGACCTCCGCCGACGACTGGAAAGTTGACGGCTGGGCTGCTATTTAGGGGGCTCCCCATTTTTTGTCTTTGCCTCGGGAGGGGGTACCGGGGCTATCCCTACCATACATACATGTAACGGTACGATGACAACACGATCTGAAAAAGTGGAAGAGCTGCGGTGGACGAAGTTCCCCGTGTTGGATGACGGTTTCGTCTGCCTGGTCGATGTGATGGGGGACGACAGCAGCGTCGTGCAGGCGGCCCGCGTCAGTTACGGCGAAGGGACAAAAAAGGTCTCCGACGATCGCACGCTCATTCGGTACTTGTTGCGGCATCGACATACCACGCCGTTCGAAATGGCCGAAATCAAATTGCTGGTGCGGGTGCCGATGGATTGTTGGCGTCAATGGATCCGGCATCGGACGGCCAATGTGAACGAATACAGCACGCGGTATTCCGTGGCAATTGATGCCGCCCAGACGACCGCTCCGAACCAATGGCGGCAGCAGGCCAATCTCAATCGGCAAGGAAGCAGCGGAGCGTTGCCGGTCGAAATGGGTGAAAAGCTCTCGGCTGCGGAGGCGAAGTTCCAAGCGGACGCCCGCCAACTCTACGATGAACGGCTCGAAGCGGGTGTGGCGCGCGAGCAGGCCCGTAAAGACTTGCCGTTGGCGACTTATACCGAGGCCTATTGGAAGGTCGATTTGCACAATTTGTTGCACTTTTTAGCGTTGCGGATGGACTCCCACGCTCAGGAGGAGATTCGCCACTATTCCACGACGATCGGGGAAAACATTATCAAGCCCTTGTTTCCGGTGGTTTGGGAGGCGTTTGAGGACTATCGGCTGGGGGGGAAATTCCTCACCCGCCTGGATGCTGGGGTCATTCAAAGGTTGATGCAATTGCAAAAACCGGGTGGATTGACCGAAGAGGATTTTCTCGCCGTTCAAGACGAGACGTGGCAAGATTTGAAGCGTTGCCGCGAACGCGATGAATGCCGTACGAAATTGCAGGACTTGGGGATTCTGCCCGTGGCGAACGACAATCCGTAACGATTGCCACTCGCCTAGAACCGGAATTCGAGTCAGCCTGATATGATCATCAAAAACAACTGGAGCCCACAGTTATGCCGAAGATTTTAATGCCGATCGGTGATGCGACCGAAGTTCTTGATACGATGTATCCCTACTTTCGTTTGCCGGAAGATGGGTACGAAGTCGTCGTGGCCGGCCCCGAGGCACGCCTGTACCACATGGTCACGCACGAAATTCCGCCCAATTCGGACGTGCCGTGGGATATCACGCAGGAGCGTCCCGGCTATCACATTCAGGCCGAGATCGCCTTTCGGGACGTTGATCCGACAGAATATGCCGGCCTGTTTATTTCAGGCGGCCGTGCGCCGGAATATCTGCGGTACGATCAAGACCTGCTCAATGCAACGCGGCATTTCTTCGAAACGGGCAAGCCGGTCGCCTCAGTTTGCCACGGTATCGAAATCCTGACAGCCGCCAATTGCATTCAGGGCAAGACCGTGACCACGGTGCCCAAATGTGCTCTCGATGCGGAGCAGGGGGGGGCGACCTACGTGGATGAAGCGGTCGTGACCGATGGGAATCTGGTCACAGCGGGCATTTGGATGAACAACACACAGTTGCTCAAGAAATTCATCGAAATGCTCAACGCAGCAACGAAATAACAGCCGGGCATGTTGACATGCTTTGGCGAATGGCGGTCAACGTAACCGCTACCATGAGCAATTCTTTCCAAGCGCGATCCGTAGACCGGGTCGCGTTTTTTTATGGGTGCTGCTGGGAACGCTCCATTGTAATTGCCGGATAATGAACAGGTTACGTCAACCGGCTGTTTTTATGTGGATTGAGGTGTTCTCGGAAGTCGTTTTTGGGTTGAGCAATGACCGCTCGATTGCTTGACGCTGTGCAAATCTCTTCGTAGACTATCATCTCGTTTATCGATATTCTCGATGGCGTCATATCACTCACCCTTATACTTCGTGTCGCATGCACCTCCGTTCTGTCGAAATATTCTGTGAAGTTGTTCATCAACGGAGCTTTTCCAAAGCTGCGGAAGTGTTCAACGTTTCGCAGTCCTCTGTCAGCCAGGCGGTGCAGTCGCTGGAAGAACGCTTGGGTGCGTTGTTGCTGGACCGTTCGAAGCGTCCCTTCGAGCTAACTCCGGCAGGAACGGTCTATTTCGCCGGCTGTCGAAAGCTGTTGGAATCGTTCCACGCGATGGAAGACCAGGTGCACCGGCTGCAGGATAAGGTGGTGGGACCGGTTCGCGTTGCGGCGATTTATTCAGTCGGTTTGGTGCAAATGGATTGCTACGTGCGGCACTTCGAGGAGTTATATCCCGAGGCTGCCTTGCGGATCGATTTTGGCCATCCGGATGAAATCTACGAAGCGGTGCTGAATGACGAAGCCGATTTGGGGCTGGTTTCCTTTCCCCAGACGAACACCGAATTGGTGAGCGTTCCCTGGCAGGAACAAGAGCTGGCCCTGGTGACCGCACCGGATCACCGACTGGCAACGCATGATAAAATGGAGATCGCCGAACTGAATGGCGAAGCCTATATCGCTTTTACGCCCGAACTCACGATTCGCAAGATGATCGATCGGTGGCTGAAGGAACATAAAATTTCAGTGAATGTCGCCCACGCGTTCGACAACATGGAGAACATCAAACGGGACATCGAAATTGGTACGGGTGTCAGCATTCTGCCGATTCCGTCAGTCCAGCGTGAGGTCGACATCGGTTCGTTGGCCGCCGTACGTTTGAGCGATGTGGAGTGGACGCGGCCGTTGGGAATTGTTCATAAGCGGCACAAAGTATTCAGCAACGCGGTGGCGAAATTCATCGAATTGCTGCATGAGGATCCTGGGTCGTTCGCGGTGGGCGAATCAGGTGATAAAAAACCGGTGGCAGAGATCGGCATTCCATCCTGATTCACCGAATCTCTCGATTCCGAATCAGCTGCGGTTTTCGCGATCATCTCCAGAATATCGACGCTTCCCACTCTCCGGGAGCGAAAATAATAAAACGACGACACTTCCGTTTCGGCAGCGGCCCGCATCGTGCGGACGAAGCGTTCCGAATCGTCGTCGCCGAGTCTACGGAACAATCGACTACATACTTTCGGACAGAACTGACATGGAACAGAATTCAAATCAACACGACGCTGCCACATTTGTACTTGGCCAGCCCGTTAAGCAGGGGTTGTACGACCCGGCCAACGAAAAGGACAATTGCGGTGTCGGATTTGTCGCCGATATCAAAGGCCGTCAATCGCACCAAATGATCTTGGATGCTGACCGCATTTTGCGGCACATGAATCATCGTGGTGCGTGTGGTTGCGAACCCAATACCGGAGACGGTGCGGGAATGATGACCGCGTTGCCGCACGAATTCTTTGCCAAGGTTGCAAAATCAGATTTGGGCTGCGAATTGCCTGAGCCAGGGAAGTATGGCGCGGGAATCATCTATCTGCCGCAGGACGATGAAGAACGTCAGCAGTGCAAGAAGCAGATGGAGGATTTGGTTCAATCACAAGGCCAAACCACGCTGGGTTGGCGGAAGGTCCCGCAAGAACCGGTGCAGGCGGACATTGGTCCTTCGGCGCGGGCGACCGAGCCGGTGATGGAACAATTGTTTATCGCCGCCGCTGAAGGGCTCGATTCCGAGGCGTTTGAACGGCAACTGTACATCATTCGAAAACGAGCCAGCCGCATTTTGCGCACCAGCGAAATGAAGCAGGCCTTGATGTTCTATGTCTGCTCCTTGTCGACAAAAGTGATCATCTACAAGGGACAATTGACGCCCGATCAATTGTTGCCGTACTTCCCGGACTTGCAGGACGAGGATTACACCAGTCATTTGGCAATGGTGCACTCGCGGTTTTCGACAAACACATTCCCGAGTTGGGACCGTGCGCAACCGCTGCGATTTATGAGCCACAACGGTGAGATCAACACGTTGCGGGGCAATTCCAACTGGCTGTTTGCCCGCCAAGGCGTGATGGAAAGCGAACTGTTCGGCGAGGACCTCAAAAAACTGTGTCCGATCATCGAGCCGCACTGTTCCGACTCCGGAACGTTTGACAACGCGCTGGAATTGTTGCTGCACGCCGGCCGAAGTTTGCCCGAAGCTGTGATGATGATGGTTCCCGAAGCTTGGCAGAATCATGAGTCGATGTCCGAGGCCAAGCGGGCGTTTTATGAATTCTATTCGTCGAAGCAGGAACCATGGGACGGTCCCGCCTCGATCGCGTTTACGGACGGGCACTACATCGGTGCGGTCTTGGACCGCAACGGTCTGCGCCCCAGCCGGTACTATGTCACGCACGACGACAAGGTCGTGATGGCCAGTGAAGTCGGCGTGTTGGATGTCGATTCGGCCAACGTGAAAATCAAGGGCCGCCTGCAGCCGGGGAAAATGTTCCTCGTCGATTTCGAGCAGGGACGGATCATCGACGACGAAGAGGTGAAGCGCGAGATTGCCACCAAACGTCCCTACGGACAATGGTTGCAGGACCAGCGGATTCAACTGACCGACCTGGCCGCTGCTGAGACTCCTGAGGCTTCCACCGGCAAAGACTTGTTGGCCAAGATGCAATCGTTTGGTTATACGACCGAGACGATTCAGTACATGTTGCTGCCGATGCTCCGCGTCAAGAAAGACCCGATCGGTTCGATGGGGAACGATGCGGCGCTGGCCTGCCTGAGCGATAAGCCGCGATTGGTCTATGACTATTTCAAGCAGCTTTTCGCGCAGGTGACGAATCCGCCGATTGATTCAATCCGCGAAGAAATCGTGATGTCCTTGGAATGTTTTATCGGTTCCGAGGGCAATCTGTTGGCCACTGAGGAAAAGGATTGCCATCGCCTGTCGATTCAGCATCCGATTTTGACCGACGGGGAGATGGCTGCGATCAAGGCCATGGACCATCGCGGCTGGACGTCGCAGACGATCGATATTACGTTTGCCCGGTCCGAGGGACCCGCCGGGTTGCGCTTGACGTTAGATCGAATTTGCGAAGAAGCCAGCCAAGCGATCACCGATGGCCATAGCTTGATCGTGCTTTCCGACCGCGCTGCCGGCCCGGACCGCGTGCCGGTCTCCGCGCTCTTGGCCTGTGGAGCGGTGCATCATCATCTCGTCCGCAACGAGCAACGCACGCAATTGGGGATCGTGATCGAGTCGGCCGAAGCGCGGGAAGTGCATCACCACTGCCTGCTGATTGGTTACGGTGCGGATGCAATCAACCCGTATTGCGCATTCGAAGCCTTGTGGCAATGCCGCGCCGACGGCGCGCTGGGTGAAGAATGGTGTGACGAGAAGGTTGTCTCCGCCTACCGCTTGGCTGTGAAAAACGGCATGCTGAAGGTGATGGCCAAAATGGGCATTTCCACGCTGCAAAGTTACAAGGGCGCACAAATCTTCGAAGCGGTCGGCCTGAACGAAGAAGTCATCAACCGCAGTTTTGTCGGAACCGCCAGCCGCATCAAAGGGGTCGGCTTGGATATTCTGGCCGAAGAAGCGATACGTCGGCACAATTTGGGGTATCCGCTTCGCCACGACGAATCGCAACTGCCGATCTTGTCCAACGAAGGTCAATTCCAATGGCGGGCTGAGGGAGAAAAGCATGCCTGGAATCCGCAGTCGATTTCCCGCCTGCAAGCGGCCGCCCGGACCGGCGACCGTTCGGCCTACGATCAATTTAAGGAGATGATCAACGAACAGAATCGCCGCGATTGCTATCTGCGGGGACTGCTCAAAATCAAACCGGGCAAATCGATTCCGCTTGATGAAGTGGAACCGGCTGCGGAAATCGTCAAGCGGTTCTGCACCGGAGCGATGAGCTACGGCTCGATTTCGGCCGAGTCGCACGAATCGTTAGCGATTGCCATGAATCGCATCGGCGGAAAAAGCAATACCGGCGAAGGGGGCGAGGATTACGAACGATTCAAACCAATGCCCAACGGCGACTCCAAGCGATCGGCGATCAAGCAAATTGCGTCGGGCCGATTTGGCGTGACCAGTTGGTACCTGACCAACGCCGACGAACTGCAGATCAAAATCGCGCAAGGTGCCAAGCCGGGCGAAGGTGGCGAACTGCCGGGACATAAGGTCAACAAGATCATCGCCGACACGCGGCATTCGACTCCCGGCGTGGGGCTCATCAGCCCGCCGCCGCACCACGATATTTACTCGATCGAAGATCTCGCGCAATTGATCTTTGACCTGAAAAACTCGAACCCTTCAGCGCGGGTGAGCGTGAAGTTGGTGTCCGAGGTCGGGGTCGGTACGATTGCCGCCGGTGTGGCCAAAGGACACGCCGATCACATCCTGATTTCCGGCCACGACGGCGGAACGGGTGCCTCGCCATTGACGAGCATCAAGCACGCCGGACTGCCCTGGGAATTGGGTATCGCCGAAACGCACCAAACGTTGGTGCTCAACGACCTGCGCAGCCGCGTGGTGTTGCAGACCGACGGACAACTCAAGACCGGTCGCGACGTGGCGATTGCCTGCCTGTTGGGAGCGGAGGAATTCGGATTTGCGACGGCTCCGCTGATCACCTTGGGTTGCATCATGATGCGGAAGTGTCACTTGAATACCTGTCCGGTCGGCATTGCGACTCAAGATGAAGAGCTTCGCAAGAAGTTTGCCGGCAAGCCGGAGCATGTCGTGAACTATCTGTTCATGGTGGCCGAAGAATGCCGCGAGATCATGGCGGAATTGGGCTTCCGCACGATCAACGAAATGGTCGGCCGGGCCGATTGCCTGGAGACTGATGCTGCGATCAAGCATTGGAAGGCGGACGGCATCGACTTGTCGCCAATTCTCGCGATGGCGAAAAAACCGCACCCGGGTGTCGAGGTGTATTGCACGATCAAACAGGACCATGGTTTTCACAACAGTTTCGCATAAGCGTAATCAGCGACATCAAAGAAAGACAATCAAGTATGATACGCGTTCATCGTGTCCATCCGATAGCTGCGGACAGTTTTCAGAACAGAAACCTGTGATGAATTTTGTCAAAAAGGTATCGGATAAAGTTGTGGAAGTTCAGTGCAAATGGTGTGGATGCAGATATCAAATCGAGCTGAAAACCTTGAACGTCCAAAATGACCGACATCGAACACGCACTGAACCAGAACTCGAGATTCCTGCCCCAACAACACTGGAGGATTACAGTTCAAGCAATCCATTTGCTGTTCTGAATGACCAGGACTAATTTTCCGCTCCCGCTGTCGCTTCAGCTTCAGGGGGCAAGTCCGCAGGACGAGCCTGCTCCCCTGCTTCCAGCTTCGTCCCAACCGGTTTAACATACACATCACCAAGAGCTCCGCCAAATGATTCTTCTGCCTCACGTTTTGTCATTTTCCCACTTTGTCTGTTATCAATGGATGTCAGCAACTTTTTCAAAAGGATTTTATCCATCGGGTTTTCTTCGCGTGTGGCAACTCTATACAAAGATTCGGATGTTTCACGTAAATACTTGTATTTCTTTGAAAGTTTCTTTTCTTCAATACCACGATTCCAATCACCACGCAAATTATTAAAATCCCGCTGTAATCTCTTTGTATCGATGAACTTGAGACTTGACATTTTTATTACACTGGCAATAAAAATGTTTTAGAGAATACCCGACAGTCTACAGAAAAGAATATCCAGTTTGAGCAAATGCTTCAACGACTTCAAACTTATTTACAATGTCGGAATTAAGGTCTGCAAATTGTTTAATCAACAGCTGTCTTTCTTTTGAAATCTTTTCTGAATCCTGAACAGCTCGTAACGCAGCCAATACCTTCTTATTCATATCAACCGATTCTTTCCGTAATGTTTTCTTCGCCAGTTCGCCTTTGCCTTGAGATATCATATTAATCAATTCTTGTTTACTGATAGGGAGTGGGCGACGAAGTCCTTCGATTTCCAATGTCATTATTGCACCTGCCGGTTCTTTCTTGTCTTCCTCTGAAAGTTCCGTTGTCTGTGGACCGGTTATCAATGCATTCCTTGTAATTTGTAACAGTTGTGTTAATTCAGGAATCATGGTATTGGCAATACCTACTTGTTCTTCTGTTTCTGCTGTTACACTTTCCGGTTTCTCTTTTCTGGTACTTTCGACCAAATCCAAACTAGATTTCAGACCATTGATGTAATTACTTATAGTGTTCATGCCTTCTTTTGTAGGTTTCAACGATATCTGTTTGGATTCTTCCAATATCCGTTCAGATGATTCCAAAGTGAGTTTTTCATTGTTTACTTTTATGTAAAAGGTTGTTCCCGGTTGCGATTTCTTGAAATACAAAATAGCTCCGACGACAGCGATTATCAAAATGACTACCACTAATACTATCGCGACTGTTGACATTGTTGAAAATAACCAATATAATATTTTAATTGAATTTCTAAATTCGTAAAAAAGGTCATTATAACTTAAGAAAACAGCTGTAAAAACAACAACAATGATGAAAACCTATCTATTGTTACTGTTTTCAACAATTCTCAATAGCGTTTCGGGAAACGAATGCATTTTTTCAGGAAATGAAGCAATCAGTGCTGGAAGTTACAAAGTAATTGCTTCATGTATGGATGTAGAAGAAGGAAACTTTCTTGGTCCGACTTCAATAGATGCTTCAATGATTTCAAATCCATATGGAGAATATTTGAAAATTACATTGATGAATTCAGAAAATTATGCAAAATGGATTATTGATTCTGATGATAAAATATGTGAAAACTCGGATTGTGAAACAACTTATTCTGGAGATTGGACAATGAATGAAAATTATAGTAAATATCAAAATGATTCAAATTATTATCTGGTTGTTTATTGTGACAATTATTTTACAAATTGTGATTTTTCTTTTAATTTTGATATGAATTTCAACGGTATCACACATTCTTATCAAGATTGCGGATACTTGAATGGACTCGCTCTACCATATTACAACAACGTGATAAAAGGAAAGAAAGATTCGTGTGATTATGATAATTCATCTATTTTTATTGGAGATGGTTATCAATGTTGGATTTTCAATTGTACTGTTTCAGAATGTGGAAATGGTTTCTGCGATGCTGAAGAAAACTGCATAAATTGTGAAACAGATTGTGGGATTTGCCCCGAATGCGAAAATGACGACGATTGTGCCATAGATTACGATTGTATCGATGAGATATGTGTATGTTTTCCAGATTGTGGAACAAATGAATGTAACAAAGACGATGGTTGTGGAGGAAGCTGTGGAACTTGTAAAGAGAATTTCAAATGCAATGAAGGAATTTTCGAAAACAAATGCGAATGTGAAACAAACTGTGATGGAGAAAAATGCGAATATTCGTGGGACTGTGGAGAGAATTGGTATAATTTTGATTGTATCGATGAGATATGTGTATGCGTTCCAGATTGTGGAACAGACGAATGCAACAAAGACGATGGTTGTGGAGGAAGTTGTGGAACTTGTAAAGAGAATTTCAAATGCAATGAAGGAATTTTAGGAAACAAATGCGAATGTGAAACAAACTGCGAAGAAGAAAATTGTGAATATTCATTAGACTGTGGAGAAAATTGGTTTAATTTTGATTGTATTGACGGAGAATGTGTATGCATTCCAGATTGCGAAAACAAAAATGTGGAGATGACGGTTGTGGAGGAAATTGTGGGAAATGTATTTTTTCCGAATGTCGTTGTATCCCTTTTGGAGAATGCAATTGTTCAGATGACATTATTCTTATTATTATTGGTGTAGTTGGTGGCATTCTTATTTTCTCTACATGTTTAATTGTGTATCTTGTAAAAACTTGTAAAAAACCCAACCAAGTTGTGCAACAATGAAACGAAAACCTTTCTTAAGTAAAATATTTACAAATATTTACAAATCGTTTCGAATAACCAACGAATTTGTATCCAGTTGAGAAACAATGGCAGCTGTATCATCCATTCGGTTCAGGCAATCAGGATTGGCCTTGTTCGGATTTCGGGATAATCTGCCGTAATTCTTGAAATCCCTCGCAGCTCCGTGTCGATTGTCTGTTTTCAGGTAGCGGTTGCTGTATCCGGGAACATCAGCCGTGGTCCACTTGGTTTCAATGTTGATGTCTTCCGCGCCGTTGAAATGGGTTCCGCGGGCACGTCCGGGCAAGCGATTCTTCAACAGACGTTCCTTCTTGTCGGTGATGCAAGCACCGCCATACTGGTTGCCGAACCCCATGACAAAACCGCGGTCGGTTTCCGCGGACACAGCTGCACCGCCGGCACCTCGATAGTCGCGTAAGCTGGTGGTTTCCCGATGGGTCGAGCGGGCCTTGGTTCGCGCCTGTTGAATCACATGACCCATGGAATCCTGCATGACTGTGTTGCCAACATTACCCTTTCTTTGAACCTGACGAAGCTGCCGCAGTGTGATTTTGGCACTATCATAGAATCGTTTCGCACCATCCTTGACACTGATGTTCATGGGTAAATTGTCAACCGGATTCTCAACTTCCGACTTGAAGGATTCCCGAATCTCTCCATCTAATGCGTTGCTGTACGTCACATTGTTTGCATCACGCGTCCGATACAAGCCAACACGATTACCCATTTCCGTTGCATTCGCACCATTGAATCGGTTTTCAAGTAATTGTTCCTTGTTTGTGTTTCGCAAGATGAATGTATCATTGATTTTCTGTCTTGAATGATGACCAGCGCCAGGCATGGAATGCGAGATACCCTCGTACTGAAGCGGCCCAGGACGGTTCTTCTTGACATCGCCAAGATAGCCGTATTGTGTTTCCGATTGAGCAATCCCATCAACAGTTCGTCCTTCAAAGGTTAATTTCGGGTTGTTGAGTGTGCGGCGATTTTCAACAGTGAAGTTTTCCAAGGTTGGGCGAAAATCCAACGCGTCAAAAGCCGCCTGCCGAACCTGTGGCACTGGGAGCAGGTTGGTCTTGTTGTTGCTCAAGGCAGCAACGTAACGTTCCTCGCGCAGGTCTTCGGGTGCCGCGGCCGTGTTGCGGATGTCCTGTGGCTGAAGTCGGAACATTCGGCCAATCTCATGTTTCGGACGTTCAATGAGCTCGCCAAATCCGGTAAACTTTTCCAGCTTGTGTGCATTCATCCTTGAACCTGTGTCGGGATTGTGTTTTAACCCGTGAAATGGAACCATGTTATTGTGATACTGTTCGATAGGTTCTCCGGTCAGTGTGTCATTGCGGACCCCGCGATTCATCCCTTCAACCACCGCATTACCGAACATGGGACCAGCAAAGATTTGACCTTGTTTATTCTTTGAATGAAACTTGTCAATTTTCTCCTGTTGCATCGTATTGAACAGGGGTGGGATAACATTGGTCGAAAGCGGATACTGTGCTTTGGCAAATTGACGTTGTGCCTCCAGCTGAACCGAGCCTTCCGAATCAAGAAGGCGATTACTTTCATAAATGGTCGGACCGTTGGGTCGTTCTTCTGCCGGGAGCACTTGGCGAACCAATCGTTTACCTCGTGGATTTTTCCCTTCGTCAGCAAATAACTTTCCAATACCTGTAAGAATTCCGGCTACTACAACGGATGCCATACTTTTTTCTTTACTATTTCACAACATAATAATTTCAAATAAAAACGCAATGATTTAATGACCCTAGGAAGGGGGGTTTCAAAAAAACGTGATTGACCGGCACGACGGTCACACGATTAGTGGGTAAACAATCGAACTCCAGTTACAATCATTCGACGCTTGCTTTCCTCGCAGGCTTCGCGGATGCTTTGGTCTGCAATGCTTCCGCCCGGATGACAAATGATGGAAATTCCACTACAAAAACGTTTGTTAAGATGGTCAATACTGTCTCTGAAAGGGAAGAATGCGTCCGAACATAAAACAATCCCTGGTTCTTGCAGCAGATACGGTTCTTGCATCGAGGTCGGTTCCACAGCTCGATACACCGCATTGATGATGTCTTGACGCCGCATCTGGCTCACCACTCCTTGTTCCAGGGCAGACAATGCAGCAAGACTGGACTGTCGCATGAACCAAATGCTGGCCTTCTTGGCTGCAATCTTCACACAATCCAGGCGGTTCTGTTGCCCTGCACCGACCCCGATGACTTGGCCTTCATAGACAAATACCACAGAATTGGATTGTGTATATTTCAAAGTGATATTCCCGAGAATCAGATTTCGGGTTTCCTCTAAACTTGTATTGTACTTTGAAAACATGTCGGCGGTAATTTTTGCATTGTTTCTTTCTTGAACCAGTTCAAATCCAAATATCTGTCGACTTTCTTTGAAATCTTCAGGAACAACATAACTGGTATCCATTTCAAGAATGATGAATTTGCCATTCTTTTTCTTTTCAAGAATCTCAAGCGCTCCGGGAGTGTAAGCAGGTGCAATGATACCGTCAGAAACCTCGCGCCGCAGCTGTTTCGCCATTGAAACATCCACGATATGTGAACAGGCCACGAAATCACCATAAGAACTTAACGGGTCTCCATTGCGAGCTCGAATGTATGCACATGCTGCCTCGGATAATTCGTCCTCGAAGGGAATCATCCACATTTTTCGTTCATGACAACTTATTTGGCGCCCAGTTCCAACTCCAGCAGGACTTGTATGCTTGAAACTGGCAACCACTGTTGTACCATCCAATGCTTCACAGGCTTCTGTGACAAGTTGCCACGCGCCAAGAGCATCCAACATGTTGATGTAACCAGGGGTTCCGTTTAGCATTTTCAACGGTGACTTGGCCTCCGCCACCGGTTGAATCATCCATGCGGATTTTTGATGTGGATTTAGACCATATTTCAATTCGGTTTCTTTTGCAAACCAATTACTAATAGCTTTGTCGTAATCCGCTACATGGCGAAATGCTTTCTTGGCAAGATTGAATTTATCCAATTCACTTATCTTGCGTTGTTCAAGAATGTTGTAATCGGCCGGGTCGCAAATGGTCACAACATGAAGGAAATTCTTTGCAGCAGCACGAAGCAAACTTACCCCGCCAATGTCTATCATTTCAATTGTTTGTTCCTTTTGAAAGGGATACAAATTCACAATGATGACATCGATAAGTACGTCGGTGTAGTCCGCGCAGTCTGCGCCCGTTCGTCGCGAAAGAATCCCACCGTATACTCGAGGATGCAGGGTTTTCACCCGGCCGCCAAGGATTTCCGGTGCTCCGGTGAAATCGGAAACTTTTTGAATTTCAGGAAATGCCTGTTTGAGAACTTTATACGTACCGCCGGTTGAAATGATTTTATATCCTTGATTCAGTAATGTTTCAGCGACACTTGTTACATTGGCTTTGTCGTAAACACTAATTAATGCATACTTGGTTTTAGACATCTCTGGGTTCGCGCTTCGCTTGCTTTCATTTCCCAGGCGTCTTTAAGTAGACGTAAGGTCCAGGAAAAATTCGATGCGTAAATTTGGCTCAAACCACATCGTACTGCCACAAACATCACAATCATATTTCTGAACAATATCTTGATTCCAGAAATCAAATTGAATATTTTCTTCGCATTCTTCATTTGCACATACCAGATGGAATTCCGGAACAAGTTTGTACAAACCACAAGAAACGAAATCATTTTGGCTGATGAAAAACTCCATCTTGCGCTTGCGCTTACGCTTACGCTTACGCTTACGCTTACGCTTACGCTTGTCCAGAACTTCTCTTTAAGCGCGTGTTAGTCGAGGTCTCCATTAACCATTGCATTATACATACTTGCAGTCAATGTCGGTAAGCGTTCAGGAGAATCATCCTGATTATCAGGACAATAGTTTTCACGTGGTGGGATTGAATATACCGGTTGAAGAACACGGACACGGCTGTGGCTGCCCAGTAATGGTTCATCCAGGTCCTTTTTCTGTGTTGATTTTCCAAAACAATTACCCATTCTGTGTTTGCTTCGCTCGCTTACTTTACTAAACATTATTTTTTTAAATGACAAACTAATTGGGAATGTCGCCATTGTACATGACCAGGGTGGAATCAGAAGCGATTTCCCATTTCTGAACAACATCGATATACTTTTCCATCATTGCATTGTTCAAAACATACGGAACGCCGAAATTCTTTGCAATGGCCACGCTTTGCTTTCTCGGTATGTTATTCAGACCACTGCTAAAATGATTCAAACGGTGTTGTTCGGATTCATAGGTACGGTCGAATCTCGAATTAAATGGGACATCTTTTCCTCTTGTGACAAACAAGTGAATGATTTTTTCAGGAGCTTGAATTGCTGAATAACCGCCGACAAACACCGGATGACGACCAGTGTCGACACTGTAGCCCGGATAGTAATGATTTAATGTTGATGTTGTCAATGCGGTAACTTGTCTATTAGTTGCAAGATTCACGATGATTGATTTTTCGGAAGCATTCAAAATATTACGATTCGATGTCTTCATTCTTGAAGTTGTTACGATTATTTCCTTAAGTCGAAGTCGAAGCCAGCTTGAAATTCTTATCTCTGTGTTCAAACTTTGAAAACATTTTGAAAACATTGTCCTCCTTGACGGATTCCAGAAGCCGTTCCTGCAGTTGGGAGGCAGTGATGTTTTCAGGGTAATATGTGAAAAACTCCTCCTCGAGCTTTTCCGCCATGCAAGCTTCCTCTGGAAGAATCTCAAAAACATATGTTTCGCCTGCCACGGAGACGCATACTGAAAATCAGATCGCTTGTCAATTCTTCCTGAACGTAAGAGGGTCGGGTCGATTTTCTCGGGTTCATTCGCCGTCAGGACAAAGATAACCGATTCAGGTGTCTGAAGTCCATCCATGATTTGTAGAAGATTTCGAAATGCCATTTCATTTTTCGTTTGCGCCTTCATCATTTTCGCATACCAATCACTGGGGCCTTCGACGTCGTCCTCGTCCTTGTCCTTGTCCTTCTTTTCTTTTGAACCTTCAACCAATGTTGTGAGACGATCTACATCTTCAATCAAAATTATGCTATTCTTTTCAATGGTATTCAGAATTGAATAAATCAGCCCTTGATTTCCTAGTATATCAATTGGGAAATTATAAACTTTCATATCAAATTGTCCCGCCAATGAAATCACCAGCGAGCTCTTGCCTGTCCCTGGTGGGCCTGCAAACAGATATCCACGGTGATAATGCAAATCCTTTGAACGATACCAATTCTTGTTATCGAAAAACCAAGCAATATCATTGGTAATAGATTCTTTGATATCCTTTGTAAGAATCACACTCTTGATATCGCGTTTCGGGCGCACAGTATTCATCCAAGTATGTCGGGTTTGGTTAAATACACGAATGTGAATGTCTTCTGTATTTTTCTTGTATTCATTTTTAATTGATGAAATCATCTGTTCAATAAATGTAGAACTCCCAAAGGGAATTTGAATACTGATTGCTTCATTGGCAGAATTATAATTCATAGGTCTAATCTTGGATACCAGCAATACTCGTTTTTGAAACCAGATAATATGCATTTTGTCATCAACAAGACTATATGATTCTGAAGTATCGGATTCGTTGGTTTGCGTTATCATTCCGACATATCTATCGGCTATATTAGATTTATGACGTTGAATATGTTTTTGAGTTGAGCTAATAATCTTTTGCTTTGAAAAGAATTCAAAAAGAAAATCATAATATTCAACTTCTTCTGAAATCGTAACGGTTGCAACAAATAAACTTTTCAAGAAATGAATTAAATTGGTAATGTAGGTGGATATCATACCGGAAAAGGAAGAAAATATCGTCCCCCAGATGATTCCGGTCATTATTGAATTATCGGAACTTGAGTTTACAGCTTGCATTCTCCGTCGTAATTTCATTACTTCCATTTTCTTAAGTCGAAGTCGGAGACGAAGTCGGAGACGAAACCGAAGTCGAAGACGATACCGATACTGCCACGCGTTACTCTGCCGTGGCAGTGATGACGGCACGAAACGTTGCCACTCGGTCAGTTGTGTGTTTCGCCGATTACCCTGAAGGAGTCATGTCCGATGCATTTGATACTCTTTTCTACGCCATTGCCGAAGGTGCCATGTTTGAATTCATGGCAAACACAAATAAGGGATTGAGCGTTGAGGAGATGGTGATTGAATACCGCAAACGTTTCAAGGCGGAGGGAGGCATCGTGATGGACGGTACAAAGAAGAAGAAAAAGAAGAAGGACAAGAAGGAAGTCGGAGATGAGAAGGAAAAGCAAAAGAGAACTCATCGGCGAGCTGTTGGCAAGGAAGCCTGTCGAGCAATTGTCAAGTCAAACAGCGCGGGAGAACGTTGTAGCCGCAAACATCTTGAGAATGAAATCTTTTGCAGAATCCATCTCAACCGATTCAAGATTGACCCAAATGATGTGGTGTGTGTTCCAACGGATGCGGAATCAGACAGCGACAATGGCAATGGCAACGACAGCGGCAACGACAGCGACAGCGAAGCCAAGAAGAATCTTCCAGTCATGATGATGATTAAGAAGAAAAAGCGACCACGTGAGGAACCCAGTGAGGGGATGACCGCCGTAAAGCAAGATGTCAAAAAGTATATGGATATGAAGAAAAAATCAGCGGTTGTAGCTCCTTCTCGTGACGAAGACGAAGACGAGTCCGAAACCGAAATTGAAGCTGTAGCGAAGTCTACGACGACGGCTACGACGGCGACTACGACGGCTACGACGAAGGCTGCGACACAAGCTGCGACAATGTCTACGTCTTCAGAAGAAAAGAATGCCAAGAAACAAAAACTTGCAGAAGCCCCGAAGAAAAAGTCGGGCGTTTCCCTGATTAGCAAGGTGAAGTACGATGGAAAGATTTATCTCATTGATGAAGATATGAATGTTTACATCGAAAATGCAATGGGACATCATGTCCGCGTCGGCACGTTTAACCCGGACGAAGAGGAAATCAAATTTGATAATGGTGATGGGAGTGATTCAGAAGTTAGCGACAGTGGTATTGTCAAAGAAGACGACGACGACGATTTTGACACCGGGTTGGTATTTTAGAGTTTAGCAAAACTTTTTTCTTGTTTTACGGTAGTATGGTTTCAATTTCAAATCCCCTTGTTGCTTCAATTACGGTTTATGCGATTATCATTATGATGATTGTAAATAATAAACCACTTTTGCTTTTTACAGAAGATGAAAGAATTAGAGAATTTGGTTTTGAAGATGACGAAACAATATTTCCACTTCATGTAATTTCAGTATTAATTGCAATTTTCATTTATTTGATTATGAACATCTATGCTAGCATTTAGCATTAAGCATTAGCATTATCATTATCATCATCGTTAGCATTCTTATATTAAATCCAGTTATCGTGTTACCGTTACGCGTCTTTTTTTAGGAAGATAGGATCGGAGCGGAGCGCGCGGGCGGTCAGTCTGACCATGAGCGGCCAAGAGCCAGCACGCTTCCCTGTGATTTTTCTAACTGTTGGGGAGATTCAACGACTGACCGGAAACATCGTGGATGCTACGACACCAACTGCGGCGGCTCCGGCTCCGGCGTCAGTGACGACTTCAGTGACGACTTCGCCCACGGCTTCGCGCTTTCAACCTTACAACAATAACAACAGACATCGACGTCACCGACGACTTCGACGCATACCGATTACGATTCAAGAGGAGGACGACGAGGATGTGGAACCAGTACAGGAGCCGGCGCGGGAGCCAGCGCGAGAGCCACTGCAGTGGGTGGAGGACATCGAAGTTATCTACGACGATTCGGGGGACGAAGTTGAACCGGCACCTCAAGTTAATTGGCAAATCGAATCGGAATCGGAAGCTGATTGGGAATTGGAACCGGACGTTGAATCGGAAGATGAAGCTGAAGATGAAGCGCAAGCGCAAGCGGAATCGGAAGATGAAGCAGAACCAGAAGCGCAAGCGGAATCGGAAGATGAACTCGAACTCGAACCCGAAGCGCAAGTCGACGCGGAAGCTGAAGAAGGTTTCGAGGTAATGGATGATGGCTATGAACAGTTTAGGCAATATTCCATTGAGAAGAACAAGATATCGCAAAAGGAGGTGAACCTAATCCTCAAGCATTATGTCAACAAACAAGTCACACCGTGTTCGAAAAACCCGAGCCTTGAAGACGAGTGTTCGATTTGTCAAGAAAAGTTTTTCAACTCATCCAAGTATTATGCCAAAGTCGATTGTGGTCATTGGTTTCATTGGCGGTGCCTTCGGAAACAGGTCAAAATCAATCGAGCATGTGCGTTGTGTCGTGCGAACCTGGACCATCGCGAAGGGATAGTCGCTGATGCTCCGGTAGTTATTGAAGACGCTGACGAAGCGCCAGCGCCAGCGGAAGCGGAACTTCTTCTTATTCCGCAGGTCCAACATTGAACTCGTCTATCACTCCGGTTGGGAGCCCGTTTGTGTTTACCATGACTGCGATAGCGACCAAAACAGATACCAGGATGACATTTTTGATTACTTCTTTGAAACGATTCTCATCTGCTACATCCGTAGTCATCCAAGTGTAAATAACCGCAATGACGGCTGCAATAGGAACAAAAACAAATCCTTGAATTGATTCCATAGGTGTATTTCTTGAAATTACGAATTATAAAAAAATATAATTTCGAACGCAAGAATTTTAATTTAAGAACAATCCTGTGTTATTTCAAAGAGATGCTGTTTTCTGATTTGGTATCTGTATTATTAGATGTTGAAAAGATGTATTTGGAGATTGGAGCCGGTTATACGGAAGCAATGTATCAAAATGCTGTAAAGATGATATTTCAAAATCATGGTTATACAGTATCTTCTGAAATGCCTGTCCCGTACATTTGGAGCGAGATCCCGATAGGGGCAGGGCGTTATGACTTGGTTGTTTCAAAGGCAAATCAATCAATGATTGTCGAGCTTAAAGCAACCGTGAATAAATGCCTTAAATGGAATGAAATAAAGCAATTAAAGAATTACATGTCTCAAAAGAATTTCAATAATGGAATCATTATCAATTTTCCTCAAGTCGATAATCAGTATTTGAACGGAATTTACTTCTATTCTCTTTTAAACTGTTCTTGGAATACTATCATACGAGATGTACAGACAAGTCTCGGGATACACATGTGCATTTTGAAAACATGCACAGCCGACGAAATTCAAAAAGATGAGCTAAATGTAACAAAAAACCTGGGAAAATCATTTGTTCACTAGTATGAACCGAAACTTGCCTTCGTAGAATCTGCAGACTCTACCGAACACGCGACATCCGCCATCTTTTGAAATCGGCGCTCCAAATTCCGAATTTTGTCCTCGGCGTCGGCCAAACGTTCAAGCTGATTTTCAAGCTCTACAATACGTTGGAAAAGTTCAACCTTTGATTTCAACCAGTAGTTGACTCGTACAACCTTGGGAAATAGCCCTATCTCTTGAGTCATTTCTGAAATTCCATAATCAACAGCAAGATTATTGAGTTTCTCCATGATGAGTTGAATTTGGTGTTGGGAAAATTTGGGCTCAAGAGACGCATCAAATGGAAAATCAAACCAACCATCGGCTTCGCCGGATTCTGACGACGGATGAAGACTTTCCTTCATTGCGGTTGTTGCCGAGTTGAAATATGGTTCGCAGGATTCGAGAAATGCTTTGTACTTCCGAGTTCGTTCAGCTTGAACTTGACGCTGCTTCTCGCGTTCTTCCGCTTCCACCTGACGCCTCAATTCCCGCTCCAGGTATTCGGCATGACGTTTTTCATTGAAAGCCTTGCGGCGAGCCTGAACAAATCCACGGTCCTCCTCGGAAAGACTCAAAAACAATGAACGTTCCAGAAATTGGGAACCGTCATATGTTTCACGATTGAAATAACGAAGACTAGGTCGCTGCCGGACGACGCGCCTTCGATACATTCCGAACCGAGTCGAAGACTGAAAGTGACTCTACAGGCGCGCGTGCGTGTGTCGCTCTTGAAAACAATTTAAGGAAGTAACGAAGTAACGAAGTAACGAAGTAACGAAGTAACGCGAGTCGCTGGTCACGGAGATGGGTGACCAAGAAAATGCTATCTTGACGAAATATCCAATTGCAGCTAAAAGATTGGCGCAATATTTGATAGAAAGACAAGATTTCGATGCATTTTATTACGTATACACGACCTACAATATTGATTTTAAGCCATTGTCTTTAAAATTGGGTTGGGGCGAATTAAACGACAAACAACTTGAATTCATGAAAAAGCTTTACAGATTCAATGTATACATACCGCGGATCACAAATTTAATCTCGTATACAATAACAAAAAAATTCAATTTGGTAGAATTCTACATCATGCAGGGAGCTTGGCTAGATATCGAGAAAGATACCAAAAGAGATGCACTGGTTAATAATATTAGAATGAACAAAGGCCAATTCGGATTAGATGATTCTGATGTGGATGACATTTCTAATTTTCTTTCGAAATTTGCCGTCCCCCTCGAGTCGCCAGGTGTCCCGTAACCGGTCATCTTGAAAAAGCAGAGACAAAATTAGGATTGTTTCCGTCCAGATACCGGTATGCCCGAGTATTTGTCCAGTAAAATCCAGTACAATTACCCATGTCCCGCAACCGGCACTTTGTTGCCGTTTCCCGTCCTGTATCTAGCACTGTACTCTGGCCGATCTTGTACCGCGCACTATGCGTTTGTTAATTGTTAAAAAATTAAATACCAATGTTAATGGACGACTGGTGGTGCAATGTTTGCAATTTCAAAATCTATGCAAGAAAAGACAGTTGTAGAAAATGCGGGACAAAGAGAAATGGCGGCGGCGGCGGCGGCGGAAACGCCAAACCGAAGAAGAAGTTTCCCGGTGATTGGATATGCAAGGGATGTAACGAATTGTTATTTGCCAATAAAATAAAATGTTTCAAATGCAATTTGGACAAAGTGGGTAACCCTGTTGAAACCGAAAACAAAATCGAGGTGGAGAAATGCCTGATATGTACAGTAGCCGATGCCAATGCACTGTTTGTCCATGAAGGAGAAACAGACGGTCACCGAGTATCCTGTTATCCGTGCGCATTAGAAGTGAAGAATTCCGGCAATGCGAAATGCCCAGTGTGCATGCAGTATGTTAAACAAGTTGTTAAGATTTGGTAAAGTTGCGATTTGCGTAAATTGCTCGAGCTTGTTTTATAGCTTTGTTTTTTGCACGCTCGCGTGAATTTACATTTCCCGGAGTATAATAGTACTTCTTTCCAGTATCACCCCAGCGGTAGTATGTTCCGTTCGAATCTGTCTTTCGTTGAATAGGCATGTGTTACTTTAACATTTATAATATATTTTTTATCTTATAAATCTAAATGAAGTTGACGAAGTTGACGAAGTTGACGAATCGAGAACTTGGTATCCGGTCAAGCTTTGACAATTTCAAAGAATATGTATACACAGACGACGAAACTAATTTGGATAATTGTATTTTGAAATTAAAAACAGCCCAATGTGAAGACCTTGAATCACCATTTTATGCAAAGGAATCTGTTGCTCGCATTGATGACACATGGAAAAACCGAACCGCGGCGATGTATTTGTTTTCTGAATACAACGGAGTTGGTCCATTTGACATTGTCTATTTCAAAAGACGAATATGTTATCATGTTGCGGATGCTGAACGGGTTTCAAGAATAAAATTGAATAGAACGGGAGACTTTTTTAATTTCTTGAACATACAATGTCCCGGAGCAAATATCAACAAACTGGAATTTAGTTATGAACATCCGTATGTCGACATGGGTATTATTGAGTTTCCACCATTGAAACAGCTTTATTTCGGCAATATATTTATCCCCGCTCCAATGAATGGACACATTTACACAATTTTGAAAATCACTTGGGACCGAGAACTAGCGCCGGGAGACATTGTCCAAATCGTGGTGAATTACGGCATTACTAAAAATGCCAGTCTCCGAACCAAAACGGTGGTCGGTCCGATTTCATTCAACTTTTTGAATCGTAGATACTATTTCTCGCAAGAATTAACCACACCCATTTTCAAGATTACCGACTTAAACGTATCAAAATAATAAAGAACAGATGATTACATGTTTTCATTGTAAAGGACGTGGTTTCGTTCATCACCGAGACAAACCACATATCACTTTCAAAAAAGTGGAAACTACCGATATGTTCGGCTTTACCTGTTCACAATACAAGTATACCTGTGAAGAGTTTTTGGAATCGCGGTGTTATCTCTGTACAGATTGTTGCATTTGCCATGGAAGCGGGAAAACAAAACGTTTCATAAAACTTAACCTGCTATTGCGCTACGTATCATGGTTACGCGGCAACGGTGGCTGCTGCTAACGCCACTTGTTACCATGACCCCGGAACGGAAGGCCGCCATCGCTGTCGGTGTGCCACTGATACTGGTCGGGAATTTCTTCACGGCTGTGTTTTTCATCCATCTTGCTTCTTTCAAGGATGTGCCTTGCCAAGTTTTCGCTATCAAGGACGGCGACAGCAACCTAATGACCCTTTCTGTTCTCCTTGAAGGAGAAGAAGAATCACCACGATGGCTACCATTTGATGCCCGTTCCGAAGGATGCAGGAGCGATTTCTGCTACCGTAGTTTCAAAAATGAAATCCAGGATTCAATCCTGAAAATCACCAACGAAACAATTCCATTTGAAAATGATTGTCGTTTGAGCAAAGCAAAAGTATATGCGGATATTTGGGGACTCGATACTGCTTACTTTGAAAAAACATCCGGAGCATATGCCGATGATAATGTCAATCATGCTATTGCCGTTACATTTGTTACTACCACTGTACTCACTGATATGGTGTTGTTCGTAGTGGCTGGCGTTGAATTTTTGTTTTGGTTAGCTTGGCGTTGAATACAACCTTTTTTGAATTTAAAAAGATAAACAATTGAAAACAATTGAAAACAATTTAAAGAGATAAAACACATAGTGGTATTACGGGGGGTAACCCCAATGCATTTCATGCATCTATTCAATTCATGTTCGTGCCGTACCCGTTAAGTAGTGTATTCGCCGAGTCCTTCTCGAGCAGTAGGTGAGATGGCTGATATGTAGGTGCGCTTCGGTAGCTCAATTGGTTAGAGTACGGAACTTTTAATTCCGGGGTTGCGGGTTCGATCCCCGTCCGAGGCTGTTTTTTTGCTCGTGTCGTCCCGTCCTCTGGTCCTTGCCTGTTAAGTACCGTTGTCCCCGACTCCTTTTCGAGCAGCAGGTTCATGTGGCCAGTTGCTTGTGTTAGCCCGATTAGTTCAGCTGGATAGAACGCGCGCCTTCTGCCCCTAGTTAGCGTGAGGTCACAGGTTCGACTCCTGTATTGGGCGAAGTTGGAGAACGATAAACTCACCCCCTAGCTTACATGGCCGAGCGGTCCAAGGCGGCAGACTTAAGACCTGTCTTGAGGTATCTGCTGGGAGTATTCCCACATGGGTTCGAATCCCATTGTAAGCAGTTGTGGGTACTTGTAGTATCTGTAGCTCAATCGGTAGAGCGTTGGTCTTATGAGCCAAAGGTTATGAGTTCGATTCTCATCAGTTACAATTCTATTTTTTTAAAAGTACGAAACCTTTTAAAGAAATATAACTAGAAATACAAATGTCTATCTATTCAAAAGAGTTTATACTTGAACAGTTACATATATATTATACACAAACAGGAGAAGTACCTAATTCGAGTAGATGGAATCTTTTACCAAGTAAGAGAACAATATACAATGTTTTTGATTCTTGGACCAACGCTATAGAAGAGGCAGGGTTCGAAAGATATTATCATAAACCGCAACAGGTTTCATGTCGAGAATGCGATAAAAAGTTTATGAAACACTATAGGCAAATAATTAAATATAATAATCACTACTGTTCGAGTTCATGTGCAGCAACTTTCCATAATAAAAATAAAAAAATTGGTTTTAGAAGATCCAAACTAGAAATATGGTTACATAAACAAATAACAAAAAAATATGAAAATTTAGATATATCTTGCAACAGTACAAAAGATATAGGATATGAACTTGATATTTATATACCTGAATTAAAATTAGCATTCGAAATAAATGGAATATTTCATTACAAACCTATTTATGGAGAAAAGAAATATAATAGAACACAGGTCATTGACAGAATAAAGAAAGAAAAATGTAAAGAACTCGGTATCGAGCTTTATATAATAGATACTCAACAACAGTTAAACTTTTCAGAAAAAGGTAGCATAGTATATCTAAAATTCATTGAAAATATAATCGATGCTCACTACGCTTCCGCTTCCTCCGATTCTGCTTCTGCGTCTTCTTCACATTTCTCATGCTTGATGTGAGAGAATATGCCGAAAGCAATAGAAGCAGCAGCGCCCGCACCAATCTTGACCCAAGTCATTGTCGGGATAACTTCATTAGCATCCGCCATCACTGTATTCATCAGAACTGCAATCGCAGCAACGACGGCTCCGACAACACCGATAATTCTTCCGACATTCCAATTCCTTTTGCAACTACCCATTTCAATAATGAATACCTAATAAAATAATTTCAGAGAAAAAATTAATTCATTCGAAAACAAGTCGTGTCGAGTAACGAAGTCGCAGTCGAAGCTCACTGTTCTCCTTGAAACGATGGCGTTCGGACGTGCGACCGGATTTATCATTGTCGGGATGCTTCTTTGGTCAATCCGGATTGGATTCCTTGCCAACTATTTTACAAACGACATCGAAGTTTACAGTTGTCAGATTCTGAACGTGAAGAAACTGTATGTTTACGGAGATATTATCATCAATACAAATGTCAACGTCTTCGATGGTAAAGAGAACTTCGAAACAACAATTCATGAAATCTGCGACAACGAATTCAAATGCAATGATATCATTCATGAAAACTGGCGTGTCGACGAGTATGTCCCCTGTTCTCGGCGGGTTACCAACATATTGATGGATGAGAAGAGCAAGTATACCCGAACAGACCTTACACCGGGTATAAAGGATATCCTTGAATTCACGTTTTTCGGGATATTTGCAACAGTTTTTATATTGATTTTATCTTTTATCTGTTATGCTGGCAATGGTCAGTGTGTCGGTATCGGTATCGGTAGCTGGCGAAGGAAGGTGGGCTCGCTGGCCACTCGTCTTGCTTGAAACCATGGCGTTTGGACGCGGCTCCGGCGGAAGTGAGATTATCCAAATGTGTTTTTTCATCGTCGGCATGATTGTCTGGACTGTCCGCATTGGTTTCCTGGCCGATTACTATACCAACGGTGAAGATTTCAGTTGTGAACTCTTGGATGTCAAAAAGTTGCATGACAATGGCAACATTATCCTTAACGTGGATGTATTCGTCAACGACGAGGAAAATGCATTTCAAACAACGATTCAGGAAGTATGTGACAGCGACAGCAAGTGCAATGCAATCATTCGCCAGAATTGGCGGCACATCGGCGATAATGTAACCTGTACCCAACGCGTGTCGAATGTCATGATTAACGGAAAGAGCGAATACACCCGGCCAGACCTTACGCCGAGGGTCGGAGACATCATCGAATTCACCCTGTATAGTTTTTGCGCACTTTGCATTGTAGGTCTGTTTTGTGCACTTTGCATGATAACGTAGAATTCTACCGAAGTCTTCCGAATTCTTCCGAATTCTTCCGAATTCTTCCGAATTCTTCCGAATTCTTACCAAAACTTCATGTTCTCGATACCTGTTATATGTTTTTGCGCGTCAGATAGGGCGTTTCTGGTTTTTTCTGTTACCGGAGTTTTCTGTTTTAATCCTTTAAATTTGTCAAATTCCACTTTTACTTTTTGAATTCTATCTGGTGTTTTAACAGTAACTTTAGAAACCCCCCCATACAACACTTTTCCGGTTTCAAGATACTCTTTAATTGTCCGTAATCCAACTTCGATATCCCCCGCATAGATAACGCTATCATTTATGATTCCTTCCAAAAACGAAATCATTGAGTCGAATTGAATATCATCGGGTGTACGAGGAGCAAGTCGTGGCATCGTACGAACTGGAGCTGAAGCCGGAGCCGGCGTCGGGGCGAAAAAGCTCTTAACTGTTCCTATTATTCCTTGTTCAGGCAATGTGGCTGCCTGAAGTTGTTGGCCCCATCGATTCATATCATTCAACTGTTTCAAATTTCTCAATTTCTCGTTTAACTTTTGAATTTTAACTGATAATGGCCCAAGTGTAGCGATGGGAATTTCAGGGACATCAAGTTTGCCCGTAATCTTTTCAGAGATAGATGTCCACAAACTTTCCTTATTTAGCCGTTTAGTCAATTCTTTATTTTGGCGGACAAGGTCAAGCAAGTAGCCATAATTAGATTTTGTACTTTGCAAAGACACATCCAGTAATATTTTTTCTTCTTCCAATGGCGGAATGCTCCTTGACATCTCATCAACTAATTTCATGAAATTAGCATAGTTGGCATTGGTTGTTTTCATTGCATTTTTTAGTTCCTTTTCTTTTTCCTGAACTTGTGCATTCTGTGACGCGGCGTCCAATTCTTTTCTGATATCTGTAATCAATGGAATTTCTCCTGAAAGCTGTATGGATAAATTGGTTGCATTCTCCATCTTGGATTCCAGTTCGGAAACTTTTGTTTTTAATTCGTTTTCCTTGGTTACTAACAATTTTAGACTTCTCATGTAAGTTTCCTTTGCTTTTGAAAATTCCTTTTCTTTCTTTTCCAAGATTTCTGTATCAACACGAACTTCTTCCTTTATCCTTTGTCTTTCTTTTGCTTCAACTTCCCTGGCTTTCTTCAATTGTTCCTGTGTCTGTGGTGGCTGGTACACAGGGAGAACCGAGTCAGGATGCAGCCCCGGCATAGCCCCTGGGACAGCCGCGTTACGTTCTCGAACAACTTTGCGAAATTCTTGTTCTTTAGTTGGAACGGTAGGCTCGTTTGAAAGTATCGCAGCGATATCCTTGTCACGTTTCCTTTTTTCCATGTATTTATTCGCCAACAACGCACCCCCGCCAACCAAGGCTGCGCCGGCTGCTATCTTGCCAAGGTTGTCCACGGCTGCATCCACTGAAAATGCAGCTGTATCCTCGGTTTTTGCGGTGGACTTTTGCGATTTCTCCAATATGCGACGTAAATTTCGGGCCTGTGATGCATTCGGACTTTCGCTTTCCAACACAGATACAATTTCCTGAAATGCATTGGTCATTTCATTGATAGATACCTGTGCAGCATTGTTCATCTTCTTGATTTCAGAAGAATATTCAGAATCGGATGCCAGTTTCTTACCTTTTTGAATGAGTTCTTCACCCAAAATTATCAAATTCTCCAATTTGGTTGCAGCACCATCGAGGCTTGACATGGCTTTCACACTACCAGGGGCATCTTCAAGAGACAACGCGGCCTGTCTTGCCAACTCGAGATGTGCCATGGATTTGTCGGATAAACCATCCAGGTCAATGGCTAGCTTGACAACTGCTCGTTTATCCGCTGGGAACTTTTGTAGATTTTGTGCCACAAGTTTGCATCTTCCAGACCGTCTGTCTCGTATCTGGCGCAGGCCAATCTTCAACGGACACATGGGCAAATCCTTGACGGATTCTACCTTCGCCTTCGACTTGCTCGCGCTCTTGCTTGCGCTCTTTCGCTTGCTTGTGCGCTTCCGGCTCGCACGCTTGCTCGCCTTCCGACTAGACTTCCGCTTGCTCGCGCGTTTGCTCGACTTTCTTTTCGGTGGCATACCTCTATACATTCATCCAATATTTTCTTTTGAAACTTTTTATATTTGCGTAATACAGGAATGGATCTTTTAAAAGATAAAAAGAAGAGGGGTCATATCATAAAAGCCGGACAACTTGCATTATCATATGGATTTGGACTATCACCGATAAGTTCTATATTATTAAGCTTTAGTTTGGATGCTGTTAATACTCCTGGTGTTCAGAACCAAATAGCCAATAAAATACGACTAATTACTGATGCGATTAGTAGTTTGAATCCGCAAAAAGTCAAATATGATTTGATTAAGATTGGCACACAAGACATTTCAAATATTGACCATCTCTTGTCATCTCTTGAAAAACGAAGTAACCAAAAATCTATCTCTGGTCCCGAATTAACAATTGTAAATTCAATGAAAAAGGAATTACATTCTATAAAAACTATATTACAACACGATATTGATGAATTATCGCAAGAAAATGTCAACGACCCCGACTTCCCTATTAAAATTCAGAGCTTCAGACTTGCCTTGGAAAACACGGAAATAAGATTTGTATCGATAGAAACAGAATTATTGAGAATCATTGACGTTTTAGATGAGGAAATTCAACGACAGAAAACCGGATTTAACAAAGACATCATTTTGTCTGCAAAAGAAGATGTCGTCTCGACAACATTTGATGGTTCTCCAGTTTTGATTATCGTTGGTATTTTGAATTTAATTCGGAGATTTCCAAACGCATGTGTATTAATATCTCCTAGCGACATCCGTATAGATTCAACATTAGATTTTGGAACTATAATGTGGGATTGTGGTAGTTTCCCATTGAGGAGACGTCTTCAGTTTCCGACAAACTACATAAATTTGTTCATATCATGTTTACAGAATCAAAATACACGATTTATCATCATGCCGCTATTTTTGTATGGTCAATTAAAATGCACATCGACGACAATACCAGTAGATCCGAGATTAAGAGAAGGCCATGCCAATTATATGATTTACGATAAAAAACATAATACACTTGAAAGATTTGACCCTTATGGAAATGAAGGTCAGACTGCTTTATTTGAAGTAAAAGAACTTGATTTAAAAATTAAAGAAGAATTTGAAAAATTGTCAACCTCTCTGCAAGAAAGAGGATTGATAAATGAAAAAATAGAATATTTCTCCCCAATGTTACTTTGTCCATTCGGTTATTCAGAGGGTCCTCAAGCAATTCAAGAGCAAGAAGTATTTCACAAATTAAAAACCGACCCGGTAGGATTTTGTGCCGCATGGTCGACATGGTATGCAAATTTACGTTTGAAAAATCCAGATATTCCGAAAGAGGAAATAATCCAGTCTGCTTTGAATTCATTAAGAAATGTTAAAAAGGTTGAAGTACCTCGTGGAAGACTTGCTCCTGTTTTTGTCCCAAGTATAAGCTTTACAACTTTTATCAGAAATTATTCAGAAAGTATTATGTCCGAAGCAAAAAGATTATTTTCTCCAATCGGTTATACAGATTTTCAAGAATTATTATTATCTGATGGTCGTATTGTTCAAGTATTGAAAGAAGAATTCAGGAAAATATTAACTGCGAGAGGCGATACTATTAATCTTAAGAGGAAATTCGGAGACGACGACAACGACAACGAAATACATTCTACAAAACGTCGCAAATTACGATAATCACTGTTGAATCTTCCGCGAGATTCCCCAAGAAAAGTTATCCATGTTTGCAAACGCGTACAGAGGGAGGATAACATAGAAAACGGGAAGGCCAAAGGTCATAAAGACAAAAAACCACCACAGATACTCCCATTGAGAGCGAAGGATAAACACGACAAGTTGGACTCCGATTATCAGGGCAAAGACTACTATCAACAACATTGAAACCGTAACACCCATTTCAACAAAGATGTATATAAGATAGGCCATGTAGATTGTGCTTGCCGGCAAAATCATGGTCGATATCAAGTCCAGGACAACCACGGTCTTCATGGAAAAAAAGCATATTCCACACATTGTCTGAACTTGCAATAGCTCAAACAAGTTGTGAACAGTCGAGTTAATCCATCGCCGACGTTGGCTCAAGAGAATCTTCATCGTGTGTGGAACCACCGTCCAGCAAAGAGCTTCCGGGATGAAGTTCAAACGTTTGTCGGGGAAATTCAGTAATAGCAGCGTTGTCAACAGGCGGTCCTCTCCAAGATGATACAGGTTCTTCTCATGAAGAGTGTCAATGTCGTTGCGTGCATACTCACGAAACACCGAATCAGCAGCGAGGAATGGAACTCCGTTTTGGCCGACGATTCGATACATGGTGAAACACCCTGGTAGACATGTGACAGTGCCGAATACACTTTCGAATGCTTTCTTCATGTGATGATTGATGTAATACTCGAATACTTGAATCATCGTAATCCACGAAGCAGTCTTGTTGTCGACCTTGGTTTCTCCACAAAGTGCCAGGACACGCTCATCCTTGTTCATGTTGAAAACCATGTGAGCAATCGCCTTCTTTTCAATGCGCGTGTCGGCATCAATCGTCATCAGATACTTGATGTTGTCTTCTTGAAAATCCAGGCTCCGGAGAGCATCGCAAATCGCCATGTCGAGGTCGTTGAAAGTTCGCCGATGATGCACACGATTGAAGAACCCGCTAACAATCAGTTGCGAATCCCGCTTTCCGCGATTGCCCGGTTTGGACAGATTCTTTTCGCTTGCAAGACCGCACTTGATGATGACAATGTACTTCAAACGAGCGTCACCTGATAACGTGGTCGAGCGGCACGACGCTCGGGTGGCTCGCCCGGTGTAGACGCGTGCTCGATTCTTTGTCAATGCGCCAATGCTGGGATATTCAAAGGATTCATCCTCATCCTCATCGATTTCGAACCCGAGAATATCGGCAAGGAAATTCGGAGTACTCATGCGCTCTCCGTTTCCGGTGATGATTCCATCCGCGACAACCAGAAGAACGCGATTATCATCCGGATACTCGGAATCGAAAACGCTCTGAATCGTCTTGCGCAGTTCCTTGTCACCCTCGTTGTAGCAAGGCACCATGATAATCACCGGCTCCTTGGTATCTTCAGAGGTAAATGTCCGTTGCACCGGGGACACATACCGCATCGATGCCAGAAACTGCAGAATCAACACAGTTCCCACAACTGCCAACATCATGTAAACACCAATGTTCAGAGCGAAACAAACCGGATTGAATCGGTTGTCGACAACTCCGGCAAAAAACAATTCATCTAAACACTCGAGTGTGGCATTGCCGACAAACAGCGCTTCATATAGCTCGGTCGCATCCTGGTTTGCCTTATGGATGACCAGGCTATTCAGGCTCGACTGCAGGTATGCATTGGGATGGTCTTCTTCAACGAGGAAACTCAACTCATTCTTGATATCATTGATGTAATCAGTGACATTGTAAACTTGGTCGTAAATGATTATCCAATAACCATTGGCGAATTCGAGGTCAGCTCCTGAAAAGGCCAAAAGTCCACGTTGGTATTCGCCGAGGAAATCACGCGTTCCATTGATGCCGACAATGGTATCATGACATGGAAGGCCGGACAGGATGTCTTCATCAGACATGTCATTGCAAACTGGCACCGTGTCATTACCAGCCTTGTCAAGATTCAGACAATCATGTGGTAGCGTCGCATACGGAGAACGCGGGAATATCTTGGACGAGTCTTTTCCAAGAAAGCGAAGAATGCCATCGATTCCTCCAGGATGTTTGTGAATCAGATGTTCCATATCATAGATGATTCCATGAATAACGGTCCATGCTTCATTGCCCTGACTCCAAATGTCTTCCCAGGTATAGATGGTTTCCTCCTTGCAGATGATAATCGGCGCCAGCCCGAATCCACCAACAAACACTGCGCTGACGAAAATCATGATATAGAAAATCGCCACCTTTTCGCGCCAGGCTTGTTTGGCATCCACATTTCCTGAAATGCAGCAATCCGGTACCAGGAAAGTGCAAAACTTGGAAAACGATTGCCACCAACGACGCGAACGCGAGCTACCGTTCTTGCTTTTTGCTGCTACTGCAACCGGCGGAGGAATCACTGCCTTGGGAACGCGGGTCACGGAGGCCGCTGTCGCTGTCGCTGTCCCAGCTTCGACGTCACGTTCGGGAACTTGCTGCTGCTGCGTCGGAGGCATCGGACGAACCTTGGTATTCCGTCGGGAGCCAGTCATCAGAATGACAAAACTCCGAGCGACCGCGCGCTCGACCCGCGGACTTCGACCCGCGATACTTCGTTACTCTGATAAATTAATCGAGTATTTCTCGAAGTAACGAAGTAACGAAATAACGAAGTATCGTCGCGCGGTCGAAGAACGCGAAGCAAGTTCGCTCGAGTAACGAAAAACAGGGCCGGTTCAGGTGCCACTTCGATTCTTCGATGGACATCGTCAACGCTGCCAACAAAGCCGAAAATGCGCGACCGCTCCTTATTGCCTTGGCCAGCACTTCGCCGGTGAAGATTGCAGCAATGAAGAAAATTTTGGATGTGAAAACTGTTTTCGGATACAAGGTTGACATTGAAATGGCGGAGCAACCGATGAATGGTGCCGGGGCCATCGGTGCGGACATGCGTCTTGAAAAACTCCGGGCGATGAAAGACAAGATTCCGAAAGTGGATATGTACGTCGCTATTGAAAATAGCATTATTCAAACGAGCGAAGAACACGGCATAGAATTTTGCGAGCTCTGTGTCATCCATGTGTATATTCCTGAATTCGACAAGACATACGAGAGCCAATACTCGGTATATCTACATCGTGGAAATATTCAAAAATACATTTTGCAAGCAATGGCCGAAACTCCGTTTGATTACAAGTATCGACAGTATGGCCTTGCAGTGACTGTCGGCTCCGTCATCCACAAGTATAACCCGAAAATTCCCGCTGACAATTGGATTGAACATTTCAACAGTCAGACAACGCGAGAGGACCAAATCGGTTTGGCATTTGCAAGTATATTGTCCAAGTATGATGTCTTGAAATCTTTCCGGAGTTTCAAAGAATTGGCCAAAGCCGGGTGTGAACTTTGTCGACATCAGCCCATTTCTGTATGACCGTGACCTGTTCTACAAAATCATGTATGAAACGGTCATGTTTTACGAATTCGCAGGTATACAAGCCATTGTCGGATTAGATGCTCGCGGATTCATTTTCGGCGCGTACCTTGCTGCGAAGATGAATCGACCATTTGTGATGATTCGCAAGACTGGCAAATTGCCGCCGGAGTTTTCAAAGGATTATCAGTACACCAAGGAATACGGTAGTGATACATTTTCGATTCCAACCGATGTCATTGTCCCAGGGACCAAGTGTCTGTTGGTCGATGATGTCCTGGCGACCGGCGGTTCCCTGTTTGCAGCTGCCAAGCTTGTCGAATCGGTCGGTGGAGTCGTTCAACGTATGTGGGTCCTGACCACAATTCCTGAACTCACTGAAACGGCAAAGAAAACCCTGGAAGGATACCATGTCGATTCGGCGGTCTGACGATTGTTCGGCAATCTGAAGATTGTTCGGCAATTTAAGAAAAAAAACTTGTTTGTGTATAGAAACGATGAATCGTGTGAAATTGGATATGTCGGTCATTGATAATCTTCCTGAAAAAGAAATCATAACTGTTTGGACCGATGGCGCTTCAAAGAATAATGGGAAAAAGAATGCGGTGGCAGGGTATGGTGTTTTCTTTGGCGACCACGACCCGCGAAATGTTAGCCGCCCCCTTGCGCCGGGGCAAGAGCAAACCAACCAGCGTGCCGAACTAATGGCAATCCTTGAAGCAATGAGAATCCTGACAAGTGACGCCGCGTATTCAAAGGATAAACACAAGATTGTCGTTGTATCCGATTCGCTTTATTCGATAAACTGTATATCGATATGGTATCATAATTGGGAGAAGAACGGATTTAAAACTGCAAATAACAAACCCGTGAAAAACTTGGACATCATATCACCGGCAAGGAAGCTTTACAAGGAACATGACGTCAGTTTTGTTCATGTTCGCGGACACCAAAAAAATCCGACTGATATCAATGCCATCAATAACAACAAGGTGGACGAGCTGGCAACGAAGTCAATCAGGTGAAGGGGCAAGCCCCTTCAAAACCCCCTTATGACCCTCATGCGTGTTTGACCGGCGCAACGGTCAGGGGCTTGCCCCTCGTGCATTTAAGAAAACATGCGTAGACAACTTACAACTCACTAATGGAAAACATCCTTGAAACATTTCAAAAACAATTTGACATTTATGGTTTCGGTAAATTGCGAAATGAACTAATTGGATTGTGTCCGGTCGATGTTCGCACATATGGTTACTTAAATGTAACGATGAGTGAAAATAAGAAAACAACTAATATCCTTGAAACTGATATCAAAGATGTATTTTTCTTTGAAAATGGAATTCGCGGCGAATCGATGTGGAAAATCCTCGGGCAATTAAACAATGGCGAATACTTTTATTTTTATTCGTATTGTTCAAAAAATGGATTCGAAGATAGTGGCGGTATTCATTTAATTTGTCATGTTAATTTCCTGAATATTCTGCAGATATTTTACAGTGATAATCGTGCAGATGTCTATTTCTACAAAACACATGAAGATTACGAGCAGAAAGCAAAATCTCGAAAACAACTCGCTGCGGGCTATTGGAACATTCCTAGAATTTCGTATGCAAAAGAATATAGTGTTGACAAGGGCTTGTGAAACTAGTTGTTGCAAACGCCGTCCCAGATACGATAATACGTCATGAAATTTTGAATATCACGATGGCCACGTTTCTGAACTTCCATAATCTCCTTGGTTTCAATGTCTGCTCCCTGCGGAACGAGATACTGGACCACCGGAAAATGTCCAGCTATAGCAGCAAGTGCCAACGCCTTATTCATCGTTTCAAGTTTGACACCACAGTAATTCTCAAATACTTGAAGCACTTCAAGATGGCCACGCTTTGCAGCTCGAAGATAACAATCCATACATTCCTCATATGTGTATGAACCATTTTCAAGAAGAAATTGAACAGCATCGAAACGGCCATTATGCGTAGATGTACGTAGAAACATGTCATTCTCATGAATGTCGATTTCGCCATTTTCAATGGCACGGCGCGCATCATCCAGGCGGCCGCTGAAAATGTGATTCATGAACTTGTCCTGGCTCGTTGCCATCTCTGACTGACCGTCTTGTGGCACAACGCGGGGGTTTTGTTCGCGGACACGTAAGCGTTACTCGATACTCGATACTCGATACTCTACTACTGCGCGCTCCTGCGCGCTCGCGGTTCATTCATGCCATTGGCAATGGATGATGTTAAGCCGTATGTCTCGAAATTCTCCAAAATGAGTCTGCCCCAAATCACCGAATATTTCAAAAAGGATGAAAACCGTAGCAACAAACCTGCATGGATTGCTTATTGGATGATGATTCATTTTTTGGATCCGGCAGCCAATTTACTGCAAGCTTTACTCATGCAAAACAAGTTGGAAAACAAGAAAGATAACCTAATTTCCGATGAATTGGCATATGAAATTGAACATGTGGCGGAAATCGAAGAAGGCACAACCAATCGTCAGTACATGGACAAAGTTTACGATTGTTTGAACAAGCTGACGATTGAGCAATTCCGAACATATGCCTTCAAATAAAGGGGGCAAGCCCCCTACCGTGTGACAATTGTAAAAATCTTTTTAATTGAAAATTAAGATTTTTAAAATTTAATCGCGAGCGATGATTGCGCTCATTCGGACAGGTCCACCATCCTTGTTCTTGCAGCCCTTGGCATTGCCAGTGATGGCGACGGTGCCATTTTGATACTTGACAACACGGGGATTGCTATCGAAAGCCATCATTTTCTTGGCGGTCACACAGTATGCCTTGAGCTTGCCATTCAGAGCATCCTTGAGCTTCTTGGGCAGCGATACTCTTGACACGCGAACTGCGAATCTTGCGGCCACCGGACGTACGTGCCTTTGACTTGCGCCGAGAGCTACGCTTCTTGCTCTTGCGGCTCTTGCGAGACTTGCGAGACTTGCGAGACTTGCGAGACTTCCGCTTGGAGCTACGCTTCTTGCTCTTGCGAGACTTACGGCTCTTACGGCTCTTGCGGCTCTTGCGGCTCTTGCGGCTCTTGCGGCTCTTGCGAGACTTCCGCTTGGAGCTACGCTTCTTGCTCTTGCGAGACTTGCGGCTCTTGCGGCTCTTGCGGCTCTTGCGGCTCTTGCGGCTCTTGCGGCTCTTGCGGCTCTTGCGGCTCTTGCGGCTCTTGCGGCTCTTGCGGCTCTTGCGGCTCTTGCGGCTCTTGCGGCTCTTGCGGGACTTGCGCTTGGAGCTACGCTTCTTGCTCTTGCGGCTCTTGCGGCTCTTACGGCTCTTGCGGGACTTGCGCTTGGAGCTACGCTTCTTGCTCTTGCGGCTCTTGCGGGACTTACGGGACTTACGCTTGGAGCTACGCTTCTTGCTCTTGCGAGACTTGCGGCTCTTCCGCGATGACTTACGGCTGCTACGGCGGCTGCTTCGGCGACTTGCACGACTTGCCTTACGGCTTACACGGCGACTCATTCTTTTCGATTTCCGTGCCATATTGTGATTATACTATTCCTCAAGAAATTTTTATTTAAGAGTATAAAAGTAATTCATAAAAAGAAATGCAAACAACAGTCCGAGAACTTTTACTCTCTCGACTCGAATTGGGAAAAAAACGATATGGTCACGGAGTAAAAATTGGCTCTGACACAAGAAAGTGGGGTACTCCCAGTAATGATTGGTTCGAGATGATGCAAGAGGAATTACTCGATGGCATGATTTACTGTGCTGCAGATTTCCTTCGAAGTGAAGGCGGAAGCGAAGTCGAAAGCGAAGTCGAAAGCGAAGCCGAAGGCGGGACCGAAGGCCGAAGCGAAGGCGGAAGTGACGACAACAATGATATCTTGAATTGGATTGAGGAAACCATCAATTATGTCGAGGAAACAGACCAGCCAAAAAACGAACACCATGAAATTTTGAGAAACTTGTGCAAATCAATGTTGCTGTCAATGTCTGTGCAACGGAAACGACAAAAGGCTAATGCGGTGCTCGCTTCAGTATGAAGGAAAGGGCACAAATTCCTGAAACAACCACAAAGCATCCGAAGACAATCAGAATAATTGCCCACACTGGCAAGGCAGATTCACATTGGTGTTCGCCGCGAAGTTCCACAAGCTGCTCTTCGGTCAATGACAAATCGGGACAATCACGACTACGTTTCAAAAGATAATCATTGACATCTTGACGCGTCAGTGTTCCATTCATGAGCAATGCATCTTCCTTGAAATCAATCGCAACTACACCGAAAAGTTCCTTGACTTTCCCGGGACGCTTGACATAAACAGGCAGGGCACCGGTGGTGATGAACTTTCCCGTCGGCGCATCTGCATACAACTCGGACCAGCGTGGTTTGTCGGAATCAATACCTGTTGCAAAATAAACATAATATTGTGCCATTGCATTTTCCAAATCATCGTCGTCTCCTACAGCTGTGAAAACTCCACGGTGCTGACATGCCATTTCAAGGGGTTTGTCGCGTGCCGCTTCATCTCCCAGCGCATACGTAAAAACACGTGCATCGATATCGGCAGTGTTTCGTTTCTTCATCAGGTCCAAAACACTGCCAATGCTTCCATCCTTGCCGTCGGTTAGGAATAAAATTGCCGTATGACATCCGGACACTTGGTCTTGGCGCCGACTCGCTTCCAAAAGGTCAAATGTGGCATCCATGGCTTCAAAGAAAAATGTACCACCGCCCGCGGTCAAGTCGTCAATCCATGCTGCAATGCTCGCTCGATTCTCTTCTGTGGCGCGAACCAACGTTCCACCGGGAAACTTGCGAACCCGATCATCAAATGCAACAATACTCACGAAATCCGTATGCGTCAACGTTTGCAAGATTCGCTTTGCAGCATTGCGCGCTTTTCCGATTCGGTTCGCATCCGACATGCTTCCGCTGGTGTCGATGACCAGAACCACGTTTTTGGGACCGGTGGCAGCTGCAGAATACCATGGACGGAACCGCGAATCATAGTCTGGGTCAGGTGACAAATCCTTGAAACCAGGGAAAAACTCGATGTTTCCAGTTGACTGCCCACCGAAATATTGCCACAATAGGTCGGTTTCATTGATTGGAAACTTGCTCTTCCAGAAATTCAAAACAGGTTTGGTGGAACAGATTTCCGCGCGAAATCCATCGGCAGACTTGTCAGTTCCAGGTGGAACGCGGACCACGGTAATGTCAGTGTCAACTTTCAAGGTAGTTCCGGTATCCGGGTCATCTCCGAATCGCGTGTCAGCCACCATACCGCCCGTTGGCGGATTGTAGATATCATGATAGGCGCAAACACCGATTTCTCCAGACTTGATAAGCCGATTGAATTCAGCCTCGATGACGTCCCGCGCATACTGAATATCTCCTTCACGGCTATCCAGCAAATCCGCAAGTTCTTCCGTTGATGCAACAACAGACGGCGGCGGCACAAACAATGCGAGCAGTGCGACTACTAGCATGGTGGTCTTCATCATCACTGAACGTGACCGTCGTGCCGGTCAATCACGTTTTGAACCCCCCTTCCTGTCCGCTGCCAGCGATACTTCGTTACTCGAGCGACAGCGCGCTCGACCCGCATTCTTTATGGCTTCTATTTTTCAAAATGATAATTCGATTACAATTTTGAAAATTTAATTTATCCATTGTGGTGCATTACCCCGAGCAACATAACTAATATTATATCGCGCATTAGAACACATTTTTGCTCTTTCTTTAACTTGAATTGTGATAGACCGCAATCTTGCCCCGTCGAGATGCAAAATTGGAACCAATGCCGAATTAGGTTTTTCTATCAAAGGAGATAACTTTTTACAGATGGCGGCAATTCCTTCTTCATAATGAAGGTCGTTTGGAAAGTCTATAGAAAATTCGTTACTCGGACTCGTACACTATTTTACATCTCTGCCCAATGCTCCATATGTTTCTTTCGAAATTTCTCCACATATCGCCTACCAAGTAAACAGTAGACACATTTCTCTGCTTCTTCTGAAATCTAGAAACATCTTGTCTTCCGCCTCCATAATTAACTACGATATTGTTTGCTCCAATATTTACTTCTCGGAATTTTACTGACATACGTCTAAATATGAATGTTTTATCTTCTTAAATTACTTTCACACTTTCAAAACTGATTACAATCCCTGTAATGGTTTCATTTTGTATTTCCGGTTTGAAGATAGCGACCCAGCCGATACATTTCAAATGATTATTAAATTTGCGGATTTGTTCTTCATTTTGAGGATGGAAATTATCACCGAAAAGGATTTTAATACCGTAAGAGCAAATTATAGACAAAATGGAAACAATAATCTCCGAACGTTCCTTGGCATCTATGGGGACAACACTAGCTTCGTCGGGTTCAAGAGCAACAGTATACGCAGGTTGTGGTTCTCCGGTAAAGATTTTGTACGCCAATTCTTGAAATTGTTCTGCGTCGTCGTCGTCCATTGAAGTTTCAGTGGAAAATAACAAACTTGTCTTTCCGCGGATATTCTACAAACAAAAAAAAGTATTAAATAATAGCAAATTGTAACACATCATGCCTCCACCGAAGAAGGAAAAGCTGTATGATTACCGAATCCGGAAATTCAACATGCGCAAAATTCAAAGAGATAAAATCGTTGCGTTAGTTGGCCGTCGAGGTACTGGTAAATCTACACTTATCGAGGATATCTGTTACCACGTCCGCTCAATTCCAATGGCCACAGTCATTTGTAAAACCAGAGAAGGCCGAAAAGATTACTCCAAAATATTTCCTGAAAGCTACATTCATGAGAAATACTCGGAAAAAACCATTTCAAACGTCTTGAAACGTCAAGATTTCGCAGTAGAACAGTATGAAAATGGTTCGTTAGATAATCCCTATGCATTGTTAGTAATGGACGATTGTTTACACGATGCCAAAATATGGACCAAGGATGAAAACGTTCAACACATCTTCTTCAATGGAAGACACGACAAACTTATGTTCATCTTTGCCATGCAGTACGCACTTGGAATTCCTCCAGACCTTCGAAATCAAATCGATTACATTTTCCTGTTGCGAGAAAATAAAACCAATAATCGACGCCGTTTATATGAACATTATGCTGGTATGTTCCCATCATATGATGTATTCAGTAAAGTCTTTGATGAATTTACAAATGATTACGAATGCTTGGTAATCGACAATACGTCTTTGAGTAATAGCATTGAAGACCAAGTATTTTGGTACAAGGCCGAATTACATGAACCTTTTACTGTGGGATGCAAGAGTTATTGGAAACATCATATGTTGAAATTCAATTCAGACCACAGACGTCAAGAACTGCAACGTGAAAGAAAAATGGATGAAATCAAGAAACAGTCTGGCTATGCTAACAAAGTGGTGCTAATAGAAAGAAGTTACGAGTAACAGTAATGGCAGCGGCCAGGGTCAAACAATTTCAGGCTCGTTTGCCTCGGTACGACGTTCACTGCCCTCAATACCCCACTTACAGCTGTTCGACACGTTCGGTACGTTTAAGCTGTTCAGTATGTTCGTCGCGTTCCTTGCTTCGCTTCGTTCGTCGGCCGGGCGACTCAATCGGACACTCCATGTTCGCTTCTCATTCGGACGTCATGGTCACTGCGGTAATCGACCCAATACCCCATTTTCTTGAATTCGCGTCCCATTTGGACCTTGGAAATCGGAAGATACGTTTCAGGATAATGAAGAACTGCTATAGTCTTTTCGCGCGAAAACTGCTCCATGATGTCGAAGAAAATCTTCCGACATTCTGCCGTGACTCGCGTGTCGCGATACCAAACGTTGCGACATTATCCTTTGAAAATTG
>CALOFE010000080.1:0-5805 GCA_942492455.1 uncultured Planctomycetaceae bacterium | reverse complement strand
ATTTGCAATCCATGGCGTTTGAAACTTCGTACAACATCTGCCGCACCATGATTGAAGCCTATCCGTTAGCCGGCGTGTTGGGCACGATCCTCGCCATCGGCGCCGCTCTGCAAACCGGTGGCGATGCCAACACCGTGGGCGCAATCGTCAGCCGCTTCGGCGATGCGATTTGGTCAACCTTTGCCGGACTCTCAGCCGGAATCCTGCTGATGTTTTTAAACAGCGTGCTGGAAACGCGGTTCGAACGTCTGGCGGAAAACCGCGAGCATGTGCGGGACACGATCGTCCGCGCCAAACGAGAACTCTCGCTTGTGCCGGAGGAATCGGCATGAAATTGTCGCGACGTAAACTCTCGTTTCAATTGACGCCGCTGTTGGATCTGTTGTTGATCGTGATTTTCGCGCAGTACATGGAAGTGCAACAGACAGCCGAGACGCAGGCGGTCGAAGTCGCCCAGAAACTAGATGCAGCGCAAGACACGGCGGAGTTGGCCCGTTTGCAACTCTTAGCCAAACTGGAAGTTGCCGAGCAAGAGCGGAACCAATTACAAATTGAGCGTAACCGTTTGCGCTCGACCATGCAGGAACGCGAAACAGAAATCAGCGATGAGTTGCGACAATCGCGGGAGGAGATCCAAGAACTGGGGGAAATCCTGTCGCGGCTATTTCGCTTGCCGCAGGAAACCATCAAACGCGTCTTGGCAGCCCGGACCGAAGCAGAACGCGACGAACTGCGCCGCGAAATCGAAACCATGGCCGGCAACCGCGCCGCGGAAATGGTCAAGCATCTGCGGACTTGGCGAGAATTGCTTAAACGTTGTGACGTGTGGGACATCCATATCGGCGACGACAACTTGACAACCATGACCGCCGCCGGAAAAACCTTTAAATTTCGCGCTGAGACCCCTGAACGTTTTAGCGCCGAGATCTATGCTCGCTATAAAGCACTCCCGCAGCCCAAGAATCTGGTCATCTTACTCGTCTCATGGTCCGACGCGCAGTTCTCCGTGCGTCAGGCAGCCATCAAAGGTGTCGCCGAGGTCACACAAAAGATGCACGAGGACAGCGATCGCCGCACACGTTTTGAATACGCTATCCTGGGATTTTCGCCACCACTGCAATAACGCCATCACTTTTTGAGTTGGATTGAGGCCAAAGTCCGATGACGATTACCAAGAAAGTCACCCGCGGCGTAAAGATCAGTAGCGGACTGGTTCTGTTGGGAGTCATTGCCGGAACGTTCCTCGGCAATTGGCTCCCGAAGTTTGATGGCGGCGACGGCGTGATTCCCGTACAAGGATCCAAGCCGGACCTCAGCGAGAAAACCACACCCCCACCCGACGCGGAGACCCAAACCACACCTGCAGTAGCTCCCCATGTCCTGCAGATTACGATCAAAGACCGTGGATACTGGGTTGCCACCGATACCGAGGGCACGCTTCAGGAAATCACTCTAGAACAGGCCGTAGAATTGGCAACCGCGACCACGGGTGATGAAAATGGTATTCGCGTTCGCGTCATCCGCGACCCAACCGCTCGTGCTCGCGCAGAAGACAACCTCGAACAGGCATTGCTGAAGGCCAAGATCGCGCGGGAGGCCATCGTCGGCTTGGGTCCCATGCCCCCATAGCGACCTGTTTGCTAACGGGTCAATCAGCCACGTTCTTTGTAGGATGCATCGCGACGCACCTTTCTCCACAGGACGCTTGCTGCCCACCATTGGAAAAGTCCTCACGCTAAAACACTTAGAACGTGAGGACCTTCTCTAGCTTGAAAAACCCTCACCCCTGGCCCTCTCCCAGAGGGAGAGGGTGTTCTTGTGGTGGGGGGCGTTTATTTGCGACCTGGATTAATATCCACTGTCGATCACGGGTGCGTCGGAGTAGTTGACCTTTTCATAGCCCACGGTCTCCTGATCGCTTTGCCTTTCGAATAAGGCTTCAGCTTGCTCTTCGTCGTAATCGACGTCCCAGTTGATGCTGACATCGTCGTCATAACCTCCCTCAGCGGGAGGCAGGGCCGGGACGGGCTCGCGAAAATCGCCAGAGCCGGCTCCCTCCAGTTCCCCATCCAGCGGAGGGGCGGGCGGAGGCGGGACGATGCCGTTCGGATCGGTCAGCGGAATCTCCATCGACTCACTTCCGTTGGCCGGGCCGGGCAGATTGACTGCTTCGGAAGTGAATTCCACCGGTCCCATCACGCGGCCGTCGTTGACGAACGGAGCCGGTTCGGTGTGCATCAGATCCGATTCGAAGGCGTAGCTGCGAGCCCAGGCACGACGTAGGGCTTCTTCATAAGCCTCAGGACTCCAGGCCCCTTCAGCCAAGTGAATGTTGTTGTATTCCAACAAGGTTCCTTTGCGGAATTGAATGTTGGTGATCGACTTGGTGTATTCGATGATGGCGGTGTAGTATTGAATTTGGGCACGGGCCAAACGTGTTTGAGCTTGAAGTAACAAGTCCAACGTCTTGGTACCGACCTTGTACTCCGCTTCAAAGGCTTGCAACTGCAGTTGGGCAGCGCGGCCTTGGTTGAAGTGGGTTTGAGCCGTTTGGTAGTTGAGATTCAACGCCTGGAAGCCATCGGCCAGTTCATGACTAATATCAACTTCCTGTGTCGCCAACAGTTCGCGGGCCTGGGCCAACCGCAACTCGATATTGCGAACTTGTGCCAAAGTACGACGTAAACCAAGCGGCATCGAGAATTGGAAGCCGAGTTGCCAACCGGTTTGGCTGCCTTGTGTCAAACGTTCGTAGGCACTGTTGAGTCCCTGGGCCGTTCCCACACTGTCATTGTCGCTGTTCCCAAAGAGGTTGTCGCCAAACATATTCACCTGGTAGGCGGAGACAAAGTCCAGCCGTGGATTCGCCAGGTTTTCCGCAGCGATCAACTGCAGGTCGAGACTCTTGATATTCCATTTTTGGCGACGCAATTCCGTCCGGCGGGTGAGTGCCTCAGCCAAGGCCACATACCAGTCGGGAATGAATTCGGCGGTAATCGGCACATCGGAGGGGCGAATAATACGGCCGTCATTGACCGGCAATCCCAGCATCCGCCGCAGTTCGAGTTCCATGGAGTAGATGTTGTTCAGTTCTCGTTCGGCACGGGCTTTGGCGTCGAAGTATTGTTCGCGCGCTTGAGCTTCGTCAGCGGCACTCCCACCCCGTGCTCCGACTTCGAATTTGGATTTGACTTCCCGCCAGGTTCGCAGGGCACTATTCCGGGCGACGACTTCAGCGTCGTAGCGACGATAGGCCAGATACAGGTTCCAGTAAATGTCCTCAACATCTTTGATCATATTGCGGACTTGGATTTCGAAGTCGGCAATCGTGATGTCGTTGTTAATCCGGGCGATGACCACACCTTGGCTCACACCACCGATCCCGGTAATGTTTTCCGAAACCGGACCAGCGATCCGCGTGAACTCCGTCCCCGAACCGGCCCACATCGGCAGGCGATAGCCAAGTTGCACGTTGCCGGTATACACCGACGGGAACAAGTTACCGGGAGAGTTGTTGTAGTTGTAGTTGACCAGATGGCTCAACGACAGTTGTCCACCGTTTGCTTGAACCTTTGTCAACTCTGCTTGCATCTGAGCGGTGTCAGACTGCAAGGTCGCCCCGTCGGGAATACCACCGGCGAGGAACAGGTTGTTTTGAATTTGTTCGTCACGGCCCCAGACCATGCTCGTGGTAAACTGGGTGTCGAACTCAGACAGGGCGGATTCGACACCGCGACTGCCAAAGAGCACGCCCGTTTCCTGAATGGCCGGATCATAGACGGACGCCACGGCTTGCGGAGAGCTCACGGCACTGCTGGTCGAGGTGCCCCCTGCCGAGCCACCGGCGATGGCACCGGTTGCTGTGCGGTTGGATGTTCGCACAATTTTGTTGTGCAACAGCGCCAAGTGAATTGCCTCAGCCAATGGCATATCCCATGCTTCGTCATGGTTCCGGTCCCGCACATTGCGAGGCGGATTGGCAAACGTCGCGGATTCCGGCGCGACTTCGCACGAATCAGGATAGGCAATCCGTTCGGCATCGGCACGATAATCTGTCAATTGGGCGTCGCCCAGATAGGACAACGTGGGGTTGCTCGCACAGCCGGTGAATAGGCAGCTGATCAACAACAGGCTGACAAATTGCCGGAATGATCGCTTTCGCATGGTGCGTCCTTGCCGCAAAAGTACCGATGAATCTGCTTCTCAGTTGTCGCGTGCGAGCAAGGTCCTCCGAACCATCCAGGACCATCTCGTCGCTGACGGTTGAAAAACCCTCCACATCCCGGATGACGATCCGGAATTGGGAGAAGTCCGCGCATGCGTCTCAATAAAACGACACATCGGGCGCGTTAAAACCGTCATAAGCAGTATCGGCGCTCTAATCGTCAAACTTTGACTCTTTTGAACGAGGCACGACCGCAATGTACGGCTTGCCCAAAAGTTTTTTGACGACGATCATCTCCCCCGCGTCGTTGCCTTCGATGGCGTGACCCAGGAATTGCAGCGCATAACCGGCAATAAATGCCCCCAACGCCCACTGCCAATTGTGATGCACTAAGAAGTACACCGGCAGGGCGAATGTGATCGGCAACCCAATGAGATGCAGAAATTGGTTACCGGGATGCTGGTGCCTTTCGAGATAATTCTTGAAAAAATTCACGATCGGCTCACCTGTCCTTCAGAGGAATTTCGACTAGGTTCGAATTTGACCACCCAGTGCAAAGTCTCGTCCCACAGCGTTTCAACATGACAGCAACACAAACAAACGTCTCACCCCTGCTCGGCTTCGAAACGTTGCATGAATTCAATCAATGCATCTACTCCGTCTACGGGAAATGCATTGTACAGGCTGGCTCGCATGCCGCCCACGCTGCGGTGTCCTTTCAGCCCGCTAAATCCAGCTGCTTCGCTTTGTGAGATGAACTGGGCATCCAAATCCGCATCGCCCGTGACAAACGTCACGTTCATTTGAGACCGGCTTTCCAGATCAGCAGTGCCGTTAAACAGACGGCTTTGATCCAGGTACTCGTACAGTTTGCCCGCCTTATCGCGATTCTGTTCGCCGACTGCCGCCAGTCCGCCGCGGGCTTTGATCCATTTGAAGATCAGCCCCATGATATAAATGCCGAACGTCGGCGGGGTATTGAACATCGAGTCGTTGTCGGCGTGCGTGCGGTATTGCAGCATCGTCGGAATGTCCGTCGGTCCCTGCTGCACCAAATCGTCGCGGATGATGACCAACGTCACGCCGCTGGGGCCGAGATTCTTCTGCGCACCGGCATAAATCACGCCATATTTTGAGACGTCGATCCGGCCGGGAGAAAATATCGCTGCTCATATCGCACACCAGCGTCTCACAGGCGACTTCCGGCACCGTTGCGAATTGCGTCCCGAAGATCGTGTTGTTCGACGTGTAATGCGTGTAGACGGCATCGTCGCTGTAAGAACAATCGCTGGGGATATAACAAAAATTGCGATCCTGGCTGCTGCCGGCGACATGCACATTGCCAAATTGCTGCGCCTCGGCGACCGCTTTTTTGGCCCAGGACCCCGTGACCAAATAATCAGCTGTACCGTCCTTGGGCAGGAAATTCATCGGCAGCATAAAGAACTGCGACGAGGCGCCCCCTTGTAGGAACAAGACGTGATAATTGTCGGGAATCGCCGCCAACTCCCGGCAAAGCGAAACCGCCTCTTCATACACGGCCACAAATGCCTTGCCGCGATGGGAATGTTCCATGATTCCCACACCCGTGTCGCCCAAGCTGAGCAGATTTTCGCGGGCTTCCTCCAAAACCTCCACCG
>CALOFE010000079.1:0-27722 GCA_942492455.1 uncultured Planctomycetaceae bacterium | reverse complement strand
AGGTGGCAAGACCGTCGGCTCGGGTGTTGTGACCAAGATTGTTGAGTAATTATGATTTAGTGGGCACCCGCCGTTGTTTTTCGGCGGGTGTTCATTTTCTGTATCGGTTTCGGCGCGGCCGCGTGCCCGTGCCGGAGATAGGTGGAGTGAAGTCATGGCCCGCGAGTATGTTTGGCTGGAATGCACTGAGACCGGTGATCGGAACTATCGTGTTCAAAAAGAAACACGTGGTGCAGAACGGCTGGAGTTGAAGAAATATTGCCCGCGGCTTCGCCGTCATACGGTTCACAAAGAGTCGCGGAAGAAGTGATGTCGTCGCGATGGGTGGCGGAATTTCGCCGCGTTTTTGAGAGTCCGGCAATTCACCAAGGCCTAGGGGTGTAGCTCAATTGGCAGAGCACTGGATTCCAAATCCAGCGGTTGGGGGTTCAAGTCCCTCCGCCCCTGTTTTTAAGCTCGCCGTTTGTGTGGCACCATTGAATGTGGTCTGCTTGGTTGGCGAGTTGTGTCTGTAGTAATCCAGGCTGTCGAGATGGATGGCGGGAGCCGCCGTAGTGCGGTTGCGGTTTTTCGGAGCCGTCTTTTATGGCTGTGTGGCTTTTTTGGAAAAAAGAGTTGCCGGTCGTTCACACGTGATACAAATCGCCCTGGGGCGTGAATTCATGGCAAACGCGAAAAAGAGCACCTCATTTCTTAGCGAACTGCTGAGTTTGCAGTCGTACAAGCCTAAGCAAGGACGGCTCGTCCGGCAGTTGACGACGGCTGGTGTGGCGCTGATTGCGCTGTTGGGGGCTGTTTCGCTCTCGCAGGGTCCGATGATCGGTGTGGAGCCGGAGTGGGTTCGCATTGGTGTGCCGGTGTTGGTGTTTCTGGTTGGTTTGGTGTTCGCCTTTCGGATTGTGAACTACTCGGTGTTTGCCGACTTTTTGATTGCTGTGCAGGGAGAGTTGACAAAGGTCTCCTGGCCCAGCAAGCAGGAGTTGAAGAACTCGACGATCGTTGTTGTTGTGACAATGTTTGCGTTGGGTGGCATGCTGTTGGTTTACGATCTTTTTTGGTACAAGTTGATGACAACTGTCGGCGTGCTTGTTGAGGCGTCGTCTTAGTGTTGTGGGGCGGGACCGCCCTTGGTGTGTGGGTTGGCCGGTCGTCTACTCAGTTGCGTCGCCGGTAGACGGGAGCCTTGTTGGCGATAGTGTCCAGTCGTCAAATTCTATTGGGGTTCCGGCAGGGTGAAGGGAAAGCCGTAATGGCTGATGAGACCAATGCAAGCGGCGAAGCCGCTGAGCCTGAAAATACAGAAATGCTCTGGTACGTGCTCAAAATCCAGAGCAATCGTGAAAAATCCATAAAGAAGTCGCTCGAGCGGCGTATCAATCGTGAAGGGTTGGAGCGCTACTTTGGTGAGATTATCATTCCGACGGAAAAAGTGTCGGAAGTTAAAAACGGAAAGAAGAAAGTCACCGAGCATAAGTTGTTTCCCGGCTATTTGATGGTCAACATGATCCTCAATGATGATACGTGGTTTCTGGTGCGGGAAACGGGCGGTGTGGGGGATTTCACCGGCGCTGCGAATAAGCCGATTCCGATGCAGGAGCACGAAATCGCTCGGATGCTTGGTCGTGAAGAACAGAAGGAAGAGGAGGCGCCGCGGGTGGCCCTGACGTTTGGCGTGGGGGATACCGTGAAGATCAAAGAAGGCCCGTTTGAAGGGTTTGAAGGCGCGATTGATACTGTGGATGAGACAACCGGCCGTTTGACGGTGTTGGTTGAAATTTTCGGACGCACAACACCGGTGGAAGAACTAGAACATTGGCAAGTCGAGGCCGTCTGAGTTCAGCGTGGCGGAACGTGTGTCGCATTCAGGGAATGCGATATTGAGGGATCGGCCAGCGGATCCGTTGTCACTAAGAAACAATTTTTCGGCAGTTTAATAAAGCAGGCAAGCGATGGCGAAGGAATTAGTTGCAACGATCAAGGTTCAGGTGATGGGTGGGCAGGCAACGCCGGCTCCTCCTGTCGGTACCGCTCTCGGTCCTCACGGTGTGAACATTGGTCAGTTCGTGATGCAGTTCAACGAGCGTACCAAGGAGTTCACTGGTACTACGATTCCGGTGATCATTAGTGTTTACAACGATCGTTCGTTCGACTTCGTGCTGAAAAGCCCGCCGGCGGCGATTCTGCTCAAGCAAGCAGCTCAAATCGCCAAGGGTTCAGGTAACCCCAAGGCGGACAAGGTGGGCACTGTGACACAGGCTCAGTTGGAAGAGATCGCCAAGACGAAATTTGAAGATCTGAACGCACCCGATATCGCCCAGGCAGCGCGGATCATTGCCGGCACTGCGCGAAGCATGGGGCTGGAAGTCGTCGGTTAATCACCGGCGCCGTGAAGGCATCGGACACATTTGAAGTGATCAAGTTAAGTTGGAAAGAGTAGTCGAGGCTCGATGATGGCAAAGCAATCCAAACGGCAGGAATTTCTGTTGAAGCAGGTCGAGGGGCTGACGAGCGTTGGTTTGACTGAGGCAGTCGCCAAGCTCAAAGGTCTGGAAGCGTCGCTGCCTAAGAAGATCCCAGCCTGTAAATTTGACCAGACGGTGGAAATTGTCATGCGGTTGGGCATCGACGTCCGTCAGGCTGACCAGATGGTGCGGGGTTCCATTGTGTTGCCGCACGGAATCGGGAAGTCCAAAACGGTGCTGGTTTTTGCTCAGGGTGAAAACGCGACTGCGGCAGAGGAAGCCGGCGCTGATTTCGTGGGTGGCAAGGAATTGGCGGATAAGGTTAAGGATGGCTGGCTGGAATTCGACGCTGCGATCGCGACACCTGATATGATGGGTGTGGTGGGGCCGCTGGGCCGCGTGTTGGGACCGCGGGGGCTAATGCCGTCGCCGCGTGCCGGCACTGTGACTCAGGATGTGGCGAATACGGTCAAGGAATACAAAGCAGGTAAAGTGGAGTTCCGAGCTGATGCCGGCGGCAATGTGCACTGTGTGATGGGCAAATTGTCGTTCAGCGAAGAGCAGTTGGTGGACAATATTACTGCTTTCATCAAGCAAATTCGTGCGATGAAGCCGTCGGGATCCAAAGGGGTCTATGTGCGGACCATTGCCGTGTCAGCCACACACAGCCCGGGAATTGGAATCGCGCTGTGATGTTTGCGGTGGTGCTCACTCGGTTGGCCGGAGTGTGTACTGAGCGACGCATTGACTGTTTTCTGGTCAACGCAGCGGCTTAAAATGTGGCATCGGCGGGATTGTTTGGGCGATTCTGACGCTTTTGGCATAGAAATCGCTTCGGACGCGTGACTTTTTTCTCCCGTTGGTTTAGTGTACGCGATAAGCCCCGGCGCAGCCGGTTTGTAGCGGCCTTCTGGGCTGCCCTTGGGATCGGTGAGAAATTTGCGCTGGGCGCACTAGCATTGATTGTTAAGTAGCATGAGTAAATACATCAAGGAATTGATTGCGTCGGATGTCCGTGAGCGGATCGGCGACGTGCAGGAGCTGTTGGTGATTGATCCGTCGAAGGTCGATGCGATCACGACCAATCAGTTGCGCTTGGACCTGCGTAAAAAAGAAATCAATATGGTGCTGGTCAAGAATTCCTTGGCGCGTATGGCACTGAACCAGGCGGGGGTTTCCGCCTTGGATCCGATCTTGGCCGGTCCGTCGGCCTTGGTTTGGGGTGGCGAGGATATCGTCGCGCTGTCCAAGGAGATGGCGAGTTGGGCCAAGCAGATCGATGGGTTGGAAATCAAGGGTGGCACGGTCGAGGGGACGACGTTGTCGGCCGCTGACGTGGAAGTCCTGAGTAAGAGTCCGGGTCGTCTGGAGTTGATCAGTCAAATTGCCGGGTTGGCACTCAGCCCAGGTGGTCGATTGGTCAGTGCTTTGCTTGGCCCCGGCGGCAAGGTGTCTGGGCAGGTCAAGGCCCACTCGGAGCGAGAAGAAGAGTAGTTGCTTCGATTTGTTGTTTGAGTCGAGTTTTGAAGAGCGGTTGGAAGCTAGAAGAGCTAGATCTGCGCCAGTTGGGGGTGTCAGCTCGTGAGTGATCCTGCCTGCGAATCTCCTATAAATTCTGTGTAAGCGTCCAACGATTTTGATGTGCTGAGAAAGGAACACGGTTATGGCGACGGCTGAAGTTATTGAATACGACGAACCCACAGTTGAGTTGGGTGATAAGATTGCTGGCTTGACATTGTTGCAGGCTAAAAAGCTGGCGGACTACCTGAAAGATCACCATGGCATCGAGCCGGCCGGTGGCGGCGCGGTCATGATGGCTCCCAGTGGAGACGGTGGCGGCGGTGAAGCTGCAGCCGAGCAAACGGAATTCACTTGTTTGATCACCGGGTTTGGTGACAGCAAGATTCCGGTGATTAAAGTTGTGCGTGCCGCAACTGGTTTGGGCTTGAAAGAAGCCAAGGAATTGGTTGAGAGTGCTCCCAAGCCGTTGAAAGAGGGAATCTCCAAGGAAGATGCCGAGAAGTTGAAGGCGGAAGTTGAAGCCGCTGGTGGTACTGCTGAAATCAAGTGATCGCAGGTGTTGCTGTGGTGCGGGCTGCTTGAGGGATGGCGGTTGTCCGTTTTGTTGGGCAGCCGTGTGAGGATTCGGCGGGGTCTATTTCCAGGTGGGTTTGGGGGATGGCGCCGTCGTTGGCCGTTGTGGTTTGATCGTGCAGGCGTGTAGAGGCAGTCTCTAGCGGGTGCGATTCGGCAATTGCGCGGGTAAGCCGTTTGGTTTGTCGGGTTGGGTTCGTTGAGGCGCTGGCCACAGTGGTTGGAGCCGCTGTGGTGATGACTGTATGGCGCGCGTGCCGTGGTGTTATGCCACGGCGGCGAGCCGTCCGCCCCTAAAACCAACTTCATGGATCCTTGGTAATCTTCGCTCTTGCTCAAACATCGCTCCACTGCAATTTGGCTGAGAGTTGTCACTCATTCGGTCTCGATACCGCTGACCCTCGAGCACGCTGCGCGTTATGGCGCTTCTTGTGCGGAGTCGTTTCGGCGCGCGTGATGTTTCGCGTCGCAGGAAAGGGTTGCGGGTGGAGGCTGTTCATGGATTAGTCTCCTGTTTCCGCCGCCACGCACATCAGGCAGAACCTAGGAATTTAGAGAGCCACGCATGCCTATTCCTCACCAACGCACGTTGATTTTTGATGAAGTTCGTAACTTTGGTGAAATCCCCGACGAATTTGAGTTGCCTGACCTGACTCAGATTCAGACCGCGTCTTACGCGGAGTTCTTGCAGGTCGGTGTTCCGTCGCGGCAGCGCAAGGACCAAGGCCTGGAGGGCATCCTCCGTGAAATTTTCCCGGTAGAAAGCTATGACGGCCAGTATTCGCTGGATTACGTCAAGTATGAGCTGGGTAAGCCTCGCTACACGCCGACCGAATGTGTCCAGTTGCGGATGACTTACGGTCGTCCGTTCCGTGTTTGGTTGCGTCTGAATAAAGAGCAGCCGATCGAGGAAGAAGTCTATCTGGGCGACATGCCGATCATGCTCGGTGGTGGTGAGTTTATCATCAACGGTGCCGAGCGGGTGGTCGTGAGCCAGTTGCACCGTTCGCCTGGTGTGGACTTTGTCTCCTCTTCCGAACCGGGTGGAAAGCCGACTTATTCGTGTCGCGTGATTCCCGAACGGGGAAGCTGGATCGAGTTGAACATCTCGAAGAAGGAAGGTCTTGGCGTTCGGATTGACCAAAGTGGTAAGTTCTCGGCTCTCACGTTGTTGCGAGCCATGGATCCGGAATACTCGACCGATGCTTCGTTGTTGAAGTTGTTCTACGAAGTGACCGAAAGCAAGACGTCGCCGGCCAGTTTGGAAAAAACGTTAGGCAAGATTGCCGCCGAAGACATCGTGTTTCCTGCAGGGCATGAGCGTTGCGGTGAAATCATTGCCGAGGCGGGCGAGGCACTCACTGAGAAGATGCACGACGACATCAAAGAGTCGTCGCTGAAGTCCATTTCGGTGATTGAAAAGGTCGATGACTCGTTGATCCTCAACAGTCTGGAAGAGGACACAACTTGCAGTCACGAAGAAGCCTTATTGCGGATTTATCAACGATTGCGTCCGGGGAACCCGCCGCAATTGGATAAGGCGACCGACCTGTTCCGTGAAAAATTCTATGACGTGAATCGCTATCGGTTGGGTCGCGTCGGACGTTTCCGGATCAATCGCAAGTTCAATCAAGACGTGCCGGACACGGAGATGACTCTGCGTGCCGAGGACTTCATCAACGCGATCCGCTACATGATCCGTTTGCGGGTGAGTGACCCGACGGCCTATGTCGACGACATCGACAACCTGGGGAATCGTCGTTTGCGGACGATTGATGAGTTGGGTGCCGATGAGGTCCGCAAAGGATTCTTGAAGCTTCGGCGGACGGTTCAGGAGCGGATGACGCACAAGGATGTGGAGGAAATGACTCCACGGACTTTGGTCAATCCCAAGAGTGTTTCGGCGGCCATTGAGTTCTTCTTCGGTCGTAGCGAACTGTCACAAGTTGTCGACCAGACGAATCCGCTCTCGATGCTGACGCACGAACGCCGTTTGAGTGCGTTGGGGCCGGGTGGTTTGAACCGTAAACGGGCGGGATTTGAAGTCCGTGACGTTCATATTTCCCACTACGGTCGGATCTGTCCGATTGAAACGCCGGAAGGTACGAACATCGGTCTGATTTCCAGCTTGAGTATGTACTCCAAGGTGGATCATTACGGCTTCCTGACCACGCCCTATCGCAAAGTGAACAAGGGCAAGCTGACTGACGAAATCTGCTGGCTACGTGCCGACGAGGAAGCGTCGTCGCACTTGGCCCCGGCCGATACCCCGGTCGAAAAAGGCCGACTGACCAACGATCGCGTGATCGCACGTCACCGCAGCGACTTTGTCTGGGTCGGTGCTGACGAGATCAATTACATCGATATTTCTCCACGGCAAATGGTAGGTGTCTCAGCGGGGTTGATCCCGTTTCTGGAACACGACGATGCCAACCGGGCTTTGATGGGTTCCAACATGCAACGGCAAGCCGTGCCGCTGTTGGTTGCCGAACCGCCGTTGGTGGGGACGGGCATTGAAGGGCCAGTTGCGGAAAACTCCGGCATGTTGGTTCGCGCCGAAAAATCAGGCACGATCAGCTACGTCGATGCCATTATCGTCGAGGTGGACGGTCGGAAATACCCCATGAAAAAGTTCGTGGGATTGAACGAACGAACTTGCCTGAACCAAAAGCCGATTGTGGAAATGGGCCAAAAGGTCAAAAAAGGACAAGTGCTGTGCGACGGAGCCGCCACGGTGAACGGCCTGCTGGCATTGGGCCGGAACGTGTTGGTCGGTTTCATGTCGTGGGAAGGTTACAACTTCGAAGACGCGATTATTCTTTCCGAAAAGATGGTCAAGTCCGACACGTACACGTCGATTCATATTGATGAATTTGATGTGGAAATTCGTGAAACAAAGTTGGGGCGTGAAGAGTTCACGCGTGATATTCCCAACGTGAGCGAAAAAGCGTTGCGGCATTTAGGCGAAGACGGGATCGTGCAAATCGGTACGCGTGTCCGTTCCGGAGATATTTTGGTCGGTAAGGTTTCTCCGAAAGCCAAGTCGGAATTGACTCCGGAAGAAAAGCTGCTGCACGCGATCTTCGGACGTGCCGGCGAGGACGTGAAGAACGAAAGTTTGGAAGTCTCCTCGGGCGTGGAAGGCATCGTGATCGACACGCAAAAGTTCTCCCGCAAAATGAGCTTGACCGAAGGGGAACGCAAGAAGTTCGACGCGGAACTCAAATCCAAGGAGCAAGAAGGTCACAAGGCGATCGCCGCGGCATTCTTGGAATTCTTGAAAGAGTTTGAATCGGCCTTGGGTAAAAAACTCACGGACGATGACGGACAAAACGTGAGTTCCAGCGAAAACGAAAAAGCGATTGCCGAATTCGCCGAAGGGTTTTTGTCCCGCTACGAAGGTTTGGACATCCGCAGCCCGCAGAAAAAATCGGCCTGCAATGCTGTCATCAAGAGTTCGTGGTTCGCGGTCGAAAATGCGATTGATACCCACAACCAAGTGCTCAACTCACTGAAACGGGGCGACGAATTGCCCAGCGGTGTGTTGCAGATGGTCAAAGTCTACGTGGCCTCGAAACGGCAGATTTCTGTCGGCGATAAGATGGCCGGGCGGCATGGTAACAAGGGTGTGATTTCGAAGGTCCTGCCCGAAGAGGATATGCCGTTTTTGGAAGACGGGACGCCGATCGACATCATTTTGAATCCGTTGGGTGTACCCAGTCGGATGAACGTGGGACAGATTTTGGAGACTCACCTGGGTTGGGCTGCTGAGAAGTTGGAATACCGAGCGGTTTGCCCGGTCTTCGACGGTGCATCCGAAGAGGTCTTGCGAGGCGAGTTAAAAGCGGCTGGATTGCCTGAAGATGGTAAGTCGGTGCTCTTCGACGGTCGGACTGGTGAACAGTTGGATCAAAAGGTGACCGTTGGCCGAATCTACATGCTCAAGTTGCACCACTTGGTGGACGACAAGGTCCACGCACGGGCCACCGGACCGTACTCGTTGATCACGCAGCAACCATTGGGTGGTAAAGCGCGATTCGGCGGACAGCGGTTTGGAGAAATGGAAGTCTGGGCCTTGGAGGCCTATGGGGCCGCCTACATTCTGCAGGAATTGTTGACGGTCAAGAGCGACGACGTCGAAGGACGGACGAAGATCTACGAGTCGATGGTCAAAGGGGAGAACACGCTGGAAGCGGGTACCCCGGCGAGCTTCGACGTTTTGAACAACGAAATTCGCGGGCTGGCTTTGAATCTGCAGCTTGAGAAAACTCGGATATAACGCGGCCTTGGGACCGAGTTCCAGTGTGGGTGTGTATCACACGAGCGGCTCGAATTGACAGTTACGCCAGATCCCCAACATTATTTTAGGAGTGTGTGCAGTGAGCACCGGCGAAGCAGCATACGATCGCATTAACGACTACGGCGCGGTGAAAATCGGGTTGGCGAGTCCGCACGATATTCGCGGTTGGTCGTTCGGCGAGGTGAAAAAGCCGGAAACCATCAACTACCGGACCTATCGTCCGGAGCGTGACGGCTTATTCTGCGAACGGATTTTTGGTCCGGAGAAGGACTGGGAATGCGCCTGCGGTAAATATCGCGGGATGAAATACAAGGGAATGATCTGCGACCGTTGCGGTGTGAAGGTGACGCACAGTCGCGTCCGCCGCAAACGGATGGGCCATATTGAATTGGCTGCGCCGGTTGTGCACATCTGGTTCTTCAAGTCGATGCCCAGCCGCTTGGGGTCGTTGTTGAACATGAAGACGACCAGCTTGGAAAAGGTGGTTTATTTTCAAGATTATGTCGTCATCGATCCGGGTGACACCCCGCTGCGCGAACGGCAATTGCTGACCGAAGAAGAAGCTCGTCACGCCCGCGCTAAGTACGGTGACGATTCGTTTGAGATCGAAATGGGTGCCGAAGCAATTAAGAAATTGCTGGGCAAGCTCAAGCTGGTTGAACTGTCGCACGAATTGCGCAACGAACTGCGCGAAACCGGCAGCCAGCAGAAAATGAAGGATCTGATCAAGCGGCTCAAAACTGTGGAGAGCCTGCGCGACAGTGACAATCATCCCGAGTGGATGGTGCTGGATGTGATTCCGGTGATTCCGCCGGACCTGCGGCCGTTGGTGCTCTTGGATTCCGGCAACTTTGCGACCAGCGACTTGAACGACCTTTATCGTCGGATCATCAATCGCAACACGCGATTGAAAAAGTTGGTCGACCTCAACGCACCGGAAGTCATCGTCCGCAACGAAAAGCGGATGTTGCAACAATCGGTCGACGCCCTGTTTGACAACAGCCGTTGTAAGCGGCCCGTCTTGGGATCGTCGAACCGACCGCTCAAGTCGCTGACCGACATGATCAAAGGGAAGCAAGGGCGGTTTCGCGAGAACTTGTTGGGGAAACGGGTCGACTACTCTGCACGGAGTGTGATCGTCGTTGGTCCGGAACTCAAATTGCATCAATGCGGTTTGCCCAAGAAAATCGCATTGGAGTTGTTCCAGCCGTTCGTGATTCGCCGCCTCAAAGATCTCGGGCATGCGGATACCATTAAGAGCGCCAAGCGGATGCTCGAGCGGAAGGACGAGGATGTTTGGGACATTTTGGATGCGGTGATTCGCAACCACCCCGTCATGCTCAACCGTGCTCCGACGCTGCACCGTATGGGAATTCAAGCGTTTGAACCGACGCTGATCGAAGGGAACGCCATCATGGTGCACCCGTTGGTCTGCAAAGGATTCAATGCGGACTTTGACGGTGACCAGATGGCGGTCCACTTGCCGCTGTCGATCGAAGCCCAGGTCGAAGCCACCACGCTGATGATGTCGACGAACAACATTTTCAGCCCGGCCAATGGTGCGCCGATTATTAGTCCGTCACAGGACATCGTGATGGGTAGCTATTACCTGACACTCTCCAAGCCGGATCGTCCCGGTGAAGGAACGATTTTCGCATCGGTGGCCGAAGTCCATATGGCGTTTGCTCAAGGCAAGGTGACAACGCACGCCCGGATCAAACTTCGACTGGCAGCCGATACGCAGGTCAAAGGGGAAGGCGCCGAGAACTTCAAGCCCGGTAGCTTGATTGATACGACCGTCGGTCGCGTGATCTTCAACGACGATGTCGTCGCCCAAGGAATGCCGTATTACAACCTCACCATGCGGAGCAAAGATCTGGCGAACGTTGTTTCCGACTGCTACCAGATTTTGGGTCGGCGGGCTACGATTGAATTGTTGGATCGCATGAAGGCACGTGGGTTCCAAGAATCCACGCGGAGCGGCCTGTCGTTTGCCACCAGTGACCTGAAGATTCCGCCCAACAAAGACAAGGTTATCGGCGAAGCGGAAAAGAAGGTGCTGCAACAACAGAAGTTGTTTGATCGCGGCATTATCACCAACCAGGAACGGTACAACCAGGTGCTCGACACCTGGACGCACGCCCGTGAACAAATTACGGCTGCGATGATGGAGGAACTAGAGAACGACGTCCGTGGTGACGGTTCCTATGTGAATCCGATCTTCCTCATGGCCAACTCCGGTGCCCGTGGTGGTGTGGAACAGATTCGCCAGTTGGCCGGTATGCGGGGTCTGATGGCCAAGCCGAGCGGCGAGATCATCGAGACGCCGATTAAGGCCAACTTCTGCGAAGGGTTGACCGTGTTGGAATACTTCAGTTCCACGCATGGTGCCCGCAAAGGTTTGGCCGACACGGCACTCAAGACGGCCGATAGTGGTTACTTGACGCGGAAACTGGCTGACGTGGCCCAAAACATGGTTGTCACGTCCTATGACTGCGGCACGATCCAGGGGATCACGCGTGGTGTTGTTTATCGGGGCGAAAAAGTTGAAGTCAGCCTGACCGACGCGATTTTGGGGCGTGTCAGCCGGACAAACATCGTCAATCCGATCACCGACGAACTGATTGTCCGGGAAGGCGAATTGATTACAGTCGCCATCGCCCACAAGATCGAGCAGTTGGGACTGGAGAAAATCCAAGTCCGCAGCCCGATGACCTGCGAAGCACAACTCGGAATTTGCCGGTTGTGTTACGGTATGGATCTCTCGACCGGTTCGCTGGTTGAAGAAGGCATGGCTGTGGGGATCATTGCTGCTCAGAGTATTGGTGAGCCGGGAACACAGTTGACGATGCGGACGTTCCACATTGGTGGGACCGCCTCTCGCGAAATTGAAGAAAGCGAAATCCGCACGAAACGTGCCGGTAAAGTTCGCTTTGCTCGCATTCGCAGTGTGGTGAACAACGATGGCCAAAACGTGGTCTTGGCGCGAAGCGGTGAAATTATCCTGCTGGACGCCAAGGAACGGGAACTCGAAAAGTATACGATTCCCAACGGAGCGGTAATCGTTGCTCAAGAGAACCAAGAAGTGCAACCAGGCGATCTGCTGTGCACCTGGGATCCTCACTCGGTCCCGATTCTCGCCGAAGTCGGCGGTAAAGTGCGTCTCGAGGAATGTGTCGAAGGTGTTTCGGTCCGGTCGGAAACCGAGGCCAGCGGAAACGTCCGCTTGACCGTTATCGAGCACAAAAGCGATTTGCATCCGCAGATTATTTTGGAAGACGGTACAGGAAAAATTCTCGACTTCTACTACCTGCCCGAACGTGCACACATCGAAGTGGGCAACGGCCAGCAAGTTACGGCTGGAACGGTCTTGGCGAAGACGCCGCGTGAAGCGGGTGGAACGCAGGACATCACCGGTGGTTTGCCGCGGGTGACCGAACTGTTCGAAGCACGGCGTCCGAAAGACCCGTCAGTTGTTGCTGAGATCAACGGTGAGATCGACCTTGTCAGCGAAAAGAAACGTGGCAAGCGGGTGATTATCGTTCGCGGCGAAGACGGTACAGAGATCGAGCACATCATTCCGCACGGAAAGCACTTGCGGGTGCATGCCAAAGATCTGGTCAATGCGGGAGATCAACTTGTCGATGGCCCGTTGGTTCCGCACGATATTCTGCGTGTTAGTGGTGAAGAAGCCGTACAGCACTATTTGCTGCGTGAGGTGCAAAACGTCTATCGTTCACAGCGGGTGGAAATCGACGATAAGCATATTGAAATCATTGTCGCTCAGATGTTGCGTAAAGTCGGCATCGAAAGCGTGGGCGATACCACCTTGTTGCCTGGTATTGTGATCGACAAATTCGAGTTCCGCCGCATCAACCAACAGTTGATGGAATGCGTTCGTGTGGTCGATCCGGGTGATACCGAATTCCATGCCGACGACATCGTCCCGGCGGAAACGTTGGAAGAGGTGAATAGTCAAGTCGAGGCTGCGGGAGCTACTCCTGCGAGTTCCACCCGGCCACGTCCGGCGACGGCCAACACGATGTTGTTGGGTATTACCAAGGCGGCTGTTCAAAGTGAAAGTTTCATTTCGGCGGCCAGTTTCCAGGAAACCACCAAGGTGCTGACCGAGGCGGCGTTGGCCAGCAAGAGCGACAATCTGGTCGGTCTGAAGGAAAACGTGATTCTGGGGCACTTGGTGCCGGCGGGTACCGGTTTTTATACGCACCAGCAAGCGGAAGTTCGTATCAAGCCCGAAGCTCTGCAAGAGTTGAAGGAAGAAAAAGAACGAATCTTGCAGGCACGGTTTAACCTACTCAACGAAGGGGATGAATTGCCCGCCGGTGAGGCACGGCCACTTCAGCCACCCCAACCTCCCGAACCGCAACAGTCCCAACCCCAACCTCAGTCCCTGCCTCAGGGAAGCAGTGAATCGCCAATCATTCCGGATGAATCATTGGATGTCTCTCACCGAGAAACGGGCGGTGCAGCACCTCCGGAGAGTGGTGAGTGAGCGGAAACAATAGGAAAATCAACCAAGATCCAACCTGTTCCGGCGGGATTCCCGCCGGGACCATTGACGCTGGCAGGCAATCACTATAGATTGCTACATTCGCGCAAATGTCCGTTTTCGTCTCACGATCCGTGCAGTGCGTCGAAGGTTCCCCCAGTTTGTAAACGGTTTCGGTCATTTTTGTTGTCCGATAACCGCGAAATTAATATCGATTCAGTTCATAGCAAAACGTTGACCACCAGACTCCAGGTTCCCTGACGCGAGTTGATCTCGCGGTTAGGCCGACGCTTGAAACACAGCAATGCCGGACCGGGACACTTGTTGGAGCAGCCTACGAAACGGTTCGGGTAAAGTTCATGCCGACGATCAATCAGCTCATTCGAAAACCCCGCAAAAAGCAGGTCCAAAAGAGCAAGACTCCGCTATTGGAAACTTGCCCTCAGAAGAAGGGCGTCTGCTTGCAGGTCAAAACGATTACACCGAAAAAGCCGAACTCGGCTTTGCGGAAAGTGGCACGTGTGCGGCTTTCGAATGGGAAAGAGGTCACGGCCTATATCCCGGGTGAAGGCCACAATCTGCAGGAACACTCGATCGTGTTGGTGCGGGGTGGACGTGTTCGCGACTTGCCGGGTGTGCGGTACAAAGTCATTCGTGGTGTGCTCGATACCCTGGGCGTTTCTGATCGCCGTCAGGCCCGTAGCCGCTACGGAAATAAGCGGCCTAAATAGATCTGCCGCCGCAGGCAAAGCCGACAGGTCGATTCGCAAAGTGTCGACGTGTGGGGACTCAGGGATCAATCAACAGCGCTGCCGTCCAGTGGGGATCGGGTGGCGAAAACGCGTTGCAGCCGAATTCAAACAGTTAACTCGCAGAAGGTTGAGATTTTAAGATGGCCACTCGATTCACCGCCAGCCGGACCCAGTTGCGTCCCGATCCTCGTTGTGGATCAATTTTGGCATCCAAGTTCATCAACTGTCTGATGTGTGACGGCAAAAAGAGCGTCGCGCAAGGCTTGTTCTACGGAGCGCTCGACATCATCAAAGAGCGAGCTCCTGAGCAAGAGCCGATCGAAGTCTTCACTGCAGCTGTGGAGAATATTAAGCCGTCGGTGGAGGTGCGTTCCAAACGCGTCGGTGGTGCCACCTATCAGGTGCCGACTCCGGTGAGCCCCAAGCGGCAGCAGACACTCGCCATTCGTTGGATTCTGGAAGTGACTCGCGGAAAACGGGGTCGCCCGATGGCGAATCGTTTGGCCGACGAATTGCTGGCCGCCTACCGTCGTGAGGGCGCCGCCATGACCAAACGCGAAAACGTTCATCGTATGGCTGAAGCGAATAAGGCGTTTGCCCACTTCGGTTACAGCCGTCGCTAGAAAATTGATATTCCCCGCCGTTAGGCGGCGGACGAATTTATACGCGGGACTTCTATGAAAGTCCCGCGTTACTTTTTGCGCGGATGCGATTGAGCAACACGCCACATGGACAGCTTGTGGTTTTGCGAGACAGTCGATATGAACAATATCCTGTAGCTGGTTGAACCATTTCGCTGGCCTACGTGTCCGATGCGTTTTGTTGCGTTTGCTCGATGCTTATTCTTGTCATTCATGCCTAAGATGCAGATCCATGTCCAGACTCATTGAACATCTCCGGAATATCGGGATCATTGCCCATATCGATGCGGGCAAGACGACCACCACCGAGCGGATCTTGTATTACACAGGGTCATCGCACCGGATGGGGAGCGTCGATGATGGCACTACTGAAACCGACTTCAACCCCGAGGAACAGGAACGGGGAATCACAATTTTCTCCGCTGCTGTCACCTGCACATGGCGCGATACGACGATCAACATCATCGATACGCCGGGGCACGTCGATTTTACGGCTGAGGTCGAACGCAGTTTGCGGGTTCTGGATGGCGGTGTGGTGGTTTTTAGTGCGCGCGAAGGGGTCGAGGCACAGAGCGAGACCGTCTGGCGGCAGGCCGACAAATACCGTGTGCCACGGGTTTGTTTCATCAACAAGATGGACCGCATCGGCGCGGATTTTCAGCGCACTTTTCAACAAATCAAAAAACGCCTCAATGCAAATCCGATTGCGATTCAGCTGCCGATGGGCGCGGGTTCCCCCCCTGACCCGCAGGCATTTAGCGGGATCATTGATTTGATTGAGCAAAAGGCAATTTACTTCGACGCGGAATCCCGGGGAGAGAATTTTCGGGCTGAGGAGATTCCCGCGGAGTACCAGGATGCGGCCAAAAGCGCGCGGTCGCAGTTGCTGGAGGCGATCGCCGAGCTTGATGAGCAGGTCCTCGAGAGTTATCTCGAAACGGAAGACATCGCTGTTGACGACATTCACCGTTTGCTGCGGCAAGGGACAATTTCCGGTCAACTTCAGCCGGTCATGTGTGGGTCGTCACTGGACTACATTGGCGTGCAGCCGTTGTTGGATGCGGTGGCTTTGTATTTGCCTAGTCCGCTCGACCGTCCCCCAGTGCAAGGGATCAATATGACCCCCAAAAAACAGGGGGAGGTCGAAGTTCGCAAGCCGTCTCCGACGGAGCCGTTTTGCGGGTTGGTGTTTAAAATTCAAAGCGATCAGCATGGCGATCTGTGTTTCGTGCGGGTCTATTCCGGTGTGCTGAAAAGCCGCTCGCGGGTTTTGAATCCGCGGACTGGAAAAAAGGAACTAGTGAGCCAGTTGTGGCACATTCAAGCTTCCAGTCGCGAAAAGGTTGGATGAGGTCTCGGCCGGTGACATTGTGGGGGTGGTGGGGCTCAAGGAGACGGTCGTTAACGGGGGATACACTGTGTGTTCAGCAGCACCCGATGCTGCTGGAGAGTATTGTTTTCCCTGAAACAGTGATCTCGACGGCCGTTGAGCCGGAATCGAGCGCGGACCGTAAAAAATTGGCCCAAACGCTGGCGATTCTGGCTCGGCAGGACCCGACCTTTACGGCTGTGACCAATGAGGAGACGGGGCAGACCATCATTAGCGGGATGGGCGAATTGCACCTCGAGGTCATTCAGCACAGCTTGGAGCGCGATTTTCATCTGAAGATTCGTACGCACAAGCCGCGTGTCAGTTATCGCGAGACTGTTCGCAAGCCGGTAACCGTGACAGGTGAGTTCAATCGGCAGGTCGCCGGCGTCGCTCAGTTTGCTCAAGTGCAATTGAAAGTTGAGCCATTCAAGGGTGAATCCAGCTTGACGTTCGAGGATGAGTTGAAGCCAAATGAAATTCCCTCGCAGTTGGCTAATCTGGCTCGCCAGGCGGTCAAGGATGAGGCCAATGGGGGTGGCGTGCTGGGATATCGTCTGGCAGATGTAAAACTCACGCTGCTGGGCATGAAATATAGTGATTCGGATGATGTGGAGTCGGTGATTTTGGCGGCGGCTATCGATGCGGTCCGCGCTGCTTTGACTGACGGAAATGTATTGCTGCTGGAGCCGATCATGAAGCTCGAGGTGGTCACACCAGACGAGTTCTTGGGTAATATTACCGCCGATTTGCACTCCCGGCGGGCCACAATCCTGAATAGTGAGCAGCGGGAGCATTTGCGAGTGGTCAATGCGGAGGCTCCACTGGCGGCAATGTTTGGCTATTCCACCCAAATTCGCAGTTTGTCGACCGGTCGAGCCTCGTATTCCATGGAGCCACTGCGTTACGGGGAGGCTCCGCCGGAGATTTTGAAGGAGATGTTGGGCTAATCGCGGGGCAAATCGGTGCAGTTTTGTGGTTGAAAGCGGGTCGCAGGGGCCCGGATTTCACAAAGATTTGAAATAAACAAAAGTCGTGTGTCACTTTATTGACAAATGTATTCTAGACCACTACCATTGCGAAATTTCCCGCCCAAAGTGCGGGGAAATTGTCGTCATTGGTGTAGGCATAAACTGTTAGCGAAGGATGGTTTGAGTGGCCGGCAAGAAGCAAGAAAAAATCCGAATCCGCATGGAAGCGTACGATCACTCGGTGCTTGATCAGTCAGCATCGGAAATCGTCAACACGGCAAAGCGGACCGGAGCCGATGTCCACGGGCCAATTCCCCTTCCGACGCGGATTGAGCGTTACACGGTGCTGCGGAGTCCGCACGTGAACAAAAAATCTCGCGAACAGTTTGAGATCCGGACGCATAAGCGTCTGGTGGACATTGTGCAGCCAACGGGAAAGACAATCGACGCGTTGAATAAGTTGTCTCTTCCGGCTGGTGTGGATATCAAGATTAAGGCGGCGGCTGCGGGTCGCTGATCGGCCTTTGGGCTGTGAAGTGGTGGCGGTTGGCTGTTCTGCGTCTTGTGCGACCCGGTTGCCTGGGTTCAGCGGGCGTGTTTCGCGCTGGCGGTTGGCTCGGGTTCTGGGGTATCCCCTGGAGTTGCTCCTCGGGTTTCGACTGGCTTTTGTTGCTTCGGCGATATCGGTCCAGGTCTGCGGGGTCGCTGCGGTCTTCTGGCTGAGCGGCATTTCTGGTTGTTTATTGTTGGTTGTTGAATATTTTGAATAGCGTTGCAGGGATTTGAGGCACGATCATGTCAGTTGGACTACTGGGGCGCAAAATCGGCATGACGCAGGTCTATAACGAGGCGGGTGATATCACGCCTGTGACGGTCATTCAGGCCGGGCCTTGTGTGGTGCTGCAGATTCGCACGCTGGAGCGTGATGGCTACGAGGCTGTGCAGGTCGGGTTTGGTGACAAGCCGCGGCGGCTGGCTCGGCAGTCGGAGCGAGGGCATGTGGCGGCAATTAAGAGCAAGCGTTCTAGGGCTCGTGCGGCTGCGGGTGTTGAGGTGGCAGCGAAGGCTGATTGTGAGCCAAAGCGATTTGTGCGTGAGTTTCGCACGGATGGAGAAAGTTGCGACTGCGAAGTTGGTCAGGAGTTGACTGTTGATCTGTTTGCGGACGTGGCCAACGTGGATGTGATTGCGACCAGCAAGGGGCGTGGGACAGCGGGTGTCATGAAGCGGCACAACTTCGCTGGTCAGCGTGCTAGCCATGGTGTGAAGCGTGTGCATCGTCATGGTGGGTCGATCGGGCAGAGTGCGGATCCGGCACGGGTGATTAAAGGTACAAAAATGGCGGGCCGCTATGGCAATGCTCGCATTACGGTGCGGAATCTCGAGTTGACGCGAGTTGATGGAGAGAATGGGTTGTTGCTGGTGGCGGGTTCTGTACCCGGCCCCAAAGGTGGGTACGTGATGATTCGGAAAACAAACAAGTTGGGTTAGTCGTCTTGCGGCTCGGCTCAGGCATTTATTGCGGTTGATTCAATACAGTTAAACGTGAACGTTTTTGAGAGTAGTGAGTTATGATTTCTCTTCCGATTCGCGACAAGTCGGGGCAAGAAGTGGGGACTTATGAGTTCGACCCTGCTGACTTGGCGCCTGGTGTGAACCGGCAGTTGCTCCACGATGTGGTTGTGATGTACGAAGCGAACCGTCGGGTTGGTACGTCGGCGACAAAGTCGCGTGGGCAAGTAGCTGGTAGCACTAAGAAGATGTATCGCCAAAAGGGGACAGGCCGGGCTCGCGCTGGTGCGAAGCGGACGCCTGTTCGTCGTGGTGGTGGTGTTACGTTTGGTAAAGTGACTCGCGACTTTAGCTATCGGCTGCCCAAAAAGGCGGTTCGGTTGGCGACACGCATGGCCTTGTTGAGTAAGTTTCTGGACGGCCAGGCTGTCGTTTTGGATGAGTTGTCGGTTGATGCTCCGAAGACGAAAGTTGTGGCCGGTGTTTTGCGGTCGCTCGGCTTGGATCGGCAGAGCTGCCTGTTGGCAATTGATGAGTACAATTCTGACTTGTGGAAGTCCGGGCGGAATATTGCGGATTTGCGAGTCTCGCCGGCTGCGGACCTGAATGCCTATGACGTATTGCGTCAGCGGCAGTTTTTGGTGACCAAGGCGGCTTTGGATAAATTGCGCGGCGTCTCCGCGGAGTAAGTGTGTTTTTCGCCACGGGATGCTGGCGTGTTTGAAAAGGTGTGTGGCAATGGCTACTGCGGAAAAAAAGTCGGGGCTGACATTGGAGCCGTATCAGGTCGTTTATCGCCCGTTGATCACGGAAAAAGGTACGCACATTTCAACGCGGTACAATGCGTACCCGTTTGAAGTGAATCCGTTGTGCACAAAGTCTGAAATCAAAGAAGCGGTTGAAAAGCTGTGGGAGGTTCGCGTTGTTGCTGTGCGGACTCAAAACCGCATCGGCAAGCCGCGGCGGACCAAAAATCAAGTCGGGCGAACGAGTGGTTGGAAAAAGGCGATCGTGCAGTTGCACGACGAAGATCGGATCGCATTTTTCTAGGCCGCGATTGCAGTCTTGTTAGAGTCAGTGCCGGTTTGGGCCGGTGGCGGAATTCTCGATTGTTCGAGCAGATAACAGAAAAAAACAGTCATGGGTATCAAATTTTACAAGCCAACGACGGCCGGCCGTCGGGATGCCTCCGTAAGCGACTTCGCGGAGATCACCGACCGTAAGAAGAAGCCGGAAAAGTCGTTGCTGACACGGTATAAGAAAAAAGGTGGCCGCAACAATCAGGGCAAGATTACTGCCCGTCATCGTGGCGGCGGCCACAAGCGGATGTATCGGGTGATTGACTTCAAGCGTTTGCGGGACGGGATTCCGGCGCGGGTGAAGTCCATTGAGTATGATCCGAATCGTTCCGCACGGATTGCCTTGTTGCACTATGTCGACGGGGTGAAGTCATACATTTTAGCTCCCGAGGGGCTCAAGGCGGGTGCGACTGTTGTGAGTGGCCCGGATGCGGAACCGACTTTGGGCAATTGCTTGCCATTGTCGGCAATTCCTACTGGAGCGACGATTCACAACATCGAGTTGCAGCCGGGACGTGGTGGCCAGTTGTGCCGCAGTGCCGGGACCGCAGCGGTGATGAATGCCCGCGAAGGCGATTGGGCACAAATCACTTTGCCTTCTGGTGAAGTGCGACGTGTTCCGAGCAGTTGTCGGGCAACGATCGGACCGATCGGGAACAGTGAACACAGTAAAATTGTGCTCGGTAAAGCCGGGCGGAAGCGTTGGATGGGTTGGCGGCCTCGCGTGCGGGGTACTGCCATGAATCCAGTGGCTCACCCGATGGGTGGTGGTGAAGGTCGCAACTCGGGCGGTCGTCATCCTTGTAGTCCTACGGGCAAGTTGGCCAAGGGAGGCCGCACGCGGAAGCGAAGGAAGTCGTCATCGGCAGCAATTATCAGGCGGCGCAAATCGCGGCGTTATGGTCAGTTGAAGCTCTGATTGTTGGTCAGGTGTTGTTTGTGTTGATGTGGCGTTTTGGGAATTGTCGGCTGACGCGGACGCATCGAAGTTTGATTTAAGTCAAAAAAACAGAAGGACAGCGGGATGGGTCGCTCTCTGAAAAAAGGGCCTTACGTTGACGCCAAGTTGCTCAAGAAGATTGAGCGATTGGATGATGCCGGACGCAAAGAGCCGATTCGCACTTGGTGCCGTCGCTCGACGATTTCACCGGACTTTATCGGCCATACTTTCCTGGTGCACAATGGGCGAGCCCATATCAATGTGTACGTTACGGAAGAAATGGTGGGGCATAAGCTCGGGGAGTTCGCACCGACGCGAACGTTCCGCGGACATGGCGGTAAAGCAAAAAGATAACCTCCCGCGATAGCGGCAATGGTCTACGAGATTGGTTGACGGACAGGTTGAGGAAGATAGCTATGGAATACAAATCGACGCATCGCTTCGCTCGGATTTCAGCGACAAAAGTCCGCCCGTTTGCGGAATTGGTTCGCGGCAAATCGGCCGGCGAAGGTCTGGACTTGTTACGCTTTGTGCCGAATCGCGGTGCCAGGTTTTTGGAAAAAGTCCTGCGGACCGCTATGGCCAATGCCGAGCAATCCGGTGCGCGTAATGTTGAGAGTCTGACGATTAAGGATGCCCGCGCCGATGGCGGACCGATGTTCAAGCGGTTGCAACCGCGGGCACGGGGAATGGCATTTATTATTCGGAAGCGTTTTTCGCATATTCATGTAGGGATTGAAGGTCCGGACATCGTCTAGTTGGCGACGTGCCGGCGAGAATGTCGGCGTGATATTGTTCGTTCGTTATTCCAGCAGTTTTTGAATTACATAAGGCATACGGATCATGGGTCAGAAAGTTCGGCCGACGGGTTTCCGCGTAGGGATTGTTGAAGAGTGGCGGAGTCGTTGGTACGCGTCAAAGAAAGAGTTCGGCGACCTTCTGGTCGAGGACTTCAAGATCCGCAAGTTCGTCAAAGACAAATATCAATTTGCGGGGATTTCGAAAGTTGAAATCGAACGCACACGCGACCAGGTGGTCGTGCATTTGAATACAGCCCGTCCGGGCATCATCATCGGCCGCAAGGGGCAAGAAGTTGACCGCCTCAAAGCAGAGCTCGAAGATCTAACCGGCCGGCGGATGGAATTGAAGATCGTCGAAATCAACAACGCTATGAAAAACGCGGTGTTGGTGGCTGAAGATATTGCTCAGCAGTTGAGCAAACGGTCCAGCTTTCGGCGTACGATCAAACGTTCGATGGACTCGGTGATGGATGCCGGCGCATTGGGCGTCAAGATTGTCCTCTCCGGTCGATTGGGCGGAGCGGAAATGTCTCGGACCGAAAAAGCGATGAGGGGATCGATTCCCTTGTCGACGATTCAGAAACATATTGACTACGGTTTTGCCAAGGCACGCACGGCCCAAGGTATTATTGGGATCAAAGTGTGGATCGACTTGGGTCTTTATACAGACGAGGAGGATGGCGATGGCGCTAATGCCCAAACGGGTCAAGCACAGAAAAAGCCAAAGAAAACGTATAAAAGGTAACGCGACCCGCGGGAATACCGTGGTGTTGGGTGACTGGGGTTTGCAGTCGCTCGACGGTGGATATATCAAAGCCAACGTGATCGAAGCTTGCCGGATTGCCGCGACACAATATGTCCGCGGTGAGGGAAAATTGTATATCCGCATCTTTCCTGACAAGCCTTGCACGTCTCGTCCGTTGGAAACTCGGATGGGTAAAGGTAAGGGTGAACCGGACCACTGGGTCGCAGTTGTTCGTCCCGGCACGGTGATGTTTGAATTGGCCGGCGTCTCGCAAGATGCTGCCAAGGATTGCTTCAATCGTGTGGCGCACAAATTGCCGGTCCGCGTGCGGTTGGTAGGCCGTCGTCCCGGTACGTGAGCCGATGTACGGAATGAGTTGCTATTACTTTTGGACAAAATGCAGATAAAGACGAGTCGACATGACTAAGCCGCAAGAACTCCGCGAGATGAGTGACGAACAGTTGGCGTTCACACTGCGCGAAGCCCAACAAGAATTGTTCCGCCTGCGATTTCAGGCGGCTGCGGAACGATCCGATGCGCCGAGTGCGTTGCGGAAGATCCGCCGCGACATCGCGCGTATTCATACGATCACGCGGCAGCGGGAATTGGCACAAGAAGCAGAAGCAAAGCTGGCGCCACAGGCGGAAGCCTAAGACCGGGATACGGTTTGCGGCTGGCAACAGTTGACAAGAGCCGGCATAAAGCGGCAGTGGGTGGGACAGCGGTTACAGACACATATTTCGAAACCCCCGCAATTGCGGTGGCCGGCACTGATAGCACAATATCGCCGGCTGCAGCGGGCGAGTCTCGAGGCAAGTTGAGGACAGGTTAAGATGCGTAAGAAATTGATCGGCGTAGTGACGAGCAATAAGATGGACAAGTCGTTGCGGGTCGAAGTTGAAAAGAACTATCAACACCCGCGCTACGGTAAGATTATCCGTAGTCGTACCGTGTGCCACGTTCATGATGAAAAGAACGAAGCCAACGAAGGCGACTCTGTCGAAATCATCGAATGCCGCCCCTTGTCAAAGACAAAATGTTGGAATTTGGTGCGGGTCGTTCGCGCCGCGGTTGTGGTTGAGTAACGGTTAGCCACGAACGATGATCGTCGCGTGGGTTTGTACGGCGTTGTTTGAGATTCAGTGGAAGTTATCATGATTCAAATGCAAACACTTCTGGACGTTTGTGACAACACGGGGGCCAAGGTCGCCTGTTGCATCAAAGTTCTAGGGGGCACGGGACGGCGGACCGCCGGGCTGGGAGACGTCATCGTCGTCAGCATCAAAAAGTCAATTCCGGGTAGTTCGGTGAAATCGGGCGAAGTCGTGCGGGGCGTGATTGTTCGCTGCCGCAAAGGAACGCGCCGCAGTGATGGAAGTTATGTCCGCTTTGACCGCAATGCGATCGTGTTGATCGATAAAGATGCCAACCCGCGGGGCACGCGCATCTTCGGTGCGGTCGCACGCGAGCTGCGTGAGCGCAAGTTTATGAAAATCGTCAGCCTGGCAAGTGAGGTAGTTTGACCGATGAAGATTCGACGTGGAGATACGGTGCAAGTCATTGCCGGCGACGACGCTAGCACGACAGCACGGAAAGTCCTCTCGGTCGTGGCCGGTGGCAAAAAGGTTCTTGTGGAAGGCGTCAACCGCGTTTACAAACATGTAAAACGCGGCCATCCTCGCAGTCCGCAAGGGGGACGGCTCTCGAAAGAGATGCCAATTGACATTTCAAATGTGTTGCTTTACTGTGATTCGTGCGGTCGAGGCGTGCGTGTCGGGTATCGCTATACAAAAGATGGCAGTAAAGAGCGGTGTTGCAAGATTTGCGACGGCGGGCTCGGCAGCATCAGCCCTCCCAAAGCTCATTACGCTCAGTCATGAATCGGGCGACGGCAGGACCGGTTTTCGGTCTCTTGAATACGCGATTGCTACGACGATCGCATCGAAACAGTTTTTACATCCGGCGACGCAGCCTTTTTGATCTTGCGATCGAAAGTCGGCAGCGAGACTGGGAATAGCAAATAGCAGATGTGTGCGGAGGCTTCGGTGTGTAGCCGAGGGTCGACCTTCAATCGCAATCCGGCAGTAATCGCTTGCCTGACGTGGGTGGCGAAAATTGGATGTGTGTAAGTACAATGGCCAGGTTATTGGAACGATACCGGAATGAAATCCGGCCGACGCTCACAGAAACCCTGGGGCGGTCAAATCCCCACTCGCTTCCCCAATTGGAGAAGATCGTTATCAACATGGGGGTTGGTGCGGCAGCTCAAGATCGGAAGTGCTTGGAAGAAGCTGTTGAGCATCTCACGATCCTCAGCGGACAAAAGCCGGTCATTCGCCGTGCTCGCAAGTCCGTCGCCGGGTTCAAACTCCGCGAAGGGATGGAGATCGGCTGCATGGTCACGCTCCGTTCGCAGCGGATGTATGAATTCCTAGACCGACTGATCACATTGACCCTGCCGCGGGTCCGCGACTTTCGGGGCCTGAGTCCCAAAGCGTTTGACGGCAATGGAAACTACAGTCTGGGCATCAGCGACCAAATGGTCTTTCCGGAAGTCGATCCGGATCGCGTGAAGAATCAACAAGGTATGACGATTACCTTGGTGACGACAGCGACGACAAATGACGAGGGGCGGCTGTTGTTGAAAGAGCTCGGGATGCCGTTTCGGAAAGATTAGTTTCCGACGGAATTCGGGACTGCTGCACAACGCCGAGAAATCACCACGAAATCATAAGTGTAATTCATAAGCTACAGGTTTTTTCCAGAAGAAATTTAGCGAGATGGCCAGCAAAGCAAAGATCGAAAAGGCAAACCGGACGCCAAAATTCAGCAGTCGTCTTGAACGGCGCTGTGCATTGTGCGGACGTCCCCGTGCCGTGTACCGCAAGTTCAAACTGTGCCGGATTTGTTTCCGCGACCTTTGTTTGGACGGCATGATTCCCGGTGCCAAAAAAGCCAGTTGGTAAGACCAACGGCGACTGGGTGAGTTTCGCAAAACCTATACTAAAACGATACAGCACAGATGGTGCGGCAACATGTCTCGCACCGCTCGAAAAGTAGAGGAGCAATGCTCCTCGAGGTGTACTCCATTATGATGACAGATCCGATTGCCGACATGCTCACGCGAATCCGTAATGCGGTGTCGATTGAGCGCGCATTCGTCGACGTACCCCTTTCGAAGGAGAAACGGGGAATTGCCGATGTGTTGCAACGCGAAGGCTATATCTGGGATTACGAGATTATCGAACAGCAGCCTTGTAGCGTAATGCGGATTCATCTGAAATACGGTCCCAACGGCGAACGCGTGATTCAAAAAATCGATCGCGTCAGCAAGCCGGGACGTCGGGTCTATTTGGGTGTCAATGACTTGCCGGAAATTCTGCAAGGCATGGGCATCAGTGTCGTCTCGACGAACAAGGGTCTGTTGAGTAACCGCGAAGCCAAAGAACAGTTGGTCGGTGGCGAAGTGCTGTGCAGTATTTGGTAGCGGGCATTCCCGCTGCTGCGGCATTTTCGTTCTTGTCAGACGCAAGTAAAAACAGTTGACGGATCCGAGCCCTAATGGCCGGTTTCGGTAAAAAAGTAGAAGGCAAAGTATCATGTCGAGAATCGGGAAAAAACCGATTGCGGTCCCCGATGCTGTTGAAGTATCGATCAATGGCACCGTCATCACGGTGAAAGGCCCCAACGGCGAATTGACGTTGGATCACCATCCAGCCATTTCGGTGAAGCTAGATAGTGACGCCAAGGAACTCGTGGTGGATAACCCCACGGATTTGCGAGAGAACCGCAAGTTCCACGGGCTGACCCGTAGCTTGCTGAATAATATGGTGACCGGCGTCACCACCTATTTCGAAAAGAAATTGGACATTGTCGGTGTCGGCTACCAAGCCACAATCGACGGTACGAAGCTCTGCTTGCAGGTTGGCTTTGCGAACGTTGTCGAATTACCGATTCCCGCAAATGTCGACTGCTCATTGCCCAGTAATATTCAGATCGCCCTGAAGAGTGCTGACAAGCAAGCGGTGGGACAGTTCGCCGCCGAAATTCGCCGCGTCCGCCCGCCCGAGCCGTATAAAGGCAAGGGGATCCGGTACCAGAACGAACAGGTTCGTCGGAAAGCCGGTAAAGCGTTGGCCAGTGGCTGATAGGGTGCTGTTTGTCTTTAAAAGGTTTGCGATGGTTCTGGTCCGTGAAACAAACGGCCGATCGGTAGGAAAGTTAGCAGTTCGATGAAATACATAGCCCAAGTCAATAAACAGCGTAGCCGCCGTCGCTTTCGCGTTCGCAACAAGATTCGTGCGACGACATCGCGGCCGCGAGTTTCGGTCTATCGCAGCAACAAGCACATTTACGCCCAGATTATCGATGACGTCGCAGGACGTTCATTGATTTCCGCGAGCACGCGTGAAGCGGGGATTTGTGCCGATGGTGAAAATGGCGGTAACGTAGCGGCGGCCTCGAAGGTCGGTGAAGCGTTGGCCAAAAAGGCTCTGGAAGCCGGAATCACCCAGGTCGCCTTTGATCGCGGATTGTACAAATACCATGGTCGTGTCGCCGCTTTGGCTGACGCGGCTCGTCAGGGTGGGTTGGATTTTTAATCGACCCGGTTTTTTAAATAGTTCAGACATGCCATTTCCAGACCCGATGGCAAATTCGCCGCTGTGATGCTGGCGTCAATCGAGTGTGGAAACGAGTTTTTAAATCACGTTAAGGCTTTGGAGTAATTCGCCGTGTCGACAGACAACCGATCAGATGGCAAAGAAAAAGTCGTACAAATCCGCCGGTGCTCGTGCGTAGTCAAAGGTGGCCGTCGCTTCAGCTTTACCGCGCTGGTTGTCAATGGTGACGGCAAGGGCGGCGTTTCCTATGGATATGGGAAGGCGACCGAAGTTCCGCTTGCCGTCGATAAAGCCAACAAGAACTGCAATCGCCACTCCTCGCGAGTGAACGTGACCGGAACGACGATTCCGCATGCAGTGGTTGGTCGATACGGAGCTGCCCGCGTGTTGCTCATGCCGGCACGACCGGGAACGGGCGTGATTGCCGGTGCCAGCGTGCGTGCCGTCGTCGAAGCTGCCGGTATTCATGACATTCTCACCAAAAGCCGGGGTTCCAACAATCCCATGAATTTGGTGAAAGCGACAATCAACGGTTTGGAACAACTGCGTACGCGAGAAGATGTCGCCCGCCTCAGAGGCGTGAACGTCTAACGTTCCCGGCAGATCGGTACGGGGCAGTGCTGCTGTTGTCACCAAACACCTACTTATAACTTTACGAATCTTCGGAACGAAGTGTCCTCATGATTATTGATGACGTCCATCGCGGAATAAAAAAGAACAAAAAGCGGAAGCGCATTGGTCGTGGTCCGGGTTCGGGCAACGGTAAAACCGCAGCCCGCGGTCACAATGGCTACGGCAGTCGTGCTGGTTCGTCGCAACGCATCTCGTTTGAAGGGGGACAGACTCCTTTGGCGCGGCGGATTGCCAAACGGGGATTCAATAACAAACGCTTCGCAACGAAAGTGGCGATCGTTAATGTCAGCGA
>CALOFE010000078.1:0-119147 GCA_942492455.1 uncultured Planctomycetaceae bacterium | reverse complement strand
CATGTTGGCACCGGCCTACAATCGCGGCAATATCGACGCCATCCACAAGAGGCGACCTGGACCGACGTTCCCTGCGAAGTTGACCCGTTTCGAATGCGGCCGGATGGCCTCTACCCTGGAAGACCTGGAGGACCAGGCTTGGCGAGACAGCCGGCAAGTTGGCGCGACGATATCCGGAATTCGGAAAAATACGCCTCTGATCTGTTCAGAAATCCTCGATGCCGGTCCTCAGATTTGAAAAGTGGTCCACTCTTCTCGTCGGCTCACCGTGCCAATGGATCAAAATTGCGAGCCATAGTTAAAAAAATCGTGTCCCAAACCGTTTAGCGTCGGGTCCTTTAGAATTGTCTTCGATTCAGCGACCTGTTTGGCGGATTATTAGAAACCCGCAAAACGAGGATAAATCGCGTCAAAGATGCTCTGACGAGCCAGTACTCCGATCGTAATCCCAGAGGGCGTAGCTCAGCTGGTAGAGGCACCGACTTTAACTGCAAAATTTCAGGGGCTCGAGTTCTGCGCCCCCTCATCAGTATTAAGCCCACATTTACTGCGTCCTGGGCAACCGGGCAGCGATCTACTTGCAATTTCAGATGCCTGGGCCCCGCGTGGCGACGGATCAGCGGTGGGAGCGGGGTCAACTCTGCGCTCTGGCGGCCCGGGGCTGCTTGTCACGCAATCAAATCTTGCGAAAAATTCTATCTGTCCGTGCGGTAGATTTATCGAAAAAATGTTTCCGTCGATTTGTCCCGTCAAGCGCGTGGATCGCGACCGCGACGCGCGCCGACCACGTGACGCAGGCGGCGAATTGGCGGCCGCTGGGAATTCAAGCGACATTTTGCCGGCGGCGATCGCCGGTGCACTGCACACCAAGTTCGTAGCGATAGGGACCGGATGGGACGACTCCAGGTCGTTGGGCGTACAAATGCTCCTCCGGTTGTTTGGCTTCGTGGTTGATTCCGCAAATGAAACGACCTGTTCGGAAAAGTCCTTTGCCGCGAGTCCGGTCACGTCACGATATTGCGAGGACCCCGTCAGACAGTTTGGGGCTCTGGTACGACAAGCTCGCAAGCGGATTTCGCCGGTTCATGTTCTGTTGGAAGCTCCGCCGAACTTCACGTTGGTAAATTCCAATGGGATCGCTACCATGGGCATCTCGTTACTGGCTGAGGAGGTTCGCAGAGGGGACACCACCGTCGACTGCTCATAGCCACTTCATTGCGGGACCAAAGCGACCCTCTGACTAGACGCGCTGGGTCGGAGGAATTTCCGTCCCATTGCTTAGCTCACGTTGACGGCTGTCGGCCATTTTGCAGCGGGAACAACTCAGCGCGCTGCTGGTGCCGGCCGCCACCCTTTCGGAGGATCCGTGAGCTATTTATTGAGCGGTATGCAAGACCACCGTACCGCATGGTTCGCATGTCCTCACAGCCGGCTTTCCCAGCGGCCATGCCATGACGTCTGTTGGCTTGTCGGTTTGACACCAAGGCTCAAAAGTCCACGTGGGCGATTTTGTTCGCTTACTTTACTTCTGGCTGATAATTCAAGCTTCGGATCAGCGTGGGCATGAGCGCGTTTATCTCGGTGTGCATTGCCGAGCGTCAGCGGGCTGGACGTTGTGGCCTACGCTGGGCGATCTTGGTGTTGGATGGTGACGGCCTATTCGGTTGGCCAGGGTACTCGGAATCGACCCAACCAGAACCATCGCCAGGGGGGTTACGGCATCGATTGCCTACACATTCGGGCAGGCACATCACAAGCGTTTGATGTTCCATACGCAGTCATTCTAGTTGACTTGACACGAACCACGTCTCTGCTTGTCACCCCAGCCGACGCGCCGGTGTTGTTGTCCATGTACTGTCACATGGCAGAACAATAATCCCGTATACGGTAGTTTGTAGGACAACAGGTTGAGGATTGCGAGCATGAAACCTCATTGAGAACGATGATTGGCTGCGGTTCACATATCATGCCTATTTGGTATATCTCGCGGATGGTGAAACCAAATTATTGTAGCGACAACACCCTTCCCGGTACCGCATCCGTCGATTTTTTTTTTTTCGAACGACGGAAGCTGTTGCAACCAGCGAAACCGGAGCTCATGTATTCGGGTCCCAAGTTTCCGGTTTTCCGCTATTCGCTCCACGATTGGCGGCGGGTCTGATAGTGACTCGCGCAAGTTCAGCTTTTAGCCGCGCATTTGGTTTACTGTTGGTGGGGCTTACAGTTCTACGCGAAGTTGGCGGCGGTGTTGATCGTGGCGAGTATCGCCATTCACTGTAATTGATCTTTCCAGAATCGCCTTTACCGAATCAGTTGAGTGGCCGCGGCGGCGCTCTCGGATCGTCATGTCGTTCTTCAGAGAATGAAGACGCAGACGCATCGCTGCGTTGACGAGCAGTCGCCGATCTCGTTGTTCCGTGCGGCGGAACCAACGTTGGATCGATATTGCGTCACTGCGCGAAAAGTTCAAGTATCATGCCGAAAAACCGATGTGGAAAATACTTGCGTAGTCCCGCCATGTATTCGAACCTCGAAATGTCTCGGCCCGAGATTCGAGCCATGGTCAGAATCGATCCCTTCGACGACGCCATCGGGGTATCCTGTCAGATTGTTTGTCCACACTCGCGGCCGGGGAGGACACAACAAGCGGACGGTGAATTGGTTAGCGAGAGGTGACGCAGTGAGAGGTCGTCCTGGGAGCGAACGACGTTACTGGTCACGCACGACAGACCTCTTTCAAGAGGTCAGTGGGCTGATCCGCGTAGGACGGGCTGTATCCGCCCAATGCGAATTCGTGGATTTGGCGTTATCCGCTGATCACCCACCGATTTTCGCATTGTCTCGTTCACATTGCCACCGATCGGATCATCTGCCGCTGTCGGTCGTCTTGAAAGCAGCGCTGAGAATGCGTCTAATCTGAGCGCCGAAGACGAAAAGCGCGCGCGCAGCAAGAACCCGAGCTTAATCGACTACCGGCAGTCACAGGAGTAGGTCGCAGTATATCGCGGCGGCCAAAGCTCGCTGGGCAGAGTTTGAGTCTGCGGAAACGCATGTTGCCATGGGGCAAACCACGACACAGGAATACCGCGATTGGCATCAGTGTGATTGTCCACATGCGGCTCGCGCTTGAGCTACGATGGCTTTTAATGGTTCGACTTCTTCCTTCCTCAATCGATTTGTGCATCTCCGCGAATTCACGTACCAATTTCAGGCTTGCGTCTCCCGCCGTCACGACGCTCCAAAAGTTTCATGTCGCGTTCGAGTTGTCCGAGTTAGTCTTCGGTGTCTTCGCAGTACTCGATGACGGCAAGAATCCCGCTGAAATCAATTCGTTGTATTCTGTTCGTACAATTTATTTGATGTTTGCGAGTACTGTTGATCGGCGATTGGTTCAGCACCAGCGGGTGATTGAAACCCGCTTTCGTTCGCTGACGTCCTGGTCCTGCCCCCAACCGGCGGTCAGAGCGACAAGAACTACAAATTTTTGGTTCCCAGTCCCGGATGGCTGCTTCGCAAACTATCCAATTTGGCATTCCGATATCCAATACAATATCATACGCGTGGGCAGCGACTCGATGCTCTGCCCGTCATGGGCCGTGCGAACTTCGTTGCCAAGCATTTTTACGACCAGTTTTGTCATGTTGATGCGTCCGGTTGTCATCGGCAATCAACAATTTTGGCGGTTTTGCTTGAATAATGCTTCGGGGGATGCTCTGGGTGTATGGCCTGTGGTCTCAATCAAGATCGGTAGTGAGATCCGGAACAGTACCCTCTGGAAGTTTCCATCGCTGCGGACACCGACTGCGCCATCATGCATCTCGATGATTCCACGCCAAGACCTCATTGAATTTGATCTGGGTGGGGCGTTCGATCTGGGAAAACATGTTGAATATTTGAGCATGCATTAAAGGGAACCTGTAGTCTCCACTAAAAACACCCACCGCCGTCACATGGTTGTCAGCAAAAGTCGTCCAATTTCCAAAAATTTTAGAGGTTGGGAATGACTTGCGTGAGTTCAGTGGACGGCGTTTAAGAATACACATCAAATCGTGAATAGCCGTATTCGGCGTCTTTAATCATCGGGTTGGTCGTGATCTACGGCACTTTGCAATAACTTCCGTCAATTCAACCCGAGACTCTTTTTCAGACAGATGTGGGAGACGTCCATGAGATCATCACTGTAATTGTTTCCGTCTGTTGCTCCACAGTAGCGATTTCTCCAAGCATCGTGGGTCGTTCCGAGTCACTTTATGAGTCTGGAGCTAGCGGATTGCGAAGTTCTCGTGGGTTGGGGCCGCAGTCGGTTTCCAAAGCGTCTGATTCATCCGCTGGACTCCTCCCAATGCGTTCCTCTAGCATCACCACCTTCGTCAAGAGTGCCCTGCGTTGATCACGCCTGGCTTCAGGGCTCACACACTCGGCCAACTCTTCGGTGGATGGCGAACAACTCTTTGAGGTCCTCCTCAAACGACAACTCGGGGATGGATCTTGTCCAGTGCGAACGAATGTGAGGAACACGAGAAAAATGCTCAAACAGATCCGCACCGAATACATCCTGAGAGCGCGCAGACACCCGCGTTTGTCTGCAGGAAGATATCGGCACATTGTCGTCTCCTCGGTCAGTGCGTCTGAATCCGGCAAGTTGGCAATGGTGCTGTTAACGCTTCCAGAGTGTTGGTCGAATGTCGTCGCCTCTGGGCGCGCGGGTCTCGGTGGACAGTAGCGAACGGCTTGATCGACCGCTTCGATGCGGCAACTTTGGTCGCCCGCTGGTCGCCCATATCCGATCACAATCGCGGCCGAGCTACCGCAGTAGCGAACATTGCGCTGAGACATGTAGACGAATAGCCGCTCCTTGAATAACGGTACGATTGGGGCCCCAGAGACTTTGGGTGATCTCAGGAGCATTCGGAAGCGAGACAAAAAGTTACAATGCAATATGCACCTCATTGAGCAACGCTGCGGGGGGGGGCGGTCTCCCCTGGGGGGTTGACATTCCCGCCCTATTCCATTGGTTGGGGTACCCGTTCGCCAGGGGAACGGTCTCTCAATTTGCACCGCCTCGCACGACTTTTGCAATTCGGCAGGCTCGGCGGGCTTGACCAAGTGGTGGTCAAAACCTGCATCCTTCGTCTCTCTGTTTGTCTTCTTGCTCCCACCTCTTCGCTCGTGAGCACCAACATGCAATTTCTTAGGTTGCCCCAATGTCCGGCGCATGTGGGTCTAGGGCGGCTTGCAGCCGCTCCGCCTGGGCACCAATGTTCATCAGGATGACATCCGGCTGGCCACTTGTCCGTGGGGCCTTACGACGTCGCCGCCGAGCATCTTAACGGATCATGCTCAACATCTTGTCTGTCGTCCACGACCCCTGGTTGGACGGTTTGGTCAATCCGAGGCAAGGTTGGTTCTTCGGCATGTGTTTCGATGAGAATAGCAGTCGAACACCGAAGACACTGCCTTTGCCAACTCGCTGTGAACTGATCTACGCGCATTTCGACCAGCGATTTGACGAGTGCCGAGTCCCGTGTAACCTTCTCTTGTGATCTACGACGAACATCCGAAAATGCGGTCGAAGAGCTCGGCAGGAATTCCGGAGCCAACCCCGACTGAAACAACAAGTACCCTACCGCTCCGCGGATTACCGGATGCGTCCGCCTTCGGGGTGAGCATTTGATACTGTTGTTGAGAAAAATTTCAGCCGCTCTGTTTGGGTCGGCAATTTTGGAATGGCCGCAAGCTTGTGGTTGGACTCGACAATGAATTCGACGTTTCGACCGCTCTGGATGACATCGGCCAGCGAACCTGGCACTTGCGAAGTTCGAGCTTACCTTGTTTCCCCGACAAGGCGCGATACGTCAAGGAGATCATCGACTACATATCAATTGCTGCGTCTGCCGTCCCATCGTAGTTGCTCCATGGTGCGGGGCCCACTACCTCATTTGTCCCAGTGAATCGGGGGCCAAGCGGACCCGAAGTTCATACACCGTCGCCAAAACTCATTCCAGACGGTCGGCCCCGGACGCGCGGGCGGCAAGTTCACGGGAGGCATTTTCGCTCGCTGGTTAATCGGGTACCGTCGAGTCGAGTCGCCGCCTCATCGGTAAGCCATAATGTCTCCAAATATCTAGCGATTTGTCCCGTTGGGTTGAACAACCTCGGCTCAGCAACGAGCCGGGTTGTCGGGACGAATTGCCTTGCCACAGCATTTGGATCTCGCTGTTGTCATCTGATACGGCGGCAATTGCCTGACGCGATGGACGACGCGTTACGAAAAATGATACGGAACCGCTCGTCACATGCGAGATGAAAGTGCTGATTGACACTCCATGCCGAAGCTCGCGGGACCGAGTGCCATGCTATTGCTCTCGTTTTCTGGGAGGCTTTTTCTAACCCACGTTCTGAAATATCCATGACGACACCCGGGGCGGATATTTGGTTCCGAATCGTCTCGTTCGACCCGACCACGGGCGACGACCTACCGAATTTTATCATCGCTGCCAATGATTCGGAAATTCGTTTTCGTAGCTTCATTCTCTCTGCTAACGCCCGTTCGATTCTTTCTGCGATCTCTTCTCTGATCGCGGATACGACAACTTCGCTTTTATTGGCCTGTCTTCAGCACTGTTGTTCGCAGTGCCAGATTGGGGTCGGCTCGAACAATTTTTCTTGACCGAATCAAATTCCCAGGTTCCCCCACCAGCCGCTGCTAAAGTGGATTCGAGACGGAGCGCGTTTCCCGCAACTCGTTCGGTCCGCTTTGATCGATGTTTGTGTTCGTCCCGAACCAACGGGCGATTTCTTCGTCACCGTCGTGAAATGGCAGAACCTGACGCGAGAAATGGCCGAAACTCCCCATCTGGGCTCCTCGTAATGGGACCATGTTAACGGTTCGCCAGATTCTAAGCTCCCCGCCAGTGATGGATGACTCTGCAACATTGCCGCTACTTGCCATTCCCCAACCTCCATCTCCTGAAATGTCGCTGTACAGCGGTCGTTATACCAATCGATACATCAGGCTGGCCATCCACGCCAACTGAAGCGAGATGGCATTCCCCAACTGGCCACCGTCTCCGCTTTCTTCGCAGTCGCTCTCGGCTTCTCTGTTTGGTGATGTCTCTGGCGATCCGCCCCGATGACTTGCTCTCTGCATTTCTTGACCGGAGATATTGTCAGCGAACCCTTTGACCATCGTTTCCTGAGCCGAGTACCGTGTCGAAGCTTCGTAACGGAGCACAATTACGTCACTATGGGGATTAACATGGAAATATAGCGCCCGATTGCTCCGCTCCGGTATAACCAGGCATGTTCGGCAGCGCCTGAATCATGCCGAGCCCAAGTGTCATTTGAAGATGTAATAATGGCGGCCATATCGGTGCTCCTATACTCCAAAGTTCGTTCTGGTCGCCGCCGCTCGGTTACGTCCCGAAACACAATCACAACCAGCGGATTCTCCGTCGTTAGCGCGGATGGGGGCGACATTCCCTTCAATCGCTTTTCAGCCCCATCGTCCGCGATCAAGAGAATCTGATTACCGACAACCTTTCGCCCCTCTTTTCCAAAGTTCCGTTGACGACTACCGTCGGGATTGTTCGTTGATCAGGCGAAAACGACATCCAGCGATTTCCCCTGAGCATCAGCGATGCTTGTCCCGGTGATGTTCCCCGCCACGCGTTTACGAAATGTGACCTACCGTTACTGTCCGTGACGATCACGCCATCCCCAATGCTCGAGAGCGCGACTTGAAAACGTTCGTGTCCACGCTGGATTAAAGTTCGTTTTATGGCAACACAGATCGCCATTACAGATTCCGAAGAGACCGAAGAGCACATCCCAGCCAAAGCAGCTGTGTCGGCCGGAAGAAGCGAATCGAAGGCGGAATAAACCAATAAAAGGATCAAGAAGTCGCCACGAAGGCGTGTTCACAGGTAGGTGCACTGCTAGACGCGGGAATGTAGCGAACGGCACCGCCAAAATTTGATGAATGAAAAGTTGTAGTCCCGCGGCCAGTCCTGTGAAGACCACCGCCAAATTGTAGTTGGCGAAGGTGGATCGCGGTTTGATTTCATTGCGGCGGATTCTCAGCAAAGAGAGTCCCACATGCTCAAGAGTGCCTACCTGACTTATCGCTCCCGAGAATTCCAACAAGTTCATAAATACCACTCCGATTCGAGCGCGGCCTGAAAAGATTGCTTGACTGAGCACGTAAAGATTTGAGGATACCTGTCTGACAAATTAGACCACGCATTTACGGGAAAACGATTTCGGGTGTCCACTTAGGGTACGGAGCTGCTGAACGGTGCCGTTCCCTGCGGCGGTCTCATACGCTTCGGTTTGAGGAATCAGCCTAATTTCACAAAGATCGTAGAAGTGACTGATAACGCTGGCCTCCATTTCTCTAAGTCAGGTCATTGATGCTGGTCATCGGAATGGTTCGAAGACAATCGGGAAGCGGCGATCGGGGTTCGATCACTCGGCTTTTTCCCCATTGCCAGATTCGCAGTGGAGGAACAAGTCCACGAATGAAGTCTGCGGTTCACTGAAAATCGTTGGCGAGCTGGTCGCGAAGAACGGGTCTCGGCCGACAATTGTCCGTACACCTCCCGGCCCCGCCGAAATGTGAGAAAATGGAACTCTCGAAACAACAGTATTTGGCATCGGTATTCGGCCAAAATTGCCGGCAAGGTCTTGGCATTCCCGCCCAACAATGACGTAGATCAAATTCGCTGTAAGTTCGACAAATTCAGAACGATCTCGACAATGCACCGCCAGGCGGAAGGGGGAGGCCAACGCCACCCCGCCGTTCGACCGAGTTCGACGACAAATCCCGCCGATCGAACGCACGGCAGCAGCGTCTCACCGTCATGGCGCCGCGGTTGTGAGCCTGGCACGATGGACTCTGAGGATTGGCAAGAAATCCACGTACAAATCGCAGCCAATGTGACTCTTTTTGTTTGCGTGCAATTCAGACATGTGAACCCTCAGTAGTCGAAGCTCTAAGGGCGACCGGCCGACTACGGGGCACAATTATCTTAAGCAATTTATTTGCCATCAACAATCAAAATGTGCGGGAGGGGTCACAGCTACGATCGACATCGGTCTCCAAAGACCCAATAGCTAACGGACATTCCCATACTCAACTCCACGTGGAGCGCCGCCGACCACTTCGGTTCAGAACCGGCCCCATTACGAAGTGGTCGGGGCCATTGCCGTTTCGCGAGGAGCGAGTGTCGCCCTACAATGCGTGACGTCTCGTTGCCCGACCTTCCCTCCCGCCCCGCCACCGTCATTGTTCCGATCTGGCACCGGATGCCGTGGCTGACCATTGCCGCTGGCCGTTGGCAATTGGGTTGTCTGTCATCTGGAGTTGCACCGCTCCAAGAATCGGGACACCATTGTAGATATGCAGTTAAAATTCGCTCACGGGCTGTCCCCGACTTACCGCTTTTGACTGGGGTTTTATCAGAGACGACCTGCGACCCATATACGCGGTACTACCCAAGCGAACACGCGCAAATTAATGGCCGCGGCAATCAGTTTTCCACGAGCACCCGTACTGGGGTCGTCGGTGGAGCCGTCCGCGAGGATCTACGGCAGCTTGAGCCGCGGGTTATCGGCGCGTTTTCTCTGATTTCCAATGCCGAAATCGAAACGGCAATTCGGGGTTCGCTGAATAATTTTTGATGGTTTCCTTGTAGATTGTCGAGTTCGGAATTTGTACATGGTTCCCATCCATGGTCATCGGCAACGTTCCCCGAGTACAGACGCGTTGGGCCATACCCTAGATAGCCGGCCACTTCGATGAGATCGCCGTAGCGAAACGGGTTTTGCACACTCAATAAAATGCTGGCCAAAAAGTTTTCGGCGATATCCCGAAACGCAAAACCGATCACAAGTCCAACCAGACCGGTACCGCCAAGAACCGTCATCGCTAAGCGGGTCATGCCGGAGACTTTCAACACCAGATACAAGCCCAGCAAAGCGACAGGCACGGCTACCGTTTACGCGACCTCGGCGTAACAGATTGTTGTCTACGCGTTTTAGCACGGACTTGATCGGCAATGAGGACTGTGAGTTTCAGAATTGCCCAGGTGATACCGAGAATGAGTACCGCCTGATGACAAGGATGGATTGTACGGCCGTGCGACCTAGGTCTTTCAAATACCACCCACATCGGCGACATGTCCCAAATGGGGGGAGTGGCGATATCTTACACGATTGACGACGGCGACGACGTCTTGTGTGTTTCCGGCGACCTTACCAGCCCATTCGCGATACTTTTCCTTTTGCGTCGATCCGGCGAGGAAGACAATTCCATCTTCGACCTGGACTTGGGGGTTTTCGAACCATTCCGTGGCGTCGAGAATGCGCTGCAATCGGGCTTCGATCGCGTCGTCACCTACGATCTGCTCCACATTGACTTTGTCGGGCGTGGCGAGTGCCGTCTCGTCGGTCTGGGGTTCTTCTCCGGCGGTTGTGGTTCGGCGGGCTTTGCTTCCTCGCCGGCGGCATCGATCTCCTGTGCCGACAGACCCTGCATAGGCAACGCAAGCAGACTGACCACACAGTCAACTACCGCCTACGCACCTACGACTTTGTAGTGGCGGTCGTGGTTTGTGTGGTCAGTCTGCTTGCGTTGCCTATGCAGGGTCTGTCGGCACAGGAGATCGATGCCACCGGCGAGGCAAAGCCCGCCGAACCACAACCGCCGGAAGAAGAACCCCAGACCGACGAGACGGCACTCGCCACGCCCGACAAAGTCAATGTGGAGCAGATCGTAGGTGACGACGCGATCGAAGCCCGATTGCAGCGCATTCTCGACGCCACGGAATGGTTCGAAAACCCCCAAGTCCAGGTCGAAGATGGAATTGTCTTCCTCGCCGGATCGACGCAAAAGGAAAAGTATCGCGAATGGGCTGGTAAGGTCGCCGGAAACACACAAGACGTCGTCGCCGTCGTCAATCGTGTGAATGTCGCCACTCCCCCCATCTGGGACATGTCGCCGATGTGGGTGGTATTGAAAGACCTAGGCCGCACGGCCGTACAATCCATCCCCTTGTTTGTCATCGCGGTACTCATTCTCGGTATCACCTGGGCAATTCTGAAACTCACAGTCCTCATCGCCGACAAGTCCGTGCTGAAACGCGTAGACAACAATCTATTGCGCGAGGTCGCGCGTAAGGCATTGGCCGTGCCTGTCGCTTTGCTGGGCTTGTATCTGGTGTTGAAAGTCTCCGGCATGACCCGCTTAGCGATGACGGTTCTTGGCGGTACCGGTCTGGTTGGACTTGTGATCGGTTTTGCGTTTCGGGATATCGCCGAAAACTTTTTGGCCAGCATTTTATTGAGTGTGCAAAACCCGTTTCGCTACGGCGATCTCATCGAAGTGGCCGGCTATCTGGGTTATGTCCAACGCGTCAATACTCGGGGAACGTTGTTGATGACCATGGAAGGCAATCATGTACAAATTCCGAACTCGACAATCTACAAAGAAACCATCAAGAATTATTCAGCGAACCCGAATTGCCGTTTCGATTTCGGCATTGGAATCGGGTATGACGTGCCGATAACCCGCGCTCAAGAAGCTGCCATGCAAATTCTCACGGACCATCCCGCCGTCTTAAACGACCCCGAACCACAGGTGCTCGTGGAAAAACTTGGTGCCGCGACCGTTAATTTGCGGCGTGTTCGCTTGGGTGAATGCGCAACCCCCCCCCCCTTCACCCCCCCCCCCCCACCCCCCCCACCCACCCCCCACCCTCGCCGTCGATGAGCAGCTTGGTGCCCTTACCGCGTTTGGTTTCCGCCCCTTGCTGGGGAAAGTCAGGTCATCTCTCCCTTGATCTCCTCTCGTCCCCCCCCCCCCCCCCCCCCTCGCCCCCCGGGGTCCCCCCCCCCCTCCCCCCCCTTCCCTCGCGGGAGCCCCCACCCCCCGGGGTTGGTCCCCCGCTTCCTCCGGGCGGTCTGTTCCCCCGGACTTTGCTGTTCAGTGGTGGGTTTGCTGGTTCTAGTCAAAAGCGGCTTTGAAAGTCAGGGGTTTGAAATGCCGGATGAACAGCGCGAAGTTATCTTTCCCAATGGTGTCCCGATTCTTGGAGCGGTTACGGCACTCCAAGATGACGAACAACCCCAATTGCCAACGGCCAGCGGCAATGGTCAGCCACAGCGTCCGGTGCCAACTGAATCTGAACAGCTGACAAATTCAGCCGAAGGCGAGTTGGCAAGTGAGGAAGAAACAGTCAGGCAACAGGCACGTCAGTCACGCGACCCAGAAGATGGAAGCACTGACCTCCTCGAATCGCAAGCAACAATATCCCCGACCACCCCATAATGGGGCCAGTTCTGAACCGAAGTGGTCAGCGGCCCCCCGATGGAAGTTAGTATAGAATCATCCCGTTAGCTATTGAATTCCTTTGGAGACCGATGTCGATCGCTTAGCTGGGACCACCTCGGTGTCTTCCCGTTACCCCCTTTGATTGTTGATGGCAAATAAATTGCTTAAAATGAGTGTGCCCCGGCGAGAATCGGCCGGTCGCCGCTAGAAGATTCGACTACTGAGGGTTCACATGTCTGAATTGCACACAAACAAAGAGTCCTTGCTGGGGGATTGGCTGCGATTTGTACGTGGATTTCTTGCCAATCCTCAGAAGGTGGCGTCCATCGTGCCGAGCTCACAATATCTGCAGCACCGTATTAGTTTGCTGCCGTGCGTTCAATCGGCAGAGTTTGTCGTCGAACTCGGTCCGGGAACCGGCGAAACAACGTTGGCCTTGCTCCGCCGGATGCCGCGAACAAGCCAGTTATTGTGTATCGAGATCGTTCCTGAATTTGTCGAACACTTACAGCAGATTCGCGATCCGCGTCTGGTTGTTGTTCAGGGGAATGCTTTAGACCTTGCCGACATTTTGGCCGAACGAAATTTACCGATGCCCAATACTGTTGTTTCAGGGATTCCCTTTTCTCACATTTCGCTGGCGGAAGGCCGGGAATTGGTACGGACTATCCATTCTGTCCTGGCCCCACAGGGCACATTTCTCGCTTACCAATTTCGCGACCGAATCAGTGAACTCGCCAACGATGTTTTCGGTGAACCGCAGACTTCATTCGTTTTCTGGAACATTCCTCCACTGCGAATCTGGCAATGGGAAAAGCCCAGTGATCGAACCCCGATCGCCGCTCCCATTTATCATGAATCCGTTCCGATGACCAGCATCAATGACCTGACTTAAAGAAATGGAGGCCAGCGTTATCCATTCACTTCTACGATCTTTTGTGAACAAACTGATTCCTCAAACCAGCTTTCCATGAGTTATTGCACAAAGGGAACGGCACCGTTCAGCGAAGTTCTCCATACCCTAAAGGTGGACACCCAGAATCCGTTTTTCCCTTTGCATGCGTGGTCTAGTTTGTCAGACAGGTGCACTCAAATCGCCCCGTACTCAATCAGGAGCAGTCTTTCCAGGACCGCACTCGAATCGGAAGTGAGTATTTTATGAACTCGTTGGAATCGGTTTCTCGGGAGCGATAGAATCAGGGGAGTGGGCCCTCTTGAACATGTGGGATCTCTTTGCTGAAAATCCGCCACCAATGAAAATCAAACCACAGTCCACCTTCGCCAGCTACAGTTTGGCGGTGGTCTTCACAGGACTGGCCACGGGACTACAACTTTTCGCTCATCCCTATTTTGGCGGTGCCGTTCCTTACATTCCCTTTTGTCTAGCAGTTTTTGCCACCGCCTTAATAGCCAAAGCCGGCCCCACGTTACTTGCCGTCATCTTGAGCGCCCTAGCAGTCCTTTATTGGTTTATTCCGCCTTCGGATTCGCTTCTTCCGGCCGACACAGCTGCTTGGCTGGGATTAATGCTCTTCAGTCTCTTCGGAATCTGTGTGGCGATCTTGAGTGATATAAGACGCCGCAAAACGGAGCAATTCCAGCGTGAACGCGAACGTTTTCAAGTCACGCTCTCGAGCATTGGGGATGGCGTGATCGTCACGGACAGCAACGGGCAGGTCACATTTCTCAACGCGGTGGCGGAAGGCATCACAGGGACAAGCAACGCTGATGCTCAGGGGAAATCGCTGGATGTCATTTTTCGTCTGATCAACGAACAATCTCGACAGCCAATCGAGGATATCGTCGACAGAGCAGAAAAAGAGGGGCAGGTTGTCGGCCTGTCCGATCAGATTCTCTTGATCGCAGACGATGGGACTGAAAAAGCGATTGAGGAGAGTGTCGCCCCCATCCGCACTAACGACGGAAAATCCGCTGGTTGCGTGATTGTGTTTCGGGACGTAACCGAGCGGCGGCGACTGGAACGGGAAGGCGCTACAGGTATAGAGACCTCCCGACTCTTGGCCGCCATCATTACATCTTCAAATGACGCGATCATCAGCAAGACACTGGATGGCATGATTCAGAGTTGGAACGCCGCTGCCGAGCGTATTTTTGGTTATACCGCGGAGCAGACAATCGGGCGCCATATTTCCATGTTAATCCCCGCCGAACGAGCCAAAGAAGAAGACGTAATTATTGCTCAATTGCGAAAGGGGCAGCGTGTGGAGCATTTCGACACGGTGCGGCTCAGGAGCGATGGTCAAAGGGTTTTCGTTTCGCTGACAATATCTCCGATCAGAAATGCAGAAGGGCAAATCATCGGGGCCTCCAAGATCGCCAGAGACATCACCAAACAGAAGAAAGCCGAAGAGCGACTGCGAGAAAGCGAAGAACGATTTATTCAGTTGGGGAATGCCATCTCTCAGTTGGCGTGGATGGCCCAGCCTGATGGACACATCGATTGGTATAACGACCGCTGGTACGAATACACCGGCACGACGTTTCAGGAGATGGAAGGTTGGGGATGGCAGAGGGTGCATGCGCTGACGTGTTGCCAGAAGTCATCCATCGCTGGCAGGAGGCTTTAGAATCTGGCGAACCGTTTAACATGGTCTTTCCCTTACGAGGAGCGGATGGGGAGTTTCGGCCATTTCTCACTCAGGTTCTGCCGTTCCGCGACGGTGACGGCAAAATCACCCGTTGGTTCGGGACGAACACAAACATCGATGCGATCAAGCGGACCGAAGACGAGTTGCGAGAAGCACGCTCCCGTCTCGAATCCACTTTAGCGGCGGCTGAGATTGGAACCTGGGAGTTTGATTCGGTCAAGAAAATTGTTCGAGCCGACCCCAATCTGGCACGCATGTTTAACGTGAGTCTTGAAGACGAGGCCAGCACCTCGCTTGAAAGTTATCTCAACGCAATCCATCCCGACGATCAGGAAAGGGTCGCAGAAGGAATCGAGCAGGCGTTAGCAGAAGGAGTAACTTACGAAAACGAATTTCGAATCATTGGCAGCGATGATAAAATTCGGTGGGTCGTCGCCCGTGGTCGGGTCGAACGAGACGATTCGGGACAAGCGATCCGCCTCCCGGGTGTCGTCATGGATATTTCAGAACGTAAGCAGGTTGAAAAAGCCCTCCAAGAAAGCAAAGAGCAACTTCGCATAGCACTCGATTCCGCAGAACTCGGCACGTGGAGTGTCAATCCAGCCACTTATCATCTCACATGTGACGAGCGGTTCCGTATCATTTTTCATGGCTGCGTCGATCCCATCACTTACGATCAGGCAATTGCCGCCATCCATCCAGATGATCAACAGCGGATCCAAGATGCTGTGGCAAAGGCAATTCGTCCCGACAACCCGGCTCGTTACGCTGAGGAATACCGGGTTGTTCAACCCAACGGGACAAATCGCTGGGTGTTTGCTAAAGGACGTGCCAACTTTGAGTCCACCGATGCGGGGCGGCGACTCGTCAGCCTCGACGGTACGTTGATGGACATCACTCAGCAGCGGAAAATGCAAGAGGAACTCCGTGAACTTGCGGCCCGCCTGTCCGAAACCGACCGTCGCAAAGATGAGTTTTTGGCGACGTTGGCCCATGAACTTCGGAATCCACTGGCCCCGATTCGCACCGGGTTGGAAATCATGAAATCAGTGATGGACGACCCCGCCTCCATGGAAGAAATTCGCTGCACGATGGAACGGCAGACGCAGCAGTTGATTATGCTGGTCGATGATCTCCTTGACGTGTCACGTATCAGCAAAGGTAAGCTCGAACTTCGCAAGTGCCGGGTTAAACTGGCCGATGTCATCCAGAGTGCGGTCGAAGCGTCGAATTCTTTCATTGTCGAGTCCAACCACAAACTGATTACGGCCATTCCCACAGAGCCGATCTACTTGGATGCCGACCCAAACCGTTTGGCGCAGGTCGTGTCCAACCTACTCAACAACAGTATCAAATATACACCCGAAGGCGGACGCATCCGATTATCCGCAGAACGGCAAGGTACTGATGTCATTGTTTCGGTCGAGGACAACGGCCTCGGAATTCCTGCCGAGATGCTCGACCGCATTTTCGAGATGTTCGCCCAGATCGACCGTCCACAAGAGAAAGGTTACACGGGACTCGGCATTGGTCTTTCACTCGTCAAATCGCTCGTCGAGATGCACGCAGGCAAGATCGAAGTTCACAGCGAGGGGATTGGCAAAGGCAGTGTCTTCAGCGTCCGACTGCCTATTCTCATCGAAACGCATGCCGAAGAATCAACCTCGTCTCGGATTGACCAAACCGCCACGGTCAGCTCCAACCGAAAAGTTCTCGTCGTGGACGACAACAAAGCGGGAGCGAAGATGTTGAGTATGATCGTTAAAATGCTCGGCAACGACGTCCGTAAGGCCCACGATGGACAAGAAGGGATTGAAGTGGCCGAAGATTTTCTGCCGGATGTCATCCTGATGGACATTGGTATGCCCAAAATGAACGGCTACGAAGCCGCCCGTTACATACGCCAACAACCGTGGGGCAATAAAGTCATGTTGGTTGCTCTAACGGGGTGGGGGCAAGAAGAAGACAAACAGAAGACGAAGGATGCAGGTTTTGACCACCACTTGGTCAAGCCCGCCGAGCCTGCCGAATTGCAAAAGTTGTTGTCGTTAACAACTGGTGACGACGGTTAAATTGAAGACCGTTCCCACAAGTCGGAACGGATACCCCAGCCAATGGAATAGAGGCGAGATGGTCAACCCCCCAAAGGGACCGCGCCCCCCCGCAGCATTGCTCAATGAGGTGCATGACCGCTTTGGTGTTGTGCCCAACTTTTTTTGTCTCGCTTCCGAATCTCCTGAGATCACCCAGAGTCTCTGGGGTTTTGCCAAGCTCGGCTACTTAGATAACCCGCTTCCGTCGTTATTCAAGGAGCGGCTATTCGTCTACATGTCTCGCTTCTGCAATGTTCGCTACTGCATTGCTCGGCACGTTGGGTTCTTGATCGGATATGGGCGACCAGCAGGCGACCAAAGTTGCCGCATCGAAACGGTCGATCAAGCCGTTCGCCTTATCCGCCGCACCCTGCCCAGAGGCGACGACATTCGACCAATAATTGAGTCTCTGGAAGCGTTAACAACACCATTGCCGAACTTACCAGATTCGGACACACCGACCGAGGAGGCGATTTTCGCATGTGCCACTCATGTCTTCCTGCAGACACCCCAAGCGCCAAATTGTCTGCACACTCTCCAGGACGTATTCGGTGCAGACCTGTTTGAACATCTTCTCGTGTTTCTCACATTCGTTCGCACCGCCCATTTCTGGACCAAGATCCATCCCGAGTTGTCGTTTGAGGAGGACCTCAAAGAGTTGTTCGCCATCCACGAAGAGTTGGCCGAATGTGTGCTGCACGACCCTGAAGCGAAAACGTGTGAGTCAACGCAAGGGCTTCTTGACGAATTGGTGATGCTAAGAAGAGAACACGCATTATGGGAAGAAGTCCAGCGGATGAATCAGACGCTTTTGGAAACCGACCGCCAAAAGGATGAGTTCTTGGCAACTTTGGCCCACGAACTTCGCAATCCGCTAGCTCCGATTCGCTCAGGATTGGAACTCATGAAAATGGTCAAGGACGACCCCACGATGCTGGAGGAAGTCCGCTGCACAATGGAGCAACAAACGAAGCAATTGACGAGGCTGGTCGATGATCTCATGGACGTCTCCCGCATCACAAACGGCAAACTCCATCTGCAAAAGTCTCGGGTTGAATTGACGGAAGTTGTGCAAAGTGCCGTAGATGCGACCAACCCGATGATTAAAGACGCCAACCACGAACTGATTGTCACGATTCCCGATGTGCCGATATTCTTAAACGCCGATCCACACAGACTCACGCAAGTCATTTCCAACTTACTCAACAATGCTGCGAAATATACTCCGGAGGGTGGACGACTTTTGCTGACCGCCGAATGCGACGGCAGTGAGGTTGTGTTTTTAGTGGAAGACAATGGAATCGGCATTCCCACTGAGATGCATGCTCAAATATTCAACATGTTTTCTCAAATCGAACGCCCCACAGATCAAATTCAACAAGGTCTTGGCGTGGGACTCACGTTGGTTAAGTCTCTCATCGAGATGCATGATGGCACGGTCAGTGTCCACAGCGATGGGGAAAACCAGGGGTGCGTTTTCCGGATCTCACTACCGATCTTGATTGAACCACAGACCGTACACGAGGAAGCCATCCCTAATGACGAAAGCATTATTCAACAAAAAAGCCGCCGAGTGTTGATTGCCGATGACAACCAGGATGCAGCCAACATGTTAAAGCTGGTCGTAAAAATGCTTGGCAACGAAGTTCGCACAGCCCATGACGGGCAAGAGGCCATCGAAGTCGCTGCCGAGTTTTTGCCCGATATGATATTGTTGGATATCGGAATGCCGAAGATGGATGGTTGCGAAGCCGCTCGCCACATCCGCGAACAGGACTGGGGCAAAAACATGGTACTTGTCGCTCTGACCGGTTGGGGGCAGGACCAGGACCGTCAGCGAACGAAAGACGCGGGTTTCAATCACCACTTGGTGAAACCTGCTGAACCAATCGCCATTCAGCAATTACTCGCAAACATCAAATAGAAGCCAACACGAGAACAGAATACAACGGAGTGATTTCCATGAGTTTAGAACAAGACTTGCCGTCATCGAATACCGAAAAACACCGAAAACAACTCCGGCAACTCGAACACGACATGAAAACTTACTTGGGCGTCGTGACGATGGGGATGCAAGCCCTGAAATTGGTACGTGAGGATCCCGAGGAATTCACGGAGATGCACAAATCGATTGAGGAGGAAGGAGTCGAACCATTAAAAGCCATCGTGGCTCAGATAGTCGATCTTGCCCTTACCGAAGCCGACTGACCGCATGTGGACAATCACACTGATGCCAATCGTATTATTCCTGTGTCGTGGTTTGCCCCATGGCGGCGACATACGTTTCCACAGGCTCAAACTCTGCCCAGCCGCTTTGTACCACGATATGCAGCCGACTCTCACCTGTGACTTACTCTTCTGGTTGGTCGGTCGCCTCAGGTTCGGCTAGCGCGTCGACTGCTGCCGCTGCATCCTTTTCGTCTTCGGCATCAAGATTAGGCCCCGACTGCGTATTCTCAGCACTGGGTTCGTAACTCAAGACGACCGACAACGGCAGATGATCCGATCCGATTGCTGGCAATGTCTGTAACGAGACAATGCGAAAATCGGTGGAGTGAAACAAGTGATCCAGCGGATAACGCCAAATCCACGAATTCGCATTGAACGTCGGATACAGCCCACGTCCTTTACGCGGATCGAGTAACCCACTGACCTCTTGAAACAGGTCAGTCGTGCGTGACCAGCCAACGTCGTTCATGTCCCCCAGGACGATCGTACTCTCACCGTCACGAATTTCTCGCCCAACAAGCACCAATTCACCGTCTCGCTTTGTTGTGTCCTCCCCCGGTCGCGGTGGATTGGGATGGATCACAAACAATCTGACAGGATGCCCCGATGGAAGTCGAATGGTGGCATCGATCGAAGGGATCGATTCTTTGACCATGGCTCGAATCTCAGACGAGACGATTTCGAGGTTCGAATACATGGCGAGACCGTAAGTGTTTTCCATCGGTTTTTCGACATGATATTTGAACTTTTCGCGCAGTGACGCAATATCATCGATCCAACGCTGGTTCACTTCACACAGAACAACGAGATCCGGCGACTGCTCGTCAATCAAACGCAGCAGTGCGGCTGCGTCTTCATTCTCCTGAAGAACGTTTGACATGACGATCCGGAGCCGTACGTCTGGGTCCTGCGACTTGGCCCACTCAACTTGATTTGATGCCAAGGGCAGATACGGAAAGATCCAGTACAACTGAATGGCGATACTCGCCACGATCAACACCGCCGCCAACTTCGCGTAGGACTGTTTGTACAGCCCCACCAATACCAGCAACCAAACCAAATACGCGACTAAAAGCTGAACGCGCGGGAAGTCACCTATCCGGACCCACCACCAATCGACTGGCAAAAGTGGAGCGAATGCTGTGAAGGCTAAAATTGCGGAAAAAAACAGGACGAAATACATGAGCTTCCAGTTTCGCTGGTTTGCAACAGCTCCGTCGTTCGCTTTATCTTCGTCGACGGACGGAGTCTGACCACCGGGAGAGGATGTTGTCGCTAATGAATTTGGTTTCACCATCTGCGGATCTCTAAATAAGGCATGATTCGTGAACCGCAATATTCATCGTTCTCAATTTGACAAGGTTTCATGCTCGCAATCCTTTCTCAATATCCGTCCCTAGAACAAACTGCAACCCCCGTGCCAAACTACGGGATTATTGTTCTGCCATGCTTGACCGCATGGACAGTGCTGGAATCCCCTCAGCGCGGTCGACAGGAAGAAGACGTGGTTCGTGTCAAAGTCAACTAAAAGGAGTGACACAATTCATGCGTATGGAACATCAAACGCTGTGCGATGTGCGCCTGCCCGGAAGACGGCGCAGGCGGTAATCGTGCCGCTAGCCCCCCTGTCTAGTCCGGGGCTGATGGTTCTGGTTGGGTCGATTCCACATTGCCCTGGCGTTGTAGATAGGCCGTCACCATCCAACACAAGATCGCCCAGCATGCTCCCAACGTCCAACCCGCTAACACATCACTCGGCCAATGCACGCCGAGGTAAACGCGGCTCATGCCCACGCTGATCGAAAGCAGTGCAGCCAGAAGTAAAAAATAGGCTTTGAGCCGTCGCCCGGTATGAACGCGAGCCAACAGCGCTCCCAATGTCAAATACGTCGTAGCAGACATCATGGCATGGCCGCTGGGAAAGCTGGCTGTGAGAACATGCGAACCATGCGGCACCAGATCCGGGCGTGGACGTGCATACTGCCACTTCAATAAATAGCTCACAACAAGTCCTCCGAGGACAGCAACCAGCACCAGCAGCGCCGCTGAGTTGTTCCGCTGCAAGAATAAATAACCGACGACGGCCAGAGTAATCAACGTGAGCACGCCGATGCCCCCCAGGGCCGTCATATCGCGGACAAGTTCCTCGACCCAGCGCGGTCCCCAGGGATCAGAAAGATCGCTTTGGTCCCGCAATGAAAGCAATATGGTACGGTCGACATCATTGGTGTCCCCTTCACGGACCTCCTCAGCCAGCTCAACGAATACCCATAGTCCAGCGGTCAATAAGACAAACCCCACCAGCGTCGAAAGTTCGTGACTTCCCAACCAGAACATGAACCGGCGAAATCCGCTTGCGAACTTGTCGTACATCGTTTTCCAAACCCTTCCCAAACGCAATCTGATCAACGGGGTCCTCGCAATATCGTGACGTGACCGGACTCGCAGCAAAGGACTTTCCGAACAGGTCGTTTCATTGCAAGATCAGCCACGAGCACCAAACAACCAGAGGGACATTGCGGCGCGAACGACCTGGAGTCACGTCCCATCTGCATCCGGTCCCAATCACTACAGGCAATTTGCGAGCCAAATCACCAGCGATCGCCCTAAAGCGAAATATTCGCTGCGAATTCCCAGCGGCCCACCAATTCGCCGCCTGCCGTTCGATCACAATGGTCGACGCGCGATCACCGAATTCGCGATCCACAGCATGACGACAAATCGGCAAACATTTTTTTCGATAAATCGCCGCACGGACCGATAGAATTTTCACCAAGACCCCGGCAGGTCGTTGCGTGACAAGCAGCCCCAGCAGCAGGCCGCCAAACGGGTTATTCCCCCGCTCCCACCGCCGATCCATCGCCACGGGTAGGCATCTGGGGGTACAGACTGAATCGCTGCCCGGCTTCCCGCCTCAAAGAACGCAATAAGCCCATGCAATACATGGGCTTATGCAAATGAGGGGCGCAGGGGCTCGAACCCTGGACCTACGGATTAAAAGTCCGTTGCTCTACCAGCTGAGCTACGCCCTCTGGGGTGATCGAATGCGCTTCGATCGGCGTCTTTTGACGCGATTTGTCCTCGTTTTGCGGGTTTTTTAATAATCCGCCAAACGGGTCGCTAGCTTAGCAATCGAAAGACAATTCTAAAAGGGACCCGACGCTAGAAGTTGGTGGTTTGGGACACGATTTTTTTAACTATGGCTCGCAATTTTGATCAGCGGCACGATTCTCAGCCGACGGAGAGGGCTGATGGACCACTTTTTAGATCTGAGGACCGGCGTCGAGGATTTCTGAACTGGATCCAGAGGCGTATTTTTCAAAATTCCGGATGAACATCGTCGCCAACTTGCCGGCTGTCTCCTTGAAAGCGGCCTGGTCCTCCCAGGTCTTCCAGGGCAAGAGGATTTCATCCGGCACATTCGGGCAGGTGGTGGGGATTTGAAACCCAAAAACCGGGTCAGCTTCGCAGGGAACGTCGGTCAGATCGCCGCTGTGGATGGCGTCGATGATACCGCGGGTGTAGGCCAGTTGCATCCGCTCCCCCGTCCCGTAGGCTCCACCGGACCATCCCGTATTGACCAGCCAGGCAGAACTGCCGTGCCGTTGCATCTTTTCGGCCAACATTTCGGCATATTTCGCCGGGTGCCAAACCAAAAATGCCGCTCCGAAACAAGCGGAGAAGGTGGCTTGCGGCTCGGAAACTCCCATTTCGGTGCCGGCAACTTTGGCGGTGTAGCCGCTGATGAAATGGTACATCGCTTGCTCGGGCGTGAGTTTGCTGACGGGGGGCAAAACGCCGAAAGCATCACACGTGAGCAGGATGATGTTGCGAGGATGTCCACCCACACAAGGGGTTTTGGCGTTGGGGATAAACTCGATGGGGTAGGAAGTGCGTGTATTTTCCGTTATCGATGAGTCGTGATAATCGACCTCCCGCGTTTGAGGATCCATGACGATGTTTTCCAACACCGCTCCAAAACGGATCGCGGAATAGATGGCCGGTTCTTTTTCGGCAGACAGGTCGATCGTTTTGGCGTAACAGCCCCCTTCGATATTGAAGACGCCGTTGTCGGACCAGCAATGTTCGTCGTCTCCGATCAAGGCTCGGGAGGGATCGGCTGACAGCGTGGTTTTACCTGTCCCGGAAAGCCCGAAGAACAGCGAGACGTCGCCCTCTGAGCCTTCGTTGGCGCTACAGTGCATGGAAAGCACGCCAATCTTGGGCATCAGATAGTTCATGACCGTAAAGACGCCCTTTTTCATCTCACCGGCGTACTGCGTGCCCAAGAGCACAAATTCGCGATCCTTGAAACTGAGAGCGACACTCGTCTTGGAGGTCACGCCTTCGATATCGGGATCGGCGTCAGAGGCGCCGCTGTTATAGATGACGAAATCGGGCTCGCCGAAATCGGCCAATTGCTCCTCCGTTGGGCGGATCAGCATGTTGTGCATAAACAGCGCATGATACGCCTGGCAACAGATCACCCGCACCTTCAACTGATGCTCCGGATCCCAGCCGGCGTAACCATCGAGCACGTAGAGGTATTTGCGAGAGTTCAGATACTCGACCGCCACAGTGCGGAGCTTCGTAAAGCTGTCATGCTGGAGCTTGATGTTGACGTCGCCCCACCAGACATCTTCTCTCGTCTCCGCATCCTCGACAACCCGTTTGTCCTTAGGACTGCGGCCGGTCTTTTCGCCGGACAGTGTTGCTAAGGCACCGGTGGAGTTGATCTGCGCGCCCGCGCGGGTGATCGCTTTTTCATACAATTCAGCGGGGGCCAGGTTTCGATGAATGGTTTCAACAGTGATGCCGTACGGCTTCAGATCGACGTCCATGACCATGATGATCCTTGTTGACAATGATGTGTCGGGAGTTTCCAAAGAATGTGTGAACGTATTCCTGTCCGTGATTTGGATGCAAGCCGACACATCCGCCGGGCGTTCGCCAATCGTCAGCGGTCCCTGAAGAAATTGTCCCCGTGCCAAGATAGGACGATGATTTTTGACATAATAGATATAAGGGGAGAGATGTCAAACCCCAACATTTGGGGATTCTGCACAAGCAATAATCAGAAACTAATGTGTGGCAAAACGCGCTAGCACGTCTGAGCCGCGCCCCCATAATCCGACCATTCGGATTAAGCGGTGCAGGATATTATTTGACGGCGATTTTCACGGGGCGAATTCCGACACGGGGTGATTTTTGGGGCTACACTTTGACGCGTAACCCGAGGAGATTCCTTCCCCCCAACCCTCTCCTCACCGCCTCCCGCCGCTTTTCGAAAGAATTCGACGCGTAGGCAATTTCCCACCCCCGGGAGTCAGACACATGCACCCAGCTCAAACCTCAAAGGCAACGCCCTCTGCCAACGAACGCCCCTTAATCAGCCGCAGTACGATTGTCATTTTGCTCAGCTATCAAGCCGGTATGCTGATCGGGAACGGAATTCCGACAACGCTCTCAGCCATGATGTACTTGGCGGTCACGGTCGGCCTGATTTCGTATTTGGGCATTGCACTTGCGCGTCATGAAAGCGTGCGACGGCGCGAGGCGAACAAGCATCGGCAGAACGCTCAGCGAATCGACCGCCGCATTCAAGCGCACATCGTCGACCCGCCTGTCCGGTCGCCAAAGGGACCCATCCAACCCAAACTGCGCGCGGATGCCGATTTTATCCCGGTGGTCAACAATTGGGCATGAGACTGTAATTGCGACGGCAATTACGGTCCTCCCTAGGGGATATTCTCGCAAGAAGGCGGCGACCATTTCGCCGCGAATGCGAGCCATCAACTCAGGCGTCATCAAGCTGCTGTGATCTTTGCCGGGATAGATTTCGACAACGGCATCGCTGCCAAGTTTGCCTAGTGCTTCTTTCAAGAGCACGGTCGCCCCGTCGAGGTAGAACGTATCCTCGTCTCCCATGAAGACGTGAATTTTACCCGCCAGTTTGGGGCCGAGCGTTTGCCAATTCTGCTCAAGAATAAACCGGATGTCGTACTTCTCCCACGCTTTGGCCACCTTGGTATCGACCGCACCGGTTTCGCGGTCCCAGACGGATAGTGGCCTCCCTGCTTCGTCGCGAGGGCTGAAGACAGCTTCGAAACTGTGCAGTTGTCCGCCGTAATCCAGCGCCCATTCCATGTCGGCAAAATCCTCATACCACAACACCGGCTGATTTTTGATGCGGGCCAGCGGACGTTTTTGGCCATCGCGATCGACGTACATATTTTCGCCATCGCTGTATAAGTCGATTTGCTGAAAGTCGCGAAAATCGACTGGGTCCGGAGCAGTGCTCCAGGTGCCGCCAAAAAAGTCGGGATAGGCCACCTGCAACCACAGGCTCGACCAACCTCCAGAGGAATGCCCGGTGAGAAATCGTGCTGCCGGTTGGGAGATCGTGCGGAACTCGTCCTCGATATGGGGGATCAATTCTTCAGTCAGCGCCTGCCCGACCGGCCCGTTGTTGGCCGAGTCGGCAAAAACATGGTGTCCGCGCGGGCAACTGGGATCGAGCATCACGCGCATGAACTCCACCCCTTCGTCGTTCTTCTCCGCAATCGGTTTGCTTCGTCGGCCGTGCATGTGCGTGCCGCCGAATCCGGGGATTTGATAGATCACCGGGTAGCGCCGCTGCGGCTCGTCGTAATAGCTGGCCGGTAAAATAACGGCAGCCTTCATTTCGACATCACGTCCGTAAAAATCGCTAAGCAACGGGCTGCGCATGACGACTTCTTTGGACCACTTTGACTCCTTGAATTTTGGGGGCTCGACCAATTGATCGACGCGTAAACGCAATGTTTTGGCCGGTGCCTGGGGATCGACTTGCACCACGTTGCTGAATCCATTTCCAGCGCCTTGGCCAACTTCGCGCTCATGGGGATTAAACCGCACGACCGCTTGGGCATACAGGCCATCCAGCGAGACCTCGTCAAATGATTTAGGAAAGGTCCGCAACTCTTCCAGATCGCCGGGGGCAATCCTAAGGGGTGTGCCAGGTTGCCAATCCGTGACTTGTGTCGAAAGGAACGGCTCTGGGCGAAACCAATTCGGGCCAAAACGTGGGGCCGGGGCTTCGCGTTTGCTGAAAAACAGGTAGACGCGGCCGGTAAACGGTTTGTCGTGGATGGCCTTATCAAAACTGACTTCAAACGCGAAATCCGAGGCAGCTGCCGGGACGGGCCGATCCGAGAGATAAAAGAAGAGTAGCCAGGCAAAAAAGAAGAGCAGCGTCTTAGCCGACCGTCTGAGGAAACGACGTGAATTCGCCATGAGTTTGCTTTCAGTCTGGGCGGCAGGTGTGCTGAGGGGCGCTTGCGGCCGAGAGGGGGCTATGCTTACGGAGCGACAATACGAACTACCAAATAGTTTATGCCCCACGGAGAAGACTTTCCAGCCCGGTCAGCGCGGGGTGCTATTCGGCGCCTCGGTCGCCTATAATAACGAACCTGGTTGAATCGAACTTGTCTCCAGACTATCTATTGTCGTGCAAAAACCCTCACCCCGGCCCTCTCCCAGAGGGAGAGGGAGTTTAATTCAGCGTGCGTCGCGACGCACCTTTCTAGGTAGGAAACAAGACGCAGATCAGGAAAACAGCAAGAACCACTCAATCTGAGTTCAAGCTGTAATCCTTCTGTAGCAATATAAGAACCCGCGAACGGCGCAACTTGGGAATACCAGCATGGGTAAAAAGAGTAAAAAAAGCAAAAAGAAAAAATCGACCGAAGATCCGAATTTCAAAACGATCGCCCGCAATCGCAAAGCGCGGCATCAGTATGAGATCCTGGACGAAATGGAGTGCGGCATCGTTCTGCAAGGGAGCGAAGTCAAAAGCGCTCGGAGTGGCAAGGTCTCACTGGACGAAGCCTATGGCCGGGTGCAAGGGAACGAGGTCTATCTGGTCGGCTGTGATATCGCTGAGTACCCGCAAGCCAATCTCATGAATCACGAGCCGAAGCGGACGCGCAAGCTGTTGTTGCATCGCCGCGAGATCAGCAAATTTGCCGAAACGGCCAGCCAAAATGGCCTGACGCTCGTGCCCACAGCGATGTACTTCAAGAAGGGCGTTGCCAAAGTCAAACTAGCCACCGCCCGTGGACGCAAACTGCACGACAAACGGGATAAGCTGAAAAAGGATACTGCCCAAATGGAAATCCGCCGGGCGATGACCCACCGCCGCTAGGCGGGCCGAGAATTGTGGTTGAGTTGAACGTGCCTTGCTCCCCTCAGCTCCGCGTAGGAAACACCGCTTTGGTGACGCGGAAAGCACGACTGGCATCACCGTGGTGAAACCGACCAGATCTTTTGTGTGGGATCTTAAAAAACCGGGCCACCACCCGTTGTCAATGACACGCTCCGGCCTAGAAAGTCTGTGAGCGATGGGAGTCAAGTGGTTGTGAGACAGCCGCTTGTTTTCGTCAGTCGCTGACATCACCTTCTGCTGCGTGCGCGATTCCGACAGCTGTACGGATTCAGCAAACCAGCGTCAGCGAAGTTTGGAACCGGGGCGAAATCTGGGACCGACGTTCGCTAGTCCACACCACATTTCTTGGAGAACGTTATGCGCGCACTGCTATCACTTTCACTCGTCGGGCTGACCTGCACAACTGCCATCGCCGGTACCTGCCCGAATAGCCGGCCGGTTCAAAACACCTCACCGCAGCGCGTGGCTTACTACCATCCCGCCCCACCGACTGCTGCGAGCAAAAAGTCGAAACAAGCTGACATTGTCGACACAGCGGTCAAGGCGGGTTCATTCAAGACATTGGTCGCCGCCGTCAAAGCGGCCGGACTTGTGGATGCACTCAAGAGCGACGGGCCTTTCACTGTTTTTGCACCCACCGACAAAGCCTTCGCTAACTTGCCCGAAGGGACTGTGGAAAATCTACTCAAACCCGAGAACAAAAAAACACTGCAAGCGATCCTGAAGTACCACGTCGTGGCCGGTCAGGTGGCTGCGAAGGATGTGGTCAACCTCTCCAAAGCCAAAACTTTGCAAGGTGATGATGTGGCAATTGCTGTTGCGGACGGTAAAGTCAGAATCAATGACGCAAACGTTGTGAAAACCGACATCGTTTGCAGCAATGGGATCATTCACGTGATCGATGCGGTGATTCTCCCTCCCGAGAAAAATCAGCAAGCGTCGGCGACGAGCACAGCCAAGGCAGACGTAGTCGATACGGCTGTCGCTGCAGGTTCGTTTAAGACGCTGGTTGCTGCCGTCCAAGCGGCAGGCTTGGTGGAAACTCTGAAAGGGGACGGGCCGTTTACGGTCTTCGCACCGACTGATGAAGCGTTCGCCAAACTGCCGGCAGGAACCGTCGAAGACTTGCTCAAGCCGGAAAACCGCGAGCAGTTGCAGGCGATTTTGACCTATCACGTCGTTCCCGGTCGCGTCATGGCTGCCGATGTTGTCAAGCTGAAGTCGGCCAACACGGTCAACGGTGAATCGGTTTCGATTACCGTCGATGATGGGAAGGTTCGCATCGATGAGGCCACGGTGGTCAAAGCCGACATCGAGTGTGCCAATGGCGTGATCCACGTAATCGACGCAGTCATTCTGCCGTAAGGGTTGGGTGGGGCAGAAGTGAATAAGGGCGCCGGCGGCTAATCGCCTCGGCGCCCTTATGTTCGTCATGATCGAGATTGAACGGTGTTCAATGCGCTGCGTTTTGGTCGCGGACCTGCACTTGCAACGCGCCCAGCATGCGGGTGAGTTGTTCTTCCTTACGATTGATGAAGAACACGTTCTCCAGAATGATGGCTCGGCTTTCACCGCGGGCCTGTAAGATCAGTCGTCCTGACCGCAGCAGCACATACTCAAAGACGTCGTTGATCTCCTTATCAATCCGCAAGTTCGGAGCGGAGTAACGTTTCAAGTCGCTGAGAATACCGTGGTGATGCAACAGCTCGTTGGGGCGGACTTCCCAGTAGTCGAACTGCACATTGATCGCCACTGCGACGAAGATCAAGCCGATCATCGTGGCAAAAAAGTAGAAAAAGTGGGAATTGGCAAAGGGGTGGAAGAGTTTGAGAAAATCCGTGATGGCCGGAACCAAGTCAGGATAGGAGCGAAACAACAATACGCCGCCGGTGATGATGGCCGCAACAAAGAAGAACAACGTCAACGAGGTCGTGCGGGGGAAGTCGAAACTGAGCACGATCATATTGACCGCCAGGACGCACAGAAACAACGTCGTAATCACCGACCCGCTGGAGTCGGCCGGCTCGGCGCCCGAAAATGTCATGTACAGCCCGCAGAATAGGGCTGCCAAAAACGTTGGGTAGAGAAAGACCACTTTTGGATACGAAATCAAAAAGATGCTCTTAGGAATGCCGCTGCCCGCGGCTGGTGCGTCTTGGCTGATTTCCGGTGACGGTGATGTCGCTTCATCTGCCATGAGTATGTGTCCTTCCAATTGTAAGCAGAGGCTATGCAGGATATCCGCGGCAGCAACCACGGCATTTTCAAACTTTAACCATCTTGCGGCAACGATGCCAGAGTCGGCCGGGAAACTTCCGGTCCTGACAACCGCCCTCAGTAGGAACGCAAGTTCTGTGCGGTTGGATCACTCGGATTTACGACGACCGTTCAAAATAGCAAGCTTGCCCTAAAACGCATTTGTTAGGTATAATTCGAGCCGGTGGTTGAATGACTTGCTAGGCAAGTTCCCATTCTCTGCCACAGGCTCCTCCTGGATCGCGTTGTTGATCAGTGATGGAGTTGGCCCATGATGGGCCGCACGCGTTGGCGCGCTGCTGAGCGCCACATTGTGGAGCACGTTTGCTCCCGCTGAATTGTTTTGCCGTGACGGCAGATTTGACCAATGGTCACGCCCCCACGTAACGCGTTTCCTGCCCCTTATGTCGGAACTGAATGGGTACATCCCCATACGTTCGTCTGGCTTGGGGCTGCGCATCGACGGTTCCCATCGGAAACCTACAGCCGTCGGAAGCGGGGTGAACCTTCGTTGTTGGACTGATGGAACTGCGATTTGGAAAGGAGCAATCATGGGGCTATTTGAAAACGTCAAAAATGAAACCGTTAACCGCTTAGCGATGCGGCCGGTGGTGACAATCAAGACAGGGGCAACGGTCCGCGACGTTGTCCAGCAATTGCGCGCGGCTCAACTGGGGTGTGCCATTGCTGTCGATACGACCGGAAAGCCGCAGGGCATGTTCACCGAAGCGATGCTCCGCGGTCTGCTGGTGCGGGACCCTGCAACCATCAACGATCCCATTGAGTCGCACTTGGCAAAGACCTTTCCCTGGGTAAAAACCAGTGACCCAATCGAAACCGTTTTAGCAGCGATGGAAACAAAAAACATACGCTTCGTTGTGGTGGTAGATGAAGACGGAACAGTCGTTGGAATCACAGGCCAAAAAGGGTTGATGGAATATGTCGCGGAACACTTTCCCGGCGAGGTACTCGTGCAGCGCGTCGGATCCAAAGGCTATCCCGAACAACGAGAGGGGGCTTAGACCATGACCAACCAAAAACCAAACGAAACGCCATTCCAAGATCCATTGGAAAACTATGATCCGCCGACATTTGACGACCCCATCGAGCGAGCCTTGCATGAGGAAACCGTGATGGCGATTCAGTCGCGGCCCTATGCCTGCGTCCCTAGCGACACAACCGTTGAGGAAGTGCTGCAAACATTGGTCGGTGAAGGGATTGCCTGTGTATTGATTGAGAACCAAGGAAAACTGGTGGGGTTGGTCAGTGACCGGGACATACTGGAAAAAGTGGCACTGGAGTACGACGACTTGAAGGACAAATCGGTGCAAGAAGTGATGACCGCCAGTCCGGTCTATGTCGACGAATCTGAATCGGCCGCATCGGCATTGGCTGTGATGGCGGTGAGCGGTTATCGGCACGTGCCAGTGGTGGACGGCGAAGAAAAGATCGTAGGCATCGTTAGCCCGCAGCGGGTCACCAAATTCCTGCGGAAATGTATGGACGACCAATAACCCCCAATCGATTTGCTGCGGTGAGATGCCGACGGCCGATTCCCAACAGAAAGACGAATCATGTTTTCTCATGAAATCCACTGCCAATACTACTCCCAAGAAGACCTTTTGGGAGCGGGGTGTTTGGACATTCGCATGGCCATGCAGGCCGCGGAGGAGGCCATCATCGCCTTTGATCAGGGGGACGTCATTTTCCCTGACAAAATCGTGCAGATTTTTAACGATGAGACCCAGGAACGAATCAACTGCTTGCCGGCGACGTTCAAAACCCGCAAGATTTGCGGTGTGAAGTGGGTGTCGGTCTTTCCGCCCAACCCGGTCAAGCATGGCATTCAAAACCTCTCGGCAGTGATTATTCTCTCGGAAATCGAACACGGATTTCCGATCGCCTTCATGGAAGGGACATTGTGCTCCAACGTCCGCGTAGGGAGCATGGGAGCGCTCGCTGCTAAACATCTGGCGCGGCAGGATGCAGAAACGATTGGATTCATCGGTGCCGGCGAGCAGGCAAAAATGCATTTGATTGCCATGAAGACCGCCCTGCCCTCGCTAAAACGCTGTTACGTCGCTGCCAAACTACCGAGCGAGGAAGCACAATTTATGACGGAGATGTCACCGATTTTATCCGACATGGAGATCGTCGTATGTGACTCCGACCTGCGGCGGGCCGTTGTTGATGCTGATGTGATCGTGACCGCCACCAGCGCACAGGCCCCGCTGCTCAAAGCAGGCTGGATCAAGCCGGGAGCGTTCTACAGCCATGTCGGAGGCTGGGAAGACGAATTCGCTGTGGCCAAACTGTGTGACAAAATCGTCTGCGATGATTGGGAGACCGTCAAACATCGCACGCAGACCCTCAGCCGGCTTTTTCAAGCCGGCGAACTTGCCGACGCGGACATCCATGCCGATCTGGTCGACATCCTAATGGGCCGCAAACCGGGACGCGAAAACAGCGAAGAGCGGATCTATTTCAACGCGGTTGGATTGGCCTATGTCGATGTCGCCATCGCCGTCGCCATGTATGAACGAGCCGCTGAGGCAGGCATGGGACAGGATCTCAAGATCCAACACGAGATGATTTTCGAGCACGCCCATTTGAAAGATTGGGTCCGCGTGTGATGCCGCGCGGGACGTGTCCGGGACGCGTGGCGGCGCGATTGGGATGGTGTTCTACGGTGGTCTGGGTAAGATTGCGGAAGGTCCGCTCATTTCACGCTTGCCATCAATATCGTGGAGGCCCAGCCATGCGTCGGTTTCGTCTTCGAGATCTTGCAATAGTACTGTTTGCAACAATCGTCTTGCTGTGGGTTTCATCCGCCCAGGCCGGTAGCGGCGTGGTCCATGCCTTGATAAGGGAGGGGAAGGTCGACAAAGCGAAAGCCATGTTATTGTCGCGCCCAGGCCTCAAGGACTCGCGCGACCGCTGGAATGGGACACCACTGTTCGTGGCCGCAGGGGCGCGACAAGTGGATATCGTCGAGCTGTTGCTCAAACTCGGTGCGGACCCGAATTTGCAAATCGACGATCTAAATCAGCAATCAGCATTGGAAAGAGCCGCCCATGAATTGGTGTGGTCCCGTGGGGGGACTAAAGCACAAGAAGACCGCGCCAAGGCTCAAAAGATCATCAAGATGCTGCTCGGTGCAGGTGCAAAATACGACATCGGTTCTGCCTGTTTGCTCGGAAACGCCAAGGAGGCAAAAACAATTCTGGCCACGGACCCGCAAGCAGCCTTGGATAAATCGGCAATGGAGGGGGCCGCCAGCGGCGGTCACGCGGATATCGTGAAAATGATGCTCGATCATGGAGCCTCGCCGGGCGATGACCTTTGTGAAGGAATACATCGCTGCTTCCGCACAGTCAGTTCGGGAGCTGTTGACTATCCCGAAGTTCTTAAATTGCTGTTTGATGCCGGTGCGGATCCTCGCGTACACGTATTTTATCGCGGCATTCCAGTGGGAGGCGACACGCTACTTCACGGTGCCGCACAAGGCAGAGAAAATCGTGATTTCAATTGGCATAACATAGCAGACCTTTCTCAACCCAATGTTGCTGCTCGCAAAAGGTGTCTCGAATCCGCAAAACTGCTGTTGGCACGGGGAATACCAGTCGATGCCAATCGAGGCGGCGACGGTACCCCGCTGCATGTTGCTTGCTATTATGGCTATCCAGAAATGGTCAAGTTACTGCTGGCGAAAGGCGCAGACCCAACCCTCAAAGATCGCAATGGCCTGACACCAATGGGGTTAGCGGCAAGCCGGATGGGACCTGAAAGCCGACCGATTGACAAGGCGAGCAATGACGTCTTGCGAGGTGTCATCAAAATATTGTCCGATCACGGACAACCCCTCGATCTAATGACGGCGATTAGGCTGGGCCAAACGAATACTGTCAAACAGCTCCTGCAGGCGGGCGCAGATGTCAAAATTGCCGACGAATATGGCGTGACGGCACTGCACGTAGCCGCAAGTTTTTGCCACCCCGAAATCATTCGACTATTAATCGCTGCGGGGGCCGTCAAGGACCAAAAGGACAAGGGCCGCGAAACTCCCCTGGACTGGCTAAAAGCGGAATTGCACTGGAACGAGACGAAACCGGACGAGTATCAGGAATCGATCAAGTTATTGTCGCCGTAAACCACAGACCTCACCGTGTTGTGCGCAGGTCTCCTGAATATCCAAACGATGTCACAGAGTCGGGAATCCGTTTTCCTACGCGAGAAAGGTGCGTCGCGACGCACCCTACGGGTTGTCGGTATCCTCTTTGGTGATCGTTTCGAAATAGCGTTCAATGGCGCGGCGGTATTGTTCCGGGGGGGTATGGCCGCGGCCTTGGCGGAGTTTGTCTTCTAGTTCTGAAGCCAGCGTGTTCCAGCGTATTTGATCGCGGCGGTTTTTGCGATTCGCCTTTGACTGGTCGATCTGTTTCAATCGCCGATTGGCTTTGCGCAGTTCTTGTTGCAATTTGGATAAATTCTTGGCGGCTTCTTGCCCTTGGGCCATACCGGCCATGCCACCGCCGCCCTGTCCGCTATTCGGAGCAAGCCAATCTTTTTCGACGTTGATGTTATTGGGGCGTCCGGGAATTCCCAGATTTTCCGCCGCCAGTCTTTCATCTTCGAGCATGGCCAGTAATTCTTCCAACGTCTGCGCCCGCAAATTGTCCCCTCCCTCGAGCTTGGCATTCACCGGAGCGGCATCCAAGGCTTTAATGATGCCGTCCATGATCTCGTCGAGTTGTTCTTCGGCTTTGGCGAAATCCTGGGAGACGGTGATCTGTTGCTCGACGGCTTTGGGCATTTGGTTTTGTTGCAGTGCCAATTGTGTCGCCACCAGATCGGGTAGCAGATATTCGTCGAATGTCACAAACAGATCTTGCGCTAGGTGAATCAGATCATCCGGCATGCCGGCCAGCGTCGATTCCAAGCTTTCCAGTTTGACCGCCAGATGAGCCGTATCGATGGCGATGCGGTTTTGCTCCACATCCGCCGCCAGATGATGCAAGCCGTCGGCGACCGTATTGGCCTGATAGACCCAACCCGAGGTTTGTGTGATGAGTTTCTTCACCTCGGCTTGACGATTCGCGACGTGTATCGCCAAACGGTTGTGCTCGGGATGATCATTCATAATGTCCGGCAACCGCGTTTGAAATTCCTTCAGTTGTCGGTGCAAGGACTCTGCATGTTCCCGAGCCTCTGCTGCATCTTCGCCGGCGGCGGCATCGGTCAACGATCGCGCCGTGGTGGCCAACATCGTCGCCGCTTCTTGCATTTTTGCCAATTCGCCTTCGTTGACATCCAAGTCCAGCGGAATCCAAGTGACGTAATTATCGAGCATCGTCGCTGCCCCAGCGGCAATTTCCGTGGAGGAACGCAGTTGCCACGATCGAATATCCTGTTTGGCCAATTCGGTTCGTTCGGCTTCGGGCAGTTTGGCCCACGCAGCGACCTGTTCGTTCAACTCCTGTTGCCGCCGCGCGAGTATGGTCAACTGATCCCTGAGCGTGTCGGCCTGTAACCGTGTGGCCGCCATATACCGCCTCAGCAAGCGGGGATCATTGGCCAAGGCCTTGGCCAACTCGGCTTGAATGTCCCGTTTGCGTTCCAACAGTTCTTGGTATTTCTTGCGAAATTCTTCGTCCATTTCGAATTCGAGGAACTTGCGGCTCTTGGGATTCAGTGTCGGTTTTTGGGACTGCAATAACGCGAACGTCCCTTCGACGTAAAACTGATGCATCTTCTTGATTTGCGCCATGGTCTCATCGAGCTTTTCATTGAGTTTTACCACCTCGTACTTATGCGTCAGTTCTTCCAGCAATTCGCGGGCGCGGCGGATATGGTGTTGTGCTCGCTGCAGATCTTTGCCTCGCGACTCCGCCGCTTCGGCAGTGATGGCCGCCAGGTGTTCACGGGCCGGGCCCACGTGTTCCTGGCCGATGTTGATCAATTGCAGGCCAATAAACGCATAGGGCGTATCGACCGACTTCTCGCGCAATTTGAGGATCGTCGCTTCACCGGCGGCGAGATGACCGTCGGCCTGACCGGCGGAATCGGCTTTATCCGCGCCCCAATTCGTGTCGGGGCTGCCGGAGACCAACGGGTTGACGCGTTGTTCGGCAGCGGCGAGTTGTTCGTCCAATTCTTTTAACACCGGGTCGATTTGCAGTTGCAGTTTTTCGCGAGCCTGCCCGGCGAACGAACCGGCCCATTCGTCGATCATGAGTCGCAGCGGTTTGCTGGAACTGCGTTGGCCGACATCCAACATCCGGCGGGTCATCTCGTCACCCGGTTTGGGGGCACCCGCCAATTTGCCGCCTGGTTTCTGTTGGTCGTCCTCCTCAGGTTTTGCTGGGGGACTTTGTGAATTCTGCGGGCCAGCCGACGACGCTTCGCCCGGCTGAGGAGGTTTCTTCGCTGCATTGGGCTGGGAATCCCCCGGTTGAGACGGCGCAGCTGGTTGGGACGGATCGGTTGGCTGTTTCTCTTGGGATTCACCGGGCTTCGGTGCAGGAGGATCGCCTTTAGCAGTCGGCTGGGAATCGCCGGGCTGCTTGCCGGTGGGATCTTGTGCTTGTTCGGATTGCCCGGTTGTTGTGTTCTCGTTATTTTCACCGCTGTTTTCGGCAGACTTCTCGTCGTTGGGTTTTGTCGGAGCTTGATCCTGGGGCGTTGGAGCGCCGGAGTTTTCATTATTTGACGATTCAGATTCTGTCTCGGTTTCCGTTTTATCAGTCTCAGCTGCTGATTTCTCAGCTACGCTCGTGTTAGGGTTTGCCGCGGGATCATTGCTGGCAACTTGATCTTGGTTTTCTGGATTTGTTGTCGGGGGTTGCGATTTCTGGTCCGCTGGTTGTGCCTCGGATGCCGCTTCAGTGTCGCTTGGTTCTTGGTCCAGTTGCGCGTCAGCGACGGCCGTTTCCTGCTCCGGTCGTGTGTCGGACATGGTTTGTTTGGTGTCGAAGACCCGCACGGCGTAACTGATTTCGGTGCCGTGCTTGAGGTCAAACTCCTTGAGTTCCAAGTCGACTTCACCGGTGATTGCCTCGGCTCCTTCTTGGTCATCGAGTGGAATTTCAATGACCTTCAATTCTTTTGCATCGGGGCCATGCCCGTCATAGACGACTAGCTCGGCCTTGGTGATGCCGAAATCATCTTTGGCGGCGAATTCCACGGTCACCGTGTCGTCGGGGCGGACGGCGATTTCAGCATCGGGGGTGGTGACTTTGACGCGTGGTGCGCGATCGCGATACACAATCACGCGACAGGTCGGCGGGCTGTCGTTTTTCAATCCATGCTCACTGGTCAACAGCGGCGAGAGGGTCAGCGGTTTGGTCAGCAGCGTGGAAAAAACATACTTCCCATCGCCGTTCGCCGACAACATGGCGGACTGGTCATCTCCCAGCAGCATTTCAAACGTCGATAAGGCTGTGCTGGCTTGAAAGGAGACCTCCAGTCGGCTGCCTTCCAACGCCTTGATTTTGCGAGGCAGACCCTGTTGTTGCACTGCTTCCAATTGACTGTACGCCGGCGGGGTGATGCGGAAATCAATCGCCGCAATTCGTGGACGCTCGACCACCGTGACCTTGTGCCACGCCGTTTGGCCGTCGCCGCTGCGAATACGGTATTCGAACGATTCTTCGACCGCGGGCACTTCATGCGTGAAAGTTGTCTGGTCCCCTTTTCCGGGAGGAAACAGCTCGACCGGTTCGGGGGCGTCTCCGTTGGCATAGCGCATGAACAAAAGCGCAGAGGCTTGCGGTCGGTTTTTTACGGTCGCCTGTAAGTGCAGCGGTTCGCCTTGGCCGACCAATGTGTCGCCCGTAACGGCAGTGACTTGGGTCACGCTGATATTAGCTGCGGGCATCCAAAAGCGGCGGATCAAAACCGATGTCTGTTGCCAATCCGCGACCATGGCCAACAGCAATACGGCCGAGATGCCACCAAGAATATAAGCGCCATGCCGCACGCTGTCGGTTTTGGCGACCGCGTCTGCCGAGACAACGTGGTCCAGATCGGCCGCTTCGCGAGCGACTTTTTGGATCATCGCCTCCGCGCCGCGCATTTCCAGCGGATCGTCATTTTCCGAGTACTCCGCGACCGTTGACCAACGTTCTTCCAGTTCCGGAATTGCCTCATCGACTTCGCGGGCCACGTCGCCCAGTTGGTACCGCGCCAGCAGCGGACGCAACCCCCAAGCGAGGATGAACACTCCGCCGGCGGACAACGAGATGACCGTTAACAGCGTGCGCATGGAGGTGCTAAACAGCGTGAACAGCCAGTCGATCAACATGGCGCCCATCATCACCGCCAGGAACCCCGCGAGCGCAGTCATCGCACCGGCCAGAAAACGCAACTTAGTATTACGACCCCGGACATCGCGCAACTTTTGGCGGACGGGAGCGGGCACTTCAACAGAGCGCGTGGTGGTCGACATCGTGCGACTCCTTCAACTACAAGCGTTGGGCGGGACGATTCATCTTAACTATTTTTCTGACGGAAACTACAACAACCAACGACCGGGACAACGTGAACATCGCGTTAGGCCAAGCCGGTCAATTTGCGAATTGTCCATTCCACGGCTAAGCAAATAAAGATTACCCAAAAACAGAACCAACTATCCCACAACGCCTGCCGCGACGTCTCTTCGGTCACGTGCGGCGAGAGATTGATTGTTTGCAACACTTCGCTGACCGCGGTTGGTGGGACAACCTGTCCGCCGGTTAACTCGGCGATCTGTGCCAACAAGGGGCGGTTAGAGCGTGTGTCTCCCAATTCCATGGACAATGTGGGGTCAATTGAAATCGGTGTTTCAATCGGGCCTTCGGCTTTTTCGGATCTCAACAGCTCCTCAACATCACTGCCGGTGACAGCCACGGCATAAGAACCGACAGCTAACCCGTCGAAGCGTCCTGTGTAGCGGCCGGGGATGTTCGTGTCCTCGGTCAGCGACACAGAGGCTGCGACTTTGCCGTTTTGTTGCGCACGTGCCTCAAGCTGTGCTCCGGTAAATGGCGCGCCATTCAGATTTCGCATTTGCACAATCGCTTCGACACCCTCGCCGGTGTTGTAGGTCGATTTGTCGGTCTGAATGCGGACCGTTTTGGAACCGGTCGACAGGTCGCGTGCAATCGCCCAACGAATGAGCTGCCCCCAAAACTGGTGGTGGTACCGATCGCCATTGCGAATCCGCAGTTGATAGGTCGTCGGCGCTGACAAATAAACCACCCGTCCGCGACCTACCATTTGCCAGCACAAAAAGGCCCGTCCCGAATCCCCGCTGTCTGTCCCGCTCGCCGCCACAGCACGAATCAACGTATGACTGGTCGGCTTGGGATGGCTGTAGTCCGACATGGAATACACCGGAAGTGAGTGCGACATCTCTTGCCAAATTCGGTCGCCGCTAAAAGCATCTTCGCCAATTTGCAGAGCGTCCGCCATTTTGCCTTCGGCGGTCAGTTGCAGGTGGAAACCATTTTTACGATCAGCAATCTCCGACGATTCCTCGACGGGAATCAATTCTTCCAAGGGTTCTCCTTGAAAGGCGTGCGGCATTGCTTCCTGCCCGGCGATGATGACCAGCGTCCCACCTTGGCGCGTTACATATTCTCGCAGCGCCTCTTGGCTATCGCGATCGAGTTGTCGCGGAGTGACATCCCCTAGGATCACCATCCGGTAATAGCTCCACTCCTCCACTTTGCGGGGAAATTCCGGCAGACGCTGCAACCGCCCGGTGCCGGCAATTTCTGGTGCAAACAGCAATTGTTCGTATTCGAGACTTTTGTCGCGGGTGAACAGATTCGATAGATAACGAAACTCCCAACGCGGCAGATTGTCGGCCAATAAGACGCGGATCGAATCCTCAATCGTCTCCACCTCGAAGGCAGCGTAGTTGTTGTCGTTGTTGGTTTCGTCGACAAGTGGTTTCACACGCAGCTGAAAGGCATGCCGCCCATATTCATCCGCTACTTTTGAAAACAAGACGCGGTGGTCTGCTCGGTCGGAAGAGACGGTGATTTGTTGCTGGTCGATGACACGATCCTGATGCAACAATTCAATATCCAACGTTTCGCCCTCGCACTTATACGTGGTGACGATTGCCTCGATGGAAATCAGGTCGTCCTTAGCGACTGCCGGCGGTGCGTCGACATGATGCACGATGACGTCCCGTAACATATCGGCCATGCCCAGCGGGACTACATGCACGGGCAGTTTTCCCAATCCCGCCGCCACGTCGCGGGGAGGTCGGCCTTCCACGGCATTGTGCCGTCCGTCGGAAAAGATCAGTGCCGCCGCAACATCCTCACCGGCGGCATCGCGGCTCAATTGCTCCAAACCGGCAGTAAGATTGGTAATCCGTAGCGCCGGATCGTCGTTGGCTTCAGCGGTTGCGGGATCTGCAGGAATCTCCCACGCCCCGTCGGCGACAGAATTGGCGGCGTCGGATAGCAGATACCGCCGGATGCGCACCGATTCGGAGAGATCTTTCAACCAAGTTTCTTCGGCCGAGTTCAATAACTGCATGACTTTATCACGACGGCTGTAGGCCAATTCGTTTTGCAGCGGGGTATTGGATTGCGAATTGAAAAACGCGTCTCCCTCCTGATCGGCCATGACCGATAACCGCTGGACGCCGCGCGTCACCCGTTCTAAACGCGGCAACATGGCATACATTTTCGCTGTGCGATCCTGTGGCACTAACGGCGACGATTGCAGCTCCTCCGAGAGCGTACCCAATTCGGGGATCAGCACGGCGACGTCTTTGAGTTGATCTTGTACAATCGCGGTAAATCGAGAGCTGGCGGGAACATCTTTGACCGTGTCCAGATATTCTTGCAGCCGCAGCGCACAGCGATGGGACGCAGCGACCGCACGGCCGAGGGAATTGTCTTGGACGCCCCGATCGAGAGCGTCGGTGGCGCTGCGAAAATGTTGTTCGGCAGCCACGGCGGAGATCCGCGCCCGATCACACGCTTCCAACGGATGCAAAGCCGCGCTCTTGCGACGCGCTAAGGCCCACCGCCAATCCTCCAAGGCGCGCGGGGCATCAACCACTTCCATACTGCCGCTATTGTCAGCGAAGATGGCGATCGTGCGGGGAGTCGTATGCTGTTTGATCGTCACATGCGTCGGCCCCAACAACATCCACAACACGACTCCCAACATGGCCGCTCGCAACACCCAAAACAGGGGGATCAACCATCGTCGCGTCAACCGTCCTTCGCGCCACAATGTCCAACCAAACAGTGCCGCCAAGACAGCCGCCAACAACACCGCTTGTGTGACGGTTATCGGGCCTTCGAAGGCGAATTTTTCAATCGTTTCGGTTTGCGGCGCTGTCATTGTGTTTTTTGAACTTGAGAGAAATCGTGAACGTGTCCGCCAACATTTCTGCGGCTTAAGTCTCCATCACACGGTTGGCGCCGCGCGGTATGCGTACCGTCGGTTCGTCGACCAAGCAGAAATCAACATCTCCACGACGATGAACAGCAAAAACGCCGTCAACAATAGACTCCAAATCGGCTCGCGGCGGATTTCCACAGTCTGCCCCGCCGGCACCGATAATAACTCCTCGGTAAATCGTAGTCCGCCCGCTTGGGCCAGTAGCGCATGTTGCGGTTCGTCCAGCGGCGTCAAATCCGATTCTGCAGCATCTCGTTGAACATAAAATGGCACCTGGACTTCGGAATTCGAACCGGGATTGACCGTCAGCAGATAGTTGCCCGGCAAAAAGGCGCGGTGATATTCGAATACTTCGTGGCGGTCAGTCAATTCGGGCAATAACTCGATCGGCTCACCGACCGGCGGCTGCAATAACGCCTTCGATTCCTTTTGTCCCACATCCTGAGAAAAGAGGAGCGGCTCGCCCGGCTGCAGATTACGTTTGGCGACTGCCGGTTCGGACAAGTACCACAACCATTCGTGCACCATCGGCACATAGACTTGGCACAACGGCAGATTACTCCAACTCAACCCGACCGGCATGCACTGTGCAATCACTCGCCCCTCGCCTGAGTATTTTTCAGCCGCCAAAATTGCCCCACGGTCGGAACGCAATAACACCGAGATCCCGCTGTCGGATCCCGGATTACGGAATTGGTGGCGGCGATAGATTTTGACTTCGTCGACATCCAATCGCTGCGTATCGCCTAACAATTCCGTAGCCACATGCTCGGCTTCGGGAGGATGGACCAAGTCAAATTTGTCGCGATTGTTCGCATCGCCCGTCGGCTCTTCTAGCAGTAGCGGGGCGACACCTTGGCCCTCTTGATAGAGCAGAGTATTGTAGGTCTCCGCATCAGCCTGTTCGCCAAGGGCGATCCACAACCCGCCGCCGCCGCGTACATAGTCCGACAACTGTTCGGTGGTCTCATCGGACAGCTTGGGCACATCGGCCAAAACAACCGCGTAATAATCGGTCAATGTCAACGATTCTAATTCGTCGAATTGGGCGACAGTCGGTTGAAAGACGGAAATCGGCTGTTGTTCGTCATCGTCAATCGATTGAACCTGGCCCAGAGCCGCTAGCAAATAACTCGATTCGCTGCGGCCGTTGATCTCGTCGTCCTCCGGTCGCAGTATTAACAAAGGCACCCGCTCAACCGCCTCGACGACGAGTGAGCCGACGTTATCGGCATTCAAATTGTCGCTGCCATCGATGCGGCATTGAATCGAACTGACGCCTGCCTCTTCGATCTCGTGTTGAAAAGGAATCGTGACCGACTGACCCGGCGCGAGCGGCTCAATGGACGTGACCCCCAACGGTTCGCCATCGGATTCCCAATTCAGCAACATCGCCGTAGTCGGTTGCGGACCCCGATTGGTGAGCACGGCCCGCACGGTGAATTCGTCATTGACGCCGACCAACTTTCGTGATGTTTGTAACTGGTCGACTGAAAGGTTCGTCCATTCAGCGTCAACGTCCGCCAGTTCCAGCACGTTCACCACCGTGGGAATTGCGGTTTGCTCAACGAGTCGCTCCACGCCGGTCCAAGCAGCGGTTGCATCACTTTGCCAACCATGCCGACTGCCGTCGGTCAAGACTGCAATGGTTCGCGATGTCGCACTACTCGCCGGCACAGCATCAGCTGCCATTTGCACGGCTGAAAACAGATCGGCCGTGGCCAACGTTGGTTCTAATTCCGAGAGTGCATGCTGGAGTTGCTCGGTTGTGCCAGAATCAACCACCGCGGCGGAGGAAGTCAGCCAGCGCGGGCGATTTCCCGCTAGCAACACGCGCACCGAATCTCCTTCGCCCAGTTCGGCCAACAGATCGTTCGCCCGTTCAATGGCCCGGTCGAACACCGTACCCTGGTCAAGTTCTCGCGACATCGACAGCGACGTGTCGATAACAATCACCACATCCCGCCCTGCTGCACTGCCGAACCATTGGGACTGCACCATCGGTTGGGCAAGGGCTGCCACGATCATCAAGATCGCCAGCGCCCGCAACACCATGAGGATCAAATCATCGACCCGCATGATCCGCCGTTTTTTGGTGAGGCTGTCGGACAAAAACTGCATGGCCCCCCACTGCACGACTTCACGGCGGCGGCGATTGAACAGATGGATCAACACCGGAACCGCGACCAACGGCAAAGCCCACAGAAATATGCCACTCAGAAAACTCATGATCGTCCTAATGTTCTCTTGGAGCTAAAAATCCGGGTGCCACTGGCTCTGCCAGTGTTTTGCAGGGAGTGCCAACTATCGTTTTGCACTGGCACAGCCAGTGGCACCCAAATTGTCACTTGGGTGGCCTCACACAAAATTTAGGGAATTCATTTCTTGATCCGGGCGGCGCGGCGATTGAGGTAATACGCCAAGGTGTCTCCCAAATTATCTTCCGTCGAAAGCGGCACGTAATCGCACGCCAGCCGCGCACAACTTTCTTGCAAGTCCTCTAAGTAGACCCGCATCCGCTCCAAATAGGCCTTCCGGACCGAGGGGGGATCGAGATCGATCCGCAGGCCGTCTTCTTCGAAACACTCAAATTGTGAAAACCGATCAAACGGAAACGTCCGTTCTTCAGGGGCTAGCACGTGAAAGATCAACACCTCATGCCCCCGCAACCGCAAATGGTGGATCGCCTTTTTCAAAGGCTCCAATTCCCCAAAACAGTCGGAGAAAATCACGATCAGGCCGCGGCGTTTGATACGGCGGGCGACTTCCTGCAGGTTTCCCGCCAACGAGGTCATGCCCCCCGCTTCGTTCCTGCGCAAGGCATCGAGAATCGCTTGCAAATGATGCGCGTGCGCTCGCGGGGGTATGTATTGCCGCATCTTTTGATCAATCAGCGCAATCCCAACCGCATCGCGCTGCCGTAACATCAGTCGCGACAGACAGGCACACGCCATGCGCGCGTAGTCCAGTTTAGAGACCGTCGAGTGCCCGTATTGCATCGATCCGCTGGCATCGACCACCATCACCGCTTGCAGATTCGTTTCTTCCTCGAACTGCTTAATGTAATAGCGATCACTCTTGGCATAGACCCGCCAATCAATCAGACGGATTTCATCGCCGGCGGAATAGGCGCGGTGCTCGGCAAACTCGAAACAACCCCCTTTGAGCGTCGAGCGATGCAAGCCGGACAAGACGCCATCGACGACATTCGTCGACAACAATTCCAAGTTCCCGACCTTACCCAAGGCTTCGGAATCCAAAAGCTCAATACCGTTCGGCGCGGTTGACATAGGGAGATAGGCTTTAGGCTGTAGGCTTTAGACTGTAGGTAAAATGTTCACCGTCGCTTTTTTTCTGGCCACTGGCCACTAACCACCGGCCACTCTCGTAACTATCTCCCCGCCACGGCGGCCCCAGAACGTTCTTGTCTGGATTGCGGCGGTTTTAATTGGGCGATCAGTTTGCGGATGATGTCGTCGGTCGAAATCCCCGCCGCTTCGGCGTTGAACGTGGGAATGATCCGGTGCCGCAAGACCGGCAGTGCCACGTGGGCGACATCCGAAGCAGTCGCGTGATAGCGTTTGTGCAGAATTGCTCGTGCTTTGGCCGCCATTAAGAGAAAAATACTGGCCCGCGGTCCGGCGCCCCATTGCACCATGTCTTGCAGATCGCCTGGAAGTTTCCCTTCCTCAGGCCGCGTCATCCGTGCCAACGTGACGGCAAACTTATAAACATGATCCGCTACCGGAACTTTGCGCACCACGTTTTGCATCTGTAGCAGTTGTTCGGCGCTTAGCACCGGTTGGGTCTCGGCGGCATATTCGGTCGTCGCCCGCTTGCAGATTTCGATTTCGTTTTCGAAGGAGGGATAACCCAGCTGAATCTTAAAAATGAACCGGTCCAATTGCGCTTCGGGTAACGTATAGGTCCCCTCCTGCTCGATGGGGTTTTGTGTGGCCAGCACGAAGAAGGGGTCGGGGAGCGGATAGGTATCGCCGCCGATGGTTAGCTGCCGTTCCTGCATCGCCTCCAACAGGGCACTTTGTGTCTTGGGCGGGGTGCGGTTGATTTCGTCGGCCAGAATGATATTGCCGAACAATGGACCTTTGATGAATCGAAACACTCGTTTGCCGGTCGTGTGATCCTCTTCCAACACATCAGTCCCGGTGATGTCGGCCGGCATCAGGTCGGGTGTGAATTGAATGCGGCGAAACGACAGGTGCAACAGCGACGACAGCGTCGAGACCAACATCGTTTTCGCCAATCCCGGCATGCCCTGCAAAATGCAATGACTACGACACAAGATCGCGATCATCGTTTGCTCGACCACATCCTCCAACCCGACAATCACGCCTCCCATTTGCCCACAGATGTGTTGATACTGCGCGTTCAATTGGTCGACGGCTTGGATTTCCTCCGGCGACGCGGAAACTTCCGGGGTTTCATTCGCTGCGGTCATGAGCGGCCTCTATAGAGATTACAGGAGGGGTGTTTCAAGGATTCTAAAATCGGATCACTCAATAATCAGATTCTTGTCTTTCGCAATTTGTCTAAATTTCTTCGACAGAACTAGGGAAAACCATAGGTTTAGCGGCAATTGCGCAGCGGTCTGTGAGAAACCGGGCCGAGAGAATGCGAGCGTAAAGCGGCGAGGTGCTGAGAGGCTGATCGCTGACCGAGCTGGAAGTGCAACGGTTTGCAAGCCGAACGGACATCATGACGAGCACCTCATGAGAAGGACGGGATGTTGAGTGGCGAACTCCTGAACGCATTGATCCGGCGCATCGCACCAGTTGCGCAAAGGCTTACACCTGAACGCCATCGTACCGAACTTTTTCACGCAGTCAAATTTTTTTCACGCCGTCCGGCTTTTGCCTGGAATCAACCGCACGTCCTCAATGGTCGTCGAGCCATTCGGAACTGACATCCAGCGACCAGACTTCGTTATTCAGCGGCCGCGCGTGTCCCCCTGCAATCCACAGTTTGTCCTGAAACACGTAGGCGGAATGTTCGTGCCGTTCTTTCCAAATCATCTCCGATTTCAATTCCGTCCAATCCCGGCCGTTACGCGAATACCAGACGTCTCCTAGATTTGTCGAAGGATTGTTCGACCACCCTCCCAGCACCCAGATGCGGTCGCGATAGGTGACTGCGGAAAACCAAAGTCGCGGACCCCAGGGCGCTTCTGCTGTGACCTTTGTCCAATTCTTGCCGTCCTCGGAACACCAGACGTCGTTGTTTGCTGAATACTCCGGCACGTAGTTCCCACCTCCCAGGACCCACATTTTTCCGTCGTGGACCACCGCTGCATGATACGCCCGCGGCGACCAGGGGGCGTTGTCCGTGGCCAAGTCCCACGTCTTGCCATCGCTCGATGACCAAACGTCGTTTTTCAAGCTCTTCTCGTCGCCGAAGTAATAGTTCTCGGTGCCGCCCAGAATCCACATCTTCCCTTTGAATTCGACAAGTCCAGCCGCCAGACGCGGCGACCAACCGGCGTTATCGGTCACTTGCTCCCATTTCAATCCGTCGCTCGTCGACCAGACTTCATTGCTGGCGGAGTGGCCGGGCAAGCGTCCGTTGTACCAGCCTCCCATCAACCACATTTTGTCGTCAAACACCACCGTCATCGGCAAGTCGCTATGTATCCACGGTGCCTGTTTGTCGACCAACGTCCAGTTTTTTCCGTCGGGAGATTTCCAAACATCGCGGGGCGGCGCTTCATAGGAACCGAACCAACCTCCGAGTAGCCAGAGTTGATCCTTGAAGACGACCTCCCCTTGTGAATCGCGCGGCTGCCAAGCAGCATGGTCAGTGACCTGGGTCCAATTCGGAGCATCGCTTTGCGCCCGTACAACACTGTTGCTACAAGACAGAACGACGAGACTGAGCATGATGTATTTCAAAGTTGATGACTCCTCAATGTGTTCAGGCTTTGGATCGCTGCTGTTTCTGAGACCTATCGCGCTTCAATGGGGAAGAACTTAAACCTCTGGCTCAAACGTACCACCCTGCGTGATGGGGTGTGAGGCTTGAGGGGGCAGGCTCGTGGAACGGGCTGTGTGAAGTAGTCCTCTGCTGCGCACGATCTAGTTTGCGATTAGCCGTTCCGTTCGGCACCCGTTGTGTTCGCTAACATAACATGGAACAGTTCGCGCGGCGACGGTTTCGACTCAATTCTCGGGATCTCCCTAGGCGTCGTTCTGGAACATTCAATTGCAAAATTGAGCGAATCTTATTGACGTTTGCACATGTGACGGTAATAATGCGAGATGAAGAGGTAATTTGAGTCCTTAACAGTAGAGTAGCGAGGTACGAAGTCGCGCCGTATTTAAGCACCCTATCTTGAGAGAATTCTTCTCTATCGTAACGGCGAAAAACGCGTACTGAGCATTTTGTGGCGGCACCCTATTCTTGGGCTGCGCCACGGGCACGTCTTTTTTTTAAAGCCAGTCTAATCGTTTTTCACCAATCCGAAGATTCCCTAAGGGCGTCCACGTTGTATGTACGCTCAGCGTTGTGATGCGCATTTCCGGGCCAACTTTTGGTGCACGTCGCATCGTTTTTTACTATTCACTCGAGAACTATGCCGGAATCACTGGTCAAATGTTCTCACAGTCTGAAAGTTAAGAGGAGATTATGATCTCCAACGTCATCCCCCACGACGAAACCGCTGTCGATGATTCGACCTCCGACACCGACGCTCCGCAACTTCCTGAGCAACTCGAAAAAGACTTGGTTCAAGTCTTCAAGTTGTTGTCTGACGAAACACGATTGCGGATTCTGCTGTATCTCACGCAGCAGGGTGAATTACACGTCACCGCGTTGTGTGACCGCTTAGGCCAAAGCCAACCGGCTGTCAGCCATCACTTAGCGCTACTGCGCGTCGCAGGATTGATCGAAGCTCGCCGCGATGGAAAACACAATTTTTACCATGTCCGTCGGCAACACTTCTATCGCCTGATGTCCGAAGCCTTTGCCGGCCTGTCGGGCGACGGCGAAATTCGGTTTGAGGACTTTGTCCTCACACACGCAGAAGATTAATACAGCTAGAGGGTGGGGCTGGCCGAGAACGGCAAACGTCCTCAAGCCTGTCCCCCCTCATTCCCTGAGCCATTTTCTGCGACGGAAGTCGCTTTTCATCCGCACGGCAGTCTGCTAAAACGGAAGCGTTTGGCAGATTGCCCGGTGTCCGCGCCAAACCTGCAGAAATGCTGATGTCAGCGACACCTGCCCGGATGATGAACTGAGCCAGACTCCGCCCATGCCTGCCGCCAAACTTGCACTGGAAGATGGGACCGTTTTTACTGGAGAAAACTTCGGTGCCGCTGGAGAAATCTCCGGCGAAGTCGTTTTCAATACCAGTATGACCGGTTACCAGGAAATCCTCACCGATCCCTCCTACCGCGGTCAGATCATCACGATGACCTATCCGCTGATCGGCAACTACGGGGTCAATCCCGAGGATGTCGAAAGCTCCGGATTAAAGCTGTCAGGATTCATCGTTCGCGAACTCAGCCGCCGCCGCAGCAATTTCCGCTCCTCCGCTGCGCTGGAAGATTACCTTGCTGAAGCCGGCGTGATTGGAATGTCCGGCATCGACACGCGGGCCTTGGTCAAACATATCCGCACGGCCGGCGCCATGACCGGCATATTGTCCACAACCGATCTCGATGACGCCTCGCTCGTCGCCAAAGCCAAAGCCAGTCCGGGACTCGTCGGTCGCGATCTGGTGAGCGAACGTGATGCCCAAGAAATCATACGCCTGGAACGAGGGTCTCTCGGACCTGGCCCGAACACCCGACGAGATGGCATCCGCCAAACCGGTGGCAAACGGACGGGCGAAGGCAAACAGTCGTCGCCATCGACTACGGCATGAAATGGAACATCCCGCGACATCTAGCGGACATGAATTGTCGCGTCACAGTCGTACCGGGCACTGCCACCAGTGCAGAGGTGCTCGCCCACGATCCAGACGGCATTTTTCTATCCAACGGTCCGGGGGACCCGCGACCGCTGGATTATGCGATTCGCACCATCCAGGAGTTGCTTGGCAAAAAGCCGATCCTCGGGATTTGCGTGGGCCAGCAATTGCTCGGATTGGCCACGGGGATGGAGATCTACAAGTTAAAATTTGGCCATCGCGGCGCCAATCAACCGGTGATGAACAAAGAGTCCGGCTGTGTGGAAATCACCTCGCAAAACCACGGTTTCGCACTCGATGCCAAGACGATGCCCGATGACGTTGAAGTCACGCACGTGAACCTCAACGACGACACCGTTTCAGGGATCCGCCACAAAAAACATGCCGCCTTCGGCGTCCAATACCACCCCGAAGCCTCGGCCGGCCCCCACGACAGCCGGTACCTATTCGAGCAATTCTATCAATCGATGCTCGACGGGTAATCTGAGCGAGGGCAACTCCCCGTAGTGTGCGTCGCGACGCACCTTTCTCACGGAAGTGAATCGTGCCGGACAATAAGGCCCGCGGATAACATGAGGCGCGGCTCGGTGAGAAGCCTCGCCTCATTTGTCATTTTCACAAACCGACGGACGAGCCGATGCGGAATTTGTTTGCGGGCATTCCCGCTGAATTGCCCGACGAACTCACCGAAACCGTGCTCGACGCCACGAACGTTCGCATCGAACGGATTGTCTCTCACGGCCAAGCTAGCCCCGCTGGGTTTTGGTACGATCAAACCGAGCACGAATGGGTCATGGTCATGCAAGGGGCCGCCCGGCTGTTGTTTGAAGGGGACACTGCACCGGTCGAATTGCGTGCGGGCGACTCTCTTGAGATTCCCGCGCACCGTCGGCATCGAGTGGAGTGGACCACCCCCGACGAACAGACCGTCTGGCTGGCTGTTTTTTATTCCGTGGAATAACACCTACAGGTTTCCTAGCCATAATTGTGCTACGATAAACCTCTTCTGCGGGAATCCCATTGGGGCACCCGTTGATCCCTCGGCTGGCATTATTCCAATTTCCGACGAGACATCATGAAACGATTGATGCGTCGCGGCCTGGCAAATTTCTATTATCTGCGGCGGCCGCTCTTTCGCTTTTCGCTGTTACTGCTTGTAGCGGCGGGGCTGGTCGTGGTGGGGGGATTGTGCTTTCACGACTATTATCGCCACCAGCAAATGAGTTATAGCGAGGCGTTTTATACGACGTATTGCTTGATCTTCATGGAGCATATTTACGAGTACCCCGAGCATTGGCTGCTGCGATTGTTTTATTGGGGGTTGCCTCCGCTGGGACTGGCGGTGATTCTCGACGGCATTGTGCAATTCAGCTACCACCTTCTCCGGCGCGACGAAAACAGTAAGGAGTGGATGCAGGCCATGGCCAAGACTTACGACGATCACGTCATCTTGTGCGGATTGGGACGTGTGGGATTTCGGATCCTGGAAGAACTTCAACTTCTCGGCGAGCAAGTGATTGTGTTGGAGAAGAACGCGGATTCAGCCAACATCCCCTATGCCAGAAAACGCGGCATCCCGTTGTTTGTGGGCAGCGGTCGCGAAGAAGGCATTCTGGAAGAATTGAATTTGGCCGCAGCCAAGTCGATTATCCTCGCCACGGACGACGACTTAGCAAATCTAGAAATCGCCCTCGATGCCCGAAAACTCAATCCCGATGTCCGCATTGTAATGCGGATGTTTGACCAAGACCTCGCCTCCAAGATCCGCGAAGCCTTTGGCATCGATCTGGTGTTTAGCACCTCAGCGGTAGCAGCGCCGCTCTTTGCCACCGCATCGACGGACCGATCCATCACCAACTCGTTTTACGTCGACGGCAAACTGCTGGTGGTGGCCGAAGTCGACGTGGCCGACAACTCGACCCTGGTCGGCCGCGACATCCGCACTCTGCGCCGCAAACACGACATCTATGTGATTACCTGCAAACGCGGCGGCCGCTCAGATTTCTATCCCGAAGGTGACCTCAAACTGGCCGTTGCCGACCGCATCACCATTCAAACCGAGCCGGCCATGCTGAAACAAATCCACCGTTGGAATGGTGGCGAGACCGTGCATTGACGGGCATTCTGTTTTTGGGGTCGCGCTCTCCCCTCATTTCCCACCCAACAGAAGCTCAACTGCCGAACAACCGTTTTGCATCACTCGGCGACTCGCCACGGTGGACACGATTTTCCAGATTGCTTCGCCAAGAATCTGAGAGTTCCGGGCAACTCGCCAATCGCAGGTCGTCCTCACGTCGCCTTGGCTTGGCATACATGACCGAACTGGCCCAGGAGAGAGTCAATTCGGGATGGAGACGTTCGACAAGATCAAACGGCATGCCGGCCGCGATCTCGCCTTCCTCCAAGACGCGAAGGTACCATCCCGTTCGACCAGTTTTTTGGACCAACACCGACAGGTTGGGGATGCCCCAGCGTTTCGAGAGTTTCCAACAAGGCTGACGCGGCTGCGAGACTTGCAATAAGCATTGTCCCACTCGGAATGTGTCGCCAACGCAACAACACGATTCATCAATGCCCGAGATGGTCAAGTTTTCGCCGAAGCCGCCAGCGGGAAACTCAACGTCCTCGATCTCAGAATTCCACGTGGGATAATGACTTGCCGAATACGCTAAAACGGCTTTGTCAGGACCACCGTGATGATTGTGGTCAGCCTGTTCATCTCCAGCAAGATTGGTACGACTAACGAATACCGGACCTAGAACGTTCGTTTTGATGATTGCCGAGGTCCAAGGTTTGGCGGATTCGGCGTCGGTCTCGAATTGTTGAGGACGACCGACTTGAATGGATTCAATTCGTGGGGACATAGCAAATGTTTTGAACTCCGAAAGGACCGCGAATTCGATTCCGTTGGCTACGATGGCGACTCGCTGGTGCCAAGCAAACCCAAAACACCCAATGCATAAAACGTATATTCTACGTCCGCCTGTTCATCCCAACCGGCGCCGCGAAATCCACCGTCGGGAAACTCCAACGCATTGATAAATCGCTCGACGGTATGCGGTTTGACCACGTTGTCGATGCCCAAATCCTGACAAGTCAGCAGTCCGGTAAAGGTCGACAGGGAATCGGAAAACGGAATACGGGTGTTGGCCTGAAAGCCCCCTTCGTCGCCGCGGACTTCACGCAAAAACGCACGAACATCTTCGTGGAATTCATCATCAAAGGCGTTGTACATCCGCAAGACGGCCACGGCAGCAGCGGTCGGGTTGGTGCCGCTGCGTTTCATGGGGCCGATTTCGACAAACCCGCCATCCTCCCGCTGCCGATCATAGATGAATTGTATCAACCGGTCAGGATGGGGAATCGTGCGGCCGATCAATTCATAACACAGCGCGATCAAAAACGTATGATAGGTACTCCCGGCGGCCCCTTCATGGGTTTTTGCGTACCCGCCATCTTCGGTGCGAAAGCTCTCCAAAAATTCTGCTAGATGCACGGGCCAGTCGGGATCGTGCTCGGCCAGTACGTCGATGCCGGCAGTCGCTTGTACGATCAAAGCACAATACAACCAACTGACAATATCGATCACCGAACCGCCAAACGGATCGATGCTTTTTAAATACCCGGCAATCGGCCGACAGTCGTCAGCGGTGATCGCCCCCATCACCGCCAAGCTCCGCACCGCAAAGGCAGAGTAATACAGGTCCGATTCGCGGGGAGCGTCCTCGTCACCGGGATCGCGCAGCTCCTCGGGCGTCTCCCGTCCGCAAAATCCTCCATCGGCTGTTTGCTGCGCCAGAATAAACCGGCGATGCCGCGCGCGCCGCTGCGGATCCAGTCCAGCCAATCCAGCGCTGAGGCGATTACCAAGTTCGAGGAGATAAGGTTCCGCGGGCATGGTGGAGAACGGCCGTTTTCAACCAGTTGAAAAACCGGAAATCGCTAAGAGGGTGCCACTGGCGGCTCGTCCGCCAGTGTTTTGAAAGGTAGCACGATTGGACGGGCGGGAAAGCCGCTCGCAGCACCGATTTTCATCGCGCCGTTAGGCACCGACGGTTCCCAGAATCGGCAGGGGAGCAAGGACCGTCGTGGCGGGGGTTTGAGGCGAGGACTCTTCGGCGAGAACCGTGTCGACCATGAAATACAACAATTGTCGCAGCGCGTCGGGTTGTACGTCGTCGGCCAGTGCTTCGGCGCGTGCGCGGGATTTTTCGACCAGGGCATGCGCTTTCTCGAATACGCCACACTCGTCGTAAATCCGCCGCAAGCGGCCCAAACGAAATCCGCCGTCGCCCTCCCCGGTGAGGATCTCCTGCAGTTCGCTCCGCTGCTGGGCATCGGCCGCTTCGAGCGCCATGGCCAACAACAACGTCGGGCGTAGCGAAAGCGCGTCTTGACCGGCAATCAGTTTATTGTCGTCGTCGCCCTGCCAGTCCTTCAGGTCGTTGAGAATCTGGAACCCCACTCCCAGGTGCCGGCAAAATGCGGGAATCATTTCGCGGTATTCGTCGATGGCTCCCCCCATACGCAGGCCGGCAAACAGCGCTGCCTCGAACGCCGGGGATGTTTTGAGGGCATAGATTTTGAGAGCATCGATCGGCGTGAGATCGATTTCGCCATTGGCCTGCCACCGCATCTCGGCGCCTTGGCCGTCGCACAATTTGATATGCGCTTTCGCCATGCTGTCCAACACATCGGCAACCACATCGCCACCCAATTCCGCAGCTCCACGGCTCACCAGACGGTAACCCAGGCCGATCAAATAATCGCCCACGTTAATCGCCATGCCTGTGCCGTAGCGGCGATGCAATGTCTCTTGGCCGTAACGGTACAGGTCGTCATCTTCGATGTCGTCGTGTGCCAATGACGCTTTGTGGAACGCTTCGATCGCAATCGCGCCGCGGCGAACCGCGACTGGAATTTCGATGTCATCGCCGAATCCCGCCGCCAATCCGCTGCTACCACTCACCGCATCATAGGCAGCCAGCGTGATGAACGGCCGCAATCGTTTTCCACCATGCGCCAGCCAGTCGTAGGAAATGGCTTCGGTCGAGGCCAATGGGGAATCGACATCGGTTGAGGCTCCCGTACTGCGAATCGGCGGAACCAACTCGTCGAACTGTTCCTCAAACATGCGATTCGAAGCCCGCATCAACGGGATATAGCCATTGGTCTGCGGTTCGGGAAGCGGTTCGTATTTTTCCAAACAGTCCCAAATCCACGATTCATCCAGCGTGGTGTTTTTGCAATCTCCCGTATGCAGCGGCACCGCATAGGAAGGGACGCCGGCGACCAGAACTTTATCGATCGCCTTTTCCAACACGTTGAGACAAGCGACTCCCAAGATGCCGTCGACATGCCCCGAGACAATGATCTTCAGAACAATCGGCGACCCTTCAGCGACCAGGACTTTGTACCCCAGTTGCTCGGCGCGGACTTTATAATCGGCGATCGAGCAGGCGCCACATTTTTCGCAATCCAAACCGAACTCGTCATAGTCGGCCGGACAGCCTTCGGCGTGTTTCAAACAATGCGGCAACAACAACAAACGGCGGTCGAACGGCAAGGCGAGGAATTGGCGCTTCCAGTAGAAATTGCCAATGAGCACCATGACAAAGCCGAGGAATTTTTCCGGCTGGTTGATCTCTTTGAGCAGTTCGTGGCCGTAGGCCTCCAACTCACCTTTATTGAACGGTTTGCTTTTGTCGAGACGCTCCACGAAGCGCTCGGCCTCGTCGCGCATCGATTCCCGTAGTTCGAGCGTTTCCGGAACCGCTTTCAGGTGGCTGGTGCTGCGTCGTTTCGCCCGCTTGACCGGCTTTGCCGAGGGACTGTTCGTTTCGCTGACCGTCGCAGTGGTCGCACCTTGATCTCGCCCGTGTGATTCGCTGGATGCGATCGTCAAGGAATTCTCCTTCTCTGTCGGTCAATCTGAATGCGAACTGTGTAACGGAGTTTCGGCAGGGAACGTCTCGTCGCGAGTCATCTGGCTAGATTTCGCCCGCGCGCAGCCCAGGGCGGCCACGGTGAAGATTATCGGATATAACCTTTCAAAATACCACAATTTGGCGAAATAAAAACCAATCGGGGTCGTGCGAGCGAACTCATTTTGCTCTACACAGCTTACCAGCCAGCCCACCCCGCGACCAGCGGCAGGGGATATCTCCGTTTCCGCCAATATTGCTTCAACGGCCAACGCTGTTTCCTCGACACTTGAGGAAATGCCGGCATTGCCGCCCCAACCCCCGTCGGAATTTTGCACCGATTTTAACCATTTCAGGCCTTGTTGCGCCTGCGGCGAGTCGTAACGCCCGGTATCGGCGTATGCTGCCAAGACCCGTGCCGTCCCGTAGACCGGGTTTTCATCGTCCGGTGAAAACTGATTGCCAAACCACAACGGCAACCAGGAGCCGTCAGCCCGCTGAACCTTGCTCAAGTAGGCAAACCCCTGCTGGATGGCCTGAGCGGACCGTGACAACAACGCTGGCGACGCATCCGGTTGCCGTGACTTCCAGGCGTGCAATGCCCGAATTGCGTGGGCTGTCAAATCCGCGGCACTGCGGTCGAACGGCAAGGCGCCCCAACCACGGCAAAACGTGGGCCAGCCACCGTCGCGATTTTGCAGATCCAACAACCAATTCACCGCAGCGGCGAGTGCCTCGGCTTCGTCGGCGGGAATTGTTTCGTCTTTGCGTAGTTTGAGTAACGCTAAGATGGCCCCGGGCGTGTCATCCGCATCCGGCACACCTCCCGATAAATCGGTCCACGCCCATCCCCCCGGATCGGCATTGGTGTAGGGATGCACCTCGCGATATTGCTGCTGCAACAGCCAATCGCGAATTGCTGATTGGTCCTCGTCGGAGAGATCGTCTTGCAAAGCGTTCACCGACAACGTTGTAGTCCATGTCGCAAGATTCGTATCGATCGGCCAACTGCCGTCAGGGCGAACCGAATCGCGCAAAAACTTCACCCCTTGTCGCACCACCGGATGATCGGTCAATCCGCAGCCTGCCAGACTCATGGTGACGAAACTCGTCAGCGGCGCCGCTTCGAGAAACCCGCCACTGGTCGGTTGAATTTTTTTGAGCAATCGCAGACTCCGCCCAATCGCTGCTTGCCGCAACCAACGCAATGGCAGGAACCATGGCTTGCGATGCTGAAACCGGACTTGCCCAATCGCAATCAGCGCCGCTGGCAACGCATAGCTGACAACCGGCAGGCGTATCGTTTTATAAAACTGCGGCGGGATACAGGCCAATTCAAACGGCAGTGCGGAGACTTCGCTCCAATCGACCAAACCAGCCAACGCACAGTGCGTCAAAATGGGGACCGAAAATGTCTTGTCTTTTCCATAACGCGCAATGACCGCCGGAACTCCGCCGGCGGTGTCGATGTAATCGCGAGCAGCGGTTACGGTCGTGGAAAACGCTTCAACCGTGCCGGTTGCGTGAAACACTGCGTGGGCCAACATCGTGGTCGAAATGTTGCTGAGGCTTTTGACCGTATCGCCCCACCCGCCGTCATCATTTTGGTGATCCACTAACCATTGCAGCCCGCCGTCGATCAAATTTTGATCATCCTGCGTCGCCGGTGTGCTGTGTTTCTGCACCATGTGCAGCGCCATGACCGCTGTCGCTGTCGAGAGTGCCGACGTCGACAACTCTCCTTCCCAATGTCCGGCGGCATTGCGCTCGGACAACAGTCTCCCCGCCGCCGTTTGATAACAGCCTTCGATGCGTTCGAGAGTCAGGGGGGATTGTGCAAACACGGGCGGGCAGTGCGGCATGAGTCGGGCCCGCTCTGCGGACCATGCAAGGGATTTCGGTCCGCTCAGCGGACGCTATTGACTACTTAAAAATCGAGATCGTCGAGACCGTCAATCAGGTCGTCGAGTTGGTCGCGTTTTTGCGGCTGGGATTCTTGACGTTTGGGAATGCCGACGGTCATTCCCACCGCATCCCGTCCGTCAGCAACCAATTCGGTATCGCGTTCCTGCGCCGCCAACTCCATGGCCGAAGGGGCGCCAAACAGTTTGGAAAGATCGATCTTGAGATTTCCAATGCCCCCTTCTTCCGAACCGGCAATCGCGGGGGTTTTGTGGCCGGGAAAGATGATTGCATTCTCGGGGCAAACACGACTGCAGGCAGGGCAACCTTTTTTGCAGTTGTCCTGTTGCTCAACCAAAATCCGCTCCGCACCATCGACGCCATACACCCCAAACAGACAGAAGTCGATGCACTCCATGCAATTTGTGCAGCGGCTGTAATCGATGACCGGATACCAGCGACGCTTGACCGGACCGCCTTCGAGATCAATGGGACGGTGACCATTGCTGTCAGCGGGACTGTGCCCATTCCCATTTCCATTGACCGGCTGCCCGTTGCCGTTTTCATTTTTTTGCGGATTCAAGTATTGCTGCATTTGGTCCGGGCGGGGCGTGCCGCCGATCCAATCCAGCAACTCAACGGTTTGCACAGCAGCACTGTTGGCGATTCGCTGTATCTCGCCCAGAAAATCGGCCGCTTGATCCCGGGCACGGAGATCGATCGTATAGATTTTCCGGTTGGGAACATCTCGAGCGCCGATGGCATTGGCTGACGGCTGCAATTCGTCCTCGTCGACCTCTTCTTCCTCTTCGGATTTCAGCTCGCTTTTGCCCTCTTGTCCACTGATACCGTTGCGATCTAGAATCCACCGCGAGGCACGAGGGTACAGCCAGGAGAGCACGATCAGATCGCCGGGGACCGATTTGAGGAACAGCATGCCGGGATGATCGGTGGTCAGATCATACAGATGCGGAACCAGCGACACCTCCACTTTGCCGTCAAGCATGAGTTGCGTGGCGATATCTTCTTCCAAGGCCCGCAACTGCGGATTTTTGCTTTGAGCCTGAGAGATAACCACCGTAATCCGCTGACCTGCCATAAGTCGCCGCCTCTGTCGTAAAAATATCGCCTGCGGACATCGCAGCCGCCTGCCTCGATTATAAACAACCGTGAGCACAACCTGTAGCCCGTGGTGCGACAAATGCTGTTACGGACGTCATTGTCCGAAAAGGAATCCGCATTCCATCACCAGTTTTTGGGCCGATTAGTCGTTCATTTGCCCCTTGATGATCCGCTGCGTCGCCTCCCATCCCGCTTCGAGCAATTCGATATACTCCGCCGGCGCGAGCGTGGGGGCTTCGGTCGCAAACTCGAATAACCACCCCGCGCCATAATTGTCGGTGTTGATCAACGACGGGTCATCCAACACCGCATCGTTGAACGCCACGAGACGTCCGTCGGCGGGGGCGTAAAGAGTGGACAGCGCTTTGGAACTCTCGACCTCGCCCACTTCTTGCTTTTTGCGAACAGCAGTATCCGCATCGATCGTCCAATCCAAAAAATAAACGTCCTGCAACAGCCGTACGGAATAGGCGGTGAAGCCGACGCGGTACACCTCACCCTGGGGTTGAAACCACAGGTGGCTTTCCACGTAGTTGCGATCTTGGGGAAACCGAGCTTCGTAGCTTCCCATCATAAAAATCAAATCATCGGACATGCATGTTCGCCGTGCGGAGTGAAGGATCGAATTGCGGATAGCATACGGGGGGTTAGCCGAGATTATCGACGTTCGGAGCTGTCTCTTCAACGTCGACCATAAAATTCGCAGCCGGTTCTCGAAGCGGAAGAATCCAAAACACCGTCAAAGCACGTCCCACAAACGAAATAAGAAATAACACTTGATAAGGATCTGCCGTGAAATTCCATCCCATCGCAAGAGTCCCCTGCTCGGCCAATTTGGCAAACAGATATCCACCCAACATTCCGCTCACACCGGCAATCAACCCCGCCACATGCCGGAACAAGGCGATGTTGGCGGCATTGTCGCTACGCGGCGAAAGCTTGAGCATCAAATTGGGCGCTGCGATATTCACCGCTCCCCAACCGCCCCACAGCACATAGGCTCCGAAAACCCACCACCACTGCGCGGCCCCAGCCAGACAGAAAAACAGCATCGCCACAGCCGTTGCCAGCACGCCCAGGATCAGGGCCGTCTTATTGCCAAACCGGTCGGCGACGACTCCCGTCTTCCAAGAGATCGGAATTTGCACCAACTTCATCACGCTGGAGAGCAGATAATACGTTCCAAGCGAAATCGCCAACGGTCCATACAAAAATTTGAAGATCACCACCTGCGTCAGCCCGGACCAAAAGGCCAACCACCAACTATAAAAACATAGCCGACGAAACGGCCGATCCGCGAGCGCCCGGATAATTCCCTGGAACGTCACCGATCCGCCCGTGAAGCCCCGACGCTGGTAGGCCAAGTCCGCTGAGGCTTCCCGTATGGGAATCGACCGGATGTGGAGCATGGGCCATAGCGACAACAAGAGCAATCCGATGCCGAGGAGCATGGTCCCCATCAAGGCCCACAGGGCTTGTTGATCGGAATAACTACTGCGCCAATATCCACGCGCATAACCAGCGGCGACCGGGACAACCAACAACACCACCAAGGTCGCAATTTGCCGCAAAGCAAAAAACCGTCCCCAGCGACGACCGGGCACTAAATCGGACAACCACGAAAAGTAAGCGACAAATGCAACCGCCTGTGCCGCTTGGGCGACGGCTAAACAGCCGATCATGATCCACACGGGATCAATGCCAGCCGGTCTGAGCGCGGGGATGGCCAGCAAGGGAATTCCGCACAGTGCCCCGCGTGAAATCAACGAACAGACGAACCACGTCCGTTTACGGTCGCCCAACCAACGGATAATCGGCCGCCCAGCGAGCGCCATGATGCCAACCGTTTCGGGCGTTGCCATCAGCACTGATAAAACAAACGGGCTGGCGTCTAATTCCGAGGCGAAGTAGCTCAAAAACCCGCCCGAGGTCAGCGCATTGCCGGCCGTCCACAACATCGAATTCCACAGCACCGCGCGAGTGACGGCATCGAGGTTGTCGCTGGGCTTCACGAGGCGCTCCGTTGGCCGTTTTGCGAACATAGAAAGAGGAAGATCGGCAGTAATGCCACACCGATCATACCACGTTGTCTCGCAAATTGCAGAGACGCTGCTGCCTTGCGACATGGTGAATAATCATGGTCAATTTCACCCAACAGGTTGCCACGGATTATTCACGAACCTCTTAGGCAAATCGGCTATAAGTGGTGGGCCGAGGATCAGCAGCCCGACGATCACCGCCGCAATCGCCAAGACCAGCACTGCCGCAGCTGCCACGTCCTTGGCCGTTTTTGCCAATTCGTGTCGCTCAGGCGAGACAAGATCGACGATTGCTTCCAGCGACGTATTGAATAGCTCGGCAGAAATCACCAGGGCAATTGTCAGTACCAACACAGCCCCATCTCGCAGAGGGATCCGCAACCAGCCGGCCAGTCCGCAGACGGCTAACGCGACGATGACATGAATCCGCAAATTTCGTTCGTGACGCCACGCTTGCCACATGCCGGAGAAGGCGTGAACGAAGCTTTGTCGCAGCGACGTCCGTTTCATTCTGCAGCCCCGCCTAACCCTCCGAATTGCCGCACCGCTTCGTAGATCACTGCTGTTGCCGTGCTGGCCAAATTCAGGCTGCGGACTTCTTCGCGCATGGGGTATTGCAGGCAATGCCCTTCGTTTTCCTGCAGCAGTCCGGCGGGGAGTCCACGGGTTTCGCTGCCAAAGACGACCACATCGCCCTGTCCGAATTCGGCGTCCCACACCTGTCGGCGGCCGAATTTTGTGATGTACCACCACGTGCGTTCAGGAAGCCGTGCGCGGATTTCCCGCAGGTCATCGACCGCTTCCCAATCGACAAACTTCCAGTAATCCATCCCCGCCCGGCGAAGATGTTTGGCGTCGAGATGAAAACCCAACGGCCGCACCAACCACAACTTCGCTCCAACAGCTGCACACGTCCGGCCGATGTTGCCGGTGTTTTGCGGAATGTCCGGCTGATACAGGACAATGTGCAACAGCGGTTCACTTTTCTCAGACATCGCCACCACACACTCAATAGGGAATCAACAAAACAATCAAAAAACGCGGAGCCGCATCACACCTTGGCAATCGCCAACGCGACATCCGCGGGGCCGACACTCACACTCTTAGCCCCCTCCGGCGGTGCCTCGACACGATTGAGCGCGTCGGCGAGGGTTTCGCCGCAAACATACTCCTGCCATTGCTCGATCGCCGCCACAACTTCTGCATCGTCCGTGCAATAAGTCACCACGATGCGATTCTCGATATCCAAATCCGCATCCTTGCGCAATTGTTGCACGTGCCGCACCACGTCGCGGGCCATTCCTTCGCCGATCAACTCCGGCGTCAGCACTGTGGACAGTGCAATCTGCACGCCATCCTGATCCGCCGCCGCCCAATCGGCCGCTTGCTCGGTGCCGACCATTACGTCATCCGGTCCAAGTTCCAATTCTTCGCCACCCAGCGTAACCGTCACCGATTCGCCACTGCGTAAAGGCGCCAACAGGTGACCATCCAAATTCGGCAATTCCTTGCGAATCACGCCCAACAATTTCCCGTACCGCGGTCCAAGTGTTTTTAGGTTCGGCTTGTAGGTGTACGAAACCAATTCATCCAGGTTTTCGCAACCGGTGATCTGTTTGATGTTCAATTCTTCCTTGATCACATCCGACAGATTTTCAATCGCCGAGAGATGCGCCGGGTTCGCGCAAGCGAAACGCAATTCGGCCAACGGTTGCCGTACGCGGAGGCTCGTTTTTTCCCGCAGTCCGTGGCCGAGATTCACCACCAGTTGCGCCAATGCCATCCGCTCGCTCAATTCCGGATCGAGCACCGCCGGATCGGCTTGGGGATAGTCGCACAAATGCACGCTCTCGGGGGCCGTCTTGTCGACCGCGCAAACCAGGTTTTGATACAGCCGTTCGCTGAGAAACGGAATCACCGGGGCGAGCAACTTCGTCAGCGTGACCAACACGTCGTACAACGTTTGATAGGCGGCCAATTTGTCGCGGTCGCCCGCATCCTTGGAACGCCAAAACCGGCGGCGATTGCGGCGGATGTACCAGTTCGACAGGTCGTCAATAAATCGCGCCGCCTCACGCAAAAATCCGGCGACATTGAAGTCTTGCATTTCCGTATTGGCCGTTTGGACCAAAGCATGCAGGTTGGCCAACACCCAACGGTCGATTTCCGGCCGCTCCGCCACCGGAACCGGCGCCGCAGCGGCGTCGAATTCATCGAGCCGGGCGTAGTTGACGAAAAATGTATAGGTGTTCCACAACGTGATCAAAATCTGCCGCCGCGTTTCATCAGCAGGGCCGCTGACAACGGCGCAGGTGGGGACCCCTTCGGCCGTTTGATCCACCGGTCCATTGGGCGTTTGCAGCGTGACTGGTTTGTCCGGGTTACGATGCCCGAACCGTAGATCGGTGGCCGGGTTTTGTCCCAGGAACATCCACCGCATCGTATCGACACCGACCTGCTCAGCCGCTTCTTCAAACCAAATGGCGGTGCCGTCGGATTTGTGCATCGGCTTGCCCTCTTCGTTCATCACCAGCCGGTGTCCCAGCAGCGTTTTGAACGGGGGCGTGTTGTCCATCATCGTGCCCATTGCCAGCAGTGCATAAAACCAATTGCGGAACTGGCCGGGGAAACATTCGGTGACGAAATCGGCCGGGTACCACTTCTGCCATTCCTCGCGATTGCTGTTGTAGTGCATCGTCGAGAAAGGAACGATTCCCGCATCGAGCCACGGATTGCCGACGTCGGGAATCCGTGACATCACGTTGCCGTTCTTGGGATTCGCGATTTTGACTTTGTCGATCCAAGGCCGGTGCGGCGTGTGCCCTTCGAATTCATCCCAGCCTTCGACGGCGCGTTCTTTCAGCTCCGCCAATGACCCGATGACTTCAAAATCGCCGGTTTCTTCATCGACCCAAATCGGCAATGCCAGTCCCCAAAAGCGTTTTTTGGAGATCATCCAGTCCCGCATGTTGGTCAGCCATTCGATTTCCCGCTCCTTGCCGTCGATCGCATCGGGGAGCCAGCGGATTTGTTCGGTGACCGCTTTGATTTCGTCCCGCCAGTCCATATCGATGAACCATTCGTCGACGAGGCGAAACACCAATTCGTCGCCGGTCCGCCAACAGTGCGGATAGATGTGCGGATAACTCTCGACCGCAACCAGCAGATGTTTGGCCTTCAGTTTTTCGAAGACCAACTCAGCCGTCTCCGGATCATTAGCGCGGCGGCCGGCGAAATCTCCGAATTCCGATGTGAATGTGCCATCCTCTTCCAACGGGGCAATGCCGACGATGCCGTGCTCCGCGCCGAGCTTGTGGTCGATGTCGCCACAACCGGGAGCGATATGCACGATGCCCGTTCCCTCCCCAGCGACAACATTCGGTTTCCCCTTGGAATCCCGTCCGCCATCGATGACGCGGTGGCAGGTGACACCGGTTTTGTCGGCCAACGATTCATCGGTCGGCACGCCGCCCGATTGTTGCTGCGCAGCGAGATCATCGAACGGTCCGTCGTACTCCCAACCGACCATCTCCGCGCCGAGGATCGTTGCTTCGATTTCGAACCCGCCCTGCTCTTTGAAAATCTGTCCCAACGATTTCAGTTTGGGGACATCCTTGGGCCATTCCCATTCCGGACGGCCGAAGCCTTCTTTGAATTCGCGTGAGAGACGTTGAAAGTCGAGGTTCTCTTTGGCGAAATAATAGACGGCCCCGTCGCGTTTGGATTTGAGTTTGACGTATTCCAATTCCGGATTCACAGCGGCGGCGACGTTGCTGGTGAGCGTCCAGGGCGTCGTCGTCCAAACGAGCAGGTATTCGTCTTTGCGGTCGCGTAACGGAAAGCGGACAAAGACCGATTTGTGCACCGACAGTTTCCGGCCATCGGCGACTTCCATCTGGCTATAGGCCGACCCGGCGCGACCCGACCAGGGCATCACGTCGTGCCCCTTCTTGATTTTGCCCCGCTCAAAACACTTCTTCAGAAACGTCCAGATCGTCTCGTTGTTTTCGGTCGAGAAGGTGAAGTAACTTCCCCCCCATTCCGGACAACCGAGTCGCCCGACGAGTTGATGTGCCGGACCGGTCGCGGTTTTTCCGGACGGAGTCGTGATCGTGACCGGCTCGTCCTTGCCGACATTTTCGGACAACTTGCGCAGCTCTTCCGGACTGTCCCAATCCATCCAATAACCGAGACGGATCGATTGCTCGGTCTGTCGTGCGGCGAACTTGAGGACGCGCTGTTTGCAAGCATTCGAAAAAGTGTCGATGCCCATGGTTTCGATGCTGGCTTTGGTGGTAAAACCAAGATCGCGTTCGACTTCGATCTCGACCCACAGCCCTTGGCAATCAAACCCGTTTTGATAACGCAGTTCGTGGCCGTTCATGGCGAAAAAGCGTTGGTAGGCATCCTTGTAGGTCCGCCCCCAAGCGTGGTGCACGCCCATCGGATTGTTGGCGGTGATCGGACCATCCAGGAAACTCCAAGGGGGCTTGCCCGCGTTTTTCGCGCGCAGCTTATCGAAAATCCGAGCGGACTCCCAAAACTTGAGAACCTGATGTTCTCCCCCCACAAACTCGGCGTCGGCCGAAACTTTTTCAAACATGACTCTTCAATTTTCCTGTTGAATTAAAACAACACCCACATCTCACACCACTTCTCTCGTTCCCAAACTCCGTTTGGGAACGCATCCCTGCGAAGCTCTGCTTCGCTCGCTCAAGCACAAATCTGTCGCTCACCAAACATCGCATGCCGAAGCAGAACTTCGGATCAGTCCGTTTCCAAGCGGAGCTTGGGAACGAGGTACATCCGCGTGACTGACTCGATTTACGTCATGCACAGCATGACCTACGCGTCGGCCAATCGCGTGAGGACGTCGGGGATGACTTTTGCCAAACGTTCCCCTCCTTCGCCGGCGACTTTGATGATCGCAGCTATGTCGACCGGTTCCAAGGCATCGGGCAGGCAAACATCGGTCACAATCGAAATCGCCAACACCCGCAATCCGGCGTGAGCGGCGACGATGACTTCGGGAACGGTCGACATGCCCACCAAATCCGCCCCCCAACTCCGCAACATGCGATATTCGGCCCGTGTTTCTAAATTGGGCCCCGCCACAGCCACAAACACGCCTCGATGGGCGCGAATTCCCAATTCCAAAGCGGACGCTTCCGCTAAATCGATCAATTCCCGGTCGTAGGGAGCACACATATCCGGAAACCGTGGGCCGAGACTCTCGTCGTTGCGGCCGATCAGCGGGTTATCCCCCATGAAATTGATGTGGTCTTCAATCACCACCAAATCGCCGAGATTATGCTGCGGATTCATTCCGCCGGCGGCATTGGTGACCAATAAAATCTCGACCCCCAGTTCCTGCATCACCCGCACGGGAAACGTCACTTCCCGCATGGAATACCCTTCGTAGAAATGAAACCGTCCCTCCATGGCCACGATCGGCAGGCCGCTCAGGGTGCCGCAAACCAGTTGCCCGGTGTGCGACTCGACGGTCGATTCGGGAAAGTGCGGAATCTCGTGATAGGGAATGGTGGCCTGCTCGTCGATTTCCGCTGCCAATCCCGCCAGTCCCGTCCCCAGAATCAAACCGACCCGCGGTTTGGTGGCGAATCGCTCACGCACAGCCTTGGTGGCCTGTTGAATCTGCTCCAGCTGCTCGCTCACGATGGATCACCCTTTGTTGCTCGTCTCCCCGGAATCGGCCAAACATCTGCGACCGGAATGCCCCGATTGTACAATCCTCGACCGGTGGCGAAAGGGACAGTCGCTGCAGAAATTGGCACAATTCCGCAGAGGAGGGCAGCAGCAAACCCTGGAAGAGTTGCCCAGCGAACAGGATCCGGCAAAGATTGAAATCATCTCGAAACGGATGACAGCGAAGAGCGACTCTGCCCTCAATCCTCGAGAAGTTCAAAATCAAGATCCGACAGCAAATCTTGAAACTCCGGAACGCTGTGCAGGCCGGTCAAATCGGGGTCCATCAGCAGATGATCGATATCCCAATACCCGAGCTGAATCGCGCGGCGCAGCGCGTCGAGTGCTTCGTGGGTCCGACCCAACAACGAATAACTGCACGCCAAATTGTAAGCGACTTGAGGCACCTGTGGCCGCAATTTGGCAAGTCGCCGATCAATGTCCAGCGCCTCGTCATGCCGCCCCTTGAGCGTCAGCAATTGACCTAGCTGTACTAAAATATCAGCGTAGCACGGAGATTGTGCGGCAATACGACTGAAAAAGTCCAATTCAAAATCCGATTGCGAACGGCCAATGATATCCGCCAGTGACATCTCTGCCTGCGGTTCCCCTTGTCGCGTTGCCTTCGAGTTATGCATATTGGACATGGTGAGCAGCCTCCTAGGCCTTATTTCAATTGTCGGGTCCGCATCGTCGTGCCGCAAAAAACATGGCGAGCAGGAACACTGACTTGGTCTTAAAACCCAAACGTGGCTGGACGCATCCGCGTCGTCACCATCTTTATCTTACCCGCTAGCGGAATTATAGCGCACCGCCGCAGCAGAGCAACGGGCGCCAACCCATACCTCTCTCGACCAATGACTTTTAGCTGCGTATCTGCATAAAGTCGGGGCAATATGGCCAATTGTCAGTTTGCGTACCGCGATCGCAGGCAGATCATGCTCGCCGGCTGGCGAGCATTAGACACTTGGGCTAGGGGAAATGACTTGTTTTTTTTGGAGGGGGGAGGGAGTGACCTGAGCGACATTCCGGCGGGTGAGAAACCCGCCGCAGTCGTCTCTAGATTGGCCAACGTCAAGAACCTGATCGGGCAACGGGATTAGAAGTCGTCGTCGAGATCGTCGCCATAGTCGTCGAGATCATCGTCGTCCAGATCATCATCGTCCTCTTCGTCTTCGTCATCTTCGTCTTCGAACTCGTCGTCTAATTCGTCGTCGTCGAGGTCGTCAAGATCATCGTCCAGATCTTCTTCTTCCACTTCACTCTCGTCGAACTCATCGAGCTCATCGTCGAATTCGTCATCGTCGTCATCGTCGTCGTCGAATTCGTCATCATCCAGTTCTTCGTCATCTTCGAGAAGAACGTCAGGTGGAAACGGCCGATCGGCGGCCGCCCAGAATTCGGGCGCTTCGCCGCTCTCTAAAAGTGGCCAAGCCGTCAAACCAAAGTCAGGGCTCACAACTTGCATAGTGTTCGTCCTCGAAAGCATCCTTCTTGCGTAATCCTCAGATGAGCCGCACGAATCACTCCGATCCGAACGCCAGCCCCGTGATGTTACGGGAAATCTGAATCTGTTGTACATTGACTTCCAGAATATCAAAAACAAATCCGCTTGCGACCGACAATCCGAATTCTTCGTACCGTCGTCAATCGCACACACCTCCGTAAGCTGTCGTTCCCAATTCACAACTTGTGAGATGGAAATATCTGAGACGGAAAACGGGACCATCTGGCCGTGGTGGCGCTGTCGCAGCTGACTTTTAGTTGAGCAAATCCAACGCGACGCTGCAAGCCGCACCGGACAGTATGATTGCCCTGATTATTAAAGTTTCCGCCCTTTGTCAAGCGTTTCCGGGACATGCCCTGTCGACAAAATTAGGTCCCGTTGCGAAGATCCAATTTCAGACGGTAGTCACTGAGACAGCGAGAAAATCGCCGTCACCAGGCTCTCGATTCCATCACGCCTGTTTGCGCCGATCGGGATCATGAAAACACAATTTCTCACAAATTGCATTTCCGACGCAACCACACTGACATCAACCGAGCGAATCGGCGATTTTTTTCATACCACGGTTCCCTGCAAAACAGCTAAATCGCTGCTTAGGGCAACGCACTATTCGCAAAGTTAGCTACCATCGCTCCACGGGCCCGTTGGGAACGCGGACTTCGGCGGTGGGACGCGGGTTTTTCCGCTCGCCGTGCCGCTGACGAATCTGCTCGACAATCTCGCCAAACTCGACCTCCGACTCAAACCGTCGCAGACGGTCTTCCAAGTCCTCGGGAATTCCCAGCCGGGCACCATTCCAAGCGGCGAACTTGCGGAACATCAAACAGCTCATCGTCTCACCGTGCTGCTGTAACATCTGCCGAAAATGCCGCTCCAGGAATTTGATTTGCGATTCAGCCGAAGGTTCCCAGACGCTTGAGTCACCTGCGTTGACTCGCTGGAGTCGATGAAAGATCCAAGGATCCATGAGCGCACCTCGACCGATGGCCACAGCGGCGCAACCGGTGATTCGCCGCATAGCAATCGCATCTGCGACGGTCCGCACATCACCGTTGCCGATTACAGGAATTCGTTCGACCGCCGCCACGGTTTCGCGAATCCCCTCCAACTGCACATTGCCGTGAAACCCCTGCTGTCGCGTACGGCCATGAATGGTGATCGCCGCGACCCCCAATTGTTCAAATGCCCGTGCCAACATCGGTGCGGTGATGTGATCCCGATCCCAACCAAGCCGCATTTTGACCGTCACAGGAATCTCGACCGCTTCGATCACAGCCGACACAGTGCGGCTGGCATTGTCGACATCACACATCAACCGCGCGCCACCGCCATTGCCGGTGACCTTGGCCATCGGACATCCCATGTTGAGATCAATACCCTCGTAGCCTTCTGCCTCTAACCAGCGCGCTGCCCGGACAAGTTCTTCGATCACCCCACCGTAAATCTGCACCGATAAGGGACGGTCCGCATCATTGGTGGCAATCAGTTCCATCGATTTGCGGCTTTTGTGGCTGAGCTGATTGGCGAGTACCAAATCCGTCGTCGCTAAACCCAATCCGCCTAGTTCGCGTACGACCTGCCGAAAGGCCAAATGCGTATAACCCGCCAGCGGCGACAGAAAATACCGCGATTCCATGATCCGTCCGCCAATGCAAATCCGCGGATCTTCTTCGCCGAACGGTCGCGCGTCGGATGAAACCGTCGCGGGTTGCGCATTGAGTGGATGTTGGTCTGCCGTTTTCATGACGTATTTTTTTAAACGGGAAACGGGCGGACGACTTAGCGGTTTTGTTCGTTCAAAATTTCCCGCAATACTTCCAACGGCAAACCGATCACATTGCTCAGGCTGCCGGAAATGGATTCCACGAACATGCTGCCGGCCCCTTGAACAGCATACCCGCCTGCTTTGCCACGTGGTTCATCGGTGGTGAGATACCAGTTTAACAGTTCGTCATCTCTGGCCACCATAGCGACCTGCGTCTCGGCGATGCGTTCGACCCGCGCGCCGCTGGCATCTGCCACGCACAACCCTGTGAGCACCGAATGTTCACGGCCGAAATAATAGTCGCGAAACCACTCGGAGACCGTCTCCTGCCAACACGAATCCTCCGGCGGCTGACCGAGCACCACAAGGTCTCCGTCTTCGCCGCCGCAGACACCAACCGTATCGGCCGCCACGACCAGATCATAGGCTGCGCCGGATTCCGCCAATTGCCCGCAAACGTCGTCACATTTATCGCGCGCTATGTTGAGCAACTGAGATTTGATCGACGCCCAATCCCGCAACCCTTCAAACCCAGCTTCATCGGCGCTGCTCGGCGGCAGAACCTGAATGGACTCCTCAGCAACGAGATGCGCCAACAGTTCTCGCCGACGGGGGGAACGGGACGCAAGAATGACACGTTTCATGAATTCGTTGATGTCGATGAAGGACTCGTCGTCGCCGCCCAGTCCTGCAATGCACGGACACGCGGCTTGGGATCCTCAGCCATCGCTTCCATCGCCCGCGCCACGGCCTGACAACCGCTCAAGGTCGTAATACACGGAACGCCGTGTGCGACGGCGGCAGCGCGAATTTTGCCTTCGTCAGTCCGCGCTCCTTTGCCGTTGGGTGTGTTGAGGATCAAATGAATGTCACCGTTGGCTAAGAAATCCAACAGGTTCGGCCGGCCTTCTTGAATCTTGCGAACCGTTTCGACTTCGATCCCCGCTTCCCGTAAGACCGCAGCCGTACCGGCCGTTCCCACCAATTGGAAGCCGCGGCGATACAACACGCGCGCCGGACCAATGATCGCCTGCTTGTGCGGCGCGGCCACACTGACGAAGACTTTGCATGGTTCGCGCGGCAATTGTGAACCGGCGGCCAATTGGCTTTTCGCAAAGGCCAATGAAAACCGTTCGTCGATTCCCATCACTTCGCCAGTGGAACGCATCTCCGGTCCGAGAATGATATCTACCCCCGCAAACCGCTGGAATGGGAACACACTTTCCTTGACCGAGTAATACTCCGGCCACGGTTCGGTCGTGACCCCCTGCTCTTCCAGGGAGACCCCCACCATGATCTTGGCCGCCATCCGCGGCAGCGAAATGCCGGTCGCCTTGGAGACGAACGGACTCGTCCGACTAGCTCGAGGATTCACTTCCAGAATGTACACCAGATGGTCGCCGTTGACTTCTTTGACGGCGAATTGGATGTTCATCAACCCGCGGACTTTCAGCGCCCCTGCTAAGGCATAGGTCGCCTCTTTGATCTCTGCAATCACTTCATCGGAAAGTGAAAACGGCGGCAATGCACAAGCGGAGTCGCCCGAATGCACACCCGCCTCTTCAATGTGTTCCATCACTCCGCCGACCAACGTCAGTTTGCCATCAGAGATCGCATCGACATCGACTTCGGTCGCATCTTCCAGAAATTGATCGATTAACACCGGATGGTCCGGCGAAGCATCGACCGCTTCGGTCATGTATTTCACCAGCGACGGCTCGTCGTAACAGATCTCCATCGCCCGCCCGCCCAGCACGTAACTGGGACGGACAAGAATCGGATAGCCGATGCGCTCCGCCGCTTGCCGTGCACCTTCGACATTGGTGGCAATGCCGTTGGGGGGTTGTCGCAAGCCAAGTTGTTCCAGAATCCCCTGAAATTTTTCGCGATCCTCCGCGGCATCGATCATGGCCGGGCTGGTACCGATGATTGTCACACCGGCTGCTTCCAGACCGCGCGCCAGATTCAGCGGCGTTTGCCCGCCGAACTGTACGATCACACCATCAGGCTGCATGCGGTCGCAGATATTGAGCACATCTTCGGTCGTCAGCGGTTCGAAGAACAAGATGTCCGACGTGTCGTAGTCGGTCGAAACCGTTTCCGGATTCGAGTTGACCATGATGCTTTCGATGCCCAACTCCCGCAGCGCAAAGGAGGCTTGGCAACAGCAATAGTCGAACTCAATCCCCTGCCCGATCCGATTCGGGCCACCGCCCAGAATCATGACCCGCTTTTTGTCCGACGATTTGGCGGGCGTTTCGTCTTCCGATTCGTACGTCGAATAGTAATAGGGTGTGTACGCTTCAAACTCCGCCGCACACGTGTCGACCTGCTTGAACGTCGCCACCACGCCCCGCTCCTTGCGGTGCTGACGAATGTCCATTTCCGACGCGGCCCACCAAAAGGACAACTGCCGGTCGGAGAATCCATGCCGTTTGGCTTTGAGCAGCAGACTATCGTCGACATCCTCCAGCCGCGTGACTTGGCGGAGTTCCGCTTCGATTTCGGTCAATTCCAGGATGTTGTCCAAAAACCAGGGATCAATCCGCGTCAGTTCATGGACTTGTTCCAACGACATCCCGGCTTTGAAGGCGTAGCGGATATAGTACAACCGCTCATCGTTGGGAGTCGCCAATTTGCGTTGGATCTCATCATCGGCCGGTTGCTCGATCGTGCCCCACAGGTCGTTCTTGCCACCACCCAGACCGAAATGCCCCGTTTCCAGTCCGCGAACGGCTTTTTGTAGCGACTCTTTAAAGGTACGGCCGATGGCCATCGTTTCGCCGACCGATTTCATTTGCGTCGTCAGCACCGCATCGGCTTCGGGGAATTTTTCGAAGGTCCACCGCGGAATTTTTGTGACGACGTAATCGATCGTCGGTTCGAAACAGGCCAGCGTTTCGCGGGTGATGTCGTTGGGAATTTCGTCCAACGTGTAACCCACCGCCAATTTGGCGGCGATCTTGGCGATGGGAAATCCGGTCGCTTTGGAGGCCAGTGCGCTGGAACGGCTGACGCGAGGATTCATCTCGATCACGATCATGCGACCGTTCTCGGGATTGATCGCGAACTGCACATTCGAGCCACCCGTTTCGACACCGATCTCACGCATGATGGAGATCGTGGCATCCCGCATGCGTTGATATTCTTTATCGGTCAGCGTCTGCGCCGGAGCGACGGTGATTGAATCGCCCGTGTGCACGCCCATCGCGTCGAAATTTTCAATTGCACAGATGATCACGACGTTGTCATTTTTGTCGCGCATCACCTCCATCTCGTACTCTTTCCAGCCGATGATCGACTCTTCCAAGAGCACTTCGCCGACAGGCGACAGGTCGATTCCCTTCTGGACCATCGCGTCGAATTCGTCACGGTTGTAGGCGATTCCGCCGCCCACGCCGCCGAGTGTATAACTGGGGCGAATGACCGTTGGCAGCCCGACCACTTTCAAAGCGGCGCGGGCCTCCTCCATGTTGTGCACGGTTTCGCTAATCGGCACGTCGAGACCGATTTCGACCATCGCATCTTTGAAAGTCTGCCGCCCTTCGGCTTTGGCGATGACATCTTCTTTGGCGCCGATCAATTGGCAGCCCAGCTGTTCCAAAATCCCCCGCCGCGCAAGGTCCATCGCCGTATTCAACCCGGTTTGGCCACCCAAAGTGGGTAACAGAGCATCGGGCCGCTCGACTTCGATGATCTTTTGGACATATTCCCAGGTGATCGGCTCAACATAAGTCCGATGGGCGGTATCGGGGTCGGTCATGATCGTGGCTGGATTGGAGTTGACCAATACAACCTCATAACCCTCTTCCCGCAACGCCTTGCACGCCTGGGTTCCAGAATAGTCAAATTCGCAGGCCTGACCGATCACGATCGGACCGGAGCCAATAATCAGAATCTTGTGAATGTCGTCACGACGAGGCACGTCGGTAGTTCCCTCTAATCTGGCAGAATTGCAGTCGGAATCCACAACGATCACCATCGGGGGGTGCCACTAGCGGCGTGTCCGCCAGTGCGCGCAGGCATCCCACAAGGCTGTTTTTCGTGGAAATCTGCGTAGAAAACCCCAGTTTCAGGATTTTCGGCGCAAAGTTGGTCCAGGATAGCAAGATGGCCGGGAGAATCAAATCCAGGCGGGAGGGAATTTGGTGCGGTTACCAGACCTGAGAAAACGTGCCACGCCTCGGTCACGACTAAGGCCGCTAGATTTCAATGGCACAACCAGTGCTATTGTACGTTCGCATAATTCCGACAGACGGTCTGAGAATCACCGGCAATTCAAGTACGCTCGCCGTTAGAATTCCGACAGCAGGCGTTCGATTTCCGTCAGTTGCGTTTCCACGCGGTCGACGACCGACGATTTGTCCTGCCACGCTTGGAGCGCCTCGAAACTGACCGGGCAGAGTCCCGTGCCGAGTTCACTGGACATGATTTCATCAACTTTTTCACGCGGCATTTCATCGCGATAGGGACGTTTCGCCGAGAGTGCTTCGCAGACATCGGCGACGGCCAGCAATCGGGCTTCGATGGGCAATTGATCGCCCCCCATACCGCGGAAATATCCACGACCGTCCAGGCGCTCGTGGTGCGAGGCAGCGATGTCGGCCATTTTTTGAAAACAGTCGATTTGATTCAAAACCTGAAACGAAAACCCGGGATGTTGCTTGATCACTCCAAATTCTTCATCCGTCGGTCGTCCCGGTTTGTCGAGAATCATATTCGAGACGCCCAGTTTGCCGATATCGTGTAATAGTCCCGCTCGCCAAATATCGTGTTGCTGATCTGGAGAAAACCCAAGTTCGCCGGCGATCCCCCGCGCGATGCGGGCAACTCCTTCGGAATGGCTGTGCGTCCAAGGACTTTTGGCGTCGACCACGCGGGCAAAGGCGGCGGCAATGCGATCCACCGCCGGTTCATCAACAATCATAATCCGATCGGGCGGCTCGCATTTATCGACCTCGTCTCGGAGATTGTCGGCATGCACCGATGCCCAAAAATCGGTATCAATACCGACGGCCAATAAGGCATCCACAAGCTGCGGATCAAACCATTGCCCCCGCCGTGCCCGCGCAACCTCCAACGCATCGACTAAGCCGTAGGACGTCAAAAAGACCTCGACGGTTTGTGCCAAACAAGCAATGCGGGCCAACAGCGGAATCTCGTCTCCCTTGAGACCGTCGGGATGCCCTTTGCCGTTATAGTGTTCATCGAGATTACGGACAGCTGTGGCTGTCGCTTCGGGCAACTGCAGCATCCGCACGATATCGGCACCGCGCTCACAGCGGGTTTGCACCAACTGCCGCGCGCCCTTTTCCCCCTCGCGGGCCATGACCGCCATTTGCAGGACCTTTTGAACGGTCGAACGACCGTCGGCGGCACGTTTCCAGGAAAACTGAAAACATTCCCGCGCTTTGGTCCAATTGACCAGCTTGAGGTCGCGTTTGATCATGCGGTCGTCCGCGCCAAACAGCCAACACATCTTGGCGGCATTACTGGAACAGCCCAGATCCTTGAGCAGCAGAGCATAAAATAATGCCGAACGGTCATCGTCGTTCAAACACAGCTCGCGCGCCAGACGCATGCCAATCAAACAACTCCGCGCCGCATGGCCGGGAAGTTGCCCTTCGGTAATATCAAGCGCAACGGACATCGCAGAAATGATCTCCGACATCCGCACCTGCCCCAACGTAATCAACCGCTCATCCGCTGCAACCGATTCGATCAAATTCAATGTGCCCACTCCAACACCATAACCCAATGACATTCCCAGTCTGCTTATTGCAAAACCCTAGGTCAGAATGAGCGGTGCCCATCGATTCTTTACAGAGACCGGCACGTCACGGACCATCCGTTCGGTGTCGAGTTGCAATATTCCGGTTGTAACAATTAAACACCTGATGTATTGCATAAAATGATTGATATGCAGCGACTGCTTCGCCTCACGAGACTATTTGCAATTCAAATTCCTTTGAAGCACAGCACAGGTCGTAGCTCGCGTTTGATTCGCGTCAGTGCGCGCTGTGCCCGCATGACTCGTCCAATCTCCTTATAGGCCGACGGGGCTTCTTCGCGGAATTTTTCCATACGCCGCCGATCTATCCAGACATCCCGCATCTCGCGTTCAAGTTTTTTCTGACCGATGACCCGCCGTGCGTCGTGTCGACTGAGTGCGCGGCCGGCGCCGTGAGAACTGGAGTGGAGAGCCTCTGCACAACCCCGTCCCACGACGTGAAAACTACGTGTTCCCATCGAACCGGGAATTACCCCCCTGCTCTCCCGCAGTCGCCGGCAATGCGCCCTTGCGATGCACCCAAAGTTCGCGACCGAAATGTGTTTCTTGTCGCACATGGTTATGATCGCAATGAACCAGGGTCTCTAGTTGCAGATCGATAGCGAATTCTTCTTGGAGCAGTCGACCGATCGCCGTCATCATGGCCAGTCGATTTTGCTGTGCATAGGCGACGGCCCATCGCATGTCGGTGAGATAGGCGGCGCCGTTGCGTGATTCGGCATCCCATGCGACTGTTGCGTTTGAAGAACACGCGTCGACCGACAAATGATGCGCCGTGATTGCCTGTCCCATTCCTCGCGAACCACTGTGCAGCATCAACCACAGTCGGTTCTCTGGGTCGGCCTGGAATTCCACGAAATGATTTCCGCGTCCGAGTGTGCCCAATTGCACCCGACCATCTCGACGACTGAATGTTTCTAGTCGCGGATGGCTCAACGGCAAATTGCACAGTTCCTCCGGTAACGCCGCAACTGCGTGGGAGCGACGATGCCGGCCGGCGGGAACGCATTCATACAGTCCGGAGAGGATCTTTGCCGCAGCCACAGGGTTGTTGATGCGGTCAGCGTCTGCGTTTAAGGCGACGGCAAGCATGCCGCAACCAATGTCGCCTCCAATCGCCGCTGGAAAAATCTGCGTCGCGGTTGCCATCACGGTCCCCACGCAGACGTGGTGGGCCAAATGCACATCCGGCATGACTGCCATGTGCCGCACATCTTCGTGCGCCGCTAAACGATTGAGCGACGCACGAACCTCGCCAGGCAATGGCTCACTGAGCCATGCCTGGATTTTCTCATGAAGACCTGAGTCCTTCATTGTTGGTCCTCCTGTTGCGAAGGAGTCTCCGCCGGAGAAGCCAGGACTTGAAACATCAACTCGGGTGTGCGACGTCGGTTGATCGCGGCGGCAACTTCACTGCGAAGTTTACCCGCCACATGACCAAGCCGCTCGAGCACCTGGACCGGTTGGAAAACCGTGTCCGTAAAATAAGGGCAGAGTGTTACCAGCAATCGCGACGCATCGGGTGCCGGTGCTGACGTAAAAATCGCGTAGAACATCATCGTCGCATTCGCCAGAGAGTACGTAGCCAAGAACTTCGTCGACCTGTTTACAAAGTTGATACGTTTTGCGTAGCGACTTATCGCGTCCGCGCTGTTTATGAAATTCGCGCGGATCCGAGCCGTCTTCGGCTCCTGGAGATCCGCACAAAGACTTGAGAATTTCCTGCAACTGTCGTTCAGATTTCATACCGCTCCCCAATGCCTGTTGAAATTCGGCCGTGGCGCGAATTCAGACGGGCATCTAGATTTTTTGAAGAGATTTGGCGCGCAGAACGAGCACGGCGCCGCAACTCGGCGCGAACGGTTCACTCAGAATCGTTGCTCGATCGGGGAGGAGCCTGGCTCGACAGCCGGGAAGGAATGAGCGCAGCGGTAGCCCGGCAACTCAGGTTGCCGGCAAAGCGTCTTATCTCCGGGCCCAGCACAGGCTCGACGGAACAGTAAAGCGGTATGAAATACGCATCGTCGGCCTCCGGGAAATAAGAAGTTGGCGGTCATTAAAATTCGAAGCCTTGGGGGGACACCACTGCAGCCTTTCAGGTTCGCTTGGCCGATATTTAATTTTCCAAGTTCAAGCAATGCCCTCTTGCCGCGACGTCTTCCATTTCGATTCCGGTCAACACTGGCAATGCAACATTTCCGGCGGTACGATTCGAAAATGGGTGCTAATAAAACATCGCAACGGACGAATTGCCCGTTTTAGGCGTCAGGGCAATCATTAAAATGGACTTTTAAAAATCAGGGAGTTTGGAAATGAGTGGGGTGGGAATGGGTTTCGCTGAGATACTGTTGATTTTGTTAACAGGCGGTGGGTTGGGGCCGTTGTTGGGAATGCCGCCGGGACCGCGTGACGAAGCGATGTTGCGTTTACCACCGACCAATGCGATCGTTTACACTGAATGGGCGGCGCGCGGAACGGGCAAAGAAGGGGCGCCGGGCATCGAAGGGATGATCGCCGACCAGGAAGTCGCACAATTTCTCGAGAAAGTCCATTCCGCCATCGTCGACGGTATCATTGCCGAAACCGAAAACCGCTCTCCCGAAGAACAAGTGCTCGGCGAAGTCCTGCCCCGTTTAAGCTTTGAACTACTCAAACATCCTGGCTGCTTGTACCTCAGTTACGAGGAAGACCACATCATCAACGGCGACACGCCGCCGGCGATGTTGATGTCGGTCGCTCAGGGGGTGCGGTTTGCTTTGGTCATCAACGGCGAAAAACAGGCGGACCAAATCGCCGCCGACTTTCTGGAATTGACGCAATTTCTTCCCGGCAGCGAACGTCGCGAATCCTTGGACCATTTGCAAATCCCCGTACCGCTGCCGGGGATTCCTGTCACCGTCCACCGGCACAACGACTACTTCATTCTGGCTCTCGGCGACGGCACGTTGGATGCGGCGATTGCCGGTCTCGACGGCAAATCGAACGGGCTGGCCGATGACGAGCGTTTCCAAGCGGCATTCAAGCGGGTCAGCTTCGAACGCGCTGGCGGAGTCACTTGGGTCGATACGCGGCAATTGCTCAAGGTCGTCACATCGATCCTGGAACCGGCCGGCATCGACGCGGCGGGCACTGCCCAGATGCTGGGGCTGGATTCGCTGGACTACTTTGTCTCATCCAGCGGGATTGAAACCAATGGCCAAATCAGTTGCCGCAATTTTATCGCCACCGGCGGCAAGACCAACGGCATTCTCAAGTTGGCAGCTGCTCGGGGCATCAAAACCGATGACGTGAAGCACATCCCGGCGGATGTCGACTTTGCCTTCGCAACAAGCATCGATGTAACGCAGATTCTGGAGGAAGTCCGCCAGATCCTCTCAGCCGTCGGACCAGGCCCGGCGCAGGCTTTGGAAGATGCGATCCAAGAAATCGATAACGAAACCGGCCTGTCGGTCGAAAACGATGTGCTCACAGCGCTAGGTGATGTTTGGACTTTGCACAACAGCCCCTCGGGTGGCGGACTGCTGTTCTCCGGAATCGTGCTAACCGTCGACATCCGTGACGCGGAACAGGCGCAAGCGACCTATGATAAAGTCTTGGGGCTGATCAAACTCAACCTGCCGGGCATTATCAACAACGGCATGAGCGCGCGAGGCGCCGAGATGAAAAGCCGGGCATTCCTGGGTCAAGATATCGACTACCTGAATGTCGTGGACGATGATGACGTCCCGCTAGCACCGGCGCTCTGTTTGACCAAGGACCGGTTGTATTTGGCGCTGCACCCGCAAAGCATCAAGTCGCAATTGCGATTCCTCAAGTCGAAAGAGAAATCCTTTGCCGATCAAATGGCGGACGATTTCAAACTCCCCGCCGGCGACCTGCTGTCGCTGACCTATTGGGATGCGGAGGCGACCGCCAAGCTGCTTTATTCTCTGGTCCCCTATTTCGGTCAAATAATCATGACCGAGGTGCAATCCAATGCGGCGGTGACGATCGACATCTTCGACATCCCGTCAGCCCGGGCGCTCCTACCTTACATTGGCCCGTATACGTCGTCGACTGTCCGGACTCCTGAGGGGATCATGACGACCTCGACCAGCACGCTGCCGCTGCCTGTCGATCAGCAATGAGCACGATCATCCCAATGATGAGCCTTTTACGCATGCAACGCGCCGTTCCTTTCGGCATTCAAGTGCAAGAGGCCGTTCCGGCTGACGCAGATTTTTAGACCCGCATTTTTTAAAAGACTCTACAAGTAGTTTCAAAACCCTCTGACGCGTCTCACTGAGACTGTTCTGAATGTTTCTAGAACAAGCGCAACCGGGTTTTGAAACTGGTTCTACGCAAAGTGGCCGGCGCAGTGCGCCGGCCACTTTTACGTTCTTGGTACGATAAACAAGCTGCTATCGACGAACTTCGTCCACCGCAACAGCGTTCGCAGTCGTTTTCTTGCCGCTGACCGCCTTCTCCAGGTTTTCCAGCAGCATGGCTTCGGTGTATAAGTCGCGCAATACAATCGCCTTGTCAGGCTGACCGGCGGGGAAGATCACCGTGAGCGGGACGCTGATACTTTCGAAGTTATCCAACCAGCGTTTGATCTCCTCAGACTCGGCTGTGTAGTCGGCATAAAGGGTGACGACATCGTGGTCTTTGACCAAATCCAAAGTCTTTTTGGTATTCAACGCAAACTTTTCGTTCCGTTTGCAGGTCAAACACCAGTCGGCAGAGAAATCGACCAGGACCGTTTTATTCTCGGCCAGCGATGCATTTAACGTGGCTTCTGTGAAAGGCTTCCAAGGCAGTTCCGTTTCGGATTTGAGCGTCAGATTGAATCCGAACAGACAGATGACGGCGGTCAGCACGATGGCGGACACCCGCACAGTCGTTTTGTGACGGATATGGGAGTTGATGTCGTACAAGTTCCCGATCATCCACAAGCCCAGTGCAATGCCGAGCAGCATGACCAACGCCGGAATGGTGTAGTCATCCTGCAGAATGTGCACGATGAAAATCACGGTTCCCATCAACACGAAACCGGCGAATTCTTTCAATCGTACCATCCAGTTCCCCGGTTTGGGTAACCATTTGACCGTCGAGGGAAATGCGCCGATCATCAGATACGGAAACGCCATCCCTAAGCCCATCATACCCCACACGAGATAAACAATCAGCGTCGGTTGTGTAATCGACCAACCGAGCGTTGCCCCCAAAAAGGGCCCGCTGCAGGGCGTCGCCAAGAGTGTGGCCAAAATACCCGTGGAGAAGGCCCCCACTAGTCCTTCTTGATGTTGATTGCCGGCTGCCGTGCCGACCATGCCCGGCATGGGAATTTCAAACACGCCCAACAGGCTCAGTCCCATAGCAAACACGACACACGCCATGATCAGATTGAAATTCGCATTTTGAAACAGCCCGCCCCAACCGTAACCCAAAAAGACCGCCAAGGTTGCTAACACCATAAACACGGCGAGTACACCCAGCGAATACACCACGTTGAGTTGCAAGATCCGTGCGCGGCTTTCACCCGCCTGTTGTGCGAAACTCATCACCTTGATTGCAATCACCGGCAATACACACGGCATAACGTTCAAAATCATGCCGCCAATGAACGCGAACAGAAGATACATCGCCAGTCCATAGTCGGAGTTCTCTTCTCCGATGACGGTATAATTCGCGTCCCCACCGTTAGCTTGCCGCTCCAGCCGCATTGCCGCCCGCTGTGCCATCACCTCTTCAATAAACCCTGCGGCCTTTCCGCCCGTGATCGGCGCGGAAACGGAAAACACTAAGGGAGAAACTGCTGGCGTGGGGGTGACCGTCAAATTTCCCTGAAAAATGAAAGCAACCGGCGAAACACATTTCACCTCAGTACATGACTGAAACGCTACCTCGCCGCTAAGCGGGTATTCGCCGGGGGGCGCATCAGCAGGAACCGTAATCGAACGGGTCCAAACCACGTGACCAGAATGCTCAAGCACGCTAAGGCCGTCAAACAACGGTTCGTTCGCGGCGTGCGGAGCTGGTTCGGATTTCCAATCGCCGTCTAGTTTCAATTCGCCATAGCGTTGAATTTGCAGCGCCGTCGCATAGGGGCCTAATCCCTCAGGACGGGTTTGGTCCAAACCGTATGTATGCCAATCGTTTTTGATATTCGCTTCAACTCGCAGCTCAACCGTCTCCCCCGGTGCTGCTTCGCCTGAGGAAAGCGAGACGATCCACATGCTGGAATCATGTTCGAACGTTGTTTCGCCGGTGGCAGCGAGATTCCCGATCGGATTGCCTTCGCCGATCTTCACCGTTGCCTGAAAGGGAGTCTTGCCGGGAACGCAAAGCCCTTCACTACAGACCTGATGTGTGATCTGCCCCGAGATTGTAACTTCTCCTGGACTTGCATCGGCGGGAATCTGAAATCGCCGGGAGAACGTAACTTGACCGTAGTATTCCTCCAGCCGCATCTCCGTATCGCCCAGTTTCTCTTCATGGATCTGTGGCGCTCGAGAAGCGGTGAAGGTTTTGCCCAATGGTTTCAACGGGCCATGATCATCCAGCGCAATTACCGTCGGCGATCCGCCAAACCCGGTTTGGGTCAGAGAAAAGGTATGCCAACCCTCAGCAACCGTGGCGGTCAACTGCAAGGTGACTTCGTCCCCCGGTGCAGCGTCGGCGGGAACGATTTTTGCGTCATATTTGATCGCGTTTTTCGCATCGTTGACCGGCGGCTTGCTGCCGAATAGATCAGTCTGGAAAACATCGTTCTGCGCCGCCGCGGGCTGTGGGGCAAGTCCCACCACGGCAACCAGCAGTAATGCAAATAGCGAACCGAAACCATTTCGGGACATTCTCATGGAAGTTTCCTGGGCAACTAAGAGCGATAAAGGAGAGTTTGTGTTGCCAACTAGCTGTTGGGCGAGACGGTACCCGACACATTCAGGTGCCGGTGGAAACTTAGCGACCGAGTATTATCGGAAGGCAATCCCGCGGCGGTCTGTGCCGTGGATTACATTTCCTGTTGGTAATATTCGCACACGCCCCACCTAATGCGCGGCGCACCAATCGCCGTATCATACAATAAATTCCAAAATCGCGGCAATCGGACTTGTTGAAGAATCGCCATCTCACTGCCCAATTTTCCTACGCTGTCGCCCCCCTTCGTGTGGGATATGCGTCTGTTTTAAATCGCAGAGTTGATGGTTTCATCGCTCCAACCGGCATTCGCTCAACGGCACGCTACGAGTTGGGCTTATCTCAAAACCGTCGAAAAATAGAGTATTCCAGCCGTAATTCAGAGGGGTTGCCAATTCCGCGGCCCGGTCGACACTTCGTACGATTGATCCAGCACGCTGCGTGGAATACCATAATTAAGAAGAGAGAACCCGCATTTAACCGTGATTGAGCGTACTCTCCTTGTCACCACTTAAAAATGTTGCCGTGAATTGTCGCAGCGAAAACCTTGGTTGCATCAGCAAACGTTCCTTTTTGGAGAGAACTCGAATGACCTCAACACGACGTGACTTTCTCAAAAAATCGGCCGCGGCCGGTGCACTGGTTTCGGCCCCGTTGATCTGGACGCCTGACAAGACATTTGGTCGCAACCTCAACAGCAAACCGACGGTTGCCTCCATCGGCGTCGGCGGCAGCCGGGGACGTTACAATCAAGGTGGACACATCGCTCGCAAAGCCTCGAAACTGGGAAAGACGATCGCCGTGTGCGATGTCGATTCGGTACACACCGCCGAATTCAATAAGGACTTTGAAGGTAAGCTCAACGAGTACACCGACTACCGCGTTTTGCTCGAAAAAGAAAAACCAGACGTCGTCACCATCGGCACCCCCGACCACTGGCACGTGCCGATTGCCATCGCTGCCCTCCGCGCCGGCTGTGACGTCTACTGCGAAAAGCCGCTCACGCTGACCATTCAAGAAGGCATCGACGTCCGCAAGGTCGTCGAAGAAACCGGCCGCGTCTTCCAGGTCGGGACACAACAACGCAGCGAAAATGACAACCGGTTCCTCAAAGCGGTCGCCATCGTGCAAAGCGGTCGGCTGGGGAAAAACGTCAACGCCTACGTCGCCATCGGCGGTGCTCCCAGCGAAGGCCCCTTCGAATCGACCGCTGTCCCCGAAGGTCTCGATTGGGATTTCTGGGTCGGTCCCGCACCGAAGGCGGATTACTCCGAAGAACGTCGCAAAATGTTCCGTTGGTGGTTCGAGTATTCCGGCGGCAAAATGACCGACTGGGGCGCGCACCACATCGACATCGCCCAATGGGCGCTCGGTTACGACAAGAGCGGCCCGGTCGAAGTCGTCGGCAAGGGAACCTTCCCGCCGATCGTCCCCGACGATTTCAACTGGGATGCGTTCCTCAACGGCGACGCCAAACTCCCCAGCGGGTTCAATACCGCCGTGACGTTTGACATCGATTTGAAATTCAAGAACGGCTCGGTGATGAACGTCAACGACGTTTACAAACGCCCGGACTCGAACATCGAATTCGGAAACGGCATTTTGTTCGAAGGTGAGAACGGTCGCATCTTCGTCAACCGCGGCAAACTAGAAGGCAAACTCATCGACGAATTGAGCGAAGCCGACCACGAGGAAATCAATGCATTGGTGGCCGATCTGTACAAAGGCAAAACGCCCGGCAACCACATGCAGAACTTCTTCGAATGCCTGGAAGATCGCCAACAACCGATTTCCGACGTCAGCACACATCACCGCACAATGACCTCTTGCCATCTGTGCAACATTTCCGTGATGTTGGGCCGCGACCTGAAGTGGGATCCCAAAGCCGAAAAATTCGTCGGCGACGATCAGGCCCAAGCGTTAACCTCACGCCGCAGCCGCGATTCGTATTTGGTCGCCAGCGGAACGTAGTCGATCATTGATAACAGGGTGCCACTGCTGGCTCGTCCAGCAGTGTTCATTCCATCGCACGATTTTGCACTGGCGGACAAGCCGTCAGTGGCACCCGATGTTGAGTTGTTTAGTCGAGTTTTTAAGCAGACGATGAATAGGCTTTGATCACGGCGCGCCCCATTACCGGGGCGCGCCGCATTTCCACTCGGCCTATACGGGCAGCACATTTCACCCAATTTGCGTTCACCAAGGAGATGGTCATGGGATTGCTTGATAAACTGCGCGGCGAATTGGTCGATATTGTCGAATGGATTGACGACACGAACCACACACTCGTCTGGCGGTTCCCGCGGTACCACAACCAAATCAAAAACGGTGCGCAATTAATCGTCCGTCCCGGACAAACCGCTGTCTTCGTGCATCGCGGCGAATTAGCCGACGTCTTCGAGCCGGGACATTACGAACTCACCACCGATAACCTGCCGATCCTGGGCACGCTGCAAGGCTGGAAGCACGGCTTCGACAGTCCGTTCAAATCGGAAGTCTATTTTGTCCGCACGACACAGATCACCGATCTGAAGTGGGGCACTCCCAACCCGATCATGCTCCGCGACCCCGACTTCGGTCCCATCCGCCTCCGCGCGTTCGGCACCTACACCCTCAAAGCAGTCGAGCCGAAATCGCTGCTCAAAGAACTGGTCGGGACCGACAGCGATTTTTCATCGGATGAAATCAACGAGTTGATGCGCTCAATCATCAGCGAAGCCTTTGCCACCATGCTGGGCAAATCACAAATTGCCGCATTGGACCTCGCCGCCAATTACCGCGCCCTCTCGGGCGACCTGCGCGAGGCAGCCGTCGAACGGGTCGACGATGAATATGGACTTGATATTCCGCAGCTATTCATCGTCAATATTTCACTTCCCGAAGAGGTCGAAAAGGCGCTCGACACCCGCAGCAGCATGGGGGTCATCGGCGACATGAGCCGCTTCCAACAGTTCCAAATGGGCAAAGCCATGACCGCCGCCGCGGAGAATCCAGCCGGTGGCGGCGCATCCGAAGGCATGGGACTGGGGATGGGATTCGCCATGGCCAATCAAATGTTCCGCGGCGCGGGGCAAGCAGGACCCGGCATGCCTGCACCTCCGCCTCCCCCGGGCGCCGTCGCTTGGCACATTGCTGTGGGCGGCGAAACACAAGGCCCCTTCACCGCACAACAACTGTCGCAAGGCATCGCTGCCGGACAAGTCACAGCCGATTCGATGGTCTGGACCGCCGGCATGCCCGCATGGACCACCGCCGGACAAGTCCCGCAACTCGCCTCGCAGTTCGCCGCGACTCCGCCACCACCACCGCCGGCGAAGTAGGCTTGAGGCGTGAGGGGACAGGCTTGAGGAAGTTGCTTGCCGCTTACGGTTCGTTGGGCAACGCTGTCATTAACTGCGCGGCGGCCGTTTGACTGTTTTCCTTGGAGCAGACGGCGCTGCTGACGGCGACTCGCGTGGCGCCGGCTTCTGTGACCTGGGCGATGTTGCCTGCTGTGATGCCGCCGATGGCGTACCAGGGCAGGGTGATCTCCGCGGCAACTTGGCGGACGAATTCTAACCCCGCCAGATCCGTGAACTGTTTCGTCGTGCTGGAAAACACCGGACCGACGCCGATGTAATCGGCGCCCTCCACCACGGCTTGCCGCGCTTGTTCGATGGTGTGTGTCGAAACGCCGACGAGTTTTTCTGTTCCCACAATCCGCCGGGCATCTTTAACCGACAGTTCCTCCTGACCGACATGCACGCCATCGGCTTCGGTCAGCACGGCCAAATCGGGACGGTCGTTCATGATGAACAATGCTCCCGATTCACGCGTCCACTGCCGGACGCGGCGGCCGAAATCGACCAATTGCCGATCGGGCATTTCCTTTTCGCGTAGCTGCACAATGCTCACTCCTCCGGCAAGCGCCTCGCGAATCGCCGGTCCGCTGCCGTGATGACACAATGCTTCACTGACCAGCAAATACAAATTGCGCCCGGCCAGCCGCGACTGATTGTGCAGCGTCGACAGGATCGATTTTTCCAGCGTATAAAACCGATAGCGGAGTTGTTCGAATTGGCCGCCCAAGTCCGCGGCGAGGATCTTGCCGTACTCCTCCAACGTCCGCACTGCTTCCTGCACGCGTTTCAAATTTGCCTGCAGCACCTCTGCGGCGGAATCACGCTGCGCCTCGGCGGTTGTGGAAATCGTCGTCCCCACGTCCGACAGGGTATCCCGCCGCTGCCAAATCGTGCGGGAGCGATTGTAGAGATTGCCGCAGCGAAATCGTGCCGCCAACTTTTGAGCAGCGCAGACAAATGCGCATCGTCGCAGATGAAACGGACGTAATCCTCGACGACTCGTACCCCTTCGCGAGCGCGATTGGCAGCGGCGTCGATGATCCGCAGCGCGTTGTGCCGTTGTGAAACGCCCGGCTGTGAGAACTCGATCGTGACATCGGTTTCTAGTGGCTCAGCGGAAAATCCTGTTTTCTCATCCACAAGTTGCGTGAGCTGTTCGCGCTGCACCCCTTGTTCACGCAACCACGTCGAAACATCGGAGTCGACGACCAGCAGTCCCCACAGCAGATGTTCGGTCCCGACCTCACTGTGCCGTCCTTGGATACCCGCTAGATGCCGCGCTTCCTGGATGGCCAAAGCGGCCTGTTCATCCATGGGGACCAGCTTGGTCTGTTCAGAATCAGCGATCGTCTCAACAGTCGACACGCTCTCCCCATCAGGGAAAACCGTCTCCACAGTGGAAATCAACACATCGAACCCACCTAAAATCTCGCTCGCACGCGATTCTTCCAGCAAAAGGCTGCGTAATAGATGCAACGGCGTCGCGGCTGCCGAATGGCCGATTGTGGCAATTTCGGTCGCCCGGTCTAGAACTCTCTGGGCGGCGGGAGTCAACGGTTGTTGCATTTTGGGTGTGCGGCTTTTGGGCCAAATAGGCGAAGTTCAAAGGAATTGGTTTATTGTCGAGACAGTCAGAGCAGCTTGACCACTGTCTAGAGCAGCAAAGGTGTCTTCCAACGCAGGGAAATCTTTGCAAGTCATGCACTCGCCGCCGCTTAACAGGCTCCGCCTATCGGAACGTCTTGCCATTGGCGCGAACGGTCACTAGAATTCGCGGTATATCCTGATAATTTCAATGGATGAGGAAGACTTTGCAGCTGGGCGAGTTTGGGTTTGTTCGACCAGCAGCCTTCCATTGAATGCATCCTCTGGACAAATTCAATCTCTGATTGAGCATCGTTTCAATCTGTGATTGTGCATTGTACCGAAAGGGAAGAGGAATTGTGAGGTTGCGGCTTTCCCAAAGGCTGCGACAACTGGCCCAGCCGCCTCTGTTGATATTTCGGGTTTTGCGGGAACGACAAATCGTCTCCCAGAATCAAAAAGTAGCAGACGACTGTGGAAACCCATTCAACTTTCCCGGTAGTAACGTCTGCGATTCCTGCAGTCGCGGGAACTTTGATGTTGCGGAAAGGAAACCCCGTTCACACATCGAAACGTGAAGTATTGTTAAGTGACCGTCATCCCACGGAAGGCATAGATCGTAGAATAATTGTTACGAACGTTGCGATCAGCCTCTGAGAAGTGTGATGGCGGATTAAAAGAAGACTGAAACATCGGTTTTGAAATTATAAAACAAGCGCCGACAGTCAGCGTTTGAGAAATTGTCTTGCACCCTCGCAAGATTTAGGGAGAACCTCGCATGTACGAGCGATTTACCGACCGAGCCCGAAAAGTGATGCAACTCGCCAACCAAGAGGCGCAGCGGTTCAATCACGAATATATCGGCACGGAACACATTCTGTTGGGCCTAGTCAAGGAAGGCTCCGGCGTTGCCGCCAATGTCCTGAAAAACCTGGACGTCGACCTGAGAAAGATCCGTTTGGAGGTCGAAAAGATCGTCCAATCTGGTCCCGATATGGTGACGATGGGCAAATTGCCGCAAACTCCGCGGGCCAAAAAAGTCATCGAGTACTCGATGGAAGAAGCCCGGAACCTGAATCACAATTACGTCGGCACCGAACACATTCTGTTGGGCTTGCTGCGTGAGCAGGAAGGCGTGGCGGCGCAGGTGCTAATGAACCTCGGCCTGAAACTGGAAGACGTCCGCGAGGAAGTCTTGAACTTGCTCGGCCATGGACTGGAAGGCGCCGAATCGGGCGAACGCAGCCCCGCCGCCGGAAGTCCCAAAGCGGGCAAAAGCAAAACCCCCGCATTGGACAGCTTCGGCCGCGATCTGACCGAATTGGCCAAACAGGGCAAACTCGACCCGGTGATCGGCCGTACCGACGAAATCGAACGGGTGATCCAAATCCTCTGCCGTCGCCAAAAGAACAACCCGGTCTTGCTGGGTGAAGCGGGCGTGGGCAAGACGGCCATCGTCGAGGGCTTTGCCCAAATGGTCATCGATAACAACGTTCCCGACTTGCTGCGGGACCGCCGGATTGTCGTGTTGGACTTGGCGATGATGGTCGCCGGAACCAAATATCGCGGCCAATTCGAAGAACGCATCAAAGCGGTCATGAACGAAGTGCGTCGTGCCAAAAACACGATCTTGTTCATCGACGAATTGCACACTCTGGTCGGTGCCGGTGGCGCGGAAGGGGCGATCGATGCCTCCAACGTGCTCAAACCTGCTCTGAGCCGGGGCGAATTGCAGTGCATCGGTGCCACCACGCTCGACGAGTACCGCAAATACATCGAAAAAGACGGCGCCCTGGAACGCCGGTTCCAGACCGTGATGGTCGAACCGCCCAGTGCGACTGAGACTGTGGAAATCCTCCGCGGCTTGCGGGATCGGTACGAATCGCACCACCGCGTGCAAATCACCGACGACTCGTTGGAAGCGGCTGTGGAATTGTCCAACCGTTACATCACCGGCCGTTGCCTGCCGGATAAGGCGATTGACGTCATCGACGAAGCGGGTGCTCGTATCCGCCTGAAATCGATGGTCCGCCCGCCCGATTTGAAGGAACTCGATGAAGAAATCGAAGGCCTGAATCAAGCCAAAGAAGAAGCGGTCGCCAATCAAGACTTCGAAAAAGCGGCTAGCTTGCGTGATCAAGCCGACAAGCTGAAGAAGAAGAAAGAGTCGTTGACCCGCGATTGGCGTGAGAAATCCCGCGAAACCGACGGTGTCGTCGACAACGATGTGATCGCCGAAGTCGTCGCCAAGATGACCGGCATCCCGCTGACTCGGTTGTCGAGCGAAGATGCGGTGCGGTTGCTGCAGATGGAAGACGAACTGCACAAGAAGGTCATCAGCCAGGAAGAAGCGATTAAACAGGTCGCCAAGGCGGTCCGTCGTAGTCGCGCCGGGTTGAAGGATCCGCGGCGTCCTACGGGTGTCTTCCTGTTCGCCGGACCAACCGGTGTCGGGAAAACGTTGCTGGCCAAGACGTTGGCGGAATTCATGTTCGGCGCCACTGCCCCTGCTTGCCGATGAAACCAAGCGCATCGGCCGGCCGCTCGAACACGGCAGCCACCGGCAGCCGGTTGCGACCCAGCTGCCGATGATTGACCTCGCGCCATTCAAGATCGTAGGTTCTACCCTGGCCTGATCCGGCCTGCTGCATCAGCTCCTCGATCCACGCTTTCACCTCGCCGTAGTGGGCTCCCAGTTCGCTCGGCGTCGGGCCATTTCAATGGCATGCGCAGCGGAAGAAACGGTCCGGCGGATTAATTGAGCAGACAAAGATCGTCCTCGGTTCCACAGCTTTGCAGCCGAGCCTGGATCTCTTGCGGCCGGGTCAGGATCTCATGCGGACCAGGCCTCCCGTTCGGCACGGTATTCTTCGATGGTCAGGTTGCGCAGCTGGGAATGCAGGCCGTTTTCATTGTGCACAAACCCGACGCCGGCCACATACGGCTCGATGATGTGGATTTTTTGCAGTGGCGTGACAATCAGCAGCTGCGGGTTGAGCCGCTTGAAAAGCTCCAGGGCGTAGCGCGTGGATTCATCCGAGCCGCGGCCGAAGGCTTCGTCGATCACCACAAAACGGAAGGAACGCGAGCGCACTTCGCCCCATTCCAGGCCGAACTGATAGAGCTGCAGACTGGCCGCCAGCACGGTATAGGCCAGTTTTTCCTTCTGCCCACCCGATTTGCCGCCTGAATCGGTGTAGTGTTCATACTCGCTGCTGTCTTCGCGCCAGCGTTCGGAAGCGGCAAAAACGAACCAGTTGCGCACATCGGTCACCTTGCGCATCCAGCGTTTGTCCAGCTCGCTGGTGCCTTCGCGGCCGCGGAAGCGATCGATGATCTGCTTGACCTGAATGAACTTGCCTTCGGCATACTGGTCGTCCTCCGATCCGGTCAGGCTGCCTTCGGTTGCAGGCGCGCAGCTGCTGAAAGTCACGGATGTCGGCTTCCGGGGTGAACTGGGCTTCCAGCTGGATGAAACGGCCCGCGTTGTATTCGATGTCGGTCAGGGAACGATTGATGCGGTCGATGCGCTCCCGGATGGTCTGGCGCTCACGGTTGAGCTGGGACTGAAAATTGGCGATCTCGCGGATAGTGTTTTCGTTGAGCAGTTCCTTGAATTTCAGTTCGAAGCGCGGCAGATCGTCTGCCTGCAGCCGTGCCAGCATGCTTTCGTACTCGGTGGCGGCCTCTAAACGGGCATCGGTCTCCTGGGTCTCCAAGGGGTAATCGCGGCGATAATCCTGCATGGCCTTGATGACGCGTTCTTCCAGCGTTTTCAGGCGCCGGTCTTCGGCATCGATCTTGATCTGTAGCCAATCGCGCATCTTGCGCTCGTGGTTGTCGCAGGACTCGACCGTCAGGCAGTGTTCGCCCAGCGCTTCCGATCGGTATGCCTCCAGTGATTCTATAGATCACCCTGCCATGCATCGGGCGCTTCACTCACCGTCTGCAAGCACTCGTTCAATTGCCGGTCGGCCTGTTGCTGTTTTACTTCATTTTGGGCGTGCTTTTTCTTGTACGCGTCCAGGGCGGCGGTGGTATCGGCCATGGCCTGCTCCAACTCCGCCATCCGGCGGCACAAGGTGACCAGCACATCGGAAGGGCTTCCAGGGCCTGCTTTTCCGCCTCCACTTCGGCAATGCCACGGGCCAGTGTCTTGCCAATCCATTTCATCGAAGTCGCGCAGTTCGCTCCAGCTTTCCCAGGGCGGCCTTTTGCGCTCGGCAAAGACCTGCAGGTAGCTTTGCAGGTCGGCGATTTTTTCGGCGATGGCCTGCATGGCCTGTTCGAGTTGGTCGGCCCGGCCGGTCAGGGCGGCGATTTTGGGCGCATGGCTCCAGCCCCAGCACGTAGCGGCTGCGGTCGTCCAGGCGATGCCGGTCGTCCTTTTCATGGCGCCGGCCGCCCGATTTGATCTGTCCGGCGCGGGTGATGGCCTGCTGCTCCCGGCCGAACTGTTCCAGGGTCTCACAGCAGGCAAAATCGAACCGCCGACCGAGCTCGTGCTCCAGCCAGTAGAAAAAAACTGAGTCCGGTTTGATGTCCACTTTGGCCGCCAGCGAATCGGAGCGCAGGGTGATCGCTCCGGCAACCCGTTCGTCACAAACGCGAAAGTACACTATCCGGCCGTGCAGGTGGGTGCGGTCCACCCAGCCGGCCACGGCGCGGTAATGGCCCTCGGGAACCAGCAGGGAGAGGCCGAAATTGTGCAGCAGACGTTCGGCAGCCCCCTCCCACGCCGCCGCTTCTGCTTTGACCTGGATCAGCTCTCCGGCAAAGGGCATATCGGCTTCGTCGATCTGCAGGGCCTCACAGAGCATCCGGCGGATGCGGATCTGTTTGGCGTCGATGTTGCTGCGCCGCTGGCGCAACGATTCCAGTTCCGCGGTCAGTTGTTCATGCTGCAGTTTCAACCCTTGCAGCTCGACGGCAGCCTCGGTGTGCGCGTTTTGCAGATCGGCCTCCTGACGTGCCAAATCGGCCAGCAGCGCGTCGATGCGGTTGCGGTTTTCCACGAACACATCAAGGGTCAATGTCCCGGGCAGGTCGGCCTGCTGCGCCAGGTGCTGGTAGCGCCCGGCGCGCTCCTTGAGCCGGACCTTGCGCTCGGTTTTCTCCTGGATCTGTGCCTTGAGGCGCTCGATGCGGTCGCCCCCGTTTTCGGCGATGGCCTGCTTCAGCTGATCCCGGCTCCCCGACTGCTCGCGGTGCGTCAGTGCAAACCGTGTCGCCTGCTGATCCAGCAGGCGCTGCTCATCGCGCAGGTTGGCCAGGCGCCGGCTCAGCAGATCCAGCACAAGATCTGCAAAATAGACCCGCAGCGCATCCCGGCAGGTGCGTAAATGCGTTCGTTGCTGCACGATACGGCGGTGCCGGTCGCAGTCGGCCCTGTAAGGGGCGTCAAGCATGCAATCTGCCGTTTGGCTTTGAGCACGGCTTCATGGGCGCGGTCAAGTCATCGACATGGCCGATCAGGGCATCGATGCGCGGCTGCACATCGGCGTGCCTCGAGCATGTGTTCGCGGACAAAGGCGGTCAGATTGCCCACGGATTTCATCGAAACCGTCTGCAAAAACAGATCCAGGGCCTGTTCGTTGTCGATGCCGAAATGGCGCCGGAAGAGTGCTGCATAGGGCGGAAAACTATCGAACAGATGTACGCCGCCGGTGGCACGCAGGCGCTTGCGTAGTTGGTTGAGGTCACTGCCGAAGTTCGCGAAATGGGTGGCGATGGTCAGCGGCTGGTCGGCCATCACATAAAAACGGCCGGGCTGCCCCTGCATATCCTTGTGCCAGAGCACCTGCGCCAGGGTGATATCCTGGCTGTAGCCGTCGTTGCGGAACTCCCCCAGAATCACGGAATAGCTGTTGTGATCGCGCAAGGCCACGGGTTTGGCGGATTGGCCGGTTTCGCTGCGTTCGGACTTATAAAACCCCAGCACGTAGGAGCGCAGCGAGCGCTCCCGGCTGTCTGCGCCGGCAGCCTTGTTGTAGGCGATTCGCTGGGCCGGCACCAGCAGCGTGGTCACCGCATCCACCAGAGTGGACTTGCCCGAGCCGATATCGCCGGTGAGCAGGCAGTTGTTTCCGCCCAGCTGCAGAGTCCAGACGCGGTCATGAAAGGTTCCCCAGTTGTAGACCTCCAGGCGCTTAGCTTGCGGAATTTTTTTTTTTTCCGCAAGCTTTTGGGCAGTTCCTTTTTTCAGTAAATTTTTAATTGACTTCCTGTTCATTGCATCGTATTACTATTATAGTAGTAATACTTTTTTCAGGGAGGTTTTTATGCCTGTTCATGACCGCGACAAGCTGGCTGTTGTAGCCCTCGGAGGCAATGCCATTATCAAAAAGGGTGAAAAGGGAGACATTCACAGTCAATTTAAAAACACCCGTGAATCAATGGAAGAGGTTTACAAACTGATAAAAAAGGGATACCAGGTTGTCCTGACCCACGGAAACGGTCCCCAGGTGGGCAATCTTATGCTGATGGTGGACAAGGCAAAGGAGATCATCCCCGAAACACCCCTGGGTATAGCCGATGCAATGACCTGCGGTTCCATGGGATATATGATCGAACAGTGTATCCAGGATGTGATGATAAAAAAGGGTACATGGAATAATGTCGTAACTATCCCTTCCCAGATTCTTGTGGATAAAAATGATCCTGCCCTGAAAAATCCGACAAAACCGATCGGACCCTTTTACACCGAGGAAGAAGCAGATAAGCTTATTGAGGAAAAGGGATGGACAATGAAAGAGGATGCAGGCCGGGGCTACAGACGGTATGTGGCTTCTCCATATCCCCTTGATATAATCGAGAAAGATGCAGTTAACCTTCTCTTAAACGGAGGGTATATCGTTATCACCGGAGGAGGCGGAGGAATTCCGGTCTACTACGAGGAAGACAGAACAATAGAGGGAATAGACTGCGTAATAGACAAGGACCTTGCCAGCATGAAAATCGCCCTGGCTGTTGAGGCGGGCAATCTGGTGATAATCACAGGCGTACCCCAGGTTTCGGTTAACTTCGGAAAACCGGATCAGAAGAATATTTCAAGAATGACCCTGGCCGAAGCCAGACATTACTACGATCAGGGAGAATTCCCTCCGGGTTCCATGGGACCGAAAATCAAGGCATCTATCGAGTTTATTCAGGCAAATCCAAGAAACAAGGTAATAATAACAGATGTAGCCAATCTTGAAGCAGCTATGGAGGGCAAGGCAGGAACCACAATTGTGGCATACTGAGATTGTGCCGAAATTTTACCAAATAACAGAAACAAAAAACAGGTTGCCTTTTATTAGACTCCAGTTTACTTTTATACACAGATACACTAAACAGGATAAATAATAAGGGGTAACCAATGAAAAACATTTCTCCGAAAGACCGGATATTCACCGATCATCATGGACGCCATGTTATCCTTCACGGAATCAATATGGTTAATAAGGACTATACAACTCCAATGCCTCACAGCAGAAAGGATTTTGAAAAAGTCCGCAGCTGGGGTTTTAACTGCATCCGCCTGGGAATTCTCTGGAAGCTGGTTGAACCTGAACCGGGCCGATACGACGAATCATATCTGGATCTGGTAGAAAAAAGAATCAACTGGGCAAGCGATCTCGGGATGCATGTGTTTCTGGATATGCACCAGGACTGTTTCAGCTATACAATAAAAAACGGTGAAACAGGGGATCAGCCTGATCTTGAATGGTTCGCCCGGACCGACGGTCTCGTCCATGAGAATCCAGGTTCCGTCTGGAGCGATGCATATCTTACCAGCCCCGCGACTAAAAGGATGTTCGACAACTTCTGGGCAAACAAACCTGCACAGGACAGAATCGGACTTCAGGACCACTACGCCGAAGGGTGGCGGATGATAGCCAAAAGATTTGCCGGTCATCCCGCTGTCATCGGTTACAACATTATGAATGAACCGAATCCCGGAAGTCTTATGGAAAAAATATGGGCTCCGATTCTTATAAAGGCGGTGATTGGATTTTTCTTCCACAGGGGAAAACTTATTCTGAATCCGGAGAAACTGGTGGATATGTGGCTTGATGCAGATAAGCGCCAGGAGGTTACCGGGCTTTTTAATAACGTAAAACTCTTCCGCTGGATTCTTGACGGGGGGAAACGGAGACTGCACAGGGCCGAGAAAAAACTTCTCTATCCGTTCTACAGCAGAGTCGCTGCGGCAATCCGTAAAGAAGATAAAGAGACAATGCTGATGTTCGAACCCTTCTCAGCTGAGTTTATGGGACTCCCGTCAGCTCTCCCCTCTATAAAAAGCGAATCGGGGAAAACTGATCCCAATCAGAGCTATGTCCCCCATATCTATGATGTAGTTGTCGATACGGGAAACGAGGACGCATTCAATACATCCAGAGTGGAAATGATTGCAGGCAACCATGTCAAAGATTCTGAAAGAATGAATCTTCCCGTAATAATCGGAGAATGGGGAGCCTACAATTCAGGTTTCGGAGATTTCAGAGCCGGAACCGCTCATTCTGCGATTTTCGAAAAGCACCTGTGGAGCGATACCTATTGGTGCTATCATGAACAATGTATTCCTGAACACCGCTATTTCCCGGGAATATGCAGACCTCTGGTTCTGGCAGCACCCGGACGCCTGCAACAGATGAAAACAGATGAAGAAAGCGGTACATTCCGCTGCAGGTGGTCCGAACCCGGCAACAACAAGCTCGATGCGGAACTCTTTATTCCCGGTGATATTCTCGACCTTAAGGGGGGCAGCTACAGGGTGAAAGAGAAAACTAAAGAGGGATCTTTTATTCATATAAATCCCCTCGGCAGGGAGACGGAAAGAGAGCTGACTGTGACCTTTTCCAGGAACAATTAACTAGTGCAACGAAGAGTGTGGCGGTAAAATATAGAAACATTTTTTAGTATAATTAGATATCTATTAAATAATTATTTCTATATATCCAAAAATCAGCCGATTTGATTGATGCAAAAAATTTTGATTTCTGCAGCAATATAACGATTTTCCGATCAAAAAAATTGATGCATCAGTGATTCAGGCCGGTTTATCCCGTCGAACGGTAGAACTTCCCGCCACAAGCTTCGGGGCATTACTTTTTAATGCCCGTATTTTTTTCTAAGATTACTCATATTCCGGCCGAAAAGTTCGGTCACCTTCGGTCCGAGTTTATTATCAATTTCAGCTATATAAAAATCGTGAATAATATATCCTTCAATGGATTTTATCAGACCCTTATTCCGGGTCCAGACAATACGGCTCGGACCGGGACCTCCAAGAGATCCTGTAACACAGGATTCGGAATCTACAACCAGATCCAGAGTGCACGTCCAAGTTCCTCTACACCTTCGATACCCTCGGTACTGTGATAATATATCTCACCGAAATCAAGTACGGCACTTCCATAGATCAGCACATAGACCTTGACTCCCTTGTTATGCGCTTCAAACAGAGAATCTTTCAGAACCTCAAGATCATCATCCCATACCCCGATATAGATATCCTTCTGCGAATTGATAATCAATTCCCGGGCCATATTAAGAGCTTCCTGACGGCTGGGCAAGTTCCAGACCGGATCATAGTCGGACACAAAATTGACCTGCTCAAGACTCTTCTTCAACTCTTCGGTAAACCGGACGCTGTCCCTCCGGATCTTCATTATCAGCTCCTCCGGAGAAAGGGGGAAAACAGTTCAGGATTTGAACCGGCGGAAACCGCAAGTCCTTTCTTTATCAGTCTTCTGGTTATATCATACACCCTGGAATGGGGAACACCGCTTATCTGGGAAACAGTATATGCACTTGCCGGATGCTGATTTAAAAGAGACAGATAAACCTTGGCTTCATATTCTGTAAACCCGGCCTCTTTCAGGTAGACCAGAGTTTTTTCAGTTTGATTGTTCATGGTTATGGATTATACACCTCTTAAGAATGAAACACCAGAGGCAGTTGAGAGAGGCTCTTCAGGCTTTTCATATAAAGAATTTTGCAGAAACTCTCTGAACATAGAAAGATGAAGATAGACTGATATCACATATATAAGTTAGAATGAGAGAACAAGTTCCAAACAAAAAATCTCGAAAACAGGAGCGGCGCCTAATGACAAAACTCCACAAGAATCTTGGATTTCTTGAAGTATTCTCTCTGGCTGCCGGAGCTATGATAAGTTCCGGAATCTTCATTCTTCCCGGACTGGCATATCTTAAAGCAGGTCCGGCTGCACCAATAGCCTATCTTGTTGCAGGGTTATTTGTACTGTGCGGTATTCTCGGAATTATAGAGCTGGCAACGGCTATGCCCAAAGCTGGAGGCAATTACTACTATATAGGAAGGTCATTCGGGCCCTTTGCAGGTACCATTACAGGTATGTTCAGCTGGGTGGCCCTGTCACTTAAAACGGCATTTGCAATTTTTGGTCTCAGCGAACTGATTTATATCTGGACAGGAATACCTCCAAAACTTGGAGGCATAGGACTTACCCTCTTTTTTGTTCTTTTAAATATTTTCGGAGTAAAGGGGGCGGCTCTGATGGAGACTGTCCTTGTTTTCTTTCTGCTTACCATACTCTCTCTGTTTGTTGGTTTCAGCGCACCTTCAGTGAATATAGACAACTTCCAGCCATTTTTCCCCCATGGACCCCAGGCTGTAATCTTTACAGCGGCATTTGGGTTTGTTGCTTTCGGAGGTCTCCTCAAGGTGGTTGCCGTCGCCGAAGAGGTAAAAAAACCGGGGAGGAATCTCCCCCTGGGGATGCTTGCCGCACTGGGAGTGGTAACTGTCCTGTATGTAGTCATAGTATTTATCACTGTCGGTGTTCTTCCCGGTGATGAACTCTCGACATCCCTGAATCCTGTTGCAGAAACTGCCAAAAAAACTCTCGGTACTCCCGGATTTTTTGCAGTTACAGCTGCTGCTGTACTGGCCTTCGTTACAACAGCAAATGCAGGTATTCTGGCTGCTTCCCGGTATCCCCTGGCCCTGAGCCGGGACAGGCTTCTTCCCGCACTTTTCGGGAAAGTCGGAAAAAGAACCCACACTCCGGTTCCGGCAATCATCCTTACCGGACTTCTGATAGTCGGAGCCCTCCAGATCCCTTTGGAGACCCTTGTAAAATCGGCATCTGCAATTATAATGACAACATATGCTCTTGCAAATATTGCGGTAATAGTCCTCCGGGAGAGCCGTATGGAAAATTACCAACCTACTTTTAAAATCCCCCTTTATCCCTACCTCCCCATTGCTGCAGCCTTCCTCTTTCTTATTCTGCTGTTCAACCTGGGTGTCTCGTCCGCGGAAATCGGAATAGGATTTTTTACAGTATGTTCTCTTATCTATTTCCTATACGGAAAGAAAAACGGGGGTCACGACTACGCTCTGCTCCATCTGGTTAGAAGACTGGTCAATGCACATATGACCGAAAATTCTCTCGATGAGGAGTTAAAGGAAATAGTCACTTACAGGGAATATACTGCAGAGACAGAATCCTTGAAAAAGCTTTTCGAGAACGCCCCCTACAAAATCATTGAAGATTCACTGGATAAGGAGTCCCTTTTCAGGGAGATTTCCGGTACTGCAGCGGATACACTCGAATATTCCCGGGATGATCTGATCGAGCTCCTCCACGAAAGGGAGAGACAGGGAACGACAGCTCTGGATGAAAATACGGCTGTTCCCCATATCGTACTCTCGGGAGAAGACCGTTTCAATCTGTTTATATTCCACTGTCCCAAGGGAATCAAGTATTCTGAAGAGGCACCTGCCCTGAAAATGATTTTTCTTCTGCGCCGGATCGGCTGATGTAAGGGAGAAACACCTGAAAACCCTTGCTGCAATCGCAAGAGTCGGAGAGAGTGCCCACTATAAAAAGGACCTTATTTCCGGGGACGGAGAGAAGGATGCCGAAAAGAAATTAAAGAAGCGGCTGATTCAATCGTTATAAAAATCGGAAACCGGGCAATATTTTTGTCCGGTTTCCATATTACAATATCAGAATCCTGAAGGTTATTTCCCCCGGGCCCGGGGGAGGTGCCAGTCCATCCGGACAGCAACTATTCTCAGCACAGCAACAAGAGCCGCACAGAAAGGGGCCGCAATGACGTCGGTAATTCCCGAATGCTGTAAAAGGCAGTAAACAAGAGCACCGGCCAAGCTTGCTGCGGCGTAAACTTCCCTGCGGAGAACCAGGGGGATCTCCTGCCTCAGAAGATCACGGATCATTCCTCCGGCGGTCCCCGTTGTGACTCTCCCATCGGTACGGATCCGTACCATGAAACATGGGCGTCTCCCGCAACAGCCACTCCGATAACGGTAAAAACACCAAGACCGACCGCATCCATAATGATAAGGGGTCTGTAAAAGAGTTCAATCCGCCGGTGCATAAAAAATACAAACAGCCCACCGATAATTGCAACAGCGAGATATGCAGGCTGGACAAATATCAGCGGAGGTATTCTTCCGATCAGTATATCCCTGAGGATACCTCCGCCCAGAGATGTAACTACCGAAAGCATCAGAATGCCGTAAAGATCCATCTCTTTACGGACGGCGGCAATCCCTCCGCTAAGGGCAAATGCGAAGGTTCCTATTAAGTCTAATATGTACAATATGGTCGAAAAATCCATAACTTTCAGCAATATAATCACCCCGAGTTTCCTGTCAATTACTCAATCCGGACCGTTCCTTAATATATTCACATATTAAATTAGTTTAAAACAACTGGTTATCCGGCGGGAAATCGGTGTATAGTGAAATTATATTTACAGTCTTTTAGCGGATAATCCGGTAAAAGCTGTTTTCAGTATAATTTTATCCTTTAATTAGGAGAATCTTAATGCGGAAACCTGTTATTTACGCAGAGATAGATCTGGATGCAATAAAAGAGCAACCTGAAAGAGATCAGGCGGCTTACAGATCCAAATGCCTCCATAATGGCTGTTGTCAAAGCTGACGCTTACGGACACGGAGCGGCCCAAATTGCCAGGACAGCTCTTGATAACGGAGCTTCAAGACTGGCTGTTGCAAGACTGGAAGAGGGAATAGAGATCCGGAAAGCGGGAATAGATGCACCGATTCTTGTTTTCGGAGTTACACCTCCGGAAGATCTGGAATCGGTCCTTTTTTATAATCTGACCCCGTCTGCAGGGTCACCGGAAGAAATCAGAGCTCTTGCAGCTTCTGCCGGAAGAGCAAGAAAACAGCTCAAATTACATATAAAAGTCGATACGGGAATGGGACGACTGGGATTCAAACATGAAGGAATAATGGGGGACTTCTGCTGCGGAGGAACAGCTCCATCGGCAGCCGAGGAAATTGCAGCCGCCTGTGCCAGACCCAGGCTGGAAATAGAAGGGATATATACCCATTTCGCTTCTTCAGACAGCCGGGATAAAACCTATGCAAAACAGCAGTTTGAACATTTTTCATCAGTATTGGATGAGCTTGAATCAAGGGGAGTTCAGATACCCATAAGGCATGCAGCGAACAGTGCCGCAATTATCGATATGCCCGAAACCCATCTGGATATGGTCCGGCCGGGAATCGCCCTGTATGGACTCCAGCCTTCTCCAGAGACAGGATGCTGCAGGGATTATTCAATCCGGCCTGCAATGAGTCTGCGCTCCATAATTGCTCGGGTCTGCGATGTTCCGGCAGGTTTTAAGGTGAGTTACGGAAGCACATACGAAACTCCCCGGAAGACAAAAATCGCAGCTGTGCCGGTGGGATATGCCGACGGATATAACCGGCGGCTCTCAAATCACGGATGCATGCTTGTAAAGGGACAGAAAGCGCCGGTTGTCGGCAGGATATGTATGGATCTGACGATGATTGATGTAGGCCACATCAGCGGAGTACAGCCCGGGGACGAGGTCACAATTCTCGGAACCCAGGGCGATCAGACAATCAGTGCCGACGAACTTGCTGCAGATCTCTCTACAATCAATTACGAAATTGTTTCTGCAGTTGCCCACAGGGTTCCGAGAATCTACAAAAAATCACTCTACAGACATCAGCAGTTATAAATTTGATCCAAATTAAAAAAATCCCCGGAAGCTTTATGCCGCCGGGGATCTCTATTTCCTCTTTATCTACTATTTCAGCTTTTTACAGACTACAGCGAGTTTTTCTTTAACCAGTCAAGAAGCTCGTCAACCTGAGTAAAAGCAAGGCCGGTAACCGTATCGGCACAGCCGTAATATACTGCGATACGTCCGGTATCGGCATCGGTCAATGCGGCACAGGGGAAACAGACATTAGGAACATCGCCCATGCACTCATACTCGGTCTGGGGAGAAATCAGGTAAGGGCGGCTCCGGTAGAGAACCTTCCAGGGCTCATCAAGATCAAGCAGAGCTGCTCCCATACTGTATACATAACCGTTACAGGATGTAAGAACTCCATGATAGATCAGAAGCCATCCCTCTTTTGTTTCGATAGGAATGGGTCCCGCACCGATTTTGGTACACTGCCAAGCGCTTTCTTCGAAGGGAGCCGGAGCCATTACGTGTCTGTGTTTTCCCCAGTAAACCATATCGGGACTTGCTGAGTAAAAGATATCTCCGAAGGGAGTATGTCCGGTATCGCTGGGACGGCTGAGCATGGCGAATTTACCGTTTATCTTTCTGGGAAACATTACACCATTTCTGTTGAAAGGAAGAAATGCATTCTCAACCTGATGAAAGGTTTCAAAATCGAAAGTGTAGGCGGCACCGATAGTGGGTCCGTGGTATCCGTTACACCAGGTAATCCAGTAGCGGTCTTCGATCCATGTAACCCGGGGATCATATCTGTAATCGGAGGAGATATGCTCTTTGTCGGCTTCATCGCCTTCCGGAATCATCTTGATCGGTTCGGGATCAATTTCCCAGTTTATTGCATCCTTGCTGAATCCCCGGAAGATATTCATCCGTCGGCAGGTATCGTCACATCTGAAAACACCTGCAAAGGAATCTCCGAAAGGAACAACAGCACTGTTGAAAATACTGTTGGAAGTAGGAAGTAAATCTCTGGGAATAACCGGATTTCCGGTAAAACGCCACATGGGAACTCTGCAGTCTGCAGGTTTTTCTTCCCAGGGGATATTTGGCAAACTTTTGCCGACGATCGTATTAGCCATAATCTCGCTCCTAGCAATTATCTTAATATTTCCGCAAAATTTACATTAACTTTCTGATTTGCTCAAGCTCAATATTTTTATTTTGATAATTTTTTTCACAGATATCATCTTTTTTTTATATTTTTAACAATACATTGCTTATACAGGGGAATAATGAAGAAATGAACTATAGTCAAAAACCGGTTGCCTTTGTATACTCCTCTGACTTCACCGGCAGTTTTAATTAAAAATCTGCTGTGACTTCAAAGATATTTAATGTGTATTATGATTATATCAGTTTTTCTTTACACTTAAAAACAGGAGCAGTATTCAGTGATCTCTCTTTCTACTACACCCGGGGATTTCCTAAAAAATCTCTTCACCGATAAAAAATTTCTCCGGAATCTTTTTGCAGTCGCCCTCCCCCATTGCTCTGCAGAATCTTCTTGTAACATCCCTCAATATGGTTGATACGATAATGATCGGTCAGCTGGGTGAACTGGAAATTGCTTCTGTTGCCCTGGCAAATCAGCTCTATTTCCTTTTAATGCTCTTTCTCTTCGGTGTTTCCAGCGGAGGGGCAATATTCGCGGCACAGTTCTGGGGAAAAAAGGATATAAAGGGTCTCAGACGAACCCAGGGATTAATGCTTGCAACGGGGCTTTCCGGTGCAGTATTTTTTGTTATTTTGGTATTAACGATCCCAAAATCCATTCTGGGACTGTTTACAACCGACCAGGCTGTTATAGAGACAGGAACCGGTTACCTCTCAATTATCGCACCCAGCTATGTTTTTACTGCTGTCAGTGTGATTTTTTCAGCGGTCTTAAGAAGTACAGGTAAAGTGAAAATACCATTGCTGGCAACAGGACTGTCCACAGGACTGAATACGGTAGGAAACTGCAACTGTATATTCGGAAAGCTGGTTCGGAAGAAAGCAGCGACGCAAAGTTGATGTCGCGAGCCTTCACATCGAACAAAGTGCGGATCAGCAGGTTGTAGACCCCGAACGTGTAGGTCGATCGCAGATAGCCCTCGCTGGTGCGGGTGAAGCGGTAGGCGCTGACGATGTCGACGTCGTACTCGCGCAACAGTCGGACCGCACGGGGCAGATCCGCCATGTCTAAAGGCAGGTCGGCGTCGGTGTACAGAATCACGTCGCCCGTCGCCGTAGCAAACCCAGTCTTCATCGCACCTCCCAGTTTGCGGTTGCGCGTGATGAAGATCCGGACCCGCGAAGGTCCGCTGCAGCAAGCCGATCAGCGATCTCCGGCGTGTTGGTCGGTCGAGGCGTCATCGACCACGATCAGCTCGTGGTCGCCGATGTCGCCCGTGCGCACCAGTTGTTCACAGGCCCACGGCGACCCGCAACGTCAGCGCCGCTCGACGTACTCCTCCTCGTTCCCCCTCGGGTAGAAGATCGAGAGCTTCTCGAAGGGGTCGCCGAGCGGGTGTCGACGAAAGACATCGCAGCGAGGGTAGCTGGCGTCCGCCCGGATCGACCCGGCAGTGAGCATCGCGCCGCAGGGTAGCCCGCCCGTCACCCGATCCGCGGGTCAAGCTCATGGCGCCTGCGGCCGCATCGTAGGGCTCGGTCGTAGTGTGGGACCTCATGCCGCACGCCCACCACTCCCGACGCCGACGCGCACTGCCGAGCACCCCGGAGGCCAGCGACGTGGACCGAGTCGGCGAAACCTGGCCCGATCAGGCGAGAGTTCCATTCGCCGCACCGTCTCGTCCCGGCCAACTCGACGCCACCCTGGCGAGCGATCATGGTGGCAACTTGATCGGCGTGTTCGTAGCCTACCTCGGTCTGGAAGGCAAGAGGAGATCGGACTGTCCACCTGGTGGTTCGGCAGCCGCGTCGATCCCGCAGCCGATGCTGATCCATCTCGTCCCGTTCCTGGTGGCGGCACTCTTCGGCAGCCTGGCGAGCCACAACGTGCCCCGGCTGCCCGTGATCAGGCTGGTCGGGGCGCTAGTGTTGGCAGCGATCGCCGTCGGCTGGACCTCTCGCGTATCGACCGGGCTGGTCATCGATCGAGTTCGCGATCGCCGCGCTGCGGCGCTGCTGGTCTCACTGGCGATCGTTCACCGGCATCTACCGGGCACCACCGAGATCAGACGCCGCTGGTAGCGTCGTCGGCCATGTCCGACGCTGCATCCTCCACCGCCTCGAATGCCTCGAACGCGAAGGTCCTGATGTCGTTCCCGGTGGGCGAGCGCGTCGGGATCGCGTTCTCCGGTGGCCTCGACACGTCGGCCGCCGTCGCCTGGATGCGCGACCGCGGCGCGATCCCGTACACCTACACCGCCGACCTCGGCCAGTACGACGAGCCCGAACTCGACACCGTGCCCGACCGGGCCAAGGTCTACGGTGCCGAGGAGGCCCGCCTCGTCGACTGCCGCGACGAACTGGTGCGTGAAGGACTGATCGCCCTGCAGTGCGGTGCGTTCCACATCACCACCGCCGGCAAGACGTACTTCAACACCACGCCGCTCGGGCGTGCGGTCACCGGCACGCTGCTGGTGCGGGCGATGGCCGACGACGGCGTCGACGTGTGGGGCGACGGCTCGACCTACAAGGGCAACGACATCGAGCGCTTCTACCGCTACGGGCTGCTCGTCAACCCGAATCTGCGGATCTACAAGCCGTGGCTCGACCCCACCTTCGTCGACGAACTCGGTGGGCGTCAGGGCATGAGCGAGTTCCTGACCGAGCGCAACCTGCCGTACCGCGATCCGGTCGAGAAGGCGTACTCGACCGACGCCAACATCTGGGGCGCCACTCACGAGGCGAAGTCGCTCGAGGAGCTGGGCACCAGCATGGAGATCGTCACCCCGATCATGGGCGTCGCCCACTGGGACCCGTCGGTCGAGATCGATACCGAAGACGTGTCGGTTCGCTTCGAGGAAGGTTGGCCCGTGGCGATCAACGGTCAGACCTTCGAGTCGCCGGTCGACCTCGTGATGGAGGCCAACGCGATCGGCGGCCGCCACGGGCTCGGGATGAGCGACCAGATCGAGAACCGGATCATCGAGGCCAAGAGCCGCGGGATCTACGAAGGACCGGCGCTCGCGCTGCTGCACATCTGCTACGAACGCCTGGTCACCGGCATCCACAACGAGAACACGATCGAGAACTACCGCACGATGGGTCGCCGCCTCGGGCGCCTGCTGTACGAGGGCCGCTGGTTCGACCCACAGAGCCTGATGCTGCGCGAGCCGCTCATGCGCTGGGTCGGCTCCGCCGTGACCGGCGAGGTCACGCTGCGGCTGCGGCGCGGCGACGACTACTCGATCCTCGACACGGTCAGCGAGAACCTCACCTACGAACCCGACCGGTTGTCGATGGAGCGCGTCGAGGACGCGGCGTTCGGCCCGCTCGATCGGATCGGCCAGCTCACGATGCGCAACCTCGACATCGTCGACACCCGCAACAAACTCGACGTCTACCGCAAGGTCGGCTCACTCGGCTCCGGCGACATCACGCCCGCCTTGGATCGCTGAGGGCTGTTCTGACTCCTCGCCCTCACCGCACGCTTGAACGCAACGATTGAGGTCGGGCTCGGTCCGCCTCGTCGCGCGCTGCCCCGGCGGGCTGACATCGGGAGGCCCATGTCGCTTTGTGTGAGCGCAAACACATCCGCTCGACGTCGTCGCTCACACAAACTGGGCTGAGCGGTCAGGTCAGCGGGCGCAGATCAGTCCGACGAGGCCGGCGATGAGGCGGGCGCGATCGACCATGGTGTCGACCACGACGAACTCGTGGTCGGCATGGGCGCCGCCACCGACGGCGCCGAGACCGTCGAGCGTCGGCACGCCGATCGCGGCGGTGAAGTTGCCGTCGCTGCCGCCGCCGACGGCGTAGCCTTCGATCCCGGGCGCGACCGCTTCAGCGAGCGGCATCAAGGTGATCGAGGCGGACTCGGGCATCGGCGGCCGGTTGATCGCTCCCGACACCTCGATCGTCGAGTCGGGGTCGACCGGACGCAACGCTGCCATCGCCGCCTCGACGCGGTCCTTCTCGTCGGCAGATTCGACGCGCACGTCGACCTTGATCCGGCCCTGTGCCGGCACGACGTTGTCGGCTGTTCCGCCGGCGGCGACGGTCGGCGTGACGGTCGTACCGACCTCGGGTCGGCCGAACTGATTGATGACCAGCACCTGATGGGCCACTTCGACGAGCGCGTTCACGCCCTTCTCCGGCTCGAGACCGGCGTGCGAGGCCCGACCTTGGATCGTGACGTCGAACGTTCCACAACCCTTCCGGCCGGTCTTCAACGCGCCGCCATCGGCCGAGGGTTCGAGCACGAGGACTGCGCCGCACGCGAGCGCCCGTTCCTCGATCAGCTCACGTGACGCCCCGGAGCCGACCTCCTCATCGGCGCTGAACAGCATCTCGACGCCCGACAGGTCGCCGAGTGCGGCGAGACCGTGCAACGCCTGCACGATGCCGGCGAGCATGTCGAACACGCCCGGCCCGGTGACACGCCCGCCGGCGACGGTGAACGGTCGCTCAGCGAGCGCGCCGATCGGGAAGACCGTGTCGTGATGCCCCAGCAGCAACACCTTGGGCGTGCCCCCGCCCGACCAGTGCACGTGAGGTCCGGCCGGGCTGTCGATCAGGTCAGCCGACCCGCCGAGGTGGCGCTCGATCATCGCGGCGAGCGCCTCCGCCGAGGTCTGCAGCGCGTCGATATCGAGCGACGGCGACTCGATCTCGACCAGGGTCCGCAGGTCGTCGAGCATCGCATCGAGGGAGATCGTGTCCATGTCGGCAGCTGTGCTCACGCCGCCACGGTAGTCAACGGGGGTGGTGCGACCACCCGGCACCGACCCTTCGATCCCGGCGGTCACCGCTCGCACTTGCTTGACTGTCGACATGGGGAGCAGCTCGGACCACCGACAGGAACTCGCCGAGTTCCTGCGCGCTCGCCGCGAGGCGACGCGCCCCGAACAGGTCGGGCTCCCGTCGGCGCGCGGCCGGCGCACGCCCGGGCTGCGACGGGAGGAAGTGGCGATGCTCGCCGGGGTGTCGCTCACCTGGTACACGTGGCTCGAGCAGGGACGACGGATCAACGCCTCCGACGATGTGCTGCTGGCGATCGGCAGGGCGCTACGCCTCGACGAGGCCGGCCTCGAGCATCTGCTCTCGCTGACCGAACCCGGCACCGCCACCGTCGACGCCCCGACCGAACCGCCGAGCGCGCTGGTCCGGTTGCTCGAGTCGCTGATGCCCGCACCGGCATACGTGCTCGGACCGCACTGGGAGTTCGTCGGCTGGAACGCCGCGCAGGCGCGCCTGTACCCGCGGATCGACGAGCTGGAACCACCGCGGCGGAACCTCCTCTGGGTGCTGTTCGCCGACCCGGCCACACGCGATCTGATCGTCGACTGGGACATCCACGCCCGCCAGGCGCTTGCCGAGTTCCGCTCCGCCACCTCAGCGGTTCGTCACGACGACGCGATGACCGAGCTGATCGCGGTGCTGCGCAACGAGAGCGACGACTTCGCCCGGTGGTGGGCCGAGCACGACGTGTCCGGCTTCGAGACCCGCCTGCGACGATTCCGCCATCCGACCGCCGGCGAGTTGACGTTCGAGTACCAGCAGCTCGCGCCGGCAGAGTGGCCTTCGCTGCGAGTGGTCGCCCAGCTTCCGGTACCCGGCGACGACTCTGCCGAACGGCTCAGCGTCCGTCACCACCTGGTCTGACGTCTACCCGGTCTGACCGAGCGTCGCGCGGCCGTCGGACAGCTCGATGCGACGGTCGGCCGCGCCGATCACCTTGTCGTCGTGGGTGGCGACCCCCGCCGCAAGCCCCTGATCGGCCACGAGCGAGTGCAGCAGCGCCATGATCGACTCGCCCATACGCGAGTCGAGCTGACCGGTGGGCTCGTCGGCGATCAACACCTTCGGACGGGCGGCGATCGCTCGTGCGATGGCAACACGTTGCTGCTCACCACCCGAGAGCTGGTCGGGACGGTGCTGCGACCGCCCGGTGAGGCCGACCTCGTGCAGCACCTCGTCGACCCGTCGACGGCGTTCTGCCGCCGGCCAGGTGAGCAACCGCAACGGCACCTCGACGTTCTCGGCGGCCGTCAGCACGGGGAGCAGACCGAAACCCTGGAAGATGTGGGCAACCGTCGTGCGGCGCAGGTCGGTGAGTTCCCCGTCGTCCATCGACATCAGATCGCGACCGTCCACGACGATCGTGCCGGTATCGGCCCGATCGAGCCCACCCATCACGTTGAGCAACGTCGTCTTGCCGCTGCCCGAGCGGCCGTGGACCACCACGAACGCCCCGGCCGGGATCGCCAGTGTGACGTCGCGGAGTGCATGGACCGGCTCGTTTGCCGTCGAGAACGTCCGTGCGACATCGGACAGGACGATCATGTCCGATCCGGTCATGTGTCATCTCCGTGCGGCCGCCAGCCGGCATCCGGGTCCATCTCGGGCTCCGGGCCGACGGTGTCGCCCGAAGCCTCCCGGTCCGAGGGAGTGCTCGACTCCGGCCACACACCGATGTGATCGCGTTCGAGCTCGAGCCGCACGCGGCGCTCGAGTGCAAGGGCGTTGACGTAGTGCTCCGGGAGCTGCATTCGACCTGCGGCATCGAGCACGGCATACTCCCGACTGATCACGCCGTCGATGCCGCCGCGATCGCGCAGCGTCTCGGTGCTGATGCGGCCGTCACGGATGGCGATCGTCCGGTCGACGTGTCCGGACACCAACGGGTCGTGCGTGACGATCAACCCGGTCACGCCGAGTTCCACGTTCACGGTCCGCAACACCGACACGATCTCCTCCGCCGTCGTGGTATCGAGTTCGCCGGTGGGTTCGTCGGCCAGGAGGACCGCCGGCTCGTTGGCCAGCGCCACGGCGATCGCCACCCGCTGCTGTTCGCCGCCCGACAGCTCCTGTGGACGATGGTCTGCCCGGTCAGCGAGTCCGACGACGTCGAGGAGTTCGCACGCGCGGCGGAACCGTTCGCGCTTGGTGACGCCGGTCAAGGTCATCGGGAACTCGACGTTCGCCCGTGCATCGAGGTACGGCAGGAGGTTGCGGGCGGTCTGCTGCCAGATGAACCCGACGGCGGTGCGACGGAACGCCGCTCGATCGGAGGTCCGCATCGCCAACAGGTCGTGGCCGGCGACGTGTGCCTTCCGGCCGTCGGCTTGTCGAGACCACCGAGCACGTTGAGCAGTGTCGACTTGCCCGATCCTGACCCGCGCCGACGAGCGTCACCAACTCACCTGGCTCGACCTCGAGGTCCAGACCCTGCAGGGCGACCACCTCGATGTCCGCAGCCTGGTAGATCTTCACCAGTCCATCGCACACGATGCCGCCGTGAGCGGCCCGAGTCCCCATCGCGGCGGTCATCACTCCTCCGCCTCAGCTGTTGCGTCGGCCACGTGAGCTGCGGGTGCCGTCCGGGCGACCGCCAGCCGGACCACCACGATCGCGACCAAGAACAGCGAGCCCATCACGGCGAACGTAGTCCCCGCGACTCCCGGCGCAGCGACGACCGAACCGCTCAGTGCACCGAGATCGAGGCGATCCTCGAGCGCGGTCACCGTGATCCACGCCGCGACCGCGGCGACCGCCAACCCGATGCCGACCAGGGGTGCGAGTTCCGCACTCACCGCTCGGCGGAACTCCGACCGGTCGGCTCCGAGCGCGGACAGCAGCTCGGCATCGCGTCGGCGTCGGCGCATCGTGATCACGGTGACCGTGCCCACGCTGGCAATCCCGAGCAGCCAGGCGGCGATCGCAGCGGCGGCGAAGGCGCTACGGGAGACATCACCCAGTGGCCCGCCGGCGCCATCACCGGACGCAGCGCGCAACGACCAGGCGATTGCGGACGACGCGGTCGCCACGCAGGCAGCGACGGCGACTGCGACGACGAGCGACGATGCCCCGCCCATCTCAGCGGCACGACGAAGACCCACCAGTCGGCCGACACCGAGATCGAGTCGACCGATCGACCGGCCGCGACGCAGCCACGAGAGCACCGCGACCGCAACCATTGCGACCGCGATCGGCACGAGCGCGAGCGGCAGGACGACGAGGAGGTCGTTACCCCCGCCGGCCGCGATGCCACTACGGCGCAGCGAGACGACCGATGCCACCGCAAGCACGACGACCACCGTGGCACCTGCGCGCCGCCACCGCGACGGCGCTGCCGTTTCGGACCGGCCGACCGCCTTCCCGACGTCACCGACCTGGAGAACGAGGTCGGCCAGCACGAGCGCCACGGCGAACGCGACCACGACACCGATCGGCGACGACGCACCACCGACCACTGACCGGCCGACGATCACTCCCGCCACGACGCCGACCGCGATCACCACCGATGTCGCCACCACCGAACCGGCCACCATCGCACTCGACGCCGCGCCGCGTGCCCGCACCTGCACCCACTCATGGCCGGCGTCGGTCCGCCGCAGCACGCTGAAGCTGCACGAACGCGGCGAGTGCGACGGCGATCACGCCGACTGCGGCCACTCGCACGGCATCGTGGGCGATGCTGCGCCGAACGGCTTCGGCCTCCAACACGTCGCCGAGCCCCAACCGCACGGCGGACGACCCGAAGGCTGCGGTCGGCGTGGTACTCGCCTCGGTGGCCCGGACGGCGCGCTCGACCGCTGCCACGTTCGACATGTCGACGCGGGCGGGATCGAGGTCGCGGCGCTCCTCCACTCGCAGCGCCGCCTGCCCGCCGAGCGTCGCGAGCACAACGGGCAGTTGGGCCTCTGGGACGGCGGCGTGCACGGTGAAGTCGGCTCCGACGCCGGTGTCGTCGACGATGGCCCGGTGCAGGCGATCGTCGCCGAACCAGAATGGTTCGGCCGGATCGCTGAGTTCGAGCAGCGAGGCGACACGGATCACGAAGGGATCCGGCAGGGAGTCGAACCCGCGAAACAACGGATCGTCGGTGGTCGGCGTGACCAGGAGGTCGGAGCCGACGTTCCAGCCGAGCTGCGCAGCCGCACCCGTCGACAGCGACACCTCGACGACCTCGAGCGGGTCGGGGGTGCCCTCGATCGGGTCGGCCCGCCTCGGCTCGGCACCGTCGACGAGCGAGGAGTGCGATGCGAGGCCGGGCTGCACCCGGAGCACCACGGTGGTGGGCGACGCCGTCGGCTCGCCGGCGACGGCGCGCACCGTGAGGCGGGGTGCGTCGATCACCAACCGCGGATCGACGTAGACCGACGACACCAGTGGATCGATGCTCGCCGCCGCATCCTCGATCTTCCGACGTGGCACGACGAGCGGGTCGGTCGAACTGCTGGGGATGAAGACGTCGGCGACATCGATCACGAGACGCGTCATCTCCGCCGGAGCATTCGTCAGGATCTCCTCCAGGCTGTCGTCGTCGGCACCATCGACCGCTCGTTCGGCGGCGACGATGCCGCCGGTGACGGCACCGACGACCAGCGCAATGCAGACCAGGACCATTGCGTCGGCGCGACCGGTCGGAGGGTCGGCACCACCGCCGTGGACCACCTCGACCACGCTCATCGTTGGTCTCCGATCCGGAGTTCGTCGCGCCGGCCGGACACTGTGCAACAGCCGACTGGTCGCCAGGGGCACCAGGGCAATGGCGACCAGCGCCACCCCGACCAGCGCGGCCAGCGCCGGCCACGGCGCGACGAGCTGCGGTGGTGGAACGGCGTCGCCTCCATCACGATCGCCGGTCAGCGCGCCCAACACGACCGCAGCGATCACGCCGCCGGTCACCATGCCGATGACGATGGCGAGCAGCCCGATCGGGACAGTCTCACGCACCAACCACCGACGGAGTTCTCGGCGCGAGGCACCGAGGGCGCGGAGCACGGCGTTGGCGCCTCGCCGGTCGCGCGCGCCGGTCACCGCCGCCATCGCCAGCCCCGCGATCGCAACGACCGCAACGGCACCGACGGCGATCAGCAGACTGCCTGTCAGACCGACCAGGATCGGGTCGCTCGTGCGCTGCTCCGCCGCCGCCCCCAGCGGTCGGCGACGGCCGCACTGTCGAACGGTGCCTCACGCAGGAGCGCCGTGACCTGTCGCGGTCGGACTCGTCGAGCACCACCACCCAACGATCGGGCTCGGATCGTGCCCCACTCGCCAGGTAGTCGGCAGCGGCCAGGGTGGCGTTGTCGGCGAGGAACGCCAGCGGTTCGTCGGCTGCGAACGGCACGACCCCGGTCTCGCCCACGATGCGCAGCGCCAGCCGGCTGCCCCCGATCCGGACCCTGACCGGGGTCGGCGAGCTCGACCGCGAGTTCCTCCACGAGCTGCGGCGTCGCGAGCACGTCGACCACCGTGGAGCCATCGTCGAAGCCGGCGACGGCCTCGGCATCCGCGGTGACGAAACGGAAGCTGCGCCGATGCCTGACGCTGTGCCGTGGTCCCGGCATCCAGATCGAGCGCGAGTTGCGCGTCGACCGCGTCGACCGTGTCGACCGTGTCGACCGTGTCGACCGAGGCGGCCGGCGGCGAGATCGTGAACCGCCCCGGCGCCGGTGCGAGCGGCGTCCACGTGGCCAGCCCGACGTCGAGCGCTGCACCGTCGACGTCGAGTTCGAGCAGCTCGATCCCGGTCCGAACGCTCGGGACGTCGAGCGGCGACGTGTCGTCGACACCGTCGCCGTCGACGTCGGTGACGAACGTCCGGACGTCGACGAACGGGATCGGTAGCCTCGACCTCGATCTCGACGAGACGCCCGGGCGATCCTCGCCCCCGGTGGCGTCGAGGCGCCCGAAAGAGACCTCGGTGGTCGTGGCTCCGCCGTCGGCCGTCACGATCGGTTCGACCGCTGAGAGGCGGCGCAGCGTGCCGAACTCGTCGGTGACGATGATCGCGATCTCTGCCTCGGTCGGCGTCGGCTGCGCCTCGCCGTCAGGCGCGGGAGTGGAGGCAGAAAGACGGATCCTCGCCGTCACCTCCCCGCCCGACGCGGGCAGCTCGACGCCGCCGAGGTCCACCGGCGCCGCGAGCGTGCGACGGTCACGGCGTCCGCCACCACGTCGGGCCGTGCGGGAGTCGGTCGCGAACTCGCTCGGCGTCGAGAGCGACCAGTGGCACCGGTCGGGGCTGCCGCGACGGCCACCGCGCGATCGCCGATCGGCCAGACCCGCGGTGACGCCGTCGAGCGCCCGATAGCCGGCGGCCAGGTGTGCTGGGGCCACCCCGGCATCCGGCCGACCGTCGGGCACGACGACGACGTCCGCGCCGACCGCCGCGTCCGCCTGATCTCGTTGAGAGCGCTCCCACGACACCGACTGGATCAGCGCGAACGACGCCACTGCGACGGCGACGACCACCCAGCACCGACGAGCGGTTCCGCCGGCCGCCGGAGCGCGCCGCCTCACGACCTGCCAGCGCCGGCGCCAACCCGCCGGCTCCGCGCCCCCGATGCGTTCGAGACCGTTCGCCGCGACACCCAGCATCCTCACGGCGAGCAGGGACGCAGCCGCGATGCCGAGCGTCGGTGCCAGCACGAGCACCGGATCGACCGACGTCCGGCCGCCGGGCTCCGCGGCGCTCGCCACCGATCCGGTTCGCTGCAGTTGCCAGAGGCCGACCACGGCGAGCACCAAGAGCACGATGTCGAGCCCGGTTCGACGCAGGAACGGCGTGCCGGTCGGCCGGCCGACCTCGTCGGCCGGTCGACGAGCGGCGGCGATCGCCGGCCAGACGATCAACGCCACCGCGATCCCGGCAGCGACGGCCGACGCAGCGAAGGCTGCTGCGGACGTAGCGCCGCGCAGGTCGAGCCCCGCCGACCCGATCGGACCCCACCCGCCCGACCAGTCCGACGGCGCCGACTGCGAGGAACGGACCGATGATCACCGCCGGCGCGCGATCACGGCGGCCTCGACCACCGCGTCCGGGCACCTGGACCGTTGCTGATCCCTCGCGAGTGCAGCAGGATCCGCTCCGAACGCCGCGCGGCGAACAGCGCCGATGCCGCCACCGCCAGCCCGAACAGCGCCACCGCCGCGACCTGCAGCAGGACAGCGGCGACCACGGCGGTCGTCGAACGCACGGACGTGTCGATGTCGCGAGCAGGTCACCGAGCCCCGCCTCGACCCGCACCCGATCGGGCGCGAGCGCTGCGGCGAACGTGGCCGGCGCGGCCTCGACCGCACGATGCCGCCGTCGATGTCGCCGGGCTCGACGCGATCGGGATCGACGGCGAACCGGGCGATGTACGAGGCGTCACCGCCGACCTGGGCGAAGTCGACGGCCGGCACGAAGAACGGGCCGACCTCGGTGAACGAACCCGACGACGTCGAGCCGGCACGCCCGAACGGCTGAGCGAACCAGCGCGGGTCGCCGGGGTCGGCCGGCCGATGACAGCGACCACTCGCAGGTCGAGCGCCTCGGTGCGGCCCCGCCGTCGACGGGTCGAGGCGCACGAGGTCGCCGGTGTCGAGACCCAACAGCGCTGCCGCATCGGCGTGGAGCGACCGCCGGCACCGGGGCCGACGCATCGGTCGCTCCAGCCAGCGGCAGGTCGCCGGAGACCACCTGCCACAGATCGTCACCGACGAACGTCGCCACCCCTGGTGATGATCGTGGCGCCGTCCGGAGCCGGAATCGGGGTCGGCCGGTCGTCGATCGACGGCTCGGTGACCCGGTACGACGGCGACACCGCGAAGACCGCCGGCTCGGAACGCGTCGAGCGCGACCGCGCCGAGGCGTTCGGTCACCTCGGCGACGTCGACTGACGGCGCCCGAACGGTCACGTCGATCGCGCGATCGGTGGCCGCGGCGTTCTCGATGGTGCTCCGCACGCCCTGCGTGACGATCGCATCGCGGTAGACGACGATCGCCGCGACGACGGCGCACGTGACCGCGACCATCAACCCGACCGCCGACACGAGGCCGAGGGATGCCCGGAGGCGGCCGGCCGTTCTCCTCGTCGCCATCCCGACAGAACGTACAGCCACGCCCGCGCCCGACCGGGGCGCTCGACCCTGGACGCCCGATGAGGTACAACAGGGAGAGGTATCGCGACGAGAGGAGCCGACGTGACGATCGACAGTTCGGGCATCGACCAGCGCCCGACGTCGCCCCAGTACGAGCTCGCCGATCGGTTCCGGCTCGAGGACGGCACGGTGTTCCTCTCCGGCGTCCAGGCCATCGCCCGACTCGCCGCTGATCAACTCCGGCTCGATCGCCGCTTGGGACTGACGACTGCGGCGTTCGCGTCGGGGTATCAGGGCTCGCCGGTCGGCACGTTCACCGAGGAACTCCGGCGTGCCTCGTCCACGGTGCCCGACCTCCCGATCGTGGTGCAGCCGGCGGTCAACGAAGAACTGGCGGCCAGCGCCGTCATGGGCAGCCAGTTGGCGATGACGCTGGCCGATGCCCGCTACGACGGCGTCGTGGGCATCTGGTACGGCAAGGGCCCGGGGTTCGATCGCAGCAGCGATGCGATCCGTCATGCGGTGTTCTCCGGCACGTCGATGCACGGTGGCGTCGTCGCCGTCGTCGGAGACGACCCGGCCGCCAAGTCCTCGACGCTGCCGTCGTCGAGCGACGCGACGATGGTCGACCTCCACATGCCGATCCTCTTCCCGGGCGACGTGCAGGAGGCGCTCGACTTGAGTCGCCACGCCGTTGCGCTGTCGCGCTCGTGCGGGCTGTGGGCCGGCCTCAAGCTGGTGACCGCTGTTGCGGACGGGACGGGGACGGTCGACGTGCATCCCGATCGAGTGCGTGCCTCGTCGCCGGTGGTCGAGGTCGACGGTCGACCATTCCGCCCGCATCCCAACGGTCGGCTGCTCACGCCGTACACGATCGACATGGAACGCGAGTTCCAGGAGATCCGCTGGCCACTCGCCCGCCGGTACGGCGTCGACAACGGGCTCAATCGGGTCGTCACCCGGACCGTCGACGACTGGATCGGCATCGCCGCGTGTGGGCACACCTTCCACGAGGTTCGAGAGGCGCTGCGAGTGCTCGGCCTCGCCACCGAAAACGACCTGCGCGCCGCCGGCGTTCGCTTGTTCCAGTTGTTGATGCCGGTGCCGCTCGACCCGGCACAGGCGCGCGAGTTCGCCGACGGCCTCGACGAGGTGCTCGTGATCGAGGAGAAGAACCCGACGCTCGAGGGTCTGTTGAAGAGCTCGTTCTACGACGGTTCCCATCACCCGCGCGTGGTCGGCCGGCGCGACGAAGGCGGCGAGCTGTTGATACCGGGCCACGGCACCCTCGACGTCGACACCCTGCTCCGACCGTTGCACGCCAGGTTGTCCGCCCGACTCGCCGATCGGTTGCGTCCGCTCGACGAGCTGGTCTCCCCGCAACGCACCCGCATCCCGCTCACGGTGAATCGGGCTCCGTTCTACTGCTCGGGGTGCCCCCACAACCGCAGCACCCGCGCCGATCCAGGCACGCTCGTCGGGGGCGGGATCGGCTGCCATGCGATGGTGGCGATGATGGAGCCCGAGCGCGTGGGCGACATCGTCGGGCTCACGTGCATGGGAGGCGAGGGAGCGCAGTGGATCGGGATGGCGCCGTTCGTCGGCACGCCCCATCTCGTCCAGAACCTCGGTGACGGCACGTACTTCCACTCGGGATCGCTCGCCATCCGCCAGGCCGTGGCGGCTGGCACCTGGACATCACCTACAAGATGCTCTACAACGGCACCGTGGCGATGACCGGCGGCCAGGATCCGGTCGGACAGCTGTCGGTTGCCATTCCCGCACTGACTCGTGAGCTGACGGCCGAGGGGGTGAGGCGGGTCATCGTCACTAGCGACGATCCCCACCGCTATCCCCGGGCGTGTCGCTGGCCGACCGGGGTCGAGGTCTGGGACCGCAGCCGCTTCGACGAGGCCCAGCGCGTCCTCGCCGAGCTCCCGGGCGTCACGGTCCACATCCACGACCAAGCCTGTGCCGCCGAGAACCGGCGGGGCCGAGCGCGCGGCACGGTCGCGACGCCGGGGTTCCGGGTCGTCATCAACGAGCGGGTCTGCGAGGGCTGCGGCGACTGCGGCGACAAGAGCAACTGCCTGTCGGTGCAGCCTGTCGACACGCCCTACGGCCGCAAGACCCGCATCCACCAGACGAGCTGCAACTTCGACTTCTCGTGCCTGCAGGGCGACTGTCCGTCGTTCGCCACCGTCACCGTGCCGACCGACCAGTCGGCCCGGTCGACCCGGCCCGTCCGGCCCGAGGCGCCGACCGACCTTGCGGCCCCATCAGCCGGGCTCGTCGACGCCGACGACGTCACCATCCGCCTCACCGGCATCGGCGGCACCGGCGTGATCACTGTCAGCCAGGTGCTCGGCACCGCCGCCATGCTCGCCGGGATGCACGTGCGTGGGCTCGACCAAACCGGGCTGTCACAGAAGGCTGGCCCCGTGGTGAGCGATCTGCGCATCACGCGCCACGAGACGGCGGTGTCGAACCACGGCCAATGCGTCGGGGGTCGACTGTCTGCTGGCGTTCGATCTGCTGGTCGGCGCGGCGGATGCCAAACACCTTGCCCGAGTCCGTCCGGAACGCACCGTACGGTGGTGTCCTCGACCGACGACGTGCCGACCGGCCTCATGGTCACCCATCCCGACAGTGTCGTTCCACGGCCCATCGGCGCCGTGCACGCCGATCGATGCGGTCAGGTGAGCCGCCGGAGTAAACGTCTATCCTGGACGCCGAGGCACTCGCCGACGGCTCTTCGGATCGACCACCTATGGCCAACATGATGCATTGCTCGGTGCCGCATTGCAGCCGGGCCATCCTGCCGTTGCTTCCGGCGTCGATCGAGACGGCCATCCGGCTCAACGGCGCCGCGGTCAGTGCCAACATCGCGGCGTTCCGGATCGGGCGCGCCGCCGTGGCGGACCCGGCCTGGTTGGACCGGGTCGAACGCGGGGCCGCGACTGCGGACCACCCGGCCGGGCCGCAGTCGCCCTCGACGGACCTCGTCGAGCGCACTCATCGACCGACCTGGCGCGACCAGTGAGTCAAGCGGCTGCTGACCGTCCGGATACCGCTGACGGCTATCGACGAGGCGTACGCGCGGCTACGGATTCGTGGCGAAGGTGCTCCGCGGGAACGGACGTTAGGCAGCGACACCGCCCTTACCGAGGCCGTGGCCCGGTTCCTGCACAAGCTGATGGCCTACAAGGACGAGTACGAGGTGGCCCGCCTGGCTCGTTGATGCCGTCGATCGCGGCTCGAGGCGGACCGGGTGTTCGGACCGACACGACGGTCACCTACCACTTCCACCCGCCGATGCTGCGATCACTCGGTCTCGACCGGAAGCTCGAACTGCAACGAACGGCCGTCCCAGCGCTCCGAACGCTCCGGGCGAGCAAGCGGCTGCGCGGTACCCTGGCCGATCCGTTCCGGTGGGCGAAGGTCCGCCGAGTCGAGCGGGCGATGATCCCGGAGTACATCGACGCCGTCATCGCGCTCAACCGGCACCTGAGTGCTGAGACCTACGACGAGGCGGTCGCCATCGCCTCGCTGCCCGACCAGGTCCGCGGCTACGAGGACATCAAGCTCCGTCGGGCCGCTGCGTACCGTGCGGAACTCGATCGCCGCCTTCGCCCAGCGTCAGATCGGCGTGGCACGACGTGATGCCCGTGTAAGGGCGGGTCCTGGGTCGTAGCCTCCGGACGCCATGGGCATCGGCACGGTCGCACTCCTGATCGCAGGGTTGGTGGCGCTGGTGGCCGGGGCCGAGGCACTCGTACGGGGCGCTGCGCGACTCGCAGCTCGCACCGGGATGTCGAGCGTGGTGATCGGGCTCACCGTCGTGGCATTCGGCACGAGCGCTCCGGAGTTGGCCGTCAGCGTCGGCGACGTGCTTCGTGGCGGCGACGAAGCAGGATCGATCGCGATCGGCAACGTGGTCGGCTCGAACATCGCCAACATCCTGCTGGTGCTCGGCTCTGCGGCCGCCGTCGGCGGTTCGCTGTTCGTCGCGCAGCGGATCGTGCGCCTCGACGTGCCGATCATGATCGGCGCGCCGTGCTCCTGCTGATCTTCGTCCTCGACGAATCGCTCGGCCGGCTCGAAGGCTTCGTCTTTCTCCCGCGCTGGCGGTCTACCTCACCTGGACGGTCGTGGCCGCGACCCGCGGCTCGGCACCCGACATCGTCACCGAGTACGACGAAGCGCTCGATCCCGAGTCGCTGGCCAAGGCGTCGGTGGTGTCCGACATCGGATTCCTGATCCTCGGGCTCGCACTGCTCGTGTTCGGCTCGCAGGCGCTGGTCAACTCCGCCAGCGACATCGCCACCGAACTCGGCGTCAGCGACCTCGTGATCGGCCTGACCGTGGTCGCCATCGGCACGTCACTGCCCGGAAGTGGCGACCAGTGCTGGCCGCGATCAACGCGGCAACGTGACCTCGCCGTCGGAAACGCCATCGGTTCGAACCTGTTCAACCTGCTCGCCGTGCTC
>CALOFE010000077.1:0-55955 GCA_942492455.1 uncultured Planctomycetaceae bacterium | reverse complement strand
ATCGAGCATGCCCAAAGCAAACGCCCCCATCTGTCGCATCAGCGGCGCTGAATTGGCCGGAGTCGTCTCTGCAGAGACTTCTGACAGCTTATCGATCAGTGCATCGGTCAACTCCGCATTCAAAGGTTGACCCTGCCTCCTGCGCCCGATTGGCAACAATGGCCACAGCTGCCAATCCGTTCTTACGAACCTCCAGATCCTGATCCGCATCGATCGCGCGAATCAGTGTCGGGACGACCACATCCGGCACGCGCAACAGTTGGACCGCCCGGGTCAAAAACGCTTGTGTCTGAACTTCATCCTCGTTGGGCGATGTACGGCTGAGCTCATCGTTCAACAGTCCACACAGGGCCTCGGCCACTTGGCGATTTGCAACTAGGTTTTTCCCCGATTCCCCTTTTTTGTCGTCCAGCGACAAATTCTGCGCGAGCCCCATCGCTGCCCGCCAACGGATGTCACCGTTCGGGCTGCCAACCTTTTGCACCAAGTCCTGAATATCGTCCTGGGATGACGCCATCAACCCAAACACAAAGACCACCCCCACGATCACACCGATGATCAATGCCGGGATCAAAAACAATTGCAGGATAAATCCCGCCGAAGGGGGTTCGACCGGCGGAAGTTCGTTCGGCAAGGCGGCATCGTCGTCGTATGTCGGTTGATCAGTCATCTGTCAGAGTGAGTCCGTCCGTTAGCTCGGACAAAAAGGCGGGAATATCGTCGTCCCAGCTAGGGTGGACAACGATGAGAGAATTACCGGTAAGACTTAGTCTAGGTACGTAGCTGCCGTGATTGCAAGCGTCACCATAGGTCCTCGAATCTCCCCCGACAGCAACCGATTCTTGGGCCGCACCGCAGACAAAAACGCCATACTACAGCCAAAAATCTCCGAACAGCACGCATCCGGGCCGCCGCTGTTAAACCGAGCCTGCTCCCGGCGAAACCAGCGTCGGAGCCGAATTCGCAGCGATTGAGTCGACCTGCCGTGGCGTGCGAGGCTTAATGCCTTGGATCAGTCGCCATAACAACGGTAACGCGATCAATGCAGCAATCACGATCGTCGTCCAACCGTACAGCATTTGGCCGTCCACATCACGAACCAGCGGGTTGCCGTGGAATCGCTCCAACAACTGCGGCCCAATGCGACCGTGGATAACCCCCAGCGAATTATAAATCAGATGGAAAATGACGCCCGGCAACAAACTATTGCTGCGGATCGCGATAATTCCCAGTACCAAGCCTAACAAAGTCGCGTTAAAGACTTGCTGCGGAATCATGTGCATGAAACCAAACGCAAAACTCGACAGCCCGATCGCCATCCAGGTGCGGCCCGTGCGGCGCAACCCGCTCAAGATGAAACCACGAAACGCCAGTTCTTCGCAAATCGCCGGGGCAAGGGCCATCGTCCCCAGTAAGATCCACCAGGGCATCTCTGCGCTCATCAACCGCTGTAGCGGTTCCGCCATCGATTCGGGCAATTTTGGGAAAAACCAATCGAGTTGGTGCGACCACTCTAACGAGAGCACGTGCAGCGCCACTGCCAGCACCATGGCCACACCCACCATTTTCAGGCGTGGCAAGTAGAGCCGAAATGTTTGCCTCAAGCTGGTGGTCAACATGACCCCCATGAAGAGCGCCGGGCTGGCAATCACAGCAATTTGCGTGATCAACAGCATGCGGATCATCCACCCAGTGCCAGCGCCGCCCCCCGATGCGCTGATCGCCACGAACTGCAACATCATGATCAGAATGAAACAAATCACCGCCTCAGAAAAACTCGGCGTCGGTTCCTTGTCCCGTAAAAGATGATGCACCCACAACTTCAGGTCGAACCGCTCCGCTTCACGGAACAGGACATCTTCGCTTTTGAATTGTTCAATCGCCCAATACAACGCCAAGAAGCTATAAAACAGCGTCGATCCCAATACCGGCACGGCATACACATACAGCGGCGCCGTCGACAACGACGACATCAACAGTCCCTTGAGCAACAACGCCACACCGCAGACCGGCATCACGCTGTACATCGGCCGCTCGGTCAATTCCACTCCCGGCGACAAACAGAACATCGTCAAACCAAGGGTCACCATCAACAGCGGCGTCAGGTAATACTGCCCTTCCTTACTACTGCGGGCAAACGTCGCCAACGCCAAACAGAGCGAACTAAACATCGCCGCCAACGGCACGAGAAAAATCACAATCCAGGCGACATCCCCCAGAGACGGCAACGTGGGCGTTGTCATCCCCGGCATCGTGCGTGCCCCCATCAGCCCCACCATATAGCGGCCTGTCATCCCCATGCTGATCAAATTCAGCAAGGCGGTCATAATGCTAAACGACATCACCGTGAAGAATTTGCCCACCACAATCTCCGACCGGGAGGCGGGACAAATCAACAAGGTTTCCATCGTGCCCCGCTCTTTTTCGCCAGCCGCCAAGTCGATCGCCGGATAAAACGCTCCCGTAATCGACATCAGCACCAGCAAACCGGGAAATAATTGGCTCCACAATTTCGAACTGAGCTGTTCGATCATCGCCAAATCCGCGCCGCGGGCCTCCACCGGTCGATGCAAATTCGCCGGCAGGTCCGCGAGTTCTAGACGCTGATCGAGAATCTGATCTTCCCAATGCTCCAAAACCTCAGCGACACGGCTGTAGGTGATCTGTGATTTTTCATCAGCACTGTTGTGCACAATCAACGGGCGTTCATAGTCGGCAATCGGCACCGTCGCGCCGCCGCGTTCCACCAATTGCTGGTTGGCCGATGCAACCGATTCACCGAAATCCTGGGGAATAATCACTAAGGTTTGGATTTTCGACTCGGCAAACAGCTTCCCCATTTCGGCATTGATCGCCGTCAACTGCCGCCGCAATTCCTCCATCCGCTCGGTGTTCGCAGTCCCAAATTGGGCAGTCCCCTGCAGTTCGGCCAATTCTTGTTGCAACCGTTCGCGCTCGGGAACCATCGACGAAATCGACTCGGCCCGCTGCAATAACTCGGCATCTTTTTCAGAAACTTTTCCGTCGCTATTGGCCGCCACTAGCTCCGATTGCGAGAGCACCCGCAATTTCGCGGCATCCGCTGAATCGGAAAACAGATCTCTTGCGAATCCATCCCCTTCTAACAACGGCGGCAAGGTTTGGGGCGATAAATTGTTGTCCCCCAAGATCACGACCGTCCGCGGTTGCTCGGAAAACAGCACCGTCAATTGCACCATGCCGATTCCCAGACCGGGATACAGCAGCAACGGCAAGACGATGATCATGAACAACGTACGCCGATCACGGAGCTGATCGCGCAGTTCCCGCATGAAAATCAGTTTGACATTTTTCCAGTTGATCATGTTTGCCGTGCGAGGTCCAATGGTCGTTGATTGCGTCGCCCAAAGTCGAAGTTCGTTACCCAGCCTCGGCCGCCGCTGCGGCCAATTCCGCTTCGTAAGCTTGTATCAAATCAAAGAAGACCTCTTCCATATCCGATTCCTGGTAGCGGTCTTCCAACTCTTGCACCGTTCCCATTGCCAAGATACGTCCCTTGTGAATGATGGCGATACGGTCGCACAGTTTTTCCACTTCGCGCATGATGTGCGTGGAAAAAATAATGCACTTGCCTTGATCCTTGAGCCGCGCGATCGCTTCCAACACCGCGCGGGCGACCAGCACATCCAATCCGGACGTGGGCTCGTCAAAAATCATCACCGGCGGATCGTGGACGATGGTCCGTGCGATGGAAACTTTTTGCTTATTCCCGGTCGACATCTTGGAGCCAAGCATGTCCCGGATTTCGTTCATCTGTAATGTTTCAAACAGCTCTTCCAACCGCGCCTGCAGAGCTTCCTCGGGCATGCCATACAGCCGGCCGTAGTACTCCACCATTTCCCAGGCGGTCATGCGGTCGTACACCCCGGTGTTGCCCGACATGAAACCGATCCGCATGCGAACCTTTGCCGGATCTGTCGCCACGTTATAGCCGGCCACCTCGGCGATTCCGCTCGTGGGGCGCAACACCGTGCTCAGCATCCGTAGACAGGTCGTCTTGCCCGCGCCGTTGGGGCCGAGCAAACCAAAAATCTCGCCCGGCTGAACGTCGAAACTCACTCCATCCAAGGCGTGCACGGTTCCGCGGCGCAAATCGGCAAAGCTCTTGGTGAGGTTCTCAACGTGTATCATCGGGGGAATCCTGACAACCGTGCAGATCGTTTTTTTCAGCAAAAACGATTCCGCGTAGCGCAGTAGCTGGACGACTGGAATCCAAAGTTACCCCATTCTTGGCTGTGGAACCGCATCCAACGCCAAAAATCCGTCTACGGCAACACGTTCAGCGACGACGAACCCGCATGACCGGCCAATTCCAACGATGTGGCCTCGTCAACTTCGTCAATGTACTCATAGAACACGTTGCGCTGCCGCGGTATATAACCGCATTCCTGAATAACTCGGCGAATCGTTTCCAGCGATAAATAATGCACCGTCCCCGCCTCCGCGACGACGTTTTCCTCGATCATCAAGCTGCCCATGTCGTTGGCGCCGAAATACAGCGCCATCTGCCCCACCTTTTCTCCTTGCGTGACCCACGACGATTGGATATTCGCAAAATTGTCCAAATACAAGCGGCTGACCGCCTGAGTCTTCAAGTACTCAAACGCACCGACCGGCGGGATGTGCGACAGGTCCGTATTGTCCGGCTGGAAGGTCCAGCAGATATAAGCAGTGAATCCACCCGTTTCGTCCTGAACTTGCCGCAACCGTTCCAAATGCTCGATCCGCTCGGCCAAGGTCTCCACATGACCGAACATCATCGTCGCCGACGAACGGCCCCCCAATTCGTGCCACACGCGATTCACATTCAACCAGTCATCCGTCAACACCTTGCCGCGGGTGATCTCTTTGCGAACGCGATCCACTAAAATCTCACCGCCGCCGCCCGGCAAACTCCCCAATCCTGCCGCTTTGAGCCGCTCCAGCACGGTTTTGAGCGGCAATTTGCTGATCTTGGTGAAGTGATGAATTTCCGGCGGACTGAATCCGTGAATATTGATCTGCGGAAAGCGGGAGCGCAAATCGGACAGCAGCTCTTCGTACCATTCCAACGGCAACTTGGGATGCAGTCCCCCTTGCAGCAGAATCTGGTCTCCTCCTAATTCGACCGTTTCCTGCAGTTTTTTGTACAATTCTTCGCGCTCAAGCACGTAGACTTCGGGGTGATCGGGCGGACGATAAAACGCGCAAAAGTCACACACCGCCGTGCAGGCGTTGGTGTAGTTGATATTGCGATCGATGTTGTATGTGCGGTACGGCTCGGGATGCAGCCGCTGCGTCACCGCATTGGCCGCTTCACCCAGCGCATTCAAATCGTGCGACTCAAGCAACTTCAGCCCTTCTTCGGGCGTCAGCCGGCCGCCGTCGACCGCTTTTTCAAGTAGTGGCGCAATTTCTGAAGACAAGATCCACTCCCTCCGGAGCTAAGCCGTGCTCGACGGCCAACTCATAAAACCGATTCAGTCCAAGACGTTCCCGCTCTCCCAACCGGTAATAAAGATTATTCGTCAAGTAGTCAATCGTCGTGTCCAGCGGAATCCCCAACAGCGGCGCTTCCCGTCGGGCAATTGCCTCAATGCGCTCGACACCCAAATCACGGGCTGCGCTGAGCGCATCGGCCACGCTGCCCAGATCCGTCTCCCGATGCGCCACCCACATGGCAAACACAAACGGCAACCCAGTCCACTGCAACCACTCACCGGCCAGGTCCCAGGTTTCGACAAACTTCTCCGCCGGGGGATGAATCGCCCGGTCGCCGATCATCAACACCCCGTCGGCATCACTGTCCGCCACCGACCAGGTCAAAGGCAACGGTTTGAGTTCCGGATGCAAGCCAAATCGCTCGGCCAACAAAATCCGCACCAACGTCGCACTGGTCCGTGATCCTTGATCGAGCGCCAACGTCTTGATCTTTGCCGCCGGCACGCGGCAATACAATTTCACGCTGAGCACATCACCACAAGCCGCCACGCAGGCGTCGGAAATCACTTCATAATCTGGATTTTGCAAACAGGCGATCGAGGGCACCAATGCCACATCCAAATGGCCGCCCGCCAGATCATCGGCCAACCGACTGGGATAGTCGAGCCTCAGATCAATCCCCTCCGCCGCCTCGGCCAAACCTTCGACCAGCGGTTTAGAATTCAAATAATTCACGGCACCCACACGCACCGTATCCGGACTCCGTCCAGTCATTTGTTCATGTTCCTATTCAATTCACCTCGTTCCCAAACTCTGTTTGGGAACGCAATTTCCCGAAGCTCTGCTTCGATAGCATATATGGTCAACTCGTTATGTTTTAAGGCACAGAGTACGCCGTGCGAAGCGGACTTCTCGCTGTGTGTTGTGTTCCCAAACGGAGTTTGGGAACAAGCTTAACAACCAGTCACTTATTGTTTTCAGGAAAAATCGTCAAGTTTACCGGCTTGTCGGTATCGAGCAGTGCCTTGCTGGCCAGTTTGGGGACGATGGTTTCCAACATTTCTAGATACTTTTGCCGCAAGGTCATTTGCCGCGATTGCTCATAGGTTTGCACGCCGCCGTCCGCATCGGCTTGGAACTGGGCGACGATTTTCCCGAAGCGGTCCGCTTCGCCGCGCGCCGATTCTATCGCCGATCGTCGCGCGGTCTCTGCTTCATCCACATTTTTCCGTGCGTTCGCCGAAGCGGCGGCCACGGTTTGTTCTCGATAGGCTAAGGCCTCATTAATAAACCGTTGTTTCGAGGCCCGCGCATTGCTCACATCGACAAATGCCTGCTTCACCAACAATGGCGGCGAAACACCGGCGATGTCTACATCTTCAATCACAATTCCCAACCGATGCGACTGTACCAACTCCCGCGTACGCTGAGTCAGCATCGCTCGCAATTCGGCCAACCCCAACGGGTGTACAAAATCGACGCCGCTACGAGCAACCACGTCTCCTAATAACGACTCGGTCATTAACCGCAAATGCTCTTCGGGATTAACACAGCCAAACAAATAATCGGCCGCATCCGCTTCGGAAATACGGTACTGCACGTTGACTTGAACATTCAAAATGTTCTTGTCGCCGGTGAGAAACTCATCAAGCTGGTACTGATCGGCTGCCAAGAGAAATTGATCCCCTTCCAGCGATTCCGAAGCCACCCCCCCGATTTGCAGCGTACGAACTTCGCTGGGATTGATGCGGGAGATCGTGGTCATCGGCCAGGGCAGCGCGTAATGCAACCCGCTCCCGACCAACGGCAACCGCGCGCGGCCGAAGCGACGCAGGAGCGCCTTTTCATTGCCCCCCACGATATACAGGCCGCTGGCAAAATAACCGGCGACGAGAATCAAGATCACGACCAGCGCGCGTTTCACTTTGTGGCCTCCGCACGCGTTTTCTCGGAGATCGTATCGGGCGTCGCCGACGATTGAGACACGTTTTTCTCCGCAACGGGCGGCTCCGTCGACGGATCGGCCGGCTTGGTTTCCGGTTGGGGTTCTGGAACGTCGGGAATCCCTTCGGTCAATAATTTCAACAACGCACTGGAGGCCGAAAGGACCAGCGTGGTCCGTTCATTGAGAATTTTGTGATACGACTGCAGCGTCCGCTCGAAACGATAAAACTCCGGATCCTGCGCATGCGCTTGATTTAAAATCCGCAGCGCCTCGGCTTCTCCCGTACCGCGAATCCGCTGTGCATCTGCATCGGCCTTGGCCAGGATCTCCTCGCGCTGCCGGTCCGCTTGGCTGCGAATGACCGTGTTCTGCGCCAGCCCCGCGCTGCGATAACGATCGGCGATTTTCTGCCGTTCGCTTTTCATCCGCTCAAACACGGCAAACCGGTTCGCTTCGGGAAGATTGATCCGTTTGATCCGCACGTCGACAATTTCAATGCCCAATGCCTCACGCGGTGAGGTCGCCCCCTCCTCAGATTTTTCGAACCGCGACTTCAAACGCTCCGTGAGCGACTCCATCGAACTATCGCCCTCCGGACCCGCTTCGGAGTTTTCGACGCTGAGCAGATCGGTCAACTCCACCCGGCCAAACTCCGCCGACAACAACGACTGCAACCGCGACATCAACCGGTCCTCAGCCGTAGAGACGTTTCCCAACGAACGAAAGAATCGCACCACCGGCCGGTCGGAGAGTTCCGTCGATGATTCCGCAGATGTGGGAGCGATCCGCCAACAGACGTAACTGTCGACCGTGATATTTTTCTTGTCCCCCGTGAACAATTCACGCCCCGGCGGATCGAGCAATTGCAACCGGCGGTCAAACGTCCGCACCGTCGAAATCGGCCATGGCAACTTGAACTGCAAGCCACGATCCTCGTCCCGGTCATAAACGGCCGCAATGGTCCCGAGTCGCTCAACGATCACGTATTGCGTCTCATCCACAAACACCACGCAACTGGCCAACAGGGCGATGACCGTAAAGACCGCGCCCCACAGGACCAGCGTCCGCAAGACACGGCGCGCCAATCGGCGGCCGGCGGATGTTTCAGATCCTGATTTTGTCACAACATCACTCATGATTTTTAGCAATTCCACAAATCCGATCAAACAATTCCGCGTGCATCCCAACAAACACCCCAACGGGGTGAATCACCATAGCCTAGGGTAAGCGGCACAGCCGCGCCACCCTAGGAAAGCCGTCATTGACGACGCATAAACCCTGAAGGGGTTTTTCAATCACCGGCCTGACGATTTCATTGATGGACGAGTGAACAACCCCTTCAGGGTTGAATTCTACGATTCCATCACCAACCTGGGGTGTGCTCACTTCGTTCGCGACCCCAGGCTAAGATGTTTAACGCCTTTGGCGTAAAATCTTTAATCTCTAATTGACTGTCCAGCTTCAGACGACTGGCTTTCCATACCGATTTAATGCTCATTCGCAAAACGACTTAAACCTCGGCCAACCATTACGGTTCCGGCTGGCCGACTAGCGGTTGTTCTTCTTCTGGTTGTGCTTGTGGCAACATCACCGCGTTGCCTGGGCCGAAGCGATCCGGATCGATGAGATACAAATTCTGCCGCCCTGCCACCTTGGGATCGATGATCGTCAGTGGACGCACCGACAACACTCGTTCGACCGTGTCCCAATACATTTGGGTGCGCGTCAATTGTTGGTTACTCCGGTGAGCACTCAACAGACTTTCAAATCGCGCCGCTTCCCCCACCGCCGATTGCACTTGCTGCGCACTTTGATGATGCGCCGCATGCAGCTTCGAGGCTGCTTGGCCCGACAACGGGGTTTTACCGTTGGTTTCGGTTGTCAATTTCGCCCACAGTTCATCGTCGAGCGACCAATCGGCGACTCCGCCGGTCGTCGATGTTGGTGCGGATTGCACGTCGCTCGTCGATCCGCTCAACACACGAATCGCATCTTCGCCCGCCGCTTCCAGCACGTTGCGGGCATAATACGCCTGTGCATCGTTCACCAACTTTTGTTGCATCTCCATCGCATCAGCGACGTCACGATATGCGGGAACCACGTCGATCGGCGGATGCACGTCGAGTAGATTCACGCCGGTCAGTTCCACTCCCAAATCGTAGTCATCCGCCGCAAGCTGCGTCAGTTCTAGACAATCCGCTTCCATTTGCTGCCGGCCGCCGGTCAAAATGTCGTTCAAAGGCAAGTGCGCCGCCAACCCCCGTAACTTGGTTTCCGCCACGGCCCGCAACATGGTCTCCGGATCCGCACTGGCATAGGCAAACTTTTTCAGGTCCCGCACGCGGTAATGCACTTCGGCTGTGATCTCCACCGGCACTTCATCGCCGGTGAGAATCAAGGCTTCCTCGGGACGCGACTGATAATCGGCCCGCGTATGTTCCGACTGCCATTCCACAAACGCCTGCCCCTCGCCGCCCGCCTCGCGCTGCGGAGCTCGAAAGCCCAAGGAAATCGTACGAATGCTGGCGAACTTTTCGCGGCGGACAACTTCCAACGGAGCGGGCCAACGGAAATGGATCCCAGCGTTCAACGTCGCTTCCTGCCGACCAAAGCGCGTGACCAGGGCCGATTCATCTTCGCGAATCACGACCAGATTCGACGTCAGCCAATAGACCAACAACGCCGCTGCAGCCACCTTGGCCAACATCTTCCAGTGCCGCACCAAACCAAAGGCCAACCGTGATGGAGAGAGCGCCGTGGCTACCACTTCGGAAAAGCCACCAAGCGATTCCACGCTACGCCCCAACCGCGTTTCGTCCCAACGCTCGAACCACAACAACCGCATCGAATTCAACATCACCGCCAACGAGGCAAACTCATGGAAAATCGCCCCGCCCACCGGGCTGAGAATTCCCCATGCGCACAAAATCACCCCCAGGCCGTTCATGCCGAAGGCAAACAGATAAATACTTTGACTGATCACGCGCACCAATTGCCGCGACAAACGCAACAAACCGGGCAACGGCGTGAGCGGATCCCCCATCAGGACCAAGTCCCCTGCCTCAGCGGCAACGTCGCTACCGACCCCTCCCAGTGCCAACCCCACAGTCGCAGAGGCCAATGCCGGTGCATCGTTGATGCCGTCGCCGATCATGGCGACTTTTTTGCCCGCCTTGGTCTGCTCTTCGATCCACCGCGCTTTGTCGGTCGGCAACAATTCGCTGCGAATTTCATCGATGCCCTCTAAAGCATCCGCCACCATTTGCGCGGGTTCGGCTCGATCACCCGTTAACAACGCGAACGACTCGATCCCTTCAGCTCGCAATTCGGCCAACACCTTGCGTGCCTCAGGTCGTAGCGTATCCCGCACGCCAATCGCTCCCACAAGTTGGCCGTCAATTGTCACCAACAGTTGCGTCGGGCCCAGGCTGTCCGCTTCATCCAATCGTTGTTCAAAATCTTCGGGCAACACGATGCCCATCGATTCCAACAACCGGCGATTGCCCACCACGACCCGGTGCGACTCCTCCGCATAGGCCGGTCCGAGCGCCGTACCACGAATCGCGCCGGTCACGCCACAACCGGGATGCGCCTCAAATTCCTCGATGTCGGGCACAACGCACATGCGGCTCTCGGCTTCGCGGACAATCAACCGCGCCAGCACATGTTCGCTCCGTTTTTCCGCCGCCGCCGCGATCCGCAATAACTCGGTTTCGTCCAGTCCCCCCCAGGTGACGATGCCCCCCAGTGCCGGTTCACCGCGTGTCAGCGTGCCGGTCTTGTCAAACGCGATGCAATTGACCTTGGCCAATCGCTCTAGGGCAATCGAACCTTTCGTCACCACCCCGTTGCGCGCCAACCATGCCAGCGCCGCCATCACCGCGCTGGGTGTCGCTAAGATCAACGGGCAAGGACAAGCCACGACCAACACGCCCAGGGCGGGCATCAAACCGGCTCGCCAATCGCCGGCAGCGATCCGCCAACCGACCAACGTGGCTGCCGCGGCTGTTAAGACAAATGGCAAAAAATACCGCGCCAACCGGTCCGCCGTCCGCTCGATGGGCGCTTTCCGCTCCATCGCTTCGGCCACCATCCGCAGCACCTGCCCGAACGTCGTCTCCTCGCCCGTTTTTTCAACTTCAACCGACAGTGCCCCGAACTGATTCAACGTCCCCGCAAACACCTCATCGCCGGGAACTTTATCAATCGGCAGGCTCTCACCGGTCAGCGAACTTTGATCGACCGCCGAGGTCCCCGCCAGCACGCAACCATCAACCGGAATCCGTTCGCCGGGCCGCACGACGACCAGCTCCCCAATGGCGACGTCTTCCAGATCGACGTCCACTTCGTCGCCATCGCGTATCACATGCGCGGTCTTGGGCCGCAGATTGAAAATGCTCAGCACCGCTTGCCGCGCTTTGCCGTTGGTGTAGCCCTCGATACTCTCGCCGCAAATGGCGATGAAGACCACCAGCGCAGCCACCTGTGGCTCGCCAAGAATAATGGCCGCCAAGCAGGCAATTGTCAGCGCCAAATCCGCACCGATCCGCCCATCAAACAGGCCTTCGAGCGTCTGATACAAAATCCGCGCCCCGCCGATCACCGCCGCCAGCAGCGCCAAACGGAACCCAAACACGGTCTGATACGGTTCCCAGGCGGGATTGTTGCTGATTTGGATGACAAAATCAGCCGCCAACAGCGCACCCACAAGCGCTGTCAATAAATACAGCGGCGCAGAGACGTAATGAAAGCTCGTGGCTTCCTCGTCTTCAGGCGCGGTCCCGCCGCTTTCCAAAAAAGCACGGGCCGATTCGGGTACGTAATGCATGACGGATCGGTCGGAGTGGACGGACGCAATACCCGCCCGATCGGGGCGAGTGGAATACCGCAAAAAAGACGCTAGGGGGTGCCACTGGCGGCTCGTCCGCCAGTGCCGCGACGAATGCGACCGTAACAAACCAGCCAACAACGCGTCGCACCCACCGCAATCAAGACAATGCAGTCCCGATTCGTCTCCGTACGCATCACGACCGCCTGACAATCCATGCTACCCGACACCCGGAGCCGACGCCAGTGGCGTTGAGGCCAACGGAGACCTGGTCAGGCCGATTCCGCCGGTTCTTCGACGAATTTCACGTCGATATCTTCCGGAATCGGGATCGAGACCAGCGGTTGGCCATGCGCCACGATGCAGCAGGCGGTTTTCAACGAACCACGGGCCAATCGCCGTTCATCGCGATAAAATTCGACGTCAAACGTCAGCGATTTAACTCCCTTGCGCATCAATTTCAGGCGAATCTCGATCAGGTCCTCAAAATAGGCTGGTGCCTCAAACGTGCACTGCGCCCGGACCCGCGGCCAGCCAATCACCGACCCATCGGGCCGCGTCATCGAAACACTCAGCCCCAAAGACCGCAAATAGGCATGCTCGGCTTCTTCCATGTAGCGGTAAAAGTTCGAGAAATGCACGATCCCCGCCATATCGGTTTCGTGAAATTGAACGCGGTGGGTCGCAGTGAACATTCAGAAGCATCCAAACTATAAATCAATGAATTTCGAGTAGGCCGGACCTCCGCGGTTAGCTTTTAGACTCCGGAAAAAACCGCCGCACCGTCTCATCCGGCGGCGGGGATGTCACCAGTGACACCGCGACCAGCGCCACCACTGCCGCCACGGTGATCGGCAACACGGGCATCATTTCCAACTGCTGCCCGAAGGCCGGTAGTTGAAACGTATAGTTCGCATTTGCCCCAAAACCAGATTCCGCAAACAACCACAACCACATTCCCGCCACGGTCAGCACACTCGCATACGCCCCGGCAACGCTGAGCCGCTTCCAATAAAGCGCCGCGAACACCAACGGAAACAGTCCCGTATAGCCGCTGAAACACCAAATGCCCATCGCAAACACGCTGCGCGGCTCGAACAGGCTGAGTCCATACGTCACTGCGACAATCGCCACAACAAATAGCCGTGCCCACATCACGATTTGTTTTTCACTGAACCGCTTCTTGTCCCAATAATGCAACACGATATCGTTCGTGAAGATCGATCCGATGCACAAAAACTGGCTGTCCAATGAAGACATGATTGCTGCCAAGATTCCCGCTGACAACAAGCCCCCCAGCACCGGACCGGCCAGTTTGGCAACGAGAATCGTCAGCTCCTTGTTGGTTGTCGCCGCACCGGGAGACACGATCAACTCACCGTTCAACGTCGCCGACGTCGCCCACACGCCAATCATCACACACGGCGCCCAGACGAGCATGATAAACAGCGGATGCACGATCACCGGCAGTTTAAATGTCTGTGCGCTGCGAGCGGTTAGCCAATGCTGAAACACGTGCGGAAACATACCGACAGAGAGCGGAATCAATAGGTACGTGGTGAACATAAACTTGCTCATCTCGCTGCGCGTCAATCGATCGGGATGAGCTTCGGCGACCTTGGCCGAAGCGGCTTGCATATTGGCCCAAAACCCGTCCTGACCACCGATGCCGTTAGCAATCACCACAAACGTAACTACGCCCAAAATCATGAACACGCTGGTCTGAAACGTGTTCGCCCAAGCAGTTCCCCGCATGCCGCCAAAAAAGACGTAGATCAGCACCACGCAGCAAATCACCAGCGCGGCCAACCAGGGCGGCACCCCGTTTCCGTCGCAGCAAACCAACCAGGGAAACGTCACCCATGGTTACGCCGTTAATCACCGTAAACCCCGACGCCAATACGCCGATCAACAAATACGGGATCACCAGCCCCACAATGATCGGAAACAACAGCAATCCAATGCCGTTGCTTCCCAACCGGTCGCGAAAAAATTGAATCTGCGTTGTATAGCCGTGCTTCTGTCCGAACGACCAGATTTTCACGCCGATCAATAAAAAACAGAGCGAATGCACAATCCCACTCGACGACGCCATCAAGCCGTAAACGCCGATCCCTTCGCGAAACGCCTCGCCTGTTGAACCGACCAACGCAAACGCGGTCATCGTTGTGCCAAATAGCGACATCAACAACAAAAACGGCCCGATGGAATGGCTGGCCAGCATGTAGTCTTCGCCCGTGCCGCGAAACAACCGCGACGAGAACAGACCCAATGCCAGCAACAACGCCAAATAGACGCCGATAATCGCCAATTGTGTCATCCCTGCCCACCTTCCGTCGTCGACGCTGTTGACGATTCAATCTCGTCAGCGGAATGCGGCCAGCAATAGATCGTCGCTAAGAACCATAACACCGCAGCAGCGATTGAAATCCCCAGGTGGGACGCCAGTCCCACGGGCACAACCCCCAGCAACAAAGTGCCATCGTCCCACCACCAAAAATCCTGATGCAGGATCAACAGCAGGACGACAGAAATCCATATCACATATTTCATTGCGTATTCCGAATGTGGAGTAACCAACCGCCCAATCAAACGGCCGCCTGCGGACTGATGTCTCCCATGGCGTCGAAGATCTCATCCACTCCCGGCCTGAACACATTGCCAATGAGGATGTCCACTAGATTCGGATGATACTGCGGATGCGCCTTGAGAAATTTGGCGAAACTGAATTCGGGCGAATAAAAGGCATACACCAATTTACGGAACGAATCCACGCCGCCGCGATATTTTGTCTGCCAGTTTCCCAGCACCTCGCCACTCAAATCACCTTCTCCAAAGGCCGCATGGATCGCGTCGGCTCCCATCTCACCCGATTTGAGTGCCAAATATACGCCGCTGGAATAAACCGGATCGATGAATCCCAGCGCATCACCCACCAACACCCAACCATCACCGGCGCCTTGCCGCGAGGTATAGCTAAAATCTTTGGTCGTATGAAAGTCGTCACAACGCGTCGACTCGGCCAGCCGAGCGGTAATGGCCGTCGACCGCTCTGCCTCTTGAGTGAAAACGTCCGCAGCGGTACCCCGCCCAGCGGCGAACATATACTCCATCGGACCCCGTGCAACCGACGCTGACGATGTTGTCGGGCAAGGGAATATACCAAAACCAACTTTTCTTTCCGGGCGTCTGGATGATCAACGTCGCCCCCTCGTCGCGTCCCGGAACGCGGCGCGCATTCCGGAAATAAGACCAGACCGTCCCCATTCTCAGCTTGGGATCGGGCACCTTCAGTTTCAACCGACTGGCCAGAAACGCCGATTGTCCCGTGGCGTCGACCACCACCTTGGCTGATACGTTTCGCGGATCATCCTCCCCCGCCAGTTTCACGCGGACGCCCACGGCACGTTCGCCGTCAAAACGAACATCTTGAACCTGCGCAGCTGAATGGATGACCGCACCTTTTTTGACAGCGTTCTCCAGCAACATCCGGTCAAATTCCGCCCGTACCACTTGCCACGTCTGCGACGACTCGTGCGGGTTATGTTTGTCAAAATAAAACGGGGCCGATTCCTGATTGTTTTCGTTGACGAACTGCACACTGTACTTCTTCGGGAAGGCGCTGGCCCGCAATTGATCGATCAGCCCCAACCGCTCCAGCGTCCAGTACGTCTCGGGGATCAACGATTCCCCCACGTGAAACCGCTGTTGTCCGGCGCGCTCAAACAGCACCACGCTGTGACCGAATTGGGCCAACAACGTTGCCACCGTCGCTCCCGCAGGACCGCCGCCGACGACGATCACATCGTACGCATCCTCCACCGGGGGACAGAACGGGTCGCCGCCAGCAGTGGCCGTACAAAATTTCCAATCTTCACCCATTTTCAAATCACTCCGTCGCTGTCAGCGGTGCTGATATCTCTAGCAAATCCACAGCTGGTTGATGGTTACAGAAAATTGTAGCCAAACGTCCGTACGTGACATCCCCCGGATTCATGCCAAAGTAACCCAGCAATTCCGGTCCGGGCGCCACACGCAAAATCGCCGCCAAGTCAATATGCCGCAGCACATTATGATTGATCAACACCCGCCCCAACGGAATCTGCCCCGCTAAGATTTCTTCCCGCACGGTCGGAGTGACATAGGCGAAATTGAATCGCACAATCCCGAATTGCACCACCTCGTCCGTCCCGGATTTCAACAACAGAATCTTGCGGGTATATGTATCCTCTTCCAAATGTCGGTCAATGATTTTGACGTCCACTTTGCAACCATGGTACTCCTCCATGGTGACCGTCATGTGGTGGTCGTGCACCAACATCTGCTTATACGGTTCGGGTGTCAGTGCCGAGGGGATATGTTCCGCCTCCGACACTAGAGCATCGCTGCCGCCAAACAGTCCGGTCAAAGCATCAAGTTCGTGTCGTGGATTCACAATAATCTCGTCGCATTGGGGTGTATCAATTACTAGAACCATTTTCAAAACCCGGTTGCGCCTGTTCAGGAATATATAATACAAGTGTTTGCGTGACGCGTCAGAGGGTTTTGAAACGACTTGTAGTAGACCATCTCAACTCAGTTTTCAGGTACGGCGGTTGGGGAGACCTTCGGTCCAGCCGGTGCGGGGTCAGGAGACCCTGCACAACGTCGATTCACCTATCCCTTGCCTGACACCCAAAACCCGACACTAAAGCCTACAGCCTAGAGTCCTCTCCAAGCCTGTCCCCCTCAATCCTCAAGCCTTCTACGTGTACCGCACCTCGCGATGTTCTTCTTCAAAGTATTCCGTCAGCAGCGAATCAACTTGCAATAATCCGCGGCGAGTGAGAATCACGTCGTCTCCCTCGACGGTCAAATAGCCGGCTGCTTGCTGGGCGGCGAAGGCGTCGCGGAATTCCTCGAAAATATCGACGCCGAATTTCTGGCGGAATGGCTCGCCGCTGATGCGTCCCTCTTTGAGTTGCAACACCACTTCGCGGATCAACGTCTGATGCGGCGACGGGGTCAGTGCGCGATTGACCGGTAACCGTCCTTCGTCGCACGCAGCGACATAATCGTTGAGCTGATCGAGGTTCTGATAGTGCACCCCTTGGAAATGCCCGAACGAGGCCACCCCCGTCCCCAACAAATCGACCCCGCGGAACAGACTGTCGCGATAGATGAACTTGTCGGTTTCCAGGTTTTTGACCACTTCGTTACCGCTGCTGACTTTGTAGCCCTCCCCCGCCAGCGTATTGAATGCCTCGTCCACCCAGCGGCGCTTGGTTGCCCAACTTGCGACCGGCGACGCTAAGCCCCCCTCCTGCATCTCCTTAGAGATGATCGTGTTGTAGGGCAATTCCATCTGATAGATCGTAATGTTATCGGGCGACATCTTGCCCGCTTTGTCGACGCAATCCGCCCAGTTCTCGTCCGTCTCGCCGATCATGCCGGCAATCAGATCGATATTCACTTGCGGAAAACCGACATCCTGAATCCAGCCGTAGGCGCGTTCGACCTCCGGAGTCAGATGCGCCCGTCCATTTTCTTCAAGGATCTTGTCGTTGAAATTCTCGACTCCCAGCGAAACGCGCGTCACGCCGATATCGCGGAGCGTTTTGACCTTGTCCAAACTCAACGTGCCCGGCTCGCATTCAAACGTAACCTCGCGGGCATCGTCCCAAGAAATCGATTGATGCAGCCGATCGCGCAGCGATTTCAATTGCTTGGCGCTGAGGTAGGACGGCGTCCCGCCGCCAAAATAGACAAAATCAAATTTGCGCCCGGCAATCCCCGGCTGTTCGGCCAACAGGGCGACCTCTTTGATGAGCGCCTGCACATAGTTTTCGATCGCCTTGGCGTTTTGATCGGTGTACACGCGGAAGTAACAGAACTTGCAACGCTTGCGGCAAAAGGGGATGTGAATATACAGCCCCAACGGCCCTTCGCGCCGCGGCGGCTGCTCGAAGGCCTCGACGATCTCATGCACGTTCTCCCGTTTCCAGAGCGAATAGGGAGGATAATTTGTGACGAAATAACTGCCAATTTCGGTGGTCGTCGAAGTTTCGCTACTCATAAGAATCTCGAATCATTTTTGCAAATGCGGGCCTGGCTCACATCGGTCAAGCAGGCGGGGGCTTTCAAAACAAATCGCACAAAAACACCAAACCCGTGGGACGGCCAGCATGCCATCGCTTCACGCCTTTGCGTGAGGCTTTTTGTTACTTGAGTCTGTCATCTTATATTTGAAACGTGCGTCCGCAGTACACCCGACTACCGCTGTGTTACGAAAGTCGGACTGGTCATTTAAAACGAAACGAATAGACGTCGGCGTTTTTAATGTTGAAACGCAGTTGAACAACCCCTGCACTTAGGTCGGGATCCTCATCCCAAGTGACCGCACGGTCGATGGCGTCCCCCACAATCGGCTGCGAGACGCCAAGCACCTTTCCATGTTCATCCAGCACTTCGATCTTCAGTGAGCCGTCTTGCGGGACAACGGAGTTTAAGAGCAACTCTTTGCCGGTATACCGCAACGGTTTCGTCACGACTTGACCACCCTCCTCGCCTCCATGCAGTGCAACGAATCCATCCAGGCGATACACGAATCGACGAACGCGGCCCGGCGTTTTCTGGTAGTAGTTTTCCGTCCCATAGACTGAGATTTCATGTGGTTTTCCGGGAAGCTGAACCATTCCCCAAACCATATAATTGCTGCGATTCAAATCACGGTCTTTCGGTGCGGTGCGAGGAATCACGGGACTCGTATACCGGCGAAATTCGACGCCGTCTCGGCTCGCCATGAAGAGTGGTTCCACTTGTTCTGATTCCTCATAAAAGCGTGTGGGGAATCCTAAGAACAGGTGAGGAGCGCGAAAATACTTCTGAATGGCATTTGTGTAGAGTTCCACGGGAGGCGAGTCGTCCGTGTATGTTAATTCTTGACCTTCTTCCCAGTGAATAAAATCCTGGGACGTCGCTGTTCGAATCGCTCGAATCTTGTTCGGATAAACCCGCCAGTACGCGCGGTACTCCTTGCGGTCCGAGTCCCAGAAGACGATGTTTTGCGAGTCGAATCGTCCATTCTTAATGATGGGCTCCTCTTGAACTCGCTTCCAGTGAATGCAATCTGGTGAGGTAAAACCGATCAGCCCATGAGCGAGACCTCCCACGCCCTTGTAGCGCGCTTCGTCTGGGGTCGCAGGATTGTCGTCGAGAAAAATGGTGAAGTTGTGGTGCACATTGCCACCACTACCGAGGTCGAGGATGTTGTTGTCTTTGTTACCGCGAAATGAAAACATGCCAAGATTCGGCTTCGTCCAGTGGATGCCGTCTTTGCTCTCCACATAGACCGCAATTCCCCAGCCCTTCTTCGGATTCGCCTTGTCGTGCTGCGCTGAGCGATAGACCATCCGGTAGGTGTCGTTGTCCTGTAGAACTGTGAAATAAGCACAGATATTTCCACCCCAAGGTTCGTCGTGGACTAGAACGACCTCTTGAGGCTGAGGATTCTGTACGACTTGCTGCACGTCACCAGTGACCGCCTCAATGAGGTGGCTGTCAACGAACAATTCCAGCCGACTGCCAATATCAATCGGCTCAGCGCCCTGACCAACCATGGACGTACCGATGGTGACAAGCAGAGTCACGATGAATGCCAAAACCTTGGCTATTTGCACGATTCGCTCCGTTGGATTGTGTGAACTGTTGGCAAACTGATTTTCATAGTGTGTGTCGCGATCCGGTCGAATGTTTTACATCGGAAATCATTCGGTCACTCTGCTGGACAAGGACCGCTGTGCACGACGGCAAGCCGTCGGTTTGGGATGCTGCGGTTTCACGCCCGCGAATCTGTGTTTGATCCGTGTTGAATCTGTGGCTAAAAAATATCGACATTTTGGTTGCGGCTCCGCCGCGCTGTGTTCATCCGTGACGAAATCATTGAGCTGCGGGCTTCGTGCCGAAACAATAGATGTAACCTTTACTCGACTCCGATCCGATCACCAAACAGCCTTCGCCGACCGCCGGCGAAGCCGTGAACGGGCGGCCGCCTACAAATCGAAAGACTTCTTTGCCGTCGGCGAGATTCACTCCGTACAACTTTCCGTCGCCCGATCCAAAATAGACGCGGTCGCCCACCACCACTGGTGAGCCGTCGACCGCGCCACGCGTATCGAACATCCACCGCCCTTTGCCCGTCGCCCGGTCGATGCAGTGCAAACGTTTGTCACCATTGCCCACCACGACCAGATCGTCGGTCACCGCAGCGGAGGAATGAAACGGGTAGTGCCGCCGCTCCGCTTTATACGTCCATAGGTGCTTGCCGTTTTTCCAATCGACCGCCCAAAACTCCGCATCATGATTGCCTACATACAGCAGGTCACCCATCACTGCCGGAGAAGCGATCACATAGCTGCCGACTTGTTGCTGCAACTCGATGTTTTCTTTTCCGGTGGTGATATCAATCACCCGCAACAAACCATCGCAGCCGGTCGTGAATGTAGAATTGCCCTCCACGGCGACCGAACAATTCACCGGACCTTCGGTGACCACTTCCCACACCTTTTCGCCCGTGGCTGTCTTTAAGCAGTACAGAGACTGATCGTGCGAACCGACGATCACATGTTCTCCCACCACGGCAGCGGCACCGACAATTTGATCGTTGGTCTGAAACTTCCAGCGTTCTTTACCGTCCTGTCGATTGATGGCATGAAACACGCCCTCTTCGTCGCCGAGATAGACCGTATCACCGGAAACCGTAGCCGCTGCATTAAAACCCGGTGCGAATTCCTCAGGATCGTCGCTTTCGATCGACCGATAGGTCCAGATTCGCTCGCCGTTTTTCAAATCCAAACAGAGCACTTCGCCTTTCAGCGTGCCGATGTAGACACGACCATCGACAATCGCCGCCGTCGCCGTCACCATTTCGCCCGCTTCGTGTTTCCACAACAGTTCCGGTTTCTCCGGCAGCGTGGTCGTGGCGATGCCGCGTTGCTCAAGCCCGTTGCGAAAGTTCGGCCAGTCGTTTTTCGCCGCCTTTTGCTCATCGTCGCCGTGGGCGATGCCCCCCAGCAGACCGCCGCTAGAGACGATCGACAACAACAGCCAACATACGGTGCGTCGCGCGGTCATCACATGGCGCATTCGTAAATCTCCTTCAAACTTTGCTGATCGACCGGACGCGGATTGAAGTTGCCCGTCCATTGCGTGGAGGCCTCCTCGGCCAATTGCGATAAGGAATCGGGATGGATATTCCAAGCCGCCAAACTCGTCGCCTGTCCGCTTTCGGCAATCAATTCCCGCACAAAATCAGCCAGCAATTCTCCGGCACGTGCATCATTGGCGGCGCACAACCCGCAATCAACCGCCAAATCACCGTACAAGCGGCCGACCTCCGCAGCATTGTAACGTATGATGTGCGGCAACATGATGCCCACCGCCACGCCATGTGTGATTTCGTAATGCGCGGTGAGCGGATTCGCGCACGCATGAGCCGCCCCCAACATCGCATTCTCAATCGCTGCTCCCGCGAGATAGGCCCCCAGTTGCATTTGCCCACGGCCATCAATATCCGTCGGACGTTGCATCACCCGGCGAAAGGACTTGGCTGTCAATTGCCAGGACTGCCGGCTAAAGAGTTGCGAAACCGGATTCCGACTTGTGGAGACATACGACTCGACCGCATGGCTGATTGCATCGACTCCGGTCGCCGCCGTGACCGATGCAGGCATACTGACTGTTAATTCCGGATCCAGAATCGCGATTTTGCAGGCCGCCTTTTTATCGCCGCAGGCCATCTTCATGTGTGTCTTGGAGTTGGCAATCAAAGCAAACGACTGCGCTTCGCTGCCCGTTCCCGATGTCGTCGGCACGGCGATCATCGGCAACATCGGTTGGGTGGCCTTACCCACCCCCCAATAATCCTCCATCCGCCCGCCGTTGCTGAGCAGAAAGTTCACCCCTTTGGCGCAATCCATGCTGCTGCCGCCCCCCAAACCGACGATCAGATCGACATTCGCCTCCCGCGCAACGGCCAAAGCGCGGTCCACATCGTCGGTCGTGGGATTTTGCTGGACATCGGTGAACATCGTCACGTGCAGACCGGCGGCATTGAGCGATTCCAACCCGTGTTGCGCATGTCCCGCCTGTTGCAATCCGGGGTCCGTGACTAAAAACACACGGGTCCCGCCCAACTCAGTCACCAAGCTGCCCAATCGCTTGAGCGTGCCGGGACCGAACACCACGCGCGTCCGTGGGGCATAGTCAAAAGGGACCAACCGGCCGTTTTCAACCGGACGTGGCGAATGGGACGGTTCTATATTTGTGCTGCCAGACATAGATCGGCGTCTTGGACATTTCTGTGAGGAGGTTCGGTAGGGAGGAATATTCAGGTAGGCGTTGTCGGATCCGGGCTCCGCTCACAGATCACCTCATGATGTGGTTCTCATAGAACGGCGTCCTGAGTGCAATCCGCAAGAGGTCAGCGGGGCAAGGCGACGCTGACGCTTTTTTCAAGTGACAACGACCGCCGACATCTCGGGGTCAATTGTACGCGACCCCGTTCCGGAAGGCAAAGCGACCGGCCCATTTGCGCCCATCCCTCACCGCCCGAACAGGTAAAGATTGCCAAGATGGCTGAGCCGGGGAGTTAAGCGGAGCATGACTCCGACCACGTGCGCCGCTAGTAGGCTTCAACCCGCCGCTGCTTCCCCGTGGATTGCCCTATCGCGCCGACTCCCCGGCAGATCTGGGTGGAAACGAGAGAAATAGTCCTATGCTTACCTTAGAAAACTGTTTCTCTATACCGGACGATCAGCATGTTCGGTCGTCAGCGGGGGGGTCGTGTGGTTTGTGCCTGTTTTGCTTGCAGTTGCCGAGCACAATTTTTTGACCGGCCCCCAAACGTGGTTTATATTCAACATTACCAACGCCGTGTTGTTTTTTTGAAACACCGCGTTGCCAACAAACCTCAACGTTGCTCTCAACAGGGCGGGACAAACGCGGCCGGTGCACCATCGGTTGCCACCGGTCATTGGCGAGAGGAGTCGAACCGTCCGCGCGGCTTTCGTCGCGGACGTACTCTCCGAGACAATCAGCCATCCTACAGATTTGCACTCCACCCACGGTGATGCGGACCGCTCGCGGTGCGCCACTGCTGAGGTGAGAGGAGGACTACATGCGCCTACGCAGTAAGATACAACTGGCCGCTCTGCTTTTACTCATTGCCTCGACGGCGTCCTGGCCCGGCCTCTCCGGGTTCGCCGACTCCGCTCGCGGTACCCAAGTCAGCCGTGAAATCCAACAAGAGATTTCCACCGGCCGCCAACTCGAAGCGTCCCGACAATGGCTCGATGCCATTGAGCACTACGAAAAAGCGGCCAAGCAATGGCCGGACAACAATTCGCTCAAATTGGGACTGCGCCGCAGCAAGTTCCAATTCAGCATCGTCCGCCGCTATTCCGACAAATCGTTCCGCGAATCGATGCTGCGTCTGCAAGAAGCCGAAGCCTTGCAGATTTATGATGAACTTTCACAGACCATCGAACGTCGCTACGTAGAAAACATTGGACCCACGTCCATCGTCGCCCACGGCACGGAAAGCCTGTGGTTGGCGTTGCAAAACGAACGGTTTCTGGAAACCAACATCCCCAACGCCGACAAAACACGGGTTACCGCCTTGTGTCGTTTGTTGCGGGAGAACTATTGGAACAAACCGGTGCAGTATCACGGCCAAGCACGACAGGTGATTTTGGAGATTTGCAGGATCTCACAGGCCCGTTTGGGACTGCGGTCGGCTCCCATCATCATGGAGTACGTCTTCGGCAGTTGTAACGCACTGGACGACTACAGCAGTTATCTCACCCCCGGTCGCCTCAAAGATCTGTTCGGCAATATCGACGGCGAGTTCGTCGGACTGGGTATCGAAATGAAAGCCGAATTGGGAAGAGGCATGTTGCTCGTCAACGTACTTCCCGACAGCCCCGCCGACTCGGGGGGACTCACCCCGGGTGAATACATCGTCAGCATCGACGGCACGGATTGCCGCAACATGTCTACTGACGAAGCCGCCGAACGGCTGCAAGGAGCCTCAGGAAGTCGGGTAATTTTGGAGATTCAAGGAGCACCGGGAACGCGGCTGCGACAAGGAACCTTCATTCGCCGTGCAGTGTCGATCAAGAGTTTTCCGATCGTCAAAATGGTCGATCCCAGTGAAGGGATTGGCTACATCCAGATGACCGGATTTCAACGCAATTCGACACAAGAGCTCGACGCCGCACTACGGCAACTCCAGCAACAGGGCATGCGAGCCCTCATCTGGGATGTCCGCGGCAACCCCGGCGGCTTGTTGGATCAAGCCACCTCGGTACTGGACCGATTTATTGAGAACGGCGTATTGGTCTCCACCCGGGGACGCAATGGACAAGTCAAAGACGTCATGCGAGCCACTCGCCCCGGAACGTGGCGGATGCCGCTGGTCGTGCTGATCGACGGCAATAGCGCCAGTGCCAGCGAAATTGTCGCCGGAGCCATCCGTGATCACCATCGCGGTACGCTAATTGGCCGTAAGACGTATGGAAAATGGTCGGTCCAGGAAGTGATGCACACACGGGGCAATGCCGGCTTGCGATTAACAATCGCCAAGTTTTACTCGCCCAGTGGCCGCAATCACGCTAAAGTGGGTGTATCGCCCGATATTGAAGTTCCTGAACCCGATCAAAGCCGGACGTATTATCGCTCGCCGACCGACTTGAATGTCGCCGGGGACAGTGATTTGCAGGCCGGCTTGAGAGCCCTTCGCCGACAATTGGCCCAACGATGACGCAACAGGTCCCGGACTGGATCCACCACGGCCGCGGTGCCACGCCCAATGTCGATTGGACCGTGAGCACCGAGGCGCCGTTGGTGGCGCTGCAGATGGGACGCGAAACGGGCGAAGTCTTAGCGGCGGACGAAGCGGGCGGTTTGTATCTGATCAACCGCGCCGGAGCCATCAGCGCAGTCTCCCGCGGTCGCGCTCCAATTCGCGCAATCGCCTGGGGCGATACCGGTGGGGGAGGAATCGCTCTCGTCGGCAAACGAACCCTCTACTGGTTCAATCGCGGACTAAAATTCGACAGGAAAGTCGTCTTATCCGACCGCGCCCTCAACGTGGCACTCGACGCACATGCCGAATATGCTGTGGTCAGTCTCGAAGGTGGTCAAAACCTCATTTTCGACTCGCCGCGAAAACCGATTCACGATTTCACCACCTACCAGCCGTTGGCCCATTTGGAATTTCTGGTCCACGAACCGGCAATTTTCGGTGTGTCCGCCTTCGGGATGTTCTACAAATTCGAATTCAGCGGAAACGAGATCTGGGGTGAAAACCTGTGGTCCGATGTCGGCGGCCTCTCGGTCTCAGGCAACGGTTCCACGATTCTACTGGCCTGCTTCGCTCACGGCATTCAACGCTACACCGGCGATGGCCAGAGCGATGGTTCGTACCAGCTCGGCGAGACGGTTTCGCGAATTTCCTCCAGTTTCAACCCCTATCGCATGATGGCTGCGACGATTGAACAGCAGTTGTGCTGGCTCGATTTTCAAGGTCAAGTACTCTGGTCCGCTGCCACCCCGCACAAGACCGTTGCCATTCATTGCGACCCGTTAGGATATGGTGCGGTGTGCGGATTCGAGTCGGGAGAGATTATTCGACTCTCATGGGATTGATTTGTCAGTCACGATTTTTCGCTCAGTCGGTTTTGACTCACGATTCCCACGGGCGTTATAATTGAAGCTGTGAATTGTTTCCATCAAAGCGGTTTAAGCTTTTGATTGTATTTGAGTTCTAGAGGTTCAATGACGACCGATCCTCATGCGTCTGCGGAATCCCCCGGCGGAAATCGCTCCCCCGCCACCGGTCCCGGTGCCACCACACGACCAAGCGCAGGTCCAAACGCCAGTCCAACCGCCGGTCGCGGTGAGATCCCTCAATCAATCGGCAAATACCGCATCGAGCGTCGTTTGGGCGAAGGCGGTATGGGGACGGTCTATCTGGCCCTCGATACCGAATTGAAACGCCACGTCGCCTTAAAATTGCTTCGCCAAGAACGCGCCGGCAATCCCACGCTCGTCAAACGCTTTCAAGCCGAAGCCAAAACCGCTGCCGCCCTCAAGCACAAAAACGTGGTCGCAGTCTACGAAGCCGGTCAAGTCGACGGCTTCACCTTTATTGCCATGGAATTCGTGGACGGTATTGATGTCCATGATCTCGTGCAGCGCCGTGAAGTCATTCCTGTCCGCCGCTCCATCAGTATCATCAAACAAGTCGCCAGCGCGCTGCAACATGCGTATGAACGGGGGGTCGTCCACCGCGACATCAAACCCTCCAACCTGTTGATCCAGCGCGATGGAACCGTCAAATTGGCCGATTTGGGCCTGGCACGGATCATCGACGAATCCTCCGATGCGGGAATCACCCGCGATGGAACCACCGTCGGCACTGTCGACTATATGTCACCCGAACAAGCCCGTAACAGCCGCTCGGCCGATACCCGTAGCGATATCTATTCGCTCGGCTGCGCCTGGTATCACATGCTCACCGGCGAACCACCCTATGCCGATGGCGGTTTAACACAGCGTTTGCGGCTGCACGCCGAGGGAAAGCCCCCCGATCCGCGCGACCTCAATCCCAAGGTCCCCGAGGGAGTCGTCGCCATCTTGAACCGCATGATGGCCAAAAACCCCGATGACCGCTATCGCACACCGGCGGAGGTGATCAAAGAGCTCGATAAAGTCAGCCTACAGCGCAGCACTGTGGCGGGGCAAATCCTGTCCGACTTGGATGAGCGCGAGGAATCCGACGGCAAGCCCGCCATTAAAGTCCGAAAAAATGCAGCCCCCTTGCCCTCCCGAGATCCCAAGTTGGGCAAGCCGGAATCAGAAGGGACGGTCGTCTTTCCGATGCGGCTCGTAGGAACCGTGCTCACCGGAATCGCCGTGCTGGCGTTGCTCCTCTATGGTTGGTCGAACTGGATGCCGAGTTCCAGCGGAGAACCCGTCGATATCGATTTCACTGGCGATCCGCTCGACGAACGCGACCCGTTCGAACTCCAAAATGCTCCCGCTTTCGATGCCAAACAGGATCTCGATAACGAAGACAAACAGAATCCGCCCCCCGAAGGTGATCCAGAAGCGCCTGCCGAAGATCCGTCGGCTGCCGCGCTCACTCCGCCCGACAGCGACCCGGTTGTCCAGGGAGAACCCAAAACCGTAACCCCCGCCGAACGTGCGCTGGCACAAGAATCGTACCTACCCGACTGGGCCGTGCGTTCCACATTGGATGCGCGGCAAAAAGGCATGGCAACGTCCATCGTCGCACTCCCCTCCACAATCGGTCCCAACGCCCGCCCGCCAACCATCCCCCTCAAGCCGCATCTGGAGAAATTGCCCCAAGCCGGCGGAATTCTCCGGCTGCCGGCTTCCGGACCGTATGAATTGAATTTGCACCAACTACAGAATCATCAGCACGTCGTGATCAAGGGGGGCACCCCACGACCGGCTGTTTTCATTCGACAACCAGCGGGCCAACCGATCGCCCTGGACGTCTCGATCCCCATTTTGGAATTCGACGGGCTGGACCTGTTTTTCCAAGTCGACGACGATTCCGCGCAACAACCGGCCGTTGCCATCCACGCCGGTGCCGGGGAACTGCTGCTGCGAGATTGTTCTGTGCAAGTGCTGGGAAACCTGCAGGCAAACATCGTCGCTCTCCAAATCGAAAAACCCGCAACCGCTGATCTCTCCGCAACCACGCGGCTGCTTTTTGACCGCTCGGTCATCATGGGACCGCAACTGACCGCTCTGCAGTTGGATTCCGATCACGCCGACATTGTGATCCGTGACAGCCTGATCGTCTCTGGTAGCGCACCGGCCCTGCAAATCGCCCAATCGCGCGCCACTGCAGCCGAGTCACAACGCTCACTGCGATTGATCGGCGATACGATTGTCTCAAGAAGCCACGCAGTTGAGTTGCTCAATGGCCTTTCGGTCGGCGATGTCGCCCCCACCCAAATCACTGCCATCGATACGGTGTTTGCCAACACCGCAGCGGTCGAATCAGCCGCCATGTTGGCTCTGCAGAACTGGCCACGCACCGCCGGACAACTCCAAAACCTCACCTGGGAATCAACCGGCTCAGCCTATCAGGGCTGGCCGCGGTTGGTGCAAAACCGCAATGCGAAAATCACAGAGGCCATCGCCACCGACTTCACCGACTGGAAATCGCTCTGGCCGGTCCCGGGTGAAGAACCACAGTTTCATCCCACCCCCTGGCCCACATCAGCAATCGGTTTTTCGCAACCACTAGACTTAAAGCCATTCGCATCCTCAACGTTTCCCAACACAGTCGCCATCAGCCTATCGGGCGACCAACCAGGCTGTCGTGTGACGGATTTGCACATCGGCACGGCAGCTCCTCTCACAGAGACACGCGACATTCCACCCCGCCCCTCTTTTTCAACTGCAGTCGCATCAGAATTCAAAAACGCCGAAATCATCCCCGTCGACTTAACCAAACGGGACCTGGGTAGTTTTCTCCGCAAGACCCGACTTCCGCCGCGTGTCGTGATTGTTGCCGAAGGATATGGACGACGGGAAATCACACCGTTTTCGATCACTGACCGTGCCGTGCGAATTGAATTTCGCCAAAAAGGGGGGGATGTCCCATTAAAATTGGTGGCTGCCGCAAAAAGCCGCTCATCCGTGAACAAGCCATCGAGCGATGCATTGATGACCCTAGTGAGCGGGCGACTGGAAATCGTAGGCGGCGATTTTGAGATGTCCGCCACCGCGAATCGACCTGGTTTTGACTGGTTTCTCGATGTGCGTAATGGCGGTTTTTCGATTGAGCAATGTCACGTTGCCGTACGATCTGGAAACTCCGCCCACAAATCGGGACTCGTCCGCTGGCAAGATGAGACGGTCGGTGCCTCAGCGACTCAAACGCGCATTGGCCTGCTCCGCGACTCTTTCCTTGTCGCCGACGGAACACTCATTCAAGCACAAATGCGACAACGCCAGTTGTTCGTCAACAACGCGATATTGGTTTCTCCGGAAACGATATTTTCACTCGACGTTGACGTTTCTCCTGCAATTCCGCCCAGCAGCATCGTCCTGCAGAATTCGACACTCTCGGCCGCGAGGAATTTTTTCCAGGTCTCTACCGCCGACCCTCATGATTCGCAACGCGCTGCCTTGGGAATTTTTGCGGACCGCACAATCTTCGCCGCACCGCCGCCCACTGATGCAGAAACAGCAACCCCCGTCTTGTTCGCCGACCGGTCCGCAGTCGCGGGCGGGCCGGTGGCATGGATTGGCGACCATAATGGCTACTCCGACGAAATCAAAAATTACGTCGTTGCCGATCCCGGCAACCTCGCCGACTCATCAAACTTCAACTTGGGCTGGATAGAGACCTGGGGTCAGGACAACGTCCGCTCCCCGCTCGCCAAACCGGGAGGCGTCCTGTTTGCCGCGCCACTCCCCACTTTGGAGAAATTAGTCCCCAAACATTTCACTCTGCACAGCAGCGCCGAAGCAAACTCCTGGGACGGCCAACGGCTCGGCGCAGACCCTGGCAAGATTGTGCCCCAAACATCCGTCGGAGCAAAACCATCATCCAAGCGAACAAAATCCAACGGGTTTTGATGTTCATGTGCGGAGCATCGCCTCGACCGCTTTTTGTGCCAGCGACCTCATGCCAGTTGTCTAACTGATGTCCCCTAAAGAACCCGCTGAACGGGAGCCTGTTGACATTTCGTCCCACTTAAACTGCGATGTTGCCGCTTTTGGGACCGGTTTGCTACACTGTCGCGCTGTTGTGACGACGAACGCACTGTCAGAACACGGAATGTGCCGTTCCAGCCACAATTTCTAGTCCGATAGCGCTAAGTTGAGTCGTCAAAATGCCGATAACATCCAATCACCTATCAAGTTATGGCGAGGGTGCCACTGGCGGTTCGTCCGCCAAATTCTCACACATCCTCGGATGTCGGTAAGTCAGATCGACACGTAATCACCCACAGAATCAAAAAGTGCACTTAAGCACCCATGGCCAAACTATCCCAGGTTGATCTCACCGATCTCAATCGTTCGATGGAAGAGCGCACGCCGCAAGAATTGCTGGCGTGGGCTGCATCGATCTTTGGCGAACGCGTAGCCATTATGTCGGCGATGCAGAAGGCGGGCAGTGTCGTCTGCCATATGGCTTCATCCGCCAAGTTGCCGCTCAAGGTCCTCTTCGTCGACACCGGCGTCCATTTTCAGGAAACACTCGATACCCGCGACCGCATGATCTCCGATTACGGGTTGGACGTCATTACCCTACACCCCAAGCAGACCATGGCGGAACAATCGGCTGAGATGGGCGTGCTCTATCTGACGCCTGATGGCCAAGCCAAATGTTGCGACCTGCGGAAAACCGAACCGCTAATGCAGGCCACCGGCGACTACGATGCGCTGATCAGCAGTCTCCGCCGCGCCGATGGCGGACGGCGGGGGAATGTCCCGATACTCTCGATCGACACCAATACGCAAACGCTGAAAATCAATGTCCTCGCGAATTTTGGCGACCAAGAGTTCAATGATTACATCGTGCGGCAAAGCGTCATCGTCAACCCGCTGCACGAGCAAGGATTTTCTACGATTGGATGCAATCGTTGCACCACCCCCGTCCTGCCCGACGAAGAAAAACGGGCCGGTCGCTGGCGGCATCTGGGGCCGTGGGCCATGTATTGCGGGATCAATCCCACCGATGTCGACCGCGGTGGATCACCCGCGATCGAGTTGCCCGGGGAATTGATCGATAAAATTCTCGGCCGCAACGATGATTTCGTCATCTGAGACTGCAGCCAAGTAATAGAGTCTCCAGACATTTCCCCAACCACATGCGGGAACCTGGATGACATGGCAAGAATCGTTTTAAGACAGGACTTAGTATGCTGGAATCAGAAAAGGAATTCGCTCTCTCCGCCGTAAAGGCCGCCGCGGCAATTTGTCGACGCGTACAATCCGGCATTGCGCTGGACAGTCTGGACAAAAAAGACCGCTCGCCCGTTACGGTCGCCGACTTCGCCGTGCAGGCATTGATCAGCGGTTTATTGGCCGAACACTTCCCCGACGACAAATTGGTCGGTGAAGAAGGAGCGGACCAACTGCGTGAGGCGAGTGCCGAGGAATTGCGTAATCGGGTCGTCGCCGAGGTGCAAGCGGCGCGTGATGATGATCCGACCAGCGAGACCGTGCTAAATTGGATCGACCGCGGACAGGCCGCCGGCGGAGCACAGGGGCGGTTTTGGGTTTTGGACCCCATCGACGGTACCAAAGGTTTTCTCCGCAAAGAACAATACGCGATCGCCTTGGCCCTGATCGAAAACGGCCAGGTGCAGCTCGGCGTGCTGGGCTGTCCGAATCTGCCCGAATCGATGGACCAGGCGACCGGTCCCGATGCTGGATATGCCTTCGTGGCGGTCAAGGGCGAAGGAACAGAGGCGGCCAAAATGCCGGCAGACGGGACGCTCGGGGATTTGTCGCCGATCGCCGTCTCCTCCTCCGACGATCCTGCTTCGGCCCGACGGTGCGAATCGGTCGAGTCGGGACATGCCAGCCACGATGAAATGGCACAAATCGCCGAAAAAGCACAAATGACCGGCGAACCGGTGCGGCTCGACAGCCAAGCCAAATACGCCACCGTGGCGCGCGGCGAATCGGTTGCCTATTTGCGTCTCTCCCCCGATGCCAGCTATACCGAAAAGATCTGGGATCACGCTGCCGGGGAGATCGTGGTGACCGAAGCGGGTGGTGTGGTAACCGACCTGTTGGGCAAACCACTGGATTTCACCCAAGGTCGCGGCCTAGTCAACAATCGCGGCATCATCGCCACCAACGCCGCCCTGCACGAACGCGTAGTACGTGCTACGGCTGAAGTGTTGGGGTTTTGAGGAAGGCTTGAGGCGTGAGGGGACAGGCTTGAGGGATGGATTGGCAGCCGATTTTTGCCGAATCCGCTTCCCTTTCGATGGTTTCGCTCACCTGCTATAATGTTCGATTCAAACTCAACCGAAAACTCAACTCATAATTACGAGGTCATACAATGGCGAAAACACAGCGGAAATTGAAAAAGGCAAATCACGGTGCCCGTCCGGCCAGTTCCAAGGCACGCAAAGCCAAACGAGCGAAGCTGAAAACGTAATATTACGTTTGCGACGAATTACAAAACCATACAAAACGGCAGGCCATTTCGGTCTGCCGTTTTGCATGCGCTGAGCGCCATCCGCCCGTTCTTTTCTTAGCCACAGATTAATACGGATCAAACACGGATTAGCGGGCCTGCACCCGCAAAGTCCCAAACCGACGGCTTGCCGTCGCATTGTGCGATCCCCAGTAGACAACGCGCCATCGTGAACTCTCACACGAAACAAATCACGTTTTATAGGAAGGAAGATAGGCGAGAGCGTGTCAGAGCGCTACCTCAAAACTCCCGACTGTTTATCTCGTAATCCCTTATGGATTAAAACTTTATCTCTTTTCATTTTGAGATTACGCTTTTCAAAAATTCGGCACGCCTGCTGCATATTGATAACTTCGTTGCGGCGAATGTCGCTGTGACAACCTGCTGAACAACGCCTCTCCGACCCAGGAAACCCGTGATTGTTCGGCAAGTTTCGACGAGCCAGGAAGGCGAGTCGATGTTGTAGTTTTTTCAAATGTTTGGAAAACTTTGCAAAATGTTGGGCATGGAGGCCTGATTGATGCGTAGTCCTGCCGTACGGCGTCTCCCGCGACGCCTTGACGCCCCGATCCCCCCCGTGTGGGGCGTCCGACCCAATCCCCGCGTGCAGGATGCGGATTCAAATCCCCTCAGGCTTTGCTGTCCACGACGCCGTGCCGCCAAATCCCCTCTCTCGGTACGATTCCCCGCGTCGCATTGGCTTTGCAGAGTTCTCCGCTTTCGCGGTTGCTAAAACCCCCTCTCCTCTCTCTCCCCCACTGCGAAATCACTTCCTCCACTTCACATCCGGAGTTGCTTGAATATGGTTACTTCCCAACTACTCGTTATGTCAGCGCTCGTGCTTGGTGCGACGCCACGAGGTGTTGTTTACGAATTTACCGCCAGTTGGTGCGGCCCCTGCCAACAAATGAGTCCCATGGTTTCGCGATTGGAACGTCAGGGACTGCCGATCAAAAAGATCGACGTCGACAAGTATCGCGCCTTTTCGGCGAAATATAAGATCACCAGCATTCCGGCGTTTGTGTTAGTGATTGACGGCAAGGAAGCCCAACGGATCGTCGGGGCAACCAATGAAGCGAAACTGCGCGAGATGTTCGCCAAAATCCCTCGCGAAGCGGCGCCGTCCAAAACTGGTGCGGATGTACAACTCGCCAGCAATCGCTCCTCAGCACCACCCGCCGGACGAGGCCGCGTCACTCCCCGCCCCAAAAAGACGCGATTTCACATTCCGTTCCTGGGTAAAGCCGACGATGAGCCGGCGGTCGACATCAGCGAAGCCACTGTTCGCGCCAACATCGACGAGGGTGATGACGCCCCCGCCGCCTCGCAGATCGCCACACCCATGGAAGCCAGTGTTCGCATTCGTGCCAACAACGGCACCGGTATCAATTATGGATCCGGCACCATCATCTCCAGCAGCAACGGCCGCACCATGGTCCTGACCTGTGGTCACATTTGTCGCGGCATGGTCAAAAGCGGCACAATGGAAATTGACATCTTCTCCGGCCAGCAACGCAAGACCTATGTCGCGAAAGTCGTCGCCTACAACGAAAAAGCGGACGTCGGATTGTTGGAATTTCCATCCGACGAAAATTTCCCCTACACTCCCGTCGCCCCCGTCGGGCACGGCGTTAAAAAAGGCCAAGCGGTTGCCAGTGTTGGTTGTGGCGGAGGCGATGACCCCACTTTGCAACAACACCGCGTGGTCTCGCTGAACCGTTACCTGGGGCCGGACAACATCGAGTGTACAGGTGAGCCGATCGAAGGCCGCTCCGGCGGTGGGTTGTTTGATGAAAACGGCGCGGTGGTTGGCGTTTGCTTCGCCCGCGACCCTCAAGATCACCGCGGACTGTATGCCGGCCTCAAGCCGATTCAACAACTGCTTGATCGTTGCCAGCTGTCACACCTGTATCAACCCAAAACAACGACCGAGTCCAACGCACCGGTGATCGCCGACAACACCGAAGACAACTTTGGCGATGAAATCGTCATCAACGACGAGGACGAACAAGAGCGAGTTTACACTGCTGATGACCTGGATGGTGCGGTTGCTGCTTCAGAAGCAGCTGCGATGGACGAATTGACCAGCGGCGTGACCGACCTCGACGCCCTGCAAGAGGCCCTCTCCAAAGTGGGCGAAGCCGAAGTGGTTTGCGTCGTACGGCCTATCAACAACCCCCGCGCCGCCAGCCGTGTGGTGATCCTTAACCGCGCCAGCGACAAGTTCGTGAAGTACCTGACCAATGAGTTGGAATCGGACCCCATGTACAACACAACGTCGCTGAGAAAGTCCTTCCCCGCTACGAAGAAAACCACCAATCCCAATTCGCCGCCGGCCGTTACAAAACCCAAACAGGCACCGGTTGCAAAAACTTCCGCCCCATCCAAGATCCTCCGCCGCTACCGTCGCCAACGCGCCGAATAAAGGAAGGCACGACCAGTCGCGTAAGGTGCGTCACGACGCACCTTTCTAGGTAGGATATGGACCGACCCAACTCAAATGGTATGCATTTGACGGTTTCGTAGACCAGCGGAAACAGTCCGGCAGTGTTTTTAAACGGAAGCAATCTGCGATGTCGATCTCATTGGGGCAACAGATCGTCCTACGTGAGAAAGGTGCGTCGCGACGCACCCTACATTGTCCGTCGACTTTGTCGGCAGCGCCATTAACTGCGGCATTGCGATGCTAAGAGGCGGATCTTGTCTGGGAACAACGGCAGCGCGATTTCGGGATCCTCGATCTCCGGATGCCACGCCTTTTCCCACTCCAAGGAATACCAGCCGTCGTACGCGGACCATTGTAATAATTGCATCGCGTTGAGCGCGGGAAACCCTCCGCCGCCGAACAACACGTAATCGGCGTGCCGATGTCCGCTCATCAACGCATGCGCCGCTTGGGCAGCCGCGTCGGTTTCCGCATCAGAAACTGATTCCGGCCGTACGACCGAATCCTTCCAATGCGTGTGGCGAACCCAAGGTTTCAGACGGGCAAAAGTCTCTGAGAGTGGTTCGTCGTAAAACCGCCAGGGATGGTGCGTATCCCACAGCACGCCCGCATTGTCGCACTCGACTTGCTCCATCATCGCCTGCATCGCATGGGAATCAGAAAAATCGCCGTGCGTCTCGATCAACACCTGTACGTTCTGACCGATGCCATAGTCGGCTAGTGTTGTGATCCCCGCAGCCACCTGCGCGATGACCGTCGCACGCCCCGCTTCGTCCTCGGGGGGAGGCAAGGTGTCGCCGAAGACCCGCACAAACTCTGCTCCCAACGCAGCGGCCAAGTCGATATAGGCCCGGCCGATTTCCAGTTGCTGTTCACGCTGCGCGGGATCGGGATCGTCGAATCGTACCGATGAGGCCAGTCCGCACACCTGAAACTCGGCCGCCGCCAATTCCGCGCGCCGCACCGGCAACTGCTCCGGCTGAAATTCCGCACGGGCCAATAAGTCGGTCTCCCCCTCCAACAGACGAATCTCCACACCGGAATACCCGTAAGCTTTTCCCCGCTCGAGCAGTTGCTCCCAACTCCAGTGCGGTGTCCCCAATGTCGAAAATGCAATCTTCATCTGTCTGCTGCCTTGAATCTGTTTCAAAATCCGGTTGTGCTTGTCCCAGAAACAAACATACAAGTTTTGGCGGGACGCATCGGAGGGTTTTGAATCTCCCTGTAATCGTTTTCGATTCGCTATTGACTGCCATTACCTGCATCCAACGGTTACCTTGACTATAGACCGCCATATTCCGAATTGCGAGACGATCACACAAGAACCCGCAACCATGCCCAAAGCCCCCCCACCGCACCTGTTGCCCGAACACCCCGCGGTGGATGCTGCGCTGCGGGATACGATCGTGCGGGACTATCAAACATTTGCCAAGCAAGGGCTGCCAGCGAACCTCGAAGCGTATCTGGCAGAGCGGTATCACATCGACGTCTCCACGACCTATGCGGGCTTGCCGATTGCCAATCCGTTTGGCAAAGCCTCCGGACAATTGTCGATGACTGCCCGACAAGTCGAAGAAGACGTACAAGCCGGGCTCGGTTTCGTGGTGCTCAAAACGGTGATCGCCCAAGACGAAACCGGCACGCAGACCATGGGGGAATGGGCCGTTAAAGAATCGCGCATGGTCGTCGAACCAATCACCGGCCAATCAGGCAAATCGGGCTGGACCGTGAGTTGGAAAGGCCGCGGCTGGTGGGGGACGTTTGACGAATACTTACAACTGATCCGCGCTGCTCGCCAAATCGCCGCTGACGGAAACACGTTAATCGTCCCCTCCTGCAAATACCATCTACCAACGCCCGAAGAGGATGTGTGGAAGGAGAGCGAGTACCGTTACACAACCGCTAAGATCCTAGAAGCTTGGCAAGCCGGCGCTGCGACCGATACCCCGATGCCATTGGAAAAAGATTTCAGCCCCACGCTCGCCGGCAGCGATCGCTCGGCGCAACAAGCGAAAATCCTCGAATGGCTGACCACCGTCCCACGCTTAATTCGCGCTGGAGTGGCCGACGCGGCACAGATTCGCGTAGGACTCAAAGTCTTCAATGCCCTGTTCGATGACGACTTCCAATTGGCGATGCTGCGGGCCATGCACGATGGCGAGAACCGCCCCGACTTTTTCATCTACGGCAATCGCCTGTTCGATCCCAATCGCGAATTCGACGGCAAACGGGGCATCGCCTACGGCGGCCCGGACCTGAGCGACCGCAACCTCCGCATCATGTCCCGCTTCCAAACCGAGTGCGATCCCCCCCTCCCCTGGTCCGCCACCGGCGATATCCACAGCGGCAAAATGGCCCTCGAATACGCCCTCCGCGGTGCGAGCAGTTTTCAATTGCACACGTTCTTCCAAATGCCCAATGCCCATTACACAGCCACGGTCGGCAACAAGACACAAAAGGCGCTGCACGAATTGTATTTTCATCCCGAGCAGGGGTTGATTGTGTGGATGTTGCATTTGGCCAGCGCGTTGGGTTTACCGCGGGGCGGTGTGCGATTGGCGGATGTGATTGGGCGCGGCGGATATGTTTAAGGGGCGTTGGTGGCGTTACGGTGAATATGGCCTTCGGCCAAGGGCGTATTTGATGTTACCCGAATTCCTAGGGCGTTGCCCTAGGCTAAGGTGTTGATTGGCCTTTGGCCAATTATTTGAGGGCCGAATTTATTCTGCAAATTGTATACGATCCGTAACTCCACCATCACATTCAAACAGCGCGCCACACATCAGTTTTTCTGGCCGAAGGCCTTCTTTCCACCTTAGCCTGGGGCAACGCCCCAGGAAATCGACAATCAACGATCAATTTGGCTGAAGGCCAAACACAATGCCACTGGTAACAATGCCCCCTCGCCCAATCTCGCCCTAAACATCACCAATTCGCACCCTGATAATCCTTCAAAAAATTCCCCCACAAATGTTCGCCGCTAATCATTCCGGCAAAAATGGGGTCGCAGATGCGGGCGGCGGCGTCGATGGTGTCCAGCGGGGGGTGGAAGCCGAGTTCCTCGCGTTTGCGTTCGGCGATGTCGGCCGGGTCTTCGTCGGTGATCCAACCGGTATCGACGCTGTTCATGTGAATGCCGTCGGCGACGTAATCCTGGGCGGAGGTCCGCGTCATCATGTTCAGCGCTGCTTTGGCCATGTTGGTGTGCGGATGTTTGTCGGTTTTATACGCCCGGTAAAAAATCCCCTCCATCGCCGAGACGTTGACGATGTGTTTGTCGCGCGTCGGGACGCGGAGCATCAACGGTTTCAGGCGGGCATTGAGAATGAACGGAGCGACCGCATTCACCAAATGCACCTCTAACAATTCGACGGTCGGCACATCGGCCAACGGCAACCGCCAACTGTTGATCGACCGCAGGTCGACTTGCTGCAGATCATGATCGTATTGCCCGGTGGGAAAAATCTCCGCTCCGCTGGCATGGTCACCGGGAGCCAACGGAATTTGCGATAACTCCGCCGCACGTTGGATCCCGGCTAGACTATCGCGGACCTGGGCGGGTAGGGTCTTGCCATTGGTGGGGCTGATCAGACCTTGGCCCCGCAATTGCTCGTACGATTTCAACAACGGTTCCGCAGCGGCCGGCAGTGACTTCGACGACCGTGTTTCCCCCTCCATCAGGTGTGCATAAAACCCGGGGGGACGGCGGACGGTTTGGCAGGCGTTGTTCAATAGAAAATCGAGTCGCGGCAACGTGGCGACCAGATGTTCGGCCAGCAACTCGACGCTCGGCGTGTGCCGCAAGTCGATGCCGTATAGTTGTAGCCGGTCCTTCCAGTCCCCGCTGTCCGCTTCGTCAAGAAATCGTTGCGAAGCATCGCGGGGAAAACGGGTCGTGACAACCACATAAGCCCCGGCGCGGAGCAACTTCAGAGCGGCCTGAAAACCGATTTTCACCCGGCCGCCGGTGAGCAGTGCATACCGACCGGACAAATCCGCTGTTTGGTTTCGTTTGGTCCAGTTGAGCGACGCGCAATCGGGGCACATCGAGTCGTAAAACTGATGCACGCGGTCGTAGTCCCGTTTGCAGATATAACAACTGCGGGCGACCTGCAAGCGAGGACCGAATTGGTCATCGGGTTGCGTGTTAGCCGGGGGCGGGTCCGGCTCGAAGGGGGCCGGGGCACAGGCCTGTTTGATGCGTTTGGGGGCAAACTGCTTGCGAATCCCCGTCTGGGCCAGCAGCGATTCATCGGCCGCCTTCTGCTCAGCCAGTGCCGCTTTTTCCCGTTTTTGGATCGCTCGTCGCAGTTTCATGCGAGAAACACGGTCCGGTACCGCCACGCCCTCGGCCGCCCGCATCAAGCGATGCATCTCGTCCTGGGACAAACGTTCCAGCAAGCCACGATCCGCCGCCAATTGTTCGAGGACCGCAATGGCCTCGACCATGGCGTCGTGGGTGGGTTCAGGGTCAGCTGCGGATTCCGCATCGTCTGCCAAGGTCATTTCCGCCGTCGTTTAGATAAAATCAAGTGTCAGTTTCAGTAGACCGCAGCGCATATTAGCGAATCGCAACACAAGCATCCAATGCCCGCCGCCCAAAGGCTTAATTCAGCGATCATATTGGCTGAAAGCCAATAAACAACATAGCCCAGGGCAACGCCCTGGGTATACAGGCCGCCCCCCGAATCCATTGGCCGAAGGCCATATTCACCTGGCAAAATGACTATGGCCTTCGGCCAAAATCCTGGGCGGTACCTTACCTACCTGGGGCGTTGCCCCAGGCTACGGTGGAAAACAGGCCTTCGGCCAATAATTGGCTTCAACGCCTCTTTCCCAACACACGCCAATTGCGCCTGCCAATGATCCTCGCCCTACCGCATGCGACTCTCGCCGTAACATTCGATACCGCAAGCACCTCCGTGCTCTCCGTGTCTCCGTGGTGAATCCCCGCCGACCGGACCTCGTCTTGAAGCAACCCGCAGGCTGTGTTATCGTTTCTAGCCAAGGAAACCGGCGAAACATGACGAAAATCAAGGAGGACGTCATGGAGTTATGGCAATTGGGCCTGTATGCTGTTGCTTCGGTGTTGGCACTGAGATCGTTGACTACGTTGATGGCCAATCACCGCAGTCGTGCGCGGCGCGATGCCGCCATTCAAGCGAGATTGCGAATCAATCAAGGTTTGACTCAGCAAGCGGCCCCACCAGCGGGCGGAAAACAGCAAGCAACGGCCAAAACGGCATGAACCGTTTCGGACGCCCGTAAATCAGCCAGGAAGGCGCCCCGACTAAAATTCCGTCAGGCCGCTGCCTGACTCACGTGAGAAATACCGACAACGGCGCGAAGAATCTATGACCACATCGGCCGAAACAGCCGTGCACAACGGCAAACTGTTTATCCACACCGTCGGCTGCCAGATGAACGAACTGGACAGCGAACTGGTTGTCGCCGCCCTGCGCAAGCATGGTTACGAATTGACCGCCGATGTGGCCGACGCCGACACGGTGCTGTTTAACACCTGTAGCGTTCGCGAACATGCCGAGCACAAAATCTACTCCGCCCTCGGTCGCTTGAAATACAGCAAACGCAAGCGGCCCGATCAAGTCATCGGCGTGATGGGCTGCATGGCGCAGAAGGATCAAAAACTGATCTTTCAAAAAGCGCCGCACGTCGACCTGGTCGTGGGGACCGGACAATTATCCGAAATCCCGCTGTTGATCGACAACGCCCGCGAGAACCGCGAACGGCAGATGGCGGTCAGCCTCGCCCGTCGCGACGCCACGCGTCAAAAGGTCGCCGACAGTTTCGAAAGTTACGATCCGCTCCGCGATCCGGAAATGCGTCCCTCCGCGTTTCAAGCCTACGTGCGGATCATGATTGGTTGCGACAAGTTTTGCACCTACTGCGTGGTCCCCATGACGCGCGGCCCGGAACAAAGCCGTTCCCCCAAACACATCGTGCAAGAAGTCCAGCAACTCGCCGCCGAAGGGGTCAAGGAAGTCACCCTGCTCGGGCAAACGGTCAATAGCTACCGGCACACCGAGGATGGTCGCGAATATCGGCTGTCTGATTTGATCGCCAGTTTCCATGACACACCCGGCCTGGAGCGGATCAAGTTTGTTACGAACTATCCTCGCGACATGACCGACGATCTTCTGCAAGCGGTGCGAGATCTGCCGAAGGTCGCGCATTACTTGCACGTGCCGGCGCAGTCGGGTTGTGATGAAATGCTTAAGCGGATGAAGCGGGGTTACACGGTCGAGCATTACCGCGAAATGATGCACCGCATTCATGAAACCGTGCCGGACTGTTCTGTCTCCAGCGACTTCATTGTCGGCTTTTGCGGCGAGACCGATGCCGCTCATGAAAAGAGCATGGAGCTGATTCGCGAGTTCCGTTTCAAGAACAGCTTTATCTTTAAGTACAGCGCCCGCACCGGCACCAAGGCTGATGCGATCATGTTGGACGATGTGCCCGAAGAGACCAAGCGTCGCCGCAACAACGAGATGCTCGATTTGCAGAACGAAATCAGCGAAGAGGACAACGCCGCCCGCATCGGCCGCGAATATGACATTCTCGTCGAAGGCCCCAGCAAAAACGCCGTCAAAGCGGGCGACGATGATAGCATCCCCCAAACCCAACTCTCCGGCCGCACCCGCTGCGACCGCATCGTCGTCTTCGACGGCAACCGCCGCCTCACCGGCAGCACCACCCGCGTACGAATCGACGACTGCACAGCGACGACCTTGATCGGCACGATCGTGACGCGCGAGTTGCAACACACCGCCGATGGCGGTTTGCCAATTTTGGGCTAAGCCCGCCGGAATGGGTAGCCGTGATTGCGCAGCAATCAGGGCGGGCGCAGCCCGCAAGAAGCTGCAGTTGTTGCGCGGGAGCCACTTATCGGTTCTCAGCTCCATTGTCCAAGAGTAGTTTCTCTATCGCTTCGGCAAACTTGACATCATCTGCACAGTGTTGCCGCCGAGATAGATCACGTCTGCCCCACAGACCGACGGAACTAAATTTGGTCTTTTCTCCGATAACGTTTGCTGAAATGGACGCATTTCCACGAGAGAAGTGAACGACTTGAATGAACTCCTTTCGATCTTTGGGTGATGGTTCTGATCGTATTACGACGCCCCCAATTGACTCGAGCACTGGTTCAAGCCGATCGAATAGGTCGCGTGGGCAGCGAAGCAAGAACCCATTCGTGCCTTTTATCAGCGAGCCAGGGTCAGTTCCGATCAACCAACAACCAATCAAATTGCCTACCGGTCCAATTGTCAGCCAGTTGGGGTATGAGTCGTGTTGGACGACCGCAACATCTGATTGCGCTGTCTCGTTGAATGTTAAACCATGTTGTGCAAGCTGGCCTGCCAGATTGAGTGCTTCCCCGCTACTAATGAAGCCAACACGCACAAGATTGTCATCTTCGATGTAGTTGGGGAGATCACTCGCTGCAAACCCATCGAGACCACCAGGGAACTTCGCCACCAGTGCCGGCTTTCGAATAATCACATTGGCAAATTCAATTTCGACGGCCATAACTTTCTCTGCTCTAAACGACCAGCGAAACTGGGCGCGAACGTAACGGCGCGTCGCGACCATCGCTATGACGACTCAATCATCATCGGACCCCGAGTTTTCAAATAACGGCACAAATGCCTCGTGATTGTCTCGGATGTACTTTGCCAGTAATGCGATAAGCGAATCGTGATACTGTAAAAGATACGCAAACGTCAACTCCCCGCCGGCACCGATGGGATCTTTTATATCAGGTTTAGGGATCGCTTCCTGACGCACGCTGGAATCGCTTTTGATCAATTCCTCGGGAACTGTCGAATAGGTTTTGCGGATCAATTCCGCGACTTCGAAGGCTCCGACGGCGTCAAACGAGCCAGGGATCGATGTCAAATCAGCTGTCTCACCTGTGAGCAGACAATACATGCCGGCCTCGCCGATGAGGAAATCAGCTTCCTGAATGTCGCCGATCACGCGTAACGGGGAACCGAGGTCAGGCAGCGTTTTTTCCCAATACCATGCGTACTGGTCGTTGATCAGTTCCCAGACGCCATAAACAAGATTCTCATCGTTGCCGGCAAGGAGTTGCGTCAGTTTGTCTGGTATCTCGCTGGTCATGGAATTGCGTTGACGGCTATCTTGAGGAAGAATGAGGTATCTCAGCGAACCAGCCACGACGATCTAACGCGCGCGCGGGTGCCACTGGCTTCGCCAGTGCTTCTGAAATGCATGCCGAACCACATTCTAAGCGTGCGACATTTTTTGTGTCCAATCGAAAAACACTGGCAGAGCCAGTGGCACCCTGCGGGTGGCCCCGAAAGATTCTTTCGCGACGGCGCAACCGCTGGAGTTAATTTACATCGTGTCAGCAACTTTGCGGGCAGATCTCCTGCCGACTTCGTGGTTTCAGATGGAAACGATCTGGGCTACCCGTGAAGGTGTCTTCCATTTTATCACCTGATCCATGCTCTCTTTTTTCGCCTCAACACTTACTCATTTTTTGCTGCGACGAACTGTTGTTGGTCAATCCAAATTTGATACTCCCCCGAGTCTGATTGCCGCACCCACCCTGAATCAGACATCGCTGAGGGCTCGAAACCGTAGCGCGAACTAATCCGATCCACGAGATTCGAGATTTCAACAAATTGCGGTACGTGCTGTTGACGGATTCGATCACCCAAGCCGTCCAACAGATTGAATATCTCAACGTCCATTAAGCGACCTTCTGCGAAGCAATACTCAATAGCATTGAAAACAAAGTCCATTCGTTCGTAAGCATCAATGACCGTGAGGTCACCGCTAGGGTTCGCAGCGAATCGCTCTTGACCGTCCAGGTAAATTGGAAGGCGAAGCCAAGTTTCACTCATTTAACTGTCAACTCCTGAACTCACCGGGTAGCGTAACCGCTGGAGTGATTTGCATTGTGCCAGCAACTCTGCCGGCCGATCTCCTACCGATTGCATTGCCTCAGGAATCCCGGGGATCGGATCTGGGGGCAACCGCCCGGAATAGATGTCGTGATTCCCTTCCAAAATCACCCATGTGCAGTCGGTCAATGATTCGCCAACAGCTGATCGAAACGGGAGAAAACATCCGGAGGCAGTGTTTTTCACCCGTTTCCTCCCGGCCTCCTCACAGGACGCAATCAGGTGACGGAAAGACACCGTTGTTTTCGAGCAGAAAGGACGCACCGCATAGTCGGGCCAATGTTTCCAGATTCATGCGGGACTGCCCCACCCGTCTCAGGAGAATCAGCTGCAGGGAGATCTCTATGGCACTTGTCTGATCTCAGAACGGAGTGTCGGACTCACAATGGAGGAGAAGGCAATCGCACTATCGGTTCTCAGCTCCAGCCAGGCTCATAGTTCGGGTTGCCGGATCGGTCGGTGCCGCCAGTGTCGGCTGACGCTCACAATGCAGCCAACCAGATGCGAGTAGAGTGCGGCTTTTTGCAGTCGTGACACGGCTGGCCCCGAGGTTCTCAGCCGTGCGCAACCGCTGGAGTGATTGCATAGTGCCGGCAACTTTACGGGCCGACCTCCCGTCGATTTCGTCGTGCCCCGATTGAAACTATGGGCTGGCCGTTGGTCAGTAACCGCCTCTGTCCTACCCCGTTTTGCCTTACCAGAAAAGTCAGCCAATCGGGGCGATATGGTAACGGCGAGAAATGCCCTCGACGTCGTGATAGTAGTAAAAACAGTCGGGGTCGGCGGCTTGAATTGCGGCCACCACTTGTGGGAGCTCTTCGTGCGTGATGATCGTGCGGACGACGACAAATGTGTCTCCGCTGCGACCGCCGGTCCCTTGATGCAATGTATAAGTACGATGTGCGGATGTCGTCGTGATCGCAGTGCCGACTTCTTTTTCGTTGCGCGTGATGATCGCGAGCATCGTGATTTTGAATTTGCGATACAGGTTATTGAGCGTCTCAGCTGAAGCGAAAATGTAAATGCAGGTATACATCAATGTGTTGACGACCGATTCAAACTGCCCGTTCTTGATGAGATCCATCACCAGGCCGAAGGTCGTTGACCCGATGGCGGCAATAATGGCAATCGAGCCGACGGGCTTTAAGTACTTGACGGCAAAATAGGCGCCAAGGATATCCTCGTCGCCGGTTGAACCCCGGTTTCGGAAAGCAAGTGCTTTCGCCACCCCAGCCAGCAGGCCGCCAAATAGAACCAGGATGATTCGCTCGTTCTGAGGTTCTGGCTGCGCGAAACGTAATTCCGGAAGCACGGCCAGCCCCACAACGACGGTGCTCACGACCAGCAGGGAACGCTGCGCGAACACGCGGCTGACGCGCGCAAATGCGAACAGGAGCAACGCCGACTGAAACAGCACATAGAGCCCAATAAACAGCCAGTAACTGTCAAAGTAATACGACAATGCCGTCGCAATGCCCTCGGTACCTGTCAGGATGACTTTGGAAGGCAGCACGAAGTATTTCAAAGCGACGGCATACAACGCGCCAGCAAGAAAGACGAGACCATACTCAATCAAGGTTTGACGCACGAAGATTCATCCGTAAATAGAGACGCAAGCAGGAATGCGTCATTGAATTCCGTTCCCATCGGGCCAGTGAACGCATAACCTGGCGACAGAAAATACCCGCCTCTTCACTGGAGTCCACAAACGTGCGGCCTCACGCGCAGGCGATCGCTTGGATTGTAGCTATTGGTTGCTGCATTGTCGCCTCATTTTCTGTGTGGGTGGCCACGAAAGATTATTGCGGGCGCACAGCGCTGGGTGATTTGCAGCGTGTCAGCCACTGCAGAGCGGCCTCCTTTAGTCAGATTCTATCTGGGCCAAAAACTTTTGTGCATCGCTTTCTCATCCTTCATTGTCTTGGACAACCAGAAAGACGCGAACACTGTAAAAGTCCTCGCCTTGGGAACGATTACCTGTAACATTTCGGACCGGACTGCACCCCAATCACCGTTGTCAAGTAGCACTTCAAGGGCAGTTGGTTGGTTTTGCATTTGGGAATAGTAGCAACGAACCCAGTGTGTACCAGGCGGCAGCGAGGATGCCTTAATTTGGGATTCGAGAGCCTTAAACCATGCGGTTGGTGGTTCATCAGGATTTGGCACCGTGCCACGGATACCCATGTTTCCGATAGTCACGCGCCTCGATTGGCCATTGATGTCCCATTGTTCTGTTTCGACCTGATCATCATCGCCATCGCGATAAAACGCCGCCAGAAGAACATGGAATGAGTTCGCCACGAAGTTCTGAATGCCGTCGGTAATGGCTTCGTCTTTTGTCAGGCCGATTCCAGCGAATGATTCCATGAGAATACGGTCCGGGTCGACTCGCAAATAGACGTCAATTTGAATGCTCGTCACGTTCGAGGATGGTTGCATTTCTCGGACAATAGCGCCGCAAATAGATGGACGATTATCAACAAAAATCCAGCCATCACGACGCATGGCATCTAATCCGTGATCGCCAGATTTACAAGGAAAGATTGATGGTCGAATCACCGCAACATCTGTCGTTGGCTGTGATGCCGCGTTGAACAGTCCTAGCATTGACGGTGGCGATTCGGAGCAGCCGGCCAGTGGGCCAGTAGAATCATCGCGTAATTGCGTAGGGTGTTGAACAATGTAGACCTGTGTTTGGAAGAAATACGACAAACATCACCTGCGAATTTCCATTTAAGCCCGGGCCGAACGCCAATCCGAGGGCATGAGTTTGTCATGCCAATTCTCGCTGGTAAAAAATCACTTCTCCGGACGTTGCGACCACGAATGAGCGTCCCGTGGGTGAGAACCCAGCAGCTCGAAATTCGCACGGTTCATCATTGCATAGTTTTGTGACGTTTGCGACATCCTCAGCAACATGTTGATATCCGGATGTCAGAAACACAACGTGAATTGGCCATGGCAATTGGAGGACATGGAGTACCCAACCGTCATTGGTAGATGCCGCAAGGCCGCCGCCCGACAAACCTGCCATCTGAAAATCGTCGACTCGTGTTTTCCAATTCCGGGAGCCGTCAAGCGGGAAGCATCCGGATTGTGAAACATTCCCTCAACATCTCGCGCAATCCGTGTACCAGTGAGGCAATCAAAAACGCCTCGGCCTTGCGAGGAAACGACTAGAAGATCGTCAGTGCCATCCGCATACCCCACCTCAGTGAGCCCACCAATCGATGAGCCCCCTGCAAGACGCCACGGAGCGGGTGCGTCGGAGTATGGAAGTCGCTCCAGCCTTTCGCGTAGTTGCCGTTGGTAGGCATCGCTCATGGGTGATTGGCGCAACCCGTTTTCTTTAGACAGTCCATATTGAAACTCCCAGTGCTGGTCGCCCCGAAAGTCATTGGAACGTGTAGTGATCGCCTAAGAATACAAAGTCGCCCGAATCGTCGAAGAAAAAGCCAGCGGTCAAGCCGAGTCGGGACTCGAATGCATAGGTTTCTCGAAAGCCTGAATTAACGGTGCGAATCGTGCCGTGCGCTGCGATCCATTCCAACTTGGCAGCGGTATCATAATCACGCAGGTATTTGCGAACCGCATGTCGTTGTGAGACCAAGTCGATTAACGCAAAGTTGGATTGCATTTCGGCCTCCGTGCGGGTGCCAGTGGCTTTGCCAGTGCTCATGGGTTGCGTGTCGAACCATATTCCAATCCCCCCCCCGCAAAGGGTTGCAGCCGAGTGGCACCCTGGCGGATTACTTATCTGGTTGGTGAGCATCCGCGACTGCTGTTTGTTTGATGTAATGTGCACCAGCGACAGAGAACGGTAACCCTACGATGGTAAAAATGTATTCTGGTCCAGAGTGAGACCATTCCCAATCCCAAGACGCCGCAATGACGATCGGTGGCACGAGAAGGGCAACTGCACCGGAGACTAGTGAGACGGTCCGAGGAAAGTGCACGCCGCGATGGGCAATGAACATGCCGGCACACGTGAACGGGACAATCACAAACATAATGAGAAGCAGCACTCCTTCATTCGGTTTGCGAAAACAGATCATCGCCACGATAACGCCAGCCAGCATCAGGATGAGGTGGGCAGCAGTGCCTGCGATGACGTCGTAAGTAAATTGAAGAATCGTCCGCATACGTGGTCCGAACGCTTATGCCGTAGAATAGGTGTTTCTTTAAACAGTCCGTATTGAAAGTACCCCCGGTCCGCGTGAGCGTCAATCTCAACGTCGGCCGCATCAGGGGATGACCGGACTGCCGTAGCTCCGCACATTGAAAAAAGGCTCTGCTCAAGCGGCCCAGCGACGTCCCCTGCAAAATCCCCCAAGAAGACCGTGACGCCGTACGCGCCGGGGGGTATAGTACGCGGTGAATCTCAAACCAGGATCCACCAAGTCGCTCCGCTAAAGGTCACACTCAAATGCCCCGCGTGAATTTCACTGCCAACCTCAATCGGCATGTTGACTGTCCGGTTGTTGATGTCGAAGCGGTGACGCTCGGGCAGGCGCTTGAGGCGGTGTTTCGCGACAATCCGCGGTTGCGGGGTTATGTGTTGGACGACCAAAATCGTGTGCGGCAGCACATTACGATTTTTGTGGACAGCCGGCCGATTTGCGATCACAATGATCTGAGCGATTCGCTCGAACCGGCCAGCGAAGTGTTCGTCATGCAGGCCTTGTCGGGCGGCTAACGCAACGGTTGTAGCAAAGGCAAGGTGACCGATGAACGTTTTGCTCAAAACAGACCCCGCGATGTCGAATCGGCGACTCGATTCGCTCGTTGGACTTGCCGCAGCCATCATCCTTTGCGGACTCCCCGCATTGTTGGCTGCTGACGAAACACAACCAGCGTCTGCCGACAAAGCCGCATGGGGTTCGGTGACCGGCCGCGTGGTGTTTGAGGGCGACCTCAGCGATCCACTGTTGGATCGTTTTCGCGGGGAGCTTCCGGTCTATGCAGGGAGGCGGACGCAACGGGCGGCAGCGGGATTGGAGCCAGATAATCCGCAACGCTGTGCGGCAAGTCGGCGTGGAGATCAACCGTACGTTGATGATCGACGAATCGACACAAGGAATTAAAAACGCGTTTGTTTATCTTTACAAAGCTCCGGACGCGATTCATCCACGGTACACCGAGAAAGAGTTGGAGGATGCATCAATCGTCTCCCGCCACACGCGGTTTATTCCTCGTGCCTCTGTCGTGCGACTTGGGCAAACGGTGCAACTCAAAAACTTATCGCCGAATCATCCAGCGAATTTCAACATCAGTTCGGTTCGTAATGTGGCCGTCAATTATTTGATCAAGCCGTTGCAGCAGTCGGAGTGGACCCCGCGACGCGCGGAAAGGTTTCCGATCCGCATCCAAAATGATCTTCAGCCGATAAGCAAAACCTGGCTACTGATTTTGGATCACCCCTACGCGGCTGTTACGGCGGCGGATGGGACCTTTACGATCCCGGACATACAGGTCGGTGAACATCGTTTGACAGTCTGGCACGAAACGATGGGATACGTGGAGAAATTTGTGAATGTAACCGTTGAGGCGGGCAAAACGACAAACATGCCCAATTGCAAATTGACGCTGGAAAAGCTTCGTAAAAAACATCAACCTTGAATCGCCACTTAATCTCTGACGAGAATAGATCATGAGTGATTGCCTGCAAGTGGGAACGAAGATTCGTCATGCAGGCCTTGTCGGGCGGCTAGCGCAACGGTTGTAACAAAGGCAAGGTGACCGATGAACGTTTTGCTCAAAACAGACCCCGCAATGTCGAATCGGCGATTCGATTCCCTGGCCAGCTTCACCGCAGCCATCATCCTTTGCGGACTCCCCGCCTTGTTAGCTGCTGACGAAACACAACCTGCGTCTGCCGACAAAGCTGCATGGGGTTCGGTGACCGGCCGCGTGGTGTTTGAGGGCGACATCAGCGATCCACTGTTGGATCGTTTTCGCGGGGAGATTCCGGTCTATGCAGGCCCCGGTCGTTGCTGGCAGTCGAGCGTAACGTAAGAGTTAATCCCGACAATGCACGACAAATCGGCGTCGAGATCAACCGCACGTTGATGATCGACAAATCAACACGCGGAATTAAAAACGCGTTTGTTTATCTCCGCAAAGCTCCGGACGCGATTCATCCTCGCCATTCTGAGAAGGAGTTGGAAGACGTCAACATCGTCTCCCGCCTCACGCGATTTGTCCCCCGTAGCCGTGTTGTACATTCCGGGCAAACCATACAATTCAGAAACTTATCGCCAAACTATCAGGCGAACTTCCACATTGTTCCGACAGGCGATCCGGGCTTCAACCAGTGGCTCATGCCATTGCAGCGATCAAAATGGACGCCGCGCCGCGCAGAAAGGTCTCCGATCCGCCTCCAAAGCGACATCGAGGAGATGGCGACATGCTGGATATTGGTCTTGGATCACCCCTACGCAGCTGTCACGGCTCAGGATGGCACCTTTACGATTCCCGACTTGCCGGTCGGCAAACATCGTTTGAGGGTCTGGCACGAAACGATCAACTACGTCGAGAAATTTGTGAATGTATCTGTCGAGGCGGGCAAAACGACACACATGCCCAATTGCAAATTAACACTGGAACAGCTTCGTAAAAACATGAACTTTAATCCCTTTAAAAAGATACAAATAGACCATGAGTGATTGCCTGCACGTGGGAACGAAGAAAGGGTTATTCACACTCCGTCGGAATAGCGCAGCGGACGACTGGACGATCGTCCGCCGCGATTTTCTTGGCGAGCCGGTTTCGATGCTGTTTCATGATGCCCGCGATGGGAGTTTGTACTGCTCATTGAATCTCGGGCACTTCGGTGTGAAATTGCATCGCCAGGACCAGGGTGCAGAGACGTGGACCGAAATCGCAGCTCCGCAATTTCCTGAGCAGACGCCTGCGGAAAAACAGCAAGAGGAAGAGAAAGAAGGACGTCCCAACTCGTGGAGTCTGGCGCAAATTTGGGCGCTCGAGTCGGGCGGCGCGGATCAACCTGGTGTACTGTGGGCGGGAACGATCCCCGGCGGATTGTTTCGCTCCCCCGATCGGGGTGAGTCGTGGCAACTGCTGCGCTCGTTGTGGGACCGTCCGGAACGGCTGCAGTGGTTTGGCGGCGGGTACGACGATCCGGGCATCCACTCGGTCTGTGTCGACCCGCGCGATTCCGCGCATGTCACCGTGGGTGTCTCCTGCGGCGGCGTGTGGGCCACGCGTGATGGTGGCGAAACGTGGGACCTTTGCGCCGACGGCATGCGGGCCGAATACATGCCTCCTGAACTGGCCGGCGCGGGCAACGTTCAGGATCCGCACCGGTTGGTCAATTGCCCCGCAGATCCGGATACGTTTTGGGTGCAACACCACAACGGAATCTTTCGCACCACCGACGACTGTCAGTCTTGGCAAGAACTGGATCGCGTGCAGCCGTCCGGTTTCGGATTTGCCGTCGCGGTGCATCCACAGAATCCCGACACCGCTTGGTTCGCTCCCGCCGTGAAAGACGAATGCCGCATTCCGGTGGCCGGTAAAATGGTCGTGACGCGGACCGATGACGGCGGACAATCCTTCATCATCATGAGCGACGGTCTCCCGGCGACCGATGCCTACGACCTGGTCTACCGGCACGCCCTGGACATCGACGCCACCGGCCGCAATCTGGTGATGGGCTCCACCACCGGTTCGCTATGGGTGTCGAGCGATGCGGGAGAGTCGTGGCAAACGGTGTCGGAGCATCTTCCCCCGGTGCATGTGACGCGTTTTTCGGGTTAATGCACAACGAGCAATCACCCGTCGATCCAAAAAACCGTTGACCTAGAGGCGAATTTCACTCCTCTTCAGATTGGCGGTCACGTTGCACAAATCCCCTGAAAAACCACCCAGGATTGACTCATCTTCCAATTCGGGCTATAGTATCAGCACCGATTGATGTATGGCAGAGATTGCTTGATTCTCGGGTGGGCGGGGCAGCCCTAGATGCTTTCTCTAGAATCAGCGGCTGTGTTCTTCTGAACATGGCACCATGCGGCGAGTTTTATTCGCCGAAGCTCTTACCTGCCATACCCTTACGTGTTTTGTCTTTTCGGAACTACGTCGACGTGCTTTCGTGTCACCTGCGGCTTTGAACGCGGCGTTTCGTACGAGGGCGGACCGAATCTTGTTCGTTGCTAAACCGGCGAATGACGGTCATGGTGGCGGATGCGGGGAAATCCTGCGATCCGATGCCCTACGAAGGAATGGATTCGAAAAGTTTAATATTGTCAGCGAACTGACGCGAAGCCGGAAATTGATGGCCGGCAAAAATTCAAAATGAGCTTCCAGCCCCGCAGGCAGATCTTGCATCCTTCGATATTTTCGGGGAGATATTGCGCGCCGACGGATCGCGAAGCCACAACCAGGAGAATTCATTGTCCAACGAAACGGAGAAGCCGACCAAAGGCTTCGCAGACTTCGGTCTTAGCGAGACGACCCTCAAAGCTCTAAAGAAGGTCAATTACGAAACCCCCAGTCCCATTCAAGCAGCGTTCATACCCATTGCCGTGACCGGCAAGGACTGCATGGGACAAGCCCAAACGGGCACAGGCAAGACGGCCTCTTTTGTATTGCCGTCGCTACAAGCCATCGACGATCGCATTCCCGCTACGCAAGTGCTGGTGCTCACGCCGACACGCGAATTGAGCGATCAAGTCAATGCGGAAGCCCAGCGGCTTTGCCACGGCACCAAATGCCGCACCACCAGTTGTGTGGGAGGCAAGGATATCCGCAAGCAAATTTCTGACCTCAAACGCGGAGCACAAATCGCGGTCGGAACCCCCGGACGGGTTTTGGATTTAATTTCCCGCGGAGTATTGGATCTCTCAACACTTAAAGTCGTGATCCTCGACGAAGCGGACCGGATGCTCGACATCGGATTTCGTCCCGACATCGAAAAGATCCTCCGCAGCTGTCCTGAGAAACGGCAAACGTTATTGCTCTCCGCCACGATGCCGCCGCCGGTTGAACGATTGGCGCGACGGTTCATGAACGAACCGGAACGGGTCGATCTGTCGACGAAAGGAATCGCCGCAACCACCGTTGAGCAATTCTGCGTGACGGTCGATCGCAATCGCAAATATGAACTGCTGACGCGCGTTTTGTTTCAAGAAAAACCGCGACAAGCAATCGTGTTTACGCGGACCAAGCGCGGCGCGGATGCGCTATTAAAACGGTTGTCGCGAAAACTGACCAAGCAGATCGCGGTGATTCATGGCGACTTGCAACAGCGACAGCGGGACCGCGTGCTGAATGGATTCCGCGAAGGCAACATTCGGTTGTTGATCGCCACCGACGTCATGGGACGTGGTATCGACGTCAGCGGCGTCTCACACATCATCAACTACGACATCCCGGAATTTTGCGATGACTACGTGCATCGCATCGGCCGGACGGGACGGATGAACGGCGAACTCGGCCGCGGGTTTACATTCGTCACCCCCGAAGAAGGGGAACAACTGACGAATATTGAGATCCGCATCAACGGACTGCTTGAGCCGTATACGGTGCCGAATTTCGATGCCTTCGAACCTCGTAAACCATTCGATCCGGAAAAGGCAGCCGAAGAACGCGAAAAAGCACCCCCTGCACCAACACGGAACGGAAGATACCGTCGCACCGCGCTTTCGGCTCGAGTGATCTGAATGATCTTGCAGAAGTGCGAACGTTCTTGCAGTTCGACTACGGAAGGTCATTGAGACCATAGTCTCCAGTTATCGGCCCCTGTAGTCACTATTAAAATCCAAAGTGTCCACTCCCCTCGGCTCGACTGACCTGTTCAGTTGTGCCGAGGTTTTTTTCATGCGCTGCCCTTCAATAGCTGTGGCAAACTCGACTTTTTTCAGGTGTACAGGGCTCGTGAAAATCTTAGACATCCGTGTTCACAGCCACGGATATAATACGGCGTAGGGGGCAAAACGAATATGAGTTTGCGGGTCGCGTCCAATCGTAACAGGCGGCCGCCGCCACGATGGTGATGACGAACCATGGGATAATTTGCGTTGTGGAACACCAATTGCTTTTCAGGACTTGATCGCGGCGACGCATCAAAGGCTCGTGCTCCGGCATGAGTCTGTCGATGACGTTGTCGCTTTTGTTTGTCCACCCACCAAGCTGAGATGGCCGGTTGAGGCATCTCCGACGCGCACGCTCACCAGCGCGGCGCCGTTGTATCGCCCCGACAACTCGGCCTGCTGAGGCACCCAGCAACAGAGAAAGGTTCAGTCATGACGAGTTTTGATCATGCAGGCAATCGAGCGTTTGCCCATTCCGCAGAGCGACAGATGCGCGCCTGGGCCATCGGAATGAATGTTCGTCAACGTGTGGATCAAGAACGATCCCAACAGCATATCAATGATTTGGTCCACCCTTTTGTGACGATCTCCCGACAGACCGGCGCAGGGGGAAGTCTGCTCGGTCGCCAAATTGCTGAACGGCTTGACTGGCAATTGCTCGATCACGAGTTATTGCATCACATTGCCGAGACGTACCATCTGCCGGAGTCGATGTTGGAGTTTGTCGACGAGCATTCCAGCAGTTGGGTTTATGAAATCTTTGGCAAATGGTTATACAACCGTGCCGTCACACAAACGGAATACGTGACGCGGCTCGGCCAAACGTTATTGACGGCGACGCACCACAATTCGACAGTGATCGTTGGTCGCGGCGCGCGGTTTTTGCTTCCGCGCGAACAGGGTGTGGCCATTCGCCTTGTCGCTCCGTTGAAGCAACGCGTCGATCGCGTTTGCGAAGTCCACGGCATGGACCGCAAAGCGGCAACGGCGTACGTGGAGAAGAACGATGCCGAGCGGCACGCATTTGTGGAACGCTATTTCCACCACGACGTCTCCGATGCGCAGCTTTATGACCTGGTGATCAATCGCGAATTCGTCGATCTAGAAACCGCCGCCTCACTCGTTGTTGAGGTTTGCCACAAACGCCTGGAGACACAAATGCAGGCCCTCTCTGCGTAGTGTCCATCAGGGATTAGAAATACCTGTCAAATTCTGAAAGTGTAATGAGTGGTTGGCTGGGGGGGGAACGGAGCCCCCAGTTCAACTGGTGCATTTTCAGTCGGTTGCATGATCAGATTTGAGCGAGTGACGGGTTGCCAAGCGAAGACGCTTTCGGGCGGTTAATCATGGCTCGGCGGTGGACTATTGCCGCTGCGTGCTCTACGATCAACGGTTCCATCCGCGACACGCTTCCTCACCGACGACCGTCTCCTCAGCATGCTCAATCTCAGCGGCGTTTCTAAATCGTACGGCAAAAAACAGGTGCTGGCGCCGACGGACCTGCACGTCGAATCGGGCAAGATCACCGTGTTGATCGGGCCGAGCGGTTGCGGCAAATCGACGCTGCTACGATTGATGATCGGTTTGATCCCGCCCGATGCGGGACGGATTGAATTCGAGGGCATCGATCTAAGCCAAGCCGATATTGAGTCACTACGACACAAAATGGGTTACGTGATTCAAGACGGCGGCCTGTTTCCGCACTTGACCGCCGAGCAAAACGTGGGGCTCTTAGCCCGGCACCTGGACTGGAAAGAAGAGGCCGTTCGCGCACGGATGACGGAATTGGCGGAATTGACTCACTTTCCCATCGAGGGATTGGATCGCTATCCCGTTCAACTCTCCGGCGGACAGCGACAGCGCGTCAGTTTGATGCGAGCTTTGATGCTCGACCCCGATTTGTTGCTCTTAGACGAACCGTTGGGTGCACTCGACCCGCTGATCCGCACCGACCTGCAAGTCGAACTGCGGGAGATCTTTGCCGCCTTAAAAAAAACCGTGGTGCTGGTCACGCACGACATCGGAGAGGCGGGCTTCTTCGGGGACCGCATTATCTTGATGCGCGAGGGAAACATCATCCAATCCGGTACGTTGGACGAACTCGTAGGTCAACCAGCCGATCCGTTTGTGACGCGGTTTATCAACGCACAACGCTCACCGCTCGCCGCCCTGTCGGGGGGGGAGCGATGAACGGGACTACCGCGATTCATTTACGTACTGAACGTATCGATCCGATCCGTCGGCGGC
>CALOFE010000076.1:0-123455 GCA_942492455.1 uncultured Planctomycetaceae bacterium | reverse complement strand
AATATTATTCTACTGGTCCTGCGACATGCTGAAGGGGGGGTATAAGCTCTCCAATGCCACTTTCCCGGTGGATGGGTTTCTGTCCTCACCCAAGGGAGAGGATTCCACCAAAGCCAGGCTTTTTGATGATACTCGTCCAGACTTACGCGATTGGTGGTCAGATGTTGCAGGCAAGGCCGTGCAGGAATATTCCTGCGATGGTCTGTTTGTGGACGGGGTCGGTACCATGCCCATCAAATGGGGTCGGCTGGTGGACCAAGCGAAAGTGGCCGAGCTGGAAAAAGGTTTGACCGCAATGTTGCAGGAAGCCCGCAAAAAAATGGGCCCTGACAAACTCATCATCTTTAATGCCCTTCATGGTGATGATGGGAATACTAAGTCGTATGGTGATAAAATATTGCCGTTCGCTGATGGCGCGATGATGGATGACTTTGATCGGTCGCCGGAAGTGAAACAGCCGAGCAAGGAATACCTGGCCGCCGAGCTTGAGGAAATGAACCGGGCTGCGAAGGGAGGCAAGGTCGTCATTTTCAAGGGGTGGCCGGGGTTCACCTGGTGGAGCGACCCGGAACTGATGAAAAAACCACATGACGTTGTGCAGCGTCTGGCCGCCGGGCGAATCACTTTCCCACTGGCGTGTTTCCTGGTCGCAGCCGAGCGCAATTGCTATTTCTGCTACACGTGGGGGTGGCGTGGTGACTACGGCACGTTCGACTGGTATCCGGAGTTTGACAAGCCGCTGGGAGCCCCGAAGGGCGAGGCCGTTCGCCAGGGCTGGGTCTATACACGTGACTTTGCCCACGCCTCGGTCTTGGTGGATCTCGAAGCCAAAACGGCGCGAATAGATTGGAAATCGTAAAACATATCCTCCCTACGAGAACGGCCCAGCGTTCGGATTTGTTTCCAGCGCTCCACTTTAGTGAAAATTCATCAAACAAGGATCGGATTGTGAAACCACAATTGAAATGGATTTTGCTCGGAGTCACATCAATCGCTTCGTTCGCGGCGGCCGCTGACACTCCGCAAACGAAGGACGCCACGAATTCGGCAGCGGTTTCGTTGGGCGACGCGCACAAAGGGACGCTGGATATTGATTTGAGGATGCTGAATCAATTTGTTCCGCAGCCGCAGGGAACAATCGATTTCTATACCGCCTGTCGGGAAGCGTTGGGTGGAAGCAATCCAGATGAAGCGTTGGCGGCGGTCTGCCGGAAATTTCAACGCAGCAAACTCGGCGGGCCGATGCTCGGCGAAATCTCAGGGAACGGAGTAACCGTCTGGATGCACCTGCCGGAACCGGCGGGCGTTCATGTCTCGTTGCTTCCCGCAGCGGCGACGGATAGCAAACCCGTGAGATTCGGCGCCACCGGCACGACCCTCTTTATTCGGTGCGATGGTCTCACTCCGGATACCGCTTATTTGTATAAAGTGGTTCATGATGGTTCCGGCGAGTTTCTGGGGAGTGGACGATTTGTCACCGCACCGACGGAAACATCCCAAACGTCCTTCCGCATCGCCTTTGGAAGCGACATTCACAAGATCGGCCTGCATCGACCCGAATTGATGAAGCTGATTCGGGAGCGGGGGAGCCGCGCGATGCTGCTGATCGGTGATTTGGTGGTGGATGGCCGGAAGAATGACTTCGGATTAATCAACGCGGATTATCTGCTGCGTGACCTTTCCCCTCCCTGGCAGGAGCTGGCGGCGCAGGTTCCGATCTACGCGTTGTGGGATGATCATGACTATTGGGGCAACGATACCTCGGGGACAGAGTCGAATGGCAAACTGAAGATAGAGGTAAGCGGATTGCGCCAAAAATGGAAAACGCAGTGGAACAACCCGGAGCGGACCGCAGAGCGGGCGGGCATCTATTTTCAAACTCGCATCGGGCCGGTTCACTACATCGCCCTCGATACCCGTTCCTGCCGCGTGAACGATCAGCGCGGGAAACTGAATTCTTTTCTGGGCGCAGCCCAAATGTCTTGGCTGAAGCAGCAGATCAGGGAATCCACCTCGCCGTACATTTTGATCAGCAGCGGCACGATGTGGGAGGATCATATCACCGACGGGAAAGACAGTTGGGGGACCTGGGATACCCACGGTCGGGAAGAAATATTTCAGGTGATTGATCAAAAGAAAGATACGGAAATCATTTTGCTTTCCGGCGACCGCCACGGCGCACGTGGCTTTGTCATCCCCCGGCCAGGCAACCGGAAGATCTACGAGTTTGAGGCGGGAACGCTGGGCGGGGTCCCGGGACCCGAGGCCTATGGGCCCGACCGAACGGATCAACTGTTTGGCTATCTGGGTACAACCACCTGGGCCTTCGGGGAATTTACCTTCGAAACAGTTGGCGGGCATCGCCAGGTCACCTTCCGCTTGATCAATGAAAAGGGGGCCGAGTTGGAATCCATCATCGCGGGGCAATAGGTAAACATTTCAACCCGCGTCACTGTTCCATGCGAAAACGAATACTGAAAACTAAAACACCACTATGAAACCAAGCCATCTGTTTAAGCTCACCCTCCTGTTGCCAGTGTTCCTCGCTGTTGCCAGTCGCGCGTCCGCCACCGAAAACGCTTCATCGGCCAAGCCCAATATCGTTTACATTCTCTGCGACGATCTAGGCTACGGCGATGTGCATTGCCTGAATCCGGAGCGGGGCTTGATTCCGACCCCCAACATGGATCGCTTGCGGGCGGATGGGATGGCCTTCACCGACTGTCATTCCACCTCGGCAGTCTGCACCCCCTCGCGTTATGGCATTCTAACCGGCCGCTATAACTGGCGCTCGCGATTGCAGCACGGAGTTCTCGGCGGTGAAAGCCCGCCGCTGATCGAACCCGGCCGCATGACCGTCGGCTCGTTCCTGAAGGAACAAGGCTACACGACCGCCGGCATCGGCAAATGGCATTTGGGAATGCAGTTCGACAAAACGGATTTCACGAAACCCATCGCCGATGGTCCCGCGCAACATGGCTTCGACTACTTTTACGGCATCCTCGCCTCGCTCGATATGGCGCCGTACGTCTACATTGAAAACGACCGCTTCACCGACATCCCGAGCATCACCAATAAATTCCCGTCGTTTGTTTATGGGACCATCAACGGGAAAAGCGGTGGCGGAGACGGCCGCCCCGGACTCGCGACCCCGGATTTCGCGGCGGAGGATGTGCTGCCCATTCTCAAGGATAAGGCGATGTCCTACATCGCGGAGCGCGGCGCCGACAAAAAGCCGTTCTTTCTCTATCTGGCCCTGACATCGCCGCACACCCCGGTGGTGCCGAACAAGGAGTGGCAGGGGAAAAGCGCGCTCGGGCCCTATGGCGATTTTGTGATGGAAACGGACTGGGCTTTGGGCGAGGTGCTCAAGGCGATTGACGCGGCCGGGTTGCGCGACAACACGCTGGTTGTCTTCACCAGCGACAACGGCTGCGCGCCCTACGTCAATGTCGAGGGATTGGAAGCGCTCGGCCATTATCCCAGCGCCGATTTACGCGGCTACAAGGCGGACGTTTGGGAAGGCGGCCATCGCATTCCCTTCCTGGTCAGCTGGCCGGGGAAAATCAAGGCCGACAGTCACAGCGCGCAAATCATCTGCCAGTCCGATTTGCTCGCCACCTGCGCCGACCTGCTCGGCGTTAAGCTACCGGACAACGCGGGCGAGGATTCCGTCAGCATTTTGCCGGCGCTGCTGGGCACCGACAAGGCTCCGCTGCGCGAGGCGATTGTGAACCATTCCATTGGCGGCCGCTTTGCCATCCGCCAGGGCAACTGGAAGCTGGAATTCTGTCCCGGCTCCGGCGGCTGGGCGTATCCCAGGGATAAAGACGCGTTGGAGCAAGGGCTGCCGGAGATCCAGCTCTATAATCTGCGCGACGACCTCAGCGAAAAGGTTAACAGCCAGGAGCAGAACCTCGAAGTCGTCGCGCGTCTGACCAAGCTGCTGGAGCAATACATCACCAATGGCCGCAGCACTCCGGGCGCTCCGCAGAAGAATGACGTGCCGGTGGATTTCAGGCACGCGAAGACCGGCCGGGACATCGCGGATTAGAAACAGTAACGAACCCCAAAATGGCTATGAAAACCACCGTTGCACTTATCGTCGCTCTACCTTTGGCCTTATCGGGCACGCTCCGCGCGGCCGATGCGCCGACGCCAACCACCGACAAGCCCAACATCGTTTATATCCTTTGCGACGATCTGGGCTACGGCGACGTCCATGCCTTGAATCCGGAGCGGAGCAAGATCGCGACGCCCCACATGGATCGCTTGCGCGCGGGAGGCATGGCCTTCACCGACTGCCATTCCAGTTCCTCGGTCTGCACGCCGTCGCGCTACAGCATACTCACCGGGCGATACGCTTGGCGCACGAGCTTGCAAAGAGGCGTTTTGGGCGGCGAAGGTGAGCCGCTGATCGCGCCCGGACGTTTCACCGTGGGCGAACTGTTCAAGCAGCACGGCTACGCAACCGCCGCCATCGGCAAATGGCATCTGGGATTGCAATACGACAACGCGGACTTCGCCAAAGCGATCACCGATGGCCCGCCGCAGCACGGCTTCGATTATTTCTTCGGCATCGCTGGTTCGACCAACATGCAGCCTTTTGTCTACATCGAGAACGATCATTTCACGAAAATTCCCAGTGAGACGAAGAAGTTCAACACGTTTGTTTACGGACCGATTCCCGTGCCCCGCGGCACCCAGGTTGGCCCGACCGCGTCGGATTTTGACGTGGTGGATCTGGTGCCGAAAATGGCGGGCAAGGCGGCTAATTATATTAGTGCGCGAGGGAAGGATCAAAAGCCGTTCTTCATGTACCTGGCGATGACGTCGCCGCATTGCCCGCTGGTGCCGACCAAGGAGTGGCAGGGCAAAAGCGGCCTCGGAGCGGCTGGCTTCGCCAGCCAGTGTCGAGTTGTACTTGCGGAGTTTTCGACCAAAGAGTTGTTCGGACGAATCGAACAACAGGGAAATCTCGTCGCTCTCCGTGTAGGCGTACAGCACCCGAAATCCGCACGTCATCAGTGACTCGGTGGTCTGTACCATCAGATCACGGAAGCGCACGTCAAACGGTACCTCAAACTGGCAGACTTCTTTAGTCAGCCGAGTGAAGCTGCGACCGTCTAGGCGTGCGACCATGAACATGCTCGGTAGCACACAAAAATCGGCGCTGGTCTCAAAAACCCGCATCTTCTTGTCGAGATCGTCAAATTTCATCGTTCCACTCCTCGACAATAAACCCGGATTCTGTCAGTCGGACGTAGTACAGCTTGTCGAATCCTTCATCAATCCTCGGCACTTCGAGCTTTTTGGCGGTGGACAGGATTCCCACTTCGGGAATGCTCTCCACTCTGATCTGATTTCGACCAAGGCATTCATCGACCTTCGAGCGAAAGTAGTAACCGGCGACGGAATACTTGGCCTCCTTCGCCGCAGCAATGTACTTCACTCGCTGCTCACGGCTCGGATTAGTGTTGTCGATGACGAACCGTTGTTGCGTTTCCAGACAAGCAGTCATGAACTGTCGTTCCCGGTTGCGAGTTTTAAGCAAATCGAGGCTGATCCGAACGTGCGTCGAGAAGAATCGTTCCTTGTAGAAGGACGACTTTCCAGACGCTTGCAGCCCCACAAATACCACTGCCTCCATTTCACTCTCCGACCGACTGTCCCAATACAAAAAGCCCGCACGGTTGATCTGCACCGTGCGGGCTTCGAAAATCAGTCCCTAAAAGTAGTGGTGCCGGTTTACGCCGTCAAAAGCAATCTTTTTTGAGACAGCATCTCTTGAAGCGTTTACTGGACCCGCAGGGGCAGAGATCATTCCGCCCCAACTTTTCCTCAAACAGTTTCTCGCCATGGACTACCCGCACCCCTTGCTTCACGTGCGTTTCAGATGGGTAACCTCGGCGGCGTTTGCTCATCGTCTCGAAAAAAATGGCTGCTCGTCAAATTGTTCATAGTGTACCCGTCGCATGGCGCACCTCCTTTGTCGTTTGGGGAATGCCCCAATTGACACCCCGCCAGCAATTATAGTTCGCATCGTCGCTAAGTGTGGAGCAAATCGCAAAACGAACCGTTGGGGCAGATTTGGTGTCAGGTGCATGGTAATCTGTTGACTCGGCAATAGTTGTGCCGCTTGGCTTTGCCGACAACAGATCATGTATCTGCAACATGGATGACGTGACAACTTGCTCCTAACAATCACCACAACTCAACATCCTGCGACCGATCTGGGGTATTTGCTGCATAAGCACCCAGATCGGTTACAGAGCTTCGATCTCAGCTTCGGAACGGCGCATGTGTTCTATCCCGAAGTGTCGGAGGATCGTTGTACGGCCTGCCTATTGCTTGATGTTGATCCCGTGGGGATGGTGCGTGGCAAAAATCGGAACCAGAATTTCGTGCTGGGGCATTATGTCAACGACCGGCCCTATGTCGCCTCGTCGTTCATGAGCGTGGCAATCTCGCAGGTGTTTGGCTCGGCGCTGTCAGGGCGCTGCAAGGATCGGCCTGAGTTGGTCACGACGCCGATTTCTTTAACCGCTCGGATCGATGTGCTTCCCGTGCGAGGTGGTGAAGATTTCGTGCAGCGGATGTTCGAGCCATTGGGGTATGCAGTCGAAGCAACACGGCATCCTTTGGATGAGCAGTTTCCTCAGTGGGGTGAAAGCCCATACTTCTCGGTGACGATCACTGGCGAAAAAACGTTGGCGGAACTGTTATCGCACCTGTACGTGCTCATTCCGGTCTTCGACAATAACAAACACTACTATGTCGGCGACGAGGAATTGGAGAAATTGCTCGCCAAAGGAACGGGCTGGCTGGCAGGACATCCTGAGAAAGAAGAGATCACCCGCCGCTATTTGAAGCATCAGTCCGGCTTATTTCAGGAAGCCCTGTCTCGTCTCATCGAAGAGGAGGATAGCGAGGCAGTCGATATCGATGGCCCTAACGGTGGTGACGAAGAAATCTTGGAAAGGCCACTCAGTCTCAATGAGCAACGACTTGGAGCGGTCTTGTCTGTATTGCGAAGCAGCGGTGCCAGGACCGTACTTGACCTGGGGTGCGGCGAAGGGAAGTTGCTGCGGGAATTGCTCAAAGATATTCAGTTTGACCAGATCGTAGGTTTGGACGTGTCGATGCGTTCGCTGGAAAAGGCAAAGCAGCGTCTCAGATTGGATCAACTCCCTCAGCGGCAGGCGGACCGGTTGACGTTGATGCATGGATCGCTCATCTATCGAGACAAGCGATTGCACGACTTCGACGCTGCGGCGTTGGTGGAGGTGATCGAACACCTTGATCCGCCGAGATTGGCGGCGCTGGAGCGGACACTCTTTGAGTTTGCACGCCCTGGCACCATCGTGCTGACCACGCCGAATCGGGAATACAACGTGATGTGGGAATCGCTCCCTGCGGGGCAATTTCGGCATGCCGATCACCGCTTTGAGTGGACCCGGCAGGAGTTTCAGGACTGGGCGAACACAGTAGCTGAGCGATACGGCTACACTGTGCGATTTTTGCCGGTGGGGCTGGAAGATGATATGGTCGGACCGCCGACGCAGATGGGAGTTTTCAATCGTGAGTAAACGTGTGCATCATCACCCCAACTTGATTTTCTCCGTCGGCACGCAGGTCGTGACGCTGTGGGATCTCATCGGACCCAACGGTCGCATTCTACATCCTCGTGGCTCGGTCGGTGTGGTGGTGCGTGCGCCTCGGGATTTGGAGCATTCGTACCGGGTGAAGTTCCTGGACGGTGTCGAGGAGTCGCTCAAGCCGGGGGAATTGACGCCGCTGGCAAAGTTCAAGGAAGGAGAGATTGGCGATAGCAATGTCACCGTCGAGCGGAGCGATCTGTTTGAGCGGGTGATTTTTCGTTGCGTAATCGGCTCCCGTGCATACGGTTTGGACGATGAACAGTCGGACATCGACTACCGAGGGTTTTACCTGCCGCCCGCCAATCTCCAATGGTCGCTGTACGGCGTGCCGGAGCAACTCGAATGTGAGGAGACACAAGAGGCATACTGGGAGATTCAGAAGTTTTTGATCTTGGCCCTCAAAGCGAACCCCAACGTCCTGGAATGCCTCTACACTCCCCTGGTCGAGAAGGCGACCCCGCTGGCGGAGGAATTGCTGGCAATGCGTTCGATTTTCCTCTCCCGACTGGTGTATCAGACCTACAACGGCTACGTGATGTCGCAGTTCAAGAAGATGCAAGCCGACATCCGCAACCACGGAAAGGTGAAGTGGAAGCACGTGATGCACCTGATCCGGCTGCTGATCTCCGGCATCAGCGTATTGCGGCACGGCTTCGTGCCGGTCAAGGTGGAGGAATACCGGGAGGAACTGCTGTCGATCAAACGTGGTGAGGTGGCCTGGGAGGAAACGGAAAAGTGGCGGCTCAGTTTGCATGCGGAATTTGACAAGGCATTGGCTGAGACAAAATTGCCGGACCGGCCTGATTACAGCAAGGCGAATGACTACCTCATCAAAGTCCGGCGAGAAGCGGCGCTAGAAGGTTGAAGGAGAAAGGCTGGAGGATGAAATCTGATTCGGGGGTTGTTGATTTGAAACGTCGGACGATGGCGTTTGCCGTACGTATTGTGAAATTGTACGGGGCATTGCCGAAGACCACGGCGGCACAAGTGATTGGCAAACAGTTGTTGCGGTCCGGGACATCGGTGGGTGCACACTACAGGGAGGGCATGCGAGCCCGCTCAACGGCGGAGTTCGTCAGTAAGATCGAAGGCGGTTTACAAGAGTTGGAAGAAACGGACTATTGGGTGGAATTACTGGTCGAAGCGGAAATTGTTCATCCCAATCGTCTGGCAGATCTCCGCAAAGAGATCAACGAACTCACCGCAATCCTCGTCACATGCGCCAAAAATGCAAAGCAAAAAGCAAAGTAGCAATGTCTAATTTCATCCTTCCCCCTTCATCCTTCCGCCTTTCAGATCACCCATTCCCGCTGCTGTTCGCCACGATCAGCGGAGCGCACCTGTACGGCTTCCCTTCGCCCGACTCAGATTTCGACCTGCGAGGGGCGCATCTCTTGCCGCTGGAGGACGTGATCGGGTTGAATCCCGGCAGGGAAACGGTCGAGAAGTCCGGGATTCACGACGGTTTGGAAATCGATCTCGTCACGCACGACATCAAGAAATTCATGGGGCTGCTGCTGAAGAAGAACGGCTACGTGCTGGAGCAGTTGCTCTCGCCGCTGGTGGTACACACCACGCCGGAGCACGAAGAACTGAAAGCCATTGCTCCTCAGTGTATCACCAAACACCACGCTCACCATTATCTGGGCTTCGCAGCTACGCAGTGGAAGCTGTTTCAGAAGGAAGACCCGCCGCGGGTCAAACCGCTGCTGTACGTGTATCGAGTCCTGCTGACCGGCATTCACCTGATGCGGACCGGCGAGGTGGAGGCCAATCTCGTCCGTTTGAATGAAACGGCGAAGCTGCCGTACATCCCCGAGTTGATTGAACGCAAGGTGAGCGGCACGGAGAAAGGCACGCTTGACCAAGCGGATCTGGCGTTTCATCAGCGGGAATTTGACCGATTATTGGGTGAACTCGAAACGGCGCATGAAGAGAGCCACTTGCCGGAGCGTCCGACTGCGGGTACAGCGTTGAATGATTTGCTGGTGCGGGTACGGTTCAAGAATAGGGTGTGACAGATATGTTCGAACGGATTTCAATCGAACTCACCAACAAATGTTCCAAAGGGTGTTCGTTCTGCTACAACGAGAGCGGACCCAGAGGAGCTACGCACTGGCGATCGGACGAGGTCATCGCTTTTGTCAATGACTGCGCAGGTCATGGCGTGCAGGCGGTGTCATTTGGAGGCGGTGAACCACTAGAATTCGATGGTGTGTTTGAAATCCTAAAACAACTGGATGGCGTTCTCTTTCGGTCGATCACGACCAATGGCTTGCTTCTCGATCAGGGACAGTTACGCCCCTTGGTGAACGCGAGCCCAGATAAGGTACACGTCTCCTTACATTTCCCCCCAAATCGGACAGAGGTCGCACGCGTCGTGCGGCACGTGCATCTGTTGAAAGAAAATGGAATCAGAACCGGGGTCAATCTGCTGGTTGCAAAATCCCAGCTCGACGCTGCGAAGCGGGCAGCGGAATCGCTTACAGCAGCCGGACTGACGGACGAGGAAATTGTGTATCTTCCCATGCGAGGTTTTGACACACCGACGCCGGAGGAGATAGCCAGCGTTGCTGCAAGCCCGCAGTTTCAATCAATGACGTGCTTGCCGGAATGTGGCGCAAGCCAGCGATTTTGTTCCGTTCGTTGGGACAAAACGGTCGCTTGGTGTTCCTACACGGAATCCCGCAGCACTTTAAATGAATTGACGTATGACGGACTTTGTCAGGCAATGCACGGTATCGGTTTGAAACCCTGTGACAAGTCCCTGGTGGAGCTATCGTTTGACGACGAATTCCGCCCAGACATTGAACCGTCGTCACACTTCACGTTTTACGCATCTCTGTCCAAGCCGGTGGATTACCCTGCCGCCCACAGCATGGACACGGAGTGGTTTGCAACGGACAAGAACGGCCATGTCGCATTTCTGAATTCCAATGAACCTGGAGCAGTTCCCCAGTCCTTTCTGGATACCTTTCGCTCTCAGTATTCGTTCTATGACTTCGAGGAGCACTTGTTGGACCCGGCAGCGGGTAATCAGGTGCAGTTTAATCTGGTGGACTTTTTCGAGGCGGGGCCGGGATATTTTTTCTGTATCGACAGGTTCAATGATCCACCTAATATGACACTTGAAGAGAGCGGATTTGCCTTATCATCTCTCAGTAAAGAAGGGCATGAAGAACTTCCGCATGGAAAGCGAAGAATGGTCACTGGCCTCTTTAACTGGAACGAAGAATACTTTCACAACACTTCGGCTTCCAGCAATTATGGATATCACCAATCACGCATAGATGCGATTTGCTGGCTCAAGGACGAGTCCGTGATGGAGCGGCTCCCGAGCGATTCCATACTGCTTCCAGTACAGGGGTATACGGTTGTGTGGGTCTATGAAACACCCCATGAATCAATGCGCGCATTATACGAAGAAGGACTAGTGCTCTCGCTGTTACGTGAAGATTTTTACCCCAGCCCGCACCGATTTGGTTTCTATACGTATGCCAACGATGACTATGCCGGCGGCCCGTACGATCAAAGGAAACTCCCTCAAAACCCAGTCCACATCGATCAATTGGCTGGCAAAGCACAAGAAGTGTGCAGCCATGTGCATTTTGCATCCGTGGATTTCAGTCAAATGCCAAGATTCCAGCCAGCAGAATATTTCCCCTGCTCTGTTACCTATGGTAAATGGGTCGATCTGGATGGGAATGCTCACTCCTATGGCACGGAATAGTAAATGTGGAACTGGCTTTTAGAGAGATTTCAGAGGCACTCCAAGAACGGAGTTGCCGACGACAACCACCAGGAAGGCGTCTGGTGCATCGTTGCTAATATCAAGAAAGAACATCCGTTCGGCCCTGGTGGCGAAGAGACCAAAATAGGAACACGCCAGTTTCGTGGTGGTTCGAAGGTTCACATCGCCGGGTGCTTCCCAGGCTCGTGTGATGCCGTTGTTTGTATCGGTCTCCACCGCAGAACTCGGCGGTTCATCACCTGTGTTGTTGATGTCAAATGGGTTGAGGCTTTTCGTGTGAAGTTGGTCTATCACCCCAAAGTGCTGGAATTGATCGAAGCAGACGAACGCTGCTGGATTCGAACAAAGGAACAAGCAGAAACATGGGCCGCCGCTTTTCCGGAATGGCAGAAAATTTGGGAGAAACCATCAGCTTGAACATCACCATCCCCAAACTCTCCCTCGTCGTCCTCGTTGGCCCCAGTGGGTCGGGCAAGAGTACGTTTGCGCGCAAGCACTTTCTGCCGACCGAGGTGATTTCGTCCGATGCGTGTCGGGCGATGGTTAGCGATGATGAAAACGACCAGACCGTTACGCCGGATGCATTCGAGTTGCTCACGTACATTGCCGCCAAGCGGTTGGCGTTGGGGCGGTTGACGGTTGTGGATGCGACGAATGTGCAGCCGGAATCCCGTCAGCCGTGGGTGCAGTTGGCCCGCAAGTTTCACTGCCTGCCGGTGGCGATCGTGCTGAACGTTCCTGAGAAGGTGTGTCACGAGCGAAATCGAGGGCGAGCGGATCGGTCGTTTGGTCCACACGTCGTGCGTCAACAGCGATCGCAACTTCGCCGGTCTTTGCGACGGCTGAAGCGAGAGGGCTTTCGGCATGTCTTTGTGTTGGAGAGCGTCGAGGAGGTCGAAGCTGCAACGGTTGAGCGGGTGGCGTTGTGGAATGACAAACGGGACGAACACGGGCCATTTGACATCATCGGTGATGTGCACGGATGCGGTACTGAGCTGGAAGAGTTGTTGAGCCAATTGGGATACAAGGAAACAGCCGTCGAAGCAGATCCGCTGTGGGGGCGATTCGGTTTCAAGCACCCTGCCGGACGAAAAGCCGTCTTCGTAGGCGACCTGGTGGACCGAGGGCCTCGTATCGTCGATACCCTGCGAATCGTCCGTAATATGGTTGAGCACGGCAGCGGACTATGCGTTCCCGGCAATCACGACGTGAAGTTATTGCGGAAGCTGAACGGCAAGAACGTCCAACTCACGCACGGATTGGCTAATTCCGTCGCTGAAATCGAGGCTCTGCCCGATGACACCCGTGATCCATTCAGCAAGGCCCTCGCCCAATTCATCGATGGTCTCGTCAGTCACTACGTCCTGGACGGGGGCAAACTGGTCGTCGCTCATGCGGGGATGAAAGAAGAAATGCAGGGGCGTGGTTCCGGCAAGGTTCGTGAGTTCGCCTTGTATGGCGAAACCACGGGAGAAACTGACGAGTTTGGTTTGCCCGTCCGCTACAACTGGGCCGCGGAGTATCGTGGCTCAGCAACGGTCGTCTACGGCCACACCCCCGTTCCCGAACCAGAGTGGCTCAATCGCACGATCAATGTCGATACCGGCTGCGTCTTCGGCGGTAAATTGACGGCACTCCGATATCCCGAGATGGAAACGGTCTCCGTCCCAGCGAAGCAGACCTATTGTGAATCCTCACGCCCATTTCTCGTTGAGGAAAATCAAGCAGCAGCACTGTCGGCCCAACAAATTCATGACGACGTGTTGGATGCTGAAGACGTGCTCGGCAAACGCATCATCTCGACTCGACTCAATCGCAATGTCACGATCCGTGAGGAAAATTCGACCGCTGCGTTAGAGGTGATGAGCCGTTTCGCCGCTAATCCGAAATGGTTGATCTACTTGCCGCCTACGATGTCGCCACCCGAGACGACCAGCGAGGACGGATTGCTCGAACATCCCGCCGAGGCATTCAACTACTATCGTAGCCAGGGTGTTGCGAAGGTGGTTTGCGAAGAAAAACACATGGGATCGAGGGCGGTTGTCGTGGTATGCCAAGACGCGGAAGCGGCCCAAGAGCGATTTGGAGTAACTGAAGGTGAAGCGGGTATTGTCTATACCCGCACGGGTCGGCGATTTTTCAACGACTTGGAACTCGAAGAACAATTCCTGGCACGTCTGCAAACTGCTTTGACCAATGCAGGGTTCTGGGATCAATTCAACACAACATGGGCCTGTTTCGACTGTGAATTGATGCCATGGTCGGCCAAGGCACAGGAACTTCTGCGCTCGCAATACGCCGCCGTGGGAGCAGCAGGCAATGCATCGCTTCCCGAGGCAGTCGGAGTTTTGGAACGCACGGCTGACAGGTTGGGTGATGGACAGCCAATGGACGAGCTATTAACTCGTTTTCGAAAACGCCATCAGAACATCGAGAAATTCACGACGGCTTACCGGCAGTATTGCTGGTCGGTGGACTCGCTGAACGATCTGAAATTGGCTCCATTTCATCTACTGGCAACAGAGAGCGGCGTCCATATCGACCAGGATCATACGTGGCACATGCAAACTTTGGCGAGAATCTGCGAGGAAGATCCGGCATTGTTATTGGCGACGAAATCCAAGATGGTCGATGTCACCAATCCAGACAGTCAATCCGAGGGGATCGAGTGGTGGACGAATCTTACAGCGGATGGCGGTGAAGGGATGGTCGTCAAACCGCTAGAATGGGTCGTGCGTGGCAAGAAGGGACTGGTGCAACCTGCCGTGAAATGCCGTGGCCCAGAATACCTGAGAATCATTTACGGAGCTGACTACACGGCGGACGAGCATCTGCCACGCCTGCGAAACCGCAGCTTGGGCCGCAAACGATCATTAGCTGTCCGAGAATTTTCCCTCGGGGTTGAAGCCTTGGAACGATTCGTGCGGAGGGAACCCTTGCGGCGAGTGCACGAATGCGTGTTTGGCGTACTGGCATTGGAAACTGAACCAGTCGACCCTAGGTTGTAGGATGACTGTTTATTGTATCTTCCAATAAGTACTTCTCACCTCCGAAATATTTGCCCGAGCGAATCCTCGAAATCGAGATGGTGTTTTCGCTTCAGAAATGAACTGAGGTTTCGTAGTGCGGATAATAAGGAACTTTGCCACGTAGTTCGAAATATCAGCACTGGGGTCTAATCGCTCCAGTGCTTTTTACTTGGAATTGTTTGGGTTTTTGTTTTGCAACAGCGAACCCTACCGGGCAAGTGGCCTCCCCCTCACAACTCTACATCCTTTATTGTCGCATGACACTTCGTTTCCAATTCGTCATCGAGAGCCACATGCTGGTAGGCGGCCAGCGTTTCTCGACGTGCATGCCTTACAGTGGTTAACAGCTCCGACGTCTCTTTGCGCAAAGAGAGATTGAGTTCGAGGAGGGTTTGGAACGGGAAGGGCTGTTACTTTAGCGACTTTCTGTAACCGTAATAGATTTTACACTGCGGCAATTTGGCCTTTAAAGCCTTAGCTCCTTGCTCGGTCACGCTGGTGTGCCGTAGGCCGAGGTATGTCAGATTGTTAAGTCTTTGTAGATGGACGAGGCCGGCGTCGGTCACGTTCAAATTGTCATCGAGAACGAGCGTCGATAAATTCCGCATCCTTCCGAGTTGTTTCAGGCCGGCATCGGTTATGTTTGGATTGCTACCCACCTCCAAGGACGCAAGGTTTTTTAGCTTTGCTAGCTGAATGAGACCAATGTCGGTGACACCAAAATTTCCACCAATATGTAACCGGTTGAGTTTCGGGATTTGTCGAAGATGCTTCAACCCTTTATCTGTGATCATATGATTCGAAATATATAATCGCTCGAGTTGCGGGAACTTGGCGATCAGCTCCAGCCCCGCATCAGATATTGTCCCCCCACTAATGGCCAAATGCTGGAGATTGATCATCCTCCCCAAAGACAGCACGCCTTGATCCGAAAAATTCCCAGACTCCGTGGATAACTCGAGGGTTTGCATATTTCGCATGTTTTGCAGTGCTTGCATGCCTTCATCGGAGATATTTGTTCCCCGCAGTAGCAGGCTTTGTAGGAGAGTCAGCCCGGCAAGCTTTGAAAGTCCACGGTCGGTGACCTCGGTCCCCACCAGCCCCAAGGTACATAGCTTTCGATACGACCCCACGACAGCCATACCATCATCAGTGACTCCAGTAGTACCGAGATCGAGGGTCTTAAAAAGCGGTAGATTTGCGAATCTGGTAAGGTCGCTGTCGGTGATTTGCGACTTCCCTATTAAGCTCACCAAAATCACCGTATATGCTCCACGTGGAAGCTGACTTGCAGAGGTCAGAGGTTTGAATATCCGTTCGTTTTGCATTGCGGATACTGAGCCGCCTTGGCTGAAGACCCAGTGAGCGACTGCGGTTGCGGGCATTGGATTCGCAAATGATATCTTCTTGGCAGGGGCAGCCGCTGCAGAGTTTCCAAGGACCTTGATCCGAATGTTGCAGAATTCAGTGCGTCCGCGCGATCCTAAAAGGGCAATTGTTCCCCAAGGATGTTTTAAATGAGCTGGCGTGTCTTTACCGGGATCGATTGTGGTGTCCAGAATCTTGACCCCATTGAGATTCACCACAATGTGATTTCCGCGGCAAGTGATTTCTTGCGAGTTCCATTCTCCTAGCGGCTTCAAATGTCCTTGCTTCGCAGCGGCGTAATCGAAGATCGATCCGTTGTGCTGGCTCGGTTTGTTAATGTTTTTGTACTTGGGGAATTCTTCATCCAGGATCTGAATCTCGATCCCTTTGGGAGCAAAGGGGGCATCGAATGACTGGCGAATTCCGATGCCATTGTCGGCTCCCGATTCGAGTCGGAAATCAAATCGCAATATGAAATCTTGAAACTTCCGCTTCGTGGTCAGCCTCCCTTTCAGCCGCCCGGAATAGACAAGCTTTCCATTTTCCGCCGTAAAATCGGCCACATTCCCGATCCAACCTGTCAGATCCTTTCCATTGAATAAGTTCAGGAACTCCGGGTCATGGGCGACTTTTGGCGGCAGCGGCGACGACGAATCGTGATCTTCATCGTCCTTGGGCGGCTGGCTCGTTTGAACAGGTTCATCCGGGGTTTGGATCGTGGGTTTCGGCAGAACCGGACGTGTGATGGTGCTAACGCGGTCTGTCTGCCCTTCGTCTGGTCGAAACGGGCCGCGGGTGAGGTCCATGATTTGAAGATCACGGAATATTGAATTTCTGATTTGAACTCTTGGGAATCCTACGGAGTGCGTCGTGTCGTGGACATCAAGAATCTTCTTGCCATCGACATAGGACGTCAGATGATCGCCTATCATCACGCAAGTCCACTCATACCCATCTCGCACATTTTCGACTTGAGTCGGATCTTGAAGGACTTTCCATTTGGGTTTATGGACTCCTACACCAAAACCACGTCCATTAACCATCCATAATCCATAATAACCAATCTTATCCGAACGCAGATTGATTCCTGCTTTCCAGCCTTCTTTTTTCCAAATGTTTGCCCGCAAAATGAGGTCGCGGTAAGGACGTGATCCAATCTTGTAGGCATAATCATTATTCGTTGGGGTTTCAAACTCGCCATCTTTGATTGTCACGCCGTCCCAATCAGGAACGTCTTTTTGATCTCGAATGACATCTTGCCAGTATCCCGTGAGCAGGTGGTCGTAATCCGTGGGCTTTCGCAGTGCCGTGGGACCACCCCGCGCGGAGAGTGAACCGAACGTGACTGATTTGGTTTCGGTGACCGACTCGGACGCATTGGTCCCATCACCGAATTTAGCCCATAGACGCGGTAATGTTTTTTGACCGTCGGGCAGGAGATTTGTCACGTCGGCCGTCGTGGGATAAGTGGGAATGCGGCCCGATAGCTTCTCCTGACCGTCTATGTATAGCCAAAATTGATCCCCTTTGACCTCTGCTCGATAGGTGTGAGAATCGCCGGACGCGTTCCAGTCGAGTTCTGCACCTTCGAGCAGGTTATCATCACTATCGATCAGAAATATCCGGTTTTCCCATAACAAAACTGAAATGCCGCGAACTGTTGTCGGTGTGATTTCTGCAAATTCCATCAAATTGTAACCGCGTTGATTCGTCGTGTGTTTTTCCGACTTCACTTTCATGTTGGCTTCCATGAACATTCCTGCATCTTGGGGGGCGCGGCTCGCTGGGAGCGTGGCGGTCCAAAAACTGTAGGAACTCATCTCTGCGTTATGGAGCAAGCGTCGCGAGGAAATTTCTGCCGAACTTCCTTGAGCCATCTCTCCCTGGTATGTCCAGCCAGCAGTGCTGGGAAGTTTGCCTTGCGAAGCATCGTAGCTGAGCACCAGGGGATCCAAGTTGGCCGGATAACGCGGGTTTTCGAAGTTGTTGCGATCTCGCAAAACGGTTGGCCCCCCTTCGGCCGACAAGTCGCCGAACGAAACGTGCCGATATTCGGTGCTAGATACGGATTCCACACCAGACGCGTCGCCGAATGTGGCGACCAAATCAGACTCCGAATTCCCATTCACCTGGTCCGGACGCAATTGTGCTGCTGTCTCATGGAGTTTCAATTCTCCATCGACGAACAGCCAAAATGTTTCATCGGCCATTTCCAACCGATAGGTATGGAAGCCATCTGTGGTGTCCATTTTCAGTCTATCGATGGCACTTCCCGCTGTATCGCGGATGATAATCCCATTATCCTGTGCGACCAACGCGGCGGCCAAGTTGTGGGAACGAATGTCCAGCAGCGTCAAACCGGCGATGGTTGAAGTATGATTTTCTTCGAGGATTTTTGCGGTCGTCTCCATGAAAATGCCTGGACCGTCGTTCGCAGCATCGATGGGGGTAGTCGCCGTCCAAAAACCTTGTCCGCCGCTTTGGGCATCATGGAGCAAGGTTCCCGACTGCATTGTCGCCATTTCATTACCTTGAAAAGTCCAGCCTCCCTGCTGTGGCATTTGTCCGGAGGACGCATCGTATACGGGGATTAGATGTCGGGGATTGGTATTCCCGATTGCATCCTCCGGAGGATCTGCATTCGCCTGATCGATGGCAGCCACGTTATTCGCGGCGGGCGTTTTCGCTGTGACTGGGCTACGACTCATTTTGATGATCATCACCGCGGCCAACAAAATCACCAAGCTCGCTCCGCCAATCGCTGGGAGCAGTTGACGAGGATTCTCCCACCAGGGCGACTTTTCCACTGCTTCCGCACGTAGTCTCAAACGCGGCTGGAGATCATCAAACTCTGTGTCATCGTATGGGACTTCATCATCAGCATCGTATTCATCCGCCTTTGCTGCGAGTTCGGTTTTCAACTTCGTGTCGTAGACTGTCTTCTGTTTAGCGTTGAGCAAGCATAATTTCGCGGCAGCCAGTTCGTTCAATAGTTGTTGAGCCAATTCAAGATGTGGACCGGTGGCGATTTGATGGAGATAGCTCATCTGCCGTTCCGCGGCCGCCTCAATCACATCGGGGTCATCTTCAAGGAGTCTCAAGGACAACAAGCGATAGTGATTCGCAGGCTGTTCCTCGGGGGGGATTCCCAGCCACTTGTGATATGGGTTAAAACCGGTCAAGGATGAGTCCGAGGCGGTTTTCTTTTTCCTTTGCCGAACGGGAATGATGGCGGAAGATTGGCCGTTAGACAGTGATGGCGAAACGCCGGACTTTGAGTTCGGATCTCCTTCGCGTTTGACGCGTAAGTATTCTGTCAGCGTCTCAGCCAAAGCAGCCATTGAGGCATAACGGTCGTTCGGTTGTTTGGCGATGGCTTTGAGGCAGATCGCTTCTAGTTGTGGATCGACGTTTCTTCGGTGAGTCGAAGGTGGAGGTGGCTCCCGATGCAAAATGCTTGCAAAGACTTCAGCGACGCTGCCGCTAAATGGCCGTTGCCCGCAGAGTAATTCATACAGGATGACTCCCAAGCTGTAGACGTCCGACTGCGGTCCCACGGCATTGGAATTCCCTTTGGCTTGTTCGGGGGGCATGTAAGCCGGGGTGCCCAGAATGGCCCCGCTGTGCGTGAGTTGAGCCTCGTCGCCCGTCATGCGACGAGCCAGTCCGAAGTCCATCACGACCGGATCACCCTGCTTATCGATCATGATGTTCGCTGGCTTTAGATCACGATGTACAACGCCGAGCTTGTGGGCCGCTTCTAACGCAAAAGAGATTTTCCGAATCACTGCGGCAATCTTGTGGTCAGCTATTTTTCTCCCGCCAACGAGAACTGACGACAGCGGCTTGCCCGCGATGTAAGCCATGACGATGAAGTATTCGTCGTCGATCTTCCCAAAATCATAAATGGGACAAACGTGCGCGTGGCGCAAATCGGCAACGGCACGCGCCTCTTGCAGAAACCGATCGATGTCTTCTTGTGTTTCCAATACCCCCGCCCGAGGGACTTTTAATGCAACCTCTCGATCCAATTGCGGGTCGTGTGCATGATAAACCGTCCCAAAAGCGCCTTCGCCAAGCACTTTGAGGATCTTGAATCTCCCGAGCTGATTGGGAGCTTGTTTCAGTTTCTTAGACGAGACAGGGATTTCAATGAACGACGTATCAATCGATGCGTCTCGCAAACTGAAGGTGCGAACTTCGCGCGTCTTGGTCGCCCGATTCCCCGATTTCGCTGCGTGGCTGCGAAGCACTTCGGCAACAACCTCACCGTATTCTTCAAATCGCTCCGCAAAGGATTCAGCAGTGACGTTCTGCCCCTCCTTTTCCAACAATTCCACCTCAACCCTCAGCAGCGAACGCAAAAACTGCGGAACATCGGCTGGATCGACTTTAGGCAGGAACTCTTCTAGTTTAGGTTTTGTGCCCGATAACCATGCCGCTTCAAATCGATCGCACGCAGCGTCAACCTGTTGCGCGAGAGTGAGAGAAACAGGATCGGGAGTTTTAGCCATGTGGTTTGAATGGGTTTACGGAGATTGAAATCGAGAAGCGTGTGAACGGAAATTAGAACGTCGATGTGGAAGAGAAAATTCTCAGCGTATTAAGTCAATTCCGAATAACGATCAGTTACCGACATCAAATAGCAGGAAATTTCTCAGATTCTCAAAAATACAGCTCGCGCGGGCCAAGAACAGTGGCAAACGGAAGTTGATCGCCCAAGAGAAGTTGGGCGAATTCGCTTTCGGCAGATGTGTCGTTCATGTTCATCGTAGCGAGCGACAAATGTGATTTCAAATTGCAGGGAAATTAGGAGATGCGCGACCCGATGTTGTACGACACGATCGTGAATAAGTGCTTGATGTCGGCCCCCCTCCTCTGCCCTAATTCCATCAGACGCGACTTTTCTTCGGGTTCGTGGAAGATCCACTTCTTTCCCCCGTGCTTGCAGAGCATTTCGTTCTTCTCTTTGAGCCATTCGACTTGCCGCGGATCAATTCGTCGTGGGTTCACTGTGTGAGCAGAGATAGCAGCGGCTGGAAACCCCGCCCCATCCTGGTAGAGTCCCTTCAAATACAGCGGATTTCTCAAGGTGTTCAAAACTACTGATACAACGCTGAGGCGCTCGCCGCCCCCGGTTGATGGGCCGAAATGAGACCTCACGATGCATTGACCATCTCTGGTCCGCAGAGTCTGCTCAAATCGCCGCCGCGAAATTAAGCGTGGGCTGTTAACCGACTTCAAAATAGTTCGAAAAGGTGATTAGAAAGATTGTGGCACCGTGACGGTCTCGAACTATTTTAACCCTTTTCTACGACGAGGTTTCTATAACAGGCACAAAGAGCATGGTTTCGAAAAGGGTTTGGCACGGGGAGGGAGGTATTGAAACGTATACTAGCAGTCGATTCATCTTTCTATCTCCCCTGGGGAATATATGGTTTTATATGGCCTGAAATCGATCCGCAGATTAGAAAAAAGTTGATTTCAGAATGAGTGTCCCGTTAAAGTACAACTAATGTGCGGACGTGTTGCTTTGAATGAACGAGGCCATAAGCATTCAAGCGAGGCCCAATGAAACACAATGAGCCTGGTCGCTATCGTGACGAGTCCACGCGCAGCAGTCTTATAAACGGGGCACGCGCCAATGATGCTGATGCGTGGCAGCGACTGACAAAGCTGTATGGGCCGTTGATTAGCTGTTGGTGCCGACGCCGGGGACTGCGGGATGAAGTAATCGAGGACATCGTTCAAGAAGTCTTGATGTCCGTTTCTGGGGCACTGGGCCGTTTTCGTCGCGGTGCCAATCGCGGCAGCTTTCGAAGTTGGCTGCGGCGCATCACTGACAACAAAATCCGCGACCACTTTCGCCGCTCTCATCGCCAGCTAAATGCACCGGGAGGGAGTGCAAACATCGCACAGCAATTGAATATTCCGGCGGAGCCTATCTCGAATGATACTGACTCGAATCCGCAGAGTGATGCTTCAGACGATGTTATGGCAGCATTGGAGTCGGTGCGGGAAACAATTTCCGATCAGACTTGGCGGGCGTTTGTCTTGGTGACGTTTCGCGATTTCTCACCGGCGGAAACAGCAGTGGAATTGAACATGACTTCCAATGCCGTCCGACTCGCCAACGGGCGCGTCCGTCGTCGGCTTCGCGATATATTGCCTGACGTGTTGCGATAGACGTTCCCTTTAAAACATCAAGGCGCAGCTGTTGTATAAGCTGTTATCGGACATGATGTTGTGGCCTGTCTTTGAGGGGGCATTGCAAATCTTTTCCCGCGCGACGCGCTTGATCGTTCTACTGAGTGGGGGATTATTTCTCCAAATCCTTGACTGAACGCTAGACGTCGTGCAAGAGGCATCCGCATGCTTGATCAATCGCAATGTTCCCACCAGGAGGATAAGTGTCCTTCGATCGCGGACATCAAAGCATTGCTGATCGGCGACTTATCCGGGGATGAGTTCGACCGGTTGGAAGCCCATGTCGGGCAATGCGAGGCATGTCAGGAACGTTTGGATGCGATCGGCGATGTTCCTGATCCAATGTTCGCGGCCATCCGAAAAATGGTGAGCTCTAACGCCACGATACTTGAGTTGGACGTATGTGCCGATGCGCCCGACGACCTGGTCTCTGAGCAACTGACGCTGGGTGATTTTCGGATTGTGCGGGAATTGGGCCGCGGCGGGATGGGGGTTGTCTATGAGGCGGAGCAGTTATCGCTGGGCCGCCGGGTAGCTCTGAAGACGATGACCTTTGCCGGCACGCTTGATCCTCGGCAGTTGGTCCGCTTTGAAAATGAAGCTCATGCAGCGGCATTCTTAAACCACCCCAATATCATTCCTGTGTATTCGGTGGGGAGTGACCGGGGCGTCCATTATTTCGCTATGCGGCTCGTGGACGGTTTTGATCTGCGGACAGTCGTCCGAAAGGTCTTTAGCGGCGGCTTGGAGATTGATCCGCACACGACAACCAAACGTGCTTCTATTGATACGCTCGACAATCGAGATAGCGTTGATTTCATTTCCCAAAGACCAGAGGGGCCGGCGGACAACGAATCCGAGGTGACGGATTCATCTGGCCATCCGAATACAAAGGTCCTTGGCGGACTTCTCTGCAGATGATGTTGCGACGGAGCAAGACTACCTGCGCTGGGTGGCAAAAATTATTATTCAAGCTGCCGAGGCTCTGAACGCAGCCCATGAGCAAGGCGTTCTCCATCGCGATGTGAAACCATCGAATCTGATGTTGGAGAAGACCGGCCAATTGTGGGTGACAGATTTTGGCTTGGCCCGTCTTGAGACGGGTGCCGACATGACTGCCACAGGCGACGTCTTGGGGACGCTGCGCTATTCCAGCCCAGAACAGGCTCTCGGCAAGCGGGGACTCGTCGATCATCGCAGTGACATCTATTCGCTGGGGGCAACATTGTACGAACTGTTGACCGGCGTCCCCTTATTTCGTGATTCAGAGCGTGAAGCCCTCGTGGCAAACATTGCCCATGATGAACCGCATGCGCCGCGGAAGATCAATCGGTCCATCCCCTTGGACTTAGAAACGATTGTGCTCAAGGCGATATCCAAAGATGCGGCTATGCGTTATGAAACGGCGCAGCAATTGGCGGATGATTTGCGCCGGTTTTTGGAAGGCATGACCATCGAGGCGTCACGACCTTCTGTCTGGAACCGCACAGTCAAATGGGTAAAACGAAACAAACCCTGGGCAGCGGCGATCTGCACGGTCATCGTAGCGATGGTCACGCTCATGGCGGGACTGGTTGTGCACGGTCGGTCGTTGTCGGATTTCAATCAGGAGTTGGAATCCACAAATGCCGAGCTAAAGCACGCACTGACCGAAGTCGAGAACAGACAAGAACAAGCAGCACAACTCGGCTACGCGGCAGACCTGCGATTGGCGGAAAAGGCATGGCGGGAGCACGATCCAACGCACGTGTTTTCCCTGTTGAATCGCCATCTTCCGGTTGAAGGAAAACTCGACCGGCGCGGTCCCGAATGGTATTACCTCCAACAACAAGCATCCGGTCAGGAGATGACTGTCGCACAATATGAGACGCCGGCATATACGCTGGCGTTTTCAGCCGACGGACATTGGATGGCTGCTAGCGGCAAAGATTCGATCGTCCGCATATACGACACGACGACTATGGCCGAGTCGGTCAGCTTCCCCACTGAACAAGGGGAAGTCAATGGAGTAACCTTTTCACCCGATGGAGTCACGTTGGGATCGACCGGCGATAACGGGACGATCCGACTCTGGGATTGGCAAAGGCAGCACCTCACTCGCGAGATTATTGCGCATCCGGACGAAGTGTACACCGTTCTCTTCACACCTGACGGCCAGCGGTTGATATCTTCAGGGAACGAACCGGTCATACGCGTCTGGGACTCAACAACGGGTGTAGCCCTCGGCACGCTGGAGGGGCACACGGACAATGCCGGTGCGATCGCCATTTCGCACAGTGGCCAGCAATTGGCATCAGCAGGTCGCGATGGGACAGTTCGTCTTTGGGACCTGGATGCCATGAAAGAGATTCGTGTCGTGAGGCATGTCGAAAGAGCCGTATTATCTTGCGTTGCGTTTTCAAACGATGATGACTGGTTGGCATCGGGCGGTAGCGATCATCGAGTCAGTCTCAATGAAGTGGAGTCAGGCAGATTGCTTTGTGTGGGTGAGCATCATGACAGTGTACAGAGTGTGACATTTTCTCCCGAAAACCGGCGGCTGGCCAGTTCTGATCGAGGTGGGAGCGTCCGAATCTGGACGTTACCCGAGCAACCACCGGAGAACGTCACGGAACTCAAAGCGGACAAGACATTTTCTGCACATGACGGCCGAGCGTATTGCTTGCGGTTCTCCCCGGACGGTCGTCACTTGGCGTCCGCCGGAACGGATGGTGCCGTCAAATGGTGGGCCCCCTCGCCAAGTTCGTTGTGGCAAACCGTTTCCGGAAAGGCTGCATATTCCAGGTGTATCGAGTTCACAGACGATGGCAAATTCTTGATAACGTGCAACAGCGAGGGAATTTACTTATGCGACCTGGAAACTCTGCAGACCACGGATTCGTGGGCGGATGAAAACCAGAGGTTTTATTGGATCTCTGCGTCATCGACCAGCAGGTTATGCGCGGTGGAGGATTCCCACACAGACTTGCGTTTGTATGACTTGAGTACGCGTCACATGATTGCACACAAGGAACTGCAGACTGACGCTGGTGTCAATGCGGGACTCTACTCCCCGGACGGTTCGATATTAGCATTCGAACGAAGTCGCAATGGGACGGTGGTGTTGTTTGATGCGAATTCATTGGACGAGATGCCATTTGACGAAACAATTGATTGGCATCAGCTAGTTTTCTCTCCCGATAGCAAATGGCTGGTTGTGAATTCAAACAACGACATCAAGTTTTGGGATATCGAAGCGGGAAAGTACGGTCGTTCGATTGTGCAAGCCCATGCTGAAGGAATTGGCTGCCTTGCGTTCAGCATAGATGGCCGCTACCTAGCCAGTGCTGGCCGGGATCGAAGTGTTCGGCTGTGGGATCCGCATTCTGGAAAATTGCAACTCGATTTAACCGCCCACCGGGACGGCGTGGAAGCCCTAGCTTTTTTGCCGGATGGCAAGACGCTGCTTAGTGGCGATGCCTCGGGCACGATCATCGCTTGGCAGGTTTCCACCGGCCAGAAATTGGTCGAGTTTGAAACATTGCCAGCAGGTTGTGGATCCCTCGCCTTCTGTCCACGTGGCGACAGCATCGTTTGTCGACTCGTTGACGACCGCATATTTGTATTAAAGCTGCATCCTAGTGTGCCATCGCAAGAATTTCGCCCATCAGAACATCTTGATCCTAATGACTCGATTCCCGAAATCGTACTCCCTTCTCCTGCGGCACCACCGGATTCCGTAGATGGGAAACAAGTGGTGCTGCAAAAATCCATATCGCTCCCCCATCCCAGTCGGCCTCATGAGACATTTAAATTTCGGTTACTGGGCAATGGCAATCTCGAATTGGCTATCCGGTCGCGAGACACTTACGGCGGTTGGACGCCATGGCATTTCATCAATCAGGATCCCGCGCCCTATGCTGGCGAGATCGGGCCTATCATTCACTTTGATGTCTGCGGACACCGATTCAGTGATACCGGGATGCGTTTGGAACTCTGTGCGGTGACACGAGACGGAAAAGTCTGGAAGACCGGCCTCAGTTATCCGGACTCGCCGTGGGAACAGTTCCGCGAATTGGCGGAAGAGACGGGACACATCGGTCCGGTGGTTCGCGTCGCGTGTCACGATATCGATTGGGACAATGAATTGGAGGTAAACGTCACGACACGAGCGGGGAAACAATATCATGCTCGGTCCGATCCCCACGGCTGGACGTCCTATCGGTTGTTGTCCGACAATCCTTTGCCAATGTCCTTTACCCGCGAATTCACTACGGACCACTTTCGACTGCTCAGCACAACGGTCCATGTCGCCGAATCGGGAGAGGTCACCGGCTCGACGCTCATGGCGGCCGCAGCCAAAGATGCAGAAACAACTCCAGGGTTTATTGGTAACGTCCGTTTGGCAGCAATCGATGCTGACGGCACAGTACTGTTTCTCAGCCCTGAGCATACACAGCCACTGGCCGATGCGATTCATGGTCCGATCATGCAACGGATGCGATTCACCTGGAAGGATCAAATCCCAGCCGATGCGCTCCAAGCATCCCGTGGCTTCGTGCTCGTGCAATACATTGATCCTCTCGATGACGACGGTGTTCGCCGGCGGATCGCGGAGATTGTCGCCGAACGCATTGAAATCGAGTGGATTCCTATTGGCGAATCGGACTGACGCAACCAAATGCTGATTCGATGTCCGTAGCACTCTGCAAAGTGATGACATGAATTTTCACGAAAATCACCAAATGCGTTCAAGTGCTTTGTGCGTCCATGGTTGTGGTTTTATCGGCAGATCGACTTCGCCGCATTTCCGCGCTCTCCCCCTATAGCTGAAGCCGGCGCGACGCGCGGTTTCGTTCTTACTGATAGGGGCAATGGCCGGATTCGGTGTACCCGAGTATCCGCCTCAACGCGCTTTGCAGAAGGACGTCTTGGGAGATTTGCACTGCTGATTGCAGAACAGCAAGCCGGACGTGCAATTCTTGTCGAATTTTCTTCAGTTGTTAGGAGAGCTGACGATGACGAATCATGTACGAAGCAGATTTGCCGTGGTGGCCACATTGACGGGATTCTTGGCGCTAACATCATCCACAGGCGACTGCTTACTCGCCGGTGAATTGATGCGATTCCACACCGGAGGCGAGGGTGTGTTCGTACCGGCCAATCTGGGCGTCGGTGATCCCACGGAACACGCGACAATCATCGGCGATGGGTCTGGACTGGCGACCTATGATGGCACTCCGACAGGTAACGAATTTCGTCTGGATGGCGAGTTGGTCGGGGACGGCTGGGACCGCCATTTTGGGGCCGCCCAAAGCCGCACGGCGGGCATCGTCCGTGGAGATCTGGTGTTTTATCCGTATCGCACTGCTGTCAATCCGGACGGTTCGGGGCGAAAGATTCACATCATGGAATCCCGGGCCGGTGAAGTGTGGTTCAAGTATACGGGGGTCTTCACGCTCGATCCCAATGACGGTGAGGCCGGCACGCTCATCAGCCGTTCAGGTTTCAGAATCGTCGGCGGGACTGGTCTATTCGAAGACGCTCGGGGATGGGTGTTTGTCAGGACCGAAACCAGTTTGGCTGATGTGTTTCCTGATGCTGATGGGAATTTGAATGCGCCGTTCCGATATGACTTTGACGGGTTCATTGAGCTAGCCGACGACTGACTCCCGGTGAATTGCAAGTATCCATGACCAGATGTTGAATTCCTTTTGTAAACGACGAGGAGAAGACCATGACAGCAAAGAGCTTTGGGATGGGCGCCGCCTGTCTTCTGACTTTGATATTGGCCTGTTCGCCGGCACATGCAAATTGGATCGACACGTTTGAAGGCGGCTTCGACCAGCCTTGGATCTTTGGCAATAGCCCCACGTCCTCGACATTTTCCGCAGTCTCGGTTGGCAATGTCCTACGGGTTGAAGACCCGACACCCGTTTTCAGTGGTGGGTCGGCATTTGGCTTTGGGTATGTCAACGAAACATTTTCCAATGTTCGTGTATCGGGCAGCGTAAATCCCAATAATCTCAACAATGTCAACTCGGATCACACTTTGTTAGCACGGGCCAACCCGAGCGTACTTTCAGCTTATGCGTTGACATTGGACTATCGCAATGACGCCACTGGTAATCTGCAAGGTACCGTTGTCCTCTCACGAATTGATCCGGGGGCCGTTTCCAATGATCTTGTCATCGAAAGCATCGGAGATAGCGACTCATTTTACCTTGAATTTGATGTGTTCGGGACAACTTTGACAGGACGCGTTTACGACCAACCAGGCGGAACGCTGTTAAAAACGGTTTCCGCATCAGACAGTGCGTTTGCAAGCGGAGTCTCGGGTGTCGCCGCTAGCGCGGATCTCTATGCTGAACCGCTGCTCGCAGAATTCGATAACGTCTCATCATCGGTCATCTCCGCCGCACATTTTGACGTGACGATCCAACCCAGTGCAGATTCGAACGACATCGTCTGGACTGTGAAATGGGATTCCTTGAATGGTATCCCGGCCGACGAATTCGGAAGTTACGCCTGGGATGCCATGGACCCGGCGACGGGTGGTCTACTCGCTACCGACCCTTGGGGAAACGCCGTGAGGGATCTTTATTTTGACGGTATTGGCGACCCATTCGGGCCTGCCTACTCCAGTGGAGCCAATCGGGGGTTTGGCGACGGAATTGGTAACGTGATCAGCGATCCATCCGGATGGGGCATCGGTCCGGACTACGACGGTGGTGGTACGAATAATGACGACATGTTCATTCTCAACACGCTTTTGGACTCAACCGCTCCGTTTCCGACAAGTGGAGAGTTCGTTTTGACGGTCCCTGGCGCGAACATGGGTCATTACAACCTCGGCACTTACACGAACAACCCGTTCGTCACTGTTACCGTGACAGATACTCCTTATATCGCTCCCGTTCCCGAACCCAGTACCTTCGCGCTACTCGGTATCGGCAGCCTTGCGTTGGTCGGTTATGGCTGGCGAAGCAAGCGGCATGAGTCAACGTAATAGGCAAAGCCGCACTTTCAACTCTTAAAGAAGTGATCGTCCGAAGATTCCTTTTATGTTCGCCTTAAATAATCTCTCTAGTATCTGCGATGGCAAAGCATTCACGAAACGGACATTGCGCGGCAATCACATTAATGGGACTCGTGGTGCTGAGTGTGCGCGCGGAGGGTTCGTTGAGGGCCGGAGAATTGAAGCGATGTCACACCGGCGGCAACAGGGGGAGCAATTGCTAGGCGAATTGGGGGTGGTGATCTCAGAGATTGAACGGGAGCAGTTTTCAGGGTAGATTGGAGCATTGGAGCATTGGCGCATTGGACCGCTCTCCCGGTTGGTGGTTTCACAAGGAGATTGGTGATGGCGGCGGGTAACGCACAGAATCGTCCCCAGGGACATCGTCAGGAGTCCAACGCCTATGAATCGTGGTTGGGAATCCCGGTAAGTGAGCAGCCGCCGAACTATTATCGGTTACTCGAACTGACGCCTCTGGAATCTGATCCGGCCATCATTGAACAGGCGGTGAAACGTTGCGTTCGTCTCGTTGAACCTCATCTTGATGGACGCAATGATCGTGCCGCCAAGAAACTGCTGAAACAGATCGATCAAGTGCGTCAAACTCTGCTGAGCGCGCGGGATAAGGCACGCTATGACGACAAGCTCCGCGCGAAACGAAGCGGCAGTTCGGACGCATTGCCTTCTGCGTCAGCGGAGCGGCTGGTGCTAAATATTCGACGCGACGATTTCAAGAAAGCTCGTTGGCTGCCCGAGCAAATCCTGGCGCTTATCGCCGTCAGTGCGTTGGGAATTCTCGCCATCAGCGTTGCGGTGGTTGTATTGCTGCCCGCGCATGAAGATGTGACCGTTGCCGAGAATCTACCGCCGCGGACCGATCCATCGAATAATCTTCCGAAAACGGGGACAGACTCACGGGAATCCGGCGGAAGTGAATCGTCCATTGACGAGCCGGAAACATCGCTAGATGAGCCAGTTGTTCCCAATCCGCCAGCAACCCGTGCAGAGAAGAGTGCGCCCAAAACTGACGTTGTTCAAGATTCTAAAACTGGAGACGGGCAAACTGGCGGCCCGACTGTAAGCGAACCAGATCAATTGATTGCTGAACCCGTTCCAGGCACGCCTGCAACGATATCCGGCATGAAATATCCTTCCCGATTTAAAAACGTAGCCGCGACCATCAAACTTACGCCGCAGGAGGTCTTGGCCGAACGCGGCGTAAAAGTCATCGATGATCGGTTGGTGCTGCGAGAAGAAATCGAACTTGAGAGTTTGATGGATGCGATTGAGGAATTGGAAGAGGATATGAGCAGAGCGCAGAAAGCTCAAAAGAGCCTAAGCGGGAAGATCGACGGTGTAAATAAAACAATCCGACGGCTTACCGGACAGATGATGAAGTTGAATTTGCGGATTAGAAAGCTCGGTCCAAACAATGTGCTGGGAAACAATAAAATTGTGGCCGAGATGAACAGCATAGGTGGCAAACGCGACCTTAAAATAGAAGACAAAATAGAACTCGAAGTGGACCTTGAAGCGGCTCGCGCAAAAGAGGTCCAGGCACGTGGGGCTTACATCGAGCATATTTTGAAGATGAAACATTTGGCCGACAAAATTGATGCGAAATATCGACAGCTTATTGATGATCCTGAAGTGCGGAGTTCAGTTGCTGCGTTAAATCAAAATCTTGGCGATGACCAGAAAACTGCATTTCAGCGTTCCACGGAACTGGAAGAGCAATTGGTACAACTCACAACCTTGGCCGAGTCCGTACTCTCTGAGGTCATTCCGATTCGAAGGACGCGGGGAGATAGTCTGTATGTCGATGTGACGTTGAATGGCGACAAAACGATTCCAATGGTACTTGATTCTGGCGCGAGTCTGGTTTGCTCTGCCGTACAAAGTGGCGGTTGCTGCTGGCGTAAACACGAAAGATTCAGACGAGAGAATATTCTCCAAATTGCCAATGGCGAAACAATCGAAGGGACAGCAGTGGCCATTCCAACCATGCGCGTCGGGAAATTCACGATAAGGGATGTGGAAGCTGTGATCATTGGCCCCGAGGCCCCGAACACTCCCATTTTGTTAGGGATGAGTTTCCTGCGCCATTTTCAATTCAAAATCGATCCGGCTGCGAATGAATTGAAATTGATTAGCATCAGCTCCCAAACTCACGATGTGCTGGAGAACAAGTGATGGCGGCTGAGTGTTGGGATTCTTTTCCTTTCTGAAATTCGGCCAGACAAATACAGGACTGAGGTGCCATGGCGATTTCTTTCCGTTGTCCCCATTGTGGTAACAGTCATATCTTTTCCGATGATCTGGTCGGCAAGCAGCTCCGGTGCCGGAGTTGTCAGCAGTTCTCCACCATCACGACCGAGAGTCCGGAACTGAGTCCCCCACCGTCAACCCGTCGCTTGTCGGTAATGTCACGCGTGAATCGCTGGCATGTCCTGGCCGCTGGATCGGTGATTATGGCTTGCATGCTCATCGCGTTCGTGACATTTCGTGCGGGGCGCCAGAGTGATTCGCCCAGCGTGGTAGCAAGCGAGAGCCCGCCCTCCCCGCCCAACGCCCCATCGGAAATGCCGACTCAACCACACAATCCCAACGATACAGCCGCAACTGATGAGTCCGCTAATCCAGAAGATATTGCGAATAATGACAAAGTGGCCGGTGAGGACTTACCTATTTCAGAAGAAATACTCACCAGCCCCACCCTTGTGCCGCCCGAACGGATCACAAATTCAATCGGCATGCAACTGACGCTTATTCCTGCCGGCGAATTTCAAATGGGGTCACCCATGACAGAGAGCGGGCGGGATGATGAGGAACAACTGCATACAGTCGTGCTGAACGAACCTTATTACATGGGAGTTTATGAGGTCACGCAAGAGGAATACCGATCGGTAATGAAGAGGAATCCGAGTTACTTTTCCTTTCAGGGAGATGGACGGAACAAACTAAAGCGCGACAAGCTGAAGACGGAAGACACCGACCGATTTCCCGTGGAGTGGATTACGCGTGAGGAGGCCATGGAATTCTGTTCCAAGCTGTCTCATCGCCCGGAAGAGCGTGCCGCAGATCGTATGTATCGCCTGCCAACCGAGGCGGAATGGGAGCGTGCGTGTCGCGGTGGAGAAGAGAGCTTGCCATTTAGTTCAGGTGAGTCGTTATCCTCCACTGAAGCGAATATTGACGGAAATTACCCTTACGGAAATGGCTCTGTGGGGCCTTATTTGGAGAGGACGGTTGCAGTTGGCTCCTATTTGCCGAATCAGTACGGCATCTACGACATGGACGGCAACGTGTCTGAATGGTGTCACGATCAATATGACGCATCGTATTATCGTTACTCGCCTGAACATGATCCACAAGGTCCAACCCAGAATATTGGAGTCTACGTCTGTCGCGGTGGAGCATGGTGTTTTGGTGCAAAAACATCGAGATCGGCGTGTCGAAATTATCGTCCACACCCGCGGTACAAGAAGCAAATCATCCATTACAGTTTCATTGGATTTCGCGTCGCATGCCCCGTGCCAATGGCCTTTCGAGGACCTGCTTACAGTTCCGGAAATCAAGACACGCTTCGTGCTGAAGAGTTGTTGCCCAAATCCATTGAGTTGGTGGAAGCGGGAAAATTTCAAGGTGCTGTGCAACTTGCTGGACGGTACTTGAAACAATTCCCGGACCAGCGGGAGGGGGGCATCCAACTCGCTGAAATTGAACAACGGTGGGCTCAATCTCTTGAAAACGCGGGTGATGCTAAAAGGGCGTCAGTTCATTATAGGCGGGCCGGTCAATCCATTGACAAGATCGTAACATCGTTCGACGACTTGCTCGACGCTGAACGAAACACGTTGAGGCCGACATTGTTCTGGATGGCGCGAGAATCCGCGAAATCTGGCGATTCGACTCAAATGCGAAGCAGACTCAAGCTACTGTTCGGCGCAGCGTATGCCCCAATTGAGCCGATTGCTGCCGAAATAATTAACCGGGAATTGCGTGCCAGTCCTGAGTTCTCGGTTTTTGATGCACAGATCTACCAGGAAGCCATGAAACGTCAGAAACAAGGCGCTTACGAACGCCTCAACACCTTTGAGGGATTTGACTTTGACCTTCAAATGGCAGATTTAGACGGCAATAAAGTGCATCTTGACGACTACCGCGGCAAAGTTGTCATCGTCGAATTGTGGGGAACTTGGTGCCCAGATTGTTGTGACGTAGTGCCGCACCTGATTGGGCTGCAACGCGATTATCAACAACAAGGATTGGAAGTCATTGGGGTCAGCTATGAACGCATGCCGCCGAATGAAAGCCTTATGGCGGTCAAAGAATTTTACGACAAATCACACATCAACTACACATGCCTGATCGGAGACGGGAATGATGAATTTCGCAATCAGATCCCTGAACTTGCTGAGTACCCGACACGCTTGTTTATCGATCGTGTCGGAAAAGTGCGAATGCGCGTCTCCGGTTATCAGTCGCGCCTTGAGTTAGAATCGTTTGTTAAGGCCCTGCTCGATGAGAAGCATGAAAAAGTCATCAAGGAAACCGGCCGATAGTACGATTCGTGGAACCATAGACTAACGCGCGGTCCCAAAATAATGATGGTCGGAAGTCGAACACCCAAAGGGGGCTCGCGAGAAAATCCATGGAAGAACTGTTGTCAGAAGTGATCGTGACCAGCGGGCAATTGAATTTCAAATCGGAAGTTTTTCAGGAGTGCGCGCACGAAGAACGCGGCTCGTGTGAAAACTGTGAGCCAAGAATTCACGCTGCCCGCTCGTACCGTGGAATCAGTCCGCCAGATCATTCGCAGCGAATGATCTGATCGAATACGTTCAGCGTTGTCGTAGCGGATCTGTTCACGAACAAGATGATTCTACGGGGCGGTGTCATTAGATTTGATGAGCCAGACTTCAGAGACCATACAGCCACGGCCGTCGACGAGGTTCCATTCCACATCCAGAGTACCGCTTCGCGTTGCTGCCTGGGGCACGTGGTAGCTAACTGGCCAGATGGGCGCCGGTTGAGGAACAGGACCATGAATGCCGAACTCGTCGTTCAAAGTGAGCGTCATGCTGGGGCGGAAACGACCGGCGTATGTGACTTTGAGTCGGTACTGGGCGTTTGGATCGAGACCTTCATACCTCATCTTGAGCGGCGTGCCGTAGAGCGTCGTGATTTGTGTTTGCCAAGACCCCCGCAATTCCTGACGTCCCGAGTGGGCTCCTGCCACGCGGGCCACTTCTTCCTTGAACGCCAATTCGTCCTTTTCCGTTTGTCCGGTCTGCTTTGCTATCGTCTTGGCGTCCGCCTTGTAATTAGGGAAGGCCACGCGAGAGGTGTGATTGCCCGAGGGGTCCTCTTCCCAGGTTCGTTGCGCGATTACGTGAGGGTACTTTCCGATTGTCCCCAAATCATCGTAGAACCCGCCCGGTCCTGGATCCTCCCAGTTCAGGATGGTATCGATCTGAGCGAGCTGATCCGCCTGATTGGGGAGTGCCAGAATTGCTTTAAACCGCTGTTCCAGCCATGGCCGGTTGTTCAATGGCTGATCCAGCCAGTCCAGCATAGCGCCACGTTCCGAATTTCGGGCGAGATAGGGTGGCTCGACGCTCAGTTGATAGCCGATGCTCTCCAGCATCAGAGGCCCCAATTCCTCAAGGCCGGACCGCAGCGCAGGTGCTGCCGGCCGGTCAGCCTGAGCCAACGCCGCACGGGCACTTTCGATGGCTTGGCTTACGCCAGTCTGTGAGGCATCGGCCAGTGCGGCGAGTGCCTGTGCTTCATAACCCTTTTGAGCACGGGTTTCTGCCTGGACGTTGGCATCGAATCGGGCGCGGAACAGATACATCTGTGCCCGCCAGTTTTTGTTGAAATTGGGGACGCGCTTCGCAATTTTTTCCCACAAGGCAAGTGTGCGGGGAATTGCTGTGTTCTCCAAAATCGGTCCACTCCAGTTGGCCTCCAGCCCACGCAACCCCTCTGCAACGTCTTTTGCCAAATCAACTCCAAACCAGACCTTGCCGTACTCCTCAAGGGCGGTATCCATGTCTGACTGCGGATCCCAGCCAAGGACGTTCCAGACGTGTTTGTTCAGATCATCATGGATTCCGTCTGAATACGTGCCGAAACCATCGCTGACATTTAGGTATCTGTGGTAGATGTGAGACTGCATTTTGGGCATTGGCATTACGGGTTCTCGGCCAATGGTGTGGGCAAAGGCCGGGTCCCAGTTGGGGATCGGGTACTGGCAGCGTACCGTATGGTTGATGTCCGGATACCGCCGGATGGGATAACGGGTTGGTGTGCGTTCACGCATTTCCTCCCATCCCATCTTGATCCATGGTCCGTAGACAAGTCCGGCGAGCCAGTCGGGACTGTTGGAGGCAAGGTAGTCGAAGAAGTAGTCGTTTTCTTCCAGTGTGAAGGTCTGATTGGAAACCCAGATTTTGGCATTGGGATGGATCTCCTTGAGGACGACCGACAGCTTCTCCAGGAAGGGCATCAGATGCTCGGCCGGTGTATCGCCATCGTCACCACCGGGAATAAACAAGTGGTCGATCGCCGGATAATCCTCGAGGAATTTGCGACGTAGTGCGAGCGCCTGCGCCGCGCCCTCCGGCGTTGTCACATCTTCACCCTCGATTGCCATGACCGGCGACCAGACCCAGACGTCAATGCCGTAAGACCGGATCAGCTCCGAGAGCGCCACGTTCATCGAACGCATCGTCTCGGTCATGACGGGACCATCTTTGGTATCCGCGTCAAGATTGCTGATAAGTTCCACACCATTGCACCCGAATAAGATCAGATCACGGATGTATTGCTCATACATGTCCACCGTCCAGGCATCGTAAGTATTGGCCGTATTGCGGTATGCCAACTGGTGCGCGCGAATCGGAACGTCCGGCGACGAGACGATCGGTTGATCGAGCTTCAGGGTCAAAACTCCGGGCCGATACGTCGCGAGGCGAATCAGTCGCCCCGCAGCGTAGAGTGCGCCCCGCGCGTCATGTCCGACTAGGCGGACTTCTCTCCCGTGGACGGCGACCGCATAGGATTCGGGCTTTTGAGGTACCTCGACATCTGAAATATCTGCAGAAGTTCCCAGACGGATGACCACCCCATCTGCGGGTGCGGTTTTGGCAATCGGCAGTGCGATGCCGCTGCGCTCAGCCAGTTCTTCCTGCAGCATGACTGCCGCTTTCGCCACTACGGGGGACGGAGAATCTGTCACGATTGTTGCCGTCGACAAATCGATCGCTGAAGCCGCCATCGCGGCGGCAGGACTGAGGACAATGAACAGCAATCCGCCTATGATTTTGCGATACATTCGGTCAATCTTCTCACTCTCTGTCATACGGTCTGACTTGGTTGTCTTGTTAAATGGGCAGAGCACTCACATCGTCCCGAATTATTGCAAGCAAGACTTCAATCCAAACGGCGATCTATTAAACCGCTTCGCTCAAGATTCCCCAGATCAATTCCGTCTTGGTCGCGCCTCAGGGCGATTTGTTGGAGTATATCTAGAACTTGACTGCTCCGCCACAATTCACAGCCGTCGCGATTGTTTCGCCGTACGCGGGACGACCTTCGCCATCCTGCAGGACGAAGCCAAACTGAAGGGCTTGTATCCGCCCACCAAGGTCACCTCCACGACACCCGACGGCCGGCATGCCTTCGGACCGTTCGCGCCTTCCTTCGTCAATTTCGGAGCTGTTTGACATGACCGGGCCACATTCCGGCTCGGGAAGAGACACTTTATTTTCTGGGGAGCTGTGAGCTGGCATTCTACGGCTGGAAAGCGGATACCGGCGCGATTGATTTACGACAAAGCCGGCGACAGCGACCCGTTGGGTGAACATTTGGCAGCGCGGGGCATTGATCTGATTAGCCCGCATCGCCGCAACCGCAAAAGGCGTCCCACGCAGGACGGCCGCAATTTTCGACGTTACAAACGGCGTTACAAAGTCGAACGCACGATTGCTTGACTGCAATAATTCCGGCGTTTGGTGACACGTTACCAGTAACACGCCTCCTTTTTGAGAGCTTCGCCCAACTTGCGTGTTTGTTCACTGCGTTACAGAGGTTTTTTGTTCCTGCAACTGTTTGCCCCCCCCCCCCCCCCCCCCCCCCCCCCCCCCCCCTAGTGAACCTGCACTCCTTCTAGAGCAAACCGCCACCATCCGAGAGGGTAGGATCAGGTAATAAATCAAGGTCCGATCATAATACTAGGTAATGTCTCACGAGATTCTGGGATTCGGTTAATGTCGATGTATTGGGAAACAACAGTGCCTACCTCTTTGGGAAATTCGAGTCGGGCAACTTCTTCAATGAGCCGAAAAACCGTTTCGACTTCATTGGGAAAAGGAGGATTTTCATCTGGCGAAATGCTTCCCCAGCAGACGTAATCAGCAATAAGCAGTGGACTGGCAAAGTGAATACACGCCGCCAATGTTTGGACAGTGGGTTTCACTCTTGTTGGTCGATTTGCTGAACCTCTGGTTTCACTCGTTTCCACTCGAGCCACACCGATTCTCGATCAGGGCCCTGCTCCACAAGTTCAGCCCGTTGGGAGCTTTCCTCGGGATTGGCAATCCGACATTTCCCAGATAGAATTTGTAGTGCCTGGGTCGATGGACTGTGTATCCGCAGATGCCGTTCCACCCCTGTTGTGTGCCGTCCCCCTTCAAACGAGCAGAAACACTTCCAAACGAGTATGAGGAAGTAAAATCCCCGCATTTGCTGTTACCCCTTGGGGCGAAAGTTTTGGCACTCTCCCCCGTTTAACGCAATGGGCGCGATTTCTGATAACCACAAATCGCGAACAAGCACGCATTTTGGCGAGAAGGCTTGGGTTTGCTTGGCCCACTCAGCCATTTGATGCCGTAACGTACGATTGCTTAAAATCTTACGGCGGTTAACAGTTCCACTATCGCTTTTTGCAAATTGAGCACGGTTGCGAACTGGGTTGAGCACGCGGCGGTAGCATCCGACGGCCGGGCTTGTTCAGCGAAACAACTAATACAACCGGAATATTCGGAACCGGAATAAGTAAAAATCCGCTAGAACCGTTGTGACACCAACAGCTAGGCGTTCGCTATCGACGATGTCCTCTTTGGACCGTGCCGTTTTTTTGACTCCTGTCGCGATAGCTCCCTGGGCAAGGAGTTTTCAGATGGGCCCGCTACGGCATGTATGGTGAAGGTCAAGGACGATGATTCATCCCCGGTCGAATCTGATCAGGTTCGCTTACGTTCTCTCAATTCTCAGTGCAGCAGGCTGCGCCGCGAATCGCTCCGCTAAGCTGGATTCGGTTGCAGGCGCCGCTACCGTGAGGCCTGCGTCTGAGAATTTGAGCACCGACGATGAGGTCCTGCAGGCCTCGTTTGACGATGCCCAACTTGGGATTGAGACCGAAAGTGTCTTGGAATCCCCGCTTCAGCCATTCCAGTTTTCTTCTCTGGAAGAGTTGGAACAGACGGCGCTCAATCAGAATCCGAACTTGGTTCGTTTGTATCGCGAGTATTTGGCAGCCTCGTCCCGCTCGCGATATGTCGATGAACTTCCCGATCCGAATGTCGGGGCAAACGTATTCATAGAACCCATTGAAACGGCTGCCGGTTCGCAGCGGGCAAACATCACCGTCAACCAGACGATCCCTTGGCTCAGCAAACTTTCTGCTGAGGAACAACGCGCTTGTTTTGAAGCGATGGCGATTAGTGCGGACTATCGGGCCGAACGATTGAGAGTGCTTGCCGGTGTTCGGACCGGATGGTATCGGCTCTATGTCATCGACAAGCAGATTGAAACAACGAATGCCAACCAACAACTGCTGGAATCGTTGATCGATATTGCCAATGCTAAGGTGGCCACAGGAACCGCGTCACAGGGTGACGTGCTACTGGGCACTTTGGAATTAAGTCGCTTGGAAGAACGTCTCTTGACCTATCATCGGCAGCGGACAGCCGTCGAAGCGGAAGTGAATCGTTTAGTGACCCAGGAGGCGGAGACGCGAATTTCCGTTCCCGAGACCATCCCCGTTCAATCCCCGCAATGGACGGCCGGCGAGCTCTATCAAGTTGCCCTGGAGTCGCAACCCGATTTTCAGGCAGCACAACTGCGAACGCAGGCGACTCGCTGGGGTATTGAGGTCGCCCGCTTGAGTCGTCGCCCTTCGGTGACATTGTCGGCCAATTATTTCCCGACCGACGATAATCGCCCGATCTCACCGTTTGTCAATGTTGGTGAAAATCCGTGGTCTTTGGGTGTGCACATGAGCATTCCCATCAACAACGAGAAATACAGCTCCATGCAAGATGAGGCGACCTGGAAGCACTTTGCGTCGCACGATTCGCTGCAGGCGCTATTTGACCGCTATGACGCCTTGATCGTGGATTTGCTGACCGAAGCTCGCAGAGCCGACGAAACAGCTGTGCTCTATCAAGAAACGATTTTGCCCCAGGCCCGTCAAACGCTCCAGGCTGATCAAGAATCCTATTCCAACGGAACCGTTGAGTTTGATCGCGTGGTGCAAGATTACCGCAACCTGCTCACGTTAGAACTCGGATACCACCAGGCGATCGGAGATCTGGCCATATCAGTCGCCCAAATTCGCCGGGCAGCCGGACAAGATCTTCCAATTACGGGTGCTGTGGTTCCTCCATCGCCATCGGAATGACCTTTTCAGATTAATAGATATGGTTTGCCTTTTAGACTGACTCAAGGTCGAACTCAACAAATTCGTGGCTTAAAAAGTGCGAGCTATTTTTGTAAAACATCACAGACCTCCCCCATCAGCTGTGATGTCAGGGACATGAGATGGCCTGTCTGACTAACGCTGAGTAATGGCCCGAGGGTTGGAGAAATCGTTCAATGGCGTGCATATCACACCTGGCCGTCAAGCGAAGGCATTATGGGTGCAACGCCGATTAGAGTTCGTAATCAATTGAATTTGGTGATTCGTATCCTCTCGTCGCAAAATATTTAACGAGGCTTGTCTCAAATGATTTCCAAAAATACTGCGCTGCTATCGATTGCATTATGCCTCTGTGCGCTAGGACTGTGCCAGGCTGCTGAAATGTATTCTTCCGGGCCTTACACTCATTCGATGGCCGTCAACTCTCCCTTTGCCATTGGCGGAACGACGCGCAAAGCCTTGCCTCCCTTGGATTGCCTGCGGTGTAGTGGGCCGCGGCCTTGTCCGCCGCATTGTTGTCATGGTGGCGGCTTTCTGTATTACGGTACGGATGCGCACAGCGACAATTGTTTTAACAAAATGAATGACTGCCCCAACGGATGCTGTGGGGACCACGCCATTCGCTTCTCGCGAACATGGATCATCCGGGGCAGACGATAAGCGGTCCTGATCGGTCCACGAACAAGCGAAGCAACCCGCGGAAAAGGAATTTTGCGGTATGGACGCAGTAATAATAAAACCATCGTGTATGCTTGCGTTGATGCTCATGATCATCGGCTGCGCGAGCGCGGAGACAACGGTGCGTCGCTCGGATGCTCACATTGAGCCGACTGTCAGTGTCGTTCAACAGGCCGAAAAAACCACACGCGCGGACGAACTATTGGCTGATGACGTGACGCATGTTATACGCGTCTCTGGCCAAGAGTCAGCCGGTCCAACCTCCACCCCCACACCGGCCGAAAAGCTGGCGGGAAGCACGTTTCTTCCTCCGCCGGCAACACCCGACGCCCCGGAAGCCATAAAGATCAACGAGGATCTGGATGCTGTCGGCGAACCGTTGACGCTAGACTTGCTCGAAGCGTTGGCTTGCCAGAACAACCCGACACTGCTGCAGCGCAGCACAGATACAAGGGGAACTGGGCAAGGCCATCCAGGCCGGTCTGTGGCCGAACCCGCGCGCTGAGTTACGTACAAGAACAGATCGGTGTCGCAGGCACGCCGGGAGAATTTGTGGGTGGCACGGTTCAACAGCGGATAGTGACCGGCCGCAAACTTGACTTAAGCCGTGCGAAGTATTTGGCAATGGCACGTGTTGCGGAATGGCATGCACTGCAACAGCAATACCGGGTTCTCAATGACGTGCGTTCTTACTACTTCCGCACGCGTGGAAACTATGAATTGGTCCAGATCCACCGCGAACTGCTAAAAAATGCGGAAGACAAAGTGCTCACGACCCGCGAACAATACAACGTCGGCCAAGCGTCGCGCGTTGATGTTCACATGGCGAATGTCGCACTGCAACAGACACGGCTTGAATTGTTGCAGCGCGAGAATGATTACCATCAGTCGTTTGAGACGTTAGCGGCGCTGGTGGGGGACCGACCTGCCGTTGACGCCGTTGGCGACTGGCATCGAAGGCGACTTAACTCCGATTGACTATCAAGAGGTTCGGCTGCGTTTGCTGACAGAGTCGCCGCAAATCCAAGCTGCCCGGCAGAAGCTTGAATCTGATCGTATTACCGTACGCCGCGAAACCGTTCAACCAATTCCTGATATCGTGTTCGAAGGGGGCGTTGGACATAATTATGAGAGTCCCGATACTGTCGCGACCGCCCGAATCGGGATCGACGTGCCAATATTCGACTGGAATCAGGGAACGATTCGCCAAGCGGAAGCTGATTATTCCCGGCAACAAGGAGAAGTCCGCCGGGTGGAACTGTTGCTCCAGCAGGACTTGGCGCATACTTATCGCGACTATCTGAACGCACTGCAGCATGCGACAAATTACGCAGAGATAATTGTGCCCGAAGCTGCCGCCGCCTATGAATTGCAACTCCGCAGCTACGACGAGGACCGAATCGCGTGGCCGGAAGTCCTGAAAACGCAAGAGGAATACTTCAAATTGAAGTCGCAATATGTCCAACACCTCACCGCTTGGCGTGAATCGGAGGTGTTGATCATTGGATATTTGCTGCATGGCGGACTGCAAACTCCCCCGACGCCGATCCCCCCCGGCCATATCGATGCGGTTGCCAAGCCGCGCTAGTTTCATGTGAAACTCATTTTGTTGTGAATGACGTTTTACCAGGTTTCTTGATCATTCGTTTTCTAAATAAAGTTGCCAAGACTATGTCCGCCGAAAACAATCGTCGCCAATTCTTGAAAACTGGTTCTCTCACTGCTGCAGGTCTTTTGGCAACTGGAGTTGGTGCTTCCGCGCAGGAGTCGCTGGAAGGATCGTCGTCAACTCGGCCAACCCATGCAGCCGATTCACGTTCCATCGCATCCCTCGCACGTCCAGGCGGAGTATGACGGATTCTCCCGGTACAAACCGGGACGAGGCAACGACCCGGAGAGTCCGTACTATCTCGGCACGCAAGTCCCGGGATTTCGCAGGCTGGACGAAGGCCCCGCCCCATTGGACGCTCCTCAGATCCCCAAGTTGCCTTACGTAATGAAAAATGGCGTGAAGGAATTTCACCTCGTGCCGCAACCGGTACAGCGGGAGTTTCTGCCGGGCTATTGGATGAATGTCTGGGGTTTCAACGGTTCGATGCCGGGCCCCACCATCGAAATCAACCAGGGCGATCGCATTCGCATCATCGTCACGAACGAATTACCGGAAATTGTAACGGTCCATTTGCACGGCTTCGAAATGCCGGTGCAATATGACGGTGCCGATACGATGACGCAAAATCCGATTCCCCCTGGCAAGCAGTTCGTTTACGAATTCGACGTCCACGAGGAGGGGACTTATTTTTACCACACGCACGTCGCAATGCAGGAAGCGTTCGGGATGGTAGGCTGGGTGATTGTCCATCCCCGCAAGACCTACGACCCGCCCGTTGATCGCGACTTTGGTTTGCTATTTCAAAATTTCTTCATTGCACCGAACCAAACGGTCGCTGATTCGATGAAGATGGATTGGAACTGGCACACGATCAATGGCCGCAGCGGACCTTACTTTCCGCCGCTGGTATGCAAGCACGGCGAACGTGTCCGCGTGCGGTTGCTAAATTTCAGTCCCATGCAGCATCATCCGATCCATATGCACGGGCACACGTTTTGGCTGACCGGTCACGAAGGGGCGCGGGCCCCCAAGTCGGCTTGGATTCCGCGTAATACGGAGCTAATCGCTGTGGCCCAGGCCTCTGATTTCGAATTCATCGCTAACAATCCCGGCGACTGGATGTTTCACTGCCACATGGTACATCACATGATGAACCACATGGTCGAGCAGGTTGGCCCCCGAATTCGCAAAGGAGCCTCCGTGGATCGTTATCTGGCAAATCTCGATTCCGTCCCACAAGCGGTCGTCTCGAAGACAGCTCTCGGTGAAGAACCACCAGGTTACCCGCAGAAAATGCAAGGGATGCACATGTCGATGGAGTCGATGAAAACCATATGGGCCGCACGAGAAATGAAGGGGATGCGTGCGCCTGTCCCCATGTCGATGGCCGGCTTGATGACGGCCATGCGGGTATTGCCGGCCGACTTGTATCATCGTGTCATGGAAACTGACGAGGATATCCCAAAAGGCGAAATCTTCGATGAAATCGTCCGCCGCTTCGGCGATCCGGAAACCTATCAGCCTTCACCTCAATCGGAAATGCATGGAAGCCATGAGTAGCTAGATTTCACCGCAACTTGTTGACTTTTGAACTCGGATACGACCAGTCCATTGACGACATGATCGCCCAGATTCTCCGGACAGCAAGACAAGATTTTCCGGGTTCGGGTGTAGCCGTGCCTCCTATACCATCTAATGTTACCTTTTCGCCTAGCCAACTTCGGGAATGCTGATTAGACTTACCACCAGTCGAACTCATTTTGACCGAGGTTTCCAAGTGCGAACAATTTGCCGAACAATGACCGTTTTGACCACAACAGCAATGATATTGCTGCAAACGGTCTCATCGGCATCAGTGTTCGGCTGCGTCTGCGATACGGGCGACGCAATTCAAAGAACGACCTCGAACACGGCTTGCTGCTGTAGTTCTCGAAACCAATCGGGTCTCGAACTCCCACGGCATGCGACCGTGCCCCCTGCTACTTGTTGCCATCAAGCTTCCACACGAACAAGTCCCGAAGGGGAGAGTGCTTCGTGTCGTTGCCGCATGAGCCACCGGCAACCTGCCCTGCCCCCACACGAGGCTCGGTTAACAGAGATCGAGAATCTACAGTGGGCTTCGCTAGCCGATGTTTGGCCCAATTCGCCGTTTCTGTCGGCGAGTCTCCAACTCTTGGGTGAACTCCCACCTCCGCTCGCTAGCAATACGGCCTTTGCGCAAAAGGTCTATTGTATCTGGCTGACCTAACGTCCGCACAGTTGAGATTGCTGATGCGGATTGGCGTGGGTCGTCGGTTCTAGTGCGACTGCTTTGTGAAAATGAGCTGGCAGTCTGCGCATTGACCACCATGCTTGTCCGCAACCGTGATTCGTTGAGCGGTTGGTCGGGATTGTGCACAGGCACGGTCCAAACGCAAGTGCATGGTCTTTGGCCAGCCGCTCTCTTTCCCAGAACCTCGATTCCCTCTTCCGTTGGCGAGGTTAAGATTGATGGCTGTTTCGCCCCCCAGTAAAGCTTCCGCTTCAGATCAGACTCCCTTGGCCCCGCTGCATTCACGACCAATCTATTGGTGGGTCATGAGATTGCTACCGGTGGGGCTGTTTTTTGTAGCAGGAGTCCTGCTCATTTTTGTAATTGGCTTGGCACAAAAGGCTGGATGGCTCCAGCCAGACGGTGGATCTGCTGGCCTTTCACAGGCAAGTGACGGGGAGCAAATTTTCACGTGCCCGATGCACCCTCAAATCCGGCAACCGGGACCGGGACGCTGCCCGATCTGTGGTATGGAACTGGTGAAGGCTGCCGCTGTTGGGGCCAACATTGATGAATTTGCCGTCAACATCGACCCCGCTCAGCGACGTTTGGCGAATATTCAAACGGCGGAAGTCAAACAGGAACCAGTTAGTACGTCGATCGAAACCATTGGAGCCATTCAGATCGACGAAAGTCGACAGGCAACCATCGCCTCATACATCGATGGTCGCTTGGAACGCCTGTTTGCTGACTATACCGGTGTGGAAGTCAAACAAGGTGATCATCTGGCAGTGATCTACAGTCCGCAACTGTTCGCCGCTCAAGTCGAGTATGTCGAGTCAGGGAAGGCCCTTGAAAAAATGACCGGAGGCGCACTGGCCTCGGTTCGACAAGTACAAGAAAAACTTGTAGAGAATTCTCGCCAAAAGCTCATTGAACTGGGCATGACGGAAGAACAGGTCAAGCAACTGGAGACGAGCGGAAAACCACAATCCCGGCTTACCATTTATGCACCCATTGGTGGAACGGTTACACAAAAACTGGCCGAGGAAGGCAAGTATATAAAGGCCGGAGAACCGATTTATCGGATCGCTAATTTGACGACGGTGTGGTTGATGTTGGAACTTTACCCAGAAGACGCAAGCCGCATTCGATTTGGACAGCGTGTGCAGGCCGAGTTGCAATCGCTTCCCGGACAGATACTTGAGGGACGCGTGGCCTTCATTGATCCCACTGTGAATATCGCCAAACGTACCGTTGGCGTGCGGGTCGAATTCAAGAACGACGAGGGGCGGCTGCGTCCGGGCGACTACGCACGAGCGGTCATCACGATTCCCATAGGACCGCAAGGCGAGATTTATGACTCCGAATTGGCGGGGAAATGGATCAGCCCTATGCATCCACAGGTGATTCGGGATCAGCCTGGGGATTGTCCTATCTGCGGAATGAAACTTGTTCCCACATCCCGCTATGGGTATACGGATGCGCCTGTCACGCAGCCTGATTCACTGTATGTTCCCCGTTCAGCGGTTTTGATGGCAGGGGAACACAGTGTGGTTTACATCGAGACCGAACCGGGACGCTTTGAGCTTCGTAAAGTTGCTTTGGGCCCGATCCTGAGAGACAAAGCGGTGATACTTTCCGGTGTAGAGGTCGGTGAACAGGTCGCCACTTCAGGGAATTTCCTCATCGACTCACAGATGCAACTTGCGGGGAAACCGAGCCTGATCGATCCGACTCGGCACACGCCAAAGAAAGGCACTGAACAATCTGATAATCATCCGCTTTCGTTTGCATCCATTCATGTCCAACGAATTTCCGGCGAGATGGGGGACAAGCTCGAACAGCTTTATCGAGCCTATTTTGCCATCCAGAAATCCTTCGCCAATGATAATCAGCCGTCCGCAGAGCTTGCTACGCAACTTCATCGACTTGCAGCGGACGTTGCAGAGGCCAAAGAAATCTCTAAGCCTGCCCGGAAACAATTACAGGAGGTGGCAGCCGATTCCGAACATCTGCATCACCTCTCGCTTGAGAAGGGGCGGAAGAAATTCAAAGCAATCAGCGCTGTGATGGTCTCATTTGCCACAACTTACCGGGGATCCAAATCCACAGAACCATTCCGTCACTTTTTCTGCCCGATGGTGCCTGGTGGGGCTGGGGATTGGCTTCAAGCTGATGACAAGCTGATCAATCCCTACTTCGGCAGTCAAATGCTCACTTGCGGCGAACTGGTGCATACGATTGCTGCAGATGCAACAGAAGCGTCGGACGACAAAGCGGCCGGAGACAATCCAAATCACACCACTCACAAGCACGAAGGAGAATAACTCATGCTTCGTGCTGTCATTGCGTTTTGTGTGCGAGAACCTTTGATCATGGCTGTGCTTGTTGCCGTCGTCATTGGTGCGGGTTGGTATAGCGCACAACATATCCCCATTGATGCCATCCCCAACGTGGGGGAGAATCAGGTCATCGTCTTCACGGCTTGGCCGGGTCGGTCCCCGAAGGATGTCGAAGATCAGGTGACTTATCCGCTCTCGGTTTCCATGCTCGCTGTCCCCGAGGCTCAATCAGTACGTGGCAAAAGCCTGTTCGGTTATAGCTTTGTACAGGTCACCTTTAAGGACAGCACGGATTTTTATTGGGCGCGCTCGCGAGTTGCCGAACAACTCGGCACGGCAGCGGCCGTGCTTCCAGAAGGAGTCGTTCCGACATTGGGACCGGATGCGACAGGGCTGGGGCAAGTGCTCTATTACGTACTAGAACCGTCGTCGGAGATGAACTTAGCGGAGTTGCGTAGCTTGCAAGATTTCGTCGTGAAGTACGAGTTGCAAGCGGTCCCCGGCGTCAGCGAGGTGGCCAGCGTTGGTGGGTATGTGCGGCAGTATCAGATCGAAGTGGATCCCAACAAACTCCGTTTCCACGAAATCCCTCTCGACCAACTGATCCAGGCAGTTCGCAAATCCAACATCGACGTGGGAGCCAAGACGGTCGAATCGGGGGGGATGGAATTCATCATTCGAGGACGTGGGTTTATTGGAGCCGAACAGGATACATCTCAGGCTATCGCCGACATCGAAGAGACGGTCGTGCGTACCCGCGATGGTGTGCCGCTCCGCATACGGGATCTCGGCAACGTTCAATTGGGACCGGAATTTCGCCGAGGAGCCATCGACCTCAATGGCAGCGAAGCCGTAGGCGGTGTGGTCGTCATGCGGTTTGGTGAAAATCCACGGGCGGTGATTGATCGAGTCAAAGCAAAGATAGAACAGATCGAACCGAGCCTTAAAGGGGTCAAGGTTCGCATTATTTACGATCGCACCGGATTGATCGACGAGACGATTGCCACATTGACGACGGCGCTGACGGAAGAAGTGATCATCACAGCAGTCGTCATCCTCTTGTTCCTGCTACACCTACGAGCCAGCATCGTCGTGGCAGTGACGTTGCCGATTGCCGTGCTCATGGCATTTGCAGCCATGAGTCTGTTTGGCATCGACGCCAATATCATGTCGCTGGCCGGGATTGCTATTGCCATCGGGACGATGGTCGATATGGGAATCGTGGTCTCGGAAACAATTTATGACCAACTCGCTGAATGGGAAGCGGCTGGGCAACCGGGAGGCGAAACACAACGGATTGATGTCATCAACCAGGCCGCCACCGAGGTGGCCCCCGCCGTTGTCACAGCGGTTGCCACAACTGTTGTCAGTTTTCTCCCAGTCTTCATGCTAACCGGACGGGACTACAAACTGTTCGCCCCATTAGCTTGGACCAAAACCTTCTCTATCGTCGCTGCCTTGATTGTGGCCGTCACAATTGTCCCGCTGCTCTGTCGATTGTTTCTCACGTCAAACCGGATAAAGCTGCGCAACCGCATTGTTTTCTCCTTAGGCTTCGGATTGATCAGTGGACTATTCGCAGCCACAGCGGGTTCCCGGTTGGCTGATCTACTTTCGATGAATGTTTTTCTACTCGCATTGTTGACGTTCGTTATTGCTACACTTGGCTGTTTATGGATGTTGGGCGAGCGACTCCGTCCCGTCGAGAAGAACCCCGTCAGCCGATTGATCCACTTTTTATACGAACCCACGTTGCGCTTCTTTTTGGCTCGCAAAGGCTTGTTCTTCTGCATGCCGACGCTATTGGTTGTTCTCGGGGCGGGGGCGTGGTTGGGCTTGCCGACGATTCTCAAACCATTTGAAGATTTTTCGAGCGCAATCGGTACGAAACTTAATGATGTTCCCGGGTATGCCAATGCAAAGCACATCTTCACCGGATTGGAGTCGGATGCCTGGATCGCCCTCGACGAAGGGAGTTGGTTTTACATGCCGACGCTCTACCCCGCGGCGAGTTTTTCTCAAGCCATGGAAGTGTTACAGACCCAAGACACGTTGATCAGAGAAATCCCCGAAGTCAAAAATGTGCTAGGCAAGATCGGTCGCATTGAGTCGGCCCTCGATCCGGCCCCTGCGGCCATGATCGAGACTTATGTGATGCTCAAACCCGAGAGTGAATGGCGAGAAGGTGTAAAATCGAAGGACATTTGGGATCAAATCAACGCCATCGCCACACTACCGGGAGTCACACCTGCTTCCCCCCTTCAACCCATTGAAGGGCGAGTTGTCATGTTGCAAAGTGGGATCAAAGCCTCGATGGCCATTCGCATCTATGGCGATAGCTTAGATGGCTTGGCAAAAGCATCAATTGCCGTCTCCGATTTACTGAAAACAATTCCTCAGGTGAACGCCGCCACCGTCAATCCAGACATTGTGTTGGGTAAGCCCTATGTCGAGTTCAAAGTCAATCGAGAAACAGCCGCACGATACGGCATGTCGACTTCGATGGTAAACGAGGTGATTGAAACAGCACTCGGCGGCTCAAACATCACCAAGACTGTAGAAGGCCGAGAACGATACCCCATTCGAATTCGCTACGAACGAAATCTCCGCGAGCAAATCGACAGTTTGAACCGCTTGCCCGTCGTTACAAATTCCGGGGAAGTCATCCCGCTCTCGATGCTCACGGCGATGAAAACAACCTGGGGACCAGGTGTGATCAATAGTGAGGATGCCCGTCTCGTCGCGCATGTTTCATTTTCTCCTTCCGGCATGGTGGGAGATCTAGAGACAGTCGATGCTGTCGAGTCTCAGTTACATACGGCACAGCAAGACGCGTCGTTGAGTTTACCTTCAGGTTATGCCTTGAAGGCGGTTGGTTCTTTTCAAAACCAAATTGAAGCCAACAATCGATTGATGTGGGTCGTTCCGTTGGTGATTCTGACGAACCTGTTCATCATCTACCTTCAATTTCGCCAAATTCCAATTGCTCTAGCTGTCTTTGCCGGAATACCAGTTGCGTTCGCCGGCGGGATGATCTTTCTGGCGTTCAATTCGATCGAGATCAATACTGCGGTCTGGGTTGGGTTCATTGCTCTGTTCGGAATCGCCGTCGACGATGGCGTTGTAATGGCCACCTATCTCGATCAGGTCTTCACCCGAAAACGGCTCTCCACGGTTCAGGACATCCGCGAAGCCGCCGTCGAAGCCGGGTTACGACGTATCCGTCCTTGCTTGATGACGACATTCACGACCATCATCGCCTTGCTGCCGGTGGTTTTTTCGACGGGCCGAGGATCAGATGTTGCCAAAGCCATGGCCTGGCCGGTGATCGGCGGCATGACTGTCGAACTGCTCACGCTATTCGTCGTTCCCGTAGTCTTTTCTGCCATCAAAGAACTGAAGTTGAATCTGGGCATGGATGACCCCCATTGGAAGGGCGAAGAGAGTGAGTAAAGCGACAACGTCCGAGCGGCCTGGATTTCGTCAGCCAAGTTAATGGGCATTAATGGCGATTTTCATGTGACTGCTGTTCGACTCCGTGGCTGTGGTCATGGCTGTGAGTTTGTTCGATGGCCCAGGCTAGAGCAACTCCGATAAGTAACGCCAGCGAAAGGCGGATGCGGTTGTGCGAATGGAGCTCTAATTCTGGGAGCAAGTCGCCCAATGAGATACACAAAAACACACCCGCTGCAAATGCTAAAGAACAGCCAATCACCGTATGCTGATCCGTTGTCATTTGCCCCACACCGAATAGAAAAAGTAGCGCGCCCAGTGGACACATCATGGCAAACGTAAAATTGACAATGTTGCGAGCGATCGTCGACCAACCTCCAGCTTCCATCAACGAGGTAATGGAGATCGCATCGAGCGGTTTGTGCAACAGAATCGCCAGGAAGGTTCCGAACCCGAGCAGCAGGCCAAAGTCGGCTTCACTAGCGTCGGCGCGAACACTGGCGCCGAGCGCGATGCCATCGATCAGTGTATGCAACGCCAACCCGAGGGCCACGCCAATCCAATTCAGGTGATGCACAGCATGCTCATGGTGGTGGTTACAAGTATGGTGATCATCCAAGCCGCTTGCATCCTGGCCCGAGACTTCTTCGGTTGATTGCTCAGCCGGACCGTGATGATGGAAATGAAAGATGCGGACCATAAAAAACATCACCAACAAGCCACCCATCAGCCAAATACTGGTCAGACCGGTGTTTTCCGTGTATTCCAGTGAATGTGGCAACAAGTGAAAGATGGCGATACCCAACATCAATCCCCCGACTCCGCTGATTAGCGTCTGCATGCCGGAATGGGTCAAGCGGATGAAGCTGGGCAGCCAGCCGCCAATCAGCGAGGCCAGCACAATCAGGGCGCAGTAAATGGCGATTAGCGAATAGACTTGCTGAGGGATGACTATCGCAGCGTCGGATACTTTCGCTTGGCTGTGAAAGTCATCAGAGTGCGTATGGGGGTGGCCATGGTTGTGGTCGTCGTGATGATGATGGTCACGATGTTCGCTTTCGTGCTGGGTTTGATCCTGGACGGAATCGTCAGCCCAGACTGTATTCACGTGGCCTGAGACAAATAGCACAAACAGAAAGCCGCAAATATATAAGAGTCGTCGCATTGGTCCCTTATGCTCCACTTCGATAGTTGTTGAGGTTCCTGGAGAGGCTTTGCTCGTTTAGACTTCTGCTCAATCCCACCCACGGATGACGTCGAAAGACTCCTGAAATTCCACTGTGGGAGATCCTCTGTTTCTTCCTTCAAAATCAAGAGAACTCCGTCGGTCAATTCAACCGAGCACCGGTACCGGAACCGATTCGAGGATTTCTTTGACGATTTTCGGACCGGAATCAATATCGACCGCCAGTCGAACCTCCAAGATTGGACCGGCGACATGTTGGATGTCATCAGGAACCACAAAATCTCGGCGTTGAAGGTGCGCCCACGCCTGGGCGGCTCTCTGCCAGGTGAGTAATCCCCGCGGACTCAGCCCGAGTGTGATGTCGCGATGGTTTCGTGTCGCAGTGGCGAGATCAACAAGATACTGTTGAACGTTCACGTCCACACCAACCCCTGCGACATGCTGCTGCAGCATTTGTAACTGAGCCGGATCGATGATCGCATTCGATGCCGTGGGGCCTTGTTCTTGAGAGCCAACATTCGCCGCTAGCATCGAAAGTTCACTACGAGGATCGGGGTAACCGATGCGCAATTTCATGGAGAAGCGGTCGAGTTGGGCCTCCGGAAGCGGAAATGCTCCGTGGCTCTCAACTGGATTTTGTGTGGCGATGACAATAAACGAGTCACTCAGCGGGTAAGTTTGATTATCGATCGTAACTTGCCGCTCGGCCATCGCTTCAAAGAGCGCGCTTTGTGTACGGGGTGTCGCTCGATTGATTTCGTCGGCCAGCAACACATCCGAGAAAATCGGCCCTTCGCGAAACTCGAAACTACGCGACTTCTGATTGAAAATGTTAAACCCGGTGATGTCACCGGGGAGCAAGTCCGGGGTACATTGTACGCGGGCAAATCTTCCTCCTATGACCCTGGCGACCGCTTTCGCTAAAGTCGTTTTTCCAAGTCCGGGAAGATCATCGAACAAAATGTGCCCCCTCGACAGTACGCAGGCGAGTACAAGTTCCACAATATCCGACTTGCCGATCAATGCTTCGTTGAGTGACAACCGTAAACCGTCAATGGTGGATTGATATTGGCAATGGCCTTCTGTGCTCCGGGCCGCTTGATTTTTTGAATTCATGGTTTCTAGTTTAGTCATCGCTGAAGGTCTCCTTGTTGGGCCCAAGAACGTAACTGTGGCGTTCGCAGATGCTGGATCGCGTTTCTGCAAGCATGGGCCGTTTGGTCACGATCGGCGGTTTTTAAAGTCGCAGGAGCATACAGAGCACGCTCCAAGATATTGATAAAAAACGATAATTGATTTTTTGATTCTTCCGTCAGGCCTTGGGAGCGATCGAGGTACCATTGACGAACGGTCACTGTTGAAGGGCGCGGTAATCCCGCCAACCAAGAGCGATACTCCAACATGTAGAGGGTGGCTCGAATTCTGTGGATCGGATGCCCCCAACCCCAAAGCCGGATTAAGCCGATGAAACCCCAATCGAGCCAAATGAAGCGTGTGTACCAAATGCCCCAAATCACAGTTCCCCCACTCATTAGCAGGAAAACATTCGCTTTCAACCATCCCAACGAGGCAGCCGCGAGCTGAGCGAATTGTTGTTTCCAGGTCAAAACTTCCGGCGGCGGTTCGTAGCCGGGTGTCGGTTCGACAGCCACCCACTTAGAACCACCAACTCCGACTTCCACCCAAACATGAACGTCCTCCGGTAAGACGATGGTCTGCCCTCCGGCCCGGTCGTAGTTATGGGGGTTTGCATAGAACCCGGTGACGAGCCGGGTCGGATATCCTTGTGAGCGGAGCATGACAGCTGCTGTGGTGGCAAACAAATAATCCGGACCGCACCCCGCATTCAGAAAATGGCTCACTACATCGTCGGTCGCTTCCGGAGCGGTTGCGTGCGGATCATGTGCGAAGTCCGATCTCAAGTGCGAAACGATTGCTTCCACCTGCTGCCAACCTCGGGGAACACCAGTGGTCCATTCCGCAGCAAGCGTGGCGGCTTTTTGACTCTGAGGAGGAATTGCCAAATGCCGTTTTACTGTTGCGGACGCGATCGCTGCTCGTGAATTCAGTTGATCTTCATGAAATTGCCGATGTAGCGGAAAATTCTTCGTGAAATCCAGCTCGCGCAAGCTGTTGAGATTCACTGTGGAGGATAGGGTATAGAGAACTGTCAATTGCGGAATCAAGTCGCGTTGAGGCATCTCCACGACTCCATCTGTCGACCAGCCGTAAAAATCCACGAGGTCGATTTTGTCGATATGTACGGCTGAGATTTGCGGTGGAGAGGGGACACGCTTCGTCTTGAGGTTAATGATTTTCACACCGTGAGTTTCCAGACCACCCGGAATGGCAAAATTTGCTGCGGGTTGTACTTGCACCCACGGCTTGTCCTCTCGCATCTGAAGCGAGAGATTGGAATGATTCAATTTTTCGTTGGAATGCTCCCAGTCACGGCCGTTAAAGGTGTCGTACCGCTCGATCGCCAAGTGGAGTGGTACGCGACCGACGACATGTAATAGAGCCGGGGCTTCGCGATCTTTTAAGTCCGATTGCTTGCGCGCGACCATACGCCGAACGGCAGAAAATTCTTTGCCGCTACGCTCCGTTTTCGCAGTCAGTTGGTGCGTGATTTTCATGTTGCCCGGCGAGAGTCCTTTGGAGCGTTCTCTTTTTTTGGGAGGTTTCGGTGGCTCGCCGTATGCTTCATTCAGCATGTCGTATAAAGAGGGCATCTCCGATTCGAGAAACAGGTCACTTTCAACCGGTCCGAAACTGCTGGCGTCTTCTTGGGCAGCAACCATCGCGTCACCGTCTCCGACTCCGGAGCGTGCCAAATCATTGCTGTCGCTGTTTCCGCCAGATGTCGGCATGAAACCGCCTAATACATATGTGGCCCCACCGGTCGTACCGAAGAGCCCCGCCAGCAGCACCAGTCCCCCGGCAACGCTCGCCAACACAGACGAACGGACCGGGAGACAACGGTCGGAACGATGTGAGGCGTAGGTATTGCTGACCCGCTCCCAATAACGAGCCATGAGCCACCACAGCATCATCACACCGAATAATCCTGCTAGAACAAAAACCACAGGTTGCGAACAAATAATTAAGACGTAAAGCGTCATAAAACTGCTGATCAAACAAGCGACTTGTTGGCAGCGACGCCAGTGAGAATATGCAGCAGTGATCAATCCCGCATTTTGGAGGGTCGTTAGCATCAGTATTTCCGGGGCCTCTCCCAATCCGCTGGCACGAGCAACAAGCTCCGTCAGCGCAGGCCACAACACCCAGCCGGCGATGATCGCCGGCGCATATTTGATCAGCTTGTTCTTGGAAGATGGTTCTCCTCGGAGGAACCACCAGATGCCCCAAGGCAAACCGGCTGATAGCAATGCCGAAAGAATCAACAAGCTCACTGATCGCGTGGATTCAAAGCGGGGTATGAATAAGGTGATCGCGGCCACTGTTGCTAGCAGTAGGGTCCCCGATTCCGATGGTTTTTCAGAGAACGGTTTCACCGGCGATCGCGGCAATGGGGATGCGCCAGCTTTAGTTGATAGACCAGTTGTCATGGCATTGCCTTTCCCATTGATGTCGAAGTTGTTGGGATGTGTTCTCAGAGACATCGAACCACATCCAAGCTTTCGTACTTCGGTCTGCGGATAGTGGCGTTCCGGTGCGGTCTAAGTCGTACGATGAGGTCTCCTCATGGTTTTGCAGAGTTGATCGTTGATCTAAAACGATCACGTGAAACGAAGCGATTTCGCCAAGCAGTGACGATTCACAGAGACGTTCCCAGCCGGCAACGGTTGTCACAAAGAGAGTCATTTGAGCCCGTTCACCTGTGGTGAGGGTGATGCTTTCTTTTTGTGAAGCAGACAACGGGGTGTAACGTGCCAAGCGATCGTTGATTTGTTGAATGCTGCCGTGAGCTGCCAGGACCGCTTGACGCTCATCATTGAGTTCACAACTCAAATCACAGGCGTGGCCATGAAACTCTTGGCAGAGGCTGGCGACGGTCCTCAGGCCCCAGTCGAGCAATTCTCGCTCTTTGGGGGTCTGATCGGAAAACGCCCAAGGATCAAGTGTGACGACAATCGTCTGCCGCGAGGCTGTCTGACGCTCGCAGACAATCAATCTGTCTTGACGTGCCGTTTGCGCCCAATGAATCCTCCTCAGTGAATCTCCTTCTCGATAATTTCGAGCGGAAAGAATATCTCCGTCGCTGCCTGCTCGATCCACAAAGGCTCCTACTGCTGAGAGTCGCTCTCCTAGAAGGAGCGGCAAAGATTTCAAATCGACACAACGAGGCCAAACGATCAGCTGCTCATTCAAAACAATCGGCTGATGAGCCTGCCATATACCGAAAGGAAATCCCGTACCCAACAACGGTGCTTCCAGCGGATAGACTCCCCGTCGAGGAGGAACATAATCAAACGTGAATTGGGTTTTCGACCAACCGCCGACACTGGCCAAAGCCGTTGTCGCTGTTTCGCGTTGGACTTCACCGGCGCTTTCGAAGAAGCCTCGTTCAACCAACAGTCCCCAGACTGCCCAAGGCCAACGGTTGGTTACAACGAGTGTGACCTGTATCGAATCCTGTTCATGGCAGCGGCGACTTTCAAACTCGATTTCGGCCGTCAAAACCCGCATCGCTAACCAAGGCCAGGCAACCCCCAACGCGGTCACCAACGAGACCACTCCGCAGACGAACCAGCCTTGTGGAACCGCAAAGAGACCAATGGTTGCCGAAACGATCGCAGCGAGTACAAACCAGCCAATCGGTTGCTTAAGCCAGTAAACGTATTTGTTTGCCCATGGACAATAATCGTAGTTGCCGACCGTCATGATCCGGTCGGTGATCTTGGATAGAGATTCCGACAGATATTGATTCATTCGGATTCCTTCAAAAATTAGCAAGCAGCCTAAAACCGGCCGGTTCAAATGTTTTTCTAACAACGCCGGATCGGCAGAGGTCCGGTTCTGTTGTAAAACTAATTCAACTCTGTTGTGCGAAATTCCGAGCGACAATTTCCGTAAGCTTTCTCGACATAGGTGATCATGGTCCGCGCTTCTTGAAAACGGCCCGCCACCACATAATCTTCCAAAGTATCGAGACTGTAGAGAACCTCCTCCACACTCTCTTTCTGCGTTGCGGTCGGCTCTTGCCAGCGGATCAAAACGCTCGTTGTCAGTTTCTCAGCATGACTGCGCAATTGTTCCAAACGGCGTCGAGACTCCCGTGTGTCCCGATCTCGAACAGCGTCATAGGCGTCGACGCGAATGTTGTTCATATCCTCGAACAAATCGTCGGAGGAGGGGTAATACAAAAATAGACCCACGATTCCCAAGACCACCGAGCAAACTGCTCCTACGAAATAGAGCTGTAACGGGGATAATCTGGGATTCCAGCGAGAACTGGCCGTAGTTGTGCTCTCTCCTTGGTCTTTGTGCAGGAGGTGTTCGATGTCCGCTCGATCTCCCAAAAGTCTCAAGACAATCCCCACCAGAGCCAACAATAAAAACAGTCCCAAACCGCAGATTTGATCGATAGTGATTTTTCGTGTGACTTCCGACCAGACCCAACCGAAATGCGATTGTTGTGCACTGACAACCGCTAGCCGTGTGAAGGGGTCGAATGCGTGCGTATGATCGGCCACCGTGGCGTTTCCGCTGATGATCGTGCGATCTGCCGTTAATCCGATCGCTAACGTCGCTCCGATTAACAGTGAGACAAATAACAGGAGCGACTTCATCCCATAGTCGCGACGGAGCCAATTCGCGACACCAACGTTGGCTCCCGCTCCAAGAATGATCAGGGCAAAGGCCGCGCCCAAAGAATAACCATCCCGTACGATGTGCCCGAAGTGCATCATCACCTCTGTCGGGGTCACGTACACGGGAATCGCCACCAATCCCATGATGACCGGCGCGAAGACGTTGTCGCGCGTCAATCCCGTTTGCAAAACACCGTGAGGCAAGAATGCTCCCAAGAATCCGACCGCCAGCAAGGCCAAGCCGTAATCGATCGCGGCCGGGCCGACCAATGACCGAGCCGTCGTACTGCCCATCACTGCCAGACGATCAAGGCTGCGGCGGGGGGCTTGCTCAAGATCTTCTGGATCTATATCCCGCTTGTCGGAGACGACGCGATTCCAAATCAAGCCAATCCCGACGGACACCACGAATGTGCCCACCGCAAAATACAACAACATCACAGGAGCGATGTGACTGAGCCCGTAGACAATCGACACCGGGTTGAGCACCGGGGCTACCAGGACGAAACTCAACACCGTTCCGCTTGGTATTCCAGCGCGACGGAGCTCTCGAGCAACAGGCAACGCTCCTAATGAACAGATTGGTAAAAGGACACCCAATGCCCAAGCACGAAAAGGGCCCGTCCAATGACCGACGCCCAGCAGGCTCCGCACGCGTTGGGCTCCCACCAAACCACGTAATATCCCGGCGACTAAAACGCCCGCGACCAGAAACGGAGCTGCATCGACCATGGCCTCGGTGATCCTTAGTACCGCACTCCAAAAGGTCGTATTGAAGTCAGTCAGAAAACCGCGATAGCCGGCTCCGTCCGCAAATATAGACAGATAATTCATGGTTACTTCTCATCCTGCTGGTGAGGCTCATGTGTGCTATCGGAGTCTGCATCCTTGCGGGAGATCGAGAAGCTGAAGTTCATCCGTTCCTGTCCCACCTTTAACTTGGGAATCACGATCATTAATTCATCAGCATCTGGATAGACATCTTTTAAATTTGCGGAAAATTTTAAGGGCTGGCCCTCGATGTCTTCAGCGGAGAAGCGGATCTCTTTTGACTTTGGTCGCTTCTGACCGACTGCGTCGACTAATGCAAGAATCTCTTGAGCATCGAGGCGATAATCTTCAAGACCGCCGTCGTCTGATTCTCTCGCCAAGAAGAATTGAACTTCGTCTGCAGTCTGCGGCATGACCTCCGCAAAATAATGCGTCGCCCCATCTTTGTTGTGTGTATGACCAATTTCGACCAGCTTGCCGCCGTGGAGCGGTTGGTGTTTGCTGTGATCATGGGCATGTGAGTGTAAGCCGTGATCACCTTCGTTGTGGCTATGGTCTTCAGCGACAGGCTGAGCCGAGGATTCGCTGTTCTGGCCGGTCTCATCGGCCGCTGTCCCACATCCGCAAACACTGCTGCACAATGCGATGATTATGCTCAGCTGAAACTTCAACGCGCGCATGTTTCCTGCCTTTCTGGATAAAAATATTCTGTTCTTCTCACTCTCGTGGCACGAGGAGAGGGTTGCATCGAATGACTCTACATTGGATGCAGGCACGGATTTTGTGGCAGCATTTGTCGGACGTCTGACAAAGCAAGCACTGGATCATGTTTGTTGAACATGACAACACCATCCGCGCAGCGTCACCGTCCCACCAAGCAGGGCTTGGTAGCAATCCATGTGTGGACTCACTGCATCGCGGTGAAGAATTCGCGCAAGAAAGCATCGCAGAGTGGATCTGCTATAAAAATGGCGATGCTTAGCAAGAGCGATTCAACTTAGTCGCGTGCTGCTAAAGAGCAACATGGTGGAGCACGTGACCGGCAGCAGGCCGGTTTGAAAAGCGAGCGATTCGGCTGGGCAAGACCATCAGTGAAATGCACGATACCGAAGGCCGATGAGAGTGTGACAATCGTGCACAGATTCTGCGCTTGGCAGAGCAGTTTGCAGATGGCACAGTCAGAAGCATCATGCTTCTGGGGCGTGGGTGACGGGGTTTTTGTCGGATGATGGCTTGTGTGCTGTTCATGCGCATGGCCATGCGAGTGGGAGTGCGGATGACTGTGGCAGCATGTCGAACTGGAATGCTCACAGCTTGCCTCGCACTGGCTGCATTCACCCGTCGAGCAGTGCAAATCATGCAGCGCATTGCCGCACGTGACTTGCAGGAGAAATGCCAGCAACGCCGCGATGGTTACAAATTGTCGAACAAAGTGTACCAAGATTTACCATCGAACCAGGACGCCGTAAGAGCGAGATGGAAATTGCAGAATAGACGCATTATCAATAGTACGCTGGCGACAGTCAATGCGTTTGAGATGTATTTGCAAATATTATGCAAAAGCAACCAGGGCAAAGGATGCGGCCCACTTTGTGGAACGGAAGGCCTTGAACCACTGAGAGAAATCGGGGGATTCGTCGGCCCTGTGCGCGGTTTTGCCGTAAACAATCGACGCCTGATCCTGGCCCTGGCCGCCACAGACCTCCCCTAAATTTACGGCCCGGGGGAGATTTCTTGTTGGAAAATGCGATTCGTCAACGTTCAGTTCCCTCGCCACACTGACGAAGACCGGTCACCTGTGGAGCGCCGACTCCAAGATGGCCCCGTTTTAACGCTGCGGTCGCAATCGAACGTGGTGATCCTGCGTCTTTTCGGCCGCTATTTTGACCGGTTCGCCTTGTGAGTGTGTGACTGCAGCTTGGAATCGCCTCGGACAGAGTCTATCTCGCACCATCAGTTAGGCAAGAGATTGGCACCAGTTGAGGCCTTCACAGCCGCCGGAGGGGGAGGCAGAATGTCAAGCGATACATCGAAAATTAGCGATCGACCACCGTCTGCCTCAAGAATCCGGCAATGTGCAAAAAAGCATCCGCGTTCTCCTCGAATGATAAGGGATTATTGCTATGATAAGGATGATTCCATTCCATTTTTACCGCGAGTATTCTTCGAAGATGACTGAAATAAAGCGACTGTTAGCTGCAAATCGTAGTGAGATTGCCATCCGGATCTTTCGGAGTGCCCACGAGTTGGATATCCAAACCGTGGCGATCTACTCTCATGAAGACCGTTACGCCTTGCACCGCTTCAAAGCGGACGAAGCTTACCAAATTGGTAAACCGGGCGAGCCCATCCAAGCTTACCTGGATATCGATGCCATCATTACCTTGGCAAAAGAGCGGGATATTGACGCAATCCATCCAGGCTATGGATTTCTCTCAGAGAATCCGCAGTTCGCTCAGGCGTGCGAAGATGCAGGGATCATTTTTGTGGGACCGCAGGTCCAGACGCTCAAGCAATTGGGTGACAAGATTTCAGCACGTGTCGTTGCCGAAAAGGCGAACGTTCCGGTACTCGGTGGGGGCGGAGGAGCGATCACTGATGCTGAGCAGGGACTGCGGTTCGCGGAGCAGGTCGGATTCCCAGTGATTCTCAAAGCAGCCCACGGGGGTGGCGGACGTGGCATGCGTGTTGTGCGTGATGCCACAGAATTTGAGCAGGCTTTCGATCAGGCTCGGCGGGAATCACTCATCGCCTTTGGCAGTCCAGACATTTTCGTCGAAAGGTTTATTGAGCGGGCGCGACACATTGAAGTGCAGTTGCTTGGCGATCAACATGGGCAACTGGTCCATCTCTTTGAACGTGATTGTTCCGTACAAAGGCGGCACCAAAAGGTCGTTGAAATTGCACCAGCCCCCAATCTGGAGACAAGTCTGCGCCAGGCGCTCTGTGATTCTGCAGTGGCTATCGGTCGTGCGGTGAACTACGAGAACGCGGGGACTGTTGAGTTTCTTGTCGACGCGGATACCAACGACTTCTACTTCATTGAAGTCAATCCGCGAATTCAGGTCGAACACACGGTCACCGAACAGGTCACCGGTGTTGATATCGTCAAATCACAGATCCTTATCGCTCAAGGGGCACGGCTTGAGGATCCAGCGATCGATCTGCCGTCGCAAGAGGCAATCGCGACCCACGGTTTTGCCATTCAATGCCGGGTGACGACAGAGGACACAGAGAACCTTTTCATGCCCGATTATGGCCGAATCACCCACTATCGTTCCGCCAGCGGCATGGGAATTCGTCTCGACGCAGGCACGGCATTCTCTGGAGCGGTGGTTTATCCCTTCTACGATTCTTTATTGGTGAAAGTGACCTCTTGGGCCCGTAATTTCCCGGGTGCTGCACATCGCATTGAACGATGTTTGCAAGAGTTCCGTATTCGTGGTGTCAAAACCAATATCCCGTTCCTCATCAAGCTGGTCATGCATCCGACTTTTATCGAAGGAAACTGCACAACGACCTTCATTGATGAAACTCCGGAACTATTCGACTTCCCGCCGAGAAAGGACCGGGCCACTAAGTTACTGGCCTATCTGGGGGAGACGATTGTGAACGGCAATTCACTGGTGAAAAACCGTCCACAAGCAACACGCCGCATTCCTGCCCCACTGCCCAAATATCAACCGACTGCGCCGATCCCCGACAGCATGCGGCAGAAGTTTCAGCGTCTTGGCGCCGAGGAGTTTTCGAAGTCATTGCTGGAGCATAAACCTCTGCTTCTGACTGACACGACGTTTCGCGATGCCCACCAGTCTCTCTTGGCGACGCGGCTAAGAACCTATGACATGTTGCGAATTGCCGATGTTTATGCACGGCATTGTCCGGAACTGTTCTCACTGGAAATGTGGGGCGGAGCCACTTTCGACACGTCGATGCGCTTCCTCAAAGAGTATCCCTGGCAGCGCCTTTCCGAAATGAGAGACCGGGTGCCCAACATTTTGTTTCAAATGTTGTTGCGAGCTTCCAATGCGGTGGGCTACACAAATTATCCCGACAACGTGGTTCGAGAGTTCGTCAAGGAGGCAGCGGGGGCTGGAATCGATGTCTTCCGTGTGTTTGATGCTCTGAACTGGGTCGAGAACATGCAAGTCGCGATGGACGCCGTCATCGAATCCGGTGCGATTTGTGAGGCGACTATTTGCTACACCGGCGATATTCTTGATCCCCGCCAAACCAAATATGACTTGAAATACTATGTCGAGATGGCAAAACGCCTGGAAGGCATGGGAGCTCACATTCTCGCCATTAAAGATATGGCGGGGCTTTGCAAACCGTATGCGGCAGAATTGCTGGTCAAGACGTTGCGTCAGGAAGTCGGCCTTCCAATCCATTTCCATACCCATGATACAGGTGGGGTGCAGGCGGCATCGCTGGTGAAAGCGGCAGAAGCCGGAGTCCACATCGTCGATGCGGCGCTGGCTCCGCTTTCCGGCGGAACGTCACAGCCGAATTTGAATACGCTCGTCGAATCAATAAAGTTCACCGATCGCGAAACCGGTTTGCATTCGGCCCGGCTTGATGAAATTGCGGATTATTGGCGCGCGGTCCGTGAATTCTATACACCGTTCGAGAGTCCCGTCCTGCCTGCCGGCAGCGATCTTTATCAGCATCAAATGCCGGGCGGTCAGTACACCAATCTTTACCAGCAAGCACGGGCTTTGGGATTAGCAGATCGCTGGAGCGAAGTCTGTCGCATGTATGCAGATGTCAACCAACTATTCGGCGACATTGTGAAGGTAACGCCCACATCAAAGGCAGTTGGCGACATGGCACTCTTTTTGATCTCAAACGAGATGACAACCGAGGATGTCGTCTCTTCAGATCGTGAGTTGGCTTTCCCTCAATCGGTCGTCGATTTAATCAGCGGACGGATGGGCCAAACACCGGGCGGGTTTCCAGCCAATGTGCAAAAGCGAATCTTGCGTGGGGAATCACCCGTCGAAGGCCGTCCCGGTGCGAACCTTCCCCCGGCAGATTTTGAACAGTCCAACGACAAGCTCCAAGAAATTCTGGGCCACAAACCGACACACCGCGAAGCTTTGTCGCATCTCCTCTATCCAGAGGTGTTTGAAGATTTCGCACGTCACGACCAGACCTACGGCGATACGAGTGTCCTGCCGACACCAGCGTTCCTCTACGGACTCGAACCAGGAGAAGAGATCTCTGTCGAAATCGAACCGGGGAAGACGCTGATCATTCGCCTGCAAACCGTCGGCGAGCCTCACGAAGATGGGCGACGCACGGTTTTCTTCGAACTCAACGGCCAGCCTCGTGAAGTCACCATCACCGACCGGTCGCTTGAACCCGATGCTCCACGTCGTCTCAAGGCTGATCCCAACGACTCATCACATGTCGCGGCCAGCATGCCCGGTATGGTTGTGAACATCGCTGTCCAACCGGGAGACGCCGTGGCCAAAGGCCAAAAGCTCCTCATGCTCGAAGCGATGAAGATGCAGACGATCGTCGCCGCAGAGCATGACGGGATCATTGCTGAAGTTTTAGTTCACAGCGGGACTCAAGTTGAAAGCGGCGATCTATTGATGACCGTCAAACCCAAAGAGTGATTGCAGTTTCACCGGGAGGGGAGCTGGATCGTCGCAGAGATCTTCCCTGCTAACTTTGCAGCAATTTCGCGAGCGGGCATTCCAACCTGTTTGGAACAATCCGTTTGCGTCGGCATTGTTCCAGAGCATTTGCATGTTGACGCCAGCCATTCGAAACCGCCTGGGTGAAACAGCAGGAATGAGAGAATCGTGCTCGACGGGATCCCCCACTACATACGGCTCCGAAGCCATCATTTCGATGGCAGTTTGACAACCGAAAACCAATACGCATTTATGACCTGAACGACATGCTTGAATTGATCCATGTCGACTGGTTTCGTGATATAGCTATTGGCGTGCTCTAGATAGCTGCGGGAGACGTCTGATTCATCCTCAGACGTCGTCATGACGACCACGGGAATCGTTTTTAACTCAGGGTCGGTTTTAATTTCATGCAGTGTTTCCCGACCATCTTTGCGCGGCATGTTCAGGTCCAATAGGATGAGATCAGGGCGCGGGACATTTTCATACTCTTCCTCACGACGGAGAAACTGCATCGCTTCCACGCCATCGCGAACGACATGGATGTCATTCAAGATTCTCTCATTCTCAAGCGCACGTTTTGTCAATTTAATGTCCGCTAAGTCATCCTCAATTAAGAGAATCTGAATTGGGCGCACCGATGGCGTATCTTGGGGTTTCATCGACTGAAGCTCCGTTTTGCATTAAGTCCGCTGAGGGGATAGTAAAGTAAAATGTGCTACCTTGGCCCGTTTGCGATTCCAGGGACAATCTGCCCCCCAAGCGTTCGACAATTTTTTTGCAAATCGCTAGGCCGATCCCTGTACCAGGGTAGTCTTCCTTGCGATGAAGCCGCTGGAAGACCTGAAAAATTCGTTCGTGGAACTCCGGAGCGATGCCGATGCCATTATCCTTAACATAAAACCTCCAATGGCCGCCCTCGGGTTCAGCACCGATCTCAATGACCGGCTGGTCGTCGCTGCAGTACTTGAGGCCGTTTCCGATGAGGTTTTGAAATAATTGAGTCAGTTGCTGCTTATCGGCCAAAACCGTGGGGAGGGGACGACAGATAACTTGTGCGTGTTTCTCTTCAATAGCGTCAGCCAAGTTTTGCAAAGCCTCTTCACAACACTGGAATGCATCAGCCGGCACGGGTGGTTTCCCTTTAGTGCTGACTCGTGAGAACTCCATTAGGTCACTGACGAGTCGGCGCATACGGGTCGCGCCGTCGACGGCGAACTGAATCCACTCGTGTCCATCTTCGTCCAGATTGTCGGAATAATCTTCCGCCAGAGCTTGGCAGCAGGACGCCACTTTTCTCAACGGCTCCTGGAGGTCGTGCGAGGCGACGTATGCAAACTGTTCTAACTCTTGATTACTTCGCGCAAGGGCCTCATTGGCTGAAGTCACGGCCGCCATCGTTTCTAAAACGACGGCCTCTTGATCTGCAACAATGCGTTCATGGTTGGAGAGAAGTTGGTCGAAAGCGAGCATCTGCCAGACTGTTTTTTGATCGGAATCGATATAGGGCAACCAGCCTAGCCGTGTGCTGTGAGACAAGTGCGAGAAAAGCAATGCGACTTTGGCTGATATTTCATGTTTTACGAAACCGATGACGACAAAGAGATTACCGTTAGGCAAGATGTCACCGAATCCGACAACCGATTGAATACCAAATGGTTCGACGAATTGTTCTTGAGCGGGAACAAATTCACTTCCCTGTGCTTGTTGAATGTGAAAAACTCCCGTATCTGCAACGAGCACTTCGTCATTGGATTGAATCTGCCCCAAACCGTTAAATGAAATGCCAAGCTGTTTGAACAAACGAGACATCATAGGCAGACGCCGTACTGTTTCAGCATTGTTCAGTGGGATTGTGCGGTGTGATTTGGAATTTTCAACCTCGCACCATTCGGGTTGGTCACCCACCGTAGCCAACAGCGAAAGACAGATCGTATCGTCCTCGACGTCAGACGAACGTGAGCGAGCCATTGTTTGAAGTTCTGGGGTAAGGTTTTTGAACCGCTTGGAATGAAATACTCGCACTAAAGCGAACTCAGATTCCCCGTCATCGCTCTGAAAGTGTTGATGAAATATCCGAACGAGCGCCTTCGCATATTCCGATTGCGATGCGTGGTGCTGGCTGAGTCCACGAATCCATGCACCACACGTCATCATGTCGCTCAAAGAGAAGTCACTCACACTAAAGGTTTGAGTGCGGTCATGTGGGGCGCGCGGGGGCATGGCAAGTTGGGAGGCGACTTCCTCCAGGCGGCGTTCCGCTTGTTCAGCCACTAATCGCGCCTTTTGGGCTTCCTCGGCCATTGAGATTGCTGCCTGGTGTTGATGATTCAACTCCCGGGTGCGTTGTTCGACGCGTTGTTCTAGTTCAATGTTGATTTGCTGCTGCGTTTTTTCCAGTAGCTTGCGTTGCGTAATGTCGCGGGCAATTGTGGATGTCCCGACAACGTTTCGCTGTTGATCCATGAGCAGCGAAATCGTCAAAGAGACATCAATGATCGCACCATCTTTACAAACCTGAACCGTTTCCAGGTTTCGCACTGACTGTTTATCACCAATCTGTTCGAGAGCCCGAGATACGGCATCGCTTTGTTCCGGAGCGAAGAGTTGCTGGGACGGTTGGCCAACCATTTCACTTGCCGAATATCCATAAAGTCGCTCAGCGCCATCGTTCCAACTGGTGATCAGTCCTTCGAGTGTTGCACCAAAAATCGCGTCGTCTGACGATTCGACAATGTCAGCCAATCGTCGGACTTCGTTTTCACTTTTGCGTCGTTCGGTAATGTCGAGAAATGTCACGACTGAGCCGACTAGTTCGCCATTACGAATCACGGGGTACGACCAAAACTCAGCTGGAAACGGTGTGCCATCTTGCTTCCACAACGACTCGTCCTCAACATGCACGCCGCGGCCTTCACGAAAAGCCGAAAAGATAGGGCACTCATTTACAGGATACGACGTACCATCGGAGCGTGTATGGTGAATCAATTGGTGCATGTTCTTGCCGAGAAACTCATCAGGAGTTTTATATCCCAACATTTTGGCACATGTAGGATTTGCAAAAGTGCAATTCCCCTCTAGATCCAATCCGTAGATCCCTTCTGCGGTAGAATTGAGTAAACTCGTGATCAGCTCATCACGATCGCGCAGCGCAATTTCTGCCCGCTTGCGAACGGTGATGTCGTCGATTGAACAGATGACAAACATTTCGTCATCGGTGGTGACGGGACTGAGGCTGACTTCGACTAAAAATTCAGTTCCATCCTTACGCATACCGACAAGCTCATCGCTCTCGCTCATTCGACGGGTCGTGGGATTGGCGATATATCCAGCGCGATGTTTTTCATGACGAGATTTAAGGCGTGGCGGTAGGAGCATCTCCATTGGATGCGACAAGAGTTCGTCTTGTGAATACCCAAATAGTTTCACGGATTCGGAATTGGCCAATACAATCTGACCCTCCCGGTTGATCATCAAAATCGCCGTAGGTGCCGCTTCGAGCGTAGCTCGGAAAAGTTGTTCACTCGCTGCCAATCGTTCACGCTCTACATGCGACTGCTGTATGACGGTGGACATGGCTTGCGACTTGCGACTTGCTGCATCTCGTCGTTGTTCGGCGTCGTTGGCCGCCTGTTCGGCAAGTAACGCCAATCTCGTTTGTTCGGCGAGCTCCGTGGTGCGTTCCTCCAATTGCGTCCGCATGGTATTGAAGGATTCCGTTAAGTGGCCAACTTCGTCACAGGATGTGATGGGCAGATCCTCAGCCAAGTTTCCCGTGGCGAGCTGTTCTGTTGCACTGGCTAGCGTGGCGATGGGACGGGCGATAGCGGCGGCGTTGCGTCTGGAAACGACATAAGTGATGCCGAGCATTCCAATCCCGAACACTATTGAAAAACCAAGCCATCGAGAACCTTTGGCCGCAAGAGCCTGAGCATCACGGCGCATGAGCGCTGCTTGGTTGTTTGAGAGTTCTCCCAACAACATTGTCACGTCACGCGCTGCTGGAACGGCATCGCCACTTAACATCGATAAAGCGACATTGGCCTCTGCCGACTGACTCAATTGTACGGCTTCGGATGCGAGGCGATGATAGGCCCGGAATCCATCATTGAGGTTCGCAATCAGCGCCTTTTCTTCAGGAATCTTTGTTTCGGAGCGACCAACAGTATTGTCAAATTGTTGTTTCGCCGTCGCAACCAGAGCATGGTAGGTTGGCATATCCACATCCTGCTGTTGGTCAATGATATGACTCAACAACAGCTGGCAACGTGAAAAACTCAATCGAAGGTCCACAAGATCCAGGAGCATCTGCGTCCTGTTGCGTGGGGCGGAGGAATTCGCTGTTAAATGAATCAGCAGATTCAGAGTCCCGGTGATGTGTTCAGCAATCGGCTCAAGTTCGAATCGAACAATCGTGCGTGCCGGTTCGTTGCCGGGAGTTTGTGCGAGATCTTCAATCCACCATTGCGTTTTTTTTAAATCTCGCAGTCGCTCCTGGGCCTGCTCCAAGAGCGCGAGATCCGCTTGGTCGTGCCAATGCGTGCTCAAGCGTTCCAATTCCGCGATCGCAGGATCGATTTCTTGGTTCCAAGCGGCTGCTCGTTCTGCTTTGAACTCTTCATCGCCTAGGGCGACCCAACCTCTCAAGGCCGCCAACGACTTTTGAACACCCTGCAATGCCACAGCCGAGGTGCGCGCTGAAGGACTGCGAACTTGCGCCGCATAGAGCGTCGCGGCGCGCATTGAGTATAGAATGCCGATTGAGACAGCCAGCATGACCAGACCAATGCCAGCCACGAAAAGATGGGATCGGAGCAAGCGACGATACAATCCACCAGCATGTTGAATTTTTTGTAACGACGACTGTTTGTCCGACACAATACCTCCATGTCCAAAGAGCAATAAGCTAAATAATTGCGGTTTAGTTGGCAGGCCGCTGCCGGGCGAGTTGGTCAAACTGTCGCTCAAGAATGCCCGCTCGCTGATAACAATCCGCAGGAAATTTGCGTCCCGGATAATAGGCTTGGTGTGGCGGTGGCGTGTGGGGGCCTTCGCGATGTAGATAAGCCAATTCCGAAACGAGCAAGGAGGCAATGTCGTAGACATCACTCGGAGAGACTTGGTTGAGTTCCTCTTCCGACATTGCTCCGAGTGTGAGGGATTTTTTGCCGTTTTGCTCAATGATTATTTGAACGAGGCTGTAGCACTCTTGCAGCCTCTGGTAGACGTCTCGAGGCATCTTATTGGCTTCAAATTTGGGCGGATCAGGGATTGTGGAATCCAGCTCTGGGTTTTGCTCCATCAAACGTTCGGCATAAGCAATCGCCAAGGTCAATTGCTGGTAAACGTCACTCGGCGAAAACTGCTGATCCAGCATGAGGTTCAACTGCCGGTTCGCCTGGACAATCGAACGGTACACATCAGTTGGTGTCTTGGTGACATCGGGGGATTGTTTTGTGAATTGTTGTTCCAGGTTGAGCTTGGATTTGATGCTGCGAATTCGTTGGAGTGCATGATCAACAGCGTCGTACACATGTCGTGGTTTAAGCTCGTCGTTAGGTGACAATAATTCCTCTGCCCGTGTGCGGGTGAGTTCGAAGCTAAGGCGATTCGCCTTTCGAAATAGCGTCAGCGCTTGGAAAAAAACTTCGCGAGGCTCCGCATCGGAAACCGCAATCTCAGCTCGTGCCTCCCGAGGTCGACCGATGTACTTGCGAACGTATTCAATTTCGGTTCGGAGCAGCCGGACATGCTCATACACTTCTGGAGGCGAAATGGCAGCCTTGACGGAGTCGTCAGCTTGTGCGATTTGGGGAGCGGCTAGCCAAATGATTAGGAACAGGGCAACGAAACAATTCCGCAGTCGTTCCATTCCAAATCCTTTTCGCTCTTGCATATCGCTTCCTTGCCTATCTTCTCAGCCCCCGAACCCCCGTCTCAGAACGCGTAGTATCATCTGACGGCGAAAATCGTCAAGGTCAGAATAAACTGACTCCACCGATGACAACGAGCGTTCGGTTCGTTAGTGATTGCTGAAATAGCGCGGTTGTGAGCGCAGCAGCTGTTGCAACTGAAACTTTCGAAACTCAAATTCTCGTTTCGTCGAGAAGCTAAGCTAAACTCTCACCAGGTGAGCCAATCGCAGTTAGCGTCCGAATTGCGCCATGTCAGTGGTGAACTCCGTATTATCCTGGCAAACAATCAGGGGAGTGATGAAAGCCATGACGCCGTGCCAGCAAAAAGTTCGGAGATTTGTGTAATGAGCCCGCTGCCCCAGCATGTGCTGTTGATCGAAGATGATGCTGCCGACCACCAGCTTGTGGGGCGTTGCTTGCGAAAAGGGTCTCGGACAACCCAATTGCATTGGGAGCAGGGTCTCGCTGGCGGATTGTCACACCTCGATGCCAACAAATTCGACGTTGTGTTGACGGATTTATCGTTACCCGACAGCCATGGGTTGTCCACGGTCGAACGCATTCGTGCTTGTGATCACGATGTACCCATCATTGTACTCACCACATTAGACGATCCCGACGTTGCGATCCGCGCTTTGCAATTGGGCGCTCAGGATTATCTTCCGAAGGAAATGATCGATCCATCGCTCCTGGAGAGATCCATCATGTACGCTATCGAGCGCAGGAGCATGCAACGAGCTGTAGAAGTCTCGACAACGGCGCTTTGCGAGGCGGTGGAACAACTCAAGCAGACTCAAATCGTGGTCGAAGAGGCTAATCGCCTGAAAAGCGAGTTTTTGGCGAATATGAGCCATGAAATCCGCACACCGATCACGGCCATTTTAGGGTTCGCCGGTATCCTGCAAGATCAGATTGCTGAAACTGATTCCATTGAAATTGTGGATATTATTCAACGCAATGGAGAGCATCTTCTGTCTTTAATCAATGGGATCTTAGACCTTAGCAAGATCGAAGCAGGCCAATGTCATTCAGAGTGTATCCGATTTTCTCCCCTCGATATCATTTTCGATGTCGGTCGAATGATGAAAGTACGGTCCGCGGCTAAAGGGCTTTCTCTATCGCTCGACTTTGTCACTGAAATGCCCGAAACCATTGAATCTGATCCAACTCAACTGAGACAAATTCTGATCAATCTCGTCGAAAATGCCATCAAATTCACCTCCGCTGGATGTGTTCGCATTGAGTCGTCGCTCGTGAGAAAGGCCGAAAACGCATTTCTTCAGCTTGATGTCATTGATGCGGGAATCGGCATGACCCCAGAGCAGACGGCTCAAATATTTAAACCGTTCAAGCAAGCCGACTCTTCAACAAGCCGGCAATACGGCGGGACGGGACTGGGGTTAACGATCTGCAAAAAATTGGCAGAGGGGTTGGGTGGAGACGTCACCGTTTCTAGCGAACTGGGTGTGGGAAGCACTTTTCGTGCGACGATCGCCACTGGGGCGATTGATCATGTCTCAATCGTGGAACCGCAACCTGCTGAGAAAATGACCAGCGAAAACCGAGTTGCCGCAACAATATCTCCTGAGGTCGCGTCGCTGGACTGTCGTCTTCTGCTTGCCGAGGATGGTTTGGATAACCAGCGTTTAATCTCTTATATCTTGCAAAAAGCAGGAGCCGATGTGACTGTCGTGGACAATGGTCAGTTGGCTTGCGATCAGATACTACAGCAGACCCAAAACGGCACGCCATTCGATGTTGTTTTAATGGATATGCAGATGCCCGTTTTAGATGGATATGCTGCGGTGCGGCAATTACGTCAAGCTGGACTTGATGTTCCCGTCATCGCTCTCACAGCAAACGCGATGATGGGAGATCGCGAGAAATGTCTCGAGGCGGGTTGCGATGAATATTTGAGCAAACCGATCAACCGCGCTGCGCTATTGAATCTTGTTTCCGGCTATACCGGTGCAGAGCCCATCGTTTGTTCAGGTCAGGCTGATTAGCGGACTCTGTCTGGGACCGTCAAAGCGGTAGGTCACCGCACCATCAGGACAAGCCCAGCGGTGGGGCTGTTACGATCGTAACGGTGGCCTTTAGTGCGAATACCGCCGAATCGCTAAAAAAAACGATTTTGACTCGGTCAGTCACCAGGGTGACCTATAGTTTTCATCCCACTGTACACCTACCAATGCCACCATCCGGTGCCTACCTACCTCCTCGTGGTCGCAAGATCACGCGGCCTCACGCCTTTAGTTTTCAACGCGCACTGAGAAGTTGACCACAAACGGTTCCCTTCATTTTTGCGCTACCCACCAATGACACCCGCCCAAGACACCCACCATTTTGCTTGCTGAATAGTGAATCACATTAAAATTGACATCACGGAGCACGAGCATGAAGCCATTCTGCGATCGCGCGGACACATTAATCGCCAACCAGAATAAGCAGCATACCGTATTGATCATTGACGACGATCCTGACATCACTTTGTGTTTGGAAATGGTACTTGCCAATTATGACGTGAACGTCATTCGCGACTATGGCGGACAATTTGGGGCTTGGGATGCCGCTCAGAATACTCCCGATGTCATCATCACCGACATCGCAATGCCCAATGGTGATGGTCAGCTACTGCTACAAAGCGTCAAGAGCGAGCAGCAGACAGCAGACATCCCCGTATTAGTGCTCACAGGGCAACGCGACGAGACGTTGGCGAGCCAACTTCGACAGTTAGGCGCTGCTTGCATTCTGTACAAGCCCGTGCATTATCAGTCGCTGCTAAACGAAATTCTAAAACACGTTCCTTTGCGAAAGTCGCAGGGAGCTATGGCGAACCCCAGTCGCGCCTAAAACGGAGCACACAGATGGAAAACCACCTATGCGTCCTACTCATCGAAGATGATGCAACGGACTATCAGTTGATCAAGCGCAGCCTGAAACGCTGCCGCCGTTCGACAGAATTAGTCTGGGAGCAATCTCTCAAGGCGGGATTGAGGCGCCTTTCAGAAATGTCCTGCGATGTCGTGTTGACTGATCTCTCGTTGCCTGACAGTTTCGGATTAGAGACTGTGAAACGCATCCGAGCCCAGGATCAACATGTCCCGATTCTTGTTCTGACCACGCTTGATGACGAGCAAGTGGAACTATCTTCGTTGACGGTTGGCGCGCAGGACTATTTGATCAAGGACGAAGAGACACCTCACACGTTGGAACGCGCAATTCATCATGCGATTCAGCGACAGGAAAGTATTGTCGAAAACCAAAAGTTATTGGCGAAAATCGAATCCAGTCATCAGTTGCTGACTGAGCAAAAAGCTTTGTTGAATAAAAAGAATGCTCGACTTCGAAAATTGTACAAAACGGCACATCAGTTTGTGGATAACGTCTCCCATGAGTTTCGTACTCCGCTGACTGTGATCAAAGACTACGTCTCGTTGGTTCGTGAAGGACTTGCCGGGGAAATCAATGAAGAGCAAGGTCGAATGCTCGATATCGCTGGAGTACGCGCTGACGACTTGAACAATATGGTCGACGACATGCTCGATGTCAGTAAGCTAGAGTCAGGACTGATTGGCGCGTGGCGGCGGCCCTGCAACCTTGCCAAAATCGTGACGTCGGTCTGCCCTCCCCTCGCCCGCAAGGCGGCGGTGAAAGGAATCGCTTTTGACGTCGATGTCGATGAAATGCTGCCTGATGTCTACTGTGATGCCGAAAAGGTGGGCCGTGTGATCATCAATTTGGTCACCAACGCCATGAAATTTTGCGGCGACCCTGGCACAGTACGTATCGAGGCACGCCAAGTCCCTGCTCGTTCTGAACTCATTATTGACGTGACTGACAACGGCCCGGGAATCGACGACGATGGCTTAGCTCTGCTTTTCAAGCGTTTTCAACAGCTAAATACGCAACCCAAAGGGAATGCAAAAGGCTTCGGCTTGGGCCTGAGTATTGCCAAAGAACTAGTGGATCTGAATTTCGGTGATATTTCAGTCGAGAGCCAATTGGGGCAAGGAACGACGTTTTCGTTCACGGTCCCGTTAGATGATCCCCTCGCTGTGATGACGCGGTATTTGCAAAGAACGGGCGCGAATACAACTGGAGAATCATTCTTTACTCTGATCAGTGCCCAAATCAGTGACGAGGATTCTAACTCGGCTGTGTCCGATGCGGATGCCTTTTTCAACTATTTGTTACGTCGCGACGATCTATTGTTTCGCGCTGGCCCGCAACGTTGGCTTTTCGCCGTGCCAATGCGACGCAGTGAAACTGTTGAATTTCTTAAGCGTGTCGACGACGAACTACAGAAAACCAACCGGAATCGACCGTTTGGCCCATTGCCCGAGTTTCAAATGCAGGTCGAAGGAACTTGGGATGTCGCTTTCAAGCCCGAAGCCCTACTTGACGCATTTCGCCAACTTATTGAACTCCAGCCGGTCTGTGTATGACGTATGTTGTAGTGTCGGAGGAGCGTAGGAGGCGCTCAACGCTGTATCCTCCTACCTTCATAAATACCTTAGGAATGAATTATGTCCCCCAATAAAACAATCCTGTTGGTCGATGACGAAGCGGATATTCGGCAAGCGACCGAATTGTGGATGTCCACGGCCGGTTTCAAGACATCCACGGCCAAAGATGGAGAACAAGCGGTCGCATGTGCTACCCAGCAACAACCTGATGCCATCGTCATGGATGTGCGGATGCCACACCTGGATGGATTGTCCGCGTTGGCGGAATTGAAAGAACAAACCTCTACTCAACACATACCGGTCGTGATGTTGTCGGCCAGTCTCGTTGACCAAGAGCGAGCCTTGGATGCCGGAGCCAATTGCTTTGTGACGAAACCTTATGATGGTCGCAATCTCATCAAAGTGGTTCAAGCAGCAATCGGTACAGCCGATGCGATTCCACCGAGCGAATAGAGATGTCCTTGGGGCGGTTGAAGTGTCAATCCAGGCGTGATTGGCGAAAGATCACTGTGCTTTAAAAAACTCACTTGTGCACTCAGTATTGGGAACTTGAGAAATGCAGAAACGTCAAATTCTTATTGCCGACGACGATACCGATCTGGTCGCGCTGTTGTCATTGCGGTCACAGAAATGTGGCCTAAAGGTAGTAACCGCCAGTGACGCGGTCTCGGCGCTAAAGTCCATTCAAGAGGTGCGCCCTGACGTTGTGATTCTGGATGTCAATATGCCCGGAGGAAACGGATTGACTGTGCGGGATGTCATGATGCAAAACGAGCAACTGCAGTCGATTCCGGTCATCGTGCTCACTGGTGCATCCGACGAGGAAACAATCCGTCGCTGTCACAACACATGCTCGTATTACGTTGCCAAATGTCCCGATGTCTGGACGCGCATCAAACCGATACTGGATGACATCTTCGAGCATGAGGCGCCCCACGACAAGCTTCCGGTCGACAACAACATCAAAGCTGCGCCGGAGTCTGCCTATGAAGATAGCGACCAAAAAGTATTGTTTGATTGGCTATTCGACTTAATGGACGGCGCGGCGCCGGCTGTCGCTGGTGTTGTCGGATTGGACGTTGCGGGACCAGCTGATGGTGATGAAGCCACTGAGATCATATCGGAAGTCTCGACGCCGGATCCTTCCGAGGCCCCTTGGGTTCTATGCATTGATGACGATGCGGAACTGACGCTGGGAATCGAAATGCGATTGCGGGAACATGGCGTTGAAGTCCTCCGCACGTTTACCGGTATGGACGGATATCGCAGCGCGTTCATTGGCAATCCACGCGTCATTATTTTGGACTACGAAATGCCGCAAGGTAACGGCGATTATGTCCTACGTAGAATTAAGGAAACAGCGGCAACACGTGACATCCCTGTGATCGTCTTAACCGGTCGAAAAGGGCACGATGTCGAACGCAAAATGTATAACTTAGGAGCAGACGCATTTCTAACGAAACCCTGTTCATGGGAGACGTTGTGGCCCATTCTGCAACAGCACATCGAGATGGTTAAGGTCTAGTGTTGCACAGAAGCTGTAAGATACGCGATCAGCTCCCCAAACATTTCGTTGCGGGGGCAGCGTGCACGCATAAACAATAGCGGCAAATAAACCCGCCCTATTCTCGTAGAATCCCTGCGAGATCAGGGGGGGATGAGGAAATGCGAAACTTTGGGGACACCGCTGAGGCGCCGACTTCATAGTCGGTTGATGAGCTGAGATGAGCCGTCCCCTTGCTAATAATGGGGATTAAAGTCAGCCCCCAAGAGCATGGGTACGAAGAGGCGTTGGTACCGGGGGCTAAAACCGACAATTGACACCATCGATCCAACGTAGCCAGCTTATTCAAATTCCACTGGCGTGAATGGCAGTTCGTTGGTGGTGCGCGGTTTAAACCGGCCCCGCTGAATGGCTTTGAGCTTGTGTCGCTCGGCGCTCGAGTCTTTTTCTTTCATCGGCTTTAAAACGCGGGAAAGAAAACGAAAGACCTCTGGATAGCGCCATTCTTTCGAGCGACCGACATGCGCCGCACCGCGATGCAAGTGATAATCGTGTTCAATCGCTGCGTCGAACAGCAACCGGTGCAGCAACTCAACGGATCGAAAATTCCCGTTTGCGTCTTCATCACCGACTTCGATGAGCAGTTGTAGGCCTGACTCTCGCAACTTCTTCGGATGATCGATGACCATCGTCGGGGGGTGAGTGCTGCGCCAAAAAGCTCTGTCAACGGGATTGCCAAAACGGGATCCGTGATCAGCCAAGACCTTAGCGTCGAAATAGCTAATGTCCCAATCCTCAAGCTTCAACACAGCGGGGAAGCCGGGGGCGATGGAAACCGCTGCGGCGAACATTGTCGGGTGACGAAATGCGATCCTTAGCGTGCCCTGCCCTCCAAACGAACTCCCCCCAATCACGGTTCCCGTGCGATCCTGTATGACGTGATAATGTTCCCGCATGTAGTTCAACATTTGGCCTGTAATAAACGTATCCCACTGGTTAGTGCCATCGTGCCAGTCAATGTAGAAGGAAGCTCCGGTGACCGGTGCCACTACGACACAAGGCACGAGATCTCCGGTCGCCCAGGCCTTCTCGATGTAGGGACGCATGTGGTTTCCCAGGACGTCTTTGCCGGAAGTTCCGCCATGCAACCAGATAAACAAGGGGAAAGGCTGGGAAGCCTGTTGATAGCCGGGCGGTAGGAGCACGTCGACGGTGGCGGGGCTGGGGACGAGTGTGGTTTCAAGCTTGAGTTGCTCTAGTTTGCCGGGCAGTGATGTTTGTGCGCGACAGGTAGAGGCACTCACGCCGAGAATCAAGAACAGAATCATGTATCGCATGGACTCGCCTCGATGAGGATGAATTTTGATCTCGACACCGTTCACTGGTATCATTCGCCGAAACCCTCGTCATTCCGCTCTCTGCAAAATAGACGAGCGCATCCGTCGGGTCAATTGTCGCTGCAAGGACTAATGTTTATCATCCTCTAAATACGGATCATGGACTGCAGGTCGGTTGAGAACAATCATTAAACCGCACGAAATATTTTCGAATGGAGGTGCTGATGATTATTGGACCGGACGAAGTAATCGCTTGCCCAAGATGTCGTGAACTAGCGAGGTACCAATCGCTAGTCTCCGGGAACACGTTTGGCGCAATCTGTTTTTCCGATGGTAAACAAATTGCACCAATGTTGCCGCGTCTTCCTGCTGTGGTGAACTGCGGCCAATGCTGCAAATGTTATTGGATAAAAGATGCGTTAGTTGTTGGCACAGTCGAGGGTCCGACGGATGAAATCGATCCAAAATGGACTCAAGCTCCGATGGTTGAGGAACCCACTGCTGAACAATATTACCAAGCAATTGGAGACGGATTAGCACAAAATATTATGGAGGAGAGAAGACTCCGAATTCTTGCGTGGTGGCGAGACAATGACTTCGACCGCGGCGGAGAAGCCGCAGAAGATATTGAACGTAGGCCCCCACATTCAATGCGTAAGAAAAACCTCGAAGCACTTATACGACTCGCATCGACCGATACAGACGACGAGAAACTGTTAAAGGCAGAAATGCATCGCGAACTAGGTGACTTAGAGTCCGCGAAGCAGTTGTTGGAGCAAGTCGAGGCTTCTGAACTGGCATACGCCGTGAAAGAAATTCGAAAGTTGTGTGAAAATGGTGAAACGAAAGTATGGTTGCTCCTGCCATAGCAATTCAATAATCACAGCTATCCGGTTTAAAAACAGTGACAGCTGAAAGTCAATAGGCGAAACGAGGTCCGAGCTAAAGTCTGTTTGGTCCCAATATTTCGGCAACAATTTAGTGACGAAATACTTGCTTGTCGATTGTTACCGTCTTCGTTTTTGTCGCACTTTGTGTTCACCAACGGCCCAAAAGTATCGGCACACCTAGCGAGGTTACTGCGAAGAGTAGACGTTCCCAGGATTAGTGGACACAAGAATGAGCGTGAAAACAATTGTTGGTGAAGTCCGTGGTCCGAAGATGAGGTGGGCACCAGATTCCTGGTTTTTGGGAGACGCTACAGCTAATGCCCTACACGTTGTCTACCCAAGTCGTCGCCAGCGAGGAATGGCTGCATGAATCCAATATCTGCGGACAAGTCGTCTCTGATCGTTGTATTAGTTGATCTCCAACCTCAGTTCGTCGACCTGTCCTCCAGCAACGACGAGGCAGTAATCGGTCGCATCCAACAAATGTTGCTAATGTGCGAGACTTTAAACATTCCGGTGCTGGCTACAGCAGAAGAGCCGATTGCACGAAAAGGGCGTATGGTTGATGCTTTAGCAAAATGCTTTCCGAAATCTGGAACCATATTTCCCAAGTTGGCGTACGACCTGACCGCGGAGACTGACATTCGAAATGCACTGCTGGGATCCAACAGAAAACAGGTGGCGGTTGTTGGCGCAGAAACGGATGTTTGTGTCATGCAGTCAGTCTTGGGTTTGCTTCGGATGGGGCTCGAAGTCTTCTTGATTGAAGATTGTGTTCTGAGCTCCACAACCGAGACCAGTCCTGCTCTGGCTCGCATGTATGCTTGTGGTGCGATTCCTGCGACCTGGAAATCCTTATATTACGAACTCATCCGCACGGATGACGAAGACAACCGCCTCAGAGAAGACGCGAAATTAGTGAAGAAAGGTCTTATACCTCCTGAGAAATTGCCTTCAAGCCAATCTGGCTTCGGGTAAGCAATCTTGTTGGCATCGCCATTCTTTCCGCAATCGTCGATGGTCAAAGCTGAAAGCCTCGGTCGCTATTTCAGTGTGTCGCATGACTGCTCTCGCCACAGGACATTGGTGAAACTGTCGCCGCAGTATTCTGTGGAACTGCGACATCGCTTCAAGCCCCAAAAATTTGCATCCCGTCCCGAAATGGCGCATAGTGCACGTCGACCCTGTTGCGGCGGATTATTGCCGCTATCCTTTTGAGGTGGCCATCGAATTAGGGGGGATTCCATGGGCGACATACTGAAGTTGATCAGAATCGGGCAAATGTTTGCGGAAAAGGACTGGTCAGAAGCGGGGACGTTCAAACGCGGTTTGATCATGGGAGCGGTTGGAGTCGTATTGGGACTCTTCTTGAGCCTATGTATGGCCATGATGGGGGTGCGACCTGCCGGGGGCGATTTTATCACACCGACGATTATCATTTCGTTGACATTGGGGGGTGTGCTTTTCGCCTGCGGGCTCCTGACGTCCCCCGCTGAATCGACAACGGACGCTCAGTCAAAGCACGCTACCGCTGCATCGGACGGACAACACGATCCCACGGAGCGGTCGCCAAACTTTATTCTGTCCCACGCCGTGCTTCCGGAATCAGCTTTTAACAATCCCAGTGGTTTCTTGGCGACAATGTCAGAAGGGAATCCAGATCGTGTGCCAATGTTGCAGCAAATGTGGGGACAGATCGCCAACCAAAATGCCAATAGTAATCCGCCACCCCCACCCATGTTTGAGGTCGAACCATTTCTATTGTGCGGATTGTGTGGCATCCAGATTAAGTTTCCCCCGCCGCAAAAACCGGGAGAGGTGTACATGGTGGCCTTCGTAGCAAGATTGCGCGGCGAGGATGAGCCGGAATCTACACCCATTCCGTGCTGGTACTTTACACTGGAAAAACCGGAGGAAGGTGAACGCCCCTCTTCGGGACACCGCTTTATCAATGCCTTACGTGACGACCCGGAATTGATCAACATTCTGGCGCCCGATCCTGCATTTCGTATCACATTTTTTGGGGATATGGAAAAGGTGATACCGGTGATTCAACACAACGATCATTTGACGACGCTGTTCGCACAGGCTTTCGCGACAAAGAACTATGACGAACTGATTCATGACACCGAGACCTTTGGAGAGTTCCTGGCTGCATACGAATCATGTCTGGAACCATCGGAAACTACGCTGGGTGAGTGCCGACCGGGGAATTTGTTTGGAAAACACGGCGCAGGTCCTCGGATTGACTCCCACGCGTTCCGGCTCGACATTGCCGTTGAGTTGCTCCGGAGAGTCCGACGCGAGCAGTAAGTTGCGGATAGTTGATTGTCATCTGTTACCGCAAGGCGCAAGTCCTAGCCGCGTAGGCCAGCGCTGATCATCAGTTCGCTCCTTTTAACATCGACGTTCTAATTAGATTTTCCCTGATGTGGCAACGGATTGTTGATTGGCGTATCCTGCGTTATTGTCGAATAGCGAGTCATTTTAGAGTCGGCTCTTTGAGGAAGCACAACATCTGATGAAGAATTCTGAATCATCAACTCACCGGCGGCGGTTTCTGAAAACAATTGTGGCTGGTGCTGCAATTGGATCGTCTGGCGTGCAGGTTCGTTTGGCGGAAGGCGCTGAGAAACAGACAGGCCAGACAACAACGGCATTTCCAGAGCTCGCCAAAGGCGAGGTTCTTCGCACAAATGGTGAACTTGTTGCCGAGAATGCACTTCATGAATCAGCGCGCACGATTCCGGTCGCCGGTCAAAGCGACGTGCTCGTCTGTGGCGGCGGGCCGGCTGGTATTGGCGCTGCGCTGGCGGCTGCTCGTGCCGGAGCGAGTGTGCAGCTCATTGAAGTCGGCGGCTGTTTGGGAGGGGTTTGGACGGCCGGACTGCTGACTAAAATTCTGAATGGCGAGAAAAAAACGGGGGTCATGCAAGAACTCCTCTCCGACCTGGCCCAGCGCGGCAGTTCCGTCGCGCAGAAGACTTCCGGAACGGTCTATGACCCTGAGTTGATGAAACTATTGCTTGAAGAAAAGTGCGTAGAAGCCGGTGTGAAAATTCAGTTGCATACACGGCTTGTGGGGACCATCACCGATCAGAAGAATCGGATCATCGCGGTCATTACTGAGTCGAAATCGGGCCGGCAGGCCTGGGTGGCGCAGCGATTCATCGACTGCACAGGCGATGGTGACTTGGCTGCACAGGCAGGATGCCAGTTTGATGTCGGGATCGGCTCCCAGTGCGAATGCCAACCGATGTCACTGATCGCACTGCTCACAGGAGTTGAACCGTCTGAGGTTACAGAATTTATCCGAGAAAATGGATCAGCGGCCAAAGCCCGTTTGCTAAAACTGATGCGGGGGGCAGGAATCAAACCATCCTATAGTGCCCCCACGCTTCGGCATCTGCATAGCGGAATCTTTTCGCTAATGACGAACCATGAATACGGAATTTCTGCAACAGATGCGGGGCAGATTACCGAAGCAACCATTCGTGCCCGCGCCGAAGTGCATGCCATCGTCCATGATCTCAGAAAACTTGGCGGACCATGGAGCAATCTTGCTGTCGTGGCGACGGCGGAACAAATTGGTGTTCGTGAAGGCCGCCGAATTCGAGGCCGTTACACCATTACCGGGAACGATGTCATCACCGGATTGCGCCACAAAGATGCGGTCTGTCGGGCGAAGTTTGCCATCGACGTTCACAACGTATTCCCCGATGGTTCCAATCCTGCTGATGTGAAACGCTATCGATCTGCGGGAGTCAAGGCTTATGACATTCCGCTTCCGGCACTGATCGCGGCTGATGTAGACGGTTTGATGATGGCCGGTCGCTGCATCAGCGGCGACTTCATCGCTCACTCAAGCTATCGCGTGACCGGGAATTCTGTGCCGATGGGCGAAGCCGCCGGTTTGACGTCGGCTGTGTCCCTCAAACAGGGAGTCATGCCACATGAACTATCCTGGGACACGGTCCAGAAGGCTACCTAACAGAGCCGGTTCGAGGAGGGGATAGCGACTCGGTCATTTAAATGAGACTGTTTGATGCGTGTTGGAGTCTGGCTGAGCTTTGAATGAAGATCGCAACTCCCGCGAATCTCTGCTATTTCCACGCAGACAGGGGCCTTTTCACAACTGCTCGAATCCGATTGATTCCGCCGAGCTGTCTTCGAAACGATGTGAAGACGAACCCTATCCATGCAGCGCTCGATGGGCCTTGCAAAGAAATCGCAGCGATAGATCTTCACAGATCGAACTCGAAATCAACGTCTTGCTGCCGTCAAATTCTAGAGCCTCGTCCTGCTGAGCTTCGACGGTGGCGGCGAACGATTCGGGAGAGATAAATTCCTCAAGGCAGAAGCGGAGGATGTTTTTTCGAAGCGTGGAATATTTAACGACCGGACAGACCGTTAGAAAATACACAATCCGTTCGGCGACCACAGTTTCTGCCGGCCGGTTCTGATCGTCGATCCATGCCAAGCCAACTTGGTCAAGGAGGCCGTACAAGTACTGCAAAACCACCGGTGCCACAGAAACGACTTGGTCTAACTCTGCAAGAACAGATTCGGGTTCGGAGAGTAGTCCAGTAAGAACGGGGACAACAGCGGAACGGACATTGTTCGACGCATTCCAGATTTCTGGCATCTCTTGAAGAAGTAACCGAATGTGTATGTTTCCCACTGTAGGGAGACTTTTGATGCCAGTGGCGAGTTCCGTTAAGTAGTCGAACTGTATGAGTTCACTCTCCATTTCAAGTTGGAAGCTATCGAATAATGCGATTTCCTTGCGGCATGTATCAAGAATTCTAATGGCATCCGAGTATTGGCTCCAAGCGGCATGGTTGGCTGCTGCAATCGTCAGTCGCACCCATTCCATCGGAGAATAATCAACGAGGGCTGTGCGATGAACAACAAGGTCCTCGCGTATCACCTGCCAATTCTTTGCAGTCGCAGCGTGCTTCCATCGCTGACGCAGTAATTCTGATCGAGAACTGGCCGGAAAATTCTTGAGAAATTGCCCCGTTTTGTCACTGAGGGCGAATCTTGGTTCACAGATCAGTTCTTGCCGAAATAGTTCACGGAGACAAGGAGATCCGTTCGCTCGTGAAAGGCCATGTAACAACCAGTCGGCCGGTTTTCTCCGCGAGTCGAGATCTGGATTGAGGATTAACTGCCAATAGAGTGCAGCAGCAGTCGTTTCCGAAGGATGCTGTTCGTCAGCTTGAATGAGATTTCGGTACGCATCGACAACACTTTTTTTGTCATGGTTTGCGAACAGCCCAGCGACATCCGGGGAGTGTTTGCGTCCTCCCCTAGCGGAGGGTGGTCCATTCGAACCAATTGGTGAATCGAAAGACCGTTTGCTGTTGCCGTTACCGTTTCCATTGGGTGAGTACCGATAGGACGAATCGCCATGAGACCAGTTTTCATTTGCCGGGTTTTCATGAGAGGGATGCTTGGGGGGAACCTGACTGCCGAGAATCGATTTGAGTCGTTGATAGGCCTCATGGATTCTTTGGAATTCCTCTGGATGCGTATCAGGGCGAAAGCGGCGTATCAGTTGGGAATAGGCTCGGCGAAGTTCAACACGCTTGGCATTGGGACTCAGCCCGAATAGTTCCCAAGGATTGAGCGGCCACTGCGAGGAATCCTCGGGCAGAGGAATATCCGTCATGGTTGAACCTTCCCCGCGTTGCGCGCTTTGAGGGGCTGGTTCGTTTCCGGCTCTTGTAGACCCTCTGCTGCGGAGTCCTTACCATGCGCGCGAACATTCTTTTCGTTTGTGGAATTGACCAGTTCAAGGATTTCCTGGAATCGATCATCCGCCTGCAGGTGCTTGAGTGGGGCCGAATTGGCCATCATCTTGGAGTCTGCGAATCCCGACATCACGGCAAAGGTCAAAGTTCGAAATATCTCGCGTCGAAGATCGTCCGAGTCAGAGGGGGCATCGATGGGGTCTGCTTGTTTGCTAAGAATCCCGTCGGCGACTGCGAGTCGTTCGGAGATGGTGAAGAGACGGCGGGCGTTGGTCCCGTAGGGCATCGTATTGGCACCGCAAAAGGCTCTGTGTTCCAGCAGCACGCTCACCGCGTCTTCGGCCAATCCATTTTCTAGAAGCGCATGACTGAAATTGTGTAAGTTGATGTCCAGATATTGCAGCGATGTCTCGTTCTGAGGATCCATTCTGACCGCTTGTCGCTGATATCGAACGGCTGACTCTAAATGGTCGCGAATTTCGTTGGCCGCATCTTCCTGATTGAGTTTGAGCGTAAGATTGTTCAGCAATGCTCCGAGGATGCTGAGTATCTCACTCGATGCATGGCCGGACTCTGCTAGTGGCAGTGCAGCATCGATACCGGTCTGGAAAACCTGGCGAGCATCGTCGATATCCTCGGTCGCATTACCGACTGTTAGGCACGTGAGCACACATTGCCTGATGTATTTCTCGTTGTCGGGATAATCACGGGCCAAGTCTTTGAGTAGTGCGAGTGCTTTTCGTTGAAACTCCTGTTTGTCGTAATACTGTGGATCCATAAAGCTCTGCGCCGGCGCGGCGTCGTCAATGTCGACTTGAGATTGCTGCGCGCCGAGTAAGTAAATTTGGGCAAGTTCGTAGCGGATTTCTTCGGTCGCAGTTCCGTTGGTAATTTGTCTCTCCAGATCCGGTATTCTACCCAGTAAAATTATGGTGGCGAATGAAGCTCTCAATTCCTTTTGATCCATATTCGCTGCCGGTGGCAATTGAAAGTTCGGTATCGTCAGAGAAGGCGCATAGGGGCTCTGCCGATTGGGCCTCCTTGGTCGGTCGCTTGCGCGAATGATAAAAATGAAAATTGAACCCACAAAAATGGCCAGAAACAGAATAGGCTTCAGGGCAAAGTCTCACCGGCGTTAGCCCTGGAGAGCATCAGTTTGTTTCTGCGTTTCTTTGCCGCAACCGAATAGGTATGTGGAGAGGAGTCGAGTCGGGCGATTTCATCAATGAATCTTGTGCTGAGCTGACTTTGGTCTTGTGCTTGGATTGCATACTTAGAAATTTGCAGTTGCCGAGCACAATTCGCCCACGTGTTTTGATCAAGACGCGCGATCTGGATCATTTGTTGCCAACGTTCGGCACGCTCTTTCGGTCCGAGTAACCGCAGTTTCAAATCCCATGCCGCAATTGCGTAGGCTGTTGGTTGAGATGGATCTTGTTGAAGACCCGTCAAATCCGCATCAAGCGCCGATTGAATCTCATCCAGTCTGGCGCGCAAATGCGGTAAGCGTTCCGTTCGCACATAGAGATCCGCCAACTCGTCGGAGAGTGTGCTCTTGTTCTTCATCCGATCCTTGAGGGGAATCTCACTACAGCGTTTGGCAAACGCGCGTACGGCCATCACCTCGGTCCGTTCGTCCAGCCAAAGTGTCGGCCGTGGATCAACCGCTGCACCGGCGAGCACGCGAATGGCCATTGATGTGTGTTCGTTGGGGGCGAAACCTGTATTAACAATCCGCCGGCGAATTCCGCTTTCGATGCTCTCCTCTTTGAGCCCCAGCACTTTCATTGCCCACTTATCTCGCGGCGACGGCGGTTTCGGGTGAGCACCTCGTGGTTCAGTCATCGCAAGACCACTCCTCAGGTGATTCGGGATCCGCCGCATCTAAGAAGCGTAAAAGATATTCGATGGCAAGTTCGATTGTCGCCTTGTCACGCGATTCAAGTGCTGATTCGAATGCATCGAGAAGTTGGTTGAGTTCGTCTCGAGCGGTCAGTTCGAGTTGCTGATACACCCGCTCTGCCCGCTTCAGTAAGTATCGATTCTGTTCCTCGTCGCGGGGGTGTGTTTTCAATGCCTGCATGCGCTGTAGTGTTTGTTCAATTTCCTCATCGGACAACTCACCAGCCAACTGGGTGATCACGTGACTAAATATCTGCCCAGTTTCTAAAACGGTTGCCTCGGCCTCCAAGACACCGTTCATGTCATAAGTAAAGCGGATCGATACCGATTCTCTGGGAGGGCCGGATGGGATTCCCACGACTCGGAATTCACCAAGCTGTAAATTGTCTTTGACCATGCGACATTCGCCCTGGTAGATCTCGACTTGCATTTCTGTCTGATTGGCGATGATCGTGCCCACGTTATGAACGCGGCTCACGGGAATTGTCGTATTGCGTTCGATAATTGGTGAAAAATAGCCCGGGCGATGCTCGGTTCCAAATCGTTTGGCGATTCCGATTCCCAACGTAAACGGGGCGACATCCGTAACGACGAGATCTTCGAGGGCCGCATCGCGTGCGATCAGACCAGCTTGAACCGTTGCCCCCATTGCCACGACTTCATCCGGATTTAGACGGCATTCGGGGTCCTGGTTGAAATAATTGCGCACGTATTCACGTACTGCCGGCATACGAGTCGCACCGCCCACCAGCACGATGGCGTCGACATCACGCCGGTCAAGACGCGCATCACCCAGGGCACGGCGGATGGGGATATCCATTCGACGGACTATGTGTTTTGTCCAGTCCTCATACATCTCACGCGTGACGCGCTCGGTTGTGGGAACTGGAGCGAGTGTGCCATCCGTTTCGGGGAATGGCACATCGACGACCGCTGTTCTTGCTAAATCGCGTTTTGCCATTTCGCACAATTGCGTCATGCGAGCGACCATTCGTGGCGCAGTCAATTCTGCTTGCTCAAACACATGGCCGCGTTTCTCAAGCAGCCGAGCGACAAATGTCGAGGTAAAGTCTTCGCCGCCTAAGAAGCATTCGCCTGATGAGGCGCGCACTTCCACGACACCTTCGAACTGGTCGATAATCGATATGTCAAAGGTACCGCCTCCGAGATCGAACACAACGGCGACTCGTTCCGACTGACTGTCGTGCAAACCATAGGCCAGAGCGGCTGCGGTTGGCTCGTTCACAATACGTGCGATGCTGAGCCCGGCAAGTTCACCGGCACGAATCGTGGCGCGACGTTGGTGTTCATTGAAGTAAGCCGGGACCGTGATGACTGCCTGTTCGACTGGTTCGCCAAATTGCTGCTCAGCATCCTTTTTCAAGGAATTCAGTACTAACCCTGACAACTCGATCGGAGTGAAGCTTTGGCCTGCAAGTTCATACACACGGTCGGTTCCCATGGCCCGCTTAAATGCCGAAGCACACCGTTCAGGAGCCACAACCTGCAGTTCTTTGGCCGTTGCCCCGACAACCACGTTGTCTTCCATGTCGATCCCGACAACCGAGGGGGTCAGTATTTGCCCCAGTGCATTGGGAATCAGTGTCGGCGCACCTTCTATGATCGTTCCCAAAGCCGAATTTGTCGTTCCGAGGTCGATTCCGACGATCATCTGTTGGTTCCTGATTGTTCGTTGCTGCGTCAGACAGAACTCCCGAATAAACCAAACTGATTGTACCGGCCAGAATCGTCATTGGAAATTGGATTATAGGATTGGCCCTGCGAACGGAACTCTGAACCGGGGTTATGCGCTAGAACCAGTTTCAAAATCCGGTTTCGCTTGTTCTTGAAACGTTCAGGTCAGTGTCTGTGATACGCGTCAGAGAGTTTTGAAACGACTTGTCGAGTCTTCCGCAATCCTTCAATTCCAAACATTGATTTCCACAAGCGATCAGTCCTAAGCAGTTCCGACATCAAGCTCGGCTGCGGTGTATCCCTCGGGGAGAAACATCGGAAAAAGAGCTCAGTCAGCCTAATCCTCATCCGCGGGAAAAGTGGACTATGTCTGCGGTCGTCCTTCACTTCGCGTTTCTCGGATAGCGGCGGAGATCAGCATGCCCTCCTCTGTGTTAACGGGGCTTAAACTAACTTCAACACGAATCTCGCGGCCATCCTTACATTGCCCTCGCAGTTCCAAACCCGACGCCATCGGCCTGGTCTGCGGGGAACTTAGAAACGTTGCGAATTTATCGGGGTGGTCGGGACGAAAGCGGTTGGGAATCAAGATTTCGATGGGCTGGCCAAGTAGTTCATCACGGTGATACCCAAACAGCTTTTCCAACTGTGAGTTCACAATTTGAATCGTCCGGTCGGGTGTGACGACCACCATGGCATCCGGGGCGGACTCCAAGAGTGCAGCGAATCGTTGCTCCGATCGTTTACGGCCCGAGACGTCCCGAATCGTACTGATGAAAAATGATTCGTCGTCCGTTGTGAACGAGCTCAAGCTAATCTCGACGGGGAATTCCTCTCCATTCTTGCGTTGGCCAAACAACTCTGTATCTGTCCCCATGGGGCGGAACTCCGGTTTCTCGGCGAAGGCCGCGAACTTTGACGGGTGACCGGCGCGAAACCGTTCGGGAACGAGAATCTCGATCAGCTCTCCAAGCAACTCGTCCGGCTCATAGGCAAATAGCCGCTCTACTTGATTGTTGGCCATGATGATCTTGCGATGTTTGTCCACGATCACCATAGCATCGGGTGTCGAATCCAATATCGCCTGTAGCTTTTGCTGTTCTTTTTTGCGTTTCTCGATATTGCGGACGGCGCAGGAAATCAGCAGTCCTTGTTCGGTCTCAACCGGGCTTAGGCTGATTTCCACGGGAAACACCGTTCCGTCCATTCGTTCTGCAAACAATTCGAGTCCGGCTCCCATCGGGCGGGCGTTGGGATCAGCAACATATGCCGCCACTTTTCCGGGGTGGTCCGCGCGAAACTGCTGAGGTACTAATGTTTCAATCGGCTGGCCTAACAACTGGTCGCGCTGGTAGCCAAACAGTTTTTCAAGCTGTGCATTGACCAAAACGATGGTGCCACTGTGGTTCACGACGACCATGGCATCGGGAGCCGACTCTAAAAGATTCTGGAATGTCTGTTCCGCTTGCTTGCGCTCCGTAATGTCCCGGCCGACCAGATAAATCGAAGATTCACCTGGAATCAATTTGGCATTCCAAAGTATCCAACGATATCCGCCGTCGCGGCAGAGACATCGATATTCTAACTGCGTCAAGGACTCACCAGCGAGGATCCGTGCATGGTTCTTGGTGGCACGTTCTTGATCGGTGGGATCGATCAATTCCCATACCGGTTTGCCCTGCAATTCTTCTGGGGACCAGCCCAACACCGTTTCCCAGGCAGGATTGGTCTGCGTCAAATGCCCTGCCGTGTCCAGAATCGTCAACAGGTCGAGCGACAGATTGAAAAACCGTTCGCGTTCCTGTTCGGTCCGTTTTCGTTCCGCGCGTTCAGCGATCCACGATTGAATCTCTCCGGCCAACTCCTCAGCCGACTGCTGTCGGTCATCACGTTTCTTGGCTAAACCTCTTAAACAGATCTTCTCCAATTCCACGGGAATTCCTGCAACGGAGTCTCCGGGTGGTTGGGGAGCGTCGTGAATGACATGTTCCAAGACTTCGATGATGCTTTTACCAAGAAATGGGGGATCGCCGACCAGAATCTCATACAGAATTGCGGCCAAGCCATAAATATCTGTCCGTTCATCAATGATGTCGATTTCGCCGCGGGCTTGCTCCGGTGACATGTAGGCCGGTGTGCCTAGTTTGTCCCCCTGCATCGTCTGCGATGAGTGGCGGGGATCCCGTTCCGCAGCAATGATTGTGGCATCCGGGTTTGCGGGTAACGTTTCATCGACCTGTTCGCTTTCATCAAGCCGTTTGGCGAGTCCCCAATCTAGGACAACAACCTCTCCAAAATCACCGACAAGTACGTTCTCTGATTTTAAATCGCGATGGATCACCCGCCGCGAATGGGCAAATGCGACTGTGTTGCAAATTCCGACGAACTGTGTCAGCAATTGCACCAGTCGACTACTGACGCCGGTAATCTCATTTTCGCGCCGCCACTGGTGGAAATCGGCAATGACTTCGGCGAGTGTTCGCCCTTTCATAAACTTCATCGTATAGAAACTGCGATCGCCGTTGTCGACATAATCGTAGACCGGGACGGTTCCCGGATGAGTCAATTGGGCAGTGATTTGAGCTTCTCGAAAGAACCGCTCCCGGTTAATCGCTGATTTTGACTGATCGTGTTTCAGTTCCTTCAGTGCGATTTCACGATCGAGCAATTTGTCGTGGGCCAGCCAGACGTGTCCTATTCCTCCCGTCGAATGCAATCCACGGCGCGTGATGCGATCATCCGACCGATCCGGCGGAGTGATGGCCAGAGACGTCGTGATTCGCCGATCGTCCTGTGTTGCTTGGAGCGAACTGCGGATGTCGCGGTCGTCGATGCTCTGTAAGGCCGTTTTCAAATCATCCGGAATAGCGGCGAGCGATTTACGTATGTTTCCGCCTGCCTTCTGCATGCGGCGCTGCAGAAGGTAATCGACGTGCTGCCGATCTTCCGGCAACAGCCATTTTTGGTCCACCAAGATTTCGGCTAGCGTACTGTCTTTTCGCGAGCCCCAGAGAGTGCAGGCATCGACAAATTGACGCATGTCAATTAGGTCGCTCTGCATGGCAATTAAGCCAAAAAGCAAATTACGATCAGTCGTGTTGTCTGACATGTTTCTATGGTGCAGATGTTGAGTATTAAATTTCGAATCTCGGTGTGCAAAGGCGAGGTCTAGCGGCAGACATTGTCGCCTTCGGCAGGCCAAAGCGAAATGGCTCTGGATTTCAAAAATATGTTTGGGAATGCGGCGCCATTTCCACAATGGCATTATAGCATCAGCCACTCAACTATGGGGGATACAACATGACAGCCCAATGTGATTTGGCGAAATGGTTGGCCTCGCCTAAACCGCTCCGCGTTTCTTTCGCTGACCGAGCGATGAAATATGCCTAAAACCCGTTTCAAAACCGGGGTGTGCTTGCGCTCGAAACTCTCAATTTAGTATTCGAGTAACACGTCGGACAGTGTTTGAAACAACTTGTCGGAAAACACTATTCTCCGTGTAAATAAGGTTTCAAGGGGAATTCTCCAATACGACAATCCACGCTCCAGTGACTCTGTTTTGTTTTAGATCCGCCCGACTGGAAAGTGGCTAGTGGAAGTATGGCGCCGATGGTAATTCAATCAAATTCGATTAAACTGGATGAGTCGGAGCATGATATTTTGACACGTAAAATTCAATAAACATTAGATGATGTGGAGACCAGCGCTGTGCGGCACCAAATACGATTCAGTGGCATCCAACTAATTTGTGCGACCATGTTCGTCCTTGTGGGGATGGCGCCGCTCCACGCTCAAGAAAAGAGCGTCAAGCCAGGCATCAACGAGGCATTCCAAAATGTCGATGTCGAGAAGTTCATTGGGCGTTTTGAGAATGAAGGGCGGGACGCTTATGACCACCGCCATGAGATCGTAAAAGCCTGCCAACTCAAGCCCGGCATGGTCGTCGCTGATATTGGAGCAGGCACGGGGCTGTTTACCCGCATGTTTTCACCTCTGGTCGGTCCCACAGGGCGGGTTTACGCAGTGGATATCTCCGAAAAGTTTCTGAAGCACATTGAAGGCACAGCTCAAGAGAAGGGCCTCAAGAATATCACCGGCGTGGTCTGCAATCAGGATTCCGTCAATCTGCCGCCCAACTCCATTGATTTGGCGTTCATTTGCGACACGTATCATCACTTCGAGTTTCCGCAAAAATCTATGGAGTCGATTCATCGCGCTCTAAAACCTGGTGGGCAGTTGATACTGATCGACTTTCATCGCATCGAAGGTGTCAGCAGTGAGTGGACGTTGGGGCACGTGCGCGCCGGGCAGGAAGTCTTCACCCAAGAGATCCTCGAATCCGGTTTCAAGCAGGTCGATGAAAAGAAAGACATGCTCGACGAATCGTATTTCGTGCGGTTCGAGAAGACATCCACTCCCAAGTTGAAACTTCTGCTGAGTGGAACAGGAGAGTCGGAACTTGCTCCTCACGGCAAGGGCAACATCTATGCTCCTGATGTGATGTTTGATGGCGGTCTGTTCAAAATGTGGTATGGCTGCCAAGGAAAAGATGGCCACGACCGAATCAGCTATGCCGAGTCGCAGGATGGCGAGCATTGGATTCGCAAAGGTGTCGTGCTCTCCAATGGAACAGCCAATCACGTCAACGACCCCAGCGTGGTCAAAGTTGATGGCGTGTACTACATGTTCTACACGCGCGCCGAGAAAGATGTGATCGATCAAATTGATGTAGCGACCTCGAAAGATGGGTTGAACTGGGAGACAACTGGAGTCGCTCTCTCGCCAGGAGCCGCAGGTCAATGGGATGCCCTGGCGGTCGGTCGCCCCGCCGTGTTGTACGAAGACGGGGAATTCAAGATGTGGTACGACGGACGCAAGGACTTTCCTCTCCATTCACCGGTGAGCGGTGTCCCCAAGTCGTCCAAGTCGCGCCGGGACATTGGCTACGCCACGTCCCAAGATGGACTGCATTGGGTTCGGCACAACAACAACCCTGTATTCGGTCGAAACGCTGGAGGGGTGGACGTGAAGAGGCTCGGGGACAATCTCGTTCTGTTATACGAGTCGGGGAAAGGAACCCACTGGGCTTCAAGTCCAGACGGTCTCCAATGGCGTGATTTGGGACTGCTGGCAGAAAAGTCGGGCACAGAAACCGATAAATACGGCCATGTGACCCCTTGCTTGCTGCCTAATGCAACGGAGACTGTCCATCATCTCTACATCGGTGCTGCTCCGGCGCCGACGTGGGATCATAATCAAATCTCCGTGCTTCACTTTGACAAAGAATATCTCAATCACCTATTAAAATCACAGGAATAGGGTAGATCATGGCAAGAGGGTTTGACTCGCCCCAACACGACCTGCAAATCGCGTTTAATAAGGCCCTAAGGAAAGGCGATCAAAATATCACTCAAGGCTTTGCTTAAACGCACGTCGTTACCTCGCACATAGAGTTCCTTGCAGTGCAGGACGGTCCGCCCGAAATCGCAGCCCCTTAGCCGTTGGAGGGGATTGATCCGATCGTATTCCCAAAGGTAATGCGTCGACAGGACAGGGGCGTGCGATGTCGACCGTGTCTATGGAATGTGAATGTAGTCCGACCACCAGCTTTGATTGCGCAGTATGATTAAGAATTGGCAGAGCAGCGGAACCCACATCCAGCGGAGCATGCGACGCATTTCGGATTTCAAACCTGCCATGCTGACATTGAGAGTTTCGGGAGCACGGTAGTGGCTCAATCGCGGGATGAATAGCGGGACGCTTTTTCTGTAATTCGAATAGTCGTCGCCGAAACTATTAGCAAGCCGGCTCTCCTCATTGGGTAACGTCAATTGCAGGTAGAGCATTGAGACGACGCACATCCAAGCTACGAGCCACAAGCTGCCGAGAGTCACACCGATCGAGATCGTGATCAGGAACGTTCCCAGATACAACGGATTTCGGCAAAGCGAATACGGGCCTTCGACCATCAGCTTATGCCCCTTGCGACTGCCGATGTAAAGGGTGGCCCACCAGCGCAGTGTTGCACCGAGTGTGAAGCAAACCCAGCCGAGGACGTCATAGGCCAATTGCGCTGGACTCCCGGCAGGCAGTGGAGGCTGAGACAGGATCAACACGATGCCCACAGGGACAATCAATAAAATGGAAACCCATGCACGGGCGCGTCCCCAATAAGTCTTCTTGGCGGACTTGGGCACCGTAGGCTGGTGTGTCATGGCGTGTGCTGAATTGTAAAGGGTCGGTTCGTGTTCTACGGCGACAACGGTCATTAGTTTTCTTCCTGTAGGGACTGAGAATTTAAGGCAAGCGAGTACTGAACGTTTAGTAATTCGTTGGGGCGTTTTATTGAGTTGTGTGATTTTGAGGTTGGTTAATAAACGATTCCTCAAGTGCGCAAAATCGGCCAGCACCAAGCGGCCAAGGTGCCGGCGATGATCACTGGTCCCCAGGCGGCCAAGTCGGGGCCGATCCGTTGTGAGTTCGCCAGCCAGAGTGCCAGTTGAGAAACACCGAACACCGCGCCTTGCATCAAACCGGCAAGCAGCATGCTGACGACCAAACCGCGCGCCTCGCGACGGACGATCAATGGAAGTATCAAAAAAAGTTGGGCGATGTTGAGTAGCGGCCGTGTCAGTCGGTGGTGCAGTTCCAACGTAAAAGCGCGAACCGAGAGCGCATCGAACGAGGGGCTTTTGATCTTGGCGATGAGTTGTTGAATGGAGAACATGTTGGCTGCGTCTCCGGCGATAGACATGTGATCAACGCCAATGTCTGAGGCAACGAAGAGTTCATCCGCGTCTGCGCCGGGGGATATGGTCTGGCGTCCTGTCGCCGTCAATTGCAAATCGTTGATATTTCGGTTCGGCTGTTTGATCAACCAGCCGGAGCGAGGGTGTCCTTTCTGTGCAGGCAAGTAGACCGCTTCGGTCCCCGAAATCGATGTGAATTCCTCAGCAATGGATTGCGCAGGTAATACGAAGACCGGGTTGAGGAGTTTTCTTTCGGCCAACACCAGTCGATCAGCGGAAATGTCGATTTTTGTGGCGAAGTCGCAGACCGACTCGACGTACTCTCCTTCGTGGCCGGTTTTTCCCGGCTGCAATTGCAATTCGCTGGCAATGCGTGGGATGACCAGCTCTTTGTTCGCGAACAAGACAGCCGAGACAACGACCATGCCCCACATCAACGGCAGCACCAAGCGTTGCGTCGGAATCCCGGCGGCCAAGATGGGATTCAGTTCACCACAGCGCAGCAACAACGAGAGCACAACCGAGACAGCGGTCAGCAGCACAATATCGCCGATGGTGTCAAAGAAGAGGCTGATGCGAAACGCATAATGCCGGACGATTGTCCACATGACAGACAACGTACCGTCATCGGAGTTTTGAAAAAAATCATCGGCGTGTTCAAATGCGTCAATCACGACGTACAGTCCGACCATGGCCACGAAGCTCACGAAGAACACGTGCCAAAAACGTTTCAGGAGATATCGGTCGAAGGTCGTCATGAGAGTGGGAGCGAGCCGATGGGACGGCACTGCCTGTGGTTGGAAAAGGGACCCAGCCTGTACTAATTGTTTAGTAAATAGATTCCCGCAGCGGCGACGGGAAGTGATCGTAATGCCTGCGCAACTCTAGTGTTGCTGCGAATGCTGTTTTTCAATCAGCAATTCATGGACTTCTTGGAAGCCGTGGTCGTATGTTTCAAAGTCGCGGGCTTGGACTCCAAAGTCGTGTAAGACCTGCGCGCTCCAGGTTGGCCAAGGCGACCAGGGCGACTTGGATGAGGCGGAGATATTGACCGGCATCCGCACGAAACTGACCAGAACGGTTAAGACAAACAGACCGGCATAAGCGGCGGACGGTGAGAACTGCAACCGCCGTTTGGGGCTCACGCCGCGGGCAATTGCGACCAACCGTTCCGCACGTTTAGCGACGATTGTCTTTCCACGCCCAAACGATATCGATGCCGACGGGGCCTCCGGCCGTCCGGTACCCGCTTGGATAACCGCCAGCAAAGTGTGCAGATAATCCGATACACCGCCGGGAGAATCAACGGCAGCGGCATCGCAGGCGAATTCCCGTGCCAAGGCCGACTGGTGTGACGACCACCACACCATCGGATGAAACCAAAAAATCATTTCCACAACACGCTGCACGAACAACTGCACCGGATGTCCGGCTTCCAAGTGGGCCAGTTCATGACGAATGATCAGCTGCAATTGCCGGTGGTCGAGGCCGAGTAGAAAATCGGGGAGAACAATATAAGGACGGTGAAACTGCCAACAGAATGGCCCGGCGACTGCATCGTTAACCAGTAACGTCACTGACTGCCGCGCGCCGGAATGGTTGACGGCTAATTCATTCTCGGGAATGTCGAGGGAAATTTGATCGAGGTCGATTTCCCGGCATGTCTGTATGAAACGATTCACCTGAACCGTTCGCAGCACAAACGCGACCAACGCTACAGAAAAACCGGCTGCCCAAACCCAAAAGACTGCTTGGCCAAGTTTTTGTTGTACATCAAGCAGAACCAACGCGGAGTTCTCATTCACGGTCGACCAGGGATGAAATACGCGCAGATGTGGAAGTAGCAAGCCGATGCCGACCAAGAGCAAAAGGAACGCATGGCATGCCGCCCACAATTGGCACTTGGTCTGTTCGCTGTTCGTCACACGGCCCAGCCAATGGGTGATCACCACCACGACCGCAGCTTGTACGGACAACGAAAGCATTAATTCGAGGAACTGAGGTGAGGTCACTGTTGTTCCCCCTGCGTCCGCTCCAACTCGGCAATGGCAGCTTTCAGTTCTTGGACATCGGCGTCCGACACCGACTTGGGATCCATCAAACTGAGCACTAGTGATTTCAACGATCCGGAAAAGAGCGTCTCTGTCAGTTCGCCGGCCATGCTGCGGCGAACATCTTCTCGTGCGACGGCGGGTTCATAGATATAAGCCCGGCCCTGTTTGGTTTTACGAACAGCCCCTCGTTTTTCATCCAGGATTTTCAACGTTGTCATAACAGTCGTATAAGCCAACGGGCGTTTTAGCGAATCAACCACATCCTGCACGCTGGCAGCCCCCTTGTCCCAGACGACATTCATGACTTCGAGTTCGCATTTTGTCAGGTGATAATTCTGCATGAGTGGTCTCAAGTCTCGATTGAATTACTTAGGCCGAGAATCGTTGCTTGTAGGAGGTACGCATTTTTTGCTGTTGCAGATCGTGACTCAGGGAATCGGTGCGTAAAGACGCGACATCGTCTGATAGGTTTTCGAATCAATCGTCTCGGAAATAAATTTCACGTGGCCGTCGCCCCACAAAAAATTCACGCCACCGGGATGACGACTGTCAAATTCGCATTCGTCACACGCTGCGCAGTTCGGACCGTCAATTGCCGAACCGACCAAGCGGCACGTAGCATCCTCGCCCAAAGAGTCGACCCCCAACCAAGTGGAGGGCACTCGTCCCATGGTCCGTTCCCCAATAAACAAGGTGTTACTCAGCCCGCGTGTAAAAACCGCGAACCGATTGCAACGTGCGCCGGGGAATGCTCCATCCCCTTCAGGAATAGGAATATCGTCGTCGGGTTCGATCGTCCCAAACACAGCGATGTAGTTGGCTGTTGGCAAATCCACCAGCGGAATAAGCGGCTCGATGGGAGCAGTGGTCAGTTCGTCCTCTTCATCACCGTCGTCGCGGAACAGCGTGAAATTTTTGTCGTAGATGTCGGACGGACACAAAAACGCGCTCAGCGATGTCTGTGAAACGAATGTATTTGCGGGGTCGTCGATCAAACGGTTCCGGTCGATGCGGCGATAAATCTCTGGCTGTTCCAGATAGGGCAATAACGCAACGCCCCAACCATACGCCGACTGTTCGGTCCGTTCCCATTGCCAACCTGCGGGAAGGCTGCGGTAAACATCGTGGTAATTGTGCAGTGCGATGCCAATCTGCTTGAGGCGATTCACGCACTGAACTTTGCGTGCCGCTTCCCGCGCAGAACTAATTGCAGGCAGCGTCACGCCGAGCACAATGGCAATCACGGCGACGACCGTGAGGAGCTCGAGAATGGTAAAACCGGCCCTCGGATTTAGGCATTTTAAAGATTCCGGCCGCGTGGTGCGTAAATGCGCCGGACGTATACCAACCGAAGGGTTTGCCTTCCTGGCAATTGCGGACGATTTAACGAACATGGTTTCGATTCCTCGGCGCCGACCCTGGCTTAACAACTTCGTCTCGATCTTCTACTGCATGTTTAGTATTTTGTCAATCGCAAAAAGGCCGTTCTCCGCTGACAATCCTGGTGCCCTGCGGTTGGCTGACAAACGGTCGATTTCCGGAGCGTGTCGTGGGGAGTAGTGGTAGTTTGTCCGGCACCGCTTCGAGAACTCCTTTTTCAACGAGTGAATATGCCATGCGGCGCATATTGCGATTCAAAAACGCGATCAAGTCTGGGCTCTGTTTTGGGCCATAGCCATACTGCCGCATGCTGCCCACCACTTCAACTGGATTGAGGTGTTGAACTAAAACTAAGTAGTACGTCAGGACGCCGGATGTCCGTTGGGAGCCGGCGGAGCAGTGTACGAGCACAGGGCGGCCTTGTTGGACAGAGTGATGAATTTCGGAAACCGCCTGCGAATAATTCTCGATCGAACCGGTGCCATTTCCACGGAGGGGGATCATGATGCTCTCAATGTTTAGTTTTTCAATCGCGTCCCGCTCGGCCAATTGATAGCGACCATCGACAGGAATGCCGCATGTCAGATCGATAACCCGCTCGATTTTGTGGTCCTTGAGCATGCGATACACCAGCGCGTCAGACAGTTGCCCGCTGCGGTAGATGGCTCCGGCTTTCACAACGCCCCAGCGTTTCGGGAAAACTCGATACAGAAAAACCTCATTCCAAATGCCAAACCCCACAGCCAACACCATGCAGGCGATTATTGAGTTCCGTATCACTCGCCGAGGGGGCTGTTGCTTTGCGTTTGTTATTTCTGACATCTCATTTTCCCATTTCTGTCGAAGAACAATTGCATCTGTCGATATGACCAGCCAAAGGTTGACGTGTTTTCACAACACGACCAATTACTAAATGATTAGTATTTGGTCAAGTCGAGTCTGACTGACCGTGTCATAGAAATACCCCAGCCAAGATGACCGACGTGGCTCAGCGAGGTTTTAAGAAGCGAGCCCTAATCGCGCTGCTGGCTGAATTCAGCTACAGTCGTACTCTACAGGGATTGTCCCAGCAGCAATTCCACGGGCATGCCGGTCGCACCGACGAGCAGTGCCGCGGACTGGGCAAGCTCATTCAGCTGATCAAGCAGAGCGCGTTGATTCTGGAGCATACTCGTGCGGGCTTGGATCACGCGCACGACGTCGACTTCGCCCTCAGCTAACTGCTGTTCCAGGCTCTGTAATTCGCGCGGCAACTCCGAGACGGCTTCATTATCCCCGCGGTGAAACTCAACATAGGCGAGTTTGTAACGCTCGTAGGCGGCTTGCCCCTCTAATTCCGCCCGTAACAGCGCCTGCCGCCAAATTGTATTTTGTTGGCTCAGTTCGGCAGCACGCTGTGTTTCCAGCGGTTTGCCCGAATTGATGATGGGCAGATTCATTTCAGCGCGGAACCCAAGTCGTGTCATGCCGTCCGGGTCTCCCTGATAATAGGGACCGAGTTGCAAATCGGGCACACGGTCGGCCGATGCCAAACGCAAATTGGCGCGAGCCATATCGATGTTCGCATGCGCTGCGAGGACATCGGGTCGGGTTGCGGCCCAACTTGCGACCCAGGCTGCGTCGCGAGCCGTCGAATCCTTGTCGATCCCCTGATCGGTCTCCGCAGGCACCAATGTTTCTCCGGCAGGAAGTTGCCAGTCAATCTGTTGCAAGTCGCCGTCGAAGTTCAGAGGGGCGTACGGCGGGTAACCAAGTTGTCGCCGAAGGTCTCTGAGGGCCGTCTGATGATTCGCTCTTGCCAACTGCAGTTGCCGTCTGGAGGAATTGGTATCGATACGAATCGTCGCCACATCAGCCGCCGCAACGCTGCCCGCGTCGAATCGTTTTTCTAATGTTTCCAGCAATCGTTCGTTATTCGTGTGGTTGGCCTCGGCAATCTGGAGCAGACCGTTTTGATACAGAGCTGTGAAGTAGAGCTGAGCGGTCAGCGCAGACGTTTGCAATTCGGCTTGATGGATGTTCCAGCGAATACCGTTTAATGAAGAGAATGCCGCGTCTTCGCGATGTCCCTGCTGACCGGCCAACTGAAAGCGTTGCATCATCAACACGTAATGATACGTGGACCTTGGATTGACATTGTCCAAGTGCTGATAGGGTGTTGCCTGAACCTGCACAAAAGGGTTAAAGGGGTATGTTTGAGCGACACCCAAAGTCGCGACTCCCACTCGTTCTGTAGCTCGCAAGGCCACCAAGTCGGGATTGTTCGCCAGGGCCAGCGAGATGGTACCGCTGAGGGAGAGCGAATCAGCCGGCTCTGGTTTGATGGGAATTGGATCGATTGCCTGCGGAACGCCGGAATCGTCAATTGCGATTGACTCCAACGACGTCTGTTGCACAGCGGGGGCCGACTCATCCGGTGACGAGGGAGTGCCTGTCTCCGCAACGGTCATTGTCCCCGCGGGCGATAACTGACTCGCATCGGTGGCGTTAGCGGATTGATACGCACCATTGGTGCGGCATCCACAGCAGACAAACGCCATCAAACAGAATGTGAGAGAATATCGAAAAATGGCCATCCTGGCCTTTCGCTGGCACCAAAACTGACTGCCGGAAAACACGCTCCGTCCTTCCCGATCCAATCGGGGGCCTCATGAATGTTTTCGTCACATCGCGCCCCAATGAACCAGCGTCATCCATCTCAATAACAAAGAGTTAATCTTAACCTGTTCCGGGACTGCCAGTTTCGGTCTCAAAACTGCGAGAGTGGCTGTTTTCTAACAGAAACCGGTTACACCGTCGCCGGTTGTTCACTGCCAAGGGGGCCATCGTCGTCGCTCTCTGAAACCGCATGCCGTCCCCACAACAGGTACAGCGGAGGGAGCAAGAAGAGATTGAGAATCGTAGATGTGACCAGACCACCGACGATGACGACCGCCAGTGGGTATTCGATTTCGTGCCCGGGTTTGTTTCCGTAAATCACGAGCGGCAACAGCGCCAGCGCGGTCGTCAAAACCGTCATTAGAATCGGGGCAAGTCGTTCTTCAGCGCCCCGCACGACGAGATCGCGGCCAAATGGTAATCCTTCGACGACTTGCAAGTGCCGATAATGGCTGACCAGCATGATGCCGTTACGGGCGGCGATCCCCAACACGGTGACAAAGCCGACCAGCGAGCCGAGCGACAACACACCGCCCCCCAGCCACACGGCGACCACGCCGCCGATGAGCGCGAACGGAATCGTCAGGCAGACCATCAAGGTCAGGCGAACCGACTGAAAATCGATGTAGAGAATCAACAAGATCCCCAGCAGCGCCAATGCGCCCAGCGCCAGCAACCGGCGTTGGGACTCCTGCAGCGCAGCGTATTCGCCTAAGAATTCCGGATGGTAACCGCGAGGGAAAGGCATCGCTCCGACGGCCGCTTCGATATCCTGCGCCACCGAGGCCAAATCGCGGCCTTTGGCGTCGCAAGTGACATCGATTCGCCGCGAACCTCCTTCGCGTTTCACTTCGTTGGGGGCCGGAACAATGCCGATCTCGGCAACGTCCTTCAGCGGCACCTGTCCTCCTAGGGCGGTATCGATTCGCAGTTCGTGCAGCGCCATCAGGTCGGTGCGGCTTGAACGATCGCCCCAGACGACGACATCCATTTTAATTTGATTCTCGTAGACTTCGCCGACCTTGGTCCCCCGCAAGAGTGTGGTCACCGCCCGGCGGACTTGGCCGGGGGTGAGTCCAAAGCGTTCGGCGGCCAGCGGCTTGAGACGCACGTCGACTTGCGGGACGAGCACTTGCGGCTCGACCTTAAGATTGTTTACACCTTCGATCTTTTCGATCACGTCGCCGACGGCATGTGCCTGATCGCGCAGCGACTGCAATTCCGGCCCGTAGATCCGCACGACGATGCTCGAACTGGCACCGGTCAGGACCTCCTTGACGCGCTCGCGCAGGTAGGTGAGCACGTCGCGGTATAACCCCGGATAGCCGTCGACCGCAGCTTGTATCTTGGAAAGTGTTTCATCGTAGTCGACCGTCTCGTCGATGCTGATCCAGAGCTCGGTAAAGTTGGGGCCCACAACTTCGTCGGCGACTTCAGCACGACCGATGTGGCTCCCGAAATTGCGGACGCCGGGAATCGCCCGCAATTCGCGGCTGGCTTGCACGGTAATACGGTCCATCGCTTCAATCGACGTCCCGGGCTTTTCCACGAAGTGCATCAGAAAATCGGTCTCCTGGAAATTCGGCAGAAATTCCTGCCCCAGGTTACGGACCAGCATGAACGTCGCGGCAAAAGAAATGGCTAGAAAGGCGATGGCGGACTTAGGACGCACGGTAAACCACGGGAGCACCGCCCGGTACGGAATTTTTAGCCAGCGCGTAAGTGGCGGCTCATGATCGGAACTGTGGCCCCGCGTTAATATCAGCAGCGACATCGCCGGTGCAACGGTCATCGCCACCACCAGGGAAGCGAGAATGGCCAACACGTACCCGATTGCCAACGGCCGGAAAAATGCGCCGGGTAATCCTTCTAAAAAGAATACCGGCAAAAACACCAGGACAATAATCGCCGTCGCGTAGACAACGGCGCTACGGATTTCCAGCGACGCTTCCAGTACCACGCGAAACGACGAACGCGGATGTTCCGCCGTCCGGTTGAGGCGCAATCGACGGACGATGTTTTCCACATCGATGACCGCGTCGTCGACGACCTCACCCAGAGCGATCACTAACCCAGCGATGACCATGGTGTTGATCGTCATGCCCCACCAATAAATCAATAACACCGCCGTCATCAAGGAGAGTGGAATCGCTGTTAGGCTAATAATCGCTGTTCGCCAGTCGAATAAGAAGCTGACTAACACGACCACGACCAGCACGCATCCCAACAACAGCGCGTGCGTTAGGTTATCGATCGAGCGTTCAATAAATGTGGCTGGGCGAAAGATAGTGGAGTCGACCTCGACATCCTTCAGCCCAGGTCGCAGTAGGTCCAATGCCTGCTCCACTTCGTGCGTGACCGCCAGCATATTCGCGGCCGGTTGTTTTTCGACGATGAGCAATAGGCCCGGTTGGTCGTTGATAATCGCATCGCCAATGGGTGGCGGCGAGCCGATTTGCACTTCGGCAACGTCCCCCAGTCGCATTGGCGCGCCGCCGGTGAATGTGACGACCGTTTGAGCCAAATCTTCGGGACTTTTAACGGGCGGCAGTTGCCGGACCGCCATCCGTTGGTTCGGAGTATCGACAAATCCCCCGGCGTCCAACACGACCGCGTCGCCTGCGGAACGCAATACCGCATCCAACGACACTTGGTGTGCCCGCAGGCGATCCATGTCGACCAACACCTGAAACTGTTTATCCCGCTGGCCCCACACCGCCACGTTGGCGACCCCCGGAATGGCCATCAGCCGGGGGCGAATCGTCCAGACGGCTAACTCCGAGAGGTCTTGCTGAGAAAGCTTGTCGGACCACATGCCGATCTTCATCATCCGGCTGAGCGATGACAATGGTTGCAGAATCACCGGGGGCCGCGCGACCGTCGGCAGCCGCGGCGTTTCGACAGCCAAACGCTCTTGGACCAATTGCCGCGTACGATCAAGATCGGAATTTTCCCCCAGCAGCATGCGAATCGATGACAACCCCAGGACCGATTTGGATCGTAGCGTTTCTAGTCCAGGGGTGCCGACGAGCGCATTTTCCAACGGAAACGTAATGAGATTCTCGACTTCCTCAGCTGATAGTCCGGGCGCTTCGGTTTGAATCTCCACGTAGGGCGGCGCAAATTCCGGAAACACGTCGAGCGGCATCTCGGGAATCGTGCGTAATCCTCCCACGATCAGCAACACGGCAGCGGCGACAACCGCCACGCGCAACCGCAGGGACATTTCAACAAGCCACCTCATCGTATTCTCCAACCGTTCCGTGCGGTTATTTGCGTCGCGTGACTTCGGGGAACTTCGGACTCGCTATTATTTCGCAAAGCCAAACTCCGTCCCCATGAGTTCCGCCGCTCCGGCGGTGACGACCTGTGCCCCAACAGCCGGCCCCCGTAACAGTGCCGCCCTGCCCTCTTCCACCCAACCGACTTCGACACGGCGGCGTACGTATTTGAGTGGCTCAATTTGTTCGTAAACCCACTGCCCGCCGTAAATGTCGTGGATCACAGCCGACCAGGGAACACTTTTTGTCTCCGCTTCGCCGAGGATCGGGAGATGTGCCGCTACTCGTTGGCCTGGACGAAAATGGTGGTTGTCGTTAGCGACTTCGTAGTACAAATCAACGGCCGCCGAAAGCGGCGTCGCCGTGGGGGGAGCGGCAATCGGTTGAGCGATCGTGTCTTGTTTTGAGTGGATGCCGTCCAGTAGTGTGAGCCGCGCGGGTTGCGAGGTGTTCAACTCGTCCAATTCACCGACGTATACCGAGACCCGGATCCACATGACGCGGTCGTTCATGATCTCAAACAAGGCCGCGCCGGCAGCAATCATTTGCCCCGTTTGCACAAGAGTCGAACGGACAATCCCCGGCAAAGGTGAGTCAATCGGAATGGGCTGTAGCGTGCCCGCCTCTTCATCTAATTTGATGTCGTCGACGAGTGCTTTTCGTGCTTGGGCGGCAGTGAAAGCTTCGCTCGCTGATTCGAATTGCGCCTGGGCATCGTCGACCGCTTGTTTGGTTCCCACACCGCTTTTGAATAACCGCTGAGCGCGTGCAAAGGCGATTTGCGTTGCCTCGGATTGGACCTTGGCCTGCTGCAACTGCCCTGCGGCATCGATCTGAGCTTGGGCGACAGCGAGTTTCGACTCGGCGACGCGAATCCGCTCCGAAGGGGTTAATACAGAACGTTCCGGAGTCAGCAACGGCAACAATTCCAGCAATGGTTCGCCAGCCCGCACCGTTTGGCCGACCTGCGGGAATTCTCTACCGGGCGATGGGCGCAATGTTCCAGCCAAAGGCGCTGAAACGATCACCGATGCATCGGTCGGCAAGACCACCTCAGCACCGTACGGTCGAGAGCGGGGCATCGACCTCACTTCTAATGTCGCGAACTCCAGCGCCAGACGCTCGGCTGCCTCGGGGCTGAGTTCGATGATATTCAAATCCGACTCATGCACGGGATGCGTCGTTTTAGAATGCGCAATAGCCGGTGCGGATTTTGACGGCGCCGCTTCGCCCGATTTCTGCTGCGTTTCATTCCACAAGACGTACAGCAACGCGACAATCACGATGCTTGATGCGCCAATGAACAAGTTTTTGAGAATGGTCATAGTAATTTTTCGATCAGGCTGCGTCGCAATGCACGCGTTTTGGCCACGTCGGAGGAAGTTGGATTCATTATACGTTCAGCAGGTTAGTTTGCACGGAACCGACATTTGGTGAGTCGGCACTGAGCGGAATACGGATCGTCACCGTGGTCCCCGATTCCAATTGGCTGCGCAGGTCGATCGTTCCGTCATGGGCCAACACGGCGGCCTTCGCGATGGAAAGCCCCAGCCCCGCTCCGCCGCTATCGGTTTGGCGAGAGGGATCAACGCGATAAAACCGCTCAAAGATGTGCGGAACATCTGATTCGGGGATCCCGATACCGTTGTCCTGGATTTCGACGATGGCCGACTGTGCGGTGGTTTGCAGTCGAATCGCCACTTCGCCGCCAGGGGGCGTGTATTTGATGGCATTTTCCAAACAATTGAAGAACACCTGACTGAGACGAATATCATCGCCAATCACCTCGCAAGTCGCGACGCTCTGGCAGGTCAGCGTTACGCCGCGATCATGTGCGAACGGTTGTAGTTGCTCAGCGACGTCGCCCAGCAGCGCGTTGAGTTGCACCGATTCGAGTGCGGATTGAGTGATTCCAGCGTCGTGTCGGCTGAGGTTGAGTAATTGATCCGTTAAGCGGCCCAGTCGCGTTGTTTCTTCGACAACCACTTCCAACGTCTGTACGTACTCCGCTGCCGTCCGCGGCGCACGAAGCGCGGATTCTGCCTCGGATCTCAGCGAGGCGATCGGCGTGCGGATTTCGTGCGAGGCATCGGCCGTAAATCGGCGAATCTCAGTGACAGCGCGTTCCAAACGATCAATGAGCGAATTGAGCGCAGCTGCCAACTGTCCAATTTCGTCATGGGGATTTCCGACAGCGATCCGCCGATCGAGAGAAGTAATAGTGATTGAATTCGCAACCTCCACCACATCTTGCACAGGCCGCAAGGCACGCCCGGCCAAGAAATAACCGCTCGCCAAGGCCAAAGCGACCCCCAACGGCAATAGTCCGGCCATCGCAAATTTCAAAGTGTTCAAATCCGCATAAATCGGCTTCAACGAGCGCATGACGCGTACCTGCAATTTCCCAAACGCACTCTCGATGCCGGCCACCGCAACCCGATAGGGGCCACTGTCGCCGAATTCAATCGTCCCAATCTCGATCGCCCCTGGTGTTGTGGCGATCGATGGAGTATCGGTCCCGGCCTCGGGTGGTTGCGAACTTGCAAAAACAATTCCGCCGTTCCGGTCCACGACGAGGAACTCGTAAAAGTCGTGCTGCGAAAATCGCGCCTCGGCCTGGGTCTCGAAAGCCGCGGCGGATGGGGCCAAGCCAATTTCCAAACCAATTTCCTTGACCTCCTCGCGCAAACCCGCGTCGGTACGAACGAGGATTTGCTGCCGCATGAGCAACAGCAACACCAAACAGAAGCTGCACAAAATGACACCCAGCGCAATGCTGTACCACAGGGTCATTCGCCAGCGAATCGATAGGTGTTTCACGGGGCGTCTCCTAACAGATAGCCTTGGCCGCGGACAGTATGCAGAATGATCGGCTGACCGGGCTGTTCCAGCTTTTTGCGTAGCTGATTGATTTGAACCTCAATCACATTGGTCCACGTTGCCGTCGATTCCTTCCAGACATCGCGCGCAATCATCTCGCGTGTGACGACCTGATTCGCATGCGACATCAGGTAAGCCAGCAATTCCAATTGTCGATTCTGCAATAAAATCGGTTTATTGCCTCGCTGTGCGGTGCGCGACGTAAGATCCACAATTAAATCGCCCAGCGTCAGCACAGTTCTGTTTGACTGGGCATCGCGGCGCAGCAGAGCGCGGATGCGGGCCAACAGTTCATCGAGCGCAAACGGTTTGACCAAATAGTCATCAGCACCTCCATCGAGGCCCGACACGCGGTCCTCGATCGTGTCGCGGGCTGTGAGGATGAGTACCGGGGTGTTGTCACCCGACGCGCGCAAACTGCTGAGCCAATCGAGTCCCGAGCCATCGGGCAACATCAGGTCGAGCACGACTAGATCGACGCGCGCACTCATCAGCTGATTAGCCGTTGCAATACTTTCTGCCGCATCTGTTTCAAAGCCCGACTCACGCAGCGTGCGCGTGATGCTCCTAAGCAGGTTCTTTTGGTCTTCGATGACGAGAATATGCGCTGTAGCCATATCGCCCGAGTTTGATTGAACATTCGTGACAAAACGCATCAACGCCGCGATTATGGAAGAATCGCTTGTTTCATAGAAGTCCAGGCGGGCTAGATAAACTGGAATTCATTTTGCGGGATAAATCATCCCCCCACAGATCCGTGCACGATCCCTAGCTAGTGACGAACACAAGCCAGCCCCCCAAGCAACATTATGCCTGAAGATTCCAAGAAGGAACGGTCAACTAAAATGCTGGGAACCGTTGTTAGACCGGACAATGGTTCGCGGCAAAGTACTTTTCAATCCGCACCAAAGAATTCCCCTCGCTGGTTTTAGCCAACAAACGCACTTCGAACGCCCAATGGCTGCTTACTTGGCCCTGAGGAAGTAAGCAGTGTTGGTTCTTGCTCTCCCAAGAAACTGCCCCGAAGAGCAGAGAGAAACGTTCTTGAAGTTGCATCGGAGAAGCAGCATACTGTTTGAGCTTGGTTTGACGTGCTGCCTAATGGGGTGTTGGTTGGGGTATGGAGAGAATGAATGCGAGTCTTTCTGGTGATCCTTTTGCTAGCCGTTGTCTCCGTGGGAGTCTTCTATTATTTGAATCAACAGGATGCGACTGGACTCCTGAAGCAGGGCGTTGCGTGGGCTCAGCAAGGAGAATATGACAAAGCGATAGCCGAATTTACGGAGGCAATCCGCATCGAACCACAAAACGCTGGGCTTTTAACGGCCGGGGTGTTGCCTGGAGAGAAAGGGAAACCGGACGTAGCGATCACCGATTTCACGGAAGCAATCCGTCTCAATCCCAAGGACGCCGAGGCATTTACAGCCGATTCGCCTCGATCCTCAGCACGCTGAAGCGATAAACAACCGGGGTGTTGCTTGGAGAGAGAAAGGGGAACCTGATAAAGCGCTTGCCGATTACACAGAGGCGATCCGCATCAATCCGCAACTCGCCGAGGCATTTCCCGGGGCTGCGGCCCTTCTTTTCCGTTCCCATTTACTTTCTCTGTACTCTTGGGGGGGCCGCCATGGACTACCGGATCGCATATCCGCAGTTTGTCGACGTTTTGCGGGGTACTAGGGGTCATCGGGAACTGGGGATGCTGACTTTCGCGTTGAATGCGGTAACTGCTCTATATTACTACAAGGGATGGGCGGCGCCGTTAGGCTGCATCGATCGCAACTCATGCAGCTTATCTCGGGGCGTGCTTGGAGGGGGAGAGCATTCCCCCGATGTGGAGCCGCTTTATTTTCTTGTACCAGGGGAGTTGCTGGTTGATCGGGGGAGACGGATGCTGCTTTAGGCCCCTCTCCACTCGCGCGTATTACAGCGGGTGTGTTTGGGGGCGGGCGTGGATTCGTTCGGGCAATCGATGTCAACCATCTACGCCGAGCTATTAATGGGGGGGTTATGTTTGGGCAACGGTGATACGGGCAATTGCGACTACAGCCTCACACGACCCAACATGCTGTGGTTTTAGCACCGGCGATCTTTGGCGCCCGATCTCATTTCGGATGGCGGGGTAGGCGGGCTTGCGAATTGACGCAATGGAAAGACTCAGAGAATCTATCCAACTTGAGTGCTGCCTATGCGGAGTCCAACGACTTTCCCAAGGCGATCAAGTGGATCAAAAAGGCGATGTCTATGGACGACAGAGATAAAGAAACCCGAATAAAAATGCTCACTCTGTTCGAGGCCGGACAGCCCTATCGAGATGAACCGCGAGAAAAGTGATGCGAAACATGGTACGTGATTACAACCCTAACCGTTTCATGTTCCATCAAAAAATGTCTTGAGGCATTTCCTCCGACGCTGAGTGATCAATCCCCGCATGACTCGGTCTCCGACTCAGACTTTAAGCGTAGACCAAAGAAACGCGCCCAGTCTAAATCCATCTTTAGATCCCAAAGGCACTCTCACCCGATTACCAGTCAGTGAGAACATTTCGATCACCTTACTTTGCGAGCGAGACGGCCGGTTTTGTTGCGAAGGCTAGTTGTCACCAGGCAGCCCCCTGCTCTCTACAGACTCTCTCCTATGCGCTGACTTAGAAATAAATGGCATGGGGTTCTGGGATCGCAAGCAGTCATCGTCGTGGCCGCAGTCTCACACGACAATCACATCGTACTCCTGCTTTGGGTTCGGGCCTGTGATTTCGCCCTCGACAATCAATTTCCAAGCGTGGCTGGAACTCACAAACTCAGACACTTGAGTGCTCCCGGTGGCAACAACATCGTCTGGCACGTGGATTGTGAAAGGATGGATGATTTCATCTCCAGGCAGCACCCGTAGTTCTTCGAAAGAAAACAGGTCGATTTTCGCCAACTCTGTCTCCCCTCGCTCCAGAGTGATGGTTTCGGTTTCGTACGGGACTTTGTCTTCAAAGGACCGTCGAGTCTCTTGCGTGACCTCTTCAAATTCTGTTTGAGTACACACAAGCACCACGCGGATTTCATGAAACGCCGCAGGCCCTTTTTGTATCAAACGCGCAGCGACCGGGACCCCGCGTGTCAATTCCATACTCTCAACTTCTAGAATCGGTGCAGTGACGCGTGTTGTCAGGCTGACATGGACAGTACCGTACAACGCTGCGGTGGAAAGTAAAAAGAAAACCAAGCTGGCGGCCAGCGCGAGATAGGCAGACAAACCGTCTAATTCCCGACTTGCCGAATAGGCGATGAATCCAAAGAGAGCGAAGAGAACAATCCCGACCAAGCCAAATCCGATTTGTTGAGTCGTTGATTCACGCGGCTGCAATCGAATGAAATTCGCTGAATTGTCGGCATTGGGGAGGAGGTCAGTCATGCATCTCACGTCCTCACTTCCTGTCGCATGCGGGTACGCTAATCGGTCGCCGAACAATTGTGACCGCTACGTTGACCCCATGATACCGTTGTAAATCTCTCATGTCATTCACACCATATAAGCGCAGGGCCGGTGCGGTCGCGTCAAACCACGAGCCATCTGCCATGAGCGAATGACGGTCTGGAATTCAGTCTCAATCGAGTGGCATTCGAGTTGAGCGGATCCGCCACTAGAAAGTCCCAGTCGGGGATGTGATGCAGCACAGTCAGTGGCAAATTGTCAATAAAATCGGGCGTTTTATTGTGGTCCACCCGGCACTGCGGACTACAAATTACCGGTTTGTTTGAAACGATATTTGTCGGCTTTTGTGAGAACTCTTTGCGACAAATCGTGATTTTTTTGTCAACACTCGGTCAATCCGCTGTAGCGGCAGCTTTAGCATAACACAGAGGGGCGCGCTGTAATTGATGGACACAGCCTGCCACCCTGACGCTTCCTCAGCAAGTGGCTCGCGCTGGACTCGTCAAATGCACGGTAGAAACGGGGCAAGGTGAATCGCATGAAAATTGCTGTTATCGGATCAGGTATCTCAGGCTTGGTTACCTCGTACCGACTGTCCACGGAACACGAGATCACTCTTTTCGAAGCGAATTCTTATGTCGGAGGACATACAAACACCGTTGAAGTCGAACTGGAGGGAGAACGGCATGCGATCGATACGGGGTTCATTGTCTTCAACGACCGCACGTATCCGAATTTTGTAAGGCTATTGGACGAACTAGGCGTTGCCTCCGATCCGACCTCGATGAGCTTCAGTGTCGCGTGCGATGCCACGGGCTTGGAATACAACGGTACAAATTTCAATGGGCTTTTTGCTCAGCGGAGCAATTTGTTCCGACCACGCTTCTATCGCATGTTACGCGACATCTTGCGGTTCAATCGAGAAGCACCGGAGATGCTGGCGGCCAATCGCCTGGAGTCGCTGACCGTAGCGGAATATCTGCAGCAGCACAGATACTCGCAACAGTTCGTTGATCAGTATCTGTTGCCGATGGGCTCCGCAATTTGGTCCTGTCCCCCGGAGACATTTGAACGATTTCCGATGCGGTTCATCGTTGAGTTCTATCAAAACCACGGACTGTTGAGCCTCACCAACCGGCCGACATGGCGGGTTATTCGCGGCGGATCGTCTCAGTATGTCCACGCGATGACGCGCAGGTTTAGTAAGAATATTCGATTGCAATGTCCTGTGCAGTCGGTTCGGCGTTTGGCCGATAGCGTGGAGTTGATCCACAGTGGTGGCCAAAGTGAACGATTTGATGAAGTCATTTTTGCCTGTCACGCCGATCAGGCATTGCGAATCCTCGTTGATAAGTCTCCGCTTGAAGCACAGTTGCTGGGTGCGTTTCCTTACAGCCATAGTATCGCCGTTTTGCACACCGATCGCTCAGTGCTGCCCAAACGCCGTCGGGCGTGGGCGAGTTGGAATTATCATCTGCATCGAGGCCATTCGCAACAGGCGACAGTCACGTACAACATGAACATTCTGCAGCACATCCAATCACAGCACGACTTTTGCGTGACATTGAATGACAACGACCGCATCAACCCAGACCGCATCATTCGACGGATTGCTTACAGCCATCCCATTTTTACAACACAACGGAAGTTGGCTCAACAACGACACGGTCAGATGATACGCCGCAATCGAACCTCGTTCTGCGGCGCCTATTGGGGCAATGGATTTCACGAGGACGGTGTCAACAGCGCGCTGGCTGTCTGCCGGAAGTTTGAACAATCGCGGATCGTCATTCCAGCAACGAGTTCGTCAAGCACTGCCACTAATCTGGAGGCGGTATGACCATGCAGAGTTGTATCTACGAAGGGCGAATCCACCACCGCCGCACACGGCCGGTGCATCACCAATTTGGCTACAGCCTGTACTTGCTCTATCTGGATTTGGACGAATTGGAGAACGTGTTTCGCAATCGTTGGTTGTGGTCAACACATCGATCCGCATTGGCCCGTTTTCGCCGCGACGATCATCTGGGGGACGCTTCAATCCCCTTGAAAACGGCAGTGCGCGATCTCGTGGAGGAGGAAACAGGCCAGCGTCCAAACGGGCCGATACGCCTGCTGACCAATCTGCGCTACTTTGGTTATGCGATGAATCCGCTCTGCTTGTATTACTGCTTCGACAGCGCAGATGAACAGGTGGAAACAATCGTCGCAGAAGTCAATAACACGCCCTGGGGCGAGCAGCATTGTTACGTATTACGGCGAGATAGGACTGCTCAGGAGTCTTCCTTTTCTGCGCACCATCCGAAAGCGTTTCACGTTTCCCCCTTCATGGACATGGCCCAACATTACCAATGGACGCTGTCGCATCCCGGTGAGGGCCTGAACGTTCACATCAGCAGTTTCGAGCAGGGCACAAAACTATTCGATGCGACAATGACGCTCGCTCGCCGACCGATAACGACCGGACAACTGGCGCGAGTATTAATTCGTTATCCCTTTGTCACTGGTCAGGTTGTTGCCGCGATTTACTGGCAAGCGCTGCGGTTGTGGTGGAAACAATGTCCCTATTACCCCCATCCCAGTTCCCCTCAAAAATCGAAAGTCCCTGCATCATGACTCAATTGCCGGCCAAACCATCAGAACTCGCAGCACTGAGCCGTATCGGGTCAGGCAGTCGCACCCAGTCCAGGAACCAAGCGGCCACTCTGAAAACACGACTGGTCAAAGCGGCCTTACTGAGGACATTGTCCGGTTTGCATACCGGTCAGTTGACCATCGTCGATGGAGCAGAGAAGCACGTGATGGGCAATGAGCAGGAGTGGGATCTTCGTGCAACGCTGACCGTTCACAATGCCGACTTTTATTCACAGGTGCTTACAGGCGGAAGCCTCGGGGCGGCTGAGTCCTATCTCGCCGGCGATTGGTCGTGCGATGATCTCACCAAACTCATTCGTCTCTTTGCTCGCAATCTCGATAAGTCTCGGCAATTGGACCGTGGTTTCGGACGGTTGGCGAAATGGGGGGCACGGGCTTTTCATAAACTTCGAATCAATACACGGGCAGGGGCACGTCGCAATATTCACGAACATTACGATCTGGGCAATGACTTCTTTGAACTCTTCCTGGACGAAACGATGTTGTACTCGTCCGCCCTGTTCAAGGACGATCAGACGTCTCTCACCGATGCTTCGACCGCCAAAATGGATCTGATTTGCCGGAAGCTAAACCTGCAGCCATCCGACCATTTGCTGGAAATTGGAACCGGGTGGGGTGGTTTCGCAGAGTATGCAGCAAAAACATACGGTTGCCGCGTGACCACGACCACGATTTCCCAGGAACAGTTGGCCTACGCCCGCCGGCGTATCGAGCGTGCGGGGTTGAGTGATCGCGTCACGCTTTTGCTAGAGGATTACCGGGACTTGTCCGGGAGTTACGACAAACTGGTCTCGATTGAAATGATCGAGGCCGTGGGGCACGAGCATTATGATGTTTTCTTTCGGAAATGCGGCGAATTGCTGCGACCTGATGGGGCGATGCTGCTACAGGGAATCACGATGTCCGAGCAGCGTTATCCACAGTACTTGAAATCGGTCGATTTTATTCAACGCTACATTTTCCCGGGCGGTTGCCTGCCATCGATTTCTGCGATGAACCGCTCGGTCTCATCGCAAACGGGGATGCGAATTATTGACGTTAAGGATTACGCGCCGCACTACGCTCAGACATTGCGATGTTGGCGAATAAACTTCTGGGATCGAATCGACTCGGTGCGCGAACTTGGATTTTCTGAACGTTTCGTCCGCATGTGGCATTACTATTTGTGCTACTGCGAGGCGGCTTTTAGCGAGCGTGCTACCGGAGTTGTACAAATGCTGCTGGCGCAGCCCCAATGCCGTATCGACGAAGTACCGGTCACCTGAAAGCAATAGGATTAAATTCCCATGACGTTATTTGTCGTGAACAATGCCCTCGACGCGGTCGAACGCGGCTACGTGCCTGATGCGGCCATTCGCTATGGCATTCGTCGCTTGTTAAGGCAACGCCTTCAGATAGAAAACCGAGGAACGTGCGAAGACCGGCAAGCTCGGCTGGATTCGTTCATGCAATCGGCAGCCAGCGGACCGATTGCACCGTTGCCGGAAAAAGCCAATGAACAACATTATGAAGTGCCGGCTGAGTTCTTCCATCACGTGCTGGGAAAACATCTGAAGTACAGTTGTTGTTATTGGCCCGCTGGAGTCACATCGCTGGATGAAGCGGAACAGTTCGCCCTGGAAATGACCGGCGTGCGAGCGGACATACGGGACGGGATGGACGTGCTGGATCTCGGATGCGGTTGGGGTTCATTGTCTCTATGGATCGCCGAAACCTTTCCGAATTGCCGGTTGACGTCGGTTTCCAATTCAGCCGTCCAGCGGCGGTTCATTGAGCAGCGTTTGCAGGACCGTGGGTTGACGAATGTACGCGTATTGACAGCCGATATGAACGATTTCGAGATTGAGGACCGTTTTGATCGTGTTGTCTCTGTCGAGATGTTTGAGCATATGCGGAATCATCGGGAGTTGCTGCGTCGGATCTCAACGTGGCTAAAACCGGATGGAAAATTGTTCGTGCATCTGTTTTGTCACCGACATCTGACTTATCCATTCCAAACCGAAGGCAGCCAGAATTGGATGGGGCGTCACTTCTTTACCGGCGGAATCATGCCGAGTGACGACTTGCTGTTGCGTTACCAAGACGACCTATCCGTCGAACGACAGTGGCGCTGGAATGGCCGGCACTACGAAAAAACATGTCGTGCCTGGCTAAAGAAAATGGATGCCTGCCGGGATGACGTTATGCAGCTATTGAACAAAACGTACGGAACTGCCGAAGCCAATAAATGGTTCATGCGTTGGCGGCTGTTCTTCATGGCATGCGAGGAACTGTTTGCGTTCCGCGGTGGCAATGAGTGGTGGGTCTCACACTATTTGTTTGCGAAGCACGGTCGGGAACAGTGATTGCCGCAATGACATCACATCAACGTCCAGACGGTGTGTTACGAAGGAGAACTTGCAATGACAAACGCTCAAACCGCGGAACGTCCGGTATTTGTGGTCCTCGGAGCGACCGGTTCTATTGGTTCCGATTTGAGTCGACGGCTGGTCGCATCCGGAGCCCAGGTGGTGCTGGGCGGAAGAAACTCGGAAAAACTCGATCAACTCAGTACGGAGCTGGATGCGACCTCTCACATTGTCGACGCGAATCGGCCGGTATCAATCCATGAATGTCTGCAGCATGCAGTGGAGAGTCATGGGAGGATTGATGGCGTTGTGAATTGCATCGGTTCGGTGATTCTTAAAGCTGCGCACATGACCTCCGAAGCGGAATGGAATGACACGATTGCCGTGAACCTAACGTCCGCGTTTTACGTCGTCGGGGCCGCTGGCAAATTCATGCGTCGTACCGGAGGCTCGGTGGTCTTAATTTCCTCGGCGGCCGCTCAAATCGGGCTCGCGAATCACGAAGCAATCGCTGCTGCAAAGGCAGGGGTCATCGGTTTAACACGTTCGGCGGCGGCGACGTACGCCAGTCGCGGAATTCGAGTGAACGCGGTCGCGCCAGGACTCGTCAAATCACAGATGACTAAGGCATTGTGGGAGACTCCGGCAGCGGAGTCTGCGTCGATTTCCATGCATGCCCTCGCGCGATTAGGGGAACCCTCCGATATTGCCTCAGCGATCGAGTGGCTGCTTCAACCGGCAAACACTTGGATCACCGGCCAAGTGATCGGAGTCGACGGCGGCTTGGCCAGCATTGTTCCTAAGAACAAAGTGGTAAGATAAAGCCGTTAGTTTTGCCAACTTGGGCTCGTTTCGTGACACGCATGTCGTCTCAATCAATGATTTTTTTCAATCAGATCCTTGATTGAAAAAACCAGTGACAACGCGGAAGGGAGAGAGGAAGTTGTCACGGAGTGAGACGCGTTCAGTATTGGTCTGGAATAAAATGATCGACACATCGTCACCGGTATTGATTGCGTCTTTCCGGGGGGCGATTTCCTGGATCAACGATTCGATGAAACGGTTCGGATCGGAGAGTTCTAGACCAGAAACGATCTTCAGTAGGCCATCGGCACCAAGAAGTTGTCCGTCAGGTTGTTCGATTTCGATCAGACCGTCGGTGAAAGCAAGCACCAAATCGCCGGTGTTTAACTTCGTGCGTAGGTCCGAATAGCTTTCATCTGCTTCGATCCCCAGAGGGAAATTACACGCTTCCGTCGGTTCCGGTTCTTCAGCTTTCAGTTCTCGCCATATCCCGGTTTTGTGTTGATAAATCAACGGATGTGGATGCCCCGCGTTGCTAAGCGTCAACATTCCTGTCGGGGAGAAAAAAGTTCCAATCAATGCAGTCGCAAAGTGCCCTTGTGTCGAAGCGACGACAAATTCTTGATTGATCGAGTTCACCAATGAGGACTGATCAATCCGATTGATATTGCGTCGCATCAGTTGTCGAAGCATAACCGCACGGTCCGCCACGGCGTCACCATGACCGCTGACATCGGCCAACAGAATGCGTGTGATACGCCCCGAAGCACAGGAGGAGACATAGCACACGTCCCCTCCGCTTTGAGAATTCGCATGCGGGCTACTATACACACAGACGTCCAAGCCGGTCGTTGTCAAAGCGCGGTCCACTGCGCGGTTGCCCCCCCACACCTCCATGCACTGCATTCGTTCAGGATTTTGTGTTCGCATGAGTGACGTCCTCACCTGATTGCGCTGTCGATTGATTTTCCGTAAATGTGATCTGAGGATTTGTTCGCTCAGCTGCCCTCACAATTTCACGTAACATTCCAGCGAAGACCAACCGGTGGAGCGGATAAATCCCATACCAGTACATCAAACCCAACAAACCCACCGGATCAAAGACCGCCGTCTGGCGAACCGTCGTCGCCCCCGCCGACTCGGTGACCTCGAACTCCAGCCAAGCGCGTCCAGGAAGTTTCATTTCTGCATCAAGCCTCAACCTGCGATTGGGCTCATAGGCTTGGACACGCCAGAAATCGAGGGTTTCACCAACAGTCAAAGTATTCGGATTCCGGCGTCCCCGACGCATTCCGACCCCACCGACCAATAGGTCCAGATAGCCGCGGATTCTCCACAACCAAGTGGCAAAGTACCAACCGGTCTTTCCACCGATTCTTCGAATGGGTTCAAAGGCTCGTTCTGCGGAAACGTGAGTGGTGGCTGTCCTCGAATCAACCAGCCGATTGCCAAAACGAACTCCCCCCCAACTCTTGGGGGAACCCGCCGAGGAAATGGCATCCGACCACCGTGTCTCCGCAAATTCCTGATCTTCCTTAGCCAGTGCGCGGGCAATCGCTGCTTTGGAACTACGCGGCTTGATGTCGGGAAAGGCTTGCAGCGCGTCGTCGTTGTGGACCACTGTCGGATTGCGCAAACTTTCCACCAGTTTTCGACCGATGCGCGCAAAGACCGGTGTGACGAGGCCTAACCACAGACTCGAAAGACGGGGGCTTAAAAACGGGACGGGAATGGTCCAACGTTTCAGACCGCGTTGGTTTGCATACTCCAACATCACGCCGCCATACGACACTTGATCCGGCCCGCCAATTTCAAAGACGCGACTTTCTTGGTCGCGATACTCAATAGCTGCCATCAAGTAGGCCAAGACATCTTCGATGGCGATCGGCTGCGCCGGCGTCGAAACCCATTGGGGCCAGATCATGACGGGTAGCTTTTGAACCAGGCTGCGGATTAGTTCAAAAGACAAACTCCCCGACCCAATGATGATAGAAGCGCGAAACTCGATGACCTGCGATCCTGATTGGCGTAAGAGGTCCCCCACCTCCTGACGGCTGCGCAGGTGCGGCGACAAGCCATCCTGTGATTCACCAAGTCCGCCGAGATAAATGATCCGCCGCACAGTTGGCATGCCGTGCCGCCTCAGCAAAGTTGAGCGCTGCCGTACGATCTTCTTTTTCAAAGTCTTTCCCTGTCCCCAACGAATGGACCATGTAAAAGGCCGTATCGATACCATCCAGTGCTTTGTGTAGCGATTCGGGTTCAAAGAGGTCCCCTTGCACGATTTCTGTCGAAGATTGGACGCGCGACTCAAGGTGTTGTGGCTGACGAGCGATGCAGCGCAGCGGGTATCCATGTTTCTCCAGCAAAGGAATGAGGCGTCCCCCGACATAACCTGTGCCACCAGTGAGAAGAATGGATCGCTGATTTGGCATGTGAGAACCTGCCTTGATTTGACCAATAACCGTTGCTCACTTTCGCTCGTCGCCCCAAACACAAGTCAGGATGAGACCTGCTAAAGATTCTGAGTTGTCTCGCGTTTTGGTGGAAATGGAAAAAACGCATGCGTGCGTCGGATATAGGATTCGTATCCCTTTTTGCGAGTTTTCAGTGAGCTTTCCAGTAACGTGACGCCTGATACGCGCATGAGAAAAACGGACATCACAATCGGCCCAATGACCGACCACCATGCAGTGCCGCGACCGAATGAGACACAGTAAAGCCCCCACCAAACAAGAAAGTCGCCGAAATAGTTGGGGTGTCGTGTGTAACGCCACAAGCCACGGTCCATCACTTGCCCTGCATTGGCGGGGTCTGACTTAAATCGGGCAAGCTGCCAGTCGCCGATTGATTCGAATAGAAATCCAATGCACCACAGAACCATGCCCAAAACAGCCAGGATACCAATACGATCTTGATTGTTCTGAATTTGTCCGGTTTGCAGGGGCAGGGAAACGATCCACATGATCATCCCTTGCAACCCAAAAACGGTAAACAGACTACGCAGTGGAAAACCGCTACCGTGCTTCTCTCGCATCTCACGGTACCGATAATCCTCCGGCTTTCCGAGGTTTCTCCAGGCCAGATAGCCGCTTAAGCGAAGTCCCCAAAGACTCGCCAGTCCCACAATAATCCATTTCTGAAGCGTGGGCAGTCCTGTAATCAGAAAACTCACCCAAGCGATCACAACAAACCCCGCCCCCCAGACCAAGTCGACGATACTCACGTCTTTCAAGAGCAGACTGACCGTCCAAACGCAGAGCATCATGCCAGCTACGACTGCAGCATTGACGAGTAAGGGGGAGATTTCAATCACGAATAGCCATTTTTAGCGGAGGATCAAATGCAACGGACACTGAAATTGTAGGCGCGACCAAGACATTGACAACCAGATTTGACGGGCCAAGAAAGGTGCCCTGCTCGTTGGCTGGCTCGAAATTTATTGGGGAAACACCCGAGAAGTGGCCGACATGATAGAAACGTCGAATAGACGTCCGCGTTTCTGCTCTCAGCCAAGCAGATGAGCTGAGCACTTCATTTCCCAAGGATTGTGGGAACAGCCAGAGCAGCGATGAGAGTACTCGTGCCTGCCGGGTCGCCCTCTTGCGACATCAGCAGTTATGAAGGGAGCAACTCTTTTTAAATGCTCAGTGGAGAGAGCCGCCCGCACGCAAGTCTTGTACAGATTGCAATAACGACGTATCGCAGAGACCGTTGCCCCTCGCGCCGTGTTTTCGCATACGGTGGGTTGCGCTATCGACCGATCGAATCAGGCGCATAACTCGGGAAGGATGTCGAGGTGCGTAATTTGCGGCCATCAGCAGTCAGTGTGAATTTCTTAGAGCACAGAACGCAGTTCAACCGGCAAATCAAATCGTGCTCGCTCTTGTCGGATGTCCCGGGATTCCACTGTGGCTTGAAATTGTGAGCAAAGGTAAGCCAGGCATTCATCGACAAGTACTTCCGGAGCACTTGCTCCTGCCGTCAAAATGACAGTGTCCTCCTGTCGAAGCCAGTTCGGATCGATTTCGCCGACATGGTCGATAAGGTATGACGGTTTGCCGGCTTCCCTTGCGACTTCGGCCAAGCGGTTGCTATTGGAGCTGTTTTGGCTACCGATCACCAACACAACATCAGCCTCCGAAAGCAATTCTTTCACAGCCGTTTGCCGGTTCTGTGTGGCGAAGCAAATGTCCTGCTTGGCAGGTCCGATGATTTGGGGATATCGCTGTTCGAGTCGGTCGACAATATTTTTGACATGGTCGAGACTCAGAGTTGTTTGCGTCAAGTAAGCAACTTTATTTGGGTCAGGGACTTTAACCGTGTCCACATCTTCAATCGTTTCGATCAGTTGGATCTGCTCGGGTGCTTCCCCGATCGTCCCCACCGCTTCGTCGTGTCCGGCATGGCCGATGAGTAGCACAGAGTAGCCGGCAGCGACAAACTTGACCGCCTCTGTATGCACTTTGGAAACGAGCGGACAAGTGGCATCAATCGTTTTCAGCCGCCTGGCTCTTGCCTGCTTCCGGATGTCGGGAGAGACTCCATGGGCGCTAAACAACACATGGCTTGACTCGGGGATCTCATCGAGACCATCCACAAAAATGACGCCGCGTTGGCAAAACCCTTCGACGACATGTTTGTTGTGGACTATTTCATGAAACACATAAATCGGTGCGCCGTATAACTCCAATGCTTTTTCGAGACTTTGAATCGCCATGACGACCCCAGCACAAAAACCGTGTGGGTTCGGCAAGAGGATCTTCATAATTGTCCTTCCAGAGGGGATAGAGCTATTGAATGACCGAGGTCTGCGGGTTCACATCTTCTCGGCCTAAAGAGCAGCGACTGATATGACTGTGAATTGAAGTCCGTTTTTACGTCAAACGGCGAGTTGGACTTGCAAGCTGGATGGGTAATCAGTGATGTCATTCGAAGATTCGAACTGACCTTTGATTTCGATGAACTCCTTTTCCACAGCTAGAAAGGCATCCACGATGTCAGGGTCAAAATGTGCCCCGCGTCCTTTAACGATCACAGAGCGTGCCACATCATGCGTCGCAGCCTTTTTGTAAACTCTTTCGGTCGTGATGGCATCATAGACGTCCGCCAACGCCAAGATTCGCCCACTCAATGGGATTTCATTGCCAACCAAACCATTGGGGTATCCGCTTCCGTCGAATCGTTCATGATGCGACAGAGTCAGTTCCAATGCCATATCCAAAAAGTCCATACCAGGGTGATTCGCTGCAACCGCCGCCAACGTCTCAGCTCCGATTTCCACATGTGTCTTCATGATGGCATATTCATCTTCGGTCAGCTTGCCTGGTTTTAGCAAGATGTTGTCAGGGATGCCGACTTTTCCAATATCGTGTAAGGGACTGGTTTGATAGAGAGTTTGAATGTAATCCCCATCCACGATGTCGCGATAAGCGGGCAATGTGGAAAGGTGCTGCGCTAAAACGCGGCAATAGTCACGGATACGGTCCAGATGACTTCCTGTATCGGTGTCACGCGATTCCGCCAACTTGGCGAGCGCGAAAATCATCCCGTTGCGACTTTCCAAAGCACGAATCCGCTCACCAACACGAAGTCGCACACACAATTCCGCAGGTTCGAACGGCTTGGCGATAAAATCATCTGCGCCGGCATCGAGTCCCTCCACGACATCCTCTGTCATGGTACGCCCGGTCACAAGTATGAAGTAGATATAACTGGAGAAACAGCGTTTGCGCACCTCGCGGCAAAGCTGGACTCCGTCCATGATGTCCATTTCCCAATCTGAGACGACGGTCTGGAAGCGGCCGGACCGCAATTTTTCCAAGGCCTCGTATCCGTTGTTTGCAGATTCGACCTCGTACCCTTCGTCTTCAAGAGTATTTTGAAGCAATTCCAGGGCAATATCGTCGTCATCAACAATCAAGATGGGCATTGAATTTCTTTCCGTGGGTTTGAGTCAGTTCACTGACGTCATCGAAGATTCCACCAATTCAAGTTGGCGGTGTTCCGACAAGGTTGGTTCCATATTTAAGAAAACTTCACATTCCGTTTTCAATTGTTCCAAGAACTGGTACAGATCTGCGACATCATCGGTCCGAGCTACCTGCTCTAGGTCTGTCGCGGCTTGCCGTATCCTTTCGGCGGAAAGATTGGAAGAGGAGCCTTTGAGTGCGTGAGCCAGCGTTGCGGTTCGTTTGAGGTCGCAGCTTTCAACGCTGTCTTCGATCTTCTGCAACTCACCGTCCAAGCGGTCGTGGAATTTACCGAGCAATCGTTCGGCAAGTTCCAATTTTCCGTTACATCGCCGCAGCAGCCCATCCACATCCAAAATATCGGCGGAATCGTCGTTGTTTGATTTCGTCTCGTAGTCCGATTCCTCGCAACTGGCTGCGGATGGCAAGCTCGCATCGTGTTCATCGTCAACTTGGGATGAAGTCTCATCCAACTGGGACAAATGGGCTTCTATCGTTTCGATCAAACGCAATGGGTCTAAAGGCTTGCTGAGATAACCATTCATCCCTGCTGCTAAACAGCGTTCGCGTTCACCGGTCAATGCACTCGCCGTCAAAGCCAAAATCGGCAGCGCTTTGGATTGCTGATTCGCACATTCGCTTTCGTATTCGCGAATGGCCCGCGTCGCCTCCAGCCCGTCCATCTCTGGCATTTGGCAATCCATCAAGACCAAGTCATATTGATCTTTGCGAACGGCTTCGAGTGCTTGACGGCCGTTGGCGACGATCTGACAGGCGTAGCCGGCATTTGATAGAATCTCGGCGACCACCTCTTGGTTAATGTAATTGTCCTCAGCCACAAGAATGCGTGCGTTGCTGCGCCCCGTTTTCTTCAGTTTCCGGTGTTGAGAATTGCCTCGCATCTTGGCACACATGCGTGCAAATGACATCGCATCGCCGCTCTGAGAGGAATCGACGCTGGTGGGGCCAATCACATGAATGAGTTCCGACGGTAACACGGGTATCGCGAGAGAGCCGTAGAACCCCTGCTTGCGCAATGTGGGCTCGTCGATTTGATCGGTCAATGCAACAAGTTGAATTAAGCGTGGTTCGCGTATTGTCGTTTCGGTATGAGCCAGTGTGATCCAGGCGACCATTTCAGGGTCTGCCAGTGCTTTCTCGATCAATACCGTGTGATACGGCTGCTTCTCTGCGGTGGCTTGATACAACCGATCCATTGCCGCATTCCCGGCAGACTCGGCATCGACAAGGCATCCCCAGGCTTTCAACTGGTTGTGTAGCAAGGTCCTTGCGACACCGTCATGTTTGACAAGGAGCACTCGGTGCCCTTTGAGATCCGCAGTGACTTGTGATAAATTGAGTTTTGCGTTCGGTACGTTTTCGAAGGGAATGCTGAATGCAAAGGTCGATCCGATGCCGGATTGACTTTCAAATCCAATGTGTCCCTTCATCAACGCGCACAACTCTTTACATATCGATAATCCCAGGCCGGTTCCGCCGTATTGGCGGGTCGTTGAGGCATCGACCTGCGAGAACGATTTGAACAATCGATCGAATCGACTGGGCGGAATTCCGATTCCGGTGTCGGCTACGCTGAAGCGAAGCGTTGTCGTGGTTGCACCATCGACACGATCCAGCTCGACGCGCAACACGATGCTCCCCTGTTCGGTGAATTTGATCGCGTTGTTCATGAGGTTGTTGAGGATCTGCCGCACACGTCCCGGATCGCCTTTCACGGTAAGTGGAATGGATGGATCCACATAACAGGCCAGAGCAATGCCTTTCTCGCAACAGCGATGTGCGGCGATTTCCAATACCGGTTCTACGACATCCAACAGCTTGAAGTCGATGTTTTCAATTTCAAGTTTACCCGCTTCAATTTTTGAATAGTCCAGAACTTCGTTCAGTAGTTCCAGCAGCGTGGTTCCCGAAATTCCGGCCACTTTCGCATACTTACGCTGTTGAGTGTTCAAAGTCGTGTTGAGCAACAATTCGGTCATTCCAATCACCCCGTTAAGGGGCGTCCGCAATTCATGCGAAATATTGGCGATGAAGTCGCTTTTTGAGCGATTGGCAGCTTCGGCATCAGCGCGGGCGATTTCCAACTCGCTGGTTCGAGTTTGTACCTTTTGTTCAAGATTGGTATTCAGGTCCCGGATCGTGTAATCATCTTGCTGAAGCTTTCCAACCATCAAATTGAATTGGCGTCCCAAGACGTCAATCTCATCATTTCCTGTCATCAGAACGCGTTTCGACAAAGTCCCTTCTTGGACTTGCTTCATCGCGGTCATAAGCATGTCAATTCGAGAGGCCACGGAATTCGCAAGCATCCGCGAGAGAAACA
>CALOFE010000075.1:0-12280 GCA_942492455.1 uncultured Planctomycetaceae bacterium | reverse complement strand
ATCATAGCCGCCCATTTCAGTTACGTATTGCTCTGCTAAACCTAACGCATCGGGTTACGATTTTGCTGAGCGAAATTCTGGCTCACGGCACTCGCCCCCCAAAAAACGTTCTTAGCAAGAGCATGTAGCGAGGCGTCATTTGACGCACCTTCCGGATTTTCACTCGCGATCCGTTCTCTCGCCCAGTCTGCAACGGGCAGTTCTCCGTTCGGTGTCAAACTTCCGCTGTCCCGCCCGCTAACCTAGAGGCCGCTTGGACACGGCTTCGGTACCATGCGTCTCGCACGCGGGAAGTGGATTTCCCCATGATTGAATTCCTGATCTCGCTCTGGTGTCTGATCCTTTTCGGCACACAGTACGATCGCGTCGCCGCCGTGGCTGTGGCTTCCAGCCGCAGTGTGATTCTGCGGCTCGACTGTGGCTGGATGCCACAGTCACCTTCAAGTGGAGACTGCGGTGCGAGGGTGATCGTGCTGGCGGCGTTGCTAGCACTCACGCCACTTGTTGATACGGCATCCTTGATCGCCGAGTCGAACGGGCGGCCGAACGTTGTGCTGGTGATGACCGACAACCACGGTGCCTGGACACTGGGTTGCTACGGCAACCCCGACATCCGGACGCCGCACATCGATCAGCTGGCCGCCGGCGGGACATTGTTCACGCGGGCGTTTGCATCCAATCCGGTCTGTTCGCCCACGCGTGCGACCTTCCTGACTGGCTTGATTCCCTCGCAGCATGGCGTGCATTTGTTTCTCTCCGGCGGCAACCTGCAAGTCGGTCCGGCGGCCGCTGCACGCTCGACCAGATTACATCGCTGCCGGAGGTTCTGCGAGACTCGGGATATGCGTGCGGATTGGTTGGCAAGTGGCATCTCGGCGACAATCTCCATCCGCAGGAGGGATTGGACGATTACTGGATCACGATGCCCCATGGCGGGAACCAGTACGTTTTACGACGCCCAGGTAATCGAAAAGGGTGCGATTCGTAAGGAACCAAAGTACCTGACCGACTTCTGGACCGAGCACGCGGTGAAATTCATCGAGGGACAAGCCGGCAAAGAGAAACCGTTCTTCTTGTTTCTGGCCTACAACGGACCGTACTCTTTGGGCAGGTTGCTGCTTCGCGACGGCCGCAATCGGCATGCCGCGTACTACGCGGATAAGGCGATCGAATCGTTTCCTCGCGAGACTCCTCATCCGTGGCAGCTGAATAATCGTGACTTCATCAATAACCCCACTTCAATTCGGCGAGTGGCGACCGAAGTCAGCGGGGTCGATGACGGCGTGGGCTCGGTCATGTAGGCGCTGGGCCAAATGGGTTTGGCGACAACACCCTCGTTGTCTTTGTCGCCGACCAGGGCTGGGTCGGTGGACAGGGCGGATTCTTTGGCATGGGCGACCACACGCGGCCGCTGACTGCGCGGGACGGGATGATGCAAATCCCCACGATTTGGCATCATCCCGGCCACATTGCCGCGGGCGTAAGATCGGATCGTTTGGGGACCAATTACGACTTCATGCCGACGATGTTGGGGCACTTGGGTTTAGCAGACAAGATGCCAACGTCGCCACGTTCGCCGGGCAATGACTATTCGCGATCACTAGCAGTCGATGCACAGCCGATTCCGGAAAATCGTTTGCGCGATGCCGTGTTCTACGAGTTTGAAAACCTCCGCTGCATACGCACCGACACACACAAGTACGTTCATCGGCATCCCAACGGACCGCACGAGTTGTATGACCTGGCTGACGATCCGGATGAATTCGTCAATCTGGTCGAGGATCCTGGGCACCATGACCTTCGCGATGATCTGCGGCGGCGGTTGTTTGCGTTTTACGATGTCTACGCCGAGCCGCAGTACGACATGTGGAAGGGGGGAACATCGCAAGTCCGGATTCATGACGGAATTGATGAAGAAATCGCGCAGCTCGCCTCCGTCGAACCACCACCGGTGAGCCAGGGATTCGAGCCGGTCGAACTCAATGTCCCCGAGGGGTTCACGGTCGAGCTGGCCGCCGGCCCGCCGCTGGTGACTCATCCGACGATGGCCTGTTTTGATGATCGCGGACGTTTGTACGTTTGCAACAATGCCGGCGTCAACTTGTCCAACGAAGAGCTGGAAGAGGAGCTGCCTAACTCGATTCGGATGCTGTCCGACACTGACAACGACGGCAGGTTTGACAAGTCGACCGTATTTGCCGATCGGATGACCTTTCCGATGGGCGGTACCTGGCACGACGGCTCGCTTTACGTCGCCTCGCCGCCCAATATCTGGCGGCTACGAGACACTGATGACGACGGGGTGGCGGACGAGCGTGAAGTCATTGTCGAGAAGTTTGGCTACAACGGAAATGCTGCGAGCATTCATGGTTGTTTCTCCGGGCCCGATGGCCGCATCTATTGGACTGACGGATACCACGGGCACACGTTCGAGGACGCGGGCGGCAACGTGACCAGCCAACGCGAGGGATCGTATCTGTTTTCCTGCCGACCCGACGGCACCGATCCTCGCATTCATTGTGGTGGCGGCATGGACAATCCGGTGGAGATCGATTTCACCGAGGGCGGCGACCTGCTGGGAACGGTCAATATTCTCTACACACGTCCGCGGGTCGACGCGCTGGTGCACTGGCTCTACGGCGGTGCCTATCCGCATCGCGATCGTGTGCTGCAGGAGATCAAAGTGACCGGCGATTTGCTCGGCCCGGTGCACCCGTTCGGCCATGTCGCGGTGTCGGGATTGACCCGTTACCGCAGCGGCGCCATCGATCATCACTGGGGCGATCAATTCTTCGCCACGTTCTTTAATCTTGGCAAGATCGTTCGCTTGGATGTGCGGCGTGCCGGGTCCAGCTACGAAGTGACCCAGCACGAATTCCTGTCCTCCGCGAATCGTGATTTCCATCCGACCGACATATTGGAAGACGCTGACGGAAGCCTGTTGGTGATTGACACCGGAGGGTGGTTTTACCGTGGTTGCCCGACGTCGCAATTCGCCAAGCCGGATGTGCTGGGAGGAATCTATCGAATTCGTCGCGCCGGCATGACTCCGCTGGTTGATCCGCGTGGATCTCGAATCGACTGGTCATCGCAAACATCGGAATCGTTAACGCGGTTGCTCAACGATACGAGGTTCGCCGTCCGAGAGCAGGCAATTTCCGAGTGCGTGCGGCGCGGCGAGCCGATGCTGCCCGCATTGGCGAAAGCGGTTGCTGGGGGCGACATCCGTGTGCGGCAAAACGGGGCTTGGGCTGTCGCACAACTGACGGCCGACGAGGAACTCGCGGCCTCCGCCGCGGAGATCTTGAAGCAGGCGTTGGCCGACCCGATCGCAACGATTCGCCAGGCGGCGTGCCGTGGACTTGCGTTTAGCACGGCGGACGAATCCGCCGCGGCTCTATTGCCCTTGTTGACAGACTCCGATGCCGCGGTTCGACGGACCGCGGCGATGGCTTTGGGCACGCTCGGCGACCCCACCGCAGTGCCGTCGCTGGTGGCGGCGTTGCGACCGGGGATCGATCGCTCGGAGCATCACGCGATCACCTATGCGTTGATCGAAATCGCGAACGTGACGGCGATTCGTCAGGCCTGGCAGTCACTCGACCCAGTTCATTCAATTCAGGCCCGCGGTTTGATGACGGCCATCGACCAAATCGATCGAAGCCAAATTTCCCCAGCCGATGTTTTTCCCGGACTCGAATCTTCTGATGCTGAGTATCGCAGTGCAGCGGTGCGCATTGTCAGCGGTCATCCCGAGTGGGCTGATATCGCCGGTCGGTGGATCAGCGAGAGACTGGATGGCCTGCCGAACGAAAAGTCGGTGACCGTGATTGAAATGCTGTTGCCTCAGTTTCTCCACGACGACACAGTTGCGAAGTGGATCGGCGACTCTCTGGCGGACAGCGACGCGCCGCAAAAACAGTCGCTGATGCTTGACGCGATCGCAATGTCGAACTCCGTACCGCTGCATCCTAATTGGACCGCACCGCTACTCGCGTTATTGAACGACCCGGATGAGAACCGCGTAGCCAAGACAATGCTGGCGATTGCCAGCATTCAAGGTGGCGAGTTTTCGCCGGCGCTCAAGTCGTTGGCGTCCGATCCGCATCGCCCCAGCAGTGTGCGAATCGCGGCGTTGTCGGCGATCACCGCTCGATCAGCCGCGATCGATGGCGAGGCTTTCGCTTTGCTATTGCAGATGTGTCGTGGCAGCGAAGCCGTGGCCGCCGCGGGACGCGCGGCCGAGATCCTCGGTGCCGCTCAGTTGACGGATTCTCAACTGCAGCAAGTCGCGGGAGTTCTCCGTCAAGCCACTCCATCTCAGTTGAAGTCATTGATGCAGTGCTTCACACGTACACGCAGCACTGCTGTGATCGATGCGTTTCTGTCGTCGGTGGGAGCGGCGGACGCGCTGCTGACGTTGACGGAAACGGAACTGTCCGAAGTGATCAAGCGTTATCCGCAGGAGACTCTGCCCCAGGCGAACCGATTGCTGGAAAAGCTGCGGCGGCATCAACAGGCAAAACAGTTGCGTTTGGAGATGCTGCGAGATCGGGTGCGTTTGGCGGATGCGGGCCGAGGCAGGATCGTGTTCATGAGTGAGAAGGCCAAGTGCAGTTCGTGTCATCGTGTCGGTGAGGCTGGAAAACGAGTGGGCCCTGATCTGACGACGATCGGTTCAAATCGATCGACAAGCGATTTGCTCGAGTCAATCGTCTTTCCTTCGGCCAGCATCGTCCGAGATTACGATTCGTACAAGATTCTGACCGACGATGGTCGCGTTCTCAGCGGTGTGCTGGTTTCCGAATCGACCGACGACTATCGACTGCAGCAGGCGTCGGGCGAGACGGTTTCGGTGGGCCGGGACGAGGTGCAACAGATCCAGCCAAGCATCGTTTCCATCATGCCGGCCGGATTGGACGAGGCGTTGAGCGAATCCGAATTGGCCGATGTAGTGGCCTACCTGCAGAGTTTGCTTCAGGAGCAACCGTAATGGATCAGGCCAACCTCAGTCGCCGCGAATCGATCAAGAGGACCATCGCTGCTTCGGCCGGCGCGTTGCTGGGGGATCGGTTGCCGGGCCAGGGCTGGGTGTCGGCCGCCGACACTGCCGCAGAGCGACCGAACTTGATCACCCTGGAAAACGCCAAGACAGGATCGCTCGACTGGCAACTCACTCGAGTTCGGACCGATCGAATCGGCGGCATTCGCAGTCCCTGGATCGAAGGCTACTGTTCGCGACAAAGTGTCGGGGCGGGCGAGTCGATTGATATTTTCGTGTCGACCGATCCGATTGCCCGCTTTCAGATTGAGATTTTTCGCACAGGGTACTATGGGGGGCGCGGCGCGAGGTTGGTCAAAACGATCGGCCCACTCGATGGATCGACTCAGCCGACGCCAAAGCCGGGCGAGAAACAACTCCGCGAGTGCCAGTGGAAACCAGCTGCGACGGTTGCGATTCCAAGTGATTGGCCTAGCGGCGTGTACGTGGGCCGACTGAGCACGTTGTCCGACGCCAGCGGATTCGGATACTGGCAGAGCTACGTTGTGTTTATCGTTCGTGATGATCGACCTGCGGATATTTTGGTGCAGTGCTCGGACAACACCTGGCAGGCCTACAATCAGTGGCCCAATCACGACTCGGTCTACACGCACCCCAAGGGCAACCAAGGTCCCTGGGCGGATGTCAGCTTTGACCGGCCGTATGGAATGTACCCGCAGATCTTCGAGAATCCTCAAACGGTCGGCTCCGGCGAGTGGTTGTGCTTTGAATTTCCCATGGCCTATTGGCTGGAGAGTCAAGGTTACGATGTCACCTATTGCAGTAACAGCGACATGTTGAGCCCCGACCGCGGATTGAAGTGCAAGGCGTTCTTGAGTGTTGGGCACGATGAGTACTGGGACATCCGGCAGTACGAAAGCGTTGTCACGATGCGCGACGCCGGAGTCAGCCTGATGTTCTTTTCCGGAAACAGCGTCTGCTGGGTCAGTCCCCTTCGCGACGCTGCCGTCGGGCGCCCGAATCGCATCCTCTTTCGTGGTGGGCCCTTTGGAGGCGAATACATGTGGGCCAAACTCCGTGAACAGGAGCACGGGCCCTTTCCGCACCGCGGGCCCGACGAAGGCTATTTGATCGGAGCTCGCAATGTCGATCCGGTCAATGGCGGCGGTGACTGGGTCTGCACTCAGCCCGCGCACTGGTTGTATCGCGAGACGGGGATGAAACGAGGAGAAACAATTCCCGGGCTGATCGGTTGGGAGTACCACGGTGATCCGCCCACCGACCTTCCTGGTTTGGAAGTGGTTGCCGAAGGAACGGCTCTGCAGGGCGGTACCAACCCGCAGCGTTGGACAGCGACGGTCTACCCGGGACCAAAAAATAATTTCGTCTTCAATGCGTCGACGATTTGGTGGCCGCAGGCGCTCTCCAGTCCTCCGGGGCATCAATTGCCGTGGTCGCACTGGTCACGTCCCCACGGTCCGGACGCCCGCGTGCAGCAAATGACGACCAATTTGCTGGCCCGCGCGATTGGCGGCTGATCACAGCGTTCCCTCTTCGGCTTGAGGGCACAGCGTCACGTCGACTGATCGCTCGATCTGGATGGTCGTGTGACTGATGTCGAACTGATGATGTAACGTTTCGCTGGCCCGGCGCAACAACGCGTCTTCGTTCCCGATGTCCGGTTTCACAAGATGAACCGTCATCGCGACCTCGGTAGTGCTCATTGCCCAAATGTGCAGGTCATGGATTTCACTAACGCCCGGCAGGCCGGCCAGGAAACGCTCGACACCATCAACGTCGATTTTGTCTGGTACTGCCTGCAGTGCCAGGTGCAAGGATTCACGCAACAGCCCCCAAGTGGACGCCAGAATCAAGGCGGCGATGATCAGGCTGGTCAGGGGATCGACCCACAGCCAACCGGTTGCCCAAATCACGATGCCGGCAATGGCCACGCCTAGTGAAAGCAACGCATCGGCGGCCATGTGCAAATAGGCACCGCGAATGTTCAAGTCCTCATGACGTCCGCGCATGAACAACAACGCCGTGAGGGTGTTGATCACCACGCCGACCAGGGCGACAGCGACCACCACCGGCGCGGCAACCTCCGCGGGATGGGAGAGCCGCCCCAGGGCTTCCCAGGCAATGCCGCCAACGGCAACCAACAACAACAGGGCGTTGAAGACGGCGGCCAGAATCGTTGAGCCACGCCAGCCGTAGGTTCGTCGGGGACTCGGAGCGACTTTAGAAAGGGCGTAGCCGGCCCAGGCCATCAGCAATCCCAGCACGTCGCTCAGGTTGTGACCCGCGTCGGCCAATAGTGCCAGCGAATTGACCCACCAGCCGTACCCAGCCTCGACCGCTACGAAGGCGACGTTCAGCAGCACACCGACGGCAAACGCCCGTCCGTAGTTACCGCCGGAGTGATTGTGGTGTGCGCACTGATGCATGGAAGAAGCTTACCAACCAGGCGGATGCCAGGTCAGAGGCTACTCGATTCGGTGTCGGATGGTTTGGCCGCGCCGCGGATGAGTTGGTTCCCGAAGAATCCGAGAAATGTGTCTTCCTGAGACTCGAATTTGATGTGCCGCGATCCGTCACCCATCGCCGTGAACTCGAACACGACCGTTCCAGCGACCCATGCCAAAGCGATCCACATCACTGCCGCAAATTGACGGTGCAGAATGCGGGATCGTAACTCCGCGTCGGATCCGCCGCGCGGATTTGGGGCGGCGACTGCGTGAGCGTGGTGCGGGGGCGAGATTGCACGATTCATCGCGAAGCTCTCTCTCTGATCACGTTGGCAAGGATGGTTGAAATTGACTGCGAATGAGCCGCTGGGATTCTAGTGACTGGCATTCTCGTGACTGGGATTCTAGTGAACGGGATTCTAGTGAACGGGATTCTAGTGAACGGGGGCGAGCCCGAGGCGGTGAAAGTGGCGTCCCTACACTAGCGGATCCAATAGGGTATCGGTCGATGGGGTCCCCACGGATGAGCCGCACAGGACGAAGAAAGCGAACGTACCGCTTGGAACACCGCGGTCGCAGGAAAGCTTCCCGGGACCGCTAAAGAGCCGTTGATCGTTAAACTTTTCCAGCTCTCGCTAGTTGCCGAACGGTGGCCGCGGATTGATCGGCGCACCGGCACTGTTGAGCGCGCCGAGGTACGACGAAGCGAGCCGAAAGATCAAGAAGATCAGGACGCCCATCACCGTGATGCGAATCAGCACGGTGGCAGTGCCGGCGATGACTTTGATCGCCCGCTTGGCACGTTCGTCGTATTCCTTGGTGAGAAAGTCGATCGATTCGGCGTCGGTCCCAGAATGTTCGGCAATTTCAATCCGCTGAACAAAATCTTGCGGAAACAAACTGGTCGCCTCGAGCGCGCCGGCCAGCGTCGATCCGCCGCGGACCGCAGCTTCCGGCATCGCCTGCGGCGCTGCGATAGTAGTCACTGTCGGTGCTGTCGAGGGCAAGGTTCACCGCACGAATCGGATCCAGACCAGAGCCGAGCGACAGCGAGAGTGTCCAACAGAACTTGGAGATCGTGATCGTTTGAATCGCCGGGCCAATGAGAGGAATCTTGTAGATCAACGGGATCAGGTTCTGCACGCCCCCGACGTTGCGCATGAACGCCCAGACGATCGCCGCCACGAATCCAAAGAATATCGCGATATAAGACCAGAACCAAAGGACACCGCTGCCGCCTCGGAGACCAAAACCGAGCACGTCCGTCATCTGGCCACCGCCGGCGGGAGTCAATACTCCGAGTAAGTAAATCAGCAGCGAAATCACCCCGATCCCGGCTGCCAACTGCAATGCCGGCCAAGTGATCGATGAGATGAACCAACGGCGTGTCGTGAGTTGGTGCTGGTAGTGCTCGCTGAGCGTCAGCAACGTGTGTTCCAGTCTTCCCGTCTCTTCACCGACGCGGACCATCGCCGCCATCAGTCGCGGAAAGTACTTCTGCTGGGCCATCACCGAGCTGAGCGATTGGCCGTCATTGGCGCCACGCGCAAGTTCAAGCATGGCCTGCCGGTGATTTTGGGAGCCTTGATTGGCCTCACTGTCAAGCAGCTTCAGCAAGTCCGCTCCGGCCTTCAGCCCGGTTCCCAGGCGATGGCAGAACTTAATGGCCGTCGTCAGATTCATTTGCCGGAAAAACACGGTGGGAACTGTCTCCGTCGATCGGTCGGGGCTCAAAATGGACCGACCTGGCAAACCATGGGCAAGGCGGAACATTCCGTTTTGGCCGACGCGCCGCCGGACGCACCGTCGTTTCTATGATATCCGCGGTCCCCTTGGGAACCAGCGATGGTGGCGAAGAAATCGCCACACCTGGACGTCAGTGATGACTGCACGACGACTGGCACGCCTCAGATCAGGCAGCTCGCTGGGGCGGCGATTCGCTCGCGATGTGCTCACTCTCAGCGCACTCGCTGGCCAACGAGGCAAGTGAATCCTCAAGTTGTTCCAGTTGTTCGGCAGCGGTTTGCGATCGATCGATGAAGATGGTTTTCACGCCGCCGATCTCGCACCACGTTGCTTGTTGGTCGTCAAGCCACTCGCTGCGAATGCGAAACCCCATCCCTTTGGCATCGCGTATTCGCTGCTGAAGCCGCTCGATCACGTTGGGGCCGCTAGCGGTGTACCCCGCCTGTGGGCGTCCCGGCGCGGCGCAGTTGATCGGAAGTTGGTGGGGATTGATTTGTGCCATCGTTCCATTTCCCAATAGCTGCATCGATGAAAAGAAACGCCTTCTTTTTTGCGGCGGACGAGTTTGCCTAATCGTCGTCAGTTAACCCGCCAGGTTCTCAGTCACCCCGAAGGCCGGTCCGTCCAGGGCTTTGGCGGGGCTGCCTCGGAACACTGGCGTCCTCTGGCAATCTGTGCGGGACCACACAGCACACCTGTAGCAGATGGAGCGGTCACGACGATAGGTCATTGCAGATCAGCGCCCGGTTTCGGACGCCATATCTTGTCCGCCGAAGACCCTAAAAAGCGTTCCAAATACGCCTGCCGACCACCCCTGGTGAGATTGGCTGGAAATCGAGGAATCATGCAATCGCATCCAACCGCAAATGCCCAAATGACCGACGAGCAGATGCACATCCACTACTTGAAATCCGAGTTACGGAAGATGCAATCGCTCGCAGCGTTGGGCGAGCTGACCGGTACGGCAACGCACGAATTCAATAACGTGCTGATGACGATCATCAACTATGCCAAGTTGGGGTTGCGAAACCGTGATGACGCCAGCCGTGACAAGGCGCTGGCCAAGATCCTGGAAGCCTCCGAGCGAGCCGCAAAAATCACTTCGACCATCCTGGCGCAAGCACGCAACCGCAGCGAATCCTTCGAGCCGACCGACCTCGGCCAGCTCATCCTCGATGCACTGGTGCTGTTGGAACGTGAGATGCGCAAGTACCGCGTCTCCATCGAAACGCAGTTCGATCCAGCGACGCCCCGGGTGATGGCGAGTGGCAATCAGATTCAACGGGTGCTCCTGAATCTGCTGATCAACGCTCGCCAATCGATGGACGGGGGGGGGACAATCATGATTCGCTTGGGGCCCGGGAACGAACGGGGCTTCGTCGAATTGGTGGTGCGCGACACGGGCAGCGGAATCCCCCGCGAGACGTTGCCCCAGTAACGCATATTGCCATCATCAAGAATGCCCAGTTGATCCGGCGGAAGTTCAATTACAGTTGGGCCGTCTTTTTCAAGGTCGAGAAAGCTCCAGTTATAGAGCGAGGTGTTGTTATAGGTCAGCACCTGCGATTTTGAATCTCCCAGCTGCTCCCAAAGCACAACCTGATGAGCGTCTCCCATACCAACGTCTTTACTGCCCTGGAGCAGGCTGTAGGTGGACACCGCTGGCATCATAGATATATAAATTTGCACAGCACGGGCACGATCAACATAATCGTACACGGCATCTTTTGTCTTAAGCGTTGGTATCCCATCAAAGAATTCCAGAGGACCTATGGCCGATTCAACCTTGGCCGGCGTGGTGATGTTCTCCGGAATTGGAATCGTCATTTTCATAACAGGCTGTTGCGTGATCATTTTGGTTTTATGGGATTTGCCCCAGCCCGGAGATGCTATGCTGCTGGCCATAATCATGGCGATAGCCAATGTGAATAACTCTTTTGTTTTCATTGCACGGCTCTCCCTATTTTATTTTCTCTATTTTGTTCATAGGGAAGGACTGGTCGAAATAGGCTTTTTCCGGGCCGTACAGTCTCAGGTAAACAAAGAAGGATTGTCCTTCATTGGTCTGAATCCAGTTCACCTCTTTGCCTTTCGGCGCCACTGGCCCGAAGTACATGTCAACTGAGCCGTCAGCGTTCTTGATAAGCCCTTCTGTACGGGATGAACGATCTGATCGTTTGATTTTGTTACGGATAATCAAACGGTTCTCGATGTCATAGACCGTGATGGACCAGAAGTTGGCCGCCGGCGGGTTGGGATTGATTCTGAGCTGGTAGTGGTTGCCGCCCATGAGTGCATTGCCTTTGGCATCGTAATACGATCCCAGATAGGCGGATCCTTTGCCAGGCGTGCGCGACACCATACCGGCCGACGTGGTGGTCGCCTCAAAACCGTAGGATGCCCGTTCATTGAACATGGAGTAGGTCGCAAGATCAATCTTCGGGTCCATCCCCGCCATCGCATCCTCCCAGCCGGAATCCTTTCCATAGAGAGACGTTGGGAACATATTGCGGGTTTTATTGAAAGAGATGGCCTGGGACATGGCCATGCCCACGTCCAAACCCGCTTGCAATATCTCTTTTTGATAGTCGGTTGGCTTGAACGGCTTACCTTTTTCGATGCCCAAGTCTTTCAACCACGCATAGAAGAACCGATCACGGTCAGCCATCGGTTCACGCTGAACATAGGTGTTCACCAGTTCCCAGAACTGCATGTCGCGCGGCTGGGTATTGAGCGCGATCTTGTCGCCCGGCTTCGGCTCGTATTTGACGAATTTGGTTTTCGGTGGCTTGGCGGCGTCCGACAGCTTGTAGGCCTGAACTGCGGTCCTTAGCTGCTTGGCCTTATCGCCGGTGCCAAGTGCGCGGTAGAAGTAGAACACCCGGAACGTGTCGGACTGGATAATTTTGCCGTCGAAATCCTTAGGATATTTTTGTCCCGGCCCCACCAGCAATAGTTTCCCCGGCTTGCCGTCGATCTCGTGAATGGGCTGCATCCACGCGTTGTCCACCACGCCGAAGATCGCGCCGGGGGGCAGATCGACCACAATTGGTCCGGTTTGCGA